>DFLF01000009.1:0-160864 GCA_002373675.1 Pseudobutyrivibrio sp. UBA3626
TAGAGACTATTTTTACAGCCCCTTATATCAGTGACAAAAGTCCCCTTGTCACCCCCCGGATTCACCGAGAAGCTTTATACATTTCCTATAGCGTAGCCACATACTTACACTACCCAACCTGCACTACCCCATCGTTTTTTACGGATACCATCATACCGTCCTTAACATAATCAAGGAACTCTTCTCCTAAGCAGTCTATTACTGGCATTGATTCGCCCTCAAGCCACACATCCTGCAATATAGCGCCTGCTGCCGCAAGGGAGTCTATGGGCTCTGAGAAAAGCATACACGCAGGCTGTCTTCCCATTTCACATGCACAATACAGTACAAGACCTCCCGTTGTTGAGCCTATTGTCTGGGGCAGACACAGAGCCTTCCCTGCCATTGGTTTATTATATAAGTCTTTATTGTTCTGGTCGCCGCAAGTGGCTTTCTTATCACCGAACTGCAGTGCCTTCTGAAAGGAGGCAAGCGTATTCAATCCCTGATGAGAGACCAAAGCTTCGGCTTCGATGGTACCACCTGATACAACTCTACCTTTGAATTCTTTCATCATATTTTCCCTCCTGTAATCTGACTAAATATCTCCTTATCCGTGTAATAACGGGCGCTGGTGTACGTTCTTAGCTTATTGCTTGAAGTTATTACCGGCATCTTGGTGCTTAAGGGATTATTCATATACATAAGCGGACAGATATAAGAAAGCACCACTCCATGCATTTTAAGAACAGATGCTCCTTTGGTCTGCTCGAAACGCTCTATTACATCAGGCGCCGCAGTTAGGACAGTAGGAATAACTACTTTCTTCCTGCCATTCTTCTTAAGGGCAGTATGAATCCTCTTCGTCCATCCCATAAGCTGTTCATAAGAAAGGTGAGGACAACCGATAAAGCATAGCTTAGGCTTGGCATCTTTATTCTTCCAGATAACAGGATAATCATTATATACGCGCTCAAGCTCTGCATCATCAATAACATATGTCTTAGCATCCGGCAGTACCAGGTCACGACCCGATTCAACCGCTTCCGGTGTCAAGTTATCTATATGATATAGACCGACAGCACCGTTTGAAGCTGTTGCCGCTCCAAAGTCCTTGAGATAATCCTTTGCCTTGTCATTAAGCTCATTGCCAAGCCACTTGTCTAGTCCAACCACATAAGGTACATCTTCCATAACCTTCATTCCGATAGCTGAACCTAGAAGCTGTGCCTCGGGCTTTTTCGTTGTCTTAACCTCAATAATCCATGATGCTTTTCTTCCCTCATCAGTAAGGAAGCCAAAATGTGGAACAAGCCCAAGAAGGGAACCCATAATATCAATGATTCCGGAATTCCTGTTACATCTTGCTCCAAGAACAGAATTGGCATAAACTACAGCAGAAGACTCAGACCATGATAGTACGTCTCCTTTACTTGGCACATTTCCCACTTCATCCATATAGCAGGTACAGGTAAATGCGTTGTCGTTCTTTAAGCCCAGCTCTTTAAGCTGCTTCTCATAATCCTCCTGCTCAGAATACATGAAGTGATTAAATACGATTCTTTGTAGAAATGTCGTAGGCACATTAGGATCTAACGGTCTTGGGTCTACAGTAAACTTCTGCTTCGAGCTTTCCTTGTCGTCAATGATTTGCTGCAACAAATCATATACCGCAGTAAGCACCTTGAGTCCGAAGGAAGTTACAAGATGGTTATAATCTCCGGTAATGGGCACCATAGAATCTGCGCCGAACAGCTCGCCATAGCGAACAAGAGTCTCCATCAGCTTCCTTTTTACTTCTCCTTTTTTGCCTTCTAAGATTTCTTGTTGTTCCTTTGTTAAATTCATTAACAATCACCCCCCTTATGCTACATTGTCTATAAGCATTGTATTATCAATCCTCATTACCAATAATTTCCTTATATAGCATATTATAACAAGGCAGAAGTTCTATGTAAAATCAAACAATTATCGAACATTTTTCAAACATTTGTACTTGGCTTCTTCTCTCTCATACTGTCTCTTATAGCAATAATCCTTCCGAATAAAGCTCTTACAACAGGTCCGCAGTAGCAAAGCTGATACAGTAAAGCCATAGGAAGATTCATAGCCCAGGCTTTAATCCAAGTCCCAAGTGTTAGCTCGTTAAACAGAATTGTTGCAATAAAACTCATTATCGGGCACATAATAATACATATACATATAGACATTACATACTTGAAAAGCTCCGGATATTTTGCAGGCGACATAACCTTAAGTGCCAGATTCTTAGCAACATTTCCTATGATATAGAATTCTAATATAAATGCTATTGGAACCATTATGGGCAGTTCCTTAAGCGCTTCTATAAATGTACTTCCATCAACATTTCCTGTTGCTATAGCCACATTGTATACAACCATTCCATATACCATAAAAGTTGCCATTATTATGGTAAAAAATACATTTTCTAATCTTGTTTTCGGCATTTTAATTTCCTCCTTAGTTATGTGAGATGTGCATTAGCACAAAAAAACGATTGATTTGTATAAGAATTTCACCTCGCTACAAATCAATCGTCTGATTCCTCACTACGTTTTTAGTTTTTACATTTGTTACTATAGCACAAATAATTTTTTTGTGTAAGTACTTTTTTTATTTTTTATTTTGGGGTCCTTGGCACATCCCCTCGTCCCGCTTTACGCTCTGCAATAAAGTGCTCCAACTTAATCCAATATTTTTCGGATAGTAAAAATATTTTTCCCATCCTTATATTCATAGGCGACATCATCCATGGATTGTTTCACCATGTATATTCCAAGCCCTCCCTCTTTACGTTCATGAAGCGACAATGTAATATCCGGGTCTTCTTTGGCAAGCGGATTATACTCCTTACCGCTGTCAATAAAAGTAATTACTGCAGATAGTGGTTCCCTTAATATTTCAATCTGTATAACAGCATTTCCTACACCGGACTCATAGGCATAGCTTGCAATGTTTACAAATATTTCTTCTACTGCTATATCGATAGTTGTCTGCGTATGCATAGGACATTCTACTGACTCTAACTCCTCATCAACAAATGCGAGTACTTGGGGAAGATTCTCTTTTAACGCATCTATCTCAAGTTCTTTCATTCTTTGCCCTCCGGGCCATAGTATTTGAATCCTACCATTGTTATATCATCAAACTGTGGCGCTTTATCCACAAATATATCAACAGCTTTTCTAACACCTTTAAGCACTTCCTCCTGTGAAATTCCATCCGACATTGAATTAAGTACATCTAAAGTTCTATCTGTATCAAATAATTCTTTCTTTACACTTGTTGCTTCAGCTACACCGTCGGTATATACGAAGACACTATCACCTTTTTTAAGCGTCATCTCGTTATTCTGGTATTTTGCCTTCTTAGTAACCCCAAGAGCAATTCCATGCTTGTCTTTTATTAGTTCATACTGTCCGTTTACATTAATCATAGGATACTCATGCCCTGCATTAGCCCATGTAAGCTTACCTGTACTAATCTCGCATACAGCAAGCCATACTGTAACGAACATCTTAGTCTTATTAGTAAGCATAATCTGGGTATTTACCCTTGCTAAGACTTCAGCAGGATTACCACCCATCCGAGCGTGGTCTGATATCATAATCATGGAAGACATCATAAATAACGCAGCCGGTACTCCCTTACCTGACACATCGGCTATTACCATACCAAGATGATCATCATCAATCATGAAGAAATCATAGAAATCTCCACCTACCTCTTTGGCAGGATCCATAGTTGCATGAAGGTCGAACTCTTTTCTTGAAGGGAATGCCGGAAAAATCGAAGGTAGCATACTCGCCTGAATATCCGTAGCCAGATTAAGCTCTGATTCTGTTTGCGCAAGCTTGGAACTCTTGTCATTGAATATTACACAATACATAATAATAAGCGCCTGCAAAACCATACCATACTGACCGGCATTACCAAATGTTCCTAAGACTGCCACATATTCTATAAGAGGCAAAATCACAAAAAGTGAGGCTGCGACTTTCTGCCCACGCGGACTATCACATCTAATAATCAGTATTATGGTAATAACAGATGCAACCACCAAGAATACATCCTCTGCCCAGGAAAAATTATCTACATATTCATACATACCATTTTCATTAATCCAGAATGTAACAGGATAGAAAATATTAGACAATAGTACTAAGCCTTCAATTACAGCCAATACAGGAATAAGCTTCTCTGCGACCTTGGCAAGTGCACCCTTAAAAATCAAAGTACTTCTGAGATATAAATAGAAAAATAAAATCAAAAACAAATCAATAAATTTACTTGTGAGGCATAATGCAAAGCATATATATATATATTTAGGCTCATTCAATGTATAATAAATGAACAAATTGACTAAAAAGCCAAAGCTCACCAGTAGATTCATTGCTCTAAAGTATTCTACGCCTACACCTTCCTGCCTCATGTATCCGTAGTACAATGCAGCACAAATCACAGCGCCCATTGCATCAACGCCTGCATCAAATAAACCTACTATGAGTCTTGGGTCACTAAATTGATAGCTCATAAAAAAATTCGTTATTGCTACCGCTATAGTAAAAAATAAACCTATTATAATAAGTGTTCTTCTATGTTTTCTAATCATTTTTTCATAATGATGTCAACATAACATGTTACATCATCTTTCCTTTCTTAATTATAATTCATCTATTCAATATTCAATACGCTGTCAAAGCCTACCATATCTATTACTTTTTTGATTGGTTCTGTAACATTTCTAACAACCATTTTACCCTGCTCGTCCATTATCTGCGATGCTCCGAGCAGTACACGAAGACCACTACTTGAGATATATTCCAGCTTGCCCAAATCCATAATAAGAAGTTCTACTCCTTCGTAAGCATCATCTAACTCAGCCTCAAGGTCAGCAGAGGTAAGTGAATCCAGCCTTCCTACGACCTCTACAGTAAGTTCTGTCCCGTTTTTTGTCACATTTACATCCATAATAACCTCCTTATGAACAATCTTAATTGTATGCGTAATTAAAAATGCTATATCAAATTATATAAAAAGACTGTTAGAAATCAAACGTGCCTTAAGCATATCATCACCCGTCTTAGGCACTGAGCTAACCTTGATGGTTTGTCCGACTGTAGCCTGCTTCCCATCTACTGCTCTATCGCTTGCAGGCGATTTGTCAGCGTAATGCATATCTAATATACTATCAAGCAGTGCGAAATCATGGAAATCAGAGTAATCCACACTGCCATCTGCGGCAAGCTTTGTGATATTATAATCCGGCGTTGCTCCCGCTTCAACATCTGTACCATCCTCACGAACTGACATCATATATGAAGAGAATTGAACGCCGTAGGCATTGGGCAGATAAAATAATCCTGCCATACATGTCCCTCCTCCACTTGTCTCTCCTAATATGGGAATGCCTTCCTCCTTTGCATAGACAGGCAGTAGATTACCACTTGAGAATGAAGCCGATGAACAAAGTATGCCATAGTTAAAATCATATCCTGCATCCTCCATCAAATCACCGAATATACCGTCTGCGTTATAGTCGCATTTATAGACAGACTCGAGCATATCGCCTGTAAATACATTTCTAAAATAAAATGACGTTCGACTAGTCATAAGACCTAATATATAGCAAAAAACACCAGTTTCACCACCCACATTCAATGATTCATCTAACAGAAAATTCTTCATGCCGTGTTCTTTTGACAAATCCAGCGCTTTCTTCATGTTTACAATCGTATCATTTTCAAATTCAGAAAAAACAAATATACCGGTATCATCATATTCGTAATATGCGAATCTGATTATATCATCCTCACCGTATTCTATAAACACCGGGGTGTAAGCATTATATCCGTCTTTATACTTTACGATTTCATTGTGTGCATCCCTATCCGGCGTATTAATAGCATACCACTTATCATAAAGTATTGCTCTTGAATCCTCCGGATTCTCTCTGGCTTCATTAAATGCCACAACCGCCTTCGCATTAGGATTTTTAATGATTGGCATTTGTAAGAAAGTATGACCTCCATCATATAACATTTCACTAAGAATAACTATTCCGAACAAAAAATCGACAGTATCTTTGGACTTAAGTAGTCGCTTAACCTCTCTGGTATCATCTGTAGACTCCATTGTAGCGTCAAATCCGTTATTTCTAATAGCATCGCTCATACTACAATAAGGCGGACATCCGTATGCTGTGTCCATTAAAAAGGACAGATTGTTATAAGTGTACTGCACTTCACTTGTATCCCTTGTCATCTTGTCAAGGTTAATCGAACAGTCTATGACAGGGTCGTCGCCATTTGTAATAGATATCAAACCACCAGAGTATACCGGTATTTCATATGACTCTCCAAATATTATATTCGTTGCAGTAAGCGGAAGATATATTACCCCACCGTCTTCTATTATATCAATGCCATACTTACCAAGATCTAACTCATACTCTGTCACATCGCTTAAGTACTTATTCCCCTCAAATCTGTAATAAGGGTTTGTGGCATTGCTGCCTGCTTCTGTATTGAATCCGGCAAAGCCGGGAGACATACAATCTTTGTAGAAAGAAACGTCTAACGCGTATACAACAACAGTATCATTTTTCGGATCAAATATCATATATCCCTTGTCATTATAAAAACGGTATTTCCCATCGCTTTCGGGCTGTAATTTATAATTTTTATCATTGGTTGCTTCACAATATTGCATTATATTGACATAAGGAACCGGTACTCCGTCAACGGATATACACTTAAATGTCGTACTGTTATCCATATTATGCAAATATACCGTAACATCCTTCTTGGCATATTCCGCACGAGCGTACATGGGAATCGTAAGTGATACTATAAGAATAAATGATATGAAAATACGCATTATCCTATTTAATGATAATCTATCTTGTCTATTCATATCCGATCCCCTTGTCACCCGTCTTAGGCACTGAGCTAACCTTGATGGTTTGTCCGACTGTAGCCTGCTTTCCATCTACTGCTCTATCACTTGCAGGCGATTTGTCAGCGTAATGCCTATCTAATATACTATCAAGCAGTGCGAAATCATGGAAATCAGAATAATCAACACTGCCATCTGCAGCAAGTTTTGTTATATCGTAATCCGGCGTTGCACCCTTCTCAACATCATTCCCATCTTGATAGACTATTGTCTTATATGAAGAATACTGACCATTGTAGGCATTGGGCAAGTTAAAGTATCCTACCACACATGTCCCTCCACCACTTGTCTCACCTATTATAGGAATGCCTGCTTCTTTGGCATATACAGGTAGTAGACTACCACATGAGAACGCATTCGTTGAGCATAGTATTCCATACTTAAAATCATATCCTGCATCTTCCCTAGAATCACCAAAGATACCATCTAAGTTATAGTCGCATTTATAGACACTCTCAAGTATATCTCCCGAAAATGCGCTCTTATAATATAATGACTTTTGATTAGTCATAATACCTAACATATAACACATTACCGGTGCTTTACCACCTTCATTATATGATTCGTCTAACAGGAAATTCTTCATACCATGTTCTTTGGCCAAGTCAAGTGCCTTCCTGAAATTCTTAATGGTATCCTCTTCAAAACTTGAAAAAACATATATTCCGGTGTCATCATATTCAAAGTATGCGGCTTTAATCGTACCATTCCCATTATATTCAGCGAATATCGGGGTATAAGACTTGTATCCATCATTATACTCTTTGATTTTGTTGTGAGCATCTCTAGCCGGTTTATTGATACTAGTCCATTTATTAAAAAGAATTGTTCTTGGATCGTTTTCATTCTCTCCAACATCATCAAATGCTTCTACTGCCACAGCATCAATATTATCAATTATTGGGTCCTTTAGATAAGTGTGACCTCCATCATACAGCATTTCACTAAGAACGGCTATTCCATAAAAAAGCACAGATTATTATATGTGTATTCTGCTTCACTTTCCTCCCTCGTCAACTTGTTAAGATTAATTGTACAATCTACCAGTGGCTTACTATCGCCACCTGTAATAGATATTTCATCATTTGAATATACCGGTACATCATATGAACCTCCAAATAATATATTAAATGTAGTCAGAGGAAGATATATTTTTCCCTCATCTTCTATTATATCAATGTTGTACTTGCCAAGATTCAACTCAACTTCAGTCACATCGGAAAGATATCTATTACCCCCAAACTCAAAATACGCAGTACTATCGTCTCCCTCTTCGTTCTTATCCTTCATAGACGATTCTGCTGAAACAGAATCATTATATATAAATGTATCTAACGAATTAATAACAATAGTGTCATGTTCAGGATCAAATATCATATAACCTCTGTCATTATAAAACCGATATCTATCGCCATCTTCAGGTTCTAAATTATATTCACTACTATATACAGCTTCAAAGTATTGCATTATATCAATATAAGGAACCGGCACGCCATCTACGAATATACAATCAAACGTCCCACTCTGTTCCTCGTTATAAAAATATGCTTTGACTTCAGTCTTAGGATATGCAGCACGCGCATACATAGGAATCGTAAGTGAGAATATTAGAATAAATGCTATAACAATATTAAGGAACTTATTAAATGATAATCTATCCTGTGTATCAGGTTGGATTTTAACTTTTCCCATGAACCTACTTCTCCTATCATGATTAATATAATCCATATAACATTTATAATAAGAATTATACCCCATAAAAAAAAATCTTTCACTAATAACTTGAATATTTCCCATTGATGACATAGCACATATATTAACAGGCTCTTCACTAACATACAGAAAAAATCAGGGCTAACTCAACTTATTTACGCGAGTTAGCCCTTTCTCATTTAATCGTAATTATTACAGAAGCGCAGATCCCTCTGTTGCAATTATGTCAGGCTTCTTAACCGGAGATTTATGAGTAATGTCCTGATTTTTATCAAACGGATCATCTTTCTTGTCAAATGGGTTGTCATTAGGTTCCTGGCATGCACCGCCTGAAACTGCCTCAAGCTGCTCATCACTAAGCTGTACTCCTTCTGACTTAGCAAGTGCTAAGATTTCCTCTGAACTCTTGCAAGCTTCCACCTTCTTAATTTGCTCCTCTGTTAATCCCTTTAATAATTCTTTTCTCATAATTGTTTCCTCCTTTTACTTTATTAATGGAATATTATTTTCTTTCCTGTAATTACCACTTTGTGTTGTGGTTTTTTACCTTACGCTTATATATACACATGGAAAATGAAAAAAGCGACATATTTTTCAAAAAAAATTTAATTTACATCTTATATACACTAAAGCAGTTCGTCAATTAGACCTTTGATTTCTGCCATCAACAACCTGCTGACCATCCGTATCACCACACGACGGGCACTTAACTTTAGAACCATCGCCTATATATACACATTTCAAATGAAAATGCGACATGTTAACACTAATCATTCAAATGAATATTCCATCCAGTATCTATTTTTTTATTAACTTTCTTCATTGTCTTTGAATCAAGCTTTGGCCAATCTGATACTTTAGTTGCTCTATTCGATACAAGATGTGCTTTCTCAGCGCATAAAGCGATGGGGGTATCTGAAAGTGAGTCAGAGTAAAAATTATCAATAACAGGAAAACCATGTTCCATAATGTAGAGCGACTTTTCCTTAGCATGCATAAAATTATTCATAAAAACACCGTATTTAATATTGTATTCAGTTGCAACGCACTTAACCCCAAGTCGTTTTGCTATAGGATTAATAATGCAGGTCGGTGATGCACTTATTATTAAATCATCATCTTTTTTCTGTGCCAGATACCAGGAAGCGATTTTCTTTTCATTCTTGTCCCAGTAACGTTCAATCTGCTCTTCAACATCATCAATCATCCCTAGAAATCCCAAAAATTTACGATACATAAGATACTCAGGCATCTTCCCTAATCTATTAAGTGTAAAGCACTTTACCATCTTAGGAAGAAAAGTAAGCACAAGTTTGGGATGTCGCTTCATACAGTATAGAAAAAACTCCACAGTACAATTCGAAGGATATATAGTTCCATCAAAATCATATAGATTCATATTTTATCTCCTTAATGCGCAGACTGATAAGTTAGGATTTGTAGGGCGCTTCTTTTAGTAAGAGGTTGCCAAATTCCAGTTTGTGGATGAAAAGCCCCACCTCAGATGAATTAATGAATTCAAATGAAGTGGGGCTTAGTGTTTATTTCACTAGTTTAACACACTAAAAATTAATATCAGTAATTACTTCTGCTCTTTTTCGCCAACATACTCAAATGATTCTAGGAATGACTTAGTATCTGCACTATTCTCATCCATCATAAAGAAGTCAAGTTCAACATAGTTCTTATCCCCTACATCAGCGAATGCCTTTATGCTTGGAGTATTACTATTCCATGTAAAACCAACTAGCTCCCAGGTATAGTTTCCAAGTTTTACCTGTCCTTTGTCAGTGTATTTTGTTGTGTCTCTAGCAATAGCATCTGCTTTTGCCTTAGCCGCATCAGAAACACTAGAAGTCTTATTCTTATTATAAACTTTAATGATTAATTCGTTACTACCTTCACCTTTTCCAAATCTCTGTCCTACCTTGCCACTCTCCTTAGAATCAGTAAAACCTTCCGGAAGAGTTGCTTTGTACCAACCGAAATCCTGCTTAGATGATCCACCTGATGAACATGAACATCCGGCAAATAAACCAATCGCCAATGTAGCAATTGCCGCTACAACAACAAGAACTCTTAATTTTTTCATAGTTCCCTCCCCTTTCTCATACTACCTATTGAGCGTTTGCGAAAAACACTCTACCAGTTACTACATACATGATTCTAACATAATTATTCTTCATTTTCAAAGCAAAACCTGACATACTTATACAGGAGCTTAGGACTTATATAATAATCTGGTATTTTATAGAACACTTCACCGAACACTTTGCGAACATTTGTTCTTGACTTGTGTTTTTTCCGGTCTTATAATGTTGCTACGGAGGTGTCCTATGAGTGCGTATTTCAAGATGCAACAGTCTTATAAGATTAATGCATTTGGACATGATAGAATCATTAGTATCTCATATAGTTATGCTGATAGGTTGTGGAAATTGTTAGATGAGCCGGTAGGATAACTATATTCAGGTGCCTTTCAGTAAGGAAAGTGGTGGGGGTATCTCATCCTTTTACCAATGATACCTATCATGTTTCCCTCGCAGACGACACATATGGTAATGTAAAAATAATATATATTGACAGCGCTGAGAATTATTTCGTACACGCCGAATAAAAAAAGCCGGCACGACAGTTTTTATACTGGAGTCACCGAGTGGAGAGAAGAAGGAATACAATCTTTCTATTGAGAAGGATACATATAAAATAACTCAGAAATCAGGGCTAAGCCACATAATATTTATGTGGCTTAGCCCTTATGATTAATATCTAATATAGCCTTTTTGTAACGGGTTTTAGAACTTCTTAAAACAAATGAATTGACCCACATTAAGCCTTTGGCTTCGATAACTGTGCCGTCAATATATCCTTGCATTCTTTCTTAAATCTATTAAACAATTCCCTGTTTTTTTCAAACTCTTTTTCAATAGCCTTTTTGTCCGGCATGTAATTATCATCCTTAACAAATAGACTCACTTCCTGTGGATTATATTTGATGTCATTTAATGTATAATCATTCATAGCTTGTCTCCTTATCTATAGTATAGTCCAACTTCGCTTGCTCGTGCTAAAAATGTCAATGCCGCTGTGTAGATTTCCTTTTCTGTTGAATTTTCATCTAGCTCTTCTACACATTCATTAAATAAGTCTTTTGCATTCTCATAAATATATTCGTCATCCTTACAAAGATAATGTATGTTGCCTTGATTAGTAACCACAACTATCATTCTTATGGACTCAAAATGAAGGAAAAATTTGACGTCTTCAAGTGATAATGTTTGAACAGATGGATGATTATGTAATATAACTACACATTTACTACCTGAAACTAACAAATGATACGATGCCGTATCAGAACATACATCTACTTCATGCTCATCACCATATGCCACTCCTATACCTTCAAGTGGTTTATCTGAATCTAACGCACATGTTATAGCCACTTCATTACTATTATTCTCATTCAATGAAGTCCACAATACAAGTACCGAAAGTTGATAAAGAATATCATTCTCCATATCAGAAAAACCCTTGAATTGAACACGCGGTATTTTATTAATTGCCACATCTGTTATATCAATCTTATGATCTCTTTTCTTTGCATAAAGTGCATTATCTTGTATTACTTCAAATATATTATCTTTCATTAACTCCCCTTTATTCATTTATATTCTAGCATGTATAATCTAAAAGTCAACTTGTGCCCTCATTAGTATAATTATAAAAATGTAAGGTTACAATTGATGTAAGACTTTAAGCATATACAAAAACGGTTGAGTTCTATAAAATGTTAATCACCACAAAAATTGAAGATACGTTTATATGATGAAGATGGAGAATTACAAGCCTCGTATAATACTTAGGTAATCCTGTCTTTGGTCTACAACTGCATATACTATAACCTGTCTCTTATCATCATCAACCTTATAAAACACAAGATCTTTTTCCAAAATCAAAACCAGGTATCCTTGTCGATTAAGTATATTATACCTTGGCTTTGTACCAATGTATGGATTCATTCCTAAACTCATTATAGCCTCTTCAAGATTATCCAATTTTTCCAGAGCAATATCCGTTCCAAAATTTTCCGCTACATAAAGGACAGTTTTTCTAATTAAGGAATCTGCTGTGTCAGTTCTTATAACTTCGTACTTCAAGCCTTACCCTCCTTAAGAAGACTCCTTAATTCGTCAAACGTATCTTTCATAGGTGCAACTCTTCCAAACTTAACATCTTCATCTGCTTCTGCGAGAGTCTCCAAAAGTTCAATCCTTGCTTTCATTCTTTTATATTCTTCGTATGCGAGTGTAACCGTATCCCCTCGTCCATTTACCGTAATAATAACAACTTCGTTATCCTCACGGCACTGTTTGGAAATTTCATTATAGTGATTTCGCAAATCTGCAGATGGTCTGATTACTTCTTGCTTTGCAAACATAATTATCCCCTCCATTTTTATAGGCATATTATATCATCGTTTGTCTATGCAGGCAATATCTTAATAGTAAAAAACAACGCAGCAAAATTGCGACGCCATTCGTTAATTTGTAAATATCCAAAGTTGACAGAAGGAGTCCCCCTGTCAACTAATAGTTTTTTTCTCGTAGTGTATTCTTCCTTATATTTTCCAACATTTACCTCATTTATTACATTTTAGTTTAGCCGTGTCGTATAACTTTACATCCGAGTTACCACATTCAGGACATTTTCTTTGTTTTAAGGCGTAATTTTACCATGCTTGCTATTGGAAGCATTGCCGAATCAGACAGGTTATGAATCAGACTGTATATGTTTCCATTCCATCCTTGAGGAGTCTTAGAAACCTCAACAGCGATTTGTCCTGTTTTCTCATTAACATCTTTGTACATCGTGTTGAGGTTTTCTAAAATCATCCCAGATAGGCACTCCCTTATCCACTCTTCTATGAACTAAAAAATCCCATAACATTTTCTCCTTTCGTATATGATATTAAATATAGTTGTTACATAATCGGGCATAAAAAACCGATGTGTAGTACTTTCCATACCTCACATCGGGATTAAATATCTTTATTCTATTTACATTCTATATAGTTCTTATCATAAATTCGCAACGATAATCATAAAATGGCATTATCGGAACAACTATTCTTTCTCCTAGACCACTAGCGTCAAATTCGGATACAGTAAAAAATGATAGCTTATCCTTATAATACTTTATAAGTGATTCATCTTCGGTATTATCAGCAGCAAATAAATACATAAACTTACATCCTGCTCTTTGCTTGATTTCCTTGGCTATTGGAAGAACATACCGGTAAAATATTATAGCACCTATTCCCGTCAAATCATCTTGTTCCTTTTTACACTTTTCTCTATGGTTCTGATTAATACAAAACTGTGTTAATTCAACACCTGACATAGTACTTGCAACTTTATTTATTTCGTCTTTTTCTTTTGCATCTGCCATAAAATCTCTCAAAAAAGCAATCGCTTCTTGCTTGTCTTGTGGCATTAACTTTAATAGCTCATCTTTATTCTTTTCCAACAGGTCATAAATATCCTCAGAAAAAGAATTTCCAATCATACCACACTTCAAAGCAAAATATAGAACTATGTCATCATCATGAAGTCTATCTAATACAAGATACACCGCATTCCAGTCTTCTGTATCTTCTTCCCATGCCACATTTTTTAAGTAATCCACTAGATTAGGATTCATATCGTTCTCAAAATCCTCTATCTTTTCTTTCCACCTTGGAAATAGAGATAATCTGATACATGAAAAACGTTCATTCATATGCGAGCTCCTTGCTTACGAAGCTTTTCTTCCATCATCTTTACCTTTTTTTCTATTTCTTCATCCGTTTCAGGTTTGAGTTGAGCTATTTTATTCAAAATATCTAGCCCTCTTTTACCTTTTAGATTCAAAATATAAGGTGTCCTTGGTATATGCATATGACCACTTCCTCTCATTTATGCAAGTCCTATTTACACTATTATAATAGCATATTATGTCGTAAATTTAAAGGTATATACCAATGTGAGATATGTAATTGTCAATGTACTTTTAGACATAAAAGATGTCAAATTCATCCTTGTCTTTCATTTTTAATTCTGTGGCTAAATACTTCTTTACATCAAAGATGTTCTTCTTATCGAAGTCATATGTCTCCTTGTAATTAGGATGCTTTTTTATATCATACTTATCCGATAGAAATGGTCTTACACCACGAAGTTGCAAGATACATTTGCCACCATCCATAACAGCAATCTCATCTTTACTCATTAGGTCTTTACCCATCTTAGTAAAGCTAGTTGAATACGACCTAGAGCCTCCTCTAGTATCAGAGGTGTTATATAAATCAATTGTTTCTTTACCTAGAAGTTCTGCTAAGTCCTTTAACGTATCTTTCCCCTTGCCACTGAGAAATAGTAAGCTATCACAGTTACCTTCAATCGTCTGCGCATGCTCCTTATAGTTAGCCTTAAGCTGACTCTTACTTTGCAGGATTATTGATGCTGATATCTCACGAGACCTTATAACTGCTATTAGACGTTGCATATCGGAAATCCTGATGTTGGCAAATTCATCAAAAAGACACATTGCATGTATAGGAAGTCTCCCACCATACTTATCATCTGCCTTTGTACATAAAGCATTCATCATCTGTGAGATGCAAAGTGCGCTTACAAAATCAAATGTTGAGTCTTTATCAGATGTGATAATAAAAAGAGCACTCTTTCTATCCCCTAACTTATCTAGTTCTAGCTCGTCGAAACTCATAATCTCTCTTAGTGAGGCTATATCAAAGGGTGCTAATCTAGCACCGCAGGATATAAGAATTGAACGCGCAGTCTTTCCTGTTGCTAATTGTCAATGGTTTGTCATACTTAAAAGCATCAAAATTTTTGATACAATCAGTACCACCAGCTTAGCTGGTGGTTTGTTCTGCGGCTATAAGCCGCTGTTTCCTGCTTGCCTCTAAAGAGGCACTGAGTAGTCCGCCTTCCGCACTACTTTCTCTGGCTAACGCTAAAGCGTTTTATTCGTTGCCCTACTTCACCGGCTCACCCGTGAACGGGTCAATATATTCCTTTAGCGTCATTTGATCATATTCTAAATCTTCTTTCAATTGATTTCTTATGTACTCTTCAATCTTTTTTGCATTTTTTCCTACTGTGTCCACATAATAACCTCTACAACAAAAATGCCTATTCCCATACTTATACTTAAGATTTGCATGTCGCTCGAATATCATTAACGAACTCTTTCCCTTTAAATACCCCATTATTTGCGAAACGCTGTACTTAGGCGGTATTCTCACGAACTTATGTATATGATCGGGGCATGCCTCTGCCTCTATTATTTCTATACCCTTTCGTTTGCATAGCTCACTTAATATGTGTGCTATATATCTGCTCTAATCTTATTGTATATTATTTTCCTTCTGTACTTTGGTGCAAATACGATATGGTACTTACATTCCCATCGCGTATGTGCTATACTATTTTTATCCATTTGGATCCTCCTCTGTTATTCTAGTGCGGTTGGCGAACCACACACATTATAACATGGGAGGTTTTTGCTTGAAGCTAAAGCTAACTGGGAACCACCCAACATAGCAGGTGGTTTATTTTTTACTGTGATACAATAAGGAGTCTCACCCCATTTTAGTTCGTGCTTCGCACGAAGGGGTTCGACGTGTAGCATTTTGACTTCGTCAAAACGCAACCTATAAAAAAATCCCAACAATCTTACGATTGCTGGGACAGGTAATCTTATTCCTGCGGTGCCACCCGGCTTGACGATAGCTTCTCTCTATCGACCACTTAACGCATACCATCATATGCTGACATTGTTAACGAAGTGTCTGCTCCGTCTCGGCTACTGTTCTCACATGTTCACCAAAGCCCTCGAAAGTCCATTCATCAAAATATATTCTGCTGTAATCCCACCATCTACAGCTCTCTCTCAGAATAGGGAAATTGACTCCTTACTCTTTCTCATCGGTTTAACTCGTATTAAATTAGTTAGTATTAAAACATACTATTATTCATTTGTCAATAAAAATATTTTTGTGTCGGCTTTATTCTATATTTGCCGGTTATGTGTTCTAACCTAATGCCACATCTAACGCCATCATCATGCTGAAACCCACTGCAAAAGATAGCACTCCTACATTGGAATGTTCACCTACTGACATCTCCGGAATCAACTCCTCTACAACCACGTAAAGCATTGCCCCTGCTGCAAAGGAAAGAAGATACGGCATTGCGGGCGCAACCAATCCTGCCACAAGAACTGTCAGTCCTCCGAAAATAGGCTCAACTGCGCCTGACATCATTCCAAGCCAAAAGGACTTGGGTTTACTTCTACCCTCTGCATATAACGGCATAGAAATAATTGCACCTTCCGGGAAATTCTGTATTGCAATTCCAAGTGCCAACGCAAGCGCACCGCCGGCAGTGATACCATTTGAACCGCTTACAAGTCCGGCGTATACAACTCCTACTGCCATTCCCTCAGGAATATTGTGAAGTGTTACAGCAAGAACAAGCATTGCTGTTCTTGTAAGATGACTCTTTGGTCCTTCAACTTGATTAATTCTTCTGTGCAAATGTGGTACAACATGGTCAAGAAAAAGCAAAAACAGTATACCCAGCCAGAACCCAATAAACGCCGGAAGAAATGCAAGTCTCCCCATGTCATCCGACTGCTCAATTGCAGGAACGATAAGGCTCCATATAGATGCAGCCACCATAACACCTGCCGCAAAGCCTGTAAGTGCCCTCTGAATACTATGATTTAGATCTTTTCTCAAGAAGAATACGCAGGCTGCTCCGAGTGCTGTTCCGGCAAATGGTATGAGCAGACCTATTATTACTGTTTCCATTTTATCTATAACTTCCTCTCTTCTTGTATCCGCAGTCGCAATACGGTCCGCCTGTCGCAAGAGTATATTCCCTTACAAATCTTGACACACCGCTCATTTCAGTCATTGTATAATCAAGATGACACATAGCAGGCGTCAAGTCATAGAAGCCATACTCCTTCATTAACGCACAGATACCGCATTTTGTAAATCGAGCCTCATAGCCGCTACCATCTTCATAAGGGATAAATTCCATATTCCAAGAATACGGATTCCTGTCGGCAGCATTTAGCTTCGCCGTCCTCTTCATTCCTTCAATATCCTTATCACCATACTTTTTCTTTCCTCCCAGCTTGCAGAATATCTTAGTGGGTATATTGGTCATAGCCTTTTCATAATAGTCTGTGGCTTTTTCAACTGTTGGTCTCTTATCCATAATCTGCAAAAAAGATATAAGCATTGCACAATTTACAATATTTGTCTTAAACCTGTCTTCCTTTTCAAATTCAGGAAGCTTTATAATAATCCACCTATATCTTTGTTTAGCTTTCTTTGTAATTCTTTCTGCTCTTTTTTTATCATATCCAAGGACAGATACAAGGCTGTTTTTAAATGATTTTCTGTATAGTAGCCACATACCCGATGGCATTCCGGTGTATTTCATAGTAAGCCTCTTTTCTTAACTTCTTTTCTTATTCAAAACTATTTTACACACTTAAAATATACTATAGACCCGTCAACATGGTATTCCACTTCGGAATATAGCTTGTGAAGGATCCGAAGCAACTGTTCTTCTGTCGGAAATGGCGGTGTAAACCATCCCTTCCTTGACAACACATTTGGATAAATGCTACATTTTTACAAATATCCATTAGTGTCGCGCTCAAGGTTAAGCCACGCTTTCGGAATCTCTCCATACTTCTCAAGACATTTCTTAAAATCCTTGTTTAGTTCACTCATTTCGTCTATTGCATTCATTGCATGGTCGGATGTACAAAGCTTGCCAAGTTTAGTAGCACATATCAATCTATAAAAAGGCATATATTTCTTTTTAAATCCGGGGTTATTATAATCCTTATCAGATTCAGGCATTATCTCGTGTCCATTATCTTCAAGCACACGATACGCCTCTATTGTCGCATCCATTACTCTGTTAAGATATGACTTGTCGTTCTTAACCTTTCTAAGATTTCCATCCGTATAATAGCATGCAAATGCAATTGGAATTACAGATGCCGCATGACACAAGAGCCAATCAGTCATATTATGTTCGTAAGTCACTTTGAATCTTGTGCCAACAAACAACTTCTTAACAAACCTCTCACCGGACAGCGAACCCTTTATGTTTCCGACCGTAATCCTATTAAGAGCAACAGACCTTATATACGTCTTTTCCCTGTGTCCGGCAGATGATGCAAATGCAAAAAGTACATTCTTTCCTCTTAACTCCGATGTAATCTCACGAGTCTTAAGATTGTTGCCGACAAATATAATAACCTTCGATGCATTTTCTTTAAGAATGGGAAGAATACTATCAAGTTGCGTATATCTTACCACCACAAATATCACATTATATTTATCATCAGGCTTAAGTTCATTAATTACGGGAATCTTCGAATTCGTCTTTCTCCCGAAATAATGATGGATACTCAGACCATTTCTTTTTATTTCTTCATACCACTCGCCACGTGCCAGTAGTGTTACATCTTTTCCTTGTCGATATAAAGAATTCGCCAGATTTCCACCCAACACTCCGGCTCCGTATACAAGTATTCTCATTCTTCTCTCCCCTTTTTCATACAAAGCATACCTTTTCCTCTAAATCAAACTAATAATAAGCCCTACAAGAGCTGCCGGAATAAGCGCAAATATAATGCCCGGAAAGATAATTCCTTTCAAATGAAACCACTTTTGGTGATATGCCTTATCCATATGCTCTGTGCCTTCTAAGCGAAATCTCTTCATATTTGCAAATAGCACCCAATCCAAAAACAGAGTGTCATATAGTCCTATCCAGACCATAAGTCCGAATGCAACAAAAAAACCTTGCCAAAATGTAGTTGCTCCCGCCAGTTTTGCACATATCACGAGTATTACAGAAAAAACAACTATTCCAAGCGATTTAGTCAAAATAACTTTCTTTGATTTATAGGACACATCCACTCTCTCATGTGTCTTGAAATACTCCTCCTGTATATCAGGTGGATAATTATGAATACATTCAGGTTTATATATTCTGTCTCCGCTATATGTCACAAAGACAATTATTGTAAAAATCACTGCGAATACTATCGCTTCAATAACTAACACATACCAAATCATATCTAAGTCCTTTTTCTAATAATCTTATTTTTCACGACTAACAATGAATCCTCTATCATCAGTAAATGTTTGACTTCTTAAGCCTATAATCACAGCAATCATCGCCCTCAGCAACAGATTTAGTCCTTTTATAGTCAACTCCCCGAAAGCCGGTCATATATTCCTTATCCATACAGCAAATCATCTGTACAGCTTCCGGTGTGCCCAGTTCACATGCCTTATCATAAAGCGGACAGCTTTTAACATCCATATTGCAATGCGTTTTATCAACAGAAAGATTATCTATTTCATATCCGCTACTGAGCTTGGCGGAAATCATATCCATATTCTTCCACATAAATGCAGGAACGCCAGGAAAAGCTGTTGCTTTACGAAATATTTTCTTCATTCGAATTCCAGTTTTTGTTCCAAACGAGCGTGTTACTAAAAGTGCCTCTCCGGGTGCATACTTTTCAATCGCTCGATATAATGCCACACAGGGAAATACATACTCGCATCCTATCTTATCAGCATTTGGCTCAGCATCTATTAGTCTCTGATACTCAGCATTTGCATATACCCACATATCAGTTGATTTTACAGCTCCGTATTTTTCTTTTAAATCATCTCGAAATCTTCTAAATATAATTGATTTATCAAGTTTCTTTTTTCTCATTTTTACTCCACATCACATAAACAAAGTACAAATCCAAGCCGCAAGTGCTGAAGCCCCGGGGAAAATAACAAGAAGCTTAATTTCACCCTTACTTCTTCGCAAGTACCGTAATCCACGGTTTACTTTTATGATGCACCGATTTAACTTTAGAAAAGCCTACGTTCTTCATCGCTGTTTTTATATCTTCTGCCGTATAGCACTTCATACCGTCAATGATTTTTTCAAACTTAAGACCTTCTTCATCCATACCGTCCGATTCATTTACAACCATGAATATTCCGCCGGGTTTAAGTACCTTTACAACCTGTTCAAAACATTTGTCCAAACCCGGCCAAAAGTATATTGTCTCAAAAGCAGTAGCAAGATCATACTTATCTTCAGGAAGTGTTAGGTTAGACACGTCCCCTTTCTCCACAGTACATCTTCCTTCCTTAATTGCATCTGCATTAAGTTTTGTTGTTTGCTCTACAGACACTTCGGAATAATCTATAGCGGTCACTGTTGAAGCGGGATATCTCCTTAATAGCTCTCTAACATTCCTTCCGCCACCACAGCCGATTTCCAATATATCATTAGGAGCGTACGACTTTAGATGCATCATACCCCAGTTGGCCAGTTTCACATGCCCTCCGCCATTCATCCTATTAACCATCATCTTCCCAAGAAATCCCTTTGGCTTCCTTGTCTGATTAATGAATTTCAAAAAAAGTCCCATGGTATTGTCCTCCTTACTTCCCAAACTCTATCTTCACAATTATCATCTTAACCAGACTATCACAGAACCTAATCATAAGTTTATGAAAGAATCCTACGTCGCTATAGATGTCTCTGTAACCACGCATATAGCTTTTTGCTGATACATTTTTAAAATCGTCACTCCAGTCTTCAAGCTCAGTATGACTTTCAAGTGAGAAAAATGCCTTAACGTCGCTTATACCGGCCTCCTTCAGCCACGTCTTCGTCATCATTTTAGCGCCTCTTTGATTGCAGGCGTCGAATACAAGAATCGCTCCCGGAAATCTTTTTGCCATCTTGCAAAATAGTGTTTTTACGTCTTCTGTTTTGAAATAATAAAAGACTCCTGTTGCAAAAAATATTGCTCCTTTTGAAGCATCGATTTCATCCATCCACCTATCATCATTAAGATTGAACCCGAGATTAACCTCTCTGTCACCGGTAGGCAATAACTCATTCCTTACTTTTATAACATCGGGCATATCAATGTTGTATCCATTGCAAGTGCCGTTATCACATTTCCTATATGTATCATCAAGACCGCACCCCATACTGACAACTGCTGCCTCAGGATTTTTCTTTAGATATTCTTTTACCTCACATCCAATATCATACTGCCTCTGCGCAACTTCAAGTGCTCCGAAGAGTCCCGCTCCGGACTCCATCTTCTTCCCTTTTTCCGAAAAATCATAATCAAGCATATTGCAGATTCTCTCTGCCTCCTCGTCTTTAAAGAGATTAGGGAATCTTTCGGAGCAAACTTTCCTTCCGTATAGCGGTATTATAAGAGTCTCTTGTACTGTGTTCTTTTCAATATGGTATTTCTGCAACTTCTATCTCCTTATCATTCCACGCCTATTTTCTTCCGACCAACAATTTAGAACCGGAAAGTTCCATCCAAAGAGCTTCAAACCTACTCATAAACTTTCCGTCAGTTGTGTCGATAAGTCTGACCTCGGCGTATCCCATGTCCCGAAGTTTTTCTGCAAAAGCATCCATATCGCCATATCGTCCTTTAGACATAATATCGTGAATAGCAAAAGTTCCACCTTTTTTAAGTGTACGTAAGGTTTCTAACAGAATGCTTTGCCTGTCTCTGCTCGGAATATTGTGATAAACATAATTACT
Organism: Pseudobutyrivibrio sp. UBA3626; assembly: GCA_002373675.1. Taxonomy (GTDB): domain Bacteria; phylum Bacillota; class Clostridia; order Lachnospirales; family Lachnospiraceae; genus RUG191. The sequence goes on from DFLF01000009.1 coordinate 22,365, forward strand.
TGTAACCGCATCAAAGGTCTCGTTCCTATAAGGCAGCTTCAATGCATCGCCTTTTTCAAAAGCAGTATTATTAACTCCTTCTGCTTTAGAATTACTCTCACATAGCTCCTTACTGAATGAGGCATATTCCTTGCCCCATCTGTCTATACCTATCATCGTTGCTTTGTGATTCCTTTTAGCGCATGCTATGGTTAGCGCTCCGCTTCCGCAACCAACATCAAGACCTTTTCCTTCATCGGGAATATCTACATAATCGGCAATCCCTTCAATAATATGCTTTGACAGCTGACGCTTGCCATTATATGAAAACGCTCTGTACATAAGTATCATCCATATTGTCACAGGAAAAAGTACTATAGTAAGAACAAGCGCCGTCAACCTAACAGCTTTGCCTAACTTGCCATCACCAAATAAAGATAGCTTATCCTGAATAATAAATGCTACAAATGATATTATTGCTCCTGTTCCGGTGCCTGCCACCATTCCTTTTGGCATCCAATTTTTGTAATTTGGTTTCATACTTTATCTCCCAAACATCCCTTTCTTCTCTACCGCTTCCGTTTGCATTGATTTTACCTCATACCCTATCCCTGTAAATGCTTCTTTTAACATTTGTTCATCAGGTGCTTCTTCAGACATGAATGTGCTCTCTCCCTTCCTATAGGAACTCTTAATCTTCATAGCTCCCGGAATTTTATTTCTAATCAAATCATTGACATGTACCTCACACATAGAGCACATCATATCGTCAATCTTAAGCGTTGTCTTATACATACTTTTCTCCTTTCGAGCTCTTACATCTTTTACATTTCATTAGAAATATCTTCGTCAGGCAAAAGACGTGTCATACTTTTAAGTCCAAGCGCAATAGTCGAGCTGTTATGAAGCATCGCGGAAGTCGATGGAGATATCACTCCTGCTACTCCGAGAATAATGAGCCCTGTATTAAAGCCAACAATGGTTCTGTAATTAAACCTTATTCGCCTCATCAACTTAACACTAAGATCACGAAGTGTCACAATGCTCCACAGATTTGCCGAGCTAATCGTAATATCAGATATCTGCCTTGCTATCTCTGCACCGTCGCTTATAGCGATACCGGCATCGGAAGCAGAAAGTGCCGGCGAATCGTTAATGCCGTCTCCTACCATAATTACATTTCTACCTTCTTTCTTCGCTTCCTCAATATATCTTGCCTTGTCCTCCGGAAGAACTTCTGCGTAATACTCATCTATTCCCGCTTCAGCTGCAATCTTCGATGCGGTTCTTTCGCTGTCTCCCGTCATCATAACAATATGCTTAAAGCCCTGACTTCGAAGCTTCTCTACAACGACATTAACCTCTCGACGCATCGGATCTTCAATTAAAATACAAGCGCAAAGCTTACCATTTATAGCAAAATACAGATGTGAATATTCATCCGGTAGCGTTGTAAAAAGTCTCTTCTTTCCTCTCGGAATCTTAACGCCTTCATCTTCGAAAACAAAATGATAGCTTCCTATAACCGCTCTTTCATTATTAATCTTCGACGCTATCCCATGTGCCACGATGTACTCAACATCAGTGTGAAGTTCTTCATGACTAAGTCCCTTTTTATGTGCGGCGTCAACTACAGCTTTTGCAACTGAGTGCGGGAAATGTTCTTCAAGGCAGGCAGCCTGTCTTAAGAGTTCATCTTCCGACTCATCGGAAAATGACACCACCTTCGCAACAGTAGGCTTTGCTTCCGTAAGCGTTCCTGTTTTATCGAACACTATCGTATCGGCGTCTGCGACAGCCTCTAAGAACCTGCCACCCTTCACCGTAATACCATATCTCGACGCTTCCCTTATTGCTGAGAGAACAGATATCGGCATAGCCATCTTCAATGCACAAGAATAATCAACCATAAGAACAGATATCGCTTTGGTAATATTTCTGCTGAATAAATATGTAAAGCCTGCACCGAGAAGCGTATACGGCACAAGCTTATCTGCGAGTCTTTCTGCTTTACTTTCCTGTGCAGATTTCATCTTCTCAGACTCTTCTATCATCTTAACAATCTTATCAAATCGTCCGCAACCTTCTGTCTTAGTAACCTTAATAATTATTTCGCCTTCTTCAACAACAGTTCCGGCAAATACGCTCATTCCGATACTTTTCTGTACGGCTACGGATTCGCCCGTCATTGAGGCCTGGTTAACCATTGAATCACCGGACACAACTTCTCCGTCAAAAGGAATGATATTACCCATACGAACAACAACCTTATCACCCTCGATAATCTTAGATGAATCAGTCAAGACTTCGCCGTCTCCCGTTACAAGCCAGACCTTATCAACATTAAGAGACATCTGCCTTGCCAAGTCATCCACAGAGCGCTTATGTGTCCATTCCTCAAGTGTCTCTCCGATGCCGAGAAGGAACATAACACTTGAAGCAGTATTATAGTCTCCCATAATAACAGCCGCAGTAATTGCAATTGCATCAAGAAGCTCCACTTTCAGATGCCTACTCTTAATTGATTTAAGACCGCGCCATATAAACTTAATTGATTTTACAATAGTAATAATTCTTCTGACAGAAAAAGGAAGTATCAGACGCTTTATGTAATGAACAATGACTTCCGTAACTATTTTGTCATAGTATTTGGCGGACACCTCTCTACTCGAGCTTTCTAGCACCGTCCTTGGCACTGACACATTACCAAAAGAAAACTCATCAAGAATCTCTGCGACTCTGCTTCTGTCACAATCAAAGAATATAGCTACATCCGCAGTTCTCTCATATACTTTGACTTCACCTATCTCATCAAAGCTTGTAAGGTAGTATTCTAACGTGTCAGCCTGTTCAAAGCTCATTTTCTTCATAAGAAAATGAACTCTGATTCTTCCCTTGATTTCGTGTTTTACTTCGTATCTCATTTATCAGCGTCCTTCTTTTTTCTGCCGGGTCTCTTCTTTGTTTCTTTCTCAGATTCTTTTACTTCTTCAAAATCGTAATTCTCTTCCTTCTCTGCATTAATTGCCTTCGCTTCCTCGTAAATATCACTGCAATTCTCCTGAAGAACAGTAACCTGATCAATGACATTATCCTTCGCTCTTAGAACTCCTGCTGTACAATGTGCATAGACCTTCTTTGCTTCTCTGGATGAAAGAAGCTTAATTCCCTCAAGACCGAATAATGTACCAAGTGCAAATATGCCTACTCCTTTTAATTTCATAAAAATCCTCCTTATGTGGTTAGTTAACGCTAACTCTATCTCCAAAGTAAAGCACCCTAAATGGGCGCTATTTCAGTTAGCTTCCGCTAACATTATACTGTATATTATTCCTTTTTTCAAGATACAACCAAAGAATGATAGAATATATTTATGAATTTACTGAGCTCTGACTACAAATCAATTCTATAATGTCTGTCGGACTTTCTGCGAACCTAACCGCACCTTGTTCAAGCAAAAATCCCTTGTCACGAAATCCCCAAAGTACGGAAATTGACGGTAATCCAGCGTTCTTTGCTGTCGCAAGATCTACTTCAGAATCCCCTATATAAACAGAAGCTGCAGCCGTGCTTCCCAATTCCTTCAACGCCTCATAAACCATATCCGGCGCCGGCTTGCGCTTAACGCCATCTCGCTCACCAATTGCAACATCAACAACTCCGGCGAAAAATCGCTCATGTAATTCCTGCACTGCAGAATCAATCTTATTAGATACAATTGCCTGCTTATAACCTCTGCAACTAAGCTCCCTCATAATATCAACTATACCATCGTAAGGTCCGGTTCTATCAAGACAATGCTCATCATAATGCTCCTTATATACAGGCAACATCTTATCTATTAATTCTGCTTCAATTCCCTCCGGCACAATATGCTCAAATGCATATCTGACACCATTACCAAATACACGTCGATATTCATCCACGGTATGTGGAGCCAGATTAAACATTTCCAAGGTATAATTCATAGACACCGTCAAATCATCAAGTGTATTAAGTGTAGTGCCATCCATATCCCATATAATTGTGTCCCATTTATCGTTCATATATCAATTCTCCTATTCCAAGACGCCTATGATGTCTGCTTTTAGATACATACAGCCCTAACTTCATCTGATACCGTACCACCGCATACTCGTCATCGTTCCTGAAAAACAGACAAGTTTCCTTTTCATTCTTTCAATGCATAGCACTTCCTTGTTCTGCAATACACTCGTTTAGAGCTTTGCTAAGCTGGTCCGCACAGGAAGTTTCTTTAAAACTGCAGGTGTTACCTTCAAGCTTATCTGCTATCTCCTGTGCGTCCATTCCTTCCACCAGCTTACCTATTGCCTTAAGATTACCGTTACATCCACCGGTGAATTTAACATTATATATTTTCCCATCCTCATAATCAAAATCAATCTTCTTCGCGCAAACCATCTTCGGTTTATATTCATAATGTGTCATAGCTACTCTCCTTTCTTGGCTTCTTTACCGCATATTATACTACATACAACACTTAGCTATCACATTAGCTTTTATTCTATATATCTCTTTACATAGTGCCCCTGAAAATGTTACCATTAAACAGCATTGTTGTAAAAAGACCGATATCTGATATATACAGTTTAAAATTATCAATTTCCATAGTCTGCGAAAGCGATACGCTTGGATTACTGACTTGATAACATGACAGTACCATTTTAGAATCTATCAATTCAAAGATTCTTTCGTCATCTTTCGATGTTTTCTGCTTGCTCATTGCCGCTGTTACAACGAACCTTTTCTTATCAAGCGCCAATTGAGCGGGAATAGCTGCACCCGTCCTTTTTCAATAACTGCAGGTGGAAGCTAGGCTTCAAATCGCATTTTCCCGAAATCTTCAGGGCGATGAAAGTTAGGCTTTTCAGAGTTAACTCTAGACCAGGATAAGTAGTTTCTTGTGGCACCACCACATTTATACATATTAGCCTGTAGTGTTCCCTGGAACTCATATTCGATATTATAGAACGTGCTAATAAATGTTCGTGGAATTCTATAGAATAATTCCCACCCATCTGGCGTTATGTTAGTTCTTATGTCAAAGTATTCCTTCTCATCTTCTCTGATTATGTTGAAGCGATTAGAAATGTCAGGTCCATATTGAAGTATCATGGCACCATTAGGATTTATCTCGAAATTAAAATAATTATCCTGAGACTCTATCTTAAAGAAAAACTCCAGGCAGCTATCTTTATATACAGGCGACAATGGCTTCGTATATTCTGCGAGGACGTCTTCTTCTGTCGCCCACATATGTACGAATAAATACCCACCATTTGTACACAGCTGAGCTCCAGCCTTTATGCTGTCATCTGAATCCCATAATACATTATCTATCTTTAGAGTTGGAATCTCCTCCCAATTAGGTGTGACTTCAATTCTTTTTATTATATATTCTTTCATATTTTTTTATCCTTTCACTTATAGAGCACTTGAAGAAAATTCACAATGAACGGAACATAATCATTGTCATTCTCATGCCATTTTTCCGATGATGTCTTAAGCGCTTCATAATAACTGTCTTTATACTTATTAATCTGACCCTCATATGAAATATACTGTTCTATATCATAACTGCACCAGTTAAAGCAACCAAGCCTAATACACCGGAATAAAAACAATCCCATCCTTTTCAGCATAGTCAGCAGTGTGCAGAATATAGGGTACATCCAACTGCGCATCAAATCTGTTCATAAATTTTCCCAAAGAAGAATATGTATATCGCTTGCCGGATTTCACTTCAATCGGCGATACATTATGTCTGTTCATCGGATCTTTTTTAGCGATAAGAAAATCGATTTCCATTCTTTCATCTTTATTTTCCCTAGACGAATTGGAATAAAAATATAATTTATGTCCGGAAGCTGTAAGCATCTGAGCAACTACATTTTCAAAGACCATTCCCTCGTTTACTTCCAGTTTTCCAAGCAGCAGTTTTTTATATATTTCTTCTTTCACCAAACCGTTTTCGTCAAAAGCATGGCTGATCAGGAGTCCGGTATCTCCCATATAGAGTTTTAATGTATTCCTGTCCCTGTTTAGTTTAATGCCAACGTTTGGAGCCGTGGAATTATAACAAATGTTACAGATCATAGAGTTTTCAAGCCAAAGGAAAGAACTCTCGTAGCTTCGATACTTCGCCCCTCTCCCAAGTAAAGACAATTTAAACTTTTTTTCGTGTTTTGACAGTTGCTCAGGGATTTCATCAAATACAGACTCTACCTTTCGTTCGTATCCTTTTGCATGCTTCGCTATATCTTCTCTGTAAAGTGAGAGAATATCTCTTTTTATTTCATCAGTTTTTTCAAAACTTCTTGTTTCAATATATGTATTCACCGCCTGTGGCATTCCGCCAACGATTACATACTGCCGGAACAATGTCATTGCCTTTCTATGAAGGGCCTGCCCCATTGCTTTCTTTTTATCAAACGATAAACGAATAACGTCTATAAGCGGTTGTTCATTCATTGCCCAAAGAAATTCTTCAAAATCCATCGGATACATCCTGACATGACGTTCCTCTGAAGGTATTACAATATCCTCTATATTTTCACGAATCGACATCAGAGATCCTGTTTCCATATAATGAAAGCGGCCATCTGCAACCAAATACTTTATTGCAGCCCGTGCTCTTGGAAACAGCTGCACCTCATCGAGGATGATCAAAGACTCCTGTTCATAGAGGGTAACGCCAAAAATTGCTGATAGATACATAAAGAAAGAATCCAGATCATTCAGGCCATTGCAAAACAGGTCCTTCACTTCATCTCCGGCCCTGTTAAAATCAATCAGAATATGAGATTTATAATTCTCTTTTGCAAATTCTTCAGCAATATAACTTTTTCCAACTCGCCTGGCCCCATCGATCAGCAGCGCAGTTTTTCCGGCGCTGTCTTCTTTCCATTTGAGCATCTTTTCGAATATTTTTCTTTTCATGGAACGCACCTTTTCGAAATCAATTCAATAAATAATTATCACCTTTTCGAGATTATCGGGTCTGTCATGGCAGAAACAGCCCGATCACACCCGCGCCATAAATCAAAATTTTCATATTGCCTCCATCATCTTTTACGCTTTCACCCAATCTATGATTTTCTTTTTCGACTCGGCAAAATATCCCAGATTCTCTTTCCGGTATTTCCCAAAGGTCTTGTACATCAACCCGATCAAAGGAATCATCCGATACAGTCTCTTTTCTCCGTTTCTTTCTTCGATTGCCGATGTACAGCGTCCACCTCTTCGATAAAGCGTTCTGTGTTTTCCCCGATCAGACCGCCGTGACCCATGTCCTCAAAGATCTTGCAGGTGAAGGGATAGCCCTTCGCTTTCAGTTCTTCCAGATTGGCCGAAAGCTTTTTGTCTACCGTCCCCTTGATCCCGTACCAGATATGCATATCTGTATTCCGGAAAACACTGTAATCGGTCTTCTTTCCGATCAGGCATCTGTCCTGATTCTTCCAGCTTTTCCAGCTGGCCTTGGTATAGAGGATTCGGTCAGCTTCTTCGATGCTTCGCCCTGTGATCTTTGCCAGGAACCGTTTGCGAAGCTTTCCCGCTCTGCCCATGATAACGAAGAACGTCCCTGTAAAGAAAAACAGATAGACCTCTTTCCAAAAATCGCTTTTGATGTCGGGATAATCCCGCAGAGACATACCGTCGGCAATCGTCATAGTGATCTCCAGCCGATTGTCCTCTAGCACCTGCATCAGCGTGCGGCATCCGTAGGAAAGGCCATAGAGAACATCTACCTTCCCACCGTAGTTTTTGATGATGTAGTCCTCCAGGCATCCCGCCTCATAGGTCAAAGACTGAAATTCCGTCTCTGGTTCAGATGGGTTGAAGCCGTCGTAGGCAAGCAGTACAACATGGTATTTATCCGCGATCTTCTTCGCCGTCGGCAGTACGCCAAGATAGCTCGTCCCGCCCCCGTGTAAAAGAACCATCAGTTCTTTGTTCTCTTTGCCGAATTCAAAGTATTTCATCTCTATAAACAGATCTCCTTTACAAGTTCACACCATTCCATCGGGTATACACCCAGGAATTCCTCATGCCGCATATCCTTCTCATGAATGACGGGAGACTTAAAGTATTTTTGATACCTCTCCAAATATTTCTCGCCCATCTTCTGGGCATAGAAAACATGAATCTGTGTCTCTCCGTTATCGATCTGCTCTGGGAGCGGCGTTGTCATATCTGACCTGATCTGGTTTTTGATGCTTTCCTTTGTGATGAAGCTCATGTCGTACTTGTCACGCCCCGTGATGGCAACAAATGCCCGGTTGTACGGATCGGGATCTGCCATCTGGCTCTCGTAACGTTTCTGCATCAGCCTGGCGTTATAGTGACCGGTATGGATGAAGCTGTAGGTAACCCTGCACATCAGCGAAGCCATCAGACCAGCCTTGAGGCTTCCCGCCTGATCCATATCGGAGCTGCCAATGATCCCCACTTTCATATGAATGTTATGCCGCGCGGCAAGATGCGCAACAAAGCTGCCACCAAGGGAACAGCCATAAGCCGCCCGGATCGTACCATGATAGCGCTCTTTGATGGCACTTTCGATTTTCTCCAATTCGTCCGTGACGGAAATATAGCTCTCCGTATCCGCTTCGTCGAAGCCCGTATAGGCAACCGCCGCCACAAGAAAGTCCCTGCTCAGCTCGTCTATGACACCGCCGAAGTTCCCCCTCCAGTAGCACATTGTGCCCGGCAGCAGCAGAATTACCGGCTTGGACGGATCGCCGAATTCGTGAATTGTCATATCGTCTCACTCCTCTCTCATAAAGGCTTCGATTTCTCTCGCCATCAGATCCGGATGCGCGATGATCTCCCCATGTCCCAAGCCTTCAAACGGATGGTCCTGTGCATTCGGAAAGGCTCTTTTGAGCTTTTGGAGAGCTTTTTTCATATTCGGCTCTTTTGCGCCGTACCAGATTGACACCCTGGCCTCCGGTTCCGTCATATCCGTCTGTACTGATGGCTGTCACATGATAATCCTTTTCCAGCAAGGGGATCACCTGCTCGAATTGTTTCCAGCACATCATGTTGCCGGGAATCAGGACGATCTTTGTGGAATTTTGCGTTCCAAACTCCTGTGCGTTCATACCTGCTCATCCCGAGCCGCATCCTGCATGGTACCTTCCTCTACTTTAAACTTTTCCATTGACTTTTTTCCTCGTATAAACCGTTATCCCGGAGTCTATTTTGAACCCGCATCAGCGAGTGCTTTCGCCTCCTGTGGCGAATAATGCTCCGCCAGCCATTTCTTCATCGGCGGTTCAAACATTTTCAGATACTTATCCATGTCTAAAGATCTCCTTCACCATTCCGCCAGAGCCTTTTTCAGTCTCCGGTCAATGTCAATCCGTGTTTCCCTGCATTCTTTTTTGTGCTCCTTTCCGGCTCTGAACATAAATGAAACCAATAGCTCAGAACCCACCGGCAACATCATCTTAAGCATGGACTGCGGGAATGCAAAGTGTGTGCCGTGTTCATAGAGCCAGCTTTCAAAGGTGCTATCGTGTGGCAGACTGCCAAGGCGCTCCTCCATCCTCCGGATATACTTGCAGGTGTCCCACAGCACATCATCCTCCGCGCCGATGAAGATAAGCTTCCCATGGATATTCTCCACCCTAATTCGCTCGTCCTCCTGTATGGGGTGCCTATTCTCAGATTCGTCAAACATCTTCCGTGACGCAACCTTGTCGCCACCGGCCTTGGATTCCTCCTGTATCTTCTGCCAGTATTCCGGATGCCGATAGGCATAAGGCAGATACGGTAGCGGCTGACCCTGCCATGACACGGAGGACTCATTATCGCCGGGCCTCTCTGTAGCGCCGTCCTTGCCGTCACGGTAAAAGCCTTCCATGACAAAGTCCGGAGGTGAGATCGCTATGGTGAGTGACAGCTCCGAATAATAGGAGGCTGCCAGTAGTGCCATCATCCCGGTTGTGGAAGCCCCGACAACGCCGAGCTTGTCACACCCCTGTGCTTTTATAAACGTGATCGCTTTCCCGAAACGCTCCAGCGGATAATTGTGGTGACCGTAGTCCTTCTTATCCGGACTCATTGCCATCACATGAATGCCCTGTTCATTCAGCCATTTCGCCCCGGTCTTGGCCATGCGATCCTCCGAGCTGTCGCCGAGCATGATGATAAGTCCTCTGCTGCTCCCGCCGGGAGCCGGATACCATGCTCCGTTAAAACCATCAGAACCAACTCTGAATACTTGCTTTTTCATATAGTACCTCCCATTAAAACAGTGTGCAGATCCAGCCGAATACCGGGGCTGTTTCGAATGACTGTTATTAACATATCGTCTCCTTCTGTCCAAGGAGAGTTAGCATATACTAACTCACCTCTAATAATTGTAGTCTTTGTGCTCTCAAATGTCAAAATGATTGTCGCAAATTTTGCGAATATTTACAAGGTGTTCATTTTCGGAGTGTTGTCATATACCATCCCAACGAAAAAACACCCCGCCGGAGCGAGGTGCGTCTGATTCCGTATTCTGTTATGCGTCCACATCGATCTCAAGCCCGGATTTGAACGTAAGCGGGAACATGTCGATAAGCTATTATTTTTCTCTCGGAAATATGCCCTGCATCAGACAGATTGTCCGCGTCTATGAATCTCTCTGGTAAGGTCATCCACTACATCTGACATGTGAATCTGCCTGAGTTCATTCTCCATTGAGTCCTGTACTTTCTGCAGTTTGCCGTCAAGGGCTGCATGGATATTGCCCCCAACAACACATGCGGGATGCGGGTTCTCATGGAAATGGAAGAGTCCGGTTTCATCAACCGTGTCTACCGCCTTATATATGTCATACAGAGAGATCTCTTCCAATGGTTTCGCAAGCCTTGATCCACCACTGCCCTGCCTTGCATCGATAATTCCAGCTTCCTTGAGCTTTGATAGAACAGTCCTTATTATTACCGGATTTGCCTGAATACTCGAGGCCAGCACATTGCTGGTTACTCTTTGCTCATCCTGAAATAGGTCTATGAATGCCAGTGCATGTACGGCAATGGTGAATCTACTTGTGATTTGCATACTTTCTTTGGTGTTACTCGCTTACTACGCTGATTCTTTCTTTAATGTGCTTGCCTGATTCGATTTCATCGACCATGGCGATTGCATAATCGGCATAAGATATAACACTCTCTCCTTTACTGTTTAATACTAATTCTTCTCCGCCGAGGATGTACTTACCAGTTCTTTCTCCATCAGCCTGGAAATCACCGGCAGGGCTTACATATGTCCAGTTTACATCATCGACTTTGCGAAGCTCTTCCAGAAGCTTTCCGTGTGCGTTTACCACAGGCAATGCCTCTTCCGGGAATGGAGTTACATCTACAACTGTCTGTGTGTGTTCCGGATTTACATACAGGCTTCCTGCTCCGCCTACGATTACAAGCCTCTTGTCCGTTCCTCTGAGAACATCTACAAGATGCATCCCTGCATCACAGATTGTGCCTGCTGTATCCGGTGCCCATGAGCCGTATGCGTTAACTACTACATCGAAGTCTTTGAGGTCCTCTTTTGTGAGATCAAACAGGTCCTTAATGATGGCACTCTTTGCGGCCGTCCTGTTCTCTCCTCTTACGACTGCCGTGACATCCATACCGCGGTTTACTGCTTCCTCTGTGATAAGTCTTCCTGCTTTTCCATTTGCTGCTACTACTGCTACCTTCATTTTATAATTCCTCCTTTATGTTGTCAATTTATTTATTACAACTTACAAGGATAAGATAGCACGTATCTAGTAACTTGTCAATAGTTTTATTACAACTTTTTTATTTCTCCCATTATTGCCTCGTTATGACGCAAAATAAACGACGTCGCAAAATGCGACGCCATTCACTCCCCTTAACCCTAACTAAAGGTCAGCTTCCTTATCTCATTCTCAAAATCACTAAACTTCGGGTGAGCGTAGTAATACTCCGTTACATCACTTCTAAGGCTATGTCCTAGGATTCGCTTCACAATCCCCGGTTCCATACCACAACGCTTGGCTTGTGTGGCGAATGTATGTCTGGTGCAATGCGGAGAGAACCCATTAAATGCCAAGTCTGCCATTCTCAGTCTTCATACCGCCGATTATAGAGCCTTCCTATATCTCTCTTATAAGATGTGTCACCTTAAATGCTCTCCTATTATCGGAATTACGCATAGTTATTTTTGATTGATAAAATATTTATCAATCTTATCGTGCAGACCATTTCTATCAATTGTCTTAAGGATATAATCAACGGGTCCAAGTGATAAAACCTTAACAATGCTTTCCCTGTCGTTATTACCCGTGAGGAACATAACCGGGATATCTCTGGTATTATTTTCGCTTTTAAGCATTTCAAGAACCATGGGGCCTGTTGTTACCGGCATCTCGTAATCAAGAAGAATTAAGTCAGCATGATTCGTCGCAAGCCATGTAATGGCATTAACACCCGAATTCGCCATAGATACGCGATAAGTATCCTTGAGCCAATTATTAATCATACTCATATATTGCACATCATCATCAATAATCAAAATTCTTTTACTTTTTTCAAGAGATGGCTCGTCAGACAGACATTTTTCCAATTCGTCAAGAAGTTTCTCCATCTCAAGAGGACGTTCGAAGAAATCAATTATGAATCCGCTGGGAATAATATTTGTCACCTCTTCATACTCTCCTCTTGTACCGATAACAATAATTCTTTTATTCTCTTTTATGCACTGGTCCTTTAAGTAAACGAGCGACTTGGCGTCCTTACCTATATCACTGTCCGTATATAGAATAATCAATTCTGACTGTTCTATCTTACCTTCAAGACTACCGTTAGAAAGCTCTGCAAAGAAAGCGTTTATTCCTATTCCTTTAATTTTCATTTCAAGACCTTTTATTGTAAATGTCTCAATCTTACTTACAACAAGAACACTTTTTCCCATTCCTATTATCCTCCCGGCTGTTAATTGTTTCTATCTGACAGAACTTTCTTTATTTTGTCCCAATTCATTTCTAAAAGCAATTTGTTAATCTCATCAAAACGCTTGGTATCTTCTTCACCAAGTGAATACTCCTTAACAGAGTCCATTACCATTTTAACACAATCGTAGTCCATTGCTACAGAAAATTCTTCTATGGCTTGATATACATCTTCCAAAGTGTCACTTGGCATCATCGGAAGATCCTTACTATCTTGTCCGTACTCCTTCTTAAGTAACTCATAAATCGTTCGATAATCATTCATCACTTCATCATGATGAGATTTGATGTAATCAATGTCGGCTTTCTTGCCTGCCATCTCTAAGGCTTCTGCTTTATCACCAAGCTTTATTGCCCCCACAAGTCTGGAACTGCTCTTAAGCGCATGTACCTTAATTATGTAATCATTCCAATTCTCATCTTCGAAAACGCCTTGAATCTCATCGGACTTAACATCATAAGAATCGTAATATATCTTAAGAACCGACATATACGCATCCTTAGAGCCGCTATTCTTAATGCCTGCTTCTGAATCTATTTCTTCTATCTCTTCGTACCATTCCTTTGCCTCGTCAACCGATTCTACAGCTTCATCACTCATTTCTTTGTCTGAAAAAAGTGTATCAAGATTATAGTCTCGTTCACTCTTATCCATGTACAGTATTCCAAATGTTCCGGGTCCGCAATTAGATGCTATACCCGCCGATGCCTTTTTATAAATTATATTTTTAAAGGGAACCCTCTCCTTAACCATCTCAGTTATCCATGTAAGATCTTCTTCACTCATTCCCACCGAAGTAATAAACGCCAGATCTGTATTGGGCTTTACCTTCATTGATAATGCATGCTTTATATATTTTTCATAACATTTCCTGGAATTACCGAGAAGAATCTTACCAAGCCCAAGCTTATCGTTCTTCAAAGACAGAACAGGTCGAAGCCATAGACTCTTCATAATAGAATTAGCCAAAGAACTTATATGACCGCGCCTTGCCATAGTACCCGTATCTCTAATAACGAAGCTACAGTGAATAAGCTTCTTCGCTTCTTCTAATTCCGATACTATTTTCTCTGCAGGTAGATTCTGCTTCGCCAGCTTACCGGCAATCATAGCAAGTATACCTGTGGCACTTGAGAAAAGCTCTGAATTAATTATAGTAACGTTTTCGAATAATGCCGCTGCTTTCGTAACCGTTTCATATTCGATACTTGCCGTTGAAGAAATTGTTATGTATATAATATGATGTGCGTTCTTAAGCTCCCGCGTAAAGAATTTAACGAAATCATCATAGGGTGCCGGCAAAGATTCAACTATCCTATTCTCTTCACCCATATAACGAACAACCTCGTCAGAATCAAGGTCAATATTATCGAGAAATACTCCTTCATCGGTAATAACTCTAAAAGGACTGATTTTTATATCCAAATCTTCGATAACATCTTCCGGCATATCCGTCATACTGCTTGTTCCGATAGCCACCGATTTCTTCCTTGCGTATAATCCGGCTGTGCTTATATGTGCACCTGTCATCTCGTTGTTATCACTGCTTATTATCTTATCATCGGGCAAATGTGAAAGTAGCATTTTCTCTAATTGCATACCCGACACCGGCTTAACAAGGTAACCGTCGAATCCGGCGTTATTATAAGCTTCAATATTCTCACTGCCGGCATTAGCAGTAAGAACTATTATCGGCGTATTACGGTTTAGTCCACCATCCTGTCTTCGTATCTTCTCAAAACACTCGATTCCATCCATCTCGGGCATGAGGTGATCCATGAAGATTACATCATAATTATGACGAAGAGTTTTCTTAAGTGCATCGGCACCGCTAAGAGACAGTTCTACCTTAATCTCTGTTCCGAGAATAAGCTTTTTCTCAACCTCTAAGTTCATCTCATTGTCATCAACAATAAGAATTCTTGCACCGGGTGCGCGGAAGCTATGCTCGAACTTCTCAAAGTCAGACGATGTGCTCGCATTGGTAATATCAATGTTACCGATGCTTTCATCGGAAGATACATCCTGCTTTAACGTGATGGTAAATGTTGATCCTTGAGAGTAAACAGAACTTACCGCAATCTCTCCGTCCATAAGTTCAACAAGTTGCTTAACAATAGATAGACCCAGACCTGCACCTTCAATATAGCGATTCTTCTCTTCGTCCACTCTCTTAAATGTGTCGAAGAGATGTGGGAGCGCTTCAGGCTTTATTCCCATACCTGTGTCGCTTACAACGATCTTAAGATAAACCGTTTCTTCGTCTGTTCTCTCACATTCGATATGCAGATTGATCGAACCTTTTTCAGTGTATTTTACAGCATTATTAAGAAGGTTAATAAGAATCTGCTTAATTCTTACTTCATCGCCGTATAGAACCGTGGGGACATCAGGATCCACATCCACTTTGAATTCAAGGTTCTTCTCTTCCGCTTTAAGCCAGATCATATTGACAATCTCTGAGAGAAGATCTCCCACGTTATATTCAACAGGTACTATATCCATTCTGCCCGCTTCAATCTTGCTGACATCAAGGATATCATTAATTAAAGCGAGAAGCATCTTACCCGCTCCTTGAATATTACGAGCATCCTTCTTAATCTCTTCAGAAGCATCCTCTTGACGAAGAATTATCTCATTCAGTCCGAGAACCGTATTAATCGGCGTACGAATCTCATGACTCATAGAAGAGAAAAACCTGTTCTGTGATCTGTTAAGCTCCTCTAATTCCTTCGTCTTCTCCTCCGCAGAGTCTGTCTCTTTTTTAAGTATTCTTGTCCAGAATGTAATCAGTATCGTAAGAACCGCAAGACCGATTACATACTGAACCACGGAGTAATATAGATTATCACTCTTAGCTGATTCAGGCACATATTCCGGATAATAATATGTCAGCACTATGCTTGTAATATATATAGCAGTATCGATAAGTACCATTACTATACGGAACTTACCATCGAGAATAATAACCAGATAGTAACCGCCTAAGAGGAACATAACAATTCCGCCATTCTCGACACCACCCACCAAGAAGAAGGCAAGGGGACGAAGAACCAATACAAGCGTAAGTGCCACGATAATTCTCGCAATATTAAGCTTATCCTTTTTAACACAGATATAAAGAAGTATCCCTCCCAATATTACCACTGCAAGACCAATCACAATATTAATAGGATCATCACCGATGACCACTCCTGCTATAAGGAACACCATAAGAGCTGTAAGCTCACAGATAGTAAACAATACGAAGGTCCTATCCTTAATGGTAATGGATGAATCATAGAGATAACCTGTGAAATTATCCTTTATCTTCTTAAAAAACTTCATTATTCATCCCTCCCTTCATACTTTACAAAGTCTTCGGGAAGAACACGCTTCATCAGTCGCTCGAATTCTCCTATATCGATAGGCTTAGCTATAAAGCCGTCGAATCCTTCCTTAATAAACATTTCTTTGGCACCGCTTAACACATTTGCCGTAAGAGCAATAATTACGGGATGCTTGAACTTCGCATCAGCCACCTGACGGATTCGTTTCATTGCTTCCACACCATCCATCTCAGGCATCATATGATCCATAAATACGACTTCATAGTTACCGGCATCATATTTCTCTATAGCCTCCTTACCGCTCTCGGCAGTATCGCAGATAATCCCGTAATCCTTGAAGAGAGATGTTGCAACAACAAGGTTCATAGGCTCATCATCCACTACAAGAGCTTTAAGTCCATCAAATCGCACTGCTTCCTCCGGCGTTTCCTCAAATGTGCCTGTATCACCGTTAAGTATTCTGGCAATAGAAAAGCCTTGTAAGGGTTTGGGCATAACAAGAACACCACTCTTCGAATGAGCGGTAAATCCGGTGTTAGCAGATACAGCAACCATAACACCGCTTTTTGCCATATCATCCAATACAGCTGCGTCCTCTTCGTATTCTTCCTCTCCCGCGAAAATACATGTAAGCTTCATAGTCTCAGACAGACGCTTAAGCTCTCGAGCATCTGATGCCGAGAAAAGCTTAGCTTCTGTTCCTGTTGCAAGATTGACAGCCATCTGCCTGTAATAATCTCTAATCTCAGGAACCTTATACTTCTCCGGCTTAATATAGAATATAATTCCTTCCTTAGCTTCATCCCTGATTGAAAGGCACGGAGTAGAGTCGACCACCTTCTGCGGGACGGTTAGCCTTACAGTTGTTCCTCTTCCCTCGCGACTCGTTATCCTAACAAATCCTCCCATTTTATGAACAAATCCATAGACTATGGGAATACCTAGGCCAATACCTCCTGTACTCCTGTTTCTCTTCTTATCAGCCTGATAGAGTCCCTTCGAAACCTTTTCAATATCAGCCCTGCTCATGCCTTTACCCGTATCGGTCACTTCTATTACAAGATTCACTCCATAATCTCGAACTATGGGAAATACCTTAATATAGACTCCGCCTCGCCTTGTGAACTTAACAGCGTTATTAAGAAGATGTCTAAAAAGCTTATGTATCTTCTTGATGTCTCCGTTAAGAAGTGTCGGTGTCGTCGGATCAACATCAACAACAAGCTCTAAATTCTTCTTATCAATGGAATTATAATATGTAACCACATCATTAATGAGGCTGGTACACATATAGTTTTCTTCTTCAAGAATAATGTCTCCCTGAGAGATTTCCGTATAATCTTGAATATCCTCTATCTGATACCCAAGCCTTGAACAAGCTTCACTGATAGAATTAAGCTCCTCTCTGTCTACATCTTTTTTAAGAATTGCGACCATGCCGTTTATCACATTTACAGGGGTTCGGAATTCATGGGAAATGTTAGAGAGAAAATCCTCTATATCATGCTCACTCTTCTCTACCTCCTTATTCCACTTCTCCGTTCTCTCATGTTCATAAATCCTATTTTTTATCGTAATTCTGCTGAAAATGTAGAAGCAAAGAACCGTTCCGATATGGAATATAATCTTCATTAGGGTTGAGGCGTCAAGTTCCGTATCTTCACTCATATACACTAACACCAGCTGGATTACCATAATAATGACATACTCACCTAGTATCAGATTAATGAACACCAGCCTGTCGATAAGTGTAAATGTCGCCATGAAAAGAAGTGTCGCTATCGACACGTCAAAATGACTTGTGTCGTGGATGCCGTGGTAGAATACCAGGAGCGCAGAAAAAATATAATACATATTGGCCCGGGCATTCGGAGTAAGCATCTGAGCAAGGTGCATCCACCATAATCCTACTATCCCAACAATAATTATAGGCGGAACCCACTTCTCCCATCCTCCTATATAGTTTTGAAAAACACAAAGAATTCCTGCAAGGCTTGTGATTGAAACCATCAGCACTTCTTTTTTGATATCGTTCATAATATCCCCTTTACGCATTTAGATATCAAGATTACTCTTACAAACTATACATATGCTATTATAAAACTCACGGCATAGCTTTTCAACTATGCCGTGAGGTAAGATTAACGCTTTCGGGCGGGAATCGCCCTTAATGTGTCGCTTGAATCTATTAAATAATCGTGCTATTATATAAATACCTTTTAATAGTTCTTTTTATAAAGCCATTATTGTTGATGACATCACCTCCGAGAAACTCCAACAATAATGGCTTTTTTATTCATTTAGTTTTGCCTTAGGTATTGTACTCCAAAGATGACAAAAGGACCGTCCCCCTGTCAATACTCACAACACTATTCTACCATTGCCGCAAATCTGAATACATAGTCATTCGGTTCAATATCAAGTCCGACATAGGGCGCGACAATTGCTATTGCTCTTACCTCACTTATAACCTTAAGATCTCTTTTCTCTAGTTCTTCCCAGAATCGACCAAATACATTGTTGAAATAATCCGGCTTACTGTATCCGCCATGATATAGCATGGAAAAAAAACTTCCGCCCTGAATCAACTCTACTTCTCCCATGGCATCAATTTCATCTGAACCACACACATCTCTGACTTCCTCAATCGGAACGCATATCTTGGCCGTATAGGGTTTGTCCTTATCGCCCTGTCTCTTATCTCTCGTATCATATCTGATACTGAATATAGGCTCATAAGGGAATCTGGTGTATCCCATATCTATAATCTCTTCCGCGAGTCTTATCGTGAATTCCTCAACCTCTTTGGGTGTAACAAAGCTTTCGGTACCGCAGTAACAAAAAACATCAGGCAATTCAACATAAGAAAACATATATTCTTCTCCCTTATTCAACCTGAGCTCAAGTTCTTCAATGGCTCTGTTAAGAAGATTTCTTCGAAGCTTCATCCTGTCAATAATACCGCTGATATTATCCCTGTCGTTAAAATATTCGGCAATTTCCTCAGAAGAAGCGTCCATCTCCCTTAACAACCGATATTGCAATATATCTGCGATATCGATTATCGTATATCTTCTGTAGCCTGTCTTGGAATCAATATAACTTGGCGTAGCTATCCCCTTCTTTTCAAGCTTAATCAGAAAAGACCTTGACAGACCGGTTGTCCTGCTTACATCCTGCACGGTATATGTTTTAAGATTCATTTCATCAATATTACTTAACAACACTCTTCTCCTTACGCAAACTGGCTGTTATACAGTACGGCGTACTTACCGCCAAGTTCCATCAATTGGTCGTGATTGCCGACCTCCTTAATATCACCATTCTCCATATAGAGAATCATATCCGCATCTCTTATGGTAGACAGACGATGGGCTATAACAAAGCTTGTCCTGCCCTTCATAAGTGTCGCCATCGCATCCTGTATTATCTGCTCCGTATGAGCATCGACATTACTGGTTGCCTCATCCAGAATCATAATCTCTGGATCGGCTATAATTGCACGTGCAATCGTAAGAAGCTGTCTCTGACCCTGTGAAATATTCTCTGCACCCTTACTGAGCACCATATCATATCCACCGGGCATTGTTCTTATAAATGAATCGGCACAAACACTCTCGGCAGCCTTCTTAATCTCTTCATCCGAGACTTCTCTCTCTGTGGAATACTTAAGATTATCCTTAATTGTTCCCTCAAAAAGCCATGTATCCTGTAAAACCATACCAAAATGCTTACGCAACTCATGTCTTGTCATCTTTGTGGTGTCAACTCCATCAACAGTAATCTTACCACCGTTAATCTCATAGAATCTCATCAAAAGATTAATAAGTGTTGTCTTACCTGCACCTGTCGGTCCTACAATTGCACATTTCTGACCGGACTTAACATTAATCGACACATCTTGCATAAGTAGCTTGTCGGGAAGATATCCAAACTGAACGTGTTCAAATGTTACAGCTCCGTCAGTAACAGTCGGTATCTCTCCCTTTTCGGGATCCGGTATCTCTTCTTCTGCATCAAGAAGTTCAAACACGCGCTTTCCGGCAGCACCCGCTGCGGAAAGCTGACCTGACATCTGAGCAAACGTTGTAAAAGGCTGAGAAAATGACTTCGTATATTGAATAATCGACTGCACATTTCCAATGGAAATAGTACCGCTTAATGCCATCATACAGCCAATCAAAGCACTTATAGCATAGCCTATATTATTAACTGCCTGTGTGACAGGCATAACCGAACCGGCGTATCCTTCCGCCTTCTTCGCCTTACTCTGCAAATTATCATTAATCTCGTAAAAGCCCTTCTTTGCCTTCTCCTGATAATTAAATGATGACACAACATTCTGTCCGTCGAACATCTCCTCAACATATCCGTTAAGATCGCCTAAGAGATTCTGTTGCATATTATAATTCTTAGAGCTTAACTTAATTATACTACCTGACGCAAGCATGGTTACGGGTACCATTGCAATCGCAACAAGCGTAAGCCATCCGTTAATCGTAAGCATCATTACAAGTATCCCGATTGCCGTAAATATCTGCGTTACGGCGTTATACATATTCTTACCCAATGCCGTATTAATAGCGTCCACATCGTTGGTAATGACAGAAAGTATCTCACCGTTGGTACGTGTGTCATAATAATTAAGCTTCATTCGATGCATCTTAGCGTCAATATCACTTCTGATATCTCTGACTGTCTTGGCGGATATTCTCGCAAAAAGATTATTGGAAATCATTGAGAATATCCATGCCACAACGTACAATACGACAAGAATAATCATAATAAGTACAATAGTTCCCACCTTGCCCAACTCATAACCGCCTATGCTGATATATACATCATCCTGTGAAAACCAATCGCCATCAACTATCCCCTCATATAGAATAGTTGTTATATTACCGAGTATACTTGGTGCAAATATTGTAAATACTGTACCCAAAAGGCCACAAATAATAGCACACGTTAATTGTCCCTTATATTTTCCAACGTAAGAAAGGATTCGTTTAAGCACTCCTGATTTCATCTTCAACGACCTCCTTTCCCAATTGAATCTCCGCAATCTCCCGATACAAATCACATGACTTAAGAAGTTCCTTATGAGTTCCTATACCCACCGGTTCTCCCTTATCCAATACAATAATTCGTGTGGCGTCAATAATAGTATTGACACGCTGCGCCACTAATATCATAGTCGCTTCTCCCATCGACTCCTTAAGATTCTGTCTTAATATCTTATCCGTCTTCATATCAAGAGCCGAAAAGCTGTCGTCAAATATATAAACCTCCGGCTTCTTCATAACTGCTCTAGCAATAGCAAGACGCTGACGTTGACCACCTGAGAAATTAGTTCCTCCCTGCGCCACCACGGAATGATATACGCCATCCTTCTTATCTACGAATTCATCAGCACAGGCAATTCTGCATGCCTCCTTCCAGTCAGCCTCACTTCCGTTCTCATCGCCAAAATTAAGGTTAGAAGCAATATCTCCTGAAAATAATACATTCTTCTGCGGAACATATCCGATTAATTCCCGTAAATGTTCAAGCTTAAGATCCTTGACGTTGACTCCGTCGACGTAAACGTCTCCGAATAAAGTATCATACAATCTTGGTATCAGTTTAACAATACTTGACTTACCACAACCTGTGCGACCGATAATTGCCGTTGTCTCACCGGGCTTTGACACAAAACTGATTCCTTTAATAACGGGCTTTTCAGCTCCGGGATAAGCAAACGTAACATTGCGAAATTCAACCGTTCCCTTACAGGTTGTAGCAGGCTCTTCCTCCTCATCATCGACTATAGACGCTTCCGTCTCAAGAACCTCGCCTATGCGCTTCATACTCGCATATGCATCCGGAAACAGACTCACAACAAATGTCATAAGTATAATAGACAACAGTATTATATTGATATATTGCGTACTTGCAACTAATTCGCCTACCTCCATACTGCCTTTAATAACAAAGTATGAACCAACGCCCATAACACCGACTGTAGTTAATCCAAAAAGCATCTGTACCACGGGAAACAATGCTCCCGATATAGTAACCGACTTTCTTGAAATGCCCTTAGTCTCTTCATTGGTATCCGCAAATCTTTTAATCTCAGTGTCCTGCTTATTAAATGCACGAATAACACGAACACCTTCCAGTGTCTCTAAAAACAGCTGATTAATATCGTCAATCTTTTTTCGAAGCTTTACGGAATATCTGCTGGCTGCAACAATAAGAGAAGTTGCCACAATCAAAAGAATCGGAATTGCAACCGCAAGAATAGAACTTGTAGGCCCTGCCGTTGCAGACGCAAGAACAAGTCCCACAACAGCCATCATCGGAGCTAACAAACCGAGTCTTAATGCCATGGACAAAAATGTCTGAATTGTTGTTACATCGTTGGTATTACGTGTAATCAGGGATGCCGTACCAAATTTATCAATCTCTGCGGCAGAAAATCCCTGCACCTTATCAAAAACTTCCTTACGAAGATCTCTCGAAAACTCTGTCGTAATACGTGCAGAAATATTAGTCCCCACAATATTGGTTGCACACGCGATGATTGTCAGAATAATCATCGCTATAGTCAACTCAATGAGAACTGACTCATCACCCTTCGATACACCGTCATCAATCATATGCGATATAAGCGTAGGAAGAAGCATCTGTGTTACTGAAGCAACAAGCATAAATATTACAAGCATAATAATATGCTTAAGGCTTAGCTTCACCCTCTTAAAAATAGCTACCATCAATCATTCCTCCCGTAAATATATTACTAATACTATGAATGCAATAATAACATAACACCATGGTGTCAGGTCAAAGAAATTTTCTTGCTTTACCTGAACACCTCCGGGTTTAAGAGTATTGCCTGTCTTTAAGTTCTATTCTTAACTATGCGTTAATTATAAAACTCAAGGAGGATTGCGACAACATCATAAGATGACAATATATTATCAATTTGTGCCGCCGAGCCCTAATTGACCGACCTCTTTGGAGCGAGGGATGCTAAATAAACTAATTCTTTAAGCAGCCAATCGGAATGACGTATACACCATCTTCACGCCTATAACCATACTCGGTCGCTGTAATGACAAGCTTGAGATCTGGTAATCTAAGCGGAACCTGTTTTTCTTTTTTGTTGTATTCGGTAATTATTGAAATTTAACACTTATGCGCAATACAATCTAACATTTATGTGGCTCTTTATTTAACACATCTGTGCGACATAACTCATCATCACCTAGTTTACTAAAATCATCAAGAAAATCCTTTGGTTCCATAATACCTCCAATAACTAAACCTCTATAATAATACCTTCTTTGCTATTATATCACACAATGATATATACAAAACGTAAGCGAGATGTCAAAAGAAAGTATTTCATGGAGCGAGAATGTGACTGTCGTGCCGGTTATAAGCATCATCTTACGGATAAATACCTTGAATACCTTAAGATTGACCTTATAGATGTATGTAAGAGGGAAAAACTGCATCAAGTAGACCTACTCTCTCCTGCCAGGAGGCGGTCGAGAGGTAGTGAAAGAGAATAAAAAAAGAACTCTGGGCCCTCCGTTATCCAACAGTGGGTCGAGCTCTTTCTATAATCATTATAGCATCTTTTGGGTTATAGTCAATAGCTATAAATCAGGTTGGCAGTGTAAATATTTACTCGGAAAATTTTGGACAGAACATCCCACAATGATATGTAAGACTTGAATTGCCTTTATTCTATCATTTTTTTATTTTTTTATAAAGCCATTATCTAGTTAGTAGCGCTCATCGTTTATATCTTTTATTTTTCCATTCAAATAAAACCATAGTTGTTTACTCTTCTCAAGCGATAGTGTTGCACTAATTGATTCAGAGTATTTACCATACTCTTTTTGTTGCTGAGTTCTATAGCTTTTTACAGCCCTAAACTTTGTTTGTGCGCTTAAGACAACTTCCTCTGCACCTGCGGCCATTGGTAGTGCTTCTCGTTGATATTTCACTAATTCAAGCATATCTCCTCCGTTCCAATAGTACTCAAGTAAACGTGCCATTTGAGATGCACCATGCCTACTCCAACCCATTGGATTTGTACTCATCCTTTTTGATAAAACATGATACACATGTCCTTCTGTAGATGACCCCACTATACCTTTTTCCTTCTTCAAGCGATATTTTGCTGCACTCCAATTAGCGTCAATAAAATTCGCCGCATCTTCTATTCTTTCTAAAACAGTTTCATCATCTGTACAGTTTTTCAACCTATTTACTATGTTATAAAAATCAGCTTTTGTTTCGCTTCTTATACATTTATATAATTCCTGCTTTGCATCGTCTGCACTATCTTTCATGTGAGAAGTTAGCTTTGTTATATATTGTTTGATGTGATACTCGTCTAACACAAAGGTCACATTCATAATTCCTCTATAACCAGTCTTAATCCAGTTACCACCATCAGAATTCATGTATATTCGTTTTACATTTTCAACATCATATGTGTCTTCTATATAATTAAAAATCTCTTGCCAAAAAGCTCTATTATCTTGCTCATCTCCGCGACAAAAATAGTGCGGATTAACAAGTTTATAGCGTTGACTTCGTGGTGCTTCAGGCACTATCCCTTCGTGAACATACACAATCTTATTAATTGCTCCATTCAGCTTTCGCCCATTGTCGCTGTATTTCAAATCTCCCTTTATATTCTGAAACTGCAAATTATAATGATCTTCGTCCGCTTCTATATATAGATACTCAACTTCTTTTTTCTTATCTGGTTTCTTATAATTAGCAGGAAAATTTAATCCATGGATGACATTTTTAACGGCACCTTTAGTAACACCACTAGGCGAGGCTACTTCGCCACCTTTTCTATACGATGTCTGTACAGTTTCTTCGAGAATATTTGCTACAGCATCATCTGTCATAGATTGATTGGGCAATAATCCAAGAACTTTATCTATTAGATAGCATGACAAGGGCTTACCCTCTTCATCCACTTCATCTTTTGATACATATAATGTCTTTTTAAATTCAATATCTCCGACAGAGGTTATCAGCTTTTTATCGTCATACTTATGCTCAACATACCAGTGGTTTTTCCTTATAGGCATCTTTTTTATTACATCATTCATTTCTTGTATTACTGATTCAACAATCCGTCTAGCAATCTCATCTGTTTCTTTTCGTGTAGCAGTAATGAATTCTGCCAAATTTTCCGGTTCTTTATAAAAATCCTTCCTTAATTCACAAAACTTATTAATGCATTCTTCGTTAAAATAGCGTATAATTTCTTCCATAAAAGAACATCCCTCCTGGTATAAAGTATTTTAGTGCAAATCAATACCATACCATATGTCGGATGTTCTTTTCTATTGCTCTCTATTATTTTCCGAGGAAAATTTTACGCTACCTAAAAAAGCAAGGACTTTCTCATACCTTTTCACATCATTCAATACTCATATAAAGTATGCTTAACTAACCTATCCCCTTCATATACTAACTTCATTGAGAAAAAGCCATTAGATTCATCCATAATACATGGCAAAAAGAGCTTATCTCCCTCCCACATTGGAAGGTTCATAATCTGATCAACCGGAACCCATTGAAGCTCACCTTCATTGCATTCATTAATCAGTCTACCATCGTAGGCACTTGCCGTATACAGATGCATATACTCTGTCTCGTACACGTCAGATACAAATGTAATAAGTGCTCTATATCGAAATTCGGTAAGTCTTAGCCCAGTCTCTTCTCTTACTTCTCTCAAGACACATTCTTCTGGGCTCTCTCCGTCTTCCGTATGCCCGCCTATTCCTATCCATTTTCCTTCATTAGGATCATCGGATTTCTTAGTGCGATGAAGCATTAGGTATTTATCATTCTGCTTGATGTAACATAGAGTTGTGTTCTTCATCTAAAAAGCCCTCAAACTTCTACACAAAAAACAAATAAGATTATCCGCCACCACACGAATGCTCCGCTTAGCCTACGCAATGAAAAAAAGAGTCATGAGTGAGAAATCTTAAGATTCCCGCTTCCGCACGAATAATCTTATATAATATTAACACAAAACTATTTCCTAATGAAGCCTTCGATCCATGATGTGATACCTTGAACATCAAAAAGGTTCTAAATATAACTTGTTCTATATTTATTCGGAATAATCTCACGAAATGATATATCCCGCAAATAGCGCTACTGCTATAAAAAGCGCAATTGAGGTCAAGCACCCGCCGCCTTTCGACTTATTACTTCCTCCTCCCCCTTTACCATACTCGAGAAGTACATCTGTAAGAAACAAGTCCTCACCATCTATTTTCCCGTTATTATTCCAATCTATCATTAGTTATCCTTTACATTGTACTGAGTATTTATTGCATTTAAAAAAAGTTGACAGAAGGACCGTCCCCCTGTCAATAATATAAAAATAAGCTGTCAAGTATTTTTTCTTGACAGCTTGCTATAACCAATTTAGTTATAAATATACAAGTTATAATCCTCTCCTATATATTTCCTCATTAATCATTTCACTCATTCTATCATCACGATTTTCATATTCACATTTACGTCTAGCTGCTAAAAGCTTTTCATCATCCCAACTTTCTATTTCTTCTCTTCTATTTTTTTCAATCTTTTCATATTTATTACGAGCAGATTCAAAGAAATTATCTTCCATTTTTGAAAACTTATCACTTCCCGTCGCATCGTCTAACCAACTTCCTAAAAGACCCATAATACATTCCTCCTTTAATATATATCATTCATTTCTTAGCCTATCTGCCTTTTCCCGATTTCTTTCAGCTCGTTCAAAAGCTTCTTTTGCCTTTCCATAATGCTCATCACCTAATCCATTTTTTGCATATGCCCACTCACGTTTACCCTTATTTTCATATGTTTCTGCGGTAGATTCAAATCTTTTAATCTGCGTTTCTTTTGAATTTGCCATAGCCCTCTCCTCTCTAATACATTAGACAATAATATTTATACTATGTAGTAGGTCTTGTAAAGACCTACTACATCTGATATGCGTAGTATATCAGGCGATTTTCGGCTTCGGGTATAAACTTATTCTATACGAAAAAACTTAGGACATTACTGACCTAAGTTCATTCTAATTAAAACTACTCTCATCTATGCTCGTTCTTATGGTTGTAAGAAGATATCGCTGACTTGTTATCTTCTTTGTAGATTCATTACCGGAGAAGTCCTTTACTACAAGTAGGAAATACTCTATGTCTTTCTCATTCTCTTTAATCTTATGTCTGCAAGTGAAGTTATTATCCTTGTTTTGAAATGCAAATGTTATCCTAGTTGCATTACTTTTAACTTCTTCTAGTTTTCCATCCTTATATGCATACAGCTTTACTTCCTTTATTCCACTGCTATCATTTGCATACCTTGAGTTAGTATAGTAATCATTACATGCTTGGTTTATGTTGTTATTACTTACATATACAGAGTTATCTACGGCACTTGATTCATCACCCAAAATTACAGGCTTTGTATTATCATATCTAGTTGTTATTTTTTCAGTTTTTACATTGCCTACATTATCAGTTGCTTCAATAGTAAAGTCCCTAGTACCTTCATATTTATCCGTTAGTGTGAATTTACAACTATCTATGCCTAAAGCCATAACCTTGCCATTGTAATCCTTGATTACTACTTGTTTTAGATCAGAGCCTACATATGTTGTATCTTTAAGATAATCAGTTGCATTTACGCTAATTACTGGAGCTTTATTAGTCCATGTAGTTACAGTCTTATCTAGTCCATGAATTACAGGCGCACTCTTATCTATCTTCATATTTTTTGATACTAGTTTAGTTACATTTTTGTCCTTATCATATACATAGGCTGTATAGATATAATCTCCTTCTCTGTTCTAAAGACCTAGATTCTGAATATCTTACCTATTTGCGTCATTTATGACTTTGACGCAAACGTGGCACAAACCGTGACCAAAATACGCAAAAGCAACGAGGGCATCTCAAACGCAATGTTGTTTGATAGCCCTCGTTAAAGTGACGTTTTTACGCCATTTATTAGATTCTGGTTTCGTTCAAACTGTCTAATATTTTAGAACTTTCCAGCCTTCGCTGCTTCTTCTACACTAACAGCTACAGACACCGTCATACCTACCATTGGGTTGTTGCCAGCACCGATAAGTCCCATCATCTCTACGTGAGCAGGAACTGAAGATGAACCTGCGAACTGAGCGTCTGAGTGCATACGACCAAGTGTATCAGTCATACCATAAGAAGCTGGACCTGCAGCCATGTTGTCTGGGTGAAGTGTACGACCTGTACCACCACCTGATGCAACTGAGAAGTACTTCTTGCCTTGCTCTATACATTCCTTCTTGTATGTACCAGCTGTAGGATGTTGGAAACGTGTAGGGTTTGTTGAGTTACCAGTAATTGATACACCAACATTTTCATGATGCATAATTGCAACACCTTCCTGTACATCGTCAGCACCGTAGCACTTAACTGTTGCACGAAGACCATCTGAATAAGCCTTCTCATATACGATATTAAGCTTAGCTTCCTTATAATCATACTCTGTCTCAACATATGTAAATCCGTTGATACGGGAAATGATTTGAGCAGCGTCCTTGCCAAGTCCGTTAAGGATAACGCGAAGTGGCTTCTGGCGAACCTTGTTAGCCTTCTCAGCGATACCGATAGCACCTTCAGCAGCTGCAAATGACTCATGTCCTGCTAGGAAGCAGAAGCACTCTGTCTCTTCTTCTAGAAGCATCTTACCTAAGTTACCATGTCCAAGACCAACCTTTCTGTGGTCTGCTACTGAACCTGGAATACAGAAAGCCTGTAGGCCTTCACCGATTGCTGCAGCGGCATCTGAAGCCTTACGACAATCCTTCTTAATTGCGATTGCTGCACCTACAATATAAGCCCAGCAAGCATTTTCAAAACAAATTGGTTGAATGCCCTTAATCATATCATATACGTTAAGTCCGGCATCCTTAGTAATCTTCTCAGCTTCTTCGATTGAGCTGATTCCATATTTATTTAACACAGCATTAATCTGGTCAATTCTTCTTTCATATGATTCAAATAAAGCCATTGTTTCTCTCCTTTCCTACTCTACTCTTGGGTCGATAATCTTAGCTGCATCAGCTACACGTCCGTAAGAACCTTTAGCCTTCTCCCATGCAGTATTAGGATCGTCGCCCTTCTTAATAAAGTCTGTCATCTTGCCAAGAGAAACGAACTCGTATCCGATTACTTCGTTATCAGAATCAAGAGCGATACCTGTTACATATCCCTCTGCCATCTCTAAGTAACGAACACCCTTCTCTTTAGTTGCATACATTGTACCAACCTGTGAACGAAGACCTTTACCTAAATCTTCAAGACCTGCACCAACTGCAAGACCATCATCTGAAAATGCAGATTGTGTACGTCCATATACTATCTGTAAGAATAACTCTCTCATTGCTGTATTGATAGCATCACATACAAGGTCAGTATTAAGTGCTTCTAGGATTGTCTTACCTTGAAGAATCTCAGCTGCCATAGCTGCTGAGTGAGTCATACCAGAACATCCGATAGTCTCAACTAATGCCTCCTCGATAACACCATTCTTAACATTAAGAGATAATTTACAAGCACCCTGCTGTGGAGCACACCAGCCCACACCATGTGTAAATCCTGAAATATCTGTAATTTGTTTAGCCTTTACCCACTTTCCTTCTTCTGGAATTGGAGCTGGGTCATGCTTTGCGCCCTTAGCAACTGGACACATATTCTCTACTTCTTTTGTGTAAATCATGTATGAAACTCCTTTCTTAACTTCCTTTGTGTTTTCCCACACATTGTTAATATTTTCTCATATTTTACGGATTTAGTCTAGTAGTATATATATCATTGTCTCGAAAATATTCTATATTATTTATTGATAAAGAGTAAATATAGGCAAACTTATAAAAGTCTCTTTCGAACACATTGGACGAAGTCCAGTTGAGAAAGAGACTTGTTATAAGGTTGCCAAAAATATTCTAGTGCTTAGCCACAATATTATCCCTATCCTTATAGATAGAATCAGCCGGAACAACGCCACGAACACAAGACACCGGATAAATGTTAGAATTAGGACACACCACTGTTCCTGGATTCAGTACACTGTTACAACCCACTTCAACTCCATTACCAAGCATAGCGCCGAATTTCTTAAACCCTGTTTTAATTTCTTCCTTGCCATCCTTAACGACAACAAGTGTCTTATCAGACTTCACATTAGATGTAATAGAGCCAGCACCCATGTGGGACTTGTATCCAAGTACAGAATCTCCTACATAATTATAATGTGGCACCTGTACATTATTAAAAAGCACTACATTCTTAAGCTCTGTAGAGTTACCCACTACACAATTCTTGCCCACAATAGCATTACCTCGAATAAATGCTCCCGGTCTAACCTCTGTATCTTCATCAATAATAAGAGGTCCTGTAATGGTAGCCGTATCATATATCTTAACTGACTTAGCAATCCAGATATCTTCTCCTCTTTTCTCGAAAATGTTACTATCCAATGTAGGACCTAATTGCTTAATGAAATCCCCTATCTTAGGAAGCACCTCCCAAGGATACTCAATATCCTTAAATAATTCTGCAGCGATTGTCTGCTCAAGGTCGTACATATTACTAATCTTACATGAATTCATATTATATCTCCCTACTCTATCCTTTCTTACTTTTAGCCTTTGTCTTAGTCTTATAGAATCCCGACAAATACCTATATCTCGCATCAAGAGCATCGTTTCTTGTGTATTTACTCTTAACCTTATCAGTCTTATCAACTATAAACGCCCTAAGCTTCTCCATATACTCATCTTCTGATATACTTCCATCAGCTACTCCGGTAAGTCCTTTTTCCCAGCTAGCTGTTAAATCAGGATTTAACAACGAAGGAATTGAGTTAATAACCACATCATTCACTAACTCGCCTCGAAGCGTAGGTGTTATTATCTGAGTTTTCTTATTAAGAGACAGATACTTGATATTAACAAGCTTCTTAAGTATCTCAGCACGAGTTGCAGATGTACCTATTCCGCTTCCTTTTATCTGCGCCCTTAGATCCTCATCTTCTATTAGCTGTCCCGCATTTTCCATAGCCAGAATAATAGAGCCGGAATTATATCGTTTAGGTGGTGACGTCTCGCCCTCCTTAATGTAATAATTATTAAAGTCGAGCTTATCGCCTTTCTTTAATCTTGATATAATTTCTGCCATTTCTAAAGGATTTAACGAATTATTATCTTCTTCCGAAGAATCTGCACTCTCTCCTGTATCAGAATCATCATTAGAATTACTTCCACCTTCATCAGACTTCTTATTCTTATCGTTCTTGAAGGAATAATTCATTACCTTAAGATATCCTTCTTCCTTAAGGTACTTATTATTAGCATATAATGGTTCAGTATCAACCTTAGCAATAATTGAACATTTCTCATAAATAGCAGGTTCAAAGAATATTGCTAAGAAACGCCTTACTATAACTTCATATACTCGTACAGCCCTAGGATTAAGAGATTTAAGCACCTGCATACCCTGACCTGTTGGAATAATAGCATAGTGATCAGTTATCTTCTTATCATCTACATATCTTGTCTTCTCTAAGCCAGTATAAAGCTTATTGTCAAGTATTTCCTCAGCAAATGATTTGACACCTGTAAGGGATTTAAGACCATTAATATTCTTGGTTATTTCCTTTGCAACTGCAGTTGATAACACCCTGGCATCTGTTCTAGGATAAGTTACAAGCTTCTTCTCATATAATTCCTGAACCACATTAAGTGTCTCATCGGGACTAATTTTGAATAATTTGGAACAATCATTCTGTAGTTCTGCTAAGTTATACAGAAGTGGCGGATTCTTCTTCTCCTTCTTCTTAGAGATACTATGAATCTTAGCCTTTTCTTGTACATTTGTTAAATCTTCAATTAATTTATCTGCATCTTCCTTCTTCTTAAATCCATTTTCTTTATAAAGGAGTGGCGAATCAAGATACTTAGAAGTATCAAGAGCTTTCCATTCAAATGTCACCTTGACACCGCTCTTGTTAGCGCCATCCGTCGCATCAGCATTTTCTCCATCAGAGTTTGCTTCTTTATCAATAAGGACATCCCCAAGCACACGATAGAAAGGCGTTTTAACAAATTCCCTTATTTCACGTTCTCTTCTTACAACCATACCAAGTACGCATGTCATAACACGACCTACTGATATGGCTGAGTATTTCTCATTCATGCAATTAGCCAGTGCGTATCCGTATTTTAGTGAAAGAAGTCTTGAGAAATTGATACCCATTAGATAATCTTCTTTTGCACGAAGATATGCAGATTTCGATAGATTGTCATAATATGAGAGGTCTTTTGCTTCACGAATACCGCGAAGGATTTCTTCCTCAGTCTGGGAATCTATCCACACTCGCTTCCTAGTCTTGCCTTCAACATGAGCTTCTTGTTCAACAAGCCTATATATATACTCTCCTTCACGTCCAGAGTCGGTACATACATAAATTGTATCAACATCCTCTCTATTAAGCAGTCCAGATACTGTTTTGAATTGTTTTGCGGCATTACCAATAACCTCATATAAATACTTATCAGGAATAAAAGGTAGCGTCTCGAGGCGCCACCTTTTAAGATTCTCATCATATCTGTCTGGATAACTCATTGTTACAAGATGGCCTACACACCATGTAACTACAGCATTATCCGACTCCATATATCCGTCATGATTCTTAAGATTCTCCTTAAGAGCCTTGCCAAATTCTCGTGCGACAGAAGGTTTCTCCGCAATATACAAAGATTTACCCATAAATTATAATTCCTTCATATCAACTAAGACGATTGATTTGTCTTCCTTCGATAAATCAACTAGCTTCTTATCAAATGCTGTTGCCGAGAAAAGATATGTTGTCTTAGCGTTGATTCTTGCTTTCTTCATTGATTCAACAAGCTTCTCATAATCATTAATTGTTAATTCTTTTGCCTTCCAGTTACACATTCCAACAACATTATTTCTCACATTATCCTGTGCAACAATATCAATTGTTCCTGACTTACCAAGCCAGGTTCCAATCTTTTTAACATTAATAGTACACTGACCAACCTTATTAAGAAGTTCTAGATACTCCTTACATACATTTACAAAATATCTCTGTAAGTACGAAGCAAGATTATCCTTTATATATAAATCATAGAACATCTCACTAGACATAAAATAAAGTTCTGACAAATGTGGATATATGAAATGGAAATAGAAATTAATATAATTATTACTAATTCTGTATATTCCCTTCTTAGCATTATCCCATCCGCCGGTTTCAAAACTAACTACTTTCTCAACAACGTCAAATGCAGCAAGATTCTTAATATATACGCTTATCTTAGCACGAGAATAGCCAGTATCATTATATAAGTCATTTAACTTCTCGTTACCCTCTGCAATAGACGATAGAATTGTATTATATACTGTAAGTTCTCTAAGTTCGCTTCCTAAGAATTCATTAGCTTCGTTAAACAAGAATCCATTAACATCAAGAATATTGTCACATACATTCTGCTTAAATGACTTAGACTGGTTCCATCTATTGAGGTAAGAAGGTACACCACCAAGTATTCCATATACTGTAACACTCTCTTCTACTGAATACTTTGGAAATGCTCTTACAACATCAAGAAATCCCACTTCATCAAGCTTTAATCTGGCATCAATAACATCTTTTTCACCAGAGAACAAATCATCAAGATCATTATTAATCCATGAAAGAGAAGATGAACATAGTATAATAAACATTTGATTCTTGTACTTAGTAAGTGTCTTAATAAAAGAATCATCCTTCTTAACAATATATTCAAAATCATCTATTACTAATATTTTTTTACCAGTTATAATACCTGAAATAGTCTTAAAGCAATCATCATATGAATCAATACTTGATTTAGCCTTTAGATTATTCTTAATATCATGTGCAAAAGCCTGTAACTGCTTCTCAGGTGACACATTTCTACACTTATAGAAGAATGCATTCTTTCCTTTGCAAAAGCTATCTATAAAGTCTTCCTTAAGACATCCTCTGGCTCCATATACAAGTACTAACTGATTACTATTCTCAGAGTATATTTTCTCCAACTTTTTTTGTTCATTTGAACGAGTTACCATAACAATTCCTTTCTCCCTCTATAATACATATGCATTAATATTATATAAAAAATTAAATCAAAGTACAATAAGGAATATATGTTTTGTTAAATGTACATTAAACTATATATAGTGGTGTTAAAACGAAAGTCTACCAATTATAGATTCTGCCTTGGAATATGCTATTTATGTAATAATAAAAGGGGACACAAATAAGGGGACATAGCCCAAATGGCAATGTCCCCTACTATACTATTTATTATTCTAAGCGCCCTACTTCTTCGTAATATATCCTTCAGCCTTAAGAAGTTCTGCACAAAGAACTGCGCCTCCTGCAGCGCCACGAACTGTATTATGAGCAAGACCTATAAACTTCCAATCATAGATTGTATCTTCACGAAGTCTACCAACAGATACACCCATACCATTTTCATAATCAACATCAAGTGCAACCTGTGGACGGTCATCCTCTTCAAGATATTGAATAAATTGCTTTGGTGCACTTGGGAGATTAAGTTCCTGTGGTCTTCCACTAAAGTTCTTAAGAGCTTCA
This sequence comes from Pseudobutyrivibrio sp. UBA3626, assembly GCA_002373675.1. Classification (GTDB taxonomy): domain Bacteria; phylum Bacillota; class Clostridia; order Lachnospirales; family Lachnospiraceae; genus RUG191. Next base: position 57,388 of record DFLF01000009.1, read on the forward strand.
ACTAATTGCTCTTTCGTAGCTTTCTTCTTAAACTTAACAAATACAGAAGCTGTATGACCATTAAGAACCGGTACACGTACACATTGACATGTAATCTTAGGAGATGATGCTGGAACAATCTCACCCTTGGCTTCATCAATATGTCCCCATATTCTAAGTGGCTCTTTCTCAGACTTCTCTTCCTCGCCACCGATATATGGGATAATATTGTGTTCCATCTCTGGCCAATCCTTGAATGTCTTACCAGCACCTGAGATTGCCTGATATGTTGAAGCAACTACTTCGTATGGCTCAAACTCTTTCCATGCTGTAAGTGCCGGTGCATATGCCTGAATAGAACAATTCGGCTTAACAGCAACAAATCCTCGTGTTGTGCCAAGACGCTTCTTCTGGTACTTGATAACTTCCATATGTTCTGGATTAACCTCTGGTACAACCATAGGTACATCAGGAGTCCATCTATGAGCAGAGTTATTAGATACAACAGGTGTCTCTGTCTTTGCATACTCTTCTTCAATAGCCTTGATTTCTTCCTTAGTCATATCAACCGCTGAGAAAACGAAATCAACGTCTGAAGCAACATTTTCCACTTCATTGACATTCTTAACAACAATAGACTTAACAGCTTCTGGCATTGGAGTATCCATTTTCCATCTACCACCTACTGCTTCTTCATAAGTCTTTCCTGCCGACCTAGGTGAAGCTGCAATAGTTGTAACTTCAAACCATGGATGATTATCAAGTAACGATATGAATCTCTGTCCAACCATTCCTGTTCCACCAAGTATTCCTACCTTTAATTTCTCGCTCATTCTCTTACTCCTTGCTATTTGTTTAGTATTTTTTTCTTTTTTGTTTTTCTTACACGGACAAATGTTCTTCATTTTTCCTTTTGTCCGTATGGCGCGTACATTTGTCGCTCCACGAAATATAATATACTAAAACCAGCTCTTTTGCAACATAAAATATGACAATATTCCTTTTTCTCCTGTCTTTGGCGATTTTGCATAGCTCTTAGACTTATCTGTGTTCATATCAGAGACCGTAGCATCACTGGATAAGACATTATTTTCCACGTCTTCAAAAGAAGGCGCCCTTCTTACTACCATCTTGATTATCTGTGTATGCTCTTCTCCTGCTGCAAGAGGCTTTGAATCTGCTGTAAATTTTACATTTTCTGGAAGAACATAGCCTTCTGGCACACTGGTTCCTACTAATGTATACTTTGAACCCGACTTAAGTATTCCAGATATTAATTCTTCATTATCATCAGATGTCCATTCTCTTATATCACAATTTGTCTTGTCACATACTAGTTTAATTGCAGCACCCTTTATAGGATTGCCATTCTCATCTATAACTTTAACTGCAACTTTAAGGCGTGGCTCGTACCATGTAACATTTCCATCTTCTGATACCAATGCTGTTCCCTTAGCATCATCAATTGACTCTAATTCAAATGTTCCATCACCATTACGAATGAATCTAACAATTATCGGATCTTTGGATACTTGATATCCACTTGGTGCGTCAATCTCCTTAATCATATATACCAATCCCACATCTACTCCATTAAAGGTAATGGTTCCATTTTCATCTGTAACTGCAGTAGACACCAGGTTCCATGTATCTTTTTCATTATCATCTTCTCCCTTAGCGCCCTTTAGCATTTTCGTAGAATCACAACCAGTAATATCCTTGGCAGAAATGGAAGAATAGCGATACAATCCATAAGTCGAGCCAGAAAGCATCTTATTCTTATCTTCTCTATCAGCTTTCTGAAGAATCAAGTCCTGTCTATATACTTCTAACTTAACGTCTTTGGAAAGAACGTACGCTCCATTAGGATATTTAAGCCCCTCAAAAGTAGACAAATCTACATTTGCCTCATATACTGTCTCATCAACTACTACATTACTGCTTGAAGAAGACATCATCTTTACATAGTAAGTATCCTGCTTAAGACCTTGTACTTTAACTACACCATCCCCATTAGAAGTAACTTTCTTAACAAGATTATTATCCGTACACTCTTCATCCGAGTAAATGCCATATGTAACACCATTCATATTGGCTTTCGCATCAAAGTCTTTACTACAATCTTCGTTATATCTTACATCTACATTAAATTGCAGATTTGTTGGTGCATTAACATATGTCAATACTGCTTCGTCAGCTTTCTTTATCGAATTAGATACTCCAAGAAGACTATTTGCATTAGTATCATTACTGGCCTTTCCAATTTCCTTAAGAGTAGAAGCATCCTTATTAACAGATATAACCTTTACCGTATTGTCCGCATACAACTCAAATTCAAGGCCCGAATCATCAAGAGCATAATATACTTCATCAATTAATCCACCAACCGGTGCCTTCTTCTCAACTAATGTATATCTGCCCGGCTCTAGTCCTATTATCTCAAGTTTGCCTCCTAACAATGCTCCTTGTGATACAAGATCATCTCTTATTACATCACCCTTACTATCTAGTAACTTGAACTCTCCACCATCAAGAATCTCATTATCTTCATTAGTAAGCTTAATAGCTACACGATTCATTCTATTAGTAACAACAATATTTTGATTGCTATTTCCAACTTCCTCTGTTATTTCTACGTCAAATTTATCAGCCTTATTGTAAGGATTCTTTACTGACTTTTGAGTAAATGTGTATGTATTTCCTACTACAAATTCATTTACAACATCAATATATCCATCATTATCTTCATCTTCAAATCTCTTAGTCTCCTCATCGTTACTACCAGCAAAGATTCCTGTAATTTCATAAGACATATGGTTAGATAGAAGACCTTCACCTATTAATTCAACATTTGCCGCATCCTCATCACTTCCGTCAAGGATATTAATACCCTGAGTCTTAATTCGCACACGTGTTGCACTATCAGATACTTTCTTATCAAGTGTCTGATTAGGCGTAGCATCATTAATTGTCCATCCACCATGCATTGTATTATCTAACTGATAGCCAAAAGGTGCTTTAACTTCTTTAAGATAATATGTATTCCAAAGCAGATTATTAAATGTCAACTTACCATTTTCATCTGTTATTGCTGTCGCAACTTCCGTATATTCATCTCCATTCTTTGTATAAAGCTTATATACAGCTCCCTGCAGAGACTTACTTCCATCTGGAGTTGTCTTTGTAACATTAATGGTTCCCGGAAGTGGATGATTCTTAACCTTAACAGGTATTGTGCTATTATGAGTTGTACTATCAACGCTAAATTCATATCTCTTAGTAGAATCAATTATTCCATAAGCATTTGGTGCACTATTTTGTTTGAGATAATAATTACCAACTGTCAGATAATCAATATCAATTCCATTAGAATTTGTTATATTGTTATATCCATTAACAACACTATTATCATCAGCATTATATAAGGTATACGTTCCTCCTGTAATTACAGTATCATCATTGTCTTCGCTTACTTCTATAATCTCAACCTTAGAACGAATCTCCTGTAGTGTAATAGTTACAGTTGTATCAGATACTGCTGCACTCATTACAGAATCATTAGTTGATGATACACCAAATCCTGTACCCTTATCATTAACTGTAAGAATTACCTTCTCTTCATCAATAGGCATATACTTTGAAGGAAGAATTCCAGTTATCTCATAACTTCCAGATACATTAACCTTCTTATCCAGATTAAGACTGCTACCTCTTAGAGTCGTATTAGAGTTATCTTTCATGGAAAGCGTAGCATCATTTATAATATCCCCATCCTGATTCTTGACTATAACATTTCCTACAATAGGAGATTCTGTTATATCAACCTTTTTATTACCATTGAAATTATTGATTGCAATATTATCGTGCTTCTTGTATCCATCAGGTATAGTTTTCTGAATAAGAGTATATGACTTACCTTGTATTAACTCATTCTCAAGAACAACCTGTGATGTTAAGTCATTTCCTGATAAATCCCATGTCCTGTTAGTACCATTCTCAGATAGAATATAATCCGAAGCAACATTATCTGTTACGATAAGCTTAGTCTTAGTATTATCTACGTTGGTTACTCCACTAACTTCACATCCAGTCTCTGTCTGGGATACTACAAATGTAATCTCAGAAGCCTTAATATAACCATTAGAAGGAATTGTCTGAACGAGCTTATATGTTCCCCATGGAAGACCATTAATTCTAATATCACTAATGGAATTAGTGCCATTTGTAACAGATGGAGTACCTGCTATAGTCGTACCGCTTGCAAATTTATCAAATGTATATGTACCATCACCAGTCTTATTAAGAGATACTTCCTTCTTCTCAGTACCATAAGGATTAACATATAGCTTAAATTGAGATGAATTGCCTCCAACTGTATCATTAATAAATGTGTTAGTAATAGCTACATTTCCTGTTGCATTTTCAGAATCCTTCTCTCTCTCGTCAGTAAATGCTTTAGCACTATCTAAACCATCTGGTCCAATTGTATGTTTTCCATAGGTTACACCAGAAATTGTATACACATTTTTATCAAGAGCATATCCACCGCCGTTACCGTCACTTGTTATTGGAGCATCCAGTTCTCGCACATAATATGTCTTAGAACTTGTTTCATGTAGCTCTCCCGGAACTGTAAATGTGTATTTACCATTTTCATCTGTATATCCTACATCTACTGTCTCACTCTCTTTCCCTTCAATAGCATCTGCTTCTGACTCGAATATACCGTATTTTGCTCCCTTAACCTTAATAGATGAAGAAAGGGCATCTGTCTTAGTCATTGTAAGGAAAGAACGAATTGTACCATAACCATAGCTAATATTCTTACCTACAACCGTACCTGCAACATCCTTAGACTTATCATCAACTTTCATACTAAGTTCATTACTATATGTATTAACTCCACCAGACATGGATGTTGTGTATTGTAATCTAAATGAAGAATTAGCATATTCTGAAGAATTAGGAAGACTTACTGTAAGTATAGTTTTACCATCTCTTTTCTTTTCTGCCGTAAATGAGTAAGAAGATAAACTAATAGCCTCTCCTCTTCCTGTAATTGTTGTTCCATTATCTCCGTGCTTTGCAAGATATAATTTGACAGTGCTCTTATCTAAAGTTAAACCACTAGGAATTGTATCTACTATAATAGGGTTAGCTCCTAGAGGCGCTCCCATGCTATTAACATCCACAATCCAATCTATATCTGCTGTGTAATTGTTGTCTGACTTCTCCTGAGCGCCATTCTTTATAGCAACCTTATTAGAAGCAACTTGTGATCCTGCAAGACCTTTCACAGAACCTGTTATACCATCAGTGTCTAATTCATAAGATTTGACATTTGCTTCATTAACCGCATATACAGCTTTCTCTGAAAGTTCCCCTCCAAGCTTAAGCTTTCCTTTGCCTTGTTCAGTAAGATCTAAGACAATTGTAACTGTATCACTTGTATTTAATGAAGGATATCTTACATTTACAGTTTTTGAGCCATAATCAATTAATACATCATCACTTTTTTCAGATGTAACCTTTACTATCTCGTAATCACCATCATCAAGTTTGTTATCTGTATCCTTTGATATAATATTACCTTTAGAATCAACATTTTCAGCATCTGTATATCTGAATACCCCAGAGAGATTATCTCGTAGTAACACATGGTTTAAAGGAAGCCCCTTATTATTAATCTTAATCTTGAATGTAAATAACGCACTTTTATTATCATCATCATATGATGTTGCTACACTTTTTACTACCATTGAATTCTGAAGTGTCTGCTTAGCACTAGACTGGGCAGCATTGAAAGAACCTGTTGATGTATTAAGAGTAAGATCAGCCTTGGCTTCATATACATGCTTATTATCATCACAAAAATACGAATCAGCTCTTGTATCAAACACCACATATACATTGTTAAGATCAATAGAATCTTCATAATTAACAGTAAGAACATTTCCATTAACAGCCCCACTGTATCCTGTAATTATTAACTCATCACTACGCTTATCATATACCTTGAGAGATGATGCATCATTACCAGTAAAAGATTGACCTTCCATTATTGTAAGAGTCATTACACCGCCAGTGTAATCATTCGCTTCCATCTTAGTAGATGGAGTAACCTTCCAATTAAGAATTCCTGTTGATGAAGCATCGGATTCTGATGTACTTTCAATCTTAATATGAGAATTATAGAAATTCATATTAACATCTGGAGATCCATACTCAATAGATGAGCCACCGCCTTTGCCACTTCCAGTAGGGTATTTGACATCTACATGCGCAGTATTTTCTACTGTTGCATCCCCTTTATAGAATTTGTTAGATACGGTAGTTCTAAAAGAGATATCATATTCATGATTGAATTTATCCATGTTCACTTTGATGGTCTGCCTGCCATCATCTTCTACTATCTCGTAAGATACATTTACAGAACCCACTTTGCCTGATTTTGAGGAAGAAGTAAGAGTACATGTACCACCATTTTTCTCTTTATCAATAATTGATATTCCATAATTCTCATCAACAATCAGACCCTTGGATAAAGGATCAACTATTGTAGCACCGTATACATTGGCGTGGTTACTATTAATATCAAGATTCCACTCAATTGTATTACCGTCTATTACAGTACCTGCTTTGCCAAGAGATGTTCCCTTAATTTTTGCAGAATCAGAAGATATAAGTGCATCACTTTCGTCGTGACCATATGCAATATATGATGCCGTGTTCTCTAATTCAACCTCATGATTAACACCATTTAATTGATTAATAACACTATCCTTAGGATTAGTTATAACAGTAAGCTTTGTAGGGGCCGTTAGTGTTGAATTTGTTGGAAATGTGTAAGTATATAGATTATCATTTTCTTCATCCTTAACAAATTCGATTTCCTCATCTTCATCATCACCTAGATATGCACTCTTAAGCTCCTGCTTACCATCAAGCATTTCCTTAATAGTTGCACCTGCAAGAGATACACCTGCATCCTTATCTTCGCCAAGACTAATTGTCCATGTTACAGAGTTATCATCATTAAGGGTAGCTTTCTTAGTAATCTTAGAAAGCTCTGTAGGTGCTTTGGGAATCTCAACGTAAGATACATCTTCGCTATTTGGATCAGAAATAGGATATTTATTATCTTCACTTTCACCAAGCTTAGTCTTATCTATGTCAGCTGTAAAAGGAATGCTGACATTAGATATGCTAATACCCTCTTTACCTAGTAATTCTGATTGTTGAAAGTCCATTCGAATTACATTGTCTTTAATACTATAATTACCAAGTGAGTATTCTTTTCCACTAACATTAACATTTACAGGATCGCTTGATACATCTTGAATCTTGAATAAATCCGGCAGCTCATATGTAAAAGAAGTACCATTAACAACCTCTTTTCTCGAATCTGATAGCGAGAACAATATTCTTCCGCTTAATTCTTTAACAGAAGTAACACTTAAGTCACTTGGCCAATTATACGTATTAGTCTCACTATTAAATTGAAGTTGGAATGATTTATTATCATCAGTAGAAACGATAAAATTATAACCAGAATGGTCAAATAATATTTCTCTGGAATTAGATACATCTACTCCAGATGCAAAAACCATATTATCAATAAATATACCTGGAATAGCACCAACCAGAAGTGCTATAAGAAGCACAATAGCAATTAGCTTGTTTTTTGTATTATGTAATATTTTCTCCTTTAAATAATTCATCTCTTAATCCTTATCCCCTAAATAAAATCAACAAGAACAGCCTCTAATAGAAATCTCTCTGTATCGTCCTTCTCGCAAGTTGATAAAACAAGTATCTTTGAATCAGCATTTACATTATAAGAATAATTCTTATTAACAGCATTACTCATACTATCTGAATAAAATGCCAATATATCACTTTCATTCTTAAAGCCATTATAGTAACTTACAATATAACTATCATCATGTGTAAGTGCCGCAAATACCTTGTAATGCTTAACTTCTCCTTTTGTATATATATATGTCCTGATGTGAGTCAAAATACTCTGTATCCTTGTATCTTTGCAGCTCTCCAAACATTGAACCGTTTCTCATATTATGTCCATAAAGAATAGTAACTCTATCTGAATAATCCTTCTTATTAACACTATGAGAATAAATTACCCCGGGATATCCTAACGTCTTATCTAAATTATGGTTAAGATAATACTCATCATCCCCATCTTCTCTTTGCAATACAGGATAACTAATAGAAGAACCGGGTATATCAATCCAGGAATAAATATCAGAATTAATCTTAGACAGATAAGAAAAGTCAATTAAAAGCCTCTTATTCTGAGAGTCATTATCAATATATTCCATCTGACTTAAGATATCTTCATATCTATTATTCTCATATAACCTGTGACCGATGATTATGCCTACAACTACAAGAAAAATGGCAATAATTATAACTGGGATTAGCTTTTTTCTCTTCAATTTTTTGTACTCATTTAACCTAATTTTGCGCAAAACAATAGCACCTACCGTATATTCATACAATAAATGCTACTGCAATCAACAAAGTTATTATACTATCGGAAACTAATTTTTTCAATATAGTTTTTATAATTTTTTATTTATTATTTTATTCAGTCTAACGCATTCAAAAATTCATCGTATTTGGAAATTGCTTGTTCCATTGAAGTCTTAGAACAGGCACCATGTGTCAATCTCTTGTTAACACAAGTCTCCATTGAGATTGCGTCATAGATATCTTCTTCAAATGCCGGGCAAATGTTCTTAAGTTCTTCAAGAGACATATCATCAATAGCAATCCCCTTGTCAATGCAATAAAGAACAATTTGACCAATAATTCCATGAGCATCTCTAAATGCCACTCCATGATTAACAAGATAATCAGCAGCATCTGTGGCATTAGTAAATCCATTATTAGCGCTTCTATACATATTTTCTTTATTAAAACTCATTGTATCAAGCATTCCGGAAAAAAGCTGGATGCATCCATTGGTTGTACGCATTGCATCAAATGCCAATTCCTTATCTTCCTGCATATCCTTATTATAAGCAAGGGGAATACCCTTCATTGTTGTAAGAAGCGACATTAATGCGCCATATACCCTTCCTGTCTTGCCCCTGACAAGCTCAGCAATATCAGGATTCTTCTTCTGTGGCATAATAGAACTGCCTGTCGAATAGGAATCGTCTATCTCAACAAATCTATACTCATTAGAATTCCAGATAATTACTTCCTCTGAAAATCTAGATAAATGCATCATTATCGTAGATAGCGCTGATAAGTATTCAATTAAGTAATCTCTATCGCTAACACCATCCATAGAATTATCACATGGTCCATAGAACCCCAGCTCTTTTGCGGTAAATTCTCTATCAAGTGGATATGTTGTTCCTGCAAGGGCTCCAGAGCCTAGCGGACAGAAATTCATACGCTCTCTTATATCATTGAGACGAAGAACATCACGCTTAAACATCTCGAAATATGCTCCCATATGATGAGCAAGAGTTATTGGTTGAGCCTTCTGTAGATGAGTAAATCCCGGCATAATCGTAGTAGTATTCTCTTTCATAATGCGAAGAATAACATTTAACAGATTAACAAGCTGACTCTTAGTATATTCAACCTGACTTCTAGTATAAAGTCTCATATCAAGAGCTACCTGATCATTACGGCTTCGTCCTGTATGAAGCTTCTTACCTGGCTCACCAACTCTATCAATCAGATTAGCCTCTACGAATGAATGAATATCCTCATATTCAGCGGTAATCTCAAGCTTACCTGCTTCTACATCCTTCTCAATAGAATCTAAGCCTTCTAGTATTGCTTTCTCATCATCCTTTGTTATAATCCCCTGCTTAGAAAGCATCTTGACATGCGCCCTTGAGCCTTCCAAATCCTCCTTAAAGAAGGTTTTGTCAAATGTAATAGACGCATTAAATTCATATACCAAATCATCAGTTTTCTTCTGGAATCTTCCACCCCATAATTGAGCCATAGTTTTACTCCTTATATATTAATTATTATTCTTAGTTAAATATACATTTATTTATAAAGTTTTAAGTTAAGATTATTGTACATTTTTCATCTTCGTCACACATCTATAACGGTAGTTCTTCGCTAAGAATATATAAGTAATTGATATGTACTCGTAACCAGAAGCGTGACGTGGACCGGTGCTCAATCTGGCTCAGCCAGTTCGCACCTAATCGTGCCATCCTTGGCACGATTTCCACTTGATTAATCAATTACCTATATCTTCTAAGCTCGAACTAATGTTATAGATGTATAACGAAAATAAAAAATGTAATAATCTTAGTCTAAATGGTTTAAATAAATGTATATTTAACTAAGTAGAATGCCTCTCCTTATAAGAGAAGACGCAGCCACAATAGTCTTGTCTGTACATATTGTATTCTTTACTAATCTCTGTGGAACGAAGGAATCCACCTTTCTTCTTGAAATCTGAATATAGATAGTTGATGCCATACTCTTTTGCTATATTCTCACCAAGGGTGTTAAGAAGATTAGCATCCTTGTGAGGACTTATTGAAAGCGTAGTTGTAAAGAAATCAAAGCCCTCTAAAGCAGCAAGCTTTGCACTTTCTGTAAGTCTAAGCTTAAAACACTCTGTACACCTTTTCCCTCTTTCTGGTTCATTCTCAAGACCTTTTGTTACTTCATAGAATCTGTCACTTTCGTATTCTCCTGCAACAAAATGAATAGGATTAACATCAGGATTGTTCGTCATAAACTCAGTAATGAATCTACTTTGTTCTTCCATACGGTATTCAAATTCTTCAGGAGGGTAAATATTGGGATTGTAATAATAAATAGTAATCTCAAAGTATTTGGAAAGATATTCTAAGACATATGTGCTACAAGGTGCACAACAGCTGTGTAGCAACAAAGTTGGCACACAGCTGTCATTGATTTCTTCTATTATTCTATCAAGTTCAAGTTGGTAATTCTTATTCATGTATTACTTAAGAGTTCTTCTTCTAACCCACATTACAACTAAAGTAAATGCATATACAATTGACATAAAGATCATAAATCCCAATCTATCAAATGCATATCCAAGAGCAATCTGAACTGCAATAATGATTAATTGAATCCAACCATATCTAAGGGCAGCAATTCTACAAAGAAGCGCACCCATAACTGCTTCAAGAACAACTATTGTACATAGTGGAACAATTGGCACATGAAGATATTGATAATTTACAATAATAATTGCAAACATAACAACAATATATAATATCTGTAATAGTCCATTTATGTAAGGGAAATAACTTCTCTGCTGAAGATGCTCTTCTACTTTTGCAACAGCAACTTCCTGCTTAGTTGTCTTTTTCTTGTCTATTTTACTTTTCTTACCATATTTGTTAGCCATATCTATCTCCTTATTATAGAAAGACAATATTCTCATATACCAAACTATTATATCAATAATGTCAATTATATACAAGTTATGTAACCCTAAATTCACCAATTGTTTAAAATTGTGTACAAGTAATCATATAACTCTTAGCATTTATCCCGACACCTTCTCAAAGTCTGATGCAGGATGCTTACATATTGGGCAAATATAATCTTCTGGCAATTCTTCACCCACATACTCGTATCCACATATCTTACAACGCCATACAGTTTTGCCATCTTCTGTCTTGCCAACCTTCTCAGGCTTTGGCTTAATATTAGACATATAATAGGTATAGGTTGCAGATGCTGCTTCATCTAATACTTCCATGTCCACAATCTCGCCAATAAACATTGTATGGCTTCCAATATCTTCAGTCTTAGTTACTTTGACAGAGATATAGGCATTAGTTCCTTCTGTAATGTAAAATAAACCGTTAGAACTTCTATCACATTTATCAAAACCTTCGAACTTATCTACCTCACGTCCTGTCTGGAATCCGAAATGTTTGAACAAATCAAAAGATGCCTTCTCACTTATAATTGACACATTAAATTCCATAGACTCCTTAATCATATCATGTGTATAATTCTGCTTATTAACGCATATACTCATCTGATTAGGTTCTGATGCAGCCTGAATTGCTGTGTTAATAATACATCCGTTATCCTTGTCATCGACTTTTGTTGTAAGTACGAAAAGCCCATAACTTAGCTTATACATTGCTTTCTTATCCATAGAAGCCCCCTTTCAGAATCTACATTCCTAACACTCTAATTATACTATTGATATAACATAAATTCCATGATTTCTATTCCATTTTCGAAAAAATTTATCTATAATGATAATACACATTTATCATAGTAAGGGTAAGTGACATGGGTGAAAAGAAGAAAGTCGAGAGAATCAAAAAAACAAGTCATACATATCTGCCTCATTTAGGTCAGAGAATCATCAAGACAAGTATTGCTGTATTCCTGTGCCTTCTAATCCATTACATTATTGGATACAAAGGAATGATGCTACAGTCATGTATCTCTGCAATAATCTGCGTTCAGCCTTATATCAAGGATACGAAGGAATCATCATTTAACAGATTTATCGGCACTTTAATCGGTGGTGTGTGGGGACTTGTTTTTCTCCTTCTTTTACAGCAATTTATGTATGTTGCCACTCATGAGGTTCTAATATATTTCTTTATGTCAATAGGCGTTCTTATAGTTATATATTCTACTGTTGCAATAAGGCTTCGTGATGCTGCCGGACTTGCCGCCATTACATTTCTATGTATAGCAATTGGATATGACTCAGAAGATACGCCCATAATCACAACCCTGTCTCGTCTATTCGATACAATAATCGGTATTGTTGTCGCTCTTTTTGTAAATGTTATTACTTTGCCAAAGGTTAAAGAAGAAGGTAAGATTTTCTTTGTTCGCTTAAATGATCTGGTTGTTGACAGATTATCCGAGATAAGTTCAGGTACTCTTATTGCGCTTAACCGTCTATATTCAGATGGCGCCAAGATTAGTCTGGTTAGTCCCTGGGCTCCTGCACATATCATGACTCAGATTGAGGATTTACACATAACAACTCCATCTATTATTATGGATGGGGCAGCACTTTATGATATTGATAAGCGAAAATATATTAAGATTGATATGATAGACTATGAAGATGCCAACTTCCTGTGTCATACCTTGAAGGATATGAACCTTGGATATTGCGTCTATGCTGTCAGGAATAATACTACCCTAATCTATCGACAAGGCAATCTTAATGAAGCAGAACAGAAAGAATATGACAAGCTAGGTCAGTCAGACCTTAGAAATTACATAGACGGTTTCTATACAAAGGACGATAAGATATGTTGCGTACGAACTATTGATATCGACTCAAGAATTGAAGAATTAGAGATGGAACTTAGATGGTCACTCCCTTCTGAAACTTACAGACTTGAAGTAAGAAAACAGCCATTCCTTCCAGGATACAGTGGACTTTATATCTATTCTTCCGATTCATCTGTAGAGAAGATGAAAGATTACTTATGCAATTCCTACTATAAGGATATGGACGCTCCCCTAGAGCGAGTAGATTTGATTCCCATAAGGGAAGACTACAACCCTGCCAAGGACTCTGTACATCTTATACACAGATTAAGACATCTGTATGAGAGGGTTGGGATTAAGAAGAAAGAGTGAGTACTTATTATAAGGAGATGAGGCAGGTATCTTACTACCTGCCTCATAACTTAATTAGAGCATCTTCAAATAAGTATCATACTCACTCTCTGGGATACCGACTGATTTCATTGCTTTCTCAGCGGACCACTTTTCATTCTTAATGAGCTCTCGGATTGTTTCAGCTTTTCCTTTGAGCTTTCCGCTAGTTTCACCCTCGCGTAACCCATCTTCTCTGCCCTCTTCATAATTGAGCTTCATTCTTCTCTCAAATGTATAATCTACTTTAGTCACTTCTAACACCTCCGATCTTCTGGATGTGAAAAAACCTTTTAAATAATTATTCTCAATACAGTAATCAATTGCTTTACTTATATCTTCTTCTAGTTCAGCTTCTGTCCTGCCTTTATGATATTCTCTTACCTTATCAACGAATACCATATAATCAGCAAGCCACCTGCACCGCTCCAAAAGTTTCTTATTCTTACCTGCATTTATATTATACACCTTGCAGAGAAGTTCTAACATACTTTTTTCATCATCTTTGTTAATAAAGCAATCAGACAGCTTCATCTCGCTGTATTCCGGCTGTGGTTCTGTGCCGTTATAGAATACTATAAACTTCGGCGTTGGCAGGGACACCAATCTACGACTGAAGATATCTCTATTCATATACTTCTCCTGCACTAAAGTTGCAAAATATACAAGGCTTCTTAGTGGCATGTTAGGGCAGTACGTTGATTGGTGTTCATATATTGATAGTACATTATCAAATATAAATGATGCATCGTTTTGAATAGACAGTTCGAATCCTCCCTCAATCGTATTAATCTCTACCAGAGTAGGATCGTCATAATTCGAATTATTAACTGCGTTATACAGCTCCAATGCCCTCCCTTGATCCTCTAGTAGCATTGCAAATACATTACTCTTATAATTTCTCTTGTTGGCCATTTACTCTCCTTTCTGCGAGAATAAGACACCAACACAGTATAAATACTTATCATATTCTCGCTATAAATTTATAAAAAATGGTTTTTGCAAGAATTATTTGCCCTAAATACAGATATCACTCATCGTGATAATTGAAGAAATGATTCTACTAGAACCACTCCAAAGAATCTTGACTATTCTTGCATGAAGTAAATATAAAATAACGCTTATTGACTGTTATGTCAATAAGCGTTTGGTGAAAATCAAAGCTATGACGGTCGCAAGGCATCTATCACTTTACGACACTTTTCGGCGTACAATACCCTTTCGGGTTAGATTCCCATTTCTACTTGTGTACGGAAGATATAAAGTAAAATTTGAGAGTAGTTTCAATACCCTTTCAGGTCAAATCCCTATTTCTACTAATTATAGAAGTTTTAGGAACGAAAAGTAATAAGTTTCAATACCCTTTCGGGTTAGATTCCTATTTCTACAGTATTTATGTAGCGAAAGACAATATCTATTTTCATGTTTCAATACCCTTTCGGGTTAGATTCCTATTTCTACGAATCAGAAGGAATCAAAGTAAGTGAAGAAGGTCTGTTTCAATACCCTTTCGGGTTAGATTCCTATTTCTACGGAAAAGAAACTTTTAACAACAGAAGAAATTGCTATGTTTCAATACCCTTTCGGGTTAGATTCCTATTTCTACATTATGTTGTAAGATACAATTCAAATAAGAATGATGTTTCAATACCCTTTCGGGTTAGATTTCTATTTCTACCAGGAGTATGCTAAATATTGTTTTGCAAAGGGATGGTTTCAATACCCTTTCGGGTTAAATCCCTATTTCTACCAGTCTTGAGAAAAAAGATTGGGTTGAAACAAGAGGGTTTCAATACCCTTTCGGGTTAGATTCCTATTTCTACAAATCACATGGAAATCGTAGTGGAAATTAAGAATGTTTCAATACCCTTTCGGGTTAGATTCCTATTTCTACTTAGAGCATATTAGAGGACAACTTATTGAAGGTGCTGTGTTTCAATACCCTTTCGGGTTAGATTCCTATTTCTACAAGGTATATAACAATACCTTTTCAACTGGCACAATGTTTCAATACCCTTTCGGGTTAGATTCCTATTTCTACGGTTGAGGTGATGTGAAGTATTATATAGTGATGGTAAGTTTCAATACCCTTTCGGGTTAGATTCCTATTTCTACTATAGAACTAAAGATAGACAATAATGGATATACCAGTTTCAATACCCTTTCGGGTTAGATTCCTATTTCTACGCTATTAAAACAAATAGAAAGGCAATCCTAGTAGAGTTTCAATACCCTTTCGGGTTAGATTCCTATTTCTACAGAAGGAAGCTGAAGCCAAGGCAAAAAAAGAGGCTGAGTTTCAATACCCTTTCGGGTTAGATTCCTATTTCTACAGTATTTATGTAGCGAAAGACAATATCTATTTTCATGTTTCAATACCCTTTCGGGTTAGATTCCTATTTCTACAGAAGCGAAGCAGCAAAACCAATAGTAATTTTATGTTTCAATACCCTTTCGGGTTAGATTCCTATTTCTACCAGTATGATTTCATCACTGTGACTTCAATACTGAAGTTTCAATACCCTTTCGGGTTAGATTCCTATTTCTACACAAGAATTTAAAATAGATATACCAGATAGTATTTGTTTCAATACCCTTTCGGGTTAGATTCCTATTTCTACCCCTGCCTTTTTAAGACTAGTATTTATGCGGTGTTCAAAGGCCATTTCCGGAAACCTTCCGACCTTTTAACACACACTTGGTAATTTCTTACGAAGTTCACAGTTTAGACACATTTAAGGAATCTATATGGATGTCATCTGACTTTCTAATTATACCATAACGACAAATAAATTACTAATATCAAATAACAAATGGATGGACAAATCCACCCATTTGCTATTATTAATCATATAAGCATTATCAGATTATATTTCAATATGCCACGTATACTTTTCTTGCTCCTTTCGTCGAACTAATAAACCCATTTCTACTTCGATGCAATCAACATTTTGTGTGTCAAATAAATCAGATAATTCCTTCTCAACACGAGCTATAGACCTGTCCACACCTCTTTTCTGCTTTTTAAGTTCAACTAGTCTGTTTGCACAGTCCTGTACCTTGTTGTGAACATCAAGTTCCTCATATACCTTCTCTTCTTTTGCCTTAGATAATGTCCTACTAATTGGAATCGTAATATCATGATTCTTCTCTCCATTATCTCTCAATGCATGAAGCACAGGAGATGGATAACAATTCTTAGTACGTCTGAATCTACAGCTACATCCATATTCTGCAGTAACCTGCTTATATTGATCTCTAAGCTTAATACAACTAACAGGTTTACCCGGCATCTTCTCAATAAACTTCTGAGTTACATGATGCTGATAATTAATTGTAAATGACATAACTGTATGGACAAACTCTTTTCCATCCTCACCAAGATGACCAAACACATGAAGTATAGACAGTCTTTCAAAATGTCCTAGATAACCAGTAGTTATGGCTTTATTTACCAGGTATTTCATTAAAGAACATTTGTCAAGAACCACTTTAACAGAATTAGGTATACCGCTTATCTTGCTATAATCAATCTGTATTTCTTCTTGATTCCTTATATGCGTCTGTACATTTGCCTCTGATATATTAGAGCCTATAACCTTCTTAATATTAGCCATACTATACCTAGTAAATGAACCTAGCGTATCATTAATGTCCTCCACAGGTGTAAAATCATCATTACAGAAGTAGCTTCGTTTTCCTGATGCACGGATGCAACTAATTCTATTTATAGTATTATCAAACTCTTTCTGCAATAATCTTATCCACTAATTTATTTGATTCTTCCCTTTTTTCATCATCCATTTCATATTCTATAGAAATATTCCAGATAATTGATGACTCAACAGGCTTTTCTTCTATATTACCTTCTTTATTTACGTTATATTTGCAAAAACCCATATTACCTTCTATAAATAAACGTAAAAGCGCAATAGAATTATCAATTACTTCTCCGGGTATTCTATCGCTGAAACTAATTTTTTGAATGTTACAACCTAATTCTTGTATGTTTTCTTTTATAAAAAAAGCTATAGCACGACATATTCTTTTAATCTGATTCTTCTTAGTTACATGTTTACTTCTATCCTCAAGATTGTAATTGATACCATGAATTACTAAAACATCATCAAATTTATTCCTATTTTTTTCTTTGTACTTGATAAACCATTCACATTCAAAAGCATTATTTTTTAATTTCTCAGAAATTAAAATTACAACTTTATCATCTTGATTAACGCCTACTCCCTTTTGCTGAGCAAAAGCATCTTCTTTAAGCTTCATTATGTCATTTATACACTTAATATAATTCTTGATAGTATCCTGCCAATCATTATAATGAATCGAAGCATCTTCTTCTGAATCCGAAACATCACTGGACAAATTATGAGCGTATGCATTTCGAATGCTTCGTGCTTTTCTCTCAATCTCGTCATATTTTATCAGTATAGGTTCATCGGACTGTTTTATTACATTTAGAAAGACTTGTTCTGCTCTTTTTCTGTTATCATCCCTTTCATATTTTGCTTGATTAGGCTCGTATTTTCTAACAAGAAAGCTTCGTAATGATTCTTTAGCAATCGTTGCAGAAAGCCCTACCTGTCCAATACTAAGACACCACTTTGCTAAATGTAATTGGAAAGAAGCAATGCTTTCTCCTTCTAGATCGCCAAACTCCTTTTTCAACAATTCTTTAATTGTATTCTTTGCATCAAATTGAGCATCTTTAACAGCTGGCAATCCTACATCATTCATTAAAACTCTTAGCGCATTCTGGATTTCATTTCTTCTACTATATTTAATAGCCTTATCAAACTGCTCTAGCTGGGCAATAAACCCGCTGTCATCTTCAATTTTGTTAACAAGAGTATCAGCGCATCCAGTATTTATAAATTCACTCATTCCTTTAGTCATTTCGAAAATGTTAATTATATCTGCAAGATCGACTATTTGAGCAATATTTTCATTTTCACTTTTGACATCTAAATTACCATAATATACATGCTTCAAGGTAATTCGACTATCAGAGAGAAGGCTATAATAATTAAGCGCCGCAAGATTATAATATGGTATTGATCTAAATGAATGCGTAATATCAAAAGAAACCTCTATATCACATCCCTGCATTTCATCTAACTCAATTACTTCAGCCATCGCACTTAGGATTTGAGAGTAGTTGTATTTTATCTCATCATCATTCAAGCCGTATTTAGTAATACAAGTTCTAATAATAGGATTGCCTTCAATAACAATATTATTAGAAAAAATACTATCAAGATATTCCTTGTAACTAATTATTTCTTCGTCTGAATCCTTGATACTAGCCTTGTCTACTTTACTAATAATATCATTCCAAACTTCTTCCCATCCTTCTATATCCTTATTATGATACATGTGAAAAAAAGCATCCCATGCAGATTTTCCAGTGCCAATAATAAGTACTGCGTCAGGGTGCTCTTTATTAATTAACGCCTCAGCAACAAAAGGTGATACAATTGTATTTTCATCATTTTCAAATCTATATTGTACTGTTTGATAAGGTTCAACAGGCATTCCTTTTTCTTTGACATCACTATTTCTTCTTCCAACACCAAGACTTAACACTAGAACTTTTTTGCATTCTTCTCCATTACTATCCATCAGTTTCATTCTCCTTTATAGTCTCTGTTAGCAAATAGTCGTAATGCTTTCGTCACTTAGTAACACTTTACGACATGCAATACCCTCTTTGGTTAGATTCCCATTTCTATCATCTCCTACATGTTTTCTCTAAATGCGTCGTATGATTCAATGAGATTATCTTCGAGTTTTGTATATTGTAACGGCTTTTCTCTCATACCAAAATGATTAATATCATTTCTACATTCTTTGATTTTGTCAAAAACACCTGCTAATTCTTCAGAAATCCCTTCAACTATACAAACAAAATGCTCCATATCTTTTTTTTCCATTTTCTTCGTCGTTACATATTCATTATAAATGTACTCTTTTTTTCCCAAGCCTGTTTTTTCATTATGGTCTTTATAATAGTTTTTTGCAATATTAATAGACTGATTAACAATTACTTCTCTGTCGTGATAACACATATCATCTAGATTATGCTTATCACATAAATAGGTTATCATTGTTTCTTCTAAAGCAGTATAACCTTGTTGTATCATTCCATTATCTATACACCATTTCACCACAGATAAGCCAACTTCATAATTCTTTTCTTTATCAAGCATCTCAAAACTATTAGAAACTGTCTCTAATAATTTATATAGAGGCTCTACTTCATCAATATATTTAGTATCGCCATCTTTTATCGCGTCAGCAAACTCTTTATATGCAGACTTTATAGATGATTGACTTTTCTTATTTCCTTTTGATGAAAGTCTATTTCCATCAGCTCCTCTTGAAGTGCGCAATGTGTTTGATAATACATCAGCCTTTCCAACAATTTTTTTCAAAGACGACCAATTTCTTTTTTCCTGACCAGATACGTTATTATACTTTAAATCAAACATTTCTTTGATTTGATCAGCATTGCCGTACCTAATAAATCCATCAGCCGCATTAGACCATGCAAGAATATCATTAAAAGTCGTAAGATCAATAACTTGCGTAATCTTTACATCTGCACCATTTATCTCTACAATTTCATTTGCTTCAAATGCTCCATAGCAAATCGACTTCACCTTACGTCCTTTTATTACTTTTGCATAATTAACCACGGCGAGAGCCAATAATGGAATAGATCTAAAGGCATGTGTTATATCAAAAACAATCTCATCGCCTTTATTTACAGCTTCAAATATCTTGCCAAACTGCTCCCATATTTCGCTTTCATTACCTCCATCAGGAATCTGTTCTACATTTACTTTATTTCTTAATTCTTCATCTAGCTTTCTTATTTCTTTTAAAAGACCAGGTTTCTCACCACCTATATTGACATCATTTTTCTTTTTTGAAGTCCACCTTTCAGATGCTTTCTTGTCACGCTCCAAGTATTCCCGGTCATTGAGATTCATTTCCTTTGACTTTTGGGTTACAAAAACTGTTATTTTCCCATCTTCTTTTAATTCCTCTTTATAATGCTCAATAACAGCCGTCTGAACAAATTGTCTCTCTTGCTTCTTCGATAAATCCTCATCTCCAAATCTGTAACATACCGGTTCATAAAGCGATGTTCCTAAAACAGCCATAAAATGTAGCGACATTATTACCTCCTTCATTTCATCCTATTCAATAATTGAATTATAAACTATCATACAGAAAATCTATTTTAGAATATCCTTTATATTAGCAAATGGTGTGTATCCTGTTGATTCTTGTTTTTTATTGTAGCCTCCTCTATCGTTACTTCTCCTATTTCCTTTACTATTGCTCTTATTCATACCACTTGGAGCGCTAGGATTATTGTTGTGATGTGACTTCCTAGTTCCACTATCATTAGGATATACAACTTCACTTAGCAACGGAAGCGGAATTAGTTCATTTATTCTCATTCTGTAACCTGAGTCCTTTTTTCCTAATTCCATATATCTTGTCAGTTCATTATTAGGTATTTTCGTAGAATCAGTCATTAACATTAGTGCTTGCACCGACTCTAGTTCGTCTATTTCAATATTATACTTGTTTTTAACTTCCGCTTTATAAGCTAATATATAGTTATCTTTATCACAGTTTTCATCAAACGGATCCAAGTCAAACTTTTCAGTATTATACGCCTTTTTCAAATCATAACAGTTAACGACTACATCTTCTACCTTGCATCTTCCAAATCCATATGCTTTTGCTTTCCCGATATTAACTTCTGATTCTTCTTCAAGTCTAAGACTCCAGATTAAAAGCCCTAATTCAGCCTCTGTCATATTCTGAAATCGAATCTTTCCTTCAAACTTCGTATCCTTAGGAAGTGCATTAATTAATGACTTTACATTGTCATTATCGTTAGATTTTGATTCAACAACATCTCTATGTAACCAAAACTTTTTAGCACCTCTCAGTTCAAAGCCTTTCGAATTATATGTATTTGTAACCTTCCCCTCATTTTGAACTAAATAATCTAAATAGCTAGTAGGCTTAGGCTCACCCAATATTACTTTTTTGCTTATAATACCATTTACGTCACCCATAACCACAGCATCAGAAAAGGATACTTTCGACTTATAACCAACCTTACCATCAATACAACCAAATATTGACTTTACATAATCAAACTTACTACTATCAACTCGATATCCTTCTTTTATAGCATAGTCATAAAACAACCTTAATCTTGGAGTAAATCCAAAATATAGTTTCCCATCTAGTTCAATATAAAATACCGGTTTTATCTTTCCTTTTTTAGGAAGTTCAAAGAAACTTGTACACTGATACCTCTTTAAACTATTCCTTCTTGCTTCTAAATCTCTTTTGAAATCAACTAAAGACTGCTTGTATGTATAATTTATGTCCACAGCCATTTTCTCGCTTATTTCAGGAATAACATATAGAGCTTTTTTTTCATTCATAGGTCCTGTTCCCATTAAGTATCCTTTATGAGAATATTCTCCTTTTTCTCCAACAGCTGTGATTACTCTATCTTTATTTTCATATGTTATTTCTACATAGAATGGTTTATAACTTTTATTCTTTGTCCCGTTGTAGTGTACTCTATCTCTTCTGTCAACACTCTTAACAAACTCTCTTTCAAGATTATGCTGCAAAAAATCAGGATGTTTTTTAAAAAACTTAAATCCTTTTTCCGATTTCTGTGTTTGTATATTTTTCTCGTTTAACACATAGTAATTTACCTTACCGGTCGCTTTACTTACTTGTTCTACTTTAGTACCATATATTACATACTTATTGTTTTCATTTGCTATATAACCCGCACGTACATTTTTTAATATGCTAATACATACATCATTATTGTTATCATCTTTACCTATTTTCACCAGACGATTACCAAGTATTTCATTATATCTATACTTCTCCGCCCCATTTGCAACATTTCTATACATCAACCCATAATCTTCAATATCATTAGAGTAATCACCCATGCCAAGCACTAGTGCATTTGCTCTTACAAGCCCTCTCATAGTTGTTCCAGGAATAGCATATCTATTATACTCATCTTTGTAGAATTGCTCATTTCCATCATCCACAAATATAGGCGTCTTAGCCTGCACAGTATAACTAATCTCCCCAGATATTAAATCATTTGACAGTTTTCCTCTAACTTGCATAACCTCCTCATCCACTTTAGATACCTTATTCTCAAAAGGGATAAAATTATATGGAGCCATAACTGACATTGGTCTTGATTTTGATACTTTTTTTGCCATATATGATTCCTCCTTTATACAATTTCTTTCAATGCTGTATATGCAACATAGTTTTGTCCATCTTCATCGGATTCTAAATACTCTCTTACTACAATCTTTTTACCAATGTCTTTATATTTGTTTGAAAGCAAATATCCTTTTTCTACATAATCACCTTCAAAATGATTGAATTTGACAGCCTTTTTGTCACACCCATCGTAAAACAAATGAACTTGTCCCCTATCATCAAATAAATATGCTTCTTGAACCTCGTCAAAATTAATGTCACTTATCATTTCTAGCCTATCCAATTTCACATTTCCTGGATAATACAGAAGAACAAATTCATACTTGATATTCTTCAACTCCTCTACATTGATTGATTCTATATTTATTCTACTCATTATGGGATTCGCCTCCCTTCAATGTCTTTAATACATTATTAATGATTTTTCCTTCATCATCTATCTTATTACCACTATTTTTATCATATATGATAGACGCTTTCTTTTCCGCATTCACGTCAACAATCTCTATTCTAGAAACATCAACTATACCCTTTCCATTTGCATATCCATTTCCTAATGAAACTAATCCGTTAGCCATATCTCTAAGCGCCATTATTAACAATGCAAGTGTACGTTTTGGATTGTTTCTATCTACAACATCTATTTCAATAGAAATATTTCCTGCAGCATTCTGTTCTTGAAACGGGTTTATAACTCCACCTGTAAACTTGTCAATATGAAGCCTATGCTTTCGTGGTATTCGTTCTACTGATTCTGCATCACCAATAATGGTTTCTTTAAAGTAAATATTTCCAGCATGTCCATCATCTCCCACTTTCCCGAATATATCATCTATAACATTTAAATCTAGTTCCATATACTCTGCGATCATTTCCATGCGTGATCTAATGGTTCCCTTAAGTGAACTTCCCGGAATAATGTAATCTCCATTAATGTTTTTAATGCTTGAACTATCCGCTGCATCTTCACCAAATTCATTTTCTGCTAGTCCCTTAATTTGAATGCCACCTTCAGTTTTTCCTATCAACACAATATTATACG
Organism: Pseudobutyrivibrio sp. UBA3626; assembly: GCA_002373675.1. Lineage (GTDB taxonomy): Bacteria > Bacillota > Clostridia > Lachnospirales > Lachnospiraceae > RUG191. The sequence continues at coordinate 81,365 of DFLF01000009.1, forward strand.
CCATTCCCTTTGGTTCTTTTTGGATTAGTTCGTTAGTGATGTCATCCTTATTGCATTCTTTTTCATTAAGCCATGCCTTTAGTTCTTTCTCATCTCTAAGATTATATTTACATCTATTTACATAATTAAGAACTACAACCCCTGCACCACAGCTTTTTTCTCCGCCAAACCTAATACTACCAGAGGCAATTCCAGATAAGCACTTCTCCAAATCATCTTTAAGTGATGATGTAGAATCATCATATAAATACATTGAAAACACAAATGTCTGACCTACACCTATATATTCTGTATTAAATTTTTGTCCAGATTTTTTATCAGTACCTTTAACTGTAGCAAAGGACGCTGACCCAGTTTTACGATTTATCCTTACATGTGGTCGCAACTCCATTTTTACCGAATCGCCAAATATCCCATCGAAAACTCGTATTCTACTATCAACAGCATTTTCCCCCATCGCTTGACCAAACAGCTCGTTAGTATTAATATTTATTTTCTCTCCATAATTTCTTATTGCTCCAGCAATTGAAGAAGCCTGCACATATGGATATCCATCTATAGGATGAACCAACACAGATTCGTCGTCTGTATCTATTCCACCGATCCTTAGAGGACCATCTGTTTTAACAGAAATATCATATCTGTAAACGCTATCATATTTTAATCCTGCCATCTACTTGCCTCCTCTTCTATGCATTCTTATTCTCATAAGTATATAGTCAAACTTCAATCGTTGTATCTCATCTTCTTCCAAAAGCCCATTTTTAGATTGTTCAAAAATAGTATCAGGATTTTTAGACTCTATATCAAACAGCGTCTCTAAATCACAATCCAGAACATAGTATACAAAATCCCTTAGGCCCTTAATACTCTTTTTATCGTTTTGCTTTTTATGGCTTTTTTCTTTATCATCTTCGTGTTTAAAAAATTTATCCAATATTCTTCGAGCTTCATGAACATCATAACGATTCTGTAGAATTATTGATTCAACTCTTCCCTTTTGACTTTCATTTATATTTAGATTTTCAAAATCATCATTTTCAGCTATAGTAGCTTTGCTCATAGCATGTTTTATTAGCCTCTTATAATAGTTTCGAGCAACAAGTGTTAATATTTTCTTATCATCTCCATGTTTATCACCTGACGTTTCATACATTTTACTGTAGTTCTTTGATACTTTTTTACTTATCTTGTCATATTCATTAACGAATAATACACGACCCATTCCGACATTCTTTTTAACACCTATTCCTTTGTCTATAAGAAAATTAATACGTTCTTTATTTATTGTCTCACCTTTAAACGAAAGCTTAAAAACGCTTCCTTTCTCATATACAGTTATTGAAGGTGTTTTACTTCCTATCTTTCGATTGTAACCGCAAATATTAAGAGTAGAAGTTGCACATCTTTCTATATTCAAATCATTTATTTCAAGTAAATTTGCTAACACATTTACATTTATTCCTTCAGGTTCTCCGTCTTCCCCCAACATAACTGTGTTAGAAAGAAGAATCATATAGCAAGAATCAGTCACGTCTTCAACTTGTTGATACGCTGAGAAAGGTATTTGTTCAGTTATTTCCCTATTAATCACTTGGCATTTACCCAAACCTTGCGAACGAGCATTACCTATATACACATACTCACCAAAACAATCTACAATCCTATTGCATATCATTTCATCTTCAACAGCAATATATCCTACAAAGTGATAATTAGGTTTTATATAGTCTAATCGAAATACATTTCTTTTCTCTTTACCTTCTATATTAACTTTTATTTTCAAATCAGACCCTGTATCTATACTATAATAATTAATACATCCGTCCTTGAAATAACAATAATCTCCCAAGCTTGCTCTTTTATATCCATGTGTAAATACGCCATCAAGTACAACATTATCTATTTCTTTTTCACCCTCTTTTTTCTGCTTATCTTCGTAGAATCCTTTGGGTGAAGGTATCAACTCCATATCTTCTGCAATATAATAAGCATTCAGGAATCTAACATCATCTGAAAAAAGTTTGTCTTTGATTGCCTCAAAATCATCCTCATCCTTTAGATGATTAACCACATATCCTCTAATTGCTGTTCCCGGAATATACTTTAAAGTTGCCCCCTGACCAGATTGACTTGCACTATCATCTGTTATTCGGATAGGCTGAACATTTTTTAATTCATATCGGATGTATTTGCTCATTATTCTTCCTCCATTATAGATACTCTTCCAAATCCACGGTTTCTCATAGTGCCTATACCCTTAATCATTTTAAGCACATCTACTACTATGTCCTTGTGCTCTTTGTCACACTTTACTTCACCATAGAATTTCATCCCTTTGTTAACACATCTTGCACTACGAAGCGAACCTTTTTCAACTACTCCCTGTTCGTTTATCTCTGTAAAAACACGAACATTAGTGAAAAGATCAGTGACATACATCTTTTTTTCTTCTAACTCTTGTATGACAGGTTTTTTTACCCCATCAGATATTGTCAAGTCAGAAAAAATCATCTTTTTTGTAGATTCATCATCGTCTCCTGAATCACCCAACAATTCCGAAATTATCCTTTTAGTCTCTCCCTCATCTTTGCCTATTAATCCAAGGTATCTTTCTAATTCCTCACGAAAAATACCTTTTAACGTTGCTCCTTTGTAATATGGAAATCCCATATCGTCCGTTAATACAGCAATATCTTCAGCACCAGGTATACTCTCCCCGTTTCCAAAAATTGTATCTGATAAAAGTGTCATACATATTTTCATTTTAGTTCTCCTTTCCACTATGAAAACGGCAAAAACGTATCCATTATTTCAACAATGTCAAAATGATAAGAAACTATTTTTCCATCGTAATCCTTGATAAATTCATTTTCTGGCGGTAGGATGTCATACATCATATTCGCTTTAAGATAAAATGTAGTTTCATCCATTCCATCTCGGAGCGCTCTTCTGAGTTCTTTCATCTTACCTATAGCTAACGAATCATTCCCTACTAGCTTTTTATAATTCTGTTTAAACTTATAGTAATCGTGATAAAACTTTGTGTCATTATCAAGATCCTCTCCTCCATTTATAACATATGGTCTCATATTCATTCGAGTATTGTCATATGCTATGTAATTCTCTCTAATCTGTTCAAGAGAATCTCCCATTTCTCCAAATTCAATATGCCAATCTATAGAACTTACACTTTGTCCATTATCTTCGTTATGTACTGTCGCATTAAAACTTTTGGCACTAGAACAAAGCATTTCTGAGAGTTCATAAGCTTTATAAAAAGGATACTTCTGATGAACTATGGCAACACCCGCGCAAGCTGTATAGCCTTGTTTATCCTCAATATTCACTTTACTGCTTAGTGCTTCGATAAATTTAACAGCACATTCTATACCAATTCGACCTTCTGTAACAAAGCAAATATCATCTCCTGCTGTAACAACTTTTCTAACCGGAAAATAAACCTCTCCCTTACTATTCTTTTTTAGTGATAGTTCTTTTTTTAGTCTATTGTTATCAAATATCTCTTGTTGTACGTCTTCTAACATTTCTACATAGGCAGCCTTAAAATCTGCGTCAATACCTTCACTGAAGTTACGCAGTCTTTTCTTCAAAGTGTCAAAATCTTCATTTGAATTCTTAAGACTATTATAGAATTCTTCTATTCTCTTCCCCATTCCGTTTCCATCTATATGAACAACAGCAATAAAATTCGAATCATTTCTTGAGCCACCTAGATCAGCAAATTGGTATGTAGGCAAATATCCTTTTTCCCTAATACATTCTGGCATTGCATTCTTTTCTTCTATTTTTTTAAGTAGTTTCTTTTCCTCGCTTTCTACTTCATATTCTTCCGCAACTTGAGGTTTAAGTGTATTTGAATTATTCTTTTCGATTCCAAAACTCCCTTTTTTGAATGCTGATTTACGAATTGATTTTTTCTCTTCCAAAGATGATACTAGACTATTAAGATTATCACCTATAGACTTATTATCATCATACACAATAGTTTTTACAAAAACGCTTAATCCATCGAAATCACGATATATTGTCCTTGTAAGATGTTCCATGTATTCTTTAGCTTTCTTTAATGCACTTTCATCATTATCTCCTAAAAATGTAAGGATTGTATGTCCACCACCGGAATAAACCATATTATCCTTATCAACATAACCTTTGTCCGAAAGAACCTTTTCTATATACTCTGCAGATAATACATATGCAATTACAGCGGAATTAATTATGTTATCTTTTAGCTTATTACTCTCATATATATATGCTTGTTTTTGTGATATTTCTAAAATTGTTATTACTCTACTCATCATCTACTTTCCTCCTCAGTACTCTCTAAACCTTACAAACTTAAATAAACTCACCTTATTCGTACTTCCATCTATGTTCCTGCTTTCTTTTACAATTCGGTCTGCACAGCTGGTTAATACCGTAATTCCTGCTTCTTTAAGTTTTACTATCATCCTATATGTAAATGAGAACTCACCTTGAACCATAACTGTTGGTGAATCATATTGTATAATCCTAGGATAATACTCTTCCACTAGCCGTTCTATTTCTTCTTCTGAACTACTTGCCTCAATTTGTGGAAAAGGAATATCTACAACTTTACCATATCCTGAAGCTGCTTCATACTGTTCCTTTGACCACATAACAGAGGGATGATTACTTAAATTAACAAATACTCCCATTATCTTCTTCTCTCCTTGTTTTCTAACCCGCAAGATGGTATCTCCCGAATCCAAAGCTTGTATTCTTGCCGACATGAATTATCTCTCCAGCAATTAGAACATCTATAACATCATCAGGTATTTCCTCGACAATCACTTCACCACGTATTCCTCTTAAATCCATCTTGGAGTTCTTACGATTGGAGTATCTTGTAACACTTTTTTTCTTAATATCCTGTTCATTTATTGTCACATGCGATAACTCCCTCTCATATATCTCATTATCGTAGTTCCCTTCATAACAGTTAAGGATATACAATCTACGCTGTACAGCTTTGACTATTATATCCATGTCGAACTCATTCATAAATTTTCCATTATGTTTAATTGTGAGGGGTGTTTTGAATATAATTTTATTAATGTCTTTTCCTATTATTTGTTTTCTTCTGTATTTAATATAATTCTCTAAAGTATCATATTGATACATACTCATATTGACATTGTATCCGTCTAGAATAGGCTGCTTTCTATTATTAGACACCTGGTTAATTACGAACTTAGACTTATGTTTACCAATGCCATTCTGACCTAAAGCATATACGGCCTGAAGGTACTGATTAAAATATACAATAGTTTTCCCAAATAAAAGAAGATTAAATGGCAGAGTGTCCCCTGCCAGATAATCTTCTCTATAATCTTCACATTCAATTATATAACCGATACTATTCATATCGCTTACTAATTCAAGTTCTCTATCGAACTTAGAATACATTGTTCGTTGAACCAGGCACTCAGACTCGAAGTCGCATTTGTCACAATCTCTATCGGAAATACAATTAGCACGAAGAAGCATCTCACCGATTCCACCACGGATTGCTGAGGACTTAGTAACAGGCATAGTTGTATCTTCTGTTACTCCTAATTCAAAATGTAATTTGATATAACGTACTTGATAATCCCCCACAACTAATCTCCCCGTTTTTTTAGTTTTACTTTACTTCGTGTATTTTATACTTTTAGGTTTACTATTCAAGCATATACCTCTTTGACACACCCATAAAAATTATCCTATATTTCTACTTAAAAATCAACAACAATTCCCCTATCCTCTTTTACTTATCTCCTTCATCCGGCTCAAACCAAAAAACTTCTTCAACTCTTTTATCAAAAACCTTTGCAATATCCATTGACAGCTTTAAAGACGGATTGTATTTCCCATTTTCCAGATTACCTATCGTCTCTCTTCTTACACCCACCAGTTTTGCAAGTTCAGCCTGTTGCATCTTATTGTCTTTTCTTAACTCATGTATTCTTGTTTTTAATCTTGGCATTGATCCACGTTCCTTTCAGAGATTGCGAAAAATATTCCCGGCAGCAGCATCATTAACGCAATAAATATTTTTGTTAAGGCATACCAGTTTTCTATCAAATCTACTCCAAGTACAGCTTTAACCATTAGAATTGCCGTAGACAAAAACATAACAACAACGATGAAACGATCGCTATTGACATAGCAATTATGCTAATTAATCTAAATGGTGTACCATCACCAAATTCGGATACCCCCGATGCCAGCCAGCATAAGCCACTAAGAATCGGCCCAACTATATTTTGTGTTTTTATTGACATTTCTTTACTCATAATACAACCTCCTAATGTGATATATTTTTTACTTATGATAGAAATACATCACATAAGTTACAAATAGTCAACACCAATTTCTTGTCAGGCTTTATACTAAGTATTGATTTTCCACTATTCATAATGAAACACCTTCCTTTTGTATTTGATATACATATCTTCTTCCACCTTAACTGCACACCAACGCACTTCGAATTACTATGTTAAACAAAAAAAGTGGCGCCACCTTCGTGTTCATCCACTCAGGTCGACGCCTTGCGCTGTCATAATACTTCCATTTACATTCTCTCACTAATTATAACTACAGAAGTTGCCAAGCATCTGTTGCTTCACGACGTTTTTCGATAAACAATACCCTTACGGGTTTAATCCCTATTTCTACTTAGTTATAGCATTAGTCGGCTAACTTCTAAAAAAGTGTCAATACCCTTTCGGGTTTAATCCCTATTTCTACGAAACATTTGGTTATAAAGGAATGGATGACTGTGAGTGTCAATACCCTTTCGGGTTTAATCCCTATTTCTACCTTACAACACCTGGGAAGATGCTGTAGATTCGATGTGTCAATACCCTTTCGGGTTTAATCCCTATTTCTACTAATGGACATCAATGCTGTTGAGAAGAATATTAAGGTGTCAATACCCTTTCGGGTTTAATCCCTATTTCTACAAGTTGTAGGATTTACACCAGAAAGTCTGTCAGAAACGTGTCAATACCCTTTCGGGTTTAATCCCTATTTCTACTCAACTACAATGGGTAAGGCAGTTAAAGAGCTAATGTGTCAATACCCTTTCGGGTTTAATCCCTATTTCTACCCCTGCCTTTTTCAGCCCAGTATTTATGCGGTATTCTGGGGACATTTTCGGAAACCTTCTAACTTATTTATACTCATGTGGTAATTTATTACGAAGTTCACAATTTGTACACATTTTTAGGGATTATTTAAAGATGTCATACGACATACATATTATATCATATTACTATTCTAAAACAAACCATATAGGCATAATATCATACTACTATTCTTTCTTTTTGCCTTTTTTATCCTTCTTATCTGTTTTTAAATCATTTAGAATTTTTTCACGAATGTTCAAATTACCGCAGTACGGACAGGCAATCTGCCCCACATCCGGATTAAATGGATATTTTCTATGACAATTCTCACATCTTTTTTTCATCGGAAATAATGACATACGAAACCTCCTTGTAATTACAATAATAATTCTATCTTATCGTAAGTTTAGTATATGCTAATTCTATTTGCTCTGGAAAAATCAAATAACTGTGTTATCCACTCATTTACCTGATGTGATTCTTTGACTCCAGTCTTGCACCATATAGCAAAATGCTCGCAATTATTAAACGGCAGACTATACTTATCTTCGCCCATCCTCTCTCTTGCGCGTTCCACTGTTTCTTCGGGCGAATATAGATGGTAGTCAGCAGTTCTTATTATAGAGAAAAAAAGGCTTTCTCTGTAGTGTTGTAATTTAGCGTCATCCCCATAAAATCCTCTTTTCGTTGGTAATTCTCCATCATCCGGAAAATCTAATACATAGACAAGCATTGCTCCATCTTGAAATTCTGATAACGAAGCCTCATGAATGCTTATCCGTCCGGAAAAATCTCCATTTTCAGCAGCATAATGAATCACTTTATTATCACCAATATATACGCCATAATGTCTATATAGTCCACCTTTTCTTGTAACCGCAAGAATATCGCCTTTATTTAGCGATACTCCATTAATAGAATCATTATTGTCAGATTTACTTTTACTTGTTATTCTCGATGTAGAATGGTTGTTTGATACTATTTTCTTTTCTTCTAGTAAGTCATTTCTCTCTTTATCAAGAAAATGTATTAATTTATCAACACTATTTTTTACTTCAGAATTAAGGGATGAACACACATGTTGCAACAATATCTTTTCCTGATCAATCCTTGATATAGCCATTATGATTTCACTAGTTTTCTTTTTCCTTAGATTTGCTTCAGCATGCATATACTCGCGTTGTGAATCCTTAATTTTCTCAAGTTCATCAATAATTACTTTATCCTTAACAGCAGCAATTACTACATCAATGAGCGGAAACACATCTTTATTTATATCAATACTACTCATTCTCAATACCCATATTATTAATTACCGATTGTATTATTTGTAAAAAAACCTCTTCTGACAATTTTTTGTCTTTAGTCTGATAATAATCCTGCATCATTTTTCTTACTAGTTCAGCTTTGCTTAATACATAATTATTCTTTTCTCTAAGTCTGGCAATATAACACTCTGTCTCAGCCTGTAGATTTTTTCTTTCCTCCTCATATTTCATTCTGGTAGCTTCAGACATTTCTTTAATTTTTTGTATTTCAACAATATCTGTGGCAATACCCAATATGTTTTCAAAATTATTAGCTACAGCATTCAATACATTGTTAACGCCCGAATCAATTTCGTTTTTCTTTCTCTCAACAACTATCTCTCCATCAACTCTTTCTATAGTTGAATCATTATTTTTTTTTCTTCTAGTGTCAACGACTTCAAAATCTCCATCCATCATGCTACCTCTCTTTCCAATTGTTGTACACTATCCATCATCTTTCTTAGCTGCTCTTCAGGAATGTCTATATCATCTTCTTCAACAGAAAACATTTCCTTTTGAGCCTTTATTATGCTATTAAAATTTTTAATGTTTTCTTCCTTAAGTTCATTAATACACTTAACACTCTCAATCTCAAATGCTTCAGCCCATTTACGTAATCCTTTTTTTACTTCACTCTTTAATTTGAGCTTCCATGTACTAATGTCTACAATATTAGAAATAACCTCAACTATACCGGCGGCCGCAATAGATATTGCTTTTGTTGATGTCAATCCTAGTACTTTTAGTATATGTTTTAATGAATTATGAGTTTCTTTAGAAAATGTTTTTCCAAATAAATCTCCAACTTTCTTTAACGCATGAGATGCAGCATTCGCTACACCGGCTCCTGAACCGCCAGCCCCTCCGAATTTAGCAAAGTATGATAATAGACCTGCACCAAGGTAATTACTACCAAATCCCTTCATAGCACTTATACCTGCTTTATACAGATTATCAGGACTCGTCAAGTCTAAAGAGTTTTCGAAATTAACAATAGCTGTATTTACATAATCATTAGCTTTTTTATCAATAGCATCTATCTCTGTTTCTAAGTAAAATTGCAATTCTTTAACCTCTTTGCCAATATTATAATCTAATAAATGAGTTCTAACATATGCAACGGTTTCCTCTTTTGATAGAGAAGATTGATTATCTATTGAAGTAATAATTGAATCTAAAGCATTCTGTTTACTTTTTTCTATTCTGTCAGGTAAACTTTTAATAACTTTATCGTGACCAGGAACTACTATCTCATTTAAAGTGTACTCTAAATCACTAACAAATTTATTGACGCTTTCTTCCAGTTTCTGCTTTTCTTCTTTACTAGATACTATATTTCTTATATTTTTTTCCAGCTCTGCTTTGATTTGAAGGATTAAATCTAATATATATTCTCCGAATACTTCTTTTAATTCTTGTTGATTATTAGGTGAATTCAATTCTATCATAACCGTATCCATAAACGAGTTCATCGACTCACATAATCCATTAGCATCATCAGATGAATATGTCTCAATAAGCGTCAGTGGAATACTCGTCTTCTCTAAAAGTGCTGTAACCGTATTATATATTTCAACAACTCTTCTATCAGACTCATCTATGCCAGTAGGACACCTATTAATAATGAGATAAAAAGGAATTCCAACTCTTGTGAGATTCAATAGTTCTTTCAAAAACTCATAATCATTCTCTTGAAACCCCACTCTGTATTGCACAACATATGCAACTGCATCCACCTCATGAAGATATTCAAATAAAACCTCATCATGCTCAGTAATCAACGAACCATATCCCGGTGTATCGAATAATCTAACTCCACTATATATATCATGTTCACTTTTTGTAACATATCTTAATCTCTCCAATTGCTCATCAGCATTTTTTGATAGTTCATTGAAAACTTCTTTGTCAATAACTTCCATTGTTGCATCTTTATTAATTGCATAGAACTCATCTTTTTCTATACTACTATCAAAAACAATCTCAGTAACAGAACCTGTAAGAGGTACAGCACTATAGGGAAGAACATCTTTCCCAATTATCTTATTAAGAAGAGTTGACTTTCCACTACTAGTCTCTCCTAAAAACATCAAAAAAGTATCCGGATTATATATTCTTTGCCTAAGAAATCTCGCAAGGGTAATCAATCGCTCATTTTGCATTTCATTAGTTATATTGCATAATTCATCTATTATCTTTCTATATCTCTCCATATTAGAATTCTACTCCCTCTAAATATACCAAATCCCCACTCATTTCATCTATAGAACTATCGATATCATTGCCCTTATTGATGATATTCTTAATTCTTTCATTCATATAGTTTAAGTGGTCTTGTTCTGATTCCTGGAAATCTTCTATCTTTCTTGCCACTTCATTAAAGTATGATTTAAAATAATCATTTAAACTATCCTTCATCTTAATTTTAAAATCATTAATAGGCTTTTGAATCTCTGATAACGTTTGTTTTGCTCTACTACCTTGAGTCACCTTCTTTACTCCGCTTCCAATCAAAGAACAAGCAAGCGCAACAGCAATTCCCGCCGCAATACCAACTGGACCAGCCCAAGCACCCGAAGTAGCACCTATTAATACCGCCGATGCTGTACCACTCATTGCACCAGTAACAGCAGCTGCAACTGCAGCCCCTCCAACTGCACCAGCAAGCTTTATTCCAACATCTACTCCCTTTTCCCATTTAAGAGATTGTTCTTTATAGAACTCTTCTACACCTATTAAATTGATATTTTCTTTTTCAAATATAACATCTAATTCTTCAATTTCATTCATTATTTCCTGAGATATTTCAAACAACTTGTCATATGCTTCATCAAGCATTTCTGTGCCGTATTTTGACTGATTATCTGAGAACGCTTCACTTAAAATCTTGCCATCAACCACTCCGTTATTAATTATAATCTCCATATCTTTTCTCAAACGTTCTACTTTATCGTTTACAAGATTATCTGCAAATTCTTTGGCATTTTTCTTATAATTATCAATCGAACTATTAATACCATCTATACATTTATCAATCTTCTTGGTTGCCTCTTTAAAGCTCTCCCTCTCATTCTTTAATTGATTTAACAAATCCTCCTTCGACATACTGCTCTGTTCAATTCTTTTATGAATTTCATCCTTAATCAAATCCGCTGTTGCCTTAATACGACTCTTAAAATCTTCATTAATAACATTTATAAAATTAAGCGCAAATTCATCAAGATTCTCTTTCATTGAATTAATATTAGATGAATCAATCAATTCCTGGTTACTTGTAAATGCTCCCTTTGCAGCATTATACACATTTACTGCCATAATATCATTCTTAACTTTTACACCTATTTCTCGAGCAATCCTATTAATAATATTTCTATTATAGGATAATCCTTCCTCTATTTCTTCTTCTGTATTATCGTCCCATATATTCTGTATAAAAAAAGCCGTACTTACACCCCTCCATACATTTTTTATAAAAGATGCTTGAACTTGTGTTATTGTTGGAACGGTTGGAATTACAAACACAGCAGCACATAACTTCTTAATATACTCTGTTGTTGTCATTTCATTCTCTTTTGTAAGACTACCTACCCCTGGCAAATCCACAATAACTATTCCATTTTTTAATACATCAAACTCATCACTAACAACAATACGTGATACACCTTTTTTATTGGCAGGATTATATTCATTATCTACATACTGTGCCAATACTTCCTTTTCGTTTTCTATAGTCTTAATTGTGTTATCTTTGAAGTGAACCTCTGCCTTTGACAAACCATATCTTACTTCTACGGGAATACAAGTAGTTTCATCAGTTTCAGTAGGCATTATATCTTCACCTAAATATGCATTAATAACAGTGCTCTTACCCACTCCTTGCAGTCCAAGAATAGGAATGATAATTTCGGGATTATCAATTTTCTCCTCTACATCAACCAAGTCGTTGAATAGAGATTTTTCCTTGGTAGTATCATATAATGTTATTATTTCTTTCAATCTACTATCTTCTTTAATTCTCTTCATCTTCTATCTCCATCCCTTTAAAAAATCTCTTATAGCCCGGCAAACTCATATAATCTGCTATTGCATTAATCTTCCTACCGTTACGGTTCTCTATATTTAATATATTATCATTCTGCTCATGTATAGCGTTTATGCTTTTTTTCAAATTATCACAGAAAACATCTATGCTTTTTTGATAACTATCTGAATCTGCAATAATTGTGTCAATTATTTTTGTTACTGATTCTATTTTTTTATCCAATATTTCAACTCTTTTGGTTAAATCATCAAATGTATCTTTATCAACTGTATTACTAATACCCTTGTTAAAAGTCTCTTTATCTATAGTTTTATGTAACTCTTTATCTACATTATCTAATAATTGTTTTGTAGAAGTATCAACTAAGTGTTTTAGTTCATTAAAAGCTTCTGATGTCTCCGACAATTGATTGTTAATATTATTACTACCTCTATCAATACTCTTCTTTATACTTTTTAATTCTTCAGGATAATCATCTAGAATATCATTTTTTATCCTTTCTACTAAAGACTTTATTTCACCTTGGTCTTCTTGAATTCCAGAAATAGTACTTCTTATACTTTCCTGTAATTCAAACATAAGTTGTCTTGTAGTATTATCAGCTTCAATTATCATTTTCTTCATCCCCCTAACCAGCCATACTTCGAAGTATTATACTCAAGTCTCTAATTACTTCATCATTATAATACTCACTATACTCTTCTTTTATTTCGTTCAAAAATAAACTCTCTTCTTTTAATGACATTTTATCCCTATTCTGACATTCTAAGAGGCATAGATTATATAGTGGATTATTATGCAACAACCAGATACATGAATTAACACCATTCATATAATTGTCTCTAAAAGAAATAAGACGTTGCAGACCTTCCTCAATGTTATTAGCGTTAATCAGTTCTGTTAAATCTTGTAAAACCCATATGATATAATCATTATCTTCTATACAATCCTCTAGCTTTAGATTTCTGATTTGTTTCTCTGCAGCACCCATTTGAATGGCGTTTACCAATACAAAGTAGCACTTTGGTCCTTTGATTGAGTCAACCACTATCTCATCATCAGGCTGCTTAAATATAATAAAATCTGTAATACCCGACTGCCACTTCAATACATCTATACAATCATCATCCCAGCCGATCATTATAGGAGAATAATTATCTAAATTATTATTTGTTATATATTCTTTCATAATCATTATATGCTGATTACGACACACTCTATTGGCAATATCATATAAAGGAATGATATAACTATCGACATCTATACTGGTTTGCTCGCCAGATACACTTGTATATTCATTTTTTTTATATTGTTTGACTTTATATTTCCCTCTTTCTTTAGATATCTTATTCACCAATTTATTAAGGTTCTTATCAAATTCCTTAATCTTGTTGAACTGTATAACCGCCTCTTCTCGTTTTCTTTCTAGCTCTTCATATTCTGATACCTCATCCAGTAGCAGATTACATGTATTAGTTAACGAGTCTATATACCATTTATTATGAACACTCTCAAAATGCTCCATTGTCTTTTCCAAACGAAGTTTTACATTTTGCTTTGTTTTTGCCAAATCCACAGTTATCTCTTCTTTGTACTCATAGTCGTATCCTAAATTATCATCACCGCTAAAAAAACCTCGAACTCTTCTAAACCATCCTTTAACTCCACTCTGTTTCACTTTATATCCAAATCTATTTTTTCTCTTCTCAACTTCTATATTCCTGTAATTTCTCAAGGATGGTGTTCTCATTAAATCTCTGGTGGGAATATTAAGTTGTTTTCCTATCTCTATAAGATTTGAATTGCTCTTTTCTATAGTATCACGTATAGCATTTCCGCTTTCATTAACCAACTGGTTTGTTTCTTTAACATATTCTTCAATATTATTCTTAGTTGCCTTGTCAACATCATTTATTATTTCAGAGGAAATATCCACCATGTTTGTGATTGTTTTTTTTAATTTATTCTCAGCGGATGAATCTATTCTTTTTATTCTTTTTTTTATCGAGGCATAATCTTTTTTTTCTTCATCAACCAAAGATATACCGCTTGTCTTAGAATTATTTATCTGTCTAATATCCTTTATTACATCAATGAGATTATCTATTCTATTTATTTCAATTATAGGCTTTTGATTCTCAATAAATCCACCTATAACACTTATCAATTGTTTGTAATTGGATTTTTCAAATTCCTCTGCACTTACATCATTGACTTCTATGTCTTGTTCTTTTAATCTCCATCTCCTTGCATATTCTGCAGATATCTGCACTATCTCAACATCGTCTTTGTTTCTAATTTCTGAGCTGTCAACAATTTTTCTTATTCTATTATAATACCCTTTTGCGTTCTCTTCAGCAGTCCTATCGCCACTTGGACTCGGCTTAACAGAATCAAGCATATTTTGTACCATAACCGTAGGACAGCCATATCTCGCAACAACATTTAATACATCTTTAGCCTTTACATCACTATTAGTCTTGATAGTTGACACGTATACACATACATCTATTGTAGGAACAAGGGTTTCCAATGTTATTTTTTCATGTACTTCTAGTCCATACGCTTCTAATCCGGGACTATCAATTATTAATACATCCTTTCCCAAGTCGAAATTAGGAGAAAATATTTCTATACTTTTAACAGACTTTTTATTTTTCGAATTTTTTCTCTCATCACTATATTCCATCAACTGTTCCGGTGTAAAAGATTCATCTTCAAGTATTACGCTTTCTTTATCATCGTCAAATTCTATTTTCGCAAAATACTTTTCGCCATAAGAACAACAAACAAGTTGTCCGGAAGATGGAGCTATCGCACTAGACAGTACATTTGTCGCCAATAAAGCATTAATAAGAGTTGACTTACCGCTACTAGTGACGCCAATAATACCAACTCTTACTTTATCCTGCTCCCAATCATTTTTTCTTGAGATTGCCCAATTTAATTTATCACTGTAAAAACTCTGAATCTCTTCATCTTCTGTCAATAACCCAATCAATTTATTAACTGCTGTTAAGCTCCCCATACCTCTCCCTCATCTTCTCCACTTCTGTACGCATATCATCCACAAAGTCCTTAGGGGCGAGGGGACGAACCCAAGCCCCTTGACTTAGTAAGAACATCTTGATGCCGGGGCCTATTACTTCTGCTTCGATTATGTATTCGCCGTCTTTTTTCTCCAGTAGCTTGGCTGTTGGAATCCGATCCAGCACTGCCTGTACGGAAGGCCCGTTGAATGCAAATCGTATATGCTTCACATTTCCCGGCTGCATATACTGAATCTTATTCATCAGATCCCCTTCGTTGACTTCGTCAGTTTTGTTGACGCGAAAATGCGTCCGGTGTACGATTATTCGTACTATTCTGTCAACTCGATAGTATCTGATTTCCCAACTATCATCATCCATTAGCTGAAAGCATATAAGATAGAAGTAATAATCTGTAAATGTAATAGCAAGAGGTCGTATCCTTCGTTCAACTCTCTCCCTACTCATCTTGTAATATTCAACCGTTATCTCTCTGTGGTTCTTAATACAGTCAGTGAGCTTCCATAGATTGTCCGTAACGCTCTTACAATCGTGATTAATCTCGTTAAAGCTGTATATCTCACTTGATATTAATTCATCAAGCATGTCTCTATCCTGCTTGGAGACATAATTCTTAAGCTTGGATATTATCTCTACTGTCTCAGTCTTAGATAGAGACCTGCTTCCTATAATAATCTTAGTCAATGCGAACAGTTCGTCAGGCTTAAGGAAATGTTCTAACTCCAGAAAATGCTTCTTCACATCAGCGTGGTACTTCACCTCAGCGTTAGACAACATTTGTCTGTGTTCGAAAGTAAAGCTCTTAATTTCACTCAAATCCCTCGATATGCTTTTAGTTGATACGTTATATTCATTAGCAACTTCCGCTATTGAGATTCCCTCTCCCATCATTAGTCTGAAGAATATCTCAAGTATTCTCTCTTTGTTCTGTCCCATATAGACCTCACTTACTAATCAATATCATCGTCATCTTCATCTTCACTCTCTAATCTTTCCTGCTCTCTTATCTCTTCCTCAGTCATGGTAAGTGGTTCATATTCGTATTCTTTGAAGAATTCATCTAAATCTTCACCGTTAACTATGGCTTTTGTTAAGGCTTGTCCTCTCTCAATTCTAGCCCATACCTCATCATGTGCTTTTTTATCACGCCTCTCAGCTTCAGCCCGTTCCTCATCTGTCATTAATAATTTCTCAAGCCTGTACTTCTTCTCAGCTTCCTCTAATCTTCGGCTGGCAATATTCGCTGATATCTCACCTAATTTTAATGTTAACATACTCATAATACATGTCCTCCTGTTAATTAATATTTACCCGGCAATTGTTCTATTTATATAGAACATCGCAAGCTACACTTATAGAATATCAAAACAAAGGGACACACATATGTCTATGTAAGATTTTTGTCAAACTAATCACTTATGTGGCTTTATCAACATACAAAAAGTATATACTACCCTCCCCCTTTTCTGCAAGAAGAAACTATTTTTCGCGATATAGTTTCGGTATAGTTTCCTATATGCTCTTTACTTTCCGTTTTTTTACTACTTCACAACAATCAGTTTTCCATCCTGTGCGCACTGCTTCATCGCATTAAGAAGTGCGGTGTAATCCTGGTTAGCGTCATAAGACAGCCTGTATCCGTAGACCATATCATTTCTTACGATATAATAATTGAAGCTGCTCTGTCCATTGGCTCTTGAAGCAATAAATGATATAGAATCTCCGTTAATACTTACATCACTGGTAGTCATAATAGGACTTTCCATATATTCCTTAAGGAAATCTTCCGGATTCTTCTTTTCGCTATTGATATCACACATAAAGTATATACTTGTTCCGTCTGTTCCCCTGAACTGAACACGAACTGCATCATCCTCTACAAAGCTATATGAACCAGGATATCTAGCCTCGAATCTATTGCCATTATCCTTATATACTTCACTTAATATCGTCTCATATTCCGGCTTAGGAGGTTCTTGTGGTTGTACTTGAGGCTGGGTCTGTGTATTAGCCACCGTTGCGTTAGCACTATCTACAGTTGCATTTGCTGTCGTATTAGCCTCCGGCTCACTACTATTATTACTCTTATTAACAACAAGAAAATAATATAGTGCTCCGCCTATAACAATAATTGCCAGTACTACTGCCAGGATTATATTAACTGTCTTAGAATTATTCTTCATAATCATTACTCCTTTACTTAACTAATTTTGCCAGCTTCGCTTCTCTTTCTTCGGCTGAGATAATATCCAGCTCGTATTGAAGCTCTATTCTCTCTATTGTATCCTCTCTAACAAATCTTACCTTGGCGCTTTGCAGCTTCTTCTTATACTCTTCTTCTGTAATAATATCTGACTTAAGCGCTTCATCCAGTTTGTCCTTCATATCAAGATATGTCTGTTTTGCGGGCGAAGAATCACTCACACTATTAGCTACTTTCTTAGGCTTAGGTGTAGCCTTGTCCTTCATCTCCTTAATGCTATCAATAGGTATTTTGTCCATAATAGCTCCTGTAGATGGCATATTAGGTATAGAATTCTTAAGCTCATTAACAGACTTTTCTGCAACGCCCTTGATACCGTCTTCTTTGAGAGATTCCTTGGATATCTTAAGCCTCAGAATCAGGGTAATTACAAATATTGCTATAAAATCAAGAAGAGTAAGCCATAGGCCTATACCCCATACATAATCAACAGACGCCGACACAACCTTAGAGGATGATTTGAATCCTCCGGGTCGACAGAATATTCCAAGCAGAATCGTAAGTACAACTCCTACAATAGGGGCATACAGATATATCGCGTTCCACTTCTCATTCCGGGATCCTAAGAAAATCGCCACCACAAGAACAACAGGAACAATGGCTGATGCAACCAGATTAAGTCCCATTACCGAGTCGCTTGCAGATGCAGAGACGCCTAATGCTTTTGCACTGCCCTTTACAACTATCCAGGGCAAAAACAGACACAGTACCGACAGTACCGATAGCACCTTTCTGATAATATCCAACACGTTTAATGACTTCATTTTCATTGCCTCCTCACACATATTATTGATTTTGAAATGTATATTACATACTTTCTACAACAATAATACTCAACTACCCCGACAAAGTATGTCTTATTAAAAAATCTTTCGAAGTTTTTTTACTCTGACATATTATGTCCTATTTGTTTCTTAAAATAGTAGTTAGTCATAATGATAAGGGGACTATGTATGAATAACAGTGAATATAAGAATTCAAAATCAGATAGACTTCTATACCTTTTATATAAAGCTTTGAAGGGTGAACCATTGTCGGTTAAGTCGCTTGCCAATGAGAACCATGTATCCACAAGAACAATCACAAGAGACATCAATGACCTTAAAGCATTTCTCTCTAACTATCGTGACATCATCGGCAATGTAGAACTTAAATACTCTACAACCAACCATTGTTATACCCTTGAAGCTAATGATGACATAGAAAAAATGCAATCCCTGTACTAAGGAATTGCATTTTTCATGTAATTATATTCAATTATAAATATTATTTTCTGGCTGCCTTCTTAGCTGCCTTAATATCTTTCTTTCGTTCTTTCTTCTGTTCTTTGATTCTCTTATAATTCTTACCATAATATATTCTTTTAATAATATATACAATAAGCAATATGAGAAGAACAACTATTGCAATAACTACAAGGAATATAGCTACAACAACCCATGTAAACCAGTTAGGACTAGATATAACTGCTCCTATACTTGAGTCATCATCATTAACCTTACGATCTTGTGCCTCTCTATACTTCTCTGGCACCTGACTTACTCCTTGAGGATTCTTGTCAAATGATTGCATGTATTGTGCAATTGCATCCCATGCCTTAACTTCTCTACCATTCTCGTCATAGATTATTGCTTTGTTGAAATCAGTAATTTCATTACCATTCTCATCCTTTGGAACAAGTTTAAGTAGTCCGTATGAAGCATCCGTTACAGAGCCAAGCATCTGACCAGAATAAAGATCCGCTACAACGCAATATAATTTATCATCTTCAAAGTCTGACTTGTTACCATCCTTATCTACATACTTAACTTCAGTAACCTTGTTAAGCAGAAGTCTGTTAGGGTTAAATGTGAATTCTTCTCCACTCATATATAACCTTGTGCCCGGGAATAAATCTGAGATAGATGCATCAATCTCGGCTGCAGTCTTCATCTCAGCACCATTTAAGTAAATCTTAATCAGCGGATAACCGGGAATCTTGTCTGGTCCAATACCAAGAGAGAATGAATTAAATACATCACTGGTCGTTATATTACCCTTGCTATATGTACCTCTAATAGTACCGCTTGGCACAACGCCCATGTCAAATCTCGTATTAGGCTCAGCCTTTCTTGCTGCATATAAATAAGCATCTGACATTAAATCACCAAGGTTTTGACCTGTATGTTCTTCCTCAAGTGAATTTTCACTACAAAAATCGAAATCAGAATAAGCTAATACCTGATCTTTTGTCAGACCAAATTTTGATAGATATTCTGTATCAATCTTAGTTGCAAATTGATCAATCTTAGCTTGAATTACAGGGTCTGAAGGAACATTTTCCAGTGTTGGAACCAATTTATAATTTTCCACCTCCCAACGTCCGTCAGACTTCTGTTTCAAATCACATAATCCAACAGTCTGTGTATATTCACCAACAGCTCCAATATATGTATTACCTATCTTAAGAGGTTCTTGAAGCTCTGTATGTGAATGTCCAGCAAGGATAAAGTCAATCTCAGGAACAGCCTTAGCAAGTTCCTGATCTTCAGTCTTACCCTTCTCTATATCACCATCAAGACCACAATGAGATGTAACAACAATCATGTCAGCGTTCTCGTTCTTCTTAATCTCAGCAACTGTATCTTTGACAGCCTGAATTCTCTTCTCGCCTGTTAAATAATTAATTGTACATGTAGGCTCGCAAGCAAGGGCATTATCACCAAATACACCGATAACAGCAATATTTACTCCACCCTTGTTAATCATAGTATATTTCTTGATACCATATTTATCATATACATCTTTGGTTGCCTGTTCATCACCAGGATTAGACCAATCAATATTACACTCCACCATCTGTGGTAATCTGTCTCCGGAATTCATAGCTGCATTAAGCATATTTCTTACGCCCTCTGAGCCGAAGTTATATTCATGATTACCCCATGTAGTAACATCACATCCCATGGCACCTAGTAAACGCAACTCAACAGCATCTGTCTCATAAAGGGTATGGAATAATGTTCCCATAGAGAAGTCACCGCCATCAATATATAGAAGGTCTGGATACTTCTGTCTTTGTTCATTGATAATTGATGAAACTCTGGCAAATCCACCTATGCTAGTTCCTTTCTGTCCATGATAAGGTGTAACATAGCTATTAACGTTAGAATGCATATCACTTGTTAAGGCCAAATGCACTTCTTTCTCGTTATCAGCAAGTACAACACCAACCATTGTACCAACACCGGTAATAACAAGTGCTGCAACAATAATAATTGCTATAATTCTTTTATGTGTCTTTTTCATACTCTTCCCTCCCTGATAATTAAGTCCAGCAATCAAAGACTTAGTCACATTATTGTATAATTATATCACAACCGAAACTATTTATATAGGATTTTCGATAGTTCAGAGAGATTTCTAACTCCTACTATCTCTATCCCTTCTATCTCTTCTACTTCCTTAAGAGACACCTTAGGTATAATGCACTTTGTAAATCCAAGTTTCTTAGCTTCAAGTACTCTCTTGTCAACCATACTTACAGATCTTACTTCGCCACTTAGACCAACTTCACCAAAACAAATAAGCTTATCGTCTATAGCAACATTTCTAAAACTTGACTCAATTGCAATTACAAGACCAAGATCAATTGAAGGCTCATTAATCTTAATGCCTCCTGTTATATTAACATAAGCATCATACTCCCCTAGGGGTAGTCCTAATCTTTTCTCTAACACTGCCATTAGAAGATTAACCCTGTTATAGTCTACTCCTACAGCAGTACGCCTTGGCATACCAAAATTACTTCTTGTTACAAGGGCTTGAATCTCAAGAAGCATTGGTCTTGTGCCCTCTACTACACAGGATACTACGGAGCCACTAGAATTCTTGGCTTTACCGGAGAGCATATATTCAGAAGGATTTAGCACCTCTGATAGTCCATTTTGATTCATCTCAAATACACCAATCTCATTAGTGGAACCGAAACGATTCTTAACGCCACGAAGAACACGATATGAAGCAAATCTATCTCCCTCAATATAGAGTACAGTGTCAACCATATGCTCAAGCACTCGTGGTCCTGCAACAGTACCTTCTTTCGTTACATGACCCACTACAAAAATTGTAATGCCAAGCCCCTTGGCAATCTGCATAAGAACGTTAGTAGTTTCTCTAACCTGAGACACACTTCCCGGAGCAGAACTAACATCTTCATTAAACATTGTCTGAATAGAATCAATAACTACAATATCCGGCTTTGCCTTCTCCAAGACTCCCTTAATAAGTGTAAGATTCGTCTCTGTAAGAAGAGATAATCTATCACCGAACGTTCCAATTCTATTGGCTCTAAGCTTAATCTGTTCAAGTGATTCTTCACCAGATACATATAGAATTGAATTATCAGAAGTTGATAATTCATGGCACATTTGAAGAAGAAGTGTAGACTTACCTATCCCGGGATCTCCACCTACAAGTACAAGAGAGCCTTTCACAATACCCCCACCCAGCACTCTGTCAAATTCAGATATGCCTGTAGATATTCTTACTTCTTCTCCCTCTTCTATCTCTGATATTTTAAATGTTTTTACTTCTTTTATCTCTCTAATTGTCTTATTAGACTTCTTATCAATCTTCTCTTCTACAAAGGAATTCCACGCTTTACATGAAGGACATTGCCCCGCCCACTTAGAGGACTCATATCCACATTCCTGACAGAAGAACACATTTACCTTCCCTTTAGCCATTACCGCTCCTTTATATTATAAAACCCTACTTTCTAAAGTAGGGTTTCAAATTATTTCTTAACTATTTTGACATTAACCTCAACCTGTGGATCAAGCTCTACGCTAAGGCTAAGCTTTCCTCCAAGATTAGTCTTCATGGAACCTGAATCATTACCATTAACTAAGATATCGTATTCTGTCTCTGGCTCAAGCTCTAGTGTTATCTGTGCATCGCTTGCACCTTCAACCTTGAATTCCACCTCATTCTCAGTAGCCACAAAATGTTCTACTGCTGTTCCGGGAAGGGATTCATATACAAACATTCCATTTCTTTCAAGCTTTGTAACTTCTTTAAAAGTCTTAACCTTGTACAAATCTCCTTGAAAATTAAAATTATCAAGTTTGGATTTAGAATCCAGTGTGTAATCTCCAAAGCTTAATGTCTTATCTGATTCACTACGAATTAATTCGCTTACAACAGGCATTTTATTTTTCCTCCAAATCTTTTAGCAATGTCTTATTCGTGTACTTATAATAACATATATATTATTTCTTCTCAAACACTATCTTACCTCTTTTTGCAGATATAGATATTGTATCACCCTTTTTGTATTTGCTTGTTATGATCTCTTCAGCAAGTAAATCCTCTACATCAGTCTGAATCTTCCTTCTAAGAGGTCTTGCTCCGTATTTTGGATCATAGGCAGAATCTACAATATAGCTCTTAAGAGAATCCTTCACAACAAGTGTAATTCCCATCTGCTCTTTTGCACGAACAACAAGTTCATTCATCATGATTGTTACAATCTTCTTCATATCCTGCTTATTAAGAGCTCTAAATACAAGTGTCTCGTCAATTCTGTTAAGGAATTCCGGTTTGAATATACGTCTTACCTCTTCCATTACAGAGTCCTTCATACGATTGTAATCTGCCTTCTCATCATTACCAGAAGCAAATCCCAGCTTCTTAGGTTCAATAATTGACTGAGCACCGGCATTACTTGTCATAATTATAATTGTATTCTTAAAGTCAACTTTACGTCCCTGTGAATCTGTTATACGACCATCATCTAATACTTGAAGAAGTATATTGAATACATCAGGATGAGCTTTCTCTATCTCATCAAATAACAGGACACTATAAGGATGTCTTCTTACTTTCTCGCTAAGTTGACCGCCTTCATCATATCCTACATATCCCGGTGGCGAACCAATCAATTTAGATACACTATGTTTCTCCATGTATTCTGTCATGTCAACACGAATCATAGCATCTTCCTTGCCAAATACTGCCTCCGCAAGAGCTTTCGATACTTCTGTCTTACCCACACCAGTTGGACCAAGGAAAAGGAAGGAGCCAATAGGTCTATTGTTTGATTTGAGGCCAACTCGTCCTCGTCTAACAGCTCTTGATACAGCACTAACAGCATCTTCCTGACCTATTACTCTCTTATGTAATGTCTTCTCAAGATTCCTAAGTCGTGTAGTCTCAGATTCATTAAGACGAGAAACTGGAATCTTAGTCCATTCAGATACAACAACAGCAATATCTTCCGCTGTAACTTCTAGCTTCTTTCTCTTACTATCTCTTGAATACTTCTTCTTGAATTTATTTAATTTCTCTTTAGCTGCATCACGTTTCTTCTTAATCTCTGATGCCATCTCAAGATCATTATTAGTAAGTGCTTCTTCAAGCTTCTCCTCATATTCCTTCATTTTAATCTCAAGATCATATACCTTCTCAGGAGATTTGACTATATTAAGTCTTATCTTAGAACCAGCCTCATCAAGCAAATCAATGGCTTTATCAGGCAGGAATCTGTCACTGACATATTTCTCAGACATCTCAACACATGCTTCTAATGCATCATCTGTATATACTACATTATGATGTTCTTCATATAGATGTGAAATACCTCTAATAATATCAAGTGTCTCTTCAACAGATGGCTCTTCTACCATGATAGGCTGAAATCTTCGCTCTAAAGCAGCATCTTTCTCAATATGTTTGCGATACTCATCAATAGTTGTTGCACCAATTACCTGAATCTCTCCTCTTGCCATTGCAGGCTTAAGAATGTTGGATGCATCAAGAGCCCCTTCCGCTCCACCGGCACCTATAAGAGTGTGCATCTCATCTATAAAGAGTATAATATTACCGGCAAGGGATACTTCTTCTATCACTTTCTTAATTCGTTCTTCGAACTCACCTCTGTATTTCGAGCCTGCAACCATACTTGATAAATCAAGAGAACATACTCTCTTATCTCTAATAGAATCCGGAACAGTACCTGTTACTATTCTTTGAGCAAGCCCTTCAACTATAGCGGTCTTACCGACTCCCGGTTCTCCAATAAGGCAAGGATTATTCTTGGTTCGTCTACTTATTATCTGAACCAGTCTCTTAATCTCATTCTCTCTTCCAACAACAGGATCAAGTTTCCCCTGGGATGCAAGACTTGTAAGATCTCTTGCATATTTCTCTAATGTATTCTTTTGTTTCTTCTGAAATGGTTTCGATGCTTCTCTATATGCAGCAGCCTCAGGGCCCATAGCATTCATAACATCGCTTGCAACTTTCCTAATATCAACATTAAGAGAAGTAATCAGCCTTGCACCTGCACAATCGCTCTCCTTAATAATCGCCATAAGAAGATGTTCAGTACCAATGTGATTATTGTTGCACTTCTTGGCATCAGCTTCTGCAATATCAATAATTGCATCAAGCTTAGGTGTATTACCATTCTTACTTTGTAGCACAACTCCTGACTCAGGTGTTATTAACTCCTCAATCAGTTTGACGATATTCTCATCAATTATTCCATTGTTCTCTAACACAAGAGCTGCAAGACCATCCTTTGCTTTAGTAAGTCCATATAGTAAATGCTCTGTTCCAACATAATTATGCTGCATTTTCTTGGAAAAGCGTTTTGCCGCTTCCATTGCTTTCTTTCCCTGGGGTGTAAAATCCATGAGTAAACTCCCTATATATTAAAAATCATTAAAATCTATTATATCCGAACCACCTGACTTATTGTCAGTTTTCTTAAAGTCGTTTGCCTTATGCATCTTTGAATTAAGCTCTTCATTAAGATCAAGCTCATCGTCGCCAAAGACATTCTTCTTTTTCCTGCTTTCTTTCTTACGTTTCTTAAGTTCTTTCTTAATATCTTTCTCGTCTTCCCAGAAAGCAAATTCATCATCTTCTTTCGGCTCTTGCTTTATCTCTGGTTCTTCTTTAACCTTCGAATCTTCTTTAACCTTCGGCTCTTCTTTAACCTTCGGCTCTTCTTTAGCCTGTAGTTCTTCTACTACGTCAGAATTCTTTTTTCCCTTATCATCCAAATTGTTCTGAGTCTCAGATTCCTTTTGGCTTACAGGCTCATCCTCAGCTTTTAGATTGTCAATACTCTTATCAATATCAAAGTCGTCATATTCATCATATATGTCTTCGTCATCTTCATCATATAATTCTTCTTTTCTTCTTCGTTTCTCTTCTTTCTTTGCAGCTTTTCTCTCTTCTTTCTCTCTCTTCTTTTCTTCCTTAAGTCTGCGTTTTGCTTCCTTCTTAGATTCTTTATCCAAATCATCGAAGGAATCTTCAGGCTCTTCTTCGTCGCCGTCAATAAGATCAGCCTTTTCATCTCTCTTCTTAAGAACAACGTTAATAATAACTGCAACGACAACAATTATAACAAATATTATTGCTGCAATAATATATCTAATATTAATAGCTTTGATTTTATCAAGAAGTCCAGATCCATTCTCAGGTTCAGAACTTGTAGTATTAGTTTTGAATAAAGCCTCATTTGCCCTCTGGACAGTCTTCTCAGTAGTATCGTACTGGAACCAACCCGTTACATTAGTAGAGCTTGTTCCATATACATATACAAAACCATCTACACCATCTAGTGAATATACTTCAACCTGTCTTCCATCAACATCTATTGTTCCACCTTTCAAACTATCACTTGGTTTATCAGAAGGTGTAGCAGGAATAACATAATAATCAGGTTTACCCAGATAGAAATTATCTTTGACAGTATTACTTGCCTGATCATATATATAGAACGCTCCCGAACCGGCAATATTATCTACAGGCTTAAGATATACCATTGTTGTCTGACCGTTACTGATTCCCTTAAGACTCTTGCCGTTAATCTGAAGCTGAACCTGATTGTATCCGCCAGGTATTTCTTCAGCTGTAAATCTCTCAGAGACAGTATATTTTTTGCCGTTAATGTCAAAATCTTCCGATGCTCCCGCAGAAGATGGATTACTTGCAGCGGAACCAACGTTTACCACCATTGACGAACTACTTGCATTACTTGAGCTGACTGCAATAGCAGATTGACCGGCTGCGTTAGCTTTAAAAGTAATAGTTCCCTGCTTACCGGAAAAATCAACCTCTCCCGCAGAAGTTCTGTATCCGCTGACATTACAGTTTACAACAGACAGAACATTCTCATTGAACTTAACAGTCATATTGCCTGACTCAGTTGCTGTGGCAGTTACCGTAAATGTATCGCCAACCGCAGGATTCTCTGTAGAAATCGCAACAGATGAAGTTCCTGCCGCACCAACTGTCATTGCAGACATTGTTAATATCATACAAGCAATAAAAGCCAAAAGTGTTCTTCTGATTTTCATATCAATACCTCGATCCCCTCAAATAATAATATCAATAATTTGTGTTTTAATACAACATTTCATTAACCAAATCACTACATATAGATTATATGAGAAGTCATTGCAAAAATCAACAAATTATAAAAAAACCTCTTATCATGCCGCATCAGTATCTCTTTGCATATCGTCAGTAGTTATTCCAACCTTCTTTAGTACCTCTTCTACGTTAGATACAGGTATAACATTTATCTGGTCTAATACTTCCTTTGCAACATCACGAAGGTCGTCTTCGTTCTCTTTTGGAATGAATGCATTCTTTACACCGGCACGCTGAGCCGCCATAAGCTTCTCCGGAAGTCCGCCTATGGGCGTTACAACTCCACGAAGAGACACTTCACCTGTCATTGCAAAATGTGGGTCAACTGCCTTATCTGTTACAAGTGAAGCTATTGCTGTTGTAAGTGTTATTCCCGCAGAAGGACCGTCTTTGGGCACAGCACCCTCCGGAACATGAATATGTATATCATTCTTTTCAAAAACATCTGCCTTATCGGGAAACATTGTCTTCACAAGGCTCACTGCAATCTGGGCTGATTCCTTCATAACATCTCCCAGCTGGCCTGTAATAATAATATTCCCTTTTCCTTTTGTAAAAACTGTCTCAATATACAGTATCTCTCCTCCTGCACTTGTCCATGCCAGTCCGGTAACAACTCCGCTCTTTTGTTTTTCGGGAACCTTTTCTCTGTGAACAGGCCTCATATCAAGCTCGTCCCTTAATCTGTCTTCCGTAACCTCAAATACATTCTCAGGCTCCTTGGCAATCTCGACAGCCGCTCCTCTGCACAGAGTATCCATCCTTTTCCTCAGCCCTCTGACACCTGCTTCTCTTGTATACTCGGAAATAATCTTATTAATCATATCGTCCGAGATACTAATCTTTCCTTCGGGAATACCCATTTTCTCCATCGCTTTAGGAAGCAGATGTTCTTTCGCAATAGATAATTTCTCCAAAGGAGTATATCCCTCAAAATGTATAACTTCCATTCTGTCAAGAAGCGGACCGGGTATAGTATCAGTCGTATTAGCAGTGCATATAAAGAATACATCAGATAGATCATACGGCACATTCATATAATGATCTGTAAATGTATGATTCTGTTCAGGGTCTAACACCTCCAAAAGCGCACTTGCGGGATCACCATGATAACTTGCCCCTATCTTATCTACTTCATCAAGCACCATAACCGGGTTGGACACACCGCTTTTCTGAATTCCATCCATAATTCTACCGGGCATGGCACCAATATATGTACGTCTGTGTCCTCTTATGTCTGCTTCATCCCTTGCACCACCAAGACTGACTCTCGAGTATTCTCTGCCTAATGCTCTTGCAATACTTTTACCGATACTTGTCTTGCCTGTTCCCGGCGCACCCACAAACAAAAGTATTGAACCGGATTGTTTTTTCTTAAGATTCATTACTGCAATCTGCTGAATAATACGTTTTTTGACTTTCTTAAGACCAAAGTGATCTTCATCAAGTATCTTCGAAGCAAAGTCAAGGTCTATATTCTTAGGGTCTTCACTCTTCCATGATAAGGATGTTACAAAATCAAGATAATCGTACAGCATACCTGTCTCGGATGAATGTGACCCCTCCTGCTTAAGCCTGTTTAGAACTTTTCTTGCTTCAGCTTCGGCAGTCTCATTCATACCGGCATTGTCTATCTTCATCTCGAACTTTCTGACATCAGTAACCTTCTCGGGATGTAGTTCATCAAGCTCTTTTTGTAAGTATTCCATCTGCTTTTTTATTGCAGACTCCTTGTACATATTCTGATACTCTTCCTGCTGTGCGAAGGATGCATCGGAAGATACCTTCGCAACCTCAATATATTCGTAGAGCATCCTCTCAATTTCTTCGGTTCTCTTCTTAAGAGAGTCAATTTCAAGAAGTGAATACTGTTCTTCATTGGAAATTGTCATCCATATCGACATAGCGCATACAGTCTCTTCAAGAGAATTGAATTGTGATATGAATGCCTTAGCACTCTGTCCCCATGAGTAATTGCTCACATATTCATTCATCTCTCTCCTTATCTGTTCAAGCTTCTTAGAACGAAGCTCCTCGGAGATATCAATCGTAACAGGATTCCTTCTGATAGAAAGCTCTATAGAATAATCCTGATTAATTGAGACATCATCTATATATACTCTCTCTCCTGCCATTACTTCAACATATCCTTCTGCACTTATAGAGCTAATATTGCCTGTAACAGCCAACGGATAGAAGCTGTCTTCCTTGTACTCCTCCTTGGGTATATCCTCCTTCTTGACAAGCATAACAACCTTCTCACCAATAGCAACTCTGCCGGAAAGGCTTTTGAACTCGTCAGTCCTAAAGTATATTCTTGAATATGGTAAAATCATCTTGTTATATACAGGTACTACTATCATGTCATATCTCCTTTCGTGATTATCTAATATATAAAATCAATTGTGCGCAAGTTTACTAGCACTCTTTATATATGAGTGCTAGTAATGAGATGATAACACGATTATATATATATGTCAACATATATTATATCTTCCTTATTAGCAGTACCACCCATGAAGCAATCAGTACTATAAAAAACGCTGCAACAAGTCTTACCATATTACAATGTGCCAGCTCTACAGCGAAAAGGAACACATATCCGAACACAATCATAATTGCAATCAGAACCGCATATAATCCGCTGTATAATATATCTACCTTATCAATACCGCCTTTGTTCTTCTCAAATATAAAATTCTCCATAAAAAAATCTCCCTTCATAATAAACTCTTTTCAATGTTGAGTCTATTATAGAGGGAGATATGTACTATAATTGGGACACTACTTTTCAAACATCTTACATCTTACATCTTCTTCTCCTGCCAATCCCCTGCAAAATCAAGAAGAATCTCATCAGGAGAAAACTTCCTAAGAACATAAGTTATCTTAGCGGCAATTCCCGGAAGAATTATTTCTTTATTTCCATACATCTTATGAATGGCATACTTTGCAACTTTCCTTGGGCTCATTCCTTTTGCTTCTCTCGGAATTCCTGCTGCCTCATTAAATCCTGTCGGAACAGGTCCCGGGCAAAGAGCACCAACATAGACATTGGATTCCATAACACTCTTTTCTCTCGCAATTGCTCTTGTAAGGTTAAGTATATAAGCCTTAGACGCATAGTAAGTTGCCATATAAGGTGAGCCCGGCATATAGCCTGCCGAACTTGCGATGTTGAGAATATAACCTCTATTCTTCTTAAGCATATCCTTAAGGAACAGCTTTGTTAATACATGAGCGCCCAAGACATTGGTATTTATCATATTAATCTCTCTATCAAGACTAATAGAATCAAATTCTCCTAATGCGCCAAATCCCGCACCGTTTATTAACACATGTACATCTTTTGATTTATATTTCTCATATAGAGCCTTACACTCATCCACGTTAGAAACATCACATACGAAGTACTCAACTTTATGATTATATCTATGCCTCTTCGACAACTTATTATATTCCTTTTCCAATTTCTCAAGCTTATCTTCGCTTCTAGCTACAAGTACAATGTCAAGTCGTGATAATAAGCACCTGGCCATCTCCTTACCTATTCCTGAAGATGCTCCCGTTATTATTGCATACATACATTGCTCCTTTCTATTGTTAATGTTATATGTGCAGGTACTACAACTCATTTAATATATCTATTAAAACACAGCAAACTTTAAGACAAACAGTCCTGCCAGTATATACATTAGCGGATTAATCTTCTTGAAATTACCTGCAATCAGATTAATAACTACATACGATATAATACCAACACCAATCCCATCAGATATACTATACAGTATGGGCATACATATAAAACACAGGTATGCGGGAATAGACTGAGCCGGATTCTTGAAATTGATATCCACAACATTCATAGCCATAAGAAAACCCACGAATATAAGCGCCGGCGCAACTGCAAATCCTGGAATTGCAATAAATATCGGGCCTATAACGAGAGATACTATAAAAAGAAGTCCAGTAACAATTGATGTAAGTCCTGTTCTTCCACCTTCATTAATACCAGCCGAACTCTCCACATATATTGTAGTTGTTGATGTGCCGCATATAGCCCCAAACGCATTTGCAACAGAATCTGCTACAAGTGCTCTCTTCATACCGCGCACTTTACCGTTTTCATCTACCATAGAAGTATTGGCGCTGCATCCAAGAAGGGAACCCATTACGTTGAATATATCAACAAAAAGAAGCGAGAATACAATCGTAACAATATCAATTGCTTTCACACTTGACATATCTACATTAAAGCACGCTGCAAAGGAATCCGAGAAGCTTTTGAAATCATCAAATATGAATTTAGTCGGAATAACTGAAGGATAATCGGGACCAACTTCATATAATCCGGTAAGCTGTGCTATTATACCAAGAATCCAGGACACACCTACACCTATAAGTATTGAGCCCTTAACTTTTCTTACATAGAAGATGCCAGTTACTATAATACCTATGAGACACAGAATTGCTGATATTCCATCGGTATGAAAGCTTCCGTTAAAGTCTACAATCTTAACAAGTGTTTCTTCCGATGCAACAACAACTTTACCTTTCTGGAATCCTATAAACGCTATAAATAGTCCTATACCTACTGTAAGACCTTTTACAAGATCCTTAGGAATAGCGTTGAACAGAAATGTGGTAACATTAGTAAGTGTCAAAACCAAAAATATTACAGCTTCTATTAACACTCCCAAAAGTCCTGCTTGCCACGGAAGTCCCATTATAGTGCATACTTCATACGTTATATATGCATTAAGACCAAGTCCGGGAGCCAGTGCAAAAGGCAGATTAGAAAAGCATGCCATAAGAAGCGTACCAACGCCTGATGCAAGAGCTGTCGCCACAAATATAGCATTAGAATCCATACCTGTCTCACTAAGGATTGCAGGGTTAACCGCTAGAATATATGCCATTGTTACAAAAGTTGTGAGCCCGGCTATCAATTCTGTCTTAACACTTGTCTTATTCTGTTGTAATCGAAAAATCCTATCTAACATTACAATAATCCAATCATGTAATTATCAAGTATTAACGTATCATTACCAGATCTTTTATCTTAGATTTATCCATGTAGAAATTATATCATAAAAAAGAGACATAGTTGCAACAATTCAACCATGTCTCATAAGTATTAATTACTTATTAGCTTTCTTAGCCTCTTTTTCTTCCTTCTTCTTACGCTTAGCCTCTTCCTTAGCAGCTTGAGCTTCCTTACGCTCTTGTGCAGCCTTGGCATTAGCCTCTGCGTCTTCAGGCTTCTCAACACTTGTTATAGCAGACTTTTGCATCGGAATACGACAGTTCTTGTTACTACCGAACTCAACAATAACAACATCTTCACCAATGTCAATAATTACTCCATAGAATCCACTTGAAGTAAGAACAGTATCACCAACTGCCATGTTAGCTAGCATATCGTTCTTTCTCTTGTTCTCCTTATTAGATGGACGAATCATGAAGAAATACATAAGCACAAACAAACCAACGATCATAATGATCATTCCGTATTTACCAAAAAAACCGGAAAGACCCGAAGCCTGTTCAGTTGCCTCTAATAATAATCCAAAATTCATTAGAATAACCTCCTATTTCTTAAAATACCATTCAACATTTTACATAATATTGTAATATATATCAAGTAAAAATTGGTTATTTTAAGTATTTGTGATTATATGGCAAAAGACTCCTGCTTTCTTACCTTATTATACAGTCCACCTATGCTTACATTTTTCACAGTAGCAATGGTCCTGATAGTGACTGCTTGGGGTAAAGACAACATCATCACCAGTTGCACCACATTCTGGGCAAGTATAATCACCACCTCCAAAGCATCCGCCACCTGATACTGCCTCAAGCTGCTCATCGTTTAGCACTACTCCTTCTTCCTTGGCAAGCGCTAATATCTCATCAGAATTCTTACATTCTTCAACTTTTTTTATTTGCTCATCAGTTAATCCCTTTAATAATTCTTTTCTCATAGTCATTATCTCCTCGTCTAGTTAATACATTTTGATAATAATATTTATCACTATTATCATTTTATCCTACACTTATATATACACATTTAATACAAAAAAGCGACATTTATTATAATATATCGTCTAAATGTTCAGACTTACTCTTCTTATACTCAGCAAATCTGTTCTCTTCTATTGCCTCTCGTATCTCTTCCATCATTGTATTATAGAAATACAGATTATGAAGCACACACAGTCTCATACCCAGCATCTCTTTACTCATAACAAGATGCCTGATATATGCTCTTGAATAATTCCTGCAGGCAGGGCAATTGCATCCTTCCTCTATAGGTCTAGAGTCAAGCTTGTACTTTTCATTTCGGATATTTACCTTGCCTAGATTAGTATATAACTGTCCATGTCTTGCATTCCTTGATGGATATACACAGTCGAAGAAGTCAACGCCTCGCTCTACTGATTCAAGTATATTATTAGGGGTTCCTACTCCCATAAGATATGTCGGCTTATCCTGCGGCAAATGTGGAACTGTAACATCAAGGATTCTATACATTTCTTCATGGGTCTCACCTACAGCAAGGCCGCCTATGGCATATCCATCGAGATTCATATCACTAATCTCATCAGCATGATTTATCCTGATATCCTCGAATATAGCACCCTGATTAATGCCGAATAGCAGTTGATTCTTATTGATAGTATCTTCCTTATCATTAAGCATTTTCATAGTATCCTGGCATCTCTTAAGCCATCTTGTAGTTCTATTAACAGAATCCTCTACATATTCACGACTTGCCTTACTACTTGGACATTCATCAAAAGCCATGGCAATTGTAGAGCCAAGATTAGACTGAATTGTCATACTTTCTTCCGGCCCCATGAAAAGTTTTCTTCCGTCAATGTGAGAGTTAAATGTAACTCCCTCTTCTTTTATCTTTCGAAGCTTTGCAAGGGAAAACACCTGAAATCCCCCGGAGTCCGTAAGGATTGGCTTGTCCCATACCATGAACTTGTGAAGTCCGCCAAATTCTTTAATTAATTCATCCCCGGGACGAACATGAAGATGATATGTATTAGAAAGCTGTACCTGTGTCTTAATCTCTTGTAAGTCCTGTGTTGATACAGCGCCTTTAATAGCTGCTGACGTACCTACATTCATAAAAACAGGGGTCTGTATATCACCATGAACAGTTGATAGTACAGCCCTCTTTGCTTTGCCATCTTTATTAATAATCTTATACATTACTTATATATTTCCTTCATATAATCTATCTTCGATGTCATATTATCCATCATCAAATCAAGTAGCGTAATTGCCGCCATACTTTCTACAACAACTACAGCTCTTGGTACAATAACAGGATCGTGTCTTCCAGTAATATTAATATCTATCTCATCATTAAAACTATCAATTGTATGTTGCGACTGGCTTATTGATGGAGTTGGTTTGATTGCAACTCTGAATACAATATCCTGCCCATCACTAATTCCGCCAAGAACACCGCCAGCATGGTTAGAATGGAATATCACTCCATCTCTATAGGACATCTCATCATTGTTACTACTGCCATTACTTGTAGCTGCAATAAATCCATCACCCATCTCAAATCCTTTGACTGCCCCGATAGAAAGCATTGCCTTGGCAAGACATGCATCTAATTTATTAAAGGCAGGTTCTCCAATTCCTACAGGGACATTATGTATGACGCACTCAACAATTCCACCTACTGAATCGTTATTCTTCTTACATTCTTCAATATATTCCATTGCCTGAAAAGCAACTCTCTCATTAGGCATATAAAGAGGATTATTGATTTCATCAAGGCAGATATCTTCTGAATCTGTAATATTGTATTTGCCAATTGCTCTTGTATAACAGGAAAATGTTATTCCAAGCTCTTTAAGGATTTTGCCAGCAACAGCTCCTCCAGCAACTCTTGCAATAGTTTCTCTTCCAGAGCTTCTTCCACCACCACGGTAATCTCTAATTCCAAACTTCTCTTCATAAGTATAGTCAGCGTGACCCGGTCTATATACATTTGCAATATTAGAATAATCTCTCGACCTTTGATTATCATTTTCTACCATAATAGAGATTGGGCATCCTGTGGTAACATCATCCATAGTTCCACTAAGAATTATTGCCCTGTCAGATTCTTGTCTGGGAGTAGAGAATTTAGACTGTCCCGGCTTTCTTCTATCAAGGTATACCTGAATATCTTCTTCATTAAGGGATAGTCCGGCAGGACATCCATCAATAACAACCCCAAGTGCTTTGCCATGGGATTCTCCCCATGATGTAATTGTAAAATTATTTCCAAATGAATTATTTCTCATGTCACACTAATCTTTCTTAAGCATTTTACACCTGATATTTCTTACCGGCATCGTCTATTTCTGTATCTTAACAATCTTCATACAATTAGGTTGATGAACCTTAACAGGTGGTTTTCTCATAAGTGCATATTTCCAATCATAATTAATCTCAAATGCACGCATCTCGTTAGAATCGTGATTAAGGGATATAACATACTTTCTGTCGGGTGTAACAGCAATAAACTTAGGATAATCACCCGATACTCTTGTATCAAACTGAAATTCAAGCATGCCAGTTCTTACGCTTCTCTTAAGACAGGCAATGCTATTAACTGCATCAACTGACGCAAATACATATTCCTCATCTCTGCTTATCTCAAGCGTAGCCGCTGCTGCAGTCATATACGTGTCCTTAATAACGGACACTGCTTGTATCTCATCAAATTCTATCTTATTTGCCTTCTTATCAATACTATATACAACTATCTTGTTACGCTTCTCGGAAAGAAGATAAAGGAATCTATTGTCCTTAGATATACGAACCATTCTAGGCAATGTTCCAAAAGGACATCTTATAATATTAGCCTCATTAAGCTCCCCATTATCATAATCAATCTCATATACTACAACCTGATCTATTCCATAATCTACTGTATATAGATATTTCTCATCAGGGGATAATTCTACACATGTTATCTTAGGCTCAAGTCTCGTCTCAACAGAGCTGATTCCAAGGCCTTCATGAAATAGTCCACAAGCCACTTCTCCTACACTTCCATCTTCAAGAAGATTCATCATGGTAACTCTTCCATCATGATATCCACCTATAAACAGATATCTATTCTTAGAATCAACAGCAAGATAACATCCTCTCATTCCACCAATCCACTGTGTATTAAGAAGAGAAAGGTTACCATCTTCTTCTATACGAAAAGAAGCAACTCCCTCATCAACAATAGAATAAAGGAACTTTTTATCTTTTGAAGCTATAAGGTATGAGGGATTATGAACATCAACCTCTCCTTTATAAGTAAATACACATTCATCAATATTCACATCGTAGATCTGAATACCTTTACTATTGTTGTTAGTATAACTTCCCACATATGCAACGTATTTAGCCATATCTAGTCTTCCCTTCTTCTTAAAATATCGTATTTGTCAAGCTTTGTTCCAAGATCAATCCATAGGACTTCTTTAGGATGAGGTGCGCTCTCTACGTCTTTTCCTTTGTCATTTACAATCCTGTTAACCGTAGTTTCTATATTATCGCCATTTGGCTTCATAACTTCAATTGTTTCTCCAACAGAGAATTTGTTTCTCTGTTCTATTCTGTATAATCCATCTCTTGATTCACCAACAATTCCAAGATATGTATACTCTCTAATATAAGTATTATTATCATAAATCTGGCTCTCATGTGTTGGCTTTCCGAAGAAAAACCCCGTTGTAAACTGACGATATGTACAATTTGATATCTGATCTAAATACCAGGGCATATTCTTCTCATACAGTTTGGGATCCTTCATATAATCATCAATGGCTTTACGATATGTCCTTGCTACTGTTGCAACATATAAAGCAGTCTTCATTCTGCCTTCAATTTTAAAGCTATCGATTCCTGATTCAATTAGTTCAGGTATATGTTCAATCATACATAAATCCTTAGAATTAAAGATATATGTTCCTCTTTCATTCTCATATACAGGAAGATATTCACCCGGCCTTTGTTCTTCCATCACATAATACTTCCATCGACATGGATGGGTACACTCTCCCTGGTTTGCATCTTTACCGGTAAAATAATTACTAAGGATACACCGTCCCGAATATGATATACACATAGCACCATGTATAAATGTCTCAATTTCCAAGTCATCGGGAATATTATTTCTTAATTCCCTTATCTCATCCATAGATAATTCTCTGGCTGAAACAACACGTTTTGCTCCTAATTTATGCCAGAAATTATATGTCCCATAATTAGTATTGTTCGCCTGTGTACTAATATGTATCTCCACTTCTGGCCATACCTCTTTTGCAATTGTAAATACTCCAGGATCAGATATAATAAGTGCATCAACTCCTATATCTTTTAATTCCCTGAAATATTCATATGCAAGTGGCAAGTCATCATTGTGGGCAAGAATATTAGCAGTAACATATACTTTAACATTTCTTTCATGGGCAAAAGAGACTCCTTCTCTCATATCCTGACTTGAGAAATTTTTAGCCTTAGCTCTAAGACCATATACATCTCCACCAATATATACTGCATCCGCTCCAAATACAACTGCCTCTTTTAATACTTCTAAAGAACTTGCAGGCACAAGTAGTTCTACACGCCTCATTAATATCTCCAATCTATCTAACAACAGTTAGGGCAATTCCATCTCCAACAGGAAGAATTGTCGTATCATACTTTTCATCCTGACATAACTCATACAGATATTCTCTTATTCTCTTATGAATTGTCCTGTTTCTTCTATCTACAATAAAATGTGATTCTAAGATGTCACCGTCTTGCAATACATTGTCTGTCACAATTACAGAACCAGCCTTAGTAAGTCTCCTGATGTCAGGCCAGAAGGCTATATATTGCCCTTTAGCAGCATCCATGAATACGAAATCAAATGTATCATCGATACTTTTTAGAACATCTTTGGCATCTCCCTCTAAAAGAGTAATCCTCTCTTGCATATTAGCCCTCTTAAAATTCTCTCTGGCAATAGGGATTCTCTTCTCGTAATTCTCTATGGTTGTGATTTTACAATTATCATCTGTATATGTTCCCATAAGAATAGCTGAAAAACCTATAGCAGTTCCAACTTCAAGTATATTAGTCGGCTTATTCATACTAAGAAGTGTTCTAAGAAAATACTGCATATCTTTTCTTATAATTGGAACATAGGATTCAATAGCTTCTTTCTCAATAGAATTAAGCAAATCAGTATTATCCTTCTCTATGGAATTAAGATATACGCTTAATCTCTCATTATCTATCATAACTAGATTTCCATAATTATTGGCATTATCATTGGACGTCTCTTAGTTTCTTTCCATACAAAATCACCAAGAGAATCTCTAACCTCACTCTTTATCTTGCCCCAGTCAGTAATGCCTTTGTCCATACATTTATCCATAGTATCATTAAGCACATGTCTTGCTTCTTCCATAAGGTCTTCTGCGCCTTTGACATATACAAAACCACGGGATACAATGTCCGGTCCAGCAAGAACCTGACCGCTTCCGCTTTCCAGTGTCATTACAACAATAATAATTCCATCCTCAGCAAGATGCTGTCTGTCTCGAAGAACAATGTTACCAACATCACCTACACCTAGTCCATCAACCATGATTGAACCGGTATGAACATGATCAACAACCTTCGCCTCTTCTTCATCAAGCTCCAACACATCCCCTGAGGATAGAATAAATATATCATCTGAACTATACCCAAGATTACTTGCAATACGAGCATGGGCTTTAAGATGCTTATATTCACCATGAACAGGAATTACATATCTTGGATTAACAAGTGAGTATATAAGCTTAAGCTCTTCCTGACATGCATGTCCCGATACGTGAGCATCCTGAATTACAACTTCTGCCCCACGACGTTCAAGCTCATTAATAACCTTAGACACCGCCTTCTCATTTCCAGGAATTGGATGAGATGAGAAAATAATTGTATCATTAGGCTTAATCGAAACTTTCTTATGAGTACCATTAGCCATACGAGATAGAGCTGCCATGGATTCACCCTGACTTCCTGTTGTAATAAGACATGTCTGCTCATCAGAATAATTCTTTAGCTGGTCTATATCAACAAGAGTATACTCAGGCACTTTAAGGTAGCCAAGTTCCGAAGCAGTAGCAATAATATTTACCATACTACGTCCTTCTACAACTACCTTCCTTCCATACTTGTGGGCAGAATTAATAATCTGTTGCACTCTATCAACATTTGATGCAAATGTTGCGATAATAATTCTTGTGGACTTATGATTCTCAAAAAGCTCATCAAATGTCTTACCAACTGTCTTCTCAGATGGCGTAAAACCTGGTCTCTCAGCATTGGTACTATCAGCCATCATAGCAAGAACACCCTTCTTACCAAGCTCTGCAAATCTGGTAAGATCAATAGCATCACCAAATACAGGGGTATAATCAACCTTGAAGTCGCCGGTATGTACAACTACACCGGCGGGACAATAGATTGCAAATGCAGCTGCATCCTGGATACTATGGTTAGTCTTAATAAATTCCACACGAAAATCACCCAGATTAATCTGGTTGCCGTATTTTACAACTTTGCGCTTTACAGAAGAACCAAGTCCATGCTCATGTAGTTTGTTATCAATAAGACCAATTGTAAGTTTCGTTGCATAAATCGGTGCATTAATCTCCTTGAATACATATGGGATTGCACCAATATGATCCTCATGTCCGTGGGTAATGAAGAATCCTTTAACCTTATCTTCATTATCCTTAAGATAGGTAATATCAGGAATCACAAGATCAACTCCCAACATGTCTGTCTCTGGGAAAGCAAGTCCACAATCGACAACGATAATACTGTCACCAAATTCAAATGCAGTAATATTCATTCCGATTGCCTCTAAACCTCCCAAAGGTATTATTTTAAGTTTTCCGTTTTCTGACAATTTTTACCTCCATTCTTTGTCAAATCAAATCCGTATCTTCTACCAACTCCCCAAAAACCTTAATCAAGGCTTCATACTCATCGTCCTCTTCGACAGGAACGTATGTTATATCTTTATCATCCTCTTTCACTTCTTTGAAGATGTAAGCTTCTGATTCATCTGAATCTTCTTCTGCAACAAGAAGATATTTGTTCTCCTTTAACGTTGTCTGTTCTATAACATATAATTCAACCTCTTCGTTGCTTTCCACATCAAAGAAGCTGATTTTTTCTAATTTACTATTCTTTTCTGACATATTATCTCCCAACTTAAGACATATATTTCTACTTAAGTTCATCTAGAAAGCCCTGCAATATAACCATGGCAGCAACCTCGTCTACATATTCCTTGTGATTAATTGATTTGATACCACATTCATCAAGAATTTCATGCGCTTCAAAACTAGACAATCTCTCATCAAAGTAATTAACTTTAAGCCCCGTTCTTTTTTCTAGTTTCTCGCCAAATTCTCTCGTCTTAATGCATCTGTCACCTTCAGAATCATCCATATTCACAGGAAGACCAAGCACTATCTCAGAAACGTTATATTCTTCTATCAATTCGTCAATTCGTGCCAGTGTCTTTCTAATCTTATTCTCACGCTCTCTCTTAATTATCTCAACACCTTGTGCACTCATAAGTAAAGGGTCACTAATAGCAACCCCCACTGTCTTTGAACCGAAATCTAATCCAAGATAACGTTTATTTTCTTTCATTACTGGTTCCAGGCCTCTGAATTAATATATTCTCTGAGAAGCTCTTCAACCAGCTCATCCTTCTCAACTTTCATAATAAGGCTTCTTGCATTCTTATGACTTGTTATAAATGTTGGATCACCTGACATGATATAACCTACTATTTGATTAACAGGATTATATCCCTTCTCAGATAGCGCCTCATATACGTCTTTAATTATATCCTTTACAGATACCTGAGGCTCATTTTTGATTCTAAAAAATTGAGTGTTACCTAAATCTTGCATATTTCCTTCGTCCTTTACATAAAAACCGACATTCTTATGATTTATTTTATCTCAATTACGACAATTTTTCAACCAAGAGGTGATTATTATATACTTTACGTCCTACCCCTTCAATAAATGTATTAGATAAGTCATCCTCAGACTGAACAAGTACCCTTACATATTCTCTCGTATATCCCTGAAAATACTTAGTATTATCAATGGTCACTTCTTCTTCCATTAATGCTTTTATTTTCTTTCCAATGAAGCCTCTTCTATATTCATTAGACATCTTATTGTCAAGTTCGATAAGTTTATTACTTCTAATAGTCTTAATCTTCTCATCAACCTGACCTTCCATTCTATCAGCTCTTGTACCTTTTCTTCTACTGTACTTGAATACGTGCATCTCGAAGAAATGTACTTTCGAAAGGAAATCATATGTTTCTTGGAATTCTTCTTCTGTTTCTCCCGGAAATCCCACAATAACATCTGTAGTTATAGCAGGCTCACTAAAATACTCCCTCAGGAGTACACAACTGTCATAGTATTCCTCTGTTGTATATTTTCTGTTCATCCTCTTAAGTACGCTGTCGCTTCCGCTTTGAAGTGATAGATGAAAATGAGGGCATATTTTATCAACTTTACTAAGGCGTTCTAGAAAATCTCTTGTAATTATCCTAGGTTCTAATGAACTAAGCCTGATTCTTTCTACGCCCTGTATTGTATTAATGCTCTCAATCAAATCTATAAGATATACACTTTCACCACTAGTAATATCACAATAAGAAGATACATGAATCCCCGTAAGTACAAATTCTTTACAGCCTTTACCTGCAAGATATGCAATTTCATTAATCACTTCATCAAATCGACGAGATCTTACTCTTCCTCTGGCATAAGGAATTATACAATAACTGCAGAACTCGTTACATCCATCCTGAATCTTAATAAATGCTCTTGTATGGTCAGGAACACTATCAAGCAGTAGATTCTCATAACTTTTTTGCCCATCATTAATATCTACGCAATCAATAAGTTTACTGCCTGTTTTTCCTTCTTTTTTCGAAAGAAAACTGTTAATATCTTCCACAATGTTATATTTTCTATTATTGCCGATTATAATATCTGCATTGATTTTCTCTCTGTCTTCATCAGTTATACTCTGCACAAAACATCCCATGGCAATAACAATAGCGTCAGGATTTCTCTTCCTTGCCCGATTAATCATCTGTCGGGATTTTCTATCTGCTATATTAGTAACAGAACAGGTGTTAATAATATATACATCTGCAATATCATCGAAATCAACTATTGTATAGTTATCCTTTTTCAATAAATCTATTACTGCTTCAAGTTCATAAGAATTAACTTTACACCCCAGGTTATGATAGGACGCTCTTTTCATTTAAGGCTTTTCTCCTTATTTAAAACTTAATTAAATACTTAATCATTGACTTTTACTCCAATAACATTTAGGATATTTATATAATATAATAATCAAATGTGGGAGGTTTAAGAAATGACTAAAATACAAATTTCTCTTAATTCAATTGACAAAGTAAAATCCTTTGTTAATACAATTGCAACTTTTGATACAGATTTTGACCTTGTATCAGGAAGATATGTTATTGATGCCAAATCAATTATGGGTATCTTCTCATTAGATTTATCTAAACCAATTGAACTTGCAATTCATTCAGAAAAAGATGTGGATGCAATTCTTCAAGCATTAGAACCATACACAATCTAATCTATATAATGACACTAATAAGCACGAGCACAGCTCGTGCTTATTTTTATCCTTAGTTACCATCCACAACAATTACTTCTGTTGTATTATATGCTTCTTCAAGAAGGTCATCTATTACTTCATCAAGTCTCGTCTCTGATTTCTTTATTCTTTCAAGTCTTGGTTTAGTTACAGGATGCTTTGCAACGAATATGGTACAACAATCCTCGTATGGCTGAATGGAAGTCTCATATGTATCAATCTTCTCAGATACTCTAATGATTTCCTGCTTATCAAATCCAATAAGTGGTCTATATACAGGAAGTGTACACACTTCATTCGTTGTAAGAAGAGATTGCATAGTCTGAGATGCAACCTGTCCAATACTTTCTCCTGTTATTAGCCCCAGGCAATTATCTTCATTAGCAAAATGTTCTGCTATCTTCATCATGTAACGTCTCATAATAATCGTCAATTCATCATGAGGACATTTCTCATATATTGCCAGCTGAATATCTGTGAAATTAACTATATGAAGTTTAATTGGGCCAGCATATTTAGCCACGTATTTCGCAAGGTCAATAACTTTCTGTTTTGCCCTCTCCGATGTGTAAGGTGGTGCATGAAAATATGTTGCTTCAAGCTCTACACCACGCTTTGCAATCATATAACCTGCAACAGGTGAATCTATTCCTCCTGATAGAAGAAGCATTGCTTTCCCGGCAGTTCCAACAGGCATTCCCATAGCACCTTCAATCTCCTTGCAATAGAAGTTGATGCTTTCTCTAATCTCAACATGAATCATTACATCTGGATTGTGTACATCTACCTTCAAATCAGGAAACGCATCAAGCAATTTCTCCCCAAGAGATGCATTAATCTCCATAGAATCAATAGGATAATCCTTCCTTGCTCTCCTTGCTTTTACCTTAAATGTAAAATCCTTTTCTTCAAATTCTTCATCAATATATTCTATAATCCGCTCTGCCAACCTATCAAATCCTTCATCCTCGGTAATTACTGCAGGACAGATTCCTGTAATACCAAAAACTTTTGTCAGTCGATTAATAGTCTCATCATAGTCATACTCACCGTCTACTTTGATAAACACTCTTCCTTGTTCTTTATAGACGTCAAATTTTCCATCCACATTTGCAAGTGCTTCTTTGATTCGACGAACCAAAGCATCTTCGAATACATATCTATTCTTTCCCTTAATTCCGATTTCTGCATATTTTATTACAAATGCACTTGTTAACATAATGTTCTCCTTCTTATATCAAACTACCTTCTGGTATATTTCATCAGTTTAGGTATAATATCTTCCATAACGGCACACGCATAGTCAATTTGTTCAATAGTATTGTAAATGCTAAAACTAAAGCGAACCGTCTTATCAAGCATTTCTTTAGGGACCTTTATTGCTTTCAGTGTTCTGCTGATTGATGGCTTATTAGACGAGCAGGCTGAACCTGCTGATACATATATTCCCTTTTCTTCGAGACTGTGAAGCACAACTTCAGCTCTTACATCCTTGATGCTGACACTTACAATATTAGGGGCAGATGTCTCATCAGTTCTACCATTTATTACTGCAAAATCCATCTTGCCAACTCTATCAATAAAATGATTTTTCAATTCTCTAAGATACGTTACATTATCAGACATGTTAT
This sequence comes from Pseudobutyrivibrio sp. UBA3626, assembly GCA_002373675.1. GTDB lineage: Bacteria > Bacillota > Clostridia > Lachnospirales > Lachnospiraceae > RUG191. The sequence continues at coordinate 125,988 of DFLF01000009.1, forward strand.
CGCACATAAGCGTAACTGCTTCTCCCAGTCCACATTGCGAATATACATTTTCAGTACCTGAACGAAGTCCTCTCTCCTGTCCGCCACCATAAATAATAGGCCAAATCTTAATTCCCTGCTTTACATAGAGAAAGCCACTCCCCTTAGGACCATGAATCTTATGGCCACTTACAGAAAGAAGATCAATATTCATCTTCTTGGGATTAATATTATATTTTCCAAATGACTGAATTGCATCAACATGAAACAGACAATTAGAATTATGTTTCTTAATTATTCTCCCAATGTCTTCAATAGGTTGAACTGCTCCAATCTCATTATTGACATGCATAACAGACACAAGGATTGTATCATCTCTTATGCTTTCTTCCAATTTGCTTAATGATACTGTCCCATTATTGTCACATGGTAAATATGTAATCTCAAAGCCAATTTCTTCTAATTGCTCAAGTGGAGCATTTACAGAAGCATGTTCTATTGACGATGTAATAATATGTTTGCCGGCACGCTTATTAGCCATAGCGCATCCTAATAACGCCATATTATTTGATTCTGTACCACCTGACGTAAATACAATTTCTTTCTCATTTGCTTTAAGTGATTTTGCAATAATTCCTCTCGCATCACTAAGCATTTTCTCACCATCAAAACCTATGTTGTGAAGAGAAGATGGGTTACCAAAGTGTTCCTTCATCACATCATTCATCTTCTCAATAACAGATGGGGCACATTTTGTTGTTGCTGAATTATCAAAATAACATATCATATCTAATTCCTATTCTGCTTCTAAGTGACAAATACCTGCACGCTCATGCTAAAAATCGCTTAGCAGGTATTAGCATAATCTACTTGCCAAATAATTATCAAAAGCCTGCTCGCTCAACCTCCAGCATAACCATTGCCACTGTTGTGATGGCTGCTGTGTCGGTTCGAAGGATTCGCTTTCCTAGTGAAATAATCTCACTATTATCCAACTTTTCTAACGCTTCAATTTCACCAGAATCGAATCCACCTTCCGGACCGATAAATATCGAAATAGTATGATTATCATTTAACTTATTCAATGCATCAGTTGTTGCTTCCATACCATTTTTGTTCTCATAGGGAACAATTATTATATCAGAACCTTTTGCATATTCTATAGCTTCTGCAAAGCTCATAACATTACTTACAGTTGGTATAACAGATCTCTTAGATTGCTTTGCTGCTGAATTTGCGATACTTCTGTATCTTCCAGTTCTTTTAATCTTTTTCTTATCATCTAGTTTTACTACACAATACTTCATTTCAACGGGGACAATTTCAGATACACCAAGCTCAGTGCATTTCTCAATAATTGTCTCCATTCTATCGCCCTTAGGTAATGCCTGAAACAGTTTGATATTACAAGGAAGCTCCGTTGTATTTACATTTTCAAGAATGGAAAGATACAGCTTATTATCAACTATCTCACTTACTTCACATATGTAGTTTTCTTCATCACTTGTACTAACTCTTACTTCTTCACCTATTTGTATTCGGCATACTTTAATCAGATGCTTCGCATCATTTCCTTCGACACGTATTCTATTATCTATAATCTTATTGCTATTAATAAATATTTGTTGCATACAATGCACCTTTGTTCCATTCTCATTCTTTTATTGCCGTAATATTAACCCATTCTCCAAGATGATTAATTTCAAGAACCTTGAAGCCAACATTTTGCAAAGAAGCTTTAACTTCTTCTTCTTTAAAATCAATTATTCCAGAAGAGATAAGAAGGCCACCCTTCTTAATTGCCTTAGAAATAACAGATGACATCTCTATTATTATATCAGCCAGGATATTAGCAACTACTATATCATATCGTCCATATCCCACTTTTTCTTGTAATTCTTTGTCTTCTGTTATGTCCCCTATGTAAAATGTTGCTTTATTAGTATCAAGATTATTGACCTTGAAGTTAGAATAAGCAGCATCCACACAATTAGGGTCAATATCTGTTCCCGACACCTGACTAGCACCATATAAAAGGGCAACCATAGACAAAATTCCACTGCCAAATCCCAAGTCTAATACTTCATCTCCACTATGTAAATTTTTCTGCAATCCTTCTATACATAATTTAGTGGTCTCATGAGCACCTGTTCCAAATGTTGTACCAGGATCTATAGATATACATTTGTATACTCCCTTGGGAGTATCTGTTTGTTCCCATGTTGGCTTTATAAGTAAGTCTCCCACCTCAAAAGCATGGAAATATTCTTTCCATTTGTTAAGATAGTCTTCATCTTCTAAGACTTCTTCCTTAATAGTACCTTCTCCAATATCAGAATAGCTACCTATATCTTCTATAACCGACTTCACCTTGTTAATCAGATTATCATCTTTTGTTTCCAAGTAGAATATAATCTTACAAAGCCCGTCATCTATCGGCATATCAGGCTGCAATTCTTCGTAGTCTTTGCCTTGTATCTCATCATGTACAGGCAGATTATCCTCTATCTCCAGCGCACTTAAGCCAAGGCTAGTAAGTTCATAACATATATCATCACAAGCTGTAGTTCTCGTATTAATAGTGTATTTAATATAATTCATAATTAATCTTAATTTCCCGATATAAATCTATCTATTCCATTAGCAATTCCATTTATTATCTTTACCTGATATTCATCGCTAGCCATAAGTCTATCTTCGTTAGGATTAGACATATAACCCATTTCAATTAATGTAACAGGAACATTACTCCAATTATTACCAGTCATAGAATCAGTCTCCCATACACGTTCTCTTATTGCACCGGTTGCACTAACATATTCATCAAGGACATCTACAGATAATCTCTTACTCTCGGCATATATATTGGAATTATAGGGATTAGACGATGTCTGGCAAATTGTCATTGCACCACTTACGCTGGAATCTTCATCACTATTAGCATGTATTCTAATAAACACATCAGCATTTGCGTTATTTGCAATCTCTGCTCTTTCTATACAACTTATTTCGCCTTCATTCTTTGTTCTTGTAAGAATAACATTATACCCACGCTTCTCTAACTCTTCTTTAAGTTTATTAGATACCTGCAATGTCAACTCATATTCCCTAAGCCCGGTTGCAACACCTGTTGTACCGCTTGTATCCTTCTGCTTTCTTTCGCTGGCACCTGGACCTACCGGTTCAGTTTCCTTAGAATCCTTTGTCTGATGCCCCGGATCTATTACTATAGTATGGCTAATTGACGTCGGCTTAAGTTCTTCTACAACAGGCGTTTCCTGCGTCGCATTATTATCTAATGTAGTATTGACCGTTTCATTTTTAGCATCTTTTTTCATTTCAGATTCCCCCCAATCAAATAAACATCCAGTAAGACTTAATATACAAAATGAAAGCACAAATAACAGCACTACCCTCTTATTCACTCAACATTTCTCCTTATCATGAAGCGCAAACACATAATCCGTCTTATTATAACATATTATTATTGTATATTGTGACATAAAAATATATAGAAAATACGTCTCAAATATCTTATAATTAATATTATATTTTATGTTCGAAAGGAGAAAAAATTATGGGATTAATTAAAGCTGCAATGGGCGCGGCAGGCGGAACTCTTGCAGATCAATGGAAGGAATTCTTCTATTGTGATGCAATGGATAAGGAAGTTATGGTAGTAAAAGGCCAAAAGAGAACATCCGGACGCTCTTCTAACACCAAGGGAAATGACAACATCATTTCTAATGGTTCGGGAATTGCTGTAGCAGATGGTCAATGTATGATTATCGTTGAGCAGGGAAAAGTTGTTGAAATCTGTGCGGAACCCGGTGAATTTACATTTGACTCATCAACTGAACCTACTATATTCACCGGCGACCTTGGAGATAGTATTATAGAGACATTTAGAGTAATGGGCAAAAGATTTACATTTGGCGGAGATACAGGTAAAGACCAAAGAATTTATTACTTTAATACCAAGGAATTAATGGATAACAAATTCGGAACACCTAATCCAATTCCATTTAGAGTCCTTGATTCTAAAGTAAATCTTGACCTGGATACATCAGTTAGATGTTCTGGTGTGTATTCGTACAAAATTGTAGACCCTATCCGCTTCTATACTAATGTATGTGGAAATGTGTCTGAGGAATACAGACGAGAAGAGATTGAATCTCAACTCAAGACTGAATTTATTGATGCACTTCAACCGGCTTTTGGTGCATTATCCAACTTAGAAATCAGACCTAATCAGATAGTATCTCATAACAAAGAATTAAAGGATGCCGTCAATGAGGCACTCAAAGATGATTGGCTTGAGAAGCGTGGTCTTGAAATTATAAGTATTGCTATTGGCTCTGTATCACTTCCAGATGAAGATGCAGAATACATTAAGCAGGCTCAACGTTCTCGTGCATTCTCTGACCCGGGTATGGGTGCAGGACTCGGTGCTATAGCCGGTGCAGATGCAATGAAAGCAGCTGCTTCTAACGAAGGTGGTGCTATGAATGGCTTCGTTGGAATGGGCATGGCTATGAATGCTAATCAGATGAATACAGCTAATACTGCTAACCTATACGCTATGAATCAGCAAAATCAACAAATGCAAATGCAACAGCAACAACAGATGCAACAACAGGCAGCTCCAGCCGGAAATACCTGGACATGTAACTGTGGTACTCAAGTAACAGGTAACTTCTGCCCTAACTGCGGTTCTAAGAAGCCGGAACCACAGGGCGCATGGACTTGTCAATGTGGCACACAAGTAACTGGCAACTTCTGTCCTAACTGTGGTGCTAAGAAGCCTGAAGCACAAGGTTCTTGGACATGCCAATGTGGCACAGCTAACACAGGAAAATTCTGTAGTAACTGTGGCTCACCAAGACCATAATAATTGCATGAAAGGAGAAAAATATGGCTGATTTAAACGAATATAAATGCCCCAATTGCGGTGGCGCATTAGCTTTTGATTCCAGCATACAGAAGATGAAATGTCCTTATTGTGACTGCGAATTCGAAATGGAAAATCTTAAGGCGCTAGATGAAGAGCTAAGTAAAGTAAACGCAGATGATGAATTCAAGTGGGATGGCGCTAATGGTGAAAAGTGGTCCGAAGAAGAGACTGAGCATATGAAGGTATATGTATGTCAATCCTGCGGTGGCGAAATCGTTGGTGACGAGAACACTGGTGCGACAAGTTGTCCATACTGTGACAATCCTGTTGTAATCAAAGGTTCATTTTCTGGAGACTTAAAGCCTGATTACATAATCCCATTTAAACTTGATAAGAAAGCAGCAAAGGAAGGACTCAATAAACATTTACAAAAGAAATTCTTCCTTCCTAAGATATTCAAAGACCAGAATCATATAGATGAAGTAAAAGGTATCTATGTTCCATTCTGGTTATTCGATACTGATGTTGAAGGTCAGGTTAATTACAAAGCTACTACTGTTCGTCATTGGTCTGACAGTAATTATGATTATACAGAGACCAGTTACTATAGCGTGTATCGAGCAGGAAAACTTGGATTTGACAGAATACCTGTTGATGGTTCAACTCAAATGCCTGATGATCTTATGGAATCTATTGAACCCTTTGATTTTGTTGGTGGCGCCAAAGAATTCCAGACAGCATATATGGCTGGATTCTTGGCTGACAGATATGATGTTGACGATAAGCAAAGTATTAATAGAGCAAATGAACGTGTGAAGGTTTCAACAGAAGAGACGTTTAGACAAACCGTTACCGGTTATACCACTGTTGATGTTGAAAATAGTAATATCAGGACAGTTGATGGTAAGACAAGCTATGCAATGTACCCGGTATGGATTCTTAATACTACATATAATAATGAGCATTATCTATTCGCCATGAATGGGCAGACTGGTAAATTCGTCGGTAATCTTCCAACTAACTGGGGCAAATTCTGGGGTACACTTTGTAGTCTTAGTGTAGGCCTATCCGCAATTATATTGTTACTACAATATCTAATCTATTAAGGAGGTGTATATTAAGATGAGAAAATCAATAAAGAAATCAATCATACTTACTATGGTCGCATTACTTGCACTTACATTTTCAATTCCAGTATGCGCCACAGAAAATAAAACAAATGCAACTGCTTCTAACATTAATTCTCCTGAAGCAGCAACTAGTACAACAAGTGGTTCTCTGTTATTAGATGATAAAGCCGGACTACTCAAAGGAAGCGAGCCTCAGCAGTTACTAGAGACACTGGATATGGCTTCTTCTAATAGTGATTGCAACATTGTTGTTCTTACAACAAATCAGGGTTTATCAGAAAGCGCAATTCAATCATATGCTGATAGTTATTACAGAACAAATGTACAAGGCAAATCGCCATCAACCTTCTGCATTACATTAACAGTTGATATTTCATCAAGAAAAGTTGATGTTGGCACATATAATCCTGGAAGCAAAAGAAATCTTAATGACAATGCAAAAGATGAATTACGAGAATATGTTACAGGTGATTTAACAGATGGTAATTATTATAAAGCATTTACAAAATACGCAGACAAAGCCTCTGATATGGCAGTTAGCATTAATGAAGATGGTTCTAGAAACAAAGCCGCATTTCCGTGGGTAAAAAGAATTATTATATCACTTGTAATTGGTGTTATCTTAGCAGTACTTATATGTATAATAATTAAAGCACAACTTAAGAGTGTTGCTATGAAATCCAATGCAGCTGATTATGTAAGAGAAGGTTCTCTTAATATCACATCCCAAAGCGATAGATTCTTGTATAGTAATGTTACGAAAACAGCTAAACCTAAGAACAATTCCTCTGGTGGTGGATATGGAGGCGGAAGTTCAGGAAGCCACTCAACAGGAAGTTTCTAAACCAAAAAAATTAGCTATACAATAGCAATATATAAATAACCCCGCCAACATGGCGGGGTTTCTTAATAATAAATGCGTCATATATAATCTTTACAAATCATCAACTACATCTTTGATTTTGCCCATGAAGCCTTTTTTTTTCTTTTCCTGCTTCACTTGTGTCCCCCCAGGCTTTAATGTATCACCTGTCTTCTCATCGAATTGACGAAGAAGTTCTTTTGCTTCGGCACTTAGGCTTGTTGGAGTCTGTACGATTAGTGTCACATAATGATCTCCTCTTACTCCCTTATTACGAAGTGAAGGAATTCCTTTACCCTTAAGTCTGATTCTTGTATCAGTCTGTGTTCCAGGTTTAACCTCATATATTACCTTGCCGTCAAGCGTATCAATCATAACCTCTCCACCAAGCGTTGCCTGTGCAAATGATATAGGCGCATTAGAGAAGATGTCATAATCGCGTCTTTGGAATATTGGGTGAGGCTTAACTCTTACTTCTACAAGTAAGTCTCCTCTTGGTCCTCCATTAATTCCAGGCTCACCCTTATCTCTAATTCTTACACTTTGACCATTGTCAATACCAGCCGGGATGGATACCTGAATTCTCTTCTTAGAAGACACATAACCTGTTCCCGCACATGCAGGACATTTCTCTTTGATAATCTGACCGCTACCATTACAATCCGGGCAAGTAGACACATTTTGCATAACTCCAAAGAGTGTCTGCTGTGTCATCATAACTTTACCTTTACCATTACACTTCGTACAGGTACTCTTAGATGTACCAGGCTTAGCACCACTTCCATTACAAGTGTTACATGAATCTTTGAGTACAAGTTCAATTTCTTTCTCGCATCCAAATGCTGCTTCTTCAAAAGTAATAGATATTGCAGTTCTAATATTCTGACCTTTCATCGGGCCATTAGAACGGCTTCTTCCTCCACCGAATCCAAAGCCTCCGAATATATCGCCGAATATGTCGCCAAATATGTCTGAGAAATCCATACTAGAGAAGTCCATACTTGGACCACCCATGGAACCATCAAATGCCGCGTGTCCAAACTTATCATACTGAGCTTTCTTGTCAGCATCAGATAGAACAGCATAAGCCTCAGATGCTTCTTTGAATTTCTTCTCAGCTTCTTTATCACCCGGATTTACATCCGGATGATACTTCTTAGCCAGCTTTCTATATGCAGATTTAATCTCGCTCTCACTAGCGCTTTTACTTACTCCTAGGACCTCGTAATAGTCCCTCTTTGATTCTGCCATCGTCTACTCCTATACTTCCTTAAAGTCAGCATCAACTACATCGTCGTCTGCTCCAGAAGCTTGTCCCATGTCAGGACCTGCCTGCTGTCCCATATCAGGGCCTGCACCTTGTGCTCCTTGAGCGCCTTCATACATCTTAGCAAATACTTTCTGTGCAGACTCTTGTAATTTCTCTTGTGCTGCTTTAATCTCTCCAACCTGAGCTTCAGTCATTTCCTCAGGTGTCTGGTACTGGTCTAATAAATCCTGTAGTGACTTAAGGTCTTTTTCTACTGCTTCTTTATCAGCCGCATCAAGCTTATCGCCTACTTCATCCATTGCCTTCTTTGTCTGGAAAGCGAATGCATCAGCATCATTTCTTGTATCGATAGCTTCTTTTCTCTTCTTATCCTGAGCTTCAAATTCCTTAGCCTCTTTGATTGCAGCTTCAATGTCCTCATCAGACATGTTAGAACCTGCTGTAATTGTTATATGTTGCTCTTTGCCAGTACCAAGGTCTTTTGCAGACACATTTACAATACCATTAGCATCAATATCAAATGTAACTTCAATCTGAGGTACACCTCTCATTGCTGGAGGGATTCCATCTAATCTAAACTGTCCAAGTGACTTGTTATCCTTGGCAAACTTTCTCTCACCTTGTACTACGTTGATATCAACAGCTGTCTGATTATCAGCAGCTGTAGAGAATACCTGAGACTTCTTAGCAGGGATTGTTGTATTTCTCTCGATTAATGGAGTAGCTACACCACCCATTGTCTCGATAGAAAGTGTAAGTGGAGTTACATCAAGAAGAAGTACTTCACCTGCACCTGCATCACCAGCAAGTTTACCACCCTGGATAGAAGCACCAAGTGCTACACATTCATCAGGGTTAAGTGATTTGCTTGGCTCATGTCCTGTAAGTGCCTTAACCTTATCCTGAACTGCTGGGATTCTTGTAGAACCACCAACAAGTAATACCTTAGATAATTCTGATGCGTTAAGTCCAGCATCCTTAAGAGCATTATTAACAGGCTCTGCTGTCATCTCAACAAGGTCATGTGTTAACTCGTCGAATTTAGCACGAGTCAGGTTCATGTCGAAATGCTTTGGACCATCGGCAGTTGCTGTAATAAATGGCAAGTTAATGTTAGTAGTTGTTGCAGCTGATAATTCCTTCTTAGCTTTCTCAGCAGCTTCCTTTAATCTCTGAAGAGCCATCTTATCTGTTGAAAGATCTACACCTTCAGCCTTCTTGAATTCTTCAAGCATCCAGTTAGTAATCTTCTGGTCAAAGTCATCACCACCAAGTCTGTTATTACCAGATGTTGATAATACTTCAATTACACCATCACCAATCTCGATAATTGATACATCAAATGTACCACCACCAAGGTCATATACCATAATCTTCTGCTCGCCTTCATTATCAAGACCATAAGCAAGTGCTGCTGCTGTAGGCTCGTTGATAATACGCTTTACATCAAGACCTGCAATCTTACCTGCATCCTTTGTTGCCTGACGCTGTGCATCATTAAAATATGCAGGAACAGTAATAACTGCCTCTGAAACAGTTTCTCCAAGATAACCTTCTGCATCTGCTTTTAACTTCTGAAGAATCATAGCAGAAATCTGCTGTGGGCTGTACTTCTTATCATCAATCTTACGACCATTGTCAGTACCCATATCCCTCTTAATAGATGAGATTGTCTTCTCGGCATTAGTTACAGCCTGTCTCTTAGCAGGTTCACCAACTAATCTCTCACCTGTCTTTGTAAATGCTACAATTGAAGGAGTTGTTCTTTCTCCCTCCTGGTTGGCAATAACAGTTGGTTTTCCACCTTCCATAACTGCTACACAGCTGTTTGTTGTTCCTAAGTCAATTCCTATAATCTTTCCCATGATTGTTTCCTCCTATATACTTTAGTTAATAATTGAATTATTCTGCTTCCATTTATGTAGCCTACTACTAATATGTAATTGTCTTAAAGGAGATCCTCCACAGCGCCGGCACTTAGCGAAGCCGAAGGCTGAGGTTAGTACCGCTGCGCGAGGACCGGGCGATAGCGTAATCTCCGTAAGATAATTACATATTAGTAGTAAGACTTTAAGTAAAGCTTAGTTAGCTACTTTCACCATAGCATGTCGAAGTACAGTGTCATTATACATATAACCTTTCTGCAACACTTCAACTACTACATTCTCTCCAAGTTCTTCATCCTCTACATGCATTACTGCATTGTGATAATCCGGATTGAATTCCTCTCCTTCTGCCTCTATCTCTTTCACACCCGCATCTTCAAGGCTTGTCATAAGCTGCTTATATATCATCTTCATTCCATCAGCAAATGAATCTCCTTCAGGCGCGCTGTCAAGGCCTCTTTCAAAGTTATCTACAACAGGAAGTATTTTCTCTAAGATACTCTTTGCTCCCATGTCATACATCTGGCCTTTTTCTTTCTCCGTTCTTTTACGGAAATTCTCGAATTCAGCCATCTGTCTCATCACTTTGTCATTCAAATCATCTATTATTGCTTGATGTTTGCTCTTTTTTTCTTTCTTTTCCTTTTTTGAAGACTTCTTATTATCCACAGAAGAATCTTCCCTAGAATCTTCATTAGACTCCCCAGAATCTTCTTTAACGTCTTTAGAATCTTTAGAATCATCGCTTTTTTCTCCTTTAGAAGAATCCTTTTCTTCTTCTTCTACACTTTCTTTGGTATCGAAGTTTTCATCCGATACTTTCTTCTTAGTCTCTTTAGACATTTCAATTATCCCTTTCTATAAAATATATATCTAAAGCCTAGTGGCTGTTAGAATCAATTACATCATTCTTATTATCGTCCCGTACAACCTGTTCAAGTTGCGTCTTAAGATTCTTGAGATTATCAAGTACATTCTCATAATCCATTCTCTTAGGACCGATTATACCTATGGTACCTTTCACTCCCTCGCCAAGTTCATATGTTGCCGTAACAACTGAGCAATCCTTCATGGTCTTGATTGAGGAGTCATTTCCAATATAAACTTGTATTCCAGTTTCATCAGCCTCACCTTCAGCTTCTGAACTGGCTTCTTCAATGAAATCAGCAAGCTGTTGCTTCTCTTCAAAAGCATTAATTAAATCTTTTGCTTTCTCTGAATCGCTAAGCTCCGGATACTTGAAAATGTTTGTTGCACCGCTTGTATATACCTCTAACTCTTCATCTTCTTTAATAGTATCAGCGACTGACTTTAATACCTGATCGACAATTTCTTCATGAATTCCAGCCTGTTCTTTCATGTTCGAAATAAGACCAAGATTAATATCATTAACTGTCAATCCATTAAGATTAGTATTAAGAAGCATATTAAGTTTAAGCATTGTCTCATTATCAAGAGGCTTTTCAACTTCTATAACTTTATTCTTAACAAGGTTTCCTTCCATTACAACAACTGACAATACATGTGTGTCATCAACATTAGATATCTGCACGAATTTGACTTTGTTAGAAACAACACTAGGTGCAAGAATCATACTTGCATATTGAGTATTATTAGCAAGTACTTTTACTACCTGTTTAAGAAGCTTCTCCATCTTGCCGGTTTTTTCAAACATAATCTCCTGCATCTGAGTAACTTCACGTTCCTTCTCAGCCATTAGATGGTCTACATAGAAGCGGTATCCCATATCCGTTGGAATTCTTCCTGCCGAAGTATGCGGCTGAACAATATATCCTAACTCTTCTAAGTCTGCCATCTCATTTCTTATTGTTGCAGAACTAAGATTCAGATAACTTTTTGAAATTGTACGTGAACCCACCGGCTCTCCAGTCTCTAAATAATTCTGAATAATCGCATTAAGAATTATCTCTTTTCTCTCGTCTAACTCTCCCATAAAATATCCTCACAGATAATTTAGCGCTTATAAAGTATTAGTAATATGAATCTTTTATTTATCTGTTAGCACTCAAATTATTAGAGTGCTAACATCTTCCATGACTTAATTTACCACCATGGTGGGATAATGTCAAGACTTATTTTAAAAAACTTATAACATATTTACATTATTTAAGACCGACGCCATACCTACTGGCATAACGTCGGTCTTGTTATAGAATCCATCCAAATTGATTATCTTCTAATGAGCTTCTCATTATCTGTAGTTTAACAAGGTGATATTGACAACTTCTTTACAAATCTATATAAATTTTCCTGCAATTATATTCTGAAGTTCTAACCCATTACTCGTAGGTCTTATTCTTCCGCCCTCATTTACAATAAGACCTTGCTGAATAAGTTCATGGATGTTCTCTTTATATACATCACCAAGGCTTCTTCCGAATATATTGTGAAATTCGTCTGCGCTGACTCCCTCATTCATTCGAAGACCAAGAATCATGAATTCCGCCATTGCCTCATCGTCTGAAAGACTCTCCTTAGACTCATATTCGCTTATAGGATTGGACATAGACCAATTCTTAATGAATTTATCTATGTCAGTTATATTCTTATAACGTACATTATCATAAAGGGACGCCGCACCGAGTCCTATGCCTATATACTCCGCTCTCTTCCAATAACCAATATTATGACGACACTCGTACCCATTCTTGGCATAATTAGATATTTCGTATTGATTATATCCTCTGCCTTTCAAGAATGCTTTGACAAAATCAGTCATCTCACAAAGTTCACTCTCCTTTGGAAGAAAGCTTGTAATCTTACCCTGGCATTGAATAATATAATCATCATTATATTTCTCATAAAATGGCGTGCCCTCTTCTATTATTAAGGAATACACACTCAAGTGCTTAGGACTAAATCTCGTCACATCACTTAACGTCTTATGAAGAATACTAATATTCTGCCCTGGAAGCCCATACATAATATCCACATTATAATTATCAAATCCAGCTTTAAGAGTTGCTTCAATGGAATTAACAAAGCTTCTGTAATCATGAATTCTTCCTAGAAGTTTAAGTTCATTATTATCAGTTGACTGAAGTCCAAAACTCAGCCTGTTAATCCCTAGAGACTTATATATAGAGAGGGCTTCGAAATCAACCGTACCTGGATTACATTCTATAGTTATTTCCGCATCAATTGCTACCTTAAAGAACGAATGAACGCTATCCATTATCCTTACAATGAGACTTGTTGCTAATGAACTTGGCGTACCACCACCTATGAATATGCTTGTAACTGTATTATTTCCGTATATACGGCTTTTGAATTCAAGCTCCGAACAAAGAGCATTTACATACATTTCTTTCGTGAGTAAATCATTAGTAAATGTATCTGGAGCAAATGACAGAAAATCGCAATAATTACATTTCTTTACACAGAATGGAATATGAATATAAAGTTCTATCTCTTTATTACTGTTATCCAAATTAGTTCTCATCAAGTTTCAACACGCTCATAAATGCACTTTGTGGAATATCAACATTTCCAACTTGACGCATTCTCTTCTTTCCTTCCTTCTGCTTCTCAAGCAGCTTCTTCTTACGCGATATATCACCGCCATAACATTTGGCAAGAACATCTTTCCTTACAGCCTTAACCGTCTCTCTGGCAATAACCTTATTACCAATAGCTGCCTGAATTGGTATCTCGAATAAATGGCGAGGAATTTCACCCTTAAGCTTTTCACACATTTTACGACCACGTTCGTATGCTGTACCTTCGAATACTATAAATGAAAGGGCATCAACAGGCTCTTTATTAATTAAAATGTCAAGTTTTACAAGGTTAGACTTAACGTAACCTTTCATCTCATAATCGAAGCTTGCATAACCACGCGAGCGGGATTTTAGTGCATCAAAGAAATCATATATTATCTCGTTTAAGGGCAAGGTATACTTAAGAAGCGCTCTTGTCTCTTCCATATATTCCATACTGATATATTCACCACGCCTCTCCTGACACAGGTTCATAATCGCGCCTATATAGTCTGATGTAACCATAATCTCAGCTGCAACCACAGGCTCTTCCATATAATCTATTTCAGAGGGATCAGGCAGATTAGACGGATTGGTAAGTTCAATCATCTCGCCATCTGTCTTGTGTACCCTATATACAACGGAAGGTGCAGTAGTTACAAGGTCTAAGTTATATTCTCTCTCCAGTCTCTCCTGTATAATTTCTAAATGTAAAAGTCCAAGAAAACCACATCTAAATCCAAATCCAAGTGCAATTGAAGTCTCCGGTTCGTATTGCAAAGCAGCATCATTTAGCTGTAATTTCTCAAGGGCATCTCTAAGATCGGGATACTTAGCACCATCTGCTGGATAAAGTCCACAATAAACCATAGGATTTACCTTCTTATAGCCAGGAAGCGGTTCATTACAAGGGTTATCTCTATTAGTTACAGTGTCACCCACTCTCGTATCTGACACATTCTTAATTGATGCTGTAACATATCCTACCATTCCTGCAGTAAGTTCATCACAAGGTACGAACTGACCGGCACCGAAATATCCCACTTCAACCACATCGAATTCAGCTTTACTTGCCATCATACGGATTGGATCTCCAGGTCTTACCATTCCTTCCTTTACTCGTATAAATACAATTACACCTTTGTAAGGATCATATATGGAGTCAAATATAAGTGCTTGAAGCGGATTATTATTTTCCCCAGTAGGAGCCGGCAAATCGTTAACAATTGCCTCTAATACATCCTCAACATTAAGACCGGTCTTTGCAGAAATCTGTGGTGCATTTTCAGCTTCAATTCCAATTACATCTTCTATCTCATCTATAACTCTCTTAGGGTCTGCCGATGGAAGATCAATTTTATTAATGACAGGAATCACATCCAAGTCGTGGTCTAGCGCCAGATATACATTTGCAAGAGTCTGTGCTTCAACTCCCTGGGCTGCATCAACAACAAGTATTGCCCCATCGCATGCAGCAAGGGAACGAGATACCTCGTAGTTAAAATCCACATGACCTGGAGTATCAATAAGGTTGAATATATATTCATGACCATCCCTGGCATTGTATACAATTCTAACAGCCTGGGACTTAATTGTAATACCACGTTCTCTCTCTAAATCCATATTATCAAGTACCTGGGACTGCATCTCACGCTCTGTAAGAAGTCCAGTCTTCTCTATTATTCTATCTGCGAGAGTTGATTTTCCATGATCTATATGGGCGATTATACAGAAATTCCTAATATATTTTTTATCTATTGACATGTTGCCTCCGCTTCGAATTATGGTTTCAGCTACCTGCATATATACGTCTGTATATACCTATGTATATATCTACGTATATGGTATAAACACTATATATTCACTGGATAATTCTTCACTAAGTGTATATAAGAAATTGTTGTTAGTCTTAATTAATATATACTAAGAACCGCCCATTGATCTGACATCCTGTCAGCAATGGGCTAGTTCCGACGTCCTGTCGGAACTTTCTTAAATTGAACAATTTCTAATATACACTAAGTTCGAATTAAAATCGTGAATATATATTGTTTATACCATATACTTATGCAAAAACTATGCTATACGTAGCCTAAATAATTTTATCATATAGGTATTCTTATCGCAATGAATGATATGATATAATATGTCATAAGGAGGGATCCACTTGTGGGAGGATTCCTTATGACTGGTAATTTGTCCCTTGGAGCTAACTATGAATCAGATTGAACAAGACATTAAGAACAAACAATTTCATAATTTCTATCTACTATATGGTGAAGAAGATTACCTAAAAAACAAATATGCTAATCTTCTAATCAATAATATTGTAGAAAATAAAGATTCCATGAATTATTCATATTATGAAGATAGAGACATTGATAGCAATGATGTAATTGGCACCGCTGTTACTCTTCCTTTCTTTGCAGATAAGAGAATAATTCATATTAAGAATAGCAATTGGTTCAAGTCGCCTAATGAGGACTTCAACAACTATCTTAGCGAAATATGCGATAGCACAGTTTTTCTATTTGTGGAAAATGCAGTTGATAAACGTTCTAAAGCATTTAAAACACTTTCAAAAATCGGTGTTGTTCTTGAACTTAATATGCCTAACAGCAACGATATTAGAAACTGGATAGGAAACAAATTAAAAGAAGAACACAAATCCATGGAAAGAGAAGCTTACCAGGAATTTCTACTTCGTACCGACAGTAATATGGAGAATATGGATAGAGAATTTGAGAAGCTCATTTGTTATATAGGTGACAATGATACAATAACGCTTCACGATGTGGAAGAGATTTGCACAAAGCAAATTCAGTCTAAAGTATTTGACATGATTAATGGAATTGCAGAGAAGAATCCCAAAAAAGTTCTAGACATGTATCATGATTTACTTGCCAGCAAAGAACCGCCTATTAAGATACTTATTCTTATCCAAAGGCAATTTCGTCGAAGCATTCAAATCAAAGATTTGAGAGAACAGGGTTATTCTGATGATAGAATTGCAAAAGAACTTAAGATTCAAAACTTCATTATCGGCAAAGAGCTTAGAATGACAAGAAATTTCTCTACTTCTACCATGAATAATCTTCTTGAAGACGCATGTAATCTGGAAAAGGATATTAAGACTGGTAATATCAAAGACCAGTTAGCTGTAGAGCTTCTGATGATGAAATATGCAAGTTAAAGTCTTAGTGATTGTTTGTTGTTTGAATGCGCTATTTTTAAATTATTTTCTATTATTTAATGCTATTTGCACTTGAAAAATCCCCAAATTAGTATAAAATATTGTAAGTGTGTGCATATTATTATGCACATTTTCATCATGTAATTATATAAACTCAATACGAGTATTAATTATGGAAAGGATATATTATGATTCAAGCAAGTAACATTACATTAAGACTAGGGAAGAAAGCCTTATTCGAAGACGTTAACATTAAGTTCACAGAGGGAAATTGTTATGGTCTTATTGGTGCAAACGGCGCAGGCAAATCAACATTTCTCAAAATCTTATCAGGACAATTAGAGCCTACTAATGGAGATGTTATTATAACACCCGGACAGCGTCTATCATTCTTAGAGCAGGATCACTTCAAATACGATGAATATACTGTTATCGATACTGTAATAATGGGTAACAAGCGTCTATATGACATTATGAAAGAGAAAGATGCTATCTATATGAAAGAAGACTTCTCTGATGAAGATGGAATAAGAGCCTCAGAACTTGAAGCTGAATTTGCCGAAATGGATGGATGGAATGCAGAAAGTGATGCTGCTACTCTTCTTAACGGACTTGGAATTGAACCAGAGCTTCACTATGAGATTATGAGTAATTTAAATGGTGACCAGAAAGTAAAGGTTCTTCTTGCCAAGGCTTTATTTGGAAATCCTGACATCTTACTTCTTGATGAGCCTACTAACCACTTAGACCTTGATGCTATTGCTTGGCTTGAAGAATTCCTTATAAATTACGACAACACTGTAATAGTAGTTAGTCACGATAGATATTTCCTTAATAAAGTATGTACTAATACTGCTGATATTGATTATGGCAAGATTCAATTATATGCTGGAAACTATGACTTCTGGTATGAATCTTCACAGCTTATTATGAAGCAAAGGAAAGAAGCAAACAAGAAGAAAGAAGAACAGATTAAGGAATTACAGGAGTTCATCTCTCGATTCTCTGCAAATGCTTCTAAGTCAAAGCAGGCAACTTCTAGAAAACGTGCATTAGAAAAAATCGAACTTGATGATATCAAACCTTCAAGCAGAAAATACCCATATATTGACTTTAGACCAGAAAGAGAAATCGGAAACGAGGTCTTAACCGTCGAAGGACTAAGCAAAACTATTGATGGCGTTAAAGTATTAGACAACGTATCATTTACTGTTGGACACGATGACAAAATCGGATTTGTTGGTGCAAATGAAATCGCTAAAACAACGCTATTCCAAATACTTGCTGGCGAAATGGAACCTGATGCGGGAAGTTATAAATGGGGTGTAACAACATCACAAAGTTATTTCCCTAAAGACAATACAAAAATATTCGATACTGATTTAATAATAGTAGATTGGCTTACACAATTCTCAGAAATAAAAGATGCAACTTATGTACGTGGATTCTTAGGTCGTATGCTATTTGCCGGAGAAGATGGAGTTAAGAAAATGCGTGTCCTGTCCGGAGGTGAGAAAGTAAGGGTACTACTTTCTCGTATGATGATAGAGAATTCAAATGTACTTATCCTTGATGAACCAACAGACCACCTGGATATGGAATCAATTACCGCTCTAAATACAGGACTCATAAAATTCCCGGGAGTAATACTTTTCTCGTCAAGAGACCACCAGGTAGTACAGACAACAGCCAATCGCATCATAGAAATAATGCCAAATGGAACAATCATTGACAAAGTTACTACCTATGATGAGTACCTTGAAAGTGATGAAATGGCAAGGAAGCGTCAAGCCGTATATGCCAAGTCCGAAGAGGATGAGCAGGATAACTAAGATGCAGCCGTAGGCTGGTGTGAAATTATAAGTAGTTAGCTGTATATTAAAGAGAGAACTTCTAGCATGTAGTGCATTCTCATACTTTTTGCATTAAGCTATAGTATATGTTGGCAATTGATTTATATGAGAAAAAAGCCCGACATGGATGTCGGGCTTAGGTGCGAACCGTCTGGATGACGGATTGAGCACCGTTTTTCGTCACAATATTAATAGCAAATAATATCAATTGCTTACATATACATAGCGAAAATGCACTTGTATGAGAATGCACTATGCGCTAGTAGTTCTCGCTTTTAATATACACTCTAATTTTTAAAGCTATGTATTGGCGCAGGGATTCGTCCCCTACGATTCACAAAATCGTCGCAGGAGAACTTGTTCACCGGCATAATAGGCGCATAACCGAATAATCCGCCAAATTCAACACTATCGCCAACGTCTTTTCCTATTACAGGAATAAGTCGCACGGCGGTAGTTTTCTGGTTAATCATTCCAAGTGCCATCTCATCTGCTATTATTCCCGATATCGTTGTAGCTTTAGTAGAACCGGGAATGGCAATCATATCAAGTCCCACAGAACATACACAAGTCATAGCTTCTAACTTCTCAAGCGTAATTGCTCCTGCTTCTGCGGCATTAATCATTCCCTGATCTTCTGATACTGGAATAAATGCACCTGATAATCCACCAACATAAGAAGATGCCATAACTCCTCCCTTCTTAACCTGGTCATTAAGAAGTGCAAGAGCTGCAGTAGTACCTGGCGCACCTGCATATTCAAGTCCTATCTCACATAGTATATCTGCAACCGAATCACCAATTGCCGGTGTTGGTGCAAGAGATAAATCAACTATTCCAAATGGGATACTTAGCATCTTAGAAGCTTCTTTTGCAACTAATTGGCCTACTCTTGTTACCTTGAAGGCAGTAGTCTTAATCTTCTCACATAGAACTTCGAAGCTTTCACCTCTAACTGACTCTAGCGCTTTTCTCACTACTCCCGGACCTGATACTCCAACATTGATAACCGCATCGCCACCTGTAACACCATGGAATGCTCCTGCCATAAAAGGATTATTATCCGGAGCGTTACAGAACACTACAAGTTTCATACAATCTACTGAATCTCTATCCTTACTAAGGTTTGCAACTTCAAGTAAAGTTTCTCCCATAAGTCTAACAGCGTCCATATTGATTCCGTCTTTTGTAGAGCCAAGATTAATAGATGAGCACACTCTATTAGTATTTGTTAATGCCTTTGGAATTGATTTAATAAGCATTTCATCAGAATCAGTCATACCCTCACTAACAAGAGCAGAGAATCCTCCTATCAGATCAGCTCCAACCTTAGTAGCAGCTTTATCTAAAGTCTTAGCTATAGATACAAAGTCATCAACACTTTTACAAGCACTTGAACCCACAATACCAATAGGTGTTACAGCTATTCTTCTATTGACAATAGGAATACCATATTCCTTCTCAATTTTTAAAGCCGTTTCATCAAGCTTCGACGAAATAGTTGTAATCTTGTTATATATATTATTATTAAGTTCATTAATATCACTTGTCATACAACTAAGAAGGCTAATACCAATTGTAATGGTTCTTACGTCAAGATTATCCTTCTCAATCATTTTATTAGTTTCAAGAACTTCTCTATTATTAATCATAGACCACCTCTAATTATATCCTATGCATCATTTCGAAGATTTCTTCTTTTTGGCACTTTATCTCTACACCAATTTCTTCTCCCAGCTTATCCAACTCTTCTTGAAACCTGTCAAAACCGACGCTGGCTTTAGATCTGTCTGCCACCATCATCATATTGAAGTATCCTGATACGATTGTCTGTGAAATGTCTAAAATATTTACATTGGCATCTGCAAGATAAGTACATACTTTTGCAATAATTCCAACTGTATCTTTTCCAACTACTGTAATAATAATTCTCTCCATAACAACCTCTTATATGTTCTATATATCCATTAATAAATATGCCCCATTTCTGGGACACATCTAAAGTTACACAACAACTTTCTCTGACGCCTCATATCTTGGAGCGCAAATTATCTTGAAATCTTCCGGCTCATAAGGCGTATCACTAAGCTTAACTTCACACCTTACAGCCTCATAAGCAAGTTCCGGCACATTATTCTCTTTACTCATATGGCCAAGCATAACCGTCTTAAGCTTATCTCCTGCTATACGACATAAAAGCTGTCCCGACATTTCATTAGACAAGTGTCCTGTATCACCATTAACTCTTCTCTTAAGCCAAGGCTCATATCTTCCAACCTGCAGCATATTGTAATCATAATTTGCTTCAAGAAGAATTGCATCAAGATTCTGCAAATTATCGACTATATAATCATCGTATTTACCAAGATCAGTAATTACTGCAACTCGTCTTTCATCACCTGATACAACATAGGCCACCGGTTCATTAGTATCATGGCTCACCCTGATTGGATTAATGGTAAGTGGCCCCACTGTAAATGTCTCATCATAATGAACTTCATGAAAGAGACTTGTATCAATTTTGCCAAGACTTTTACAGCCTAATGCTCCATCCCATGTACCCTTCGTTGTATATACAGGAAGTTTATATTTTCTTGTCATAACTCCGAGACTTTTGATATGGTCTCCATGCTCATGAGTAACTAATATAGCCTTAATGTCACAACAAGTAAGACCATATTTATTAAGTCCTTCTTCTATTTTCTTACCGGTAATTCCCACATCAATAAGCACATGAAAATCCTTAGTACCAACACAGATACAATTCCCACTACTACTTGATGCTATAGAGAACATTTCCATAAATTATATATCCTTTTCAATATCACAAAACGTATACCAGAAAAAACTATTTTAAATCCTGCCAATAGATATCAATTTTGTCCCCCGTCTTAAGTCTGTCAGAGTAGCCACATCTCTTCCCATTAATATTAGTTACAATAGCTCGCCCCCTACTGTCTCTGGTATCAAAATCAATAAAGTCAAAGACGTCAACAAATACATATTTGCTCTTTCCTGTTAGTGTAATTGGCTCGTTATTAACAATTACATTAAGAGGAATAGGAACTTCTCTAGTCTTCGTAGATGCATCCTCAATTATCTCATCAACTACAGAATCTATCTCTGAGCCCTTAATATCTAATGGGTCTTCATCTTCATCTGCATTTGCATCTTCTATTGCTTCTGAAATGGCTCTATTCAATTCTTCTTTCTTATTAAGCTCTTCTTCATCATAGTCTTTTGTATCGTCGTAAGCATCAACATCTGTATAATCATTATTTGATTCTTCAGTATCAGTTAAGTTATCGCTATTATTCTTAACTTCCTCTGACGTCTCTGCCATACTTGCTACAATAGTGTCTCCGCCTTCACCTTCTGTAGCTCCATATCCAGTAAGCGTCCAATCCACATCAAAGTTCTCATATACAAGTGTATTCTTATCAGCTTCTCTTCCATTAACAAGAATACTATAATTATCATCAATCTCCACATCCATAAATTCGGCAATCTGACCTACCGTATAGAAGCTTCTTGTCTCTATAACGTCCCCTTCTTTGATTTCATAGCTTCCCGGTTCAAGGGAGCCATTAACCTCAACAAACTTAGGACATGAAATCTTATTGCCAGATACGAAGAAATCAATAGTCGCAGATGTAAATTCTTCTAACTGTTCAATTGTACAATTAGCCTTGCCCCCTTCTGTTGAGGCTTCAATTGTAATATAACAATTAGGTTCTAGTGGCGTATTAAGACCAACAATATTATCATTCATCTTAACAACTGCTGACTCGCCTTCCTCACCACGAATCATTTTCGCTGTACCATTAATGGTATAGTGTATCTCTTTACCACGGCGTGGGAACAATTCGTCTGTATCCCATCCAGCCTGCATTGCTGCATCAACAACTGTAAGATGGCCATTGTCGTATAATTTCATCATCTCTTCATTAAAATGAATCATTATAAAGTTGTTCTTCTGCTCATAATAGTTAAGACAGATTCCAATTGGTGTAACTATAAGAGAATCCCTAGTAAGATCGTTGGTTTCGAAGATAATATTCTTCATTACTTCTTCGCCTCTAATAGCTACACGCTCTTTAACAATATCAAGTCTCTTGGCAAGGGCATCAGTAAAGCCATGTACTCTTCCGCCACCACCTACAACAAAGGCTGCAGATACAGCTTTATCACCATTTAATTCAATTATCTTATCAGCAACAGCATCTGCCATCTTCTGCTCAATTGGCTCAACTAATTTCCATACATCCTTAGATGGAATAGTATGGCTAAGTCCCATAATATCGTCAAATGTAACTTCCTTCTCTTCAGAAGATGTCTTCTTAATTAGTTCAGCAGTTGCAAAATCAACAAGATACTCATGTACAATTGCTTCTGTAAGTTCATCACCTGCATAAGGAATCATACCGTAAGCAATAATGCTTCCATCTCTTGTAATACAGATATCACTTGTTCCAGCACCAACATCAACAAGTGCGATATTAAGCATTCTAAAGCTTTCTGGAATTGCCACGTTGATAGCAGCTATAGGCTCTAATGTAAGATTTGCAACTTTAAGTCCAGCTTTCTCTACAGCAGAATACAGTCCATCAACAACATCTTCTGGCAGAAATGTTACTATAATTACCTCTTCAATCTTATTAGCCTTATGTCCTTCAAGAGATGTAAAGAGTTCCCCATTAAGATAATATTTCATAACAGAGTAACCAACACAGTAGAATTTATATTTTTCTTCTTCATTCTCTTTAAGAATCTTCTGAGCCTGGTCAACACCAATTAAATCAAGAGTGTGTAAGTCTTCACCGCTTACAACAGTCTCTTCATCATAATCAATGGCAACCCTTGTAGTAATAGTACGAAGTACACGACCAGCTGCTGCTATACATACTTCCGTAAGTTGCATCTTAATCTTGTCTTCAAGAGTAGTCTTAACATTTTCAATAGTCTTAGAGACTCTATTAATATCATGAATCTGTCCATCAATCATGGCTCTCGAATCATGTTCTTCACTATATTGTGCAATTACATGGAACCCTTCATCATCATTGTAGCCAACAGTTCCAACTACATTTCTTGTTCCAATGTCCAAACCAAATACATAATCTTTATCAATAGTAGCCATATTAAGCCTCCTATAGCAAATATAAATTATCACGAATCATTAACATAATACGCCAAAATAAAATGGTATAAAACCTTAGTTATTATACCATTTCATTAGACTAGTCGCAATGTAAAATATTGCCTATATTGTCGTACAATTCTTCAACGCTACTGTTATTGCGTATAATATGTGTAGCGTGTGATTTGTATTCTTCATCACTCTTCTGAGACTTCATAATATCCATAATCCTATCCTCTGAATAACCTCGGTTTTGTTCTAACCTTTTAACCCTATTTTCTTTATCCGTATAGATATACCATGTCTCGTCAAAAATCTTATCATATCCATCTTCAATTGCCAGAGCAACCTCAAGAAAATAATAAGCTATATCTCCTTTATCCTCTTCAAACCTTATATCATTAAGGATGTATTCTTTTACTGCAGGATGAACAATAGAATTAATAACATCTCTGTTATGCTCATCAGAAAATATAAGCTTAGAAAGCTTCTCTTTATCAAAATACGGTTCTTCTTTATCTCCCACTATAGTCTCTAACAAATCATAATTTGAGAAAGCCTTAAGAATATCATAATAGCATTTCTCGTTGGGCTTCATTAAAATATGCGCCACATCATCAGCTCTTATAACTTTGCAATTAAAATTATCTCTTAAGTAATCTAATACCAATGATTTACCTGAACCTACTCCGCCTGTAATAACAATTTTCTTCATTTATTTTGCCTCATACCAGGTATTACCAGAATGAATATCAATCTCAAGTGGAACCAAAAGAGATATGGCATTCATCATTTCGTCCTTTAGAATATCATATACTTTGTCTTCCTCTTCCTTTGCTGCTTCAATAAGAAGTTCATCATGCACCTGCAATATAAGGCGGGATTTCATGTTAGAATCTCTAAGCTTTCTATCCACATTTACCATAGCAATCTTAATTATATCTGCTGCAGTTCCCTGAATAGGAGTATTCATAGCAACCCTTTCTCCGAAACTTCTTATATTAAAATTCTTAGAGCTAAGTTCAATAATAGGGCGCTTCCTTCCAAGCAAAGTCTCTGAGTAGCCCTTCTCTCTTGCCTTGTCCTTAAGACTCTCTAAGAACTCTTTCATCTTAGGATATACTTTGAAATAATCTTCGATATACTTCTTCGCTTCCTTCCTGCTTATACCCAGATTCTCGGAAAGCCCAAAGGAACTCTCACCATAGACAATTCCAAAATTAACAGCTTTGGCAGTACGTCGCATTAAAGGCGTAACATCTTCTGGCTCTACATCAAATATCTTCGATGCCGTACTTGTATGAATGTCATCGCCTCTGTTAAATGAGTCAATAAGTCCCTCATCGCCTGACATATGCGCAAGAACTCTAAGCTCAACCTGGGAATAATCAGCGTCAACGAATACGAATCCATCTCTAGGATAAAATACTTTACGAATCATTCTACCAAGTTCTAATCTAATTGGAATATTCTGAAGATTGGGCTCGGTACAGGAAAGCCTTCCTGTAGCCGTAACAGTCTGCTGGAAATTACAATGAATCTTACCATCACTATCCTGTGCTTTAAGTAACCCTTCAACATAAGTAGAATATAATTTGGCAAGTCCTCTGTATTCCAGGATATCTTTTACTATCTCATGTTCTGGCGCAAGCTTCTCTAATACATCTGCTGCAGTAGAGTAACCAGACTTAGTCTTCTTAGAACCAGGAAGTCCTAATTTATCCTCAGAGAATAATATCTCTCCTAATTGTTTAGGAGAATTAATATTGAATTCTTCTCCTGCAAGATCATATATGTTATTTTCTAATTCATTTATCCTGCTATTTAATGTATTGCCATATTCTTCTAATGCATTCTTATCAAGGTATATACCCTCTCTCTCCATATCATATAATGTAAATAGAAGTGGCATCTCAATATTATAATAGAGATTATCATATTCCCCTTTCAGTTCCGGAAGAATCTTAATAAATCCATTGCAAGCAACATAAGCCTCATTACCTTTTAATTCTATTATCTTATCTTTATTAGAATCAAATTGTGAAGCTATAGATTTCTTGCCAATCAATTCTTCTCTGCCAGGAAGCATCATATTAAGATACTCACTTGCAATATCATCATATGAATATTCCTTCTTCGTAGGATCAAGTAGATAGAATGCTACCGATACATCAAAGCAATTATCCCTGTTCAAGCCTTCAAAATCATAGAGCATATCCTTAAGATTGAAGCTTAAAATGTTACACTTACATGACAAATCATATAAAGCGTTTGCAATATATGATTCACTAATATCATCGCACAGATCAATAACATAACATTCTTTCCTATCAGACAACGCCATAAGTCTAAGTTCATCACCACCAAATAGCGTCATCTGACCATCCTTGTCAGAATCAGGAAATCTAACATAGCTTACACCAACATACTCTTCAAAAGAAAGTCTCTCAAATAATCTCTCAACCTGATCTAATCTTTTAATTATCTTGTAATCTTTCTTATCAAGACTTTTTACATTATTCTCAAATCTAGGCAGAAGCCTCTTAATCTCCCACTCCTTACATAGCAGATACGCCTCATTAGTATATATATTCTCAAGCTTTGAATTATTAATATCATAATCAATATCTGCAGTAAGACATATGGTTGCAAGCTCCTTAGAGAGAACTGCCTGAGCATAGAATTCCTGTAGTTTCTTAGAAGCATTAGGCGGTTTGATATCTGCTGCATTAGCATACGCATTTTCAATAGACTTATACTTACTGATTATATTCTTAGCAGTCTTCTCGCCAATTGAAGGAACACCTGGGATATTATCAGAAGAATCTCCCATCAATGCTTTAACATCAATAAACTCAATTGGAGTGCATCCATATTCTTCTAGAACATCCTTGTCATAATAATAAAATGTTGTTGTAACGCCTTTACTTGTCTTAGGAATTGCAATCTTAACCTTCTTAGTTGCAAGTTGAAGAAGGTCCCTGTCTCCAGAAAGGATTGTAACATCCAGTCCCTCTCTTTCTCCAATTCTTGAAATAGTGCCAAGTATATCATCAGCTTCAAGTCCTTCTTTCTTCACAATAGTAATACCCATTGCATTAAGCATCTCTTGAATCATCGGAACCTGAACTCTTAAGTCATCATCCATTGGCTTGCGTGTGCCTTTGTATTCTTCATACATCTCATGGCGAAAAGTAGGCGCACTTACATCAAATGCAACCGTAAGATAATCAGGTTTCTCTTCCTCAATATATTTAAACATTATATTAAGAAATCCATATACAGCATTAGTCGGAACGCCCTTGGAATTAGAAAGGCCTCGTATTCCATAATATGCTCTATTAAGTATGCTATGTCCGTCTATTAGAAGTAATTTACTCATTGATGCAATAATCCCCTCATCTCTTATATGTTTCTACTTGTTTATCTTAATAATTCTTGCTTCATAAGGATATAACTCTTCGGTATATATATAGCCAAGCTCAGACTTATAATTATCTTTGGCGCTTAAATACACCACCTCGTAGTCTCCCTCCACGCTGTAGCACTTATGTCTGTTCTTTCCCAGGTTGCAGTCAATAATATATATATCATCACCAAGGCTTCTCTCGTATACGAACCTGTCTCTTGAAGAGTCTATAACCTTAAAATCTCCATAGGCAAATACCTTATGTTCATTTCTAAGCTTAATCAAATCTCTATATATTAGGTGGAATCTTATTTGTCATTATATCCGAATATGCAATCTCCTCGCCACTTTCTGCACGCTCAATAAGTGAGCGTCTTACATCTTCTCCTTTACGAATATATTTCCCTAAGCATCTCATCAAAATCCGACATAGTGCCGAACTCTTCCATAATCTTATAATAATCCCTTATATCATAGCCATTATCATCAACGCCAAGTTGTAACATAAGTTTACTTAGTGCATCATGGCCTATAGCTGTATTATATATATCACTAATCGTACTGTTATATGTAATCATATATCCCATTCCTGCTCTTATACTAACTATGTAAAAGGTTATCACATTTCAAACTCATTTCCAATAGCAAAAAATGTAAAGAAGCGAATGATATTGTTATTGTCTTACCGGACACAAAATAATACTATTGAACTCATTTCTATTTTGATTTCATCTTGAAACAGTATAATTTGACAAATCCTATGTATATGTTAAAATAAAAATGAGAAGAGGCGTTGCCAAAACGGCTGGCCTTAGTTAATGATTAAAAAGCAACCACTATCCTTGGTCAGGGCGGTTGCTTTTTTGCTTATAATAATTAATAATATCACGAGCCATATCATACACTGCTTTTGCAGCACAGAGTATAGTCGCTATACCTGTTAATATATCAAACAAATTTTTCCCCTTCCATTCATACTTTCCCACAAGCAACACCTCCTTATATCGGGAAGTTCGCACTATGATTAGCACGAGTGTAAGGCCAACCGCTGTTTTGATAACGCCTATATATATTATATCTCGCGAACATTTGTTCGTCAATATATTTTAGCATCTCTGAATTTTTTCTATTATCACACCCTCCTTGTCATATCTTTAAGCCATATCCTTTCATCATCATTTAGGTACGGACTTATATCATCATATACCTTCTTATGATAATTATTAAGGTACTCTTTCTCATCATCTGTCAGCATACCTACATCAATGCAATCTAATTGGAAAGGAACGAGTGTCAGACATTCAAATCTGTAAAATGTACCATATGAAATCATCTCATCTTCTACGCAAAGAAGTTCATTTTCAAGTCGAATTCCATATTCCCCTTCTAAGTATAATCCCGGTTCATCCGTTGTTATCATTCCGGGTCTAATTGCAATGTCCCTATTATTTCTAAAGCTGATATTATTAGGTCCTTCGTGAACAGATAATATATGACCAACACCATGGCCTGTTCCATGTAGAAAGTCAATCCCTTCCTGCCAGAGAACATCCCTAGCTAACATATCCAGACTTTTACCTGTTGTTCCACTTAAGAATTTCGCCCTGGCAAGACTGATGTTACTCTTAAGTACCAATGTGTAATCCTTAATCATCTTAGGGCTTGCCCTACCTATAAGAAATGTTCTTGTGATATCTGTAGTACCTTCAAAATAGTGACCTCCTGAATCCACTAGATAGAAACTGTCTCTGGTTATCGCTGCATCAGTCTCCAGCGTGGCTTCATAATGTACAATTGCGCCATGCTCAGCCCATGCTGAGATTGTATCGAAGCTCTCATCAAGAAATCCTTCCTGCCTGGTGCGAAGCTCGTGCAGTTTATCACTTAATGAAATCTCGGTCTCGTATGAATCCTCCCCTGAATCAACGTCTGAGTACTTGCAACTCAGATAATACATGAACTTCGTTACTGCAATGCCATCTTTTATATGTGCTTTAATAGTGTTATTAATCTCTGTTTCATTCTTAATACATTTTAGCGAAGAGGGAATACTATCTGAACTTAATACTTCTATTTTCTCATTTAGCAAGGTATATAATGATGTATTGAGGCTCTTAGCATCAATTAGCATCTTATATATGCTTCGACTTCGATAAAAGCCACTGTCCAACAAATCACTGTATATATCATTATAATCTCTGACTTCAACACCAATATCTTCAAGATACTCTTCTACTTCCTTAAGGCGAGTCTTATTGGCATAAAGAATTACATCTCTTTTAGTAATTACAAGGTATGAATAGAATACCTTGACATGATTAATATCATCCCCTCTAAGATTAAGTGTCCATGCAATATCACACAGGTTAGATATTATAACTCCGTCTGCTTTCTTATAATCTTCATCTTCTCGAATTCTATTTATCTTGCTAACAGCCGACTCACCGCTGTATTCATCGCTAAGAAGCCATACATTACTATAACCCACATCATCTAAATCATCCCTATTAACCAGATTCACATCGCATATGCGACGATTCATATCATGACGAAGCAATATGTCATTATACTTCTTATAAGTATCTACATTAACAACTTTACCGTCAAACGCAAGAACATCCTCCGAGCCCATGTTAGCTTCTAAAAACTCTACTACACCTGGAACTCCCTTAAGCCCCTGCTTCATCAGAATAACATCGCTTCCTTCAAGCTCAATCTCGGCTTGTATAAAATATCTTCCATCAGTCCACATATAGGCCTTATCACTCGTAACTATAAGAGTCCCATTAGAGCCGGTAAATCCCGTAAGATATTCTATTAAGTTAAACCGGTAATTTGGAATCTCACTATTATGATAATCTGACAAAGGAATATAATAAAAGTCAATACCATTATCCCTAACAGCTTTCTGCAATTGTAATAATCTGTCCTTATAATCGTACATATCCGTCTTCCCTTGTCACTTAATCCTAAGAGTCCTTAGATAATCCTTAGTATCCTTATCAATACGGTTACTCTCCACTGCCTTCTGTATTGTCTTATTGTGAATCCATACAGAAAGTCTCTTCTCTTGCAAAAATGTAACAGCATCATCATATTGCTTCGCTAACGCCGTAGCAAAGTACCAAGCAATCATCATATTGACATAGTATTCCTCTGATTCCACTGCTGCCACCTTGTACATATAATCAATGGAATAATCTTCATCTAAGTAATGTGTCATTAGAAGCTTAATTGCATATCTAATATAATACGTCTTACCGGTAGCAATCCAATTGTCAATGTGACTTACAAGCTTGTCCTTACATTTCCCCAAGACTTTTGGATTAGTACAGTCGCAGGTAGCCCAATTATCCACATACTCTAGAAAATCATCAAGTTCCTTAATACATGTATCAAAGTCCTTATTCTTTTCAATCAAAAAACCATGCAGGTTCATCTCATCATAATATCTATGAGGAAGTGCCTTCTTGAATGTAGCTACATCTGATTCATGCTTGGCAAATTGATTTGCATATTTCCTAAGTTCAGGAGTTCTTACTCCAATTATTCTATCCTTATCAATCTCAGGAATCAGCTTGGCGTGAAACTCTTTGTATCCTTCATCGGATAACTTCATTAAATCATCTCTAATCTTATCAACTATATTCTCGCCGTCAAAACGCAAATTAATGCCTCCCTCAAATGTCTGTTTATTATCATCTTTATGATAATCGTCTAAGAAATTATGAGTAATACCTCCTTCTTTATAGGCAATTATAGTCTTAATATGAACATTCTCTACTGATCTAAATATATTCTTCTCTACAAAGGGATTAACCTTATGAAGACTAGCTATAAGCTCCTTAATCTCTTTTCGTTTGGACGAAGATTCTACATTAGATATATTATCAAGTTCTTCGCCTGATTCAAGCGCTTTAAGACGCTGTTCCTCTTCAATCTTCTCTGTAAATCGACATGCACATCTTAAGAATTCCAACTCATTATACTTTGCCCAGTGAATAATATCATTCTCTCTTATAAGATAAAGGGGGCGTATAAGCTCCATGCCCTCGAAATTAGTCGAGTGAAGTTTCGGCATCATAGTCTGAATCTGTCCTGAATATAACATCCCCATAAGAATTGTCTCAATTACATCATCAAAATGATGTCCCAGTGCAATCTTATTACAGCCTAGCTCTTTAGCCTTAGCATAAAGATGTCCTCTTCTCATTCTAGCACATAAATAGCATGGAGAATCTTCTACCGTAGCTACGGCATCAAATATATCGCTTTCGAATATATGGATAGGTACATTAAGATGCTTAGCATTACTCTCAATCTTACTTCTGTTAACATCGTTGTAACCGGGATTCATCACGAGAAATACAACATCGAAATTCTTCTTTCCATGTCGCTCTAATTCCTGAAAAAGCTTCGCCATCAGCATCGAATCCTTACCACCGGATATACATACGGCTATCTTGTCCCCATCTTCAATAAGTTCATATTCATTAATAGCCTTGGTAAACGGTCTCCATATTTTCTTCTTAAACTTCTTAATTATGCTAAGTTCTATATCCTTCGTATCCTTCATCATTCCATCTCTTATTAAGTCTTATTATTATGTCTAATCATTATTCAATTCAATATCATATATATCTTCAAATCGTATCTTGGTATTAATAACCTGTAGGATTCGCGCTGTAATATCAATTCGAGCGACCATCCCTGTTACCTTAAGATATTCTCCCTTATTGTAATATACAACAGTTATTATATCATTCTTCCTGATATCCTTAAACTTATTATCTAATCTCTCAAGAGTCTCTTCTGAAAGTTCCCTCTTGTCTACATAGACCTTCTCCTGCCATCTAATTCCATCTTCAAATCCTTTGAGAGCTGCAAAAGGTGCAAACTGCTTAGCTCTATTCTCTCTTGTCATCTTCGGCCTGTTAGGATTGGATTGACGCATAGATGCATACTTATTCTTCTCCACTTCTATGCCCTCCGATCTGAGCATTCCTCTCTATAGTCTTAGCCCCTTCTTCCAGATTCATCCCCTTAAGAATTGCATTCTTGCCAAATTTACTCTTAATATCAATTATAGCCTTTTGCATATCATGTTCCTTCTTAAGATCTTCAGGGTTTACGAACATATTATATTGTTCAAATCCTTCTGGAACAATTTTATTAAAATACACGAAAGCTCGGCGCATAGGAAAATTCTTATCCTTAATCTCATCGTATAATCTCTCAACCGCCTCCACTATTATTCGCGCAGAAGAAGTAGGAAATGAAAGTCTTGCACTTCCATGCGCTGGGGCAATCTTAAGCGCGTTAGAATACCCAATATGAAGAGTTATTGATTCTGTAACACATTCTCTGGCAACAAGATCAAGACACAGAAGGTCTGTCATCTCCTTAACTATAAGTCTTCCTTCGTCATGGGCATAGTCTCTGTCTAACACCTGTCCGCTTGTAATAGAATTAGTTGTGGGACTATATGTCTTAATATCAGATATTAAAGTGGGCTCAACTCCCCATGCATGGTCTATAAGAAGCTCCGCATCTACTCCAAACATCTTGTATAGCATATCTTCATCTGCCATAGCAATCTGCTTCATATTAAATATTCCTACACTTGCTAACTTCTTAGCTGTTCCCGGTCCCAGCCTCCAAAAATCAGTAAGGGGTTGATGTTCCCAGAGCGTCTCACAATACAATTCCTCAGTAAGATAACCTATATTGTCATCTGCATGCTTAGCTGTAATATCAAGTGCAATCTTGGCAAGATACAGATTGGTTCCTATCCCGCAAGTTGCAGTAATCCCTGTGGTCTCAAAGACGTCCTCCATTATCTTAATTCCCAGCTCCTTAGCACTCATCTGATACAGATTAAGATAGTCTGTTACATCAAGGAATGCCTCGTCTACTGAATATACATGAATATCCTCCCTGGAAATATACTTAAGGTATACAGAATAAATTCTCGCCGAATATTCCATATAAAGTGCCATTCTGGGAACCGCAGCTATATACTTGATATTCTTGGGTATCTCAAAGACTCTGCATCTGCTGCTTACTCCAAGAGCCTTAATTGCGGGACTGGCCGCAAGACATATTGTCTTCTCAGTTCTGCTAAGGTCTGCCACTATTAAATTGTCCTTGTATGGATCAAGTCCACGCTCTACGCACTCTACAGATGCATAGAAGGACTTTAGATCTATACATAGATACATCCTGTCCTTCTTAATATCCATCTCTTCCTATTCTCTTATCAAAACCAAGTTACGAATTAACTATATAATATCACACGAACATATGTTTGTAAATATGCAAATTAAGTTTTTATATACTTCCTGTATCACCAAGCTTGGCGAGCTCTTTTTCATTTAACAACCTGTATTTTCCCAGAGCCAAATCCCTGTCAAGTCTAAGCCCTGCAAACTCAATCCTGTTAAGATATAAAATCTCACCATCAAAATACGAAAACATTCTCTTGACCTGATGATATTTTCCCTCACTAATCGTAAGATAATATGCATAAATAGAATCAAGGGTATATAAAGAAAGCTTTTCTATCCGTTCGAATAGAGAATCTGCATTTCCCATAGCAACATTATATGTAGCACACGCATCATCCAGAGTAGTTGGACTAATAACAGAAGGCATAGTTATCTCATCATCACCAATATCAATGCCACGTTCCATCCTCTTCATCTCATCATTGCTAAGTCCTTTGTCAGATATGCATAGGTATGTCTTACTAACGTGCTTTCTCGGCGAGAGTAAGTTATGGCTAAGTCTCCCATCATTGGTTATAAGAAGCAGACCTTCCGTATCCTTATCAAGACGACCTATTGGAAATAAGTCTCTTCGATTCTCATCCTTAAATACGTCTATAACAGTCTTGTCATTATCATCTCTCGTCGCACTGACTACTCCTGCAGGCTTATTTAACATATATACACAACTAGCCAAGGGGATTATATCTTCCCCTTGGCATGTGACTTTGGAACTTTCTTCTATTTTAACACTTCCATCTTTGCATACAAAACCATTAACTGTAACGGCGCCTCTTTTGATTAGCTCCTTAACCTGTTTTCTGCTTCCCACATTAGCATTTGACAAGAATTTATCAAGGCGAATCATACTATTCCTCCAAATGTTCCTTACCCATATCAAGTATATTTCTTACATGATGATCTGCAAGAGAATAGAATACAGACTTGCCATCTCGTCTTGCCCGAACAAGCTTGTTCTGCTTAAGTATCTTAAGCTGATGGGATACTGCAGATTGGGTCATATCCAATATCTCTGCCAAATCCTGCACGCACACCTCTTCTTGAAGAAGCACATACATAATCCTAATTCTGGAATAGTCTCCGAACACCTTGTATAAATCGGCCAGGTCAATCAATAGTTCTTCGCTCGGCATATGTGTTTTCCTATTACTCATCTATTATTACCTCTCTATTAATTATATAACATATAGTGATGATGCTGAGTTCCTTTTTATAATTGAATTTTCTGATGAAGCTAATATTTTATGGGATTCTAGGGCTCTTGTTAGCTATAGCAGGCTTTTCAGCTAATCTATACGCCCCGCCGGCTAATATTGCGCGTGATTTAGACTAATTATTAGCTTTTTTCAGCTCTTATGGGGTGCTATGTCCTCTCGCCGGCTAACATTTTATGGGTTTTAAGGACTCTTGTTAGCTATAGTAGACTTTTTAGCTAATCTATACGCCCCACCGGCTAATATTGCGCGTGATTTAG
>DFLF01000009.1:160942-214309 GCA_002373675.1 Pseudobutyrivibrio sp. UBA3626
ATTAGCTTTTTGTAGCTCTTATGGGGTGCTATGTCCTCTCGCCGGCTAATATTTTATGAGTTTTAAGGACTCTTGTTAGCTATATCAGGCTTTTCAGCTAATCTATACGCCCCGCCGGCTAATATTGCGCGTGATTTAGACTAATTATTAGCTTTTTGTAGCTCTTATGGGATGCTATGTCCTCTCGCCGGCTAACATTTTATGGGATTCTAGGACTCTTGTTAGCTATATCAGGCTTTTCAGCTAATCTATACGCCCCGCCGGCTAACATTTTACGGGATTCTACGACTCTTGTTAGCTATAAGCTAATTCTCATCTCTTAACTCGAAGGCACCTTATTGCATTAAGCACTGCAATTATCATGACTCCAACATCCGCAAATATTGCCATCCACATAGAAGCAATACCTATTGCTCCAAGTATCATAACCAAGACTTTGATTCCAATAGAAAAATAAATATTCTCATATACCACTTTCATACATTTCTTAGCAATTCTTATAGCAAGAGATACTTTCGTTGGATTGTCGTCCATGAGCACAACATCGCTAGCTTCAATAGCAGCATCCGAACCCAGCGCTCCCATAGCAATTCCCACATCTGCTCGCATAATAACAGGTGCATCATTGATTCCATCGCCTACAAACGCCACCTTGGCGCCGCCGTTAATTTCATCTTCAACAGCCTTTACCTTATCCTGAGGAAGAAGCCTTGCCCTAACCTTACTTAGTCCAATCTTCTTGGCAATATCGTTTGCCACATCATCATTATCACCTGTGAGAATACCCGTATCCTTAACACCGCATTGATACAGAGCAGCAATCGCTTCACGGCTCTCCTCCTTAATCTCATCACTAATAACAATATATCCTGCAAATCGTCTATCAACGCTCACATAGACTATAGTTCCTATCTCTTTTGCCTTCATAATATTTTCGTCAAAATTATCGCATTTATTTTTCATTAGAAGCATATTGCCAACAGCAACTTCTTTTCCTTGAATTAATGCCATAATACCCTGACCACCTACTTGCAAAACATTATCCGGCTTAACGAGTTCTCTTGATAGTTCATTGGTATTTCCCATTGTATTCTTGCTATCTATAAAGGAACCATCTTCTCCTTTATATGCGCTAATAAGACTTAAACCAATTGGGTGATTAGTATAATACTCTGCCGAAGCCGCGTATTTTACAAGTTCATAATCAGATATGGATACACTTTCAATCTCCCCACTAGTTATAATCTCATCCTCTTTAAGCAAAGAAATAACTTTAGTAACGGAGAAATTACCCTTAGTAAGCGTTCCTGTCTTGTCAAAGAATACTGTATCCACCTTGCTAAGCTCTTCAAGATAATTAGACCCCTTAATCATCACACCTTTAGAACTTGCTCCACCAATACCGGCAAAGAAACTAAGAGGTATTGATATTACAAGTGCACAAGGACAGCTTATTACAAGAAATGTCAATGCCCGATATATCCATGTAGGAAATGTATATCCTTCGCCAAGAATCAGCCCACTAATTAGAGGTGGAATTATTGCAAGTACCAAAGCAAGTGCACACACAATAGGAGTATAATATCTTGCGAACTTGGAAATAAAATTCTCAGAATGAGACTTATTGGAACTTGCTGATTCCACAAGTTCCATAATCTTAGATGCTGTAGAATCACCAAACTCCGCAGTGGTCTTAACTCTTATAACAGAAGTCATATTAATAGTACCACTAAGAACACTATCTCCTACTGTCACATCTACAGGCTTACTCTCACCTGTAAGAGCCGCACTGTCGAGTACACTTGAACCTTCTACAATCTCACCGTCAATTGGAATTTTATCTCCCGGCTTAACCTCAATAATTGACCCAACCTCAACATCGTCAGAATCAACCTCTAGAACATCATCGCCGTCAACAAGATATGCAACATCTTCTGTTATATCCATAAGCTCAGATATATTCTTACGGCTCTTACCAATAGCGTAGCTTTCGAATAACTCTCCCACCTGATAGAAAAGTACAACTGCAACACCTTCAAGACACTCCCCTAATATGAATGCTCCAAGAGACGCCACGCCCATAAGAAAATTCTCATCTAAGAACTGTCCTTTAGCTATACCTTTGACAGACTTCTTCAATATATCATATGCAATAAGTGCGTAAGGTACCAGATAGATTAGCCGAACCACCCAGGGATTAAGATAATCCTCCGGTAACACCTTTCCAGATTCAATTACAATATAAAGCCCAATTAATAGAACAGCTGTTACTATTATTCTTATTAGATTGGTCTTTTGTTTCTTATTCATAGTATGTCCTTTCTAAACATTATGTCTGCTTCTTATGTGTAGTGTGATTCTTTGTTGGTGCTAAGTATTAGAGATGCATTTATTCTAGTTATTTAAGCTAAGATTATTACGATTTTTTATTTCGTTGTACATCTATAACATCAGTTCGAGCTTAGAAGATATAAGTAATTGATTAATCGAGTGAAAATCGTGCCAAGGACGGCACGATTAGGTGCGAACTGGCTGAGCCAGATTGAGCACCGGTTCACGTCATATGTCGTAAGGAAGCAGCCAGCTTGCGGGAGGATTCCTTACGATATAAAAACATAACACTTTACATCAATCACTTATATATTCTTAGTGAAGAACTACCGTTATAGATGTATGACGAAAATGAAAAATGTGTAATAATCTTAATAAAAACTACAACAATAAATGCATATCTAATACTTAGCACCACACCTAAATCACTTCATAAAAGCACTACATATGATTACAAGTAAATCTCACAATCATCTTCTACCTTCTTGCAGGCGGTAAGGACGGATTGCATTACGCTGTCAACATCAGCGCCCTCTTCAAATTCTACCTTCATCTTAAGCGCCATATAGTTAACAACACAGTCCTTGACACCTTCAGTCTTTTTTGCTGCCTCTTCCATCTTGTTAGCACAGTTAGCACAATCCACTTCAATCTTATAAGTCTTCTTCATTATATATTACCTCCAATTAATACACACATTTCATATGAATAATTGTTCATATGTTGTATTAATAATATCATATACAGAATTAATGTCAATAACCATTATATCAATATACGAAAAAAGGCGTTGTGGCAATATGCCACAACGCCTTATAATAAACTTATTTAGAAACTAATTATGCTTCTGCAGACTTATTACCTTCAGCAGCATGACGCGCATCTAATTCAGAAGTAATCTCATCAAGTTTCTCATCTGTAAGCTTGTACTTAGCCTTGAATACGATAAGACCAATTATAAGGATTACAATTGGAATAATTGTCATACACATTCTAAGTCCCATACATGAAGCATCTGATGCTCTCTGATATACAACATCAGCTGTATCTGCACCTTCTGCATCCTGAGTAATATTGAAGATTGAAAGTACAAGTGATGCAACGAAAGCAGCAACACCTGAAGCTAACTTAACAACGAATGTCTGCATAGAGAAGATAACTGACTCATCTCTTCTGTTATTCTTAAGCTCACCGTAATCACAGGTGTTAGCCAAGAATACCGTGACAACTACGTTAAGCATACCAATAGCAGACATAATTAGGAATGCAGGGATAAGAAGTAGATATACATTATCCATTCCTGTAAATGCAAGTCCAAGAAGAACTACATATCCTGCCATAGCCATAAAGAAACTTACATAGAATATCTTCATTGTATTCATGAACTTTCTAAGCAATGGGAAGAATATCATCATAGCAAGTATCTGGAATCCACCACCTGCAATATTGAAGATTGTGTAGTTTGCCTCCCATTGAGCTGGGCTAAAATCATACTTAAAGAAGTAAATTACAAGGTTAGATGTAATATATAAAGCAATGTTGATACATACGATAGATACAACAATTGTCATAGCTTGATCATTCTTAAATAGTGCCTTGAACATCTCGCCTACTGTAGCAGTCTGCATATCTACATTAGACTTTTCTTTAACAACTGCACATGTAATAATAATAAAGATTATGAATAATGCTGCTACTACAATTGCAAATCTCTGATAACCAAGCACTTCGTAATTTGCAGAGCCATCATTGAATAAGTTACCAAGGAACTTAACAGCCATAACAGTTACTACTGAGATAAGAGCAGAACCAACACCAGCACAAGATCTTGCAAGTGCTGAAAGACCTTCTCTCTCTTTACCAGCTTTTGTAAAAGCAGGAATCATTGACCAATAAGGGATATCCATCATTGTATATGTAACACCCCAAAGGATATATGTTACAGCAGCATATGCTACCAAACCACCAGCTGAAAGATCAGGCGGGCACGAGAACATAATCACAAGTAATACTGAGTTAGTAATTGTACCAATTAATAACCAAGGTCTGAATTTACCCCACTTAGTCTTTGTCTTAGCTACAATAATACCCATGATAGGATCATTGAAAGCATCAAAGATACGAGCTGCTAGAAGGATAATTCCCATTGCAACGGCACTTACACCGATTACATCTT
The DNA here is from genome assembly GCA_002373675.1 of Pseudobutyrivibrio sp. UBA3626. GTDB lineage: Bacteria > Bacillota > Clostridia > Lachnospirales > Lachnospiraceae > RUG191. Next base: position 165,450 of record DFLF01000009.1, read on the forward strand.
GGAAATAATATAATACATATGATGCAGAGAACATATACATCATATCCTTACCAACAGCACCAATACCATAGGCGAACTTTTCTCCACCAGTAAGTTTTTTAGTTTCCATAAGTTTTCTCCATTTCTTATTTAATATAATATCGACTTAATACAAGTCATTACATCCACTTATCATTATACACGAAACTCTTTTTGTTACAACAGTTTCCAGTATTTTTGGGGTTGTACACAAATTGTACACATAGTTTTCGTGTATTTTTCACAATGAATTATTTATTCTTAAGCCCCATTGCAATCTCAACAACTTTGTAAGCTCCATCATACAAGCCTACTTTCTTGTTTTCTTTAATAGATTCACACATTTCACCAAGAAGATGATCATCCTTCTGGAACATATCAACCATCTGTAGGATATGTGGAACATCACGACACTCAAGTGTTCCATCTCCTACTTCTGCTGAGTGAATAGCACCCCACATCTCATGCTTACCAACTCTTCTAATAAACAACTTAGGAATTGGGTAAAATGCTAATTCAGAAGGTTTTGTTACAAGAACATCACAGCTTCTCATAAGAAGGTTCGTAGCATAAACAGCTTCAAATATATTCTTGTGCCAGAATACATGAACACCTGATACTTCAGTACTTGGATCTAATGCACTCTCACAGAACTTCTCTGTCTCAGACCAGTTATCCATATGCTCTGTTGCAACATCAGCGATTCCCGGAATCTCATTTTTCATCCAATCCCATACTTCATTGTAATCACCGATGTTAAGATATATCACAGCCTTTCCTGCTTTAATCTCTGGCATCAAATGTTTGATAATAGGTGCGAATAATTCTCTCTGTGCACCTGCTCCACCGATTGTAAGCAAGTATCTTGTAGCTTTACCATTTGCCTTACGAGCCATTCTTGCATCACAATCAGCTTCAATATTAGATACAAGCTCATGATCAATATAATGACCTGTATATACAAGAAAATCATTAGGCATTGGATTACAAACCTTTTCCTTCTGCATTCCATTACAGATTCTATATCCCATGTAAGCATTCTTACATTGAATAGCATGAACTGCTCCTTCTGAGAAATGCAATGCCATAGGCCAGTTGTCTGGAATAGCATTAACGACATACTTCATACCTGCACTTACTGCTGCCTGTGCCGGCCAAGCATGTGTGCCAATTACAGGAATATCCTTTGGAACATTTTCATACACTTGCGCCATAATCTCGGCATTCTTAAGATCGTTACAGTTATATGATAACTGTCTGAATGTCTCATAGTTAACAGGCTCCCATACTAATTTGTTAAATATAGGATTCTTAGACCAACGAGATCCTAGAGAATATAATCTGTTAGACTCTGCAATAATCTTGGTACAAGGTGTCTCATTATATGAGTTTAAGTCCATCCAATATGGCTTGTATCCAAGTGCCTTAGCGCAACTTGCCATAGCCATTGAGATTCTGTAGTGACCGAATCCCATACGGATATTTCCAACGATAACACCCTTCTCTGTATCGAACTCTGTTGTTGTAGGAGCTTCAGGATTAAAATGATTATTAGTCTCAAGCTCACCTACTAAGATATTATCTACATTCAAAGAATCTCCAATATAAGGATTCTTCTGAATGACTGTAGGATATGACTTATTCTCGTCATAATTCCATTTCTTAGCATTCTTTCTCTTACCTTTGCACGCCTTTCTGTATACGCTGTCAGGCATTACATTTCCAAATATAACTTTTGCTCTGTCCATATCAAATCCCCTTTACTTATTATTTTGATAAATATATGTTATAGATACAGAATCTTATAACCTTATTTCTTAACCACCTCAAAGTTAATTGTGACAGGTTCTTTAGTATTGTTTGCCTTAAGAGTAACTTTAGCCTTGCCTCCCTCACCCTTAGTCTTAACATATAGTCCACACATTCCTCCACGAAGTGGAATGATTTCAGGTCCGATTAATTCGATTGGGCCTTCAACAAGTGCAACGACTGATTCCTGGAAGAAAGGAACCAGATTACCATATTGGTCTACAGCCTTAATTCTTACTGCTGCAACATCATATGTTATATCTTCCACCAGCAAATCACTAGATACCTTAGTCTCTAGGCTAACCTCTTTAACTGTGCCAACAACCTGCGTCTTAACAAGCTTTCCATTCTTATATCCTTCAAGCTTGTATTCAGCAGACTCTCCACCCCAGTCACCTACATATCTCTGGAATAATGGAATTGCTTCAGATGGATCCATATGATACTTAAAGACAAGCGGTGCAGCCATCTTGGCAAATTTGAAATTAATCAAATCTTCCCATCCATTTAATGCAGCATAATCCAGCACTTTCATAACTGCCATTGCCTGATCTTTAGAATAGTTTTCTCCCTTAATTATATCTTCGAGAACAACGAAAGCATCCATAAGTATCGGTCCATGCTTTAGATTAGTATATTCTGAATCACTAGACTTATACTCTTTGAGCAATTTACCATTTTTGTACATCTTGACAGAATCCATATTACTCAAGATGTATGTTCTTCCTCTATTACAAGCAGGATGCTCACCTACGTCCATTGTGGATGCAAGTTCTAATACATCAATATCATCTGACTCTGAAGCATATACAGAAGCCGCCATTTTGAGATTACGGAACATATCGCATACGCCATGATAGCAAATTCTATCGCCTGAGCCGAAATCCTTATGAGTATTGTAGTCGAACATACACCATCCAATTGAACCTGCAAGCCCCGGTTCTCCATATGTATCGTTCATTACTCTCGCATGGCGAAGCATATGATCTCTTCTATGCTCTTCAGTATCATAATTCTTAGTCGGGAACATATGTCCATTATATTCAGTCACAAGATAAGGCATATCAGGCTTATCCTTTGGAACAACATCTTTCTTCTTATGACATCCCACATTAGCACCACTATGAATGAAATCATTATATGCATATACATCTTCAAAAGTCTGCATCTTCTCGCCTGCTTTTGTACCGCCAGTAGGCCTTGTTGGATCATAGTGATGTGCTATTTTATTAGTTCTCTTATAGAATTCTTCATCATCCTGCGATTCATTAATACGAACACCCCAAAGGATAATTGATGGATGATTTCTGAATTCTTTAATCATCTCTTTTACATTTTTACAAGCAATATGTTTCCAATCGTCATCACCTATATGTTGCCATCCCGGAAACTCTGTTACAACAAGAAGTCCTAATTTGTCACACTCATTCATAAAATACTTAGATTGAGAATAATGAGAAGTTCTTACTGTATTAACACCAAGTTCATTCTTAAGAATCTTCGCATCTTCTCTCTGCATTGACTCAGGCATTGCATATCCAACATAAGGATAACTCTGATGGCGATTAAGTCCTCTTATAATAAGTCTTCTTCCATTAAGGAAGAATCCTTCTGATTTAAATGCAATTTCTCTAAATCCAATTGTCTCTTCATTAGTATCAACAACATTTCCATTATATACGAGTTCTGTCTTAACAGTGTACAATGTAGGGCTCTCAACATCCCATAACTTCACTTCAGAGAGAGGAACTGTAGTCTCTAGTTGTGAATCAAGAGGAAGTTCTAATATAGGCTTATCATTCAGATACTGTCTTACCACAACTTCATTCTTCTTAATTGCATCCTTTGCCTCTTCTGACACTTTATATTCTGTCTTAAGGGTTCCAGCTACAGTTAGTTTCTCAATCTCTCTCCTGCTCTTCTTACTAGTATTAGGAGCAAGTGGAGATGGTTGATAGAAGCAACTTATAATATGAACTGGTTCCTTAACTTCAAGATACACATCTCTATATATTCCACCATATGTCATGTAATCAATAACATATCCAAATGGTGGCTGATTAATATTCTCGTTAGAATTACATTTTACAGTAACCAGATTATCTCCTTCTGACAAGAGATTAGTTACATCTATTGAAAATGCGTTATAACCATTCTTGTGACACTTCTTATGCTCACCGTTGATATACACATCAGCCTGATGACCAACAGCTTCGAAGACAAGATACAAATCTTTTCCTGCCCAGGCTTTATCATACTTGATATTCTTCTGATAACAGCTAATCATTTGATAGTCATGCTCATCAAAGTAATTAAAAGAAGTTTCTTTCACTGTATGAGGAACATTTACTACTTCTCCATCTGTTATTGCAGATGCTATATATTCCTCTTTAAATGTTTCAGAGAAAAGCCATTTTTTATCCAAATAAATTCTACTCATATTATCACCCCTAATCTCTAACAATAATTCCATCTGTTAGTATATTAACTAATTCTTTCAATGCATCCTCATAGGAAATCTTGTTTCTCTGTAATTCATCTCCCATAAGAAATCTTTCTAGTGCGGCTTCATGAGCAATCTGGAATACTACACGATTAAAATCTCTTAATACGCCTTGCTTAACGCCCATATCCATTAACGCCAGTGTCTGTTCCCAGCCACTTTCTAATCGCTCCTGCAATCTCATATATGCTTTAGGATATTTACCCTTAAGCACATACAATTGTGTAAAATCAACACCAACATATGCATCTGGAAGGACACCAAGGATTGTCTTTAGCTTCTCTACTAATGAAAGATTCGAATCATTAAGGACCTTATCCTGGGTTTCTTTTATTGAGTCAAATGTGTAATCAACAACTTCATATAGTAGAGTTCCTTTATCTGGAAACACTGTATAAATTGTCTTCTTACTCATTCCAAGTTCTGTAGCCAAGTCATCCATTGTAAACTTTACGCCTTTTGTCTTATAGACAGTCAAGGCTCCTTCTAATATTCTCGCCTTATTTTCTGATGACATTCTCTACCTCCCCACTTTCTATAATTTAAACCTAATAATACGGAAACGATTTTGGTTTCCTCAGTTTCTTCCATTTTACCATGTGTTTATGTGGGTTACAATGAGACTTTATAGACAAAAAGAGAGTTGAGTTTTTGTATATAATATATAATCAGTGGAATAATACACAGATAAGTGTTACAGTAACAGGAATTGTTATTGTATCTGTACCTTTTTTAGAAAAAAATTCTACCAGCGTTGCCATTATAGCAATAACAATTGATTGTACAACGGTTCTTACCACAGAATAATCGTACATTATTACTAAGGCTATTATAGATATTGTAAATGTTGCTATTAACATGGAAATACTTCCAACATAAGTTTTGTTATGGTCAGCAAATGGTATTTTAAAGCGCTTTTTTCCCCATTTCTTACCACATAAAGCAGCAATCATATCACCAAACGCCCATATTAATAATTCAATATATACAATTCTTATATCACCATACACGCCACACACCAGAATAATCAAGGCTTGTACATTGCAATATGCCACAAAGCTTTTTCTTATCTCATGACTCTCTCTTTCCACGAAAAAGTCAGAATAGGCTTTTATCTTCTCAATCAGCCTAAGGCCAATAGCTCCACCTATTGCAAATATGAACATACAGAGCATAGCAACATAGAAATCTATAGAGAAATAAAGACATAGTGGTGTAATCATTATTGCCGAGAAGTGCATTAGTTTTCTAAAGAGCTCATCTCCTATATTAGATTTCCACCTAATAAGCATCAAAAGAAGAACGATTACTAAAGTAATCGTTCCTGTTATAAGTATCGTTGTAAAAATATTCTCTAATGCATAACTTTCTATTATCATATTACTTCTTATTAAAGGAATCTTCTAATCTCTTAAGTCCGTCTACAATATCTTCAACATCTGCTTTAAGCTCTGCGTCTTCCTTAATCTTATCGCCTATACTCTTCTTGGCATTAGTAACAGATGTGGCACCGATACCACCAAACTCTTCACATATTACAGCATTTGTAACCTTAAGCTCTGTGGCACAAATATATATTGCAACACGTCTTGCGTTAGCAACATCTGCCTTTCTTGACTTAGAGAGAATATCCTCTGTAGATACACCAAGAACATCTGATGTACAATCAATTACATCTAGACATGTAAGAGACTGTGCTTTTTTAAGTTCTTTCTTTTTTGCTTTAGGTTTTGTCTCTTTAGGTTTTGTCTCTTTAGGTTTTGTCTCTTTTGTTTCAGGCTTTGCTGTGCTTACCTTATCTTCCTTAGCCGGTTCTGTCTTAACAGCCTCTTCTGATTCTGGCTCAAATTTGAAGAAGTCATCATCATAAACGACTCCTGAGAAATCATCCTCAAAATCATCAAAGAAATCATCTTCATAGTCCTGACCGTTCTTTTTTACAAAAAAGTCATAGCATAATTTGCCTGCAACTACAGCTACCCCAGCCGCAGCAACTGTTACTAAAGCTTTAAATAAATTCTTCATATCCAGCCCCCTTGTATTAAGAATCTTTTGCATAATAATATCACTAGGTACTATTATAACACTAATTTACTGTAATTCGTCAAGAAGTTGATATCCCTTCTCTGAAATTGTTATTCCGTAGAATACATAATTATAATAAGGTTTAGAAAACTGTCTCCCATAAACAAACTACAGATTAATACAAAAACCCCACTAACCATGACGGTAGTTAGTGGGGTTTAAAACTCATTATATATTTAACTAGGCAATCTTGTTAACAGCTTGTGTTAGACGAGATACTTTTCTAGCTGCGTTGTTCTTGTGATATACACCTTTGCTTGCAGCCTTGTTAATCTCAGAGATAGCAACTGTTAGAGCTTTGCCAGCAGCTTGCTTATCGCCACTTGCTACAGCAGTCTCGACTTTCTTAATGCAAGTCTTAACTTTAGATCTAATTGCTTTATTTCTCTCAGCCTTAGTCTGTGATACTAATACTCTCTTCTTAGCAGATTTAATGTTAGCCAATCTATACACCTCCTATTGTAATCTCTCAAGGTTCTGCGAAGCCGGACACGGACAGTCCACAGAACGTACCTTGACTATCTTATAGGAAATACAAGACAATGTCAAGGATTTTATTAAAATGTTATCTTATATCAAACATATTTATGAATCCGGTAACTTCTAATATTTCCTTTACATCTTCATTAGGATTGTGGAAATAGAATCCGTTTTCATCCGAAATGGAGTCAGACATTATCATGAACACACGCAGTCCTGCCGATGATATATATTCTGTATCTGTAAGATCCATCTCAATCTTAAGCACTCCATCTAATTGTTGCTCACGAAATCCGGATAAAAGCTTAGGACCGTTAATAGTATCTAATCTTCCTGTTAATCTACAATGAAGGATATCTCCCTCTCTGTCAAATCTGACATCAAACTTTTTTCCATTATCGCTTTTTGCTGATTTACCCTCGTTTACAGTCATCACCCACATGATAATATCCTCATAGGCTTTTCTAAGCCCATCTAAATCTTTCTCATTATCAAGTGAACTCAGCTTAGGAAGCTTCTCAGCGTATGATACTTCCTTAATATTGAATCCATGTTCCTCAAAATACTTCTTTGCCTCAGACACTGTTCCTTGAATCACGGTATGATTAATAGGAATATCAGCCACCTTGCTTCCACCCTTTCTCATAGCCTGTCTGACAATCTCTCCATCTGAATCTGTAAGAGCGGCATAAGTTATAGCGCCAAGATCTGTTCCGAATTTATCGGAAGTAATCCATACTCCACCATGTTCTTTCAATAGTTCTCTGATGTTATTCAAGACAGAATCAAGTTCCGGATTGTTAAAATATCCAAGGAGTCCATCCGTTAAGATACATATCTTACCGTCCACACCCTTAAGCGCATTTCTTAGAGAGTCAAGATTAGTCGCATCAACAGAGGTAAAGTGCATCTTCTCATTTTGCTCACTTGTCGCAATCTCCCGAATAGCCGGTTCTAACTCTTCAATAACGGCAGGCAAATCAAGGCCATAAAATTGTTTTCCTTCTTCCGAAATCACAAGTCCTCTTGGTACATATCCACAGGGAAGATCCACAATTGTATCGCAACCGGATTCCTTCGCCATAATATTGCCTATATGGAAGCGTGCTTCATTAGAAACCGTGTAGGCTCTAATTATCTCCGGTGGCGTATTATTAGCACCCTGAACAGTAAGATCAATCCTGCTCCCAAGCTCCTTTGCTCCCTTAACACCCGTACTCATAAGTAACCCAAGGCATCCCTTAGCTGTTGCAAATACAGGGTTTACTTCAAATAATAACTCTTTTCTTTCCATGTTATGTTTCCTCCCTTATTCCTATAAATTAATTTATTAGTACTTATATCCTGGGTTAAGAAGTTCAAGAAGCTTCTCATCATGCTTATATGTAAGGTATGGCTTCTCGTCAAGTATCATGGTTGCACCTGTCTTAACAGTATACGGTTCCCATTTCTCAACTCCTTTATATTTTGGCACTCCGTCTCTTGCGAAACTCGTCCACATTCCACTCATCATATTTGACAGCTTAGAATTCTCGGATGTGTTCCTGAATACGTAAGGTATCTCAGAACTATGTGCCGCCCCGGCAGCAGACGATTGATATGTAAACACATATCCGTATACGTCAGCTCCGCCCTGAGCTGCCTTATGCTTCATTATCTTTAACGTAGGTTGTCTGACAATAACATCCGTATTCTCGGCAATATCTTCGTCCTCATTAATATATGCTTTACCAAATGCATTCTCTATCTTGCTATTTACTTCATGGGTCTGATCGCCATATGACGCCCATTCTTCGAGATTACTTCCTATTAGAAGCGGTATGTCGAAGCCTGCCTTGGCAAATGTGTTACCGGTTATAGGGTTGGTTGGGATGAAATCACCATCTACAACAGGTTGCCATTCTAAGGCATAACCTTCACCAACTTCTATGGGGATTTTGAATTCTATAGCGGTGTCAGATAAAGCTTTTACAGATGCTTCCTGCAAGTCATAATTATCTACAGACTGAATGGCTTCTATATCGCCTCTCTTAATATCAAGTTCATCCAACATTCGTTCAGTCAGATATCGACTTACTTCTTCTTCTGTAAAGACTGCTCCTTGAACATCAGTTGCGCCGGACTGTACAATAGCTTTATCAAAAAGTCCCTTTGCATAAGGAGAAGTCATGAGCGCCAGCACCTTGCCACCGCCGCCTGATTGACCGAATATCGTAATATTGTTAGGATTTCCTCCAAAATTTGCTGCGTTGCTTCTAACCCAATCAAGGGCATCTACCAGATCATATATACCAACATTGGCAGAATATTTATACTTGTCCCCATAATCGGACAGGTCTAAGAATCCATATACATTTAATCTATGGTTGACTGTAATGACTACAACATCCTCATCCTTCGCAAGGTTATGTCCGTCATATTCTTCATCATTTCCCGAGCCTATAGAAAAGCCTCCGCCATGAAACCACACCATAACAGGTCTGTTACCGCCATCTCCTATGGCAGGTGTCCACAGGTTGAGATTGAGGCAATCATTATCACCTGTATCAAAGGCACTGGGAGTCCCACCAAAGATTGCTCCTTGTGGTGAAGTTTTTCCAAATTCTACAGTGTCCTTAACGCCTTTCCATGAATCAGGTTTATTAGCCGGAACAAATCGTTCAGAAGCCTTGGCATAGTCTATACCCAGGTAAGTATATACACCGTCATCAATCGAACCTCTAACACTGCCGTAGGATGTATTAACAATTGCCTTGTTATTAGGCAATCCTGTTCTGTCCACAGTCAACCATAGGAATAACGCTGCAGCACCGGTGGCAACTGTCAGCGTCAGCATTGTTTTTACTATAATTTTTACTATTTTATTTGAATTGTTTTCTTTGTGCTTTTTTCTATTTTGCTTGTTCATTTCATATATTTACAATAGCAGATACATATTATTATATCCCATAAAAACCAACGCTACTGTTTCTAATGCCGAATTAACAATAAGTATCTCTACTCTACACGTTCAAGTCTGGTACTTTTCATACCGGCTTCCTTCATGATATCCCGCATTGCCTTAGCATACATATCGCCATGAAAGCCCTGATACCAATTGATGTAGAAATAGTCTCCCACTTCTGTTACCTGTAGCATAATTCCTTTTTCCTGCATAGCATGAAAAGCACTCATTTTGATACGATTGCCATAAGACGCTGTGCGAAGCGTTCCAAGGTGGCTTACTGCACTGTTAAGTGAGCCCTTAGATCTCTGTTCTAGTATAACATTATCAAGTGCTCCGGAAGCGTACGCCTTCTTATAGCCTTCACATATACCGCGATAGATTCCACACATATTCTTAATATTCTGTTCTGAAGCAAAACCTTTAAGGAATGCACGATAAGCCTTATTCAATGTAGCATCATCCTTCTTAAGGTCCTCCACCTGGAATGTATATGGTGCATGCACCACCTGATGTAACAAAGAAGTCTCATTGCCCATTGCCTTACGAACGCTAATCGGAGATATAACACGAATGGGAAGTTCATTCTCCGGATGCACACGCTCCATAGCCCTGGCAAAGAATACATTAAGCATTGACATAGGACTTGCTCCCACGCTCTTAGCATAGGACATGAATTCATCACTTGGAGCACTGATACAATAACCGCGACAATCCTCTCTTGTAAGGAATAATTCTTCTCTTACACCTTCAATTGGAGTAAATATTGCATTATCGCCAAATCCCTGAGCCATAGCGGTCGGGTCTGCTGCATCCACCTTAAGATATGCATCTACATCCTGACCTTCCACTACCCCTTCTGTATATACTCCATCCGGCACTTCATATTTCTTACCATCAATAATAGAATAGTAGTGATAGAAGAATGTCTCAAGCACAGCCTTGAATCCTGTTCCGTCAAGTGGCACATTGTCTGCATAAATCCATAGCACATTATCAAGATAACAGAATGTAACTGTATGAAAATTACCGCTTCTTCCATAGGGTTCTATAACTTCGCTGGTCTCTTCTATAATAAAGGGCAGAGGATTCTCTATAAGAACCAGTTCTCCTTCTCTGATTCCAACTCCATATCCCATATAAGGATAGACAGATAATGTCTTATCCCACGCTTTACTAATAGCATCTGCGTTAACAGCATCGCTTAAGTCGAACCTATATGTCATATAGAATGCTTTATCTGTAGGATATACGCCTCTTGCGAACATTCCGGCGGTTATAGGGCGTACCATCTTCCATTTTTCTGTGACAGGGTCTCCTTCTCTTGCAACAAAAAGCTTCCTCTCACGATTGAATTTACCCTTTTTAAGCGACCTTACGGTATACCAACCATTGCATTGACCTGAACAAAGAAAAGAATCACATCTTGCAAGCATATATAGAGCATAGAAGTAATTAACGGTTGTATCTTCAAGGGCATCCTTTAAAGCCTGTCCGCTTCTCTTCTTCGCCTCATAGTCATTTAAAAGAACAGCACCTGCTTTCTTAAGTTCCTTAACACTTGTTCTCTTCTGTGATATAGCAATAATCTTCTTGGGGAATGCCGCTCTAATCTTCTTAAGGATATCATCATCCTCAGTTGCAAGGAATATCTTGTCGTATCCGTCTTCATCCATCCATTTTTGAATTACTGTAATCATCTGTTCGGCAGTTGCATGCTTCCTGTCATTCCCAAGCTTAGAGGTTATATAATCTGTTCCCCTTGCAAGGACACCAAGCACCTTCTTCCCACCGATTATTGCATCAGCATAATGCTTCAAATCAGAGGCAAATTTCTCGTTAAATATGCTTTCATCAAAATTGGCCGGAAACTGACAGCCATACCATGTGGTGACAAAAATCGACAACTCATGAATAAAGATTGTATTATCTTCAGTCGCATCCTCCGGCTTTGGATTAATCTTAAAATATCTGCTCAAAAGTTCCTGGGAATATCTTGTACAGTCAGGTTTAAGATATGCCATATATCCCTTGGGAGCAACAGCATTGTCTATCATAGACACATTAGATAATATTCCACCGATTCCGGCAATTTGAGTTAGTGCAACTTCCACATACTTAAAAGGTCCCTTTTTTCCTTCCATAAAATCCTGCCAGAAGAAAATATTCTGGAAGGCGATAACTGAACCCAACCTTGAAAAATCGCGTGTAGTATATCCAATGTCATACACGCTGGCAGTGATGCGAAGTGTACTCTTCTCTTTTTCCGCCGGAAGACTATCCACCTTGACAAATCTTTTCGATGGCTCAATGAACCACTCGAATCTCTCATCAGTATAATTAATAATAATGTCTGTATGCTTTAATATAATCTTAGCAATAACTATACTGTATTCATCTGCAACTTCAATCTCTGCCTTGTCAAACTGCTGCAAAAATTCCATACACAAATTGTCAATATCATTCTCATCGTAGCTAAGAAACGTAGAAATTATCGCAGCTCCCTTTGTCATCATGTATATCTGCTTTCGGGCAATCTCGTTAAAGAGCATCATATTCTCTGTATATTCTAAGTCGTAATCAGGAATCTTACCTTCTTCATCCGTAACATGAATACGAGTCTCTCCGTCAAGAACCAATTTTAAAGCATCATGGAATACATTTCCCCCATGCTTAAGAGTTACCAAATCTTCGTCATTTCTTTCAACAATATTAAGCATATTTCTTCCTCCTGTTACTTCTATATTTATCTCTTAAAGTGCAAGAGGATTTTAGTTTATTCTTTTAGCAAGGTCTGTGCTAGTATATTCATCCCCAGTACAACACTATGTTATTTAAGTCAAAAAACTTTCTATATATTATAATATATTTGGCCATCATTGTATACCGACAAAACATGGGTTTAAAAAGGAAGAACTCTTATATTATCCGGCATCTAGGATTAAAGTTGGCGTAATTCCTTCTCTGGCTAATATTTAATCCCAAACAATTATTTTGTTAGCTGTAAACGCATTCCTTGTTCATTTGTACTGCATGTGCGGCTAACAAAAAGTTTGTCGAACATCATTTATTAGCCACACTCTGCATAATATCGTATGATTGCTGTGTATTAAGCTAACAACCTAAAGAAAACATCAACATTATTAGCCATCAACCTATCTTCCTAGATTTACTTACGAAGGTTCATCTTACTAATCATCTCCCTAAGGCATCTTGTATTTATTGGATACTTACTTGTCTCAAACGTCCATATCAGATTAATCCCCTGATAATACCCGTTAGATTCATACTCTCGAATCTTCATAAAAGCGTTATTTCTGTATTCTATGTCGTCCATCATTCCAAAGTGTTCCCACAATATTTCTTGCCTTGTTTTTACATTAAGAAGCGTGAAATCAGGATGAACAATTCCTCCTTTTGAAAACTTAATAGGCTTCTCATACAAATAAGGTATTTCAAATTCATCCAAGGTATCAGCAATAATAATCTCAGATTTTGATCTCACTCTAATGCCACTCTTTGTGTAATACTCTGTAGAATTTTCCCTGAATCCCAGTTTATCATAATCTTGAGACAACCAACTGCATAAATACTCTTCATCAGATATGTATGGAATTGTAAGTAATTCCCATTTTAGCTCAGACATCTTATACACAGCGTTTATATACGGATTGGCATCAGGAATACTTTGTAAGCCTTTCAGCTCATCTATTTCTTCCGCCAGTAGATTAGTCAGTTTTTCACTATACTCAATTTGTGCAAGCAACTCAGCAAGGGTTCTGTCTTTCTTTTTTATATATGTTCCATTCTTCTCCTTCGAATTCCGTCTAATAAAAAACTGATTGGAGCCACTATGTCTGGTTGCACGAAGAGAGCAACCCTTTGGGGCTTTAGTCTTTAATTGTACAAGTTTATTTTTAGTTTCTTGCATAATGTATTCTAGTTCTACTATTTCTTTATTAATTGTATCTTTATTAATCATAATAATTCTCCTTTTTTATAGTTTGTGTATGTAATTGTTTGCTTTTCTGTTCTTGGAAATGTGTATTCGGTTCTTACTTTACACCGCGCCGGCTAACAATTCTGCATCTTGGGATGAATTGTTAGCCGTTGTTATGGTTTCGTCCCTCGTATTGCACTTCGCCAGCTAACAATTCTGTAACACAGCCCTAATTGTTAGCCGCAACATCAGAATCGCCTCCCGCATCACTCTTCGCCGGCTAACAATTCTATAACATTGCCCTAATTGTTAGCCGCAACACCTGAGTTGCCTCCCACATTACTCTTCGTCGGCTAACAATTCTGTTTCCTGGGATGAATTGTTAGCCGTTGTTATGGCTTCGTCCCTCGTATTACTCCTCGCCGGCTAACAATTCTGTTTCCTAGGATGAATTGTTAGCCGTTGTTATGATTTTGACCCTCGTATTGCACCTCGCCGGCTAACAATTCTATAACATTGCCCTAATTGTTAGCCGCAACATCAGAATCGCCTCCCACATTACTCTTCGTCGGCTAACAATTCTGTTTCTTGGGATGAATTGTTAGCCGTTGTTATGGTTTCATCCCTCATATTGCACTTCGTCGGCTAACAATTCTGTGACATAGCCCTAATTGTTAGCCGCAACATCAGAATCGCCTCCCACATTACTCTTCGTCGGCTAACAATTCTGTAACATAGCCCTAATTGTTAGCCACAAATAAACAAAAGGCACAGATGTTAGCCTCATTCAAGAAACCTCTCCACATTAACGCTTTCATTATCTACAGTAACTCGCAATCTCCCACAATCAATTGTGCATAAATGGGGTATATTCATTTTATCAAGCCTTTCTATGACCTCCGTCGACGGATGATGGTAGCGATTATTAACACCAGCAGATATAAGTGCCATCTTTGGAGAAATAGTCTTTAAGAACTCCTCCCTTGATGAAGACTTAGAACCATGGTGTGACACCTTAAGAATATCCACATCCGATAGAGCACTATGTACATTATCCAAGGAACCATCTGATATGCTTTCAAGAACACATTCCTCAGAATCAGAAGTCATGTCACCTCCAATTAGCATGGTCGTGGTATCATCCCCATTTGTATACTCCCCAAGGAGTACCAAAGAATTCCCATTAATATCATCTATACTATCCGAGCCTCCAAATATACATGTAAATCTTAGATTATCCTCTGATACAACATCTCCTTCATTCATAACTATTATGTTGACACCATTATTATCAGCACGAAGCTTAATATCCTGATAGTTGTCCTCGTTCAACATATACTTATCTACTACAATGTTATCAATTGAATATCCACTATCCAATGCATCTAACAATCCGCTCATATGGTCACTGTCTACATGTGATACAAACCAGTAGTCTATATGTCTAATTCCCTTATACTTTAAGAAAGGTAGTATCCTGTACGTTCCTACATTCTTAACATCACTGCTACCGCCATCGAAGAAATAGTTATTATCGCCGGCAACAAATATTCCATCTCCCTGTCCCACATCAATAACATCCATCTCAAAGTCATCACACCTATAATTTGACGATATAAATAATGTAATAACAGAGAGAGTAATAACGCATACTATTACACTTTTCTTATCTTCAAACTTTAGTACCAAAAATCTTGTTATTATGAACAAAACAACATAATATATAACAATCTTAATAACAGATGGAGAGCCTGTTATAACCCGAGACATGGGTAGGTTAAGAGATATAGTCGCCATCATCTCGTAAAAATATATAATTATATGTGACACCCACAAAAGAACATCACTAATATAGCCAAGTACTACTCCTATAATAAAAACATCATTAAGATACAAGCCTATAACAGCAATGCCCCCACCAATGATGGATATGCCAAGTAAAACCCCAAGAAAAGGTACAATTATACAATTAAGCAGTACGACATAAATAGGTGTCTCATTGTAAAATACACACACAATAGGAAGTGTCACTAATTGAATTAAGATGCCACCAAGAAGTGCCTTATTGATTTTTCCAAGAATCTGCCTTTTGCAATGTTTATCATATATAGCTACAAGCGGATTAACTACAATAGCTATCCCAGCCACAGCTGTAAACGAAAATATAAATCCCATAGAATCAATACTATAAGGGTGCATAATAATAATGAATATCAATGATGCTCCAATAGCCGACAAAGAATCATATCCCTCTCCTGTTATTTCTGCCAGAATCATAATGAGGAACATAATTACGGCTCTAATAGTTGATACACCTCCAAATGTCAGAAAGGCATACAAGATCACTAAAGTTGATGAAATCACACCTGCTACTACCATGGACACGCCTTTATTTCGCATCAAGCGATATATACTCATTACGAGAATAGATATATGTAATCCTGATATGGCAAGTATGTGAAATATCCCTGAAAGCTTGAACAAATCTCTGACATCTGAATCGAGACTTGACTTGTCTCCCAAAGTCATAGCGGATATAATGCCCCCTTCTTCGCCCGGAAGATTAGACACATATATACTCATAACATCTTTTCTTAAGCGGTACAAAAATTCTCTAACAGGAAATGTGGATTCTTCCATAATCCTTATGCTTCCTTTGACCTTCATAAGCGTTCCATTAGAATTATAATAAGACTCCTCATCATAATTTCCTTCATTTCTTGCAATATTAAATTGTACTTTCTTTCCCTCTACAACAACTGTAGTTCCTATGGATAAATCATCTGAATCAGATTGTAAGATTATGGTCTCATTTGAATCTAAGACCTGATCATTAGTAATAACATTTTTGAAATATAAGTAATAAGAAGTGGTTTTTTTCTCTTTCTTAGCCAACTCGCCTTGAAATGTTATAGTATCCCCTTCTTCAATTCTATCGAAATAATTTTTATCATTAAGATAATTCTTATATCGCATGCTTCCAGTTATAAAGAAACCAAAAGCAAACAGTAAGCTAAGAATTACTATTATAATCCTTAGCCTGTTTTTAATCTCATATAATACAAAACATATTGCAAATATAATTGCTATTGTAAGAATTATATATGCGCTATTCGTATCAGAATTAACAAAAAGGCAACCAAGCAACATTTCAATAGCAAGAGACAACAGCAATCTCTTGTAAATAATATCACCTTCTTATTCTAATTCTTTTTTATTAATTATCATACCATTTCTTTTGACGAAACCACCTCAACTACCATGGACTTATCTGCCACATATGTTCCAGATATCTCCAGATTGTTCTGTTGAGTCTTTGCATTAGTATTACTTATCTTAATTACAACAGTTTTGACATCAGCCGAGTCACAAAGCGAATTAACAATAGAATAAATAATAGCCTTATTAGATATATCAGACTTCTCAGTAAGGAGTGTCGAATCAAGCGTTACATAGCATACACCATCAGAAATAGCTGTATATAACACCTTCGTATCTTCAGGAACAGCCACTTTGGCATTATCCACATCCGGCTTCTTTCTAATATTATCAAGCACAACATCAGCTATAAACTTTCTCTCATCAACATCAACGAACTTCTTCTCGCATATTAATGATTCTCCATCTTCAGTTGCATAGTAAAGACTTAGCCCTTTCTTAACAAGGAAACTTGACTCATCTCCATAATTATCAATAAATGAATCATTTGTCATGGAAGATACAACATTTCCATTCTCATCAACAAGTTGCTTATTTGACACATAGAAAGTAACTTTATTGACGCCTTCAATCTGTAACATTGTCTTAGTAATTGCAGCCCTAGTAAGAACCTCTTTCGTGTCCTTTATACTATAATAATCGCCACTAAAATCAATAATCAAATTACCCTCATTAAGCTTACATTCCTTTACCTTAACATCGCTTGGAATAGGCTGAAAATACTTTGGAGAATCAGTATCATTAGACAACACACCTAATAGTTCTTCAATTACGTCATCCACTTTGGTGCTTTGTACTTCATACTCTTTAGGCACAAGCACCGATTTATTAATATCAAGATAATATACAGTATATTTATCCTTTGAATTAGAAGAACAGCCTCCTAGACATAACAATATAAAAGCTAAAACGAGAGCCAATGATATCAATTTCTTCTTCATAATCACATGCCCTCCTCTTCTATATGACTAAGTGGAATTCTTACGTCAAATGTTGTACCTTCGCCAAGTGTGGAATCAACTTTAATCTCGCCACCATGCATAATAATAGACATATGTGTAATAGCAAGTCCAAGACCTGTACCACCAATTTCACGAGAATGTGATTTGTCTACTCTATAGAATCTCTCAAATATCATGTCAAGTGATTCCTCCGGAATTCCCATTCCAGAATCTTCAACTCGAATATAGAAATATTGATGATCTGAATTAAGTGAAATGTGAACAAACCCTCCAGGGTTATTGTACTTGATTCCATTCTCAATCAAGTTAGAGATTGCAAGATTTAATTTAATCTCATCCACTTCAGCAGTAATTGGTCTAAAGCTTTCAAGCACTAATTCAACATTCTGTTTCTCTGCTATAGGGCGAAGTCTCTTAAGAATAGACTCAACCAATTCATTAACATTTACACTAGTGACATTGAGACTTGCATTGGATTTGTCCATCCTAACCATTGAAAGGAGGTCATTAATTATGCCTGTCTCTCGCTCTATTTCCTGAGATATATCTCCAATAAATTCCTGATATAATTCAACTGGCGCATCTCCCATTCCTATAAGGGAATCCGCAAGAACTTTCATTGATGTTAGCGGCGTCTTAAGCTCATGACTTACATTAGATACGAACTCCTGTCTAGACTCATCAATTGCTTCCATCTTACTAACGTAGGTGTTAAATTGAGAAGACAGTTCTTCTATTTCAGAGTAACCTTTTACATCAATACTATTAATCTTGTCTCCTTTAATACCTGTGTCTAATTGATTAGATGCTTCCTTAATAGGCTTAGAATAGCGTGTGCCAAGAATATATCCTAAGACAATTGCAAAAACGACAAACATAAAAAGCAATATTAACTCGATAGATATAAGATAACCGATATTCTTCGACAGATAATCAACCGAAGCAGAGGCAAGAAGAACACCTACCACCTGCGATTCATTATCATCATTTATTATTGTAATTGGAATTGTTGTTGTTAGGATGTCGTTCTTTCTATCAACATAATAAAGCTGCTCACCATTTGCGCTTTTCGTAACATTTTCCCACAGGAAAATCTTACCTTTATCAATAGAATAAGTATCATAGATGACACGAAGAGACGAGTCAACAAGCATAACACGACCACTTATTAACTGCGCCAGTTCTGAGAGTCGAAGTTCCATGGTTACATCACCTTGATTATCAAGATAACCACTTGTAACCACCTGCTTTGCAAGTACCTCCGACCTAGAATATAGATTCTCGCTTTCTGATTTGAGGCTCCTATTCACATAGATCACATTAACTGTTACTGAAAGAATTACAATAGGAACAATAGCCATAGCAAACACTAAGACACGTATTTTGATATTTAATCTTGAAAATGTTCTATGCAAAAAATCAATCATTTAATACGCCATTACTCCTTGTAGAAATATCCAAGTCCCCACTTTGTATGAATATATCTAGGCTCACTAGAATTAGGTTCAATTTTCTCACGCAAACGCCTGATATGAACATCTACTGTTCTTGCATCCCCCGGGTAATCATCTCCCCAGATTGTTGTAAGAAGTGTATCTCTACTATAAACCTTACCAGGATTATTAACAAGGAGAAGTAACATATCAAATTCTTTGGATGTAAGATTGACTTCTTTACCGAGTATCTTAAGCCCTCTTCCCTGCACATCCAAAGAAAGATCGCCACTATTAATAACATCAGAAGATACTAGAGACTTATCATTATAAGCACTTGTCCTTCTCATGATAGCTTTAATTCTCGCTTTAACTTCAAGAATATTAAATGGTTTAGTTATATAATCATCAGCACCGTACTCAAGGCCAAGGATTTTATCCATATCTTCGCCTTTTGCAGTAAGCATAACAATTGGCATATTAGAGAATTCTCTTATGCTCTGGCATACTTCAAACCCATCCATCTTAGGGAGCATTACATCAAGAAGCACCATATCATACTCTGTCTTTCTGGCAAGATTCAATGCTTCTTCTCCATCATATGCGCAATCAACTTCCATACTGTCTTGTTCAAGGGAGAACTTTATACCCTTGACAATTAACTTCTCGTCATCTACTACTAATACTTTCTTAGACATTTCATCTAAACCTTTCTATTAAATGTTATACCTTAATTGAGTCTGCTATCTTATTATAGACTCCATCTTTAATACCTGTTATATTCTTAAGATCTTCGCAGCTATTAAATCTTCCTTTACTTTCCCTATACTTTATAATTGAGTTCGCCTTAGATTCTCCAATTCCAGGAAGTGTCATTAATGTACTAGCATCAGCGGTATTGATATCTACCTTTCCATCATTGGGACTATTTTGAGCACTAGATTGGACTTCATCCTTAGTCTTTATCTCAAGTTTCATTCCATCGCTAATCTTCTGCGCCTGATTAAGACTTGACTCATCAGCATCTTCCCTCAGTCCTCCAGCCATAAGAATTGCCTGAAATATTCTTGAATCGCTTTCGAGTTCATATACCCCCGGCTTATTTACAGCTCCAACAACCTGTACAAAGCATTTACCTGATGAATTACTTGATTTATCCTTTGTAGAATTTGTGGACTTATCTTTGTTGTTACTTACGCTCTTATCATCACTAGTTGTATTAACACTTGAATCCTTATCAAGATATGATTTCTTGGAACAAGAGCAAAATGTTACAACCAAAATCAAAAGTATTAACAAAATAAAGCAAATATTAATTTTTCTTTTCATAAATCTTCTCCTATTTCAGAAGAAGATCCTAATGTCTGCATTAATATTTTAACGAAAATGTTACATTATTACAATAGTGTAACAAAAATATTTCACATTTTATCACAATTATTAGCACTCATTTTTTAAGAGTGCTAATTTTTTATTGATTTTTATAATTTTTAGTGTTACTATACCAATTAGGGTTACAAACCAAGTATATAAAACAATTAAAGGAGAGATAGAAAATGAGTGAAAAACATGGAAATCTTTCGATTACAAGCGAAAATATATTTCCCGTAATCAAGAAATGGCTTTATTCAGATCATGACATCTTCTTTAGAGAACTAATCTCTAACGGATGTGATGCAATTACAAAATTAAAGAAATTAGATCTTATGGGTGAGTATGAACTTCCTGATGATTACAAACCAAAGATGGATATTATCGTTAATCCAGAGGAAAAGACGCTTACATTTATTGATAATGGTCTTGGTATGACTGAAGAAGAGGTTGATGAGTATATTAATCAAATCGCTTTCTCCGGCGCAACAGATTTCTTAGAGAAATACAAAGACAAAGCCAACGAAGACCAGATAATCGGACACTTTGGACTAGGCTTCTACTCAGCATTTATGGTAGCCGATTCTGTTCATATTGACACACTATCATACCAGAAAGGTGCAAGCGCAGTACACTGGGAATGTGATGGTGGAACAGAATTTGATATGAAGGATGGCATCTACGATACAGTTGGAACTAAGATTACACTTTTCTTAAATGAAGATTCACTTGAATTTGCCAACGAATATCGCGCAAGAGAAGTTATTGAGAAGTACTGCTCTTTCATGCCAACAGAGATTTATCTTACTAAAGCAAATGCTGAGGAAGAATATGAGACAATTGATGTAGAAGACAAGAGAGATACTGATACAGTCGTAGAAGAAATTCACGAGGAAGCAAAATACGAAGAGAAAGAAAATGAAGATGGAAAGAAGGAGAAAGTGGAAGTATCTCCTGCCAAGGATAAGCTTAAGATTGTAAAGAGACCTGTCCCATTAAACGACACGAATCCTCTCTGGGCAAAGCATCCTAATGACTGTACAGAAGATGAATACAAAGAATTCTATAGAAATGTATTTAATGATTTCAAAGAGCCACTATTCTGGATTCATCTAAATATGGATTATCCATTTAACTTAAAGGGTATCCTGTATTTCCCTAAAATCAATACAGAATATGACTCAATCGAAGGTACAATAAAGCTTTATAACAACCAGGTATTCGTAGCAGATAACATCAAGGAAGTAATTCCAGAATACTTAATGCTTCTTAAGGGCGTTATCGATTGTCCTGATCTTCCACTTAATGTATCTCGTTCTGCTCTTCAGAATGATGGTTTCGTCAAGAAGATTCAGGAGTATATATCTAAGAAGGTTGCAGACAAACTTGCTGGACTATGTAAGACTGAGAAAGAATCCTATGAGAAATACTGGGATGACATCAGTCCATTTATCAAGTTCGGTTGCTTAAAAGATGAGAAATTCTGCGACCGTATGAACGACTATATTCTATTTAAGGATATTGATGACAAATACGTTACTCTTCCTGAACTTCTTGTCAAGGAAGAAAAAGAGGAAGCAACAGATGAAGATGGCAACAAAGTTGAAGCTGAAGTTGTTGATGATGACAAATCAGATGCAAACGATAAATCTGATGACGAAAGCAAAGAGCCAGAGGATACTCGTACAGTAGTATATTATGTAACCGACAAAGAACAACAAGGTCAATATATCAAAATGTTCAAAGAACAGGGACTTACAGCAGTTATATTAGACCACAACATTGACACTTCATTTATCTCACAACTTGAGCAAAGAAATGAGACATATAAATTCGCTCGAATTGATGCTGATGTTACAGATTCTCTTGTTGAAGAAACAGATGACAAGGAGCTAGAAGAGACAACTACTGCTCTTACGGAAATATTTAAGAAAGCATTATCTAATGACAATCTTGATGTCAAAGTCACAAAGTTCAAGAATAAAGATGTTGCTTCAATGCTTACGGTAAGTGAAGAAAGCAGACGTATGCAGGACATGATGAAAATGTATAATATGTATGGAATGGATCCTAACATGTTCCCAAGTTCATCAACTCTCGTACTTAACGCTAATAACGAACTTGTAGAATATATCCTTAACAACAAGGATAACGAAAATGTTGATTTGTTCTGCCAGCAACTTTACGACCTTGCAAGTATAGCCAATGCTCCGCTTGCGCCAGAAGAAATGACTAAGTTCATTGAGCGAAGTAACAAGATAATGATGTTACTTGCTAAATAAAACGGATTAGTCTGATATAAAAATTCCCCGGCATTAAATGCCGGGGAATTTTTATTATTAATTATATGTGACTCTATTCTCCCGTAACTATTATTCCCATCTTATATTCCTCATCAATATCAAGAACTTTGTATGATACATCAAGAGCACTCGCATCAAAGAGTTTATAGAAGTCAAGCAGAATCCTTTGAACAATAAAATTAATACTGTTAGGATTAGCTTCAAAAAGCACTGCCATAACCTGCGTCTTACTATATCTAATATTAATATCAGTTTCTCTAACTGATTTCTGAATTGCTATATCCATACTATCAAGGGCCTTAGCCATATAAATTTCAGATACATTATATCCTTCTCTAGGGCGAACTGAGAAAACTATAACCACAAAATTATCAGAGTATTCATCTCTAAGCTGTCTAAACACACTTGTTACTTCTCCAAGCTTAACACGCTCCACATCTTCTAAATCATGATTATCAAGAACTTGTTCTATATTCTCTTTTAATTCTGCTGCAAACTCCGTAGAGTCATAATCTTGCGAATGTCTGTCAACAAAAGAATCATCATTTATAAAGACGTCTACTCTATCTTCATCAAGAAGCTTAATAAAAACATCAATAATGTCTGGATCAAATTGAGTTCCTTTACCCTTAATTAGTTCTTCTCTAATTTTACTCTTGGGAAGTGCCTTTCTATAAATTCTATCAGAATTCATTGCATCATATGCATCTGCAATTCCAATTATTCTAGCATTTAAAGGGATTTCTTCCCCGGCTAAATGATCTGGATATCCATTACCATCGTACCTTTCATGATGATTTCTGGCTGCAGGTTCAACTCCTGGAATTGAAGTAACATTCTTCAGAATATCACTACCAACTGTTGTATGAGCCTGGATTAATTCAAATTCAATTCTACTTAGTTTACCTGGTTTGTTAAGTACAGTGTCCGGTACACCTATTTTACCAATATCATGCATCATACCCTGGAATCTAAGTTCAAATATCTGCTCATCATCCCAGCCAAGTTCTTTAGCAATTAGGCACGCAACTCTTGCCACCCTCATTGAATGACCTGATGTATATCTATCCTTAGCATCAACAGTCTTGGCAAGTGCCTCCATAGCAGATCTTGATAGAGATTCAACCTGCTCAATAGCCACTGCCCTGTCATCATCCATTTTCGCAATTCTTCTAACAGATTGAAGAAGACCGCATATAACAAGAATAATAAGTCCTACAGACATAAATGTTCCTGATATAACAGTAAGCATTAATATCTGTTCCATTACGAGCTGAATCACTCCACATAGAGCAAGTAGCCCTATACCTATCGCAACAACCTCATATGTTCTGTCTTTTCTCTTGAAAAGGTCATAACAAATAGTAACCATTACAACGATAATTGTCAGTACAATCATTATAAGAGAGACACTTCTCGTATTAGAAAATCCAGCAACAAATGTATAATTCAATATACTAATCACAATAAGATTAACAAGAGAGATTAGTTCAATAGCAAAATAAATAATATGATATCTTTCTTTCTGTATTCTATCCAGATACAAAGAAAAACTCATTGGCATAAGAGGAAGGACGAGATACGCACAATCTCTAATAACCGATGCATTAGGGAATATGAACTGTCTTGCGGTACAATTTGCAACAATCCAAAAGGCCATTATTAAAACTGCACATGCAAGATAATACATATCTACTTCTTTCTTAGACACAATATGAAGAACAGTAGATATAATAAGTGCTATTATTCCAAGAAGCATTACAAACATTCCAAAGAATAATTCTAACTGATTCATCTTAATAACATAGAGAAGACAAGATACTTTATCACCTATTAGAACATCACCAATCTTGCCACCATCTCTATCTAAAATTGCAGAATATGTTATTGTAACTTTGGAATTAGAAGCATTATCTGGAAGTGGCAGAAACAAATATAGATATGTACTATCCACTCCAAAGGAATCAGCCTGTTCAGGTTCGTATACATACCATAAGTTATCATTAAAGAATACTTCTACTTTCTGACCTTTACTCCAAACCAGCATAGAATTATATTCATCAGAAACCTCTCCCAGCGTGGTAGTAATTGTAACAACTTTGTTACCCAGTAATTCCTTGGAATTAGGAATTGTAACTTGTTTATCTGTACCATTTATATTAAGTGCAGTCCACTCAGTAATACTTTCTACATTATCAAGAGCAGGTTGATTATTCGGTCTCTTAACACTTTCACCCCATATAAGATAAGCAAAGAGAAGAATAATTAGAAGAGTCAATATACCAGCAAGAATATCTCTGGCCAGGACCCTGTTTTTCAAGCCAAATTTTCTATTCATAAAAACCACCAAATATATATTTAGACATATCATAAAAAATGTATTGATACATCCATATCACTAATACATACATTATAAACTATATTGGGGATTTTGGGCAATAAATATTAAAAAAAGAGATAGTTACAAAACATGTAACTATCTCCATAATAATAATGTTTATAAATTAAAGAACAACTTTTCCTTGATATTCATCACCAGCACTCTTTACTACATAATAAGCAGTACTATCATTTACGTTAATGTAAACATTGATTTCATCAATAGCCTTTCTCTTGTTAGCATTCTTGAAATCATCCTTACATCTTTTAACAACATCGTTGCTCTCGAATGTCTTACCATCCCATTGAACATTAAGTGTCTCAACTACTGCTGCCTTCTTAGTTGCAGCTTTCTTAGTTGTAGTCTTCTTAGCTGTTGTCTTCTTAGCAGCTGTCTTCTTAGCTGTTGTAGCTTTCTTAGTTGTTGTAGTTTTCTTAGCTGTAGCTGCCTTAGCTGCTGTCTTAGTTGTTGTAGCCTTAGTTGTTGTAGCCTTAGCTGCTGTAGCTGTTGTTGCTGCAGTCTTAGCTGTAGCATCTTTAACGTTAACTTTCTTTGTTGCTTCTGCCATTTTAAAAACTCTCCTTCCAAAAATATATTTGTTATACATAACAGACATTTTTCTAAACAATGTTATTATAATAACAAAACAGTTTTTTATCAATACGTTTTGCAAAAAAATTACAACAAAAAAAGTTTCACTTTATAAATTTTTTTGAACTATTTACATAATTAATTTGCACTCATATTTTTTTATTTAAAAGAAACATATTTATTTAACACTTGAAAAAAAGAATCTGATTTTACTTCATCAGTTTTATTAATAACAAGATTTTTTAATGTGCTTTCACTATAATGAGAATAGTATTTTTCTTCCTGTTCTTTAATCATATCCTGTATCAGTCTGTCTTTTCTTTCAGCAATAACATTTGCTTTATTTTGCTCTGATAATTCTTTATTATATTTGTTAATACAGCGAAAGAAATAGTAACCATCATCGCAAGTAATCATATCGGAGGTCTTACCATTTTCCAGATTAAATACAACAGCATCTACTTCTTTAGGATATTCATTTCTACCAAATATAACATTGATATTATCAGCCTTAGAATATTGCTGTGCAAGTGCTGTAAAAGAACCTCCTGCTTTAAGCTGTGCCGAAACCATATCTGCATCTGCTTTGTTAGGTGTAAATATAACTTCTGCTTCCATCATTCTCGCTTCATCTTCTGATACTTCTTCATCCACAGAATTCATAAGACCATAATATACTTTCTCGGCAAGTGCATATCGCTTATACATTTTATTAATATCAGATTCAGATGCACCCATATAACTTTTGTCTGCATCTGTAAGAGATTCGTAATACTCTTCAGCAGCCTTAGCGCAATTGTCTTCTTCTGTCTTGTTAAGTTCTATATCATTATCTCTTGCATATAAATTAAGACTATAAACTCTTGTAAGATGATCTAAGACTGCCGACTTTATTCCTGCCTCTAATTCTTCATCTTCACCATCTTCCCAAAGGGATGAATCATTAAAAGTTCCATAGAGATTTTTGTAATTAGTAAGATAAACTCTAAACTCTTTCTTACTACATGTAAGCGGTCCAATTTTGAAGACATTGCCCAGGCCACTAGTAGATGATGCATATATATGAAGATCACCTATAGAACATCCTGATACAAAAATTGTAATAATTAAAGTAATAAGGGCTAATACTATTCCCTTTTTCCTATTCATGTATAACTCCTTTAATATATATCAACACATTTTCACTAAGTATAAATTGTAAATCAAAGTCATACAATATACAATACAATTTTTCTATAAGTTGACAGCTTTTTCTAAGCTAAATGAATAAAGAATTTTCTCTTTTACTTTTTTCCCAAAAGACTTTTCAAGAGCTTTGGCATATAAATCAATCTGAGCTTTATATCTAAGGACTAACTCACGGGGTTCGTTTATATTATCTGTTTTATAATCAAGAAGAACTATCTCATCATCTTCTATAAAGAAGACATCAATTATACCCTGTACTATTATGGGGTCAAGTTCCGGTGATACATCTTTAAAAAGATTCTTTGCTTCTTCCTGTAATACAAATGGCTGTTCCACCCACAAATCATCTGACAAATCCGCATTATGCATACGATTTGCAATATCTGAATCAAGAAAAGTCTGCAACTTATTTATGCTTATTAATTCTAATTGTTCTTCACTAATGAGATTGGAATTTCTCATACTATCAATCTGAGACTTAAGGGAGTCTTTATAATCACCACTAAGAAAATCATAGCATTCTAATACCCTATGCATTGCAGTTCCATATAATGCTCCTCGATTAACCTCGGTCTTTGTATTGCTGCCTACAAATTCAGGTATTATTGATTCTTTATTCTCCTCATTAAAAGCTTCTTCCATTGCATTATGCTTTATCTCGGATACAGAATATTTACTTTTAATCTTATCATTAATAGCGTATGGATATACAAATGACAATCTCTCTCTAATCTTATCGCTTAACTCTTTAGGATATGAATTAAGCAGATTGTTAAACTGAGCTTTCTTATCTTCTATATATGTAAATTCTGCAATATCATTTATCATTGTATCCTTAGGATTAACATATTTTATCATTGAAGAAAGACATACATTATCTACACTTGCAATACCTCTTATAATCCATTCCATCCTGTTTCTTGCTTTAATCATTCTATTGAAATTAATATTCCCTTTAGAATAATTATTTATTGTATCATAGGGATTTTTGAGAGCAGCTGTAAGAATAAGTTTTTCCTTGGCACGTGTCATTGCAACATACAATAGTCTTGCTTCTTCTCCCGCATTATCAACTAACATTGTCTTCTTAATGTAGTTCTTATATTGAGTATCCTTCTTATATCTATCGCCATTAATCTCTCTTCTAAGCTGCATACCTATTCCTAATTTGTTATGAACAAGTATCGTATTAGAAGCATCCATATTAGAGATTTTACTTCCAAGTTCACATACAAATACTACCGGAAATTCCAGTCCCTTACTCTTATGCATTGTAATAATCTTAACTACATTATCATTCTCACTGGAAATTGATGCTTCACCCAAATCCAGATTATATTCATCCATAGAATCTATATATTTTAAGAATCTAAATATTCCTTTAAATCTTGTCTTCTCATAATCAAGTGCTTTATCAATAAGTGCAAGAAGATTAGCCCTCTTAACCTTGCCATTAAAGAGAGAAGTTACATAATCAAGATATGATGTCTTTTCATAAATCATCTCCAGCATTTCATGAATAGTAGTATCATTTGCAATAACTCGAAGTTCTTTAATAAGATTAATAGCATTAACAAGTCTTATAAACTCTTTATCATTAGATGATTCTTCTTTATCTTTATAAAATTCAATATATTCTAAAATCTTATAGTACAAATAATCATTAGTTCTACTATTATTAATCTCTTTCGAGAAAAGATTAATCTTTGCCAACATATCATTACTGATATTAAAGATAGGGCTATGAAGAACAGCTGCCAATTCAATATCTTTACATGGATTATCTATTATAGCAAGAAATGAAAGAATAACCTTTACTTCCACAGTATCAAAGTATCCCTTTGTATTAGGCGACACGCATGGTATGTTATTCTTTAGTAATGCTTCTTCGTATTCTCGTCCAGTGGAATTTGCACTTCTAAGAATAATTGCAATATCAGAATATTCTAAATCTCGATTAATCACATTATCGTCTTTGTCCTTTGTAGCAACCTTATAACCACTATCAAAAAGTTCCTGGATTCTCTGAGCTACAACAGCTGCTTCTATTTGTCTGGCTGAGTCGTATAATTCGCTATTATCTTCGTCATCCTCATTATAGTTATCAGACGAATTATCACTTCTGCCATAGTTAGCATCAGCAATAAGTATCTCTACATCAGAGTCTTTATCATCAGAATACATCTCTTCTGCGCCAAAGTATAGTTTGGCATTATCATCATATTCTATACCGCATGTATCCCTGGTCATAACTTTATCAAACACGTCATTAACCGCCTGTAGTACTTCTCTTCTACTTCTAAAATTCTTTTTAAGATTAATAAGAATACCTTTGTCATTTTCCCTTGTAAAAGTATCGCATTTATCAACGAAAATCTCGGGATTAGCATTTCTAAATCCATATATACTTTGTTTAACATCTCCAACCATGAACATATTAGAACCATTGGATAAAGTAGACAATATCTTCTCCTGTAAATCATTACTATCCTGATATTCATCAATCATAACCTCAGTATATGTATCTCTTATTTCTTTTGCTATATCAGTCATCTCTTTAGTATCCGGATTAATCAAAACGTTAAGAGCAAATCTTTCAATGTCGTTAAATGTATATGCATTATTATCACTTTTTATTTCGTCAAATGCATCCATGGTCTGTTCAGTTAAAGAAATAAGCTGCAGAGCATATTCTGATACATATTTACATTCCTCTAATATATCATCTGCTTTGTTCTTTACTATTTTATCAAGCATATCATTATACATCCTGGCAATGCTTTGATATAGAATCCAAAGTTCTTCTATTTCATCGCTTTCATTATCAGATTCAAATGACTTCTTTACTGACTTTTCACCTTCTCCCATTTTTTTGATGTCTGATAAACATGAATATAATTCTTCTATATTAGATGTGTTAATCATTAAATCAATATCTGATATTTTTTTCTCTATGTTGATTTTGACATAATTAGTTCCCTTTTTGTCAAATGCAAATCTCTCAGAGTAACTGTTTATGTAATTTGATAATTCTTCTTTTATAGAAGAAAACTCTCTAATATAATATTCATGCATTTCCCTAATCCAGGATATGTCATTTAAAGAGCAATCATCACGAGAGATATATGGCTCTTTTATCCTATTAAGCCACTCTTTAGGCCAAGGATATGCATATGCTTTCTGACTAAGATTCTTAATAACATCTGTAATGACTGAATAATCAGATGTTGAAGTGTATAGATTAATAAGTTTCATAAATGATTCATTATCTTCACTTGCGAAATTATTATCTAACACCTTATCTATTGCATCATTAAAGAAAATAGATTCCTCACTGCTATCGCATATTCTAAATGATGGATCAATTCCAATATCATTATAATTATCTCTTACAAGTCTACCGCAAAAGCTGTCAATTGTAGAAATATTAGCATTAGCTATGAGGGTGTTTTGTCTAATAAGAAACTCTGACTTGGGATTCTTAACAATCTCTTTATCTAGCGCTTTTCTAATACGTTCTTTCATTTCTTTAGCCGCTGCATTAGTAAATGTAACAACAAGCAAACTATCAACTTCTACATTATAATTAACAATCTTATTAATGATACGCTCAACTAGAACTGCTGTCTTACCTGAACCGGCTGCAGCAGAAACTAATATATTATTACCTTTTTCATCAATAACCTTTTGTTGATCTATAGTCCATTCAGGCATCTAAGTATACTCCTTAATACTAATTATTAATCAGTCTGTAAATATCATCTTTCTTTTTATTACCATCAAGCTTTACATATTCAGAATAATTATATCCAGGTTGTCTAATATCGAATTCACATATAGAGCCATAAGGGCAATAATTACATCCAATATCTTTAACAGGTGAAGAATCAATTTTGCCAGAATACATATCACTTCCAAGTTGCTTCATGACTTTATGCACATGACCTTCTAATTTGTTAATGTCATTTATAGAACAGCACTTTGAGCTGTTACTGTTAAAATAACCATTCTTCGTAAGTGCATATGGTGCATATAATGACTTCTCTCCAGCTTCACATTTATCGTCTAATGCTTTAGCAATATCCGTCTTAAGATTCTTCAGAATAGAATATTTTTTATCAGGATTATAATCCTTGCTATTAACATATTCTTCGACTTTATCTAAATCTTCTTCTTCAAAGAACAACCCCTTAGGAACCATATCCTTTTTAATTGCTTCCTCAATCGAATCGTCGACATATTCTACAATAGGATCTTTCACCTTGTAATAGAACATTGCTGCAGGCTTCACATTCTTTGTGGTGGCATTAGACATTCCTCTAACAGATACATCAAGATAATATATAAGCTGGAGCTGCAATCCATTATAGATTTGCGTATAGTCAAGATCTGTATTGCCCGATTTGTAATCAATTATTTTGACATATACTGTGTCATCATCTTCAAATGTATCTATCCTGTCTATCCTTCCTTGAAGCATCATCTCTCTTCCATCTTCAAGAGTGATTCTCAGATCAGACGGCTTTGCTATTTCGCTTAATTGAACTTCGAATTTGTAGGGCTCGAACTTACTATGCTTTGCCTGTTCAACCAAGGCTTCAATAGTCTTTCCTACCGTTGCTTTAATCTTATGAAGAGTATACTTATCACGAATAGTATCAAGGAGCTCAATTCTATTAAATTCTTTGTATACCTTATCACAGGATTTATCTAATAATTCCTCTCTCTTATTATCATCAAGAGCTTTCCATCTAATTCCTTCGTCCTTTAATCTATTAGAAAAATCTTCTAATATATCATGGTATATACTTCCATAATCTACATTTTGAAGTTTGCCTTTCTCCTGTTCTTTAATACCAAGACAATAATTAAGGAAATAATTATATGCGCATTTCCTATAAGTCTCTAATCTGGAAACACTACCAACAGGATTATCGCCATCCACAAGCTTATTATATAGCAGGGAATCTATGGTCTCTTTGTTATGATAATAAAACGCCCCATCTAATATACTGTTATAATCATCAAAGTCCTTATTACAATCTATAAGTCCAAGGGCTGCTATAAAGTCATCCATATCATCTATATCCATATCAGATTCTATTGTATAGATACACTTATCATGTACAAAATGTCTAAGGGCAGATGATACATATCTCTTGGATGAATCAACTGTAACAAGATAATCTTCTGGTGAAATATCTGATACTACATCCACCTTAACATCTGAGAACATATCTAATAATTCATCTATCATGTATGACCTGTTTAAAGCATTAGCCTCACTATCACTTGCTGAATACGTAATACATAATTTATCACTTGCCTTGGTAAGAATCATATATATATAGAATCTTTGCATAAATGACTTCTCTCTATCAGTAGGCGCTATGTATGAATCCTTTTTCTCAAGTGCTTTCTTAAGTGCCACTCGTTCAGTCTGCGATATAATACCAGTACTACTATAATTAGCAGGTATTGTACCATCGTTAACACCTAAGATGTACATTGCCTTGGGCTTATCATATCTTGTACGTTCCAGATCACCTATAACAACAGAATCGTCAGATGCTGGTATTGTTGTAATCTTAGCTCCCTCGCACGCAGACATCATAATATCAATGTAATCACGAGAAGAAATGATTTCATCACCAAGAAGTGTTACGATTTTGTCAATAATAGAAATCATTATCTTATAAATCTGTGAATACTCAGCTGCTTTGATTTCATTATTGGCTTCTCTGTATTCTATTACTTTATCTTCTATCTTAGACTCCACATTATAATCATTAAACAGTTTATATAGAGATTCCGATATGGCTTTAGCGCTACTTTCTGACTTAACTGAGTCATAGAATTCTATTAGTGAATCAGCAAATCTCTTCCTTATGTCATTAATATAATGTAACTGTCCTTTGAACCTATCCGGTTCATATGCAAAATCATTCTTATACGCCTTAACTCCCCTGACTTTAGTTGCGC
This sequence comes from Pseudobutyrivibrio sp. UBA3626, assembly GCA_002373675.1. Classification (GTDB taxonomy): domain Bacteria; phylum Bacillota; class Clostridia; order Lachnospirales; family Lachnospiraceae; genus RUG191. The sequence continues at coordinate 198,658 of DFLF01000009.1, forward strand.
TAAGATAATTATCTAATACGTCAATCTCTTCTATTGTAATATCTGTAAGGTTACATCTCAAAAACTGTATGACGGATTCATAAGAAAAATTAGTATCAACCACAAGAAATGCACTTCTTACAAATTCTATTAAAGGATGAAAAACCATGGTCTTACTAGCGTCAAGATAGAAAGGTATATTATACCTGTCAAATATACTTTCAAAATAATCCTTATAATCAGAAAGATTAGCAACACAAATGGCAATATCTTTGTACTTGCCATTCCCTCTTCGAACATCCTCTGCTATCTTACATGCAACATATTCAATCTCAAGTCTCGGATTAGGAAGACAATGAATAGACAACTTATCTACAGAAGATGAGCCATCATACTTCTCTCTTACACCGACTCTAAATAAATGCTTCTCAATGAAGCCAATGTATCCATCTTCTTTAAATCTATAATTCTTATCACATATAATGGGTTCATCTTCGATATCAACATTTATTAATTCGCATATTCTCCTGGTCTTAGATATCATCTTCTTACTCATAGCGAACAATTCATATTCTTTGATTTCGCCATAGAGCGGCTGCGCTCCATCCATCGTCACTACCACATATGACTTATAAGCCCTTTTTAGAATTGTCTTAAGAAGTTCATTCTGAAGTGGTGTAAAACCTGTAAATCCGTCAAATACAAATTCACTATTACTAAGGAATTTAGAATCTGAAATCACTTCATTTAATCGTACAAGGAGTCCTTCTGCCGTAATATATCTATCCTTAATAAATTCTTCATAAGCCTTGTATATAATAGCTATGTCGCTAGCTTTCTTCATAAATGATTTATTAAAATCCCCTTCAGATAAAAGTGAAGAAAAATCATCTGCAGAAATATTGTATTGTGACAGTTCTGATATAAATGATTTAATCTCTGATATATATCCAGTCTTATTGATATTAGCAGAAAGAACACTAAGTTCGTCCATCTTGTCCATTGCAATCTTACGAATAAGAAGATTCTTGCCTGTCTCTTCTAATACATCTAAGGTCTCTATTCCGAGTTCATCAAACACTCTGTACGCAAGACGGTTAAAACTAAGCACATCAATATTCATTATGACGTGATTAGGATGAAGTCGCACTAATTCCTTCTGGGTAAGAAGTGTAAATTGTTCAGGAACAATTATTATATAATTCCTCTTAGGATTAGCAATTGACTCTTCAATTATCTTGTTATAAATCATTGTTGACTTTCCTGTACCGGAACTTCCAACTACAAATTGTAATGACATAATTATCCTCTCATAAATCGTAAGTTACATACCATTATAGCAAACATGTGTTTGTGTGTCTACTTTAAAAGATTAAACCATTTAGAATTATCCATAAGTCCCCCCTCTTCTTCTATACTGTCTATATAGTCCATATCAAAATAACGTATTGTGGTTCGCCTTGTAATGGGTTTAGTAGATGATATTCGAATTGTTATGGGTTTATATGATACATTTCCCACTGAATCAATGGATGATATGTTAAGTGTTATACCTTCTGCAACGTCTAACCTTGATAATTCCTCTCCATCAAAACCTTCAATCCCGATTAATACATTATCACCATCTTCTCTATCGCGCGATACAACTTTAGCCTTATCTATTATATATCCCTCATCAACCTTAGATATATCCTCTATAGGGATTGCAATGTCAATATTATCAATCACCGGATATTCATCCCATACAGCATAGAATTCTATAGTGGCAAATTCGTCTTTTATTATTGCCTTATCTTCTTCAAGAAAAGACAGTAAATACATAGTCAGGTCAGGTGCAATATTAGAAATACTGGTATTTTTTCTTATTGTATCGACGTCTCTATATGTTGCATCTCTCCTGGTATTCCACCCTTGCTGAGAATAATCGAATTCCTGCGTCACACTATGATTATTAATAAGACTATTCCTTACCCCTTCTACGCTATCATGCATAAATACATATTCCGGGAATACAAAGGAATTATCAATACTATATTCAATTATTCCGGTTCTATTATCACTCGTCTTACCACCGTTACCATCAAAATTCATGTTGAACCTTACACAGAATACACCTTTGCATGTCCGATTATTGTCCCACATCTGCCTATCTGTAAAATGAGTATTAATAATTGGATAAGATTTATCATCTATAACAAATGATTCTAAAATAAAGGAATTTGTAACAGGCTTGTCAGAACATATCACATCATAACTTATAGTCGAAAAATCTATATTGGCATTCTCTAACCAATAGAATTCATCATATGCTCTATTGTACACAACTCTAGTCTTATTAAATCCATCAAAAGAGTTGTCATAATATAAGAAATATCGCCCAGATAGATACAAAGAATTCAACTCACAATTATAAATACTGCTACCAGGTCTTATTGACGCAGAATTCTTGACTCCATTAAAGCCTGACCTGTCATTATTGTACATCACATTAGTAAAACCAAGCACAAAGAGAGAATTATATCTATCAGCATAACTCTCTGAACCATTAATTACATTTACCAATTTGCGACCAATAAATCTCTCATTAAATTCTAACGTAATAACAATTGGTGAATAGTTATTAAGAGTGGATTTATAATGCATATCCATGTATTTATAATCCACATCAATTACATGGCTCCCTATCAATAATACACTATTATTAGATCCTATTCTTGCCCTGTCTTTAATATTATACGTTCCATTCTGGAATACTCCTCCAATCTTACCTTCAGGAGTATCTCCTCCATTAGAATGAATATTTCCACCAGACTGAACAACTTCACCATCATTAAAAATGCCATAGCCGCTATTATTATATATACTACCACTATAAATATTAAGGGAGGCATTATTATATATTCCAACACCAGAATCATGAAGCTTACTATCATTAATCTTCATTTTATTGTTATTAACAACTGCAGCAAAAAGATACTTGGCACTAATATCGCTACTCAGAATCGACATCTCCCCTTTATTAGCAATTGTCATGCCTCCGTCACAATATATATCTGCATTATTAATAGATGCATATGTATTATCAGTAGTTACATTTCCAAAATCTATTGCCAGGCTATATGTAACATATTCACTATCGCCTCCACAATGAAAGTCGCCACCATTAATTGTAAGAGAATGAGAACATCCTACCGACTCCCCAGATGAAAATAATGATGACACATCATGTGATGAGCAATTATTAAGGGTCACATTACATCTTCCATTACTGTATGGATTACCACCTTCACTTTCATAAATACAGGCACCTGAAATATTATAAAATGCTGTATCAGTACAATTAAGAGTGCCATACCATGCGTTGATTCCTGTACCTCCACCTAAGGGTTTACTTCTATCAAACGCCGTCATATTCTTAGAGTTACATACTATACATTCACTAAGGGTTAAAGTAGGATTACCACTTACAAGTTCAAGTATAGAACCTGGTAACCCCAATGAACTATAGCAAAATCCCTGTCCATTAAATGTCACACCCTGAAATGACACATCAGCATTTCCACTAACCTTAACCATATTATCAAGCGCAACAAATATATAAGATGGACCACTATAAATAAAACTATGACCATTGCCTAAAATTACAAAACGACCATCTGAAATGTCTAAATGGGATGTTGCCAAAATATCATCATTTAAGCTTATGATTCCTCCTCCACCATAATTAAAATAAAGATCAAGAAGGCAAAATCCAAGCATATCTTTCGATGTTCCATGAAAGTCTGCCTGATACATACCATAACAAGGATTAAAGCTTATATTATAGTATGAATTATTAGCTTCAACTTCGTTCATACCCAGATTAAAATGCCCCATACCAACAATCGACAAAATCAGCGCACAAAAAAACGCAACCAAAAACTTCCTAAATCTTCTCATAAATACCTCCTAAAGATTTATTCGTCTAAAGTTACGTCATAAATTCAAATCACACAATATATCTTGGCACACGCATTGCGTGTTAAATAATATACTACATCATTTTATAAAAAACAAGAACTATTTTAAAAATCCATTAATAATCTGTTCTTCAGCCTCTTCCTCAGTAAGACCAAGAGTCATAAGTTTGATTAACTGTTCACCTGCAATCTTACCAATTGCCGCCTCATGAATAAGACTTGCGTCAATATTATTAGCATTTAGCGCAGGAGCAGCATTTACAGTAGCATCATCCATAATTATGGCATCACATTCACTATGTCCAGAACATGCATTATTGCCTTCAATAGTTGAGAAGAATTCCTGCATGGAATTATCTCTTGCAACAGAACGAGATATAACATTTGTCGAAGAATTCTCTCCATTAAGTTCTACCACAAAATTAGTCTTAGCATGCTGCTTGCCATGTGTCATAATGCTTTCCTTAACCTCGAAATAAGCGTCCTTCTTAAGAAAGCCCTTAGTCACTCTATCAGTAGAATCTATTCCCTTTATCTGCGCAGATTCCATAATCATAGATGCACCTTCCTCAAGGTAACATATTGTCTCTGGATTCATTACATTCTCGCCATTGCCGTCACCCTCGCCATAATGCTTCTCCACATACTTAACCTTGGCATTTTTCTCAAGGTAAAATGTGTGAATACCAGCATGCTTAGATGTATCAACACCACAGTTATGAATACCGCAACCGGCAACAATTGTAACATCTGCTCCCTCGCCGATAAAAAAGTCGTTGTATACGCATTCCTGCAAGCCGCTCTCACTTAGTACAACCGGAATATGAACACTCTCATTAACCGTTCCCGGCTTGATGATAATATCAATTCCATCTTTGTCATCCTTAGATACAATGTCAATATTGGCAGTCGTATTACGGCTATCAAGCTTACCATTAGTTCTTATATTGTATGCTCCTTCTGGAACTCCGTGAAGGTCAGCAACTTCTTTTAATATATTCTTCTGTATTGCATCCATATTTGTACCTTTCTATGTAGAACTAGTATATATCTAGTAATTATATATATTATATATTTTCAATAGTAACTCTTCGCTTAGTATATGTAAGTAATTGTCACAAATAATACTCTGAAATTCTGTCAAGAACCAGTGCGAAATCCGTCATCCAGACGGTTCGCACCTATTCGTGACATCCATGTCACGAATTTCTTTCGTTGAGCAATTACTAACATATACTAGCGCTTGAGTTAATCTATTTAAAAATATATAAATATATAATCACTAAAAAATAGTATTACATATAATGTATCCATATAACAGACTACTTAATAATAGTTATTTCATTAGTCCAACGCTTCCTCTAGGGGTTTGCATGGTTTAGAAGCGTTAGCTGTGCCGAGAAGTTTAGGGAGGACTTCATCCTTAGAGCCATAGTGCATTAGATTACCGTCAGCTAGAACTATAATCTTGTCAGCAATATTTAAGATTCTCTCCTGATGAGAAATGATTAGAATTGTGCCATCTATTGCGTCACGCATTTTCTCAAATACATGGATTAAGCTCTTGAAACTCCAAAGGTCAATTCCAGCTTCCGGTTCATCAAATATTGACATCTTCGTTCCCCTTGCTCTAACCATTGCAATCTCAATTCGCTTAAGCTCACCACCTGATAGTCTTCCATTAAGTTCTCTATCAACATAGTCTCTCGCACACAGTCCAACTTCTGAAAGCAAATCACACACTTCATTGATACTCAGGTTCTTACCAGCAGCAAGACAAATCAAGTCCTTAACAGTAAGTCCCTTAAAATGGACAGGTTGTTGAAATGCAAATGAAATTCCTGCATTAGCTCTCTCTGTAATTGACATGTCAGTAATATCTGTGCCATCAAGAATAATCCTGCCACTCGTAGGCTTAATAATTCCTGCAATAATCTTGGCAAGGGTAGACTTACCCCCACCATTAGGCCCCGTTATAACGACGAAATGTTCATCTATTGTAAGAGAAATGTCTCTTAAAATTTCCTTAGAATCATCTATCTCATCACTAACTTCATAAGAGATATTCTTAAGCTCTAACATGTATAATCTCCTTAATAATTATAATTCAACAGTCCAGTTGTACTTATCCTCTATCTTACCCCATTGAATTCCTGTAAGTGTGTCATATAATTTCTGAGTCAGTTCGCCAGTCTTAGAGTCATTGATGACAACTACATCATCCTTGTACTTAAGCTCTCCAACCGGAGAAATTACAGCTGCTGTACCTGTACCAAATACTTCTTCTAATGTTCCATCATGTCCAGCCTTCATGATTGTATCAATAGCAACCTTTTCTTCATGAACTTTGTATCCCCAATCCTTAAGAATTGTAATCATAGAATCACGAGTTACACCAGGAAGAACTGTTCCTTCGATTGGAGCTGTATATATCTCACCGTCAATCTTGAACATAATGTTCATTGTACCAACTTCTTCAACATACTTCTTCTCTTCACCGTCAAGCCATAGAACCTGTGTATAGCCCTGCTTCTCAGCCTTTACCTGACCTAAGATAGAACCGGCATAGTTACCACCACATTTTGTAAATCCAGTTCCACCCTTAACAGCACGAACAAGTTCATCTTCAACAAGAATCTTAACAGGATCTAGTCCTGTAGGATAATATGCACCAACAGGACAGCAGATAACGATAAACTTATAGCTTGTTGCCATGTGTACACCCAGAGATGCTTCAGTAGCAAACATAAATGGACGAATATAAAGAGATGTATCCTCTGCATCAGGAACCCAATCCTTCTCAACCTTAACTAATTCTTCAACGGCCTGTACAAAGTCCTCTTCAGGAAATGCCGGCATACAAAGTCTCTCATTAGACTTAATCATTCTCTTGGCATTCATCTCAGGTCTGAAAAGTTGAATCTTACCATCAGCTCTTCTATATGCCTTAAGACCTTCGAATGTCTCTTGAGCATAATGAAGAACAACACATTGTGGCTCAATCTCAATTGGCTTAAGCGGCGTTATTCTCGCATCATGCCACCCCTTATCAACATCCCAGTCACAGACATACATATAATCTGTCATATATTTTCCAAAGCCCAGATTTCCATGAAAATCCGGTTTTTCTTTAAGTGTTGTTGCTTTCTCAAATCTAATATCCATCGTATTATCCTCCATGTATCATTGAAAGTTTTAGTAATCCTCAACTCCTATATTATATATAAAAGTATAGTAAAATGCAATGATTGCATAGCAAAGAAGCGAGTGACTAATGCATAGCAAAGAAGCGAGTGACTAAGTATTATAATCATAGTGATGCTATTACTGTCTCCGCAATACTTCTTGGACGATAACCAAAGTCTCTCAAGGCTTTTTCATGAGAGAATATGCTGTTAGACTGAAGTGTATATACAGAATACGGCGTAAAAATAGGCGCCTTTCTTGAGAAGAGAGTTGTAAGCTTCTCAGCCAAAGGAGCAAAAGCCTTTGCCAAGAAAAAAGGCACCTCAAAACGTGTAAGTCTTTTGCCCGCATTTTCACGTACTATATTGACAATATCAAGGATGCTGATATAATGACCGTTCAAAATATAGCATTCTCCCGGCTTACCGTTTTCTTCACATTCAAGGATACCTTCAGCAACGTCTCTGGAATCCACAAAGTCATATCCTCCCTTAATCCCCATTGTAATAAGGCCGGATTTAATTGCTCTAATTGTTCTAATCATATGGTTCTTGTGGTATCTGTCCCCAGGGCCTATTACACCTGATGGATGAATAACGCTGACATTAAGTCCCCTTTTCGAATAATCAAGGGCTATTTGCGCTGCCATTGCTTTTGTTTTGGCATAATCTCCATGAACTGAGGTCGGATTAAAGGAATTGACTTCAGTTATAACCTTTCCCTTTGGCTTTTCGGGAATGGCGTGAACAGAGCTTATATATATAACCCTGTCAACTGATGATTCTAACGCCAATTCCATAACATTTTCAGTACCATTAACATTGACATCATACAGCGTAGGGCTGTTTTTGCTGGCTATACTAACCATAGCAGCCAAGTGGATTAGCGTAACCTTATCATATCCGTCAGTATCGAAAAACGCTTTCAGCGAATCTCTATCAGTAATATCACCTATTACGGCTTCAACCTCCTCAGGAAGGTCATTCTCCTGTCCGTCAATTACCAAAGCACGTATTTTCTCATTTCTCTTTAACAGCTCATTAGTAAGTATAGTTCCAACATGTCCAGTTGCACCTGTTATAAGATATAGTTTATTCATAGTTTAACCCTCCTTTGCTTTTATTTTACGCTAATATGCCACACGCGAGAATAATTGTGTATTTATTTCACAATAATTATACCACTCGCGAGAATTAATGTGTGTTTTTTATATGTTTTATTTATTAAAAAAAATGACCACTCCTTATCTAAATAGAAAGGTGTGGTCTTACATTTTATATTTGGTTTTAATATCTGTCACTTTACTTTTTAACAATTCGTGAGCCGAATGGAAGTAACGCCAATCCTGCAATCTTGAAGAATTGTAATCCATGATGTTGACAACTTCTTTACATAATCTGTAATTTTTTAAGTTGTCGGTATTTTTTAATATTTTGAGCCTAGTTTTTGCTGAATTCAGCTAGCTCTAATCCTTCATTTCTGTCAAGTGTCATCTGAATAGACCATTCCTTAGCAAATAAAAGTAAAGGTCTTCCCTTCAAGTCCTTAACCTTCTTCATATCACTTGTTCCATTGATTGATTCAACGTCAATATCATCATTTACAATCCATCTTATATATTCGTAAGGGAGATTCTCCATCTTAATCTCCACATTGTACTCGTTGTTAAGACGGTATTTCAATACATCGAATTGAAGAACACCTACAACACCGACAATAATCACTTCCATTCCCGTATTGAACTCCTGGAATATCTGAATTGCACCTTCCTGGGCAATCTGGTTAATGCCCTTCATGAACTGCTTACGCTTCATAGTATCAACCTGTCTTACTCTGGCAAAATGTTCCGGTGCAAATGTGGGAATTCCTTCAAATTGGAATTTCTCCCTGGAATTACTTATCGTATCACCAATAGCAAAAATCCCCGGGTCGAATACTCCGATAATATCTCCTGCATAAGCTTCATCTACGATTTTTCTGTCAGACGCCATCATCTGCTGTGGCTGTGACAGACGCATCTTCTTGTCTCCCTGAATATGTGTAACCTCCATATTGGCATCAAATCTTCCAGAGCATATTCTCATAAATGCTATTCTGTCTCTGTGAGCCTTATTCATATTGGCCTGTATCTTGAATACGAAGGCACTGAAGTCTTCTGAGAAAGGGTCTATAACACCTTTATCAGACATTCTTGGAAGAGGTGATGATGTCATCTCCAAGAAATGCTTTAAGAATATCTCCACACCAAAATTCGTTAATGCCGAACCGAAGAATACGGGTGACAATTCTCCTTTACTAACCTTGTCAATATCGAATTCCTCTGAAGCTCCGTCGAGAAGCTCTATCTCTTCTAACAACTGCTCCTTTTGCTCTATACTAATCTCTCCTGATACTGCCGCTTCATCAACAGATATTACCTTAGATACACCCTCCTTGGTTCCCTTCATGGTATCTGAAAAAGTAGTAATCATAGAAGAACTTCTCTCGTACACACCCTTAAATTCCTTGCCGGAGCCTATTGGCCAATTAATGGGACACGTAGGAAGTCCAAGTTCCTTTTCTATATCGTCAAGAAGCTCGAATGTATCATTGGCATCTCTATCCATTTTATTAATAAATGTAAATATAGGTATATGTCTCATGGCACATACTTTGAATAGCTTTCTTGTCTGTGCCTCCACACCTTTTGAAGCATCAATTACCATAACAGCAGAATCTGCAGCCATAAGGGTACGATATGTATCCTCTGAAAAATCCTGATGCCCCGGGGTATCTAGAATGTTGATGCAATATCCGTCATAATTAAATTGAAGAACTGATGAAGTTACAGAGATACCTCTCTCCTTCTCAATCTCCATCCAGTCTGATACAGCGTGTCTTGCCGTAGCTTTACCCTTAACGGAACCGGCAAGATTAATTGCACCACCATATAGTAAGAACTTCTCAGTTAGAGTAGTCTTACCAGCATCGGGATGGGATATTATTGCAAATGTTCTTCTCTTAGTTATCTCTTCTTTTAAATCTGACATATTATCTCCTTGTTTGTATCATAAGCTATCCTCTAAATATATATGTATTTATACCTGATAATTCTTCGCTAAGAATATGTAAGTGATTGATTATTACACTCTTTTTTATATTTATGACAAGAACCGTGACAAATTCGCCATCCAGGCTCAGTTGTCACTATTTTGGGCATCCTTGCCCAAAATTTCTCTCTCTAAATCAATCACTAACATATTCTAAGCTCGCATTAATGTTATAAATACATATATACTTAGAGTATAGCATCTCATACTATATCAAAGTATTCCAGTACCGTATCAGCAACATAAGTAAATGAATCCTTAGTACCTAAGTTAGTATTACTAGGGATTGGGTTTCCATACATTAGAAACGGAACACATTCTCTTGTATGATCAGTTCCTTTGAAATCCGGGTCACAGCCATGGTCGGCTGTTATCATGAGTATATCTTCATCTTGCATTTTGCCAAGAATCTCAGGAAGTCTCTCGTCAAAATAGGAAAGAGCCTTGGCGTAACCGTCTCTGTCTCTTCGATGACCGTATATCATATCATAATCCACCAGATTGATAAAACAAAGACCTTCAAATTCTCTATCCATCATCTCAAGTGTCTTGTTGATTCCATCTTCATTGCTTGTTGTTCTTACATAATCTGATATACCTTGTCCTGCAAATATATCAAATATCTTACCAACAGCAAGAGTCTCATAACCTTTATCCTGTAATTTGTCAAGCATTGTATTCTTAGGGGGTTTTATAGAGAAATCATGACGATTACTCGTTCTTACGTATTTACCAGATGTCCCAATAAAGGGTCGTGCTATAACACGTCCTACACCATGCTCACCTTGAAGAAGTTCACGAACTTTCTCACAGTAAGAATACAATTTATCTACAGGAACTTTATCCTCATGGGCAGCAATCTGTAGTACAGAATCTGCACTTGTATATACAATCAAGTCGCCTGTTCTCATATGCTCATCGCCGTAATCATTAATTACTTCAGTTCCCGAATATGGCTTGTTACAAAGAACGCCACGACAAGTTATTCCCTTAATGTCTCTTATAATATCATCTGGAAATCCATTAGGATAAGTGGGAAGTGGTTTATCTGAATTGATTCCTGCAATCTCCCAATGACCTATAGTAGTATCTTTACCAGCAGATGCTTCTCTAAGTCTGCAAACAGCGCCTTTGAAGCTATCAGCTTTGCTATTAGCTTTGGATTTCTCTTCACCTAGTGAATTTTCTCCAGTAAGATCCAACTCCATTCCTTCAATATTAAAATATCCAAGATTTCTCATATTAGGCATAGCAAAATACGGACTTTTAGAACATGACAAAAGCGTATTGGCACCTTCGTCACCAAAATCCTTAGCATCTAGGGCTTTGCCCATACCTACTGAATCTAACACAATTAAGAATACTCGTTTCATAAACATCAAAATCCCTTATAAAACCAACAATTCGCTTCGCGAATTGTCGCCTAGTCGTAAGAAATCTCCCCACATGTAATGTGGGTCCCCTCTTACGACATAACATAAAATATGCACCACATATAGTGGTGCATAATAGTCTAATTATATTTGCGCTTTCTTGCAGCTTCTGACTTCTTCTTACGCTTTACAGAAGGCTTCTCATAATGCTCTCTCTTACGTATCTCTTGTTGGATACCAGCCTTAGCGCAATTTCTTTTAAAACGACGAAGTGCGCTATCTAGCGATTCGCCTTCTTTTACTACTACACTTGACATATCTTCAACCCTCCCTCCAGTTGTAAATTGTGCATACCAACTGACTGGGTAATAAACATTTGCACTTATGTAAGTATAGCGACAAATGGTGGAAATGTCAAGAGAAATCGATAATGATTCTAAGACAAATCGATAATGATTCTAAGACATATATGAAGAAATTACAACTTAGGCGGGATAAATAAGCAGTATTAAATATCATTCTCTTAATAATTTATTAATAAAGCTTTATAAAAATTTAATAATTTGTTCGATTGTATTCCATAAATAATCTGTTATAATACTTCTATCGAATCAGTCTGATTCGTGCATAGGCTGTCGCTTATGCTATTCCCAATACCATAGGAATAATTAATATTAATACTTTACAAGGAGGTTTTGCTTATGGCAAAAAACGAACAACTTAATAATGAAGAATGGCGAAATGCCACAGGGAAAATTGACTACTGCATGACCAACGACTATATGTTCCGTATGGTATTGCAGTCAAACAACAACGTGCTTAAAGAATTAATAAGTTCTATGATGCATGTTCCGCTTAGCGACATCAAAAGCGTGGAAATAGTTAATCCCATAGAGCTTGGAAAGCATATCGACGATAAGGACTTTATCTTGGATGTTAAGGTGATGCTAAATGACAACAGTATTATTAATCTTGAAATGCAGGTAACTAATTACAGTAACTGGACAAACCGGTCTCTATGCTACCTGTGTAGGACATTTGACAACGTACAAAAGGGAGAAGATTATAATTCTGCAATACCTGTAACACATATTGGATTCTTAGATTATGATTTATTCCCTGATGAATTAGAATTCTACAGCACATATATGTTACAGAATGTTGAAACAGGAAAAATTTATAATAGCAAATTTCGTCTTAGCGTGTTATCATTAAATCAGATAAAGCTTGCAACTAAAGAAGATAAGAAATGGCACATAGATGAATGGGCAAGACTATTCAAGGCTACTACATGGGAGGAATTAAAGATGATTGCAGAAAAAGATAAAGTATATTCAGAAGCTGCCAATTCCATATATGTACAGAACTCTGATGAAACAATAAGAGCTATGTGTGAAGCAAGACAGGAAGCAATATTTCATGAACAGTATGTGCAGAAGCAGATTAAGGAGCTAAAAGAAAGAGCCAAAGAAGACGCTATCTCACACAAGGAGCAACTTGCTGAAAAGGATGCTAAATTGTCAGAACAGCAGAATCTAATCGAACACCTCCAAGCTGAAAATAAAAAGCTAAAAGAAAAACTCAAATAAATATTGGTTATCTATGTGAACACAAAAAGAAAGAATAGTATAAAGTGTGTAAGCTACCGATAATAAGGCTTGCAACTAAAGAAGGCAAGAAATGGCATATTGACGAATGGGCAAGGCTATTCAAAGCCACCACATGGGAGGAATTAAAGATGATTGCAGAGAAAGATTAAGTATATTCTGAAGCAGCTGAACTATGATGCAAAAATTTCACTTTATGTCACGCAATGCCTCTAAATAACCCAACAAGCGATCTCTTGTTCTCTGGTCCATTTCATTAAAGGCTTTAACAACTGAGCCTATCTCTGTGTTTTTATCTATAACATACCACTGTAATTCATTGCCTCTGTCCCCAGTATTCTCAATCCCAGAAAGTAGCCACTCAGGGGTGACACGAATAACCTTACATATAATCATAATCTTCTCAGATGTAGGATTTGTGCGCTTGCTCTTCCATTCACTAATTGTGCTTTGTGATATGCCTGTCTCCTCAGAAAACTGCTTTTGAGACATGTCTAACTGTTTTAATCTTTCAAATATCCTATCCGCTATTGTCATACTTAATCCTTATTTCTTTCCGGCATTCTTAATGGCGGTTCCTATATGTATGGTCTATATCTCCTGCCACCTTTTCTGTTTTAGATAAAATTTGTGGCCTCAAATACTCTCCCTTCAATGGGGTATGAACCCTATTCTCACTATAAGAAAACTAATATAACACTTTAACTTCATCATATTTTTTTATAATACTATCATCTGTTATTATAGATAAATCTTCTTCAATAGCAGTTGCAATAATCAATCTATCAAATGGGTCACTATGAAGAAATGGCAAACTTTGAATCTTATCAAAGTATCGATTCTTAATAGGAATGATACCAATTCCACCATCATTGCAAATCCTCTCAAGATCAGATGTCATTTCAGTAATATCCAATTTATTAATCGTTTTCTTTATGGCAATTTCCCACAAACTAGTTTGACTTAAAAAAATCAAATTATCACTTTCAATGACGCTTAAAGCTTCACTTGATAGTTTATTGCTTCCTTCAAGATAATAGAGAAAAGTGCATGTATCTAACAAATATCTCATACGTACTCCTTAAAACAATCAGGTGTGTCATTAAAATCATCCGCAATTTTTATTTTCCCTTTTAAGCTTCCAAATATTTTTTTTCTTCTATCAACTATATCAGAATTATCTTCAGAATCAATTGATAAATAATCATCTGTGCGCGCAATAATGTCTCTAATAATTGCCTGAACCGTCTCTAATTGATAATTGTTTAATTTATCTAACATATGAATTGTATCAATTCTTATAGTCTCATCATTAGAATTTTTTTCAGTAATCATATACATTTCTCCTAATACAATATAAATTAGTTATATATAAAAAACTAAAACCTATTCATCTACACTTTATCTTACATAAAGAATAACACTAAAAAGATAATAATACAAGAACAGTTTTCATATTTTTCAATTATTTCATTTATACGAATTAGTTATTATGCAATTCTTTCTACATGTCACGCAGTGCCTCTAAGTAGCCTCTCGGAGAGGGGACACGAATAACCTTACATATAATCATAATCTTCTCAGATACAGGATTTGTGCGCTTGCTCTTCCATTCACTTATTGTGCTTTGTGATATGCCTGTCTCCTCAGAAAATTGCTTCTGAGACATGTCTAACTGTTTTAATCTTTCAAATATCCTATCCGCTATTGTCATACTTAATCCTAATTTCTTTCTCCCCAATTAGTCCACGATACATATTCTATTCCATTTATGTCACAAGAAATATCCCCTAGATAATAAACCTTTCCCTTTGTATTGTCTGCTCGAAGATCTATGTATTTTCGAAATGGATTTACATTTGAGAGATTAATATAGTCCTTAACATCAATATCCATATATGTGTCTATATAATTCTCCATCCCATCATCTCTGACAAAGTTCTTTTCATCATCGTAAAATGGTGGGTAGAAACCATTAAAAGTATAATCATATGGTTCGTTTGATAAAGTCCCATCTGCTTTCAATTCTAAAATGGATAACGAAAGCAATGTTATCATTCCAATTCTACCGGCAAGGCTAGCGTTGTCTTTCCGCTCTTTCTAGGACCGGTTATAGCAACAACGGGAAACTGCTCTGATAAACGTTTTAAAGTCTCACTTGCTTCTCTCTTAATCATTTCGAATCTCCAATCTAGTATATTCCAAAATATATCATCAAGAAATCCCAAAGTCAATAGTCGGAAAATTCCAAAGTCTGTGTCTGGCAAATCTCAAAATCACATCATACAACATTAAGTACTCAATGGGGTTTGATCCGCTATTGTCATACATAATTTTTATTTCTTTCCGGCAGTATTAATGGATGTCCCTATATAATACGCTAATGTTACCGCCCCCCTATTCGCTAGCTAGTGTGGACATTTTCTAGTTGACAAACAATCGAGTAGGAGGAATTTCTC
>DFLF01000016.1:0-55296 GCA_002373675.1 Pseudobutyrivibrio sp. UBA3626
AACGAAGTACTGGAAGATGTACTGAAGGTGGCAACGGATGATATCACTGAGAAACTGTATTCTCTTCTTCAGGGCGAACGTGTTATTGCCAGGATTGATCAGAATGTGGTGTACAGATCACTTACGGAAGATCCTGCAAATATCTACAGTCTGCTTCTGGTGGCAGGATATCTGAAAACTCCGAAGAAAGAACTGCAAGGTGATGGAGCGTGGCTGTGCGAGGTTTCGATACCGAACCGTGAGATAGCGGCAGTATATAAGAGTGAGATTCTGTCACATCTGATGCAGATCGGCGCAATGGGGAGAGCTACAGCCAATAAGATTGCTGAGAGTCTTTATGCACAGGATACAAAGAAACTGCAGGACGGAATAGGAGAATATTTAAAGAAGAGTATCAGCTTCTACGATGCCGGAGCGGAGGGCTTTTATCATGGGCTTGTTCTCGGGCTTATCGCTTTGATGGATAATCAGTATCGGATCAGATCTAACAGAGAGTCCGGCGACGGACGATATGATATCAGCTTGTTCCCGAGGGAAAATAAATACCCGGGGATGATCATGGAACTGAAGTGGGATAAGGATCTGAGTGACGAGGAACTGGATGCCTTATCCGCAGAAGCGCTTGATCAGATAGACGACAAAGGCTACGATACTGAAATGTGTGAGGAGGGTGTAACTCAGATTATAAAATTCGGGATAGCCTTCTCAGGAAAAAGAGTAAAGATAAGAACGGAATAAAACAATGTGATTAGAGACCACTATGAATAAAAATATATAAATAAGTAATATGCGCTTTCTAGAACAATTAAATTTTAGAAAGTGCTTTTTTAGTAATGTTCTTGCAATGTTTAGCAATGATTATCCGTATGTTTGTCGGGCTTTTTGCGCACAACATAGTTTCATGTAGAGAGCAGGAAAAAGCAGGCTTTCAATACGAAGGAACACTAAGAAGTGAAGGAAAACCATGAGTATATATCCGATAAAAGCAAAGGCGAGCACATTTTTCGTCCTAAAAACGCAACAATATCTTGAATATTTGTCCTTAAAATGTTATCAAAATGACAAGGGGACGGGTACATTGTCACAGATTATACGATATATAAAAGGTAAAACAAAGATTTTTAAAAAGGCAGTGATAGGATATTGACAAAATTCTATCATTCAAGTAAAATGATAGTAATATATAAAAAGTCTATCATGAAAGGAGAGGGATTATTTGGAAATAACTAGAGATGAAATAAGAGACTATCTAAGTGATGTAAAAAAATCTGTAAATGATGGGCGTTATCAGATATCGCCCAGAGCAAAAAATCAGAGTTTATATATAGATTACATTTTTTCAGAAGCACGATGTAGGGAAATACTATTGGATTTGGAGGTTGATGACTTTTCTGATGCGGTACAGAATGACCATCCGCAACATCTAGAGGAGATTCTTTATATATTTGGCAAGGAAGTATCGCTATTACCTAAACAAGGAGGTAGTGAGGAAACAGTCGCATTGTATATCAAGTTTAATAAGCTGACTAACCTTTATGTAATTGTAATATCTTTCCACAAGCAGGAATATCCGTTAACTTATAAGTTTAAGTAAGAACAGGAAAATAAGGAAAATAGAATAAGGAGAAAAGGGAGGACAATGACATGGCAAAGGAGAGAACACAGTTTTGTATAGAGTGCAGAAAAGAAACAGGATATGAGATCAGAAGAGAACATTGTACACATTGCATTAAAGGAAAGGAATATACCTTTAATGTATTAAAAGCGGTATGCGAGGAATGTGGTGAGGAAGTTAATTTATCTGGGTTAATGGATAGTAATGCTAGATTAATTGATGAACAGTACAGGAAATTAGAAAATCTTGTGTCAGTCGAGGATATTAATACGTTAATGGAGGTTTATAATATAGGTAAAGCTCCTTTATCCTTGGCTTTAGGATTTGGAGAAATTACTATTACTAGATATCTTCAGGGACAGTATCCATCAGTTGAATACTCTAATATTATCCGAAAGGCGTTGTATGATGCTGATTTTATGATGGATTGCCTTGAGGAGAACAAAGCAAAAGTAGGTGATACTGCATTCAAAAAGTCATGGAAAGCAGCAATGAAACTGAAAGAACTTGTAGATTCTGTATCAGAGAAGATGCTTATTACAATTTCGTATATTTTTGAAAAGACAGGAGAGATAACTCCACTTGCTTTACAGAAGATTCTTTACTATATTCAGGGCATTTTTATGGTCAATTATGACAGACCACTATTTGGTGAGGATTGTCAAGCTTGGTTACATGGTCCGGTGTATGAAGAAGTGTATAATATGTTTAAAGGCTTTAAATACAATCCTATTGAAGATAAAAGATTTGTAATTTTCAGAGATAGATTTCAGATGCTTTCAGATGAGGAGAAGAAGGTAATAGATATGGTTCTTAACTCATTTGGAATGTATAGTGGAAAAACATTAGAAAGGATTACTCATAAAGAAGCACCATGGGCTGATGCTTATGATGATAACAATGTTTGTGGGTATACAAATGAACTTATTACAAAAGAGGCTATTAGAAATTATTTTAAGTCGATATCGCAGGATTTTAATCTCAAATCTGAGGAGGGATTAAAGGTGTATATTCATAAAAAATTAGCGTGTTAAAACAGAAATGTTTATAACATAAAAAAAGCCAGAGCTTAAGCTCTGACTATTCCCTTGTGAAAGGTTACCCCTTCAACGTTATTCTTAGCAAAAATAATGATACCAAAGGGTGCCACCATTTGCAAGGAGATTATGCAAAGGAGGTAAAATGCTATGGCAGTACACCACGGTGGAAAAGTCGGAAAAGCTGGCAAAACTCTTGCATCGAAGTCATCTTCAAAACCAGCAAAGAGTAAAGCAGGTACAACATTAGCAAATCATAAAGCTAAGTGTCATAAATAACGACAAAGACATGGGCATGTCTGAAAACAGTCCTGTTTTATGAATTAGAAGGTTGAAATATACCTTCTATTTTATACCCATTTTTAAGGAGGAGGTGTCAAAATGTACATAATTAGAAGCTCATAGAAAGGGAAAAATACTTTCTTGTGACAAGGGGACGGGTACATTGTCATACTTTCGATAGAGTTCCAAAAGTCAAGAAAAGAACTGTCAATATGTGCTATAATTATGTTGCCAAGCGTAATAATTGCACATACTCTCTCACATATTCCTCAATAACAAATGAAAGGATAAAAACCATGGTTAAAGTATATTGCTACTCAAAATGTTCAACCTGTAAGAAGGCATTAAAATGGTTGGAGGATAATAAAGTTGAACATACTATAATCGATATTAAAGGAGATAATCCGGACGAAAAGACGCTGCGGGAGCTTCACAAGAAGAGCGGCCTGCCACTAAAGAGATTATTCAACACCAGCGGACAGTTGTATCGACAGATGGAGCTGCCCAGGAAACTGCCGGACATGAGTGAAGATGAGATATTTAAGATTCTATCATCGGACGGTATGCTGGTGAAGAGACCTTTACTGGTGACTGATAGTACAGTTATCCCCGGGTTTAAGGAAGAACTCTGGAAGGACGCTTTATGTTAACGCGAGATGAGGCGCTTACCTATGGACTGTCCCTTCCGGACACATATCAGGATGCGCCGTTCAAGGATACCAACTGGCAGCTTGTCAGATATAAGCGGAATAAGAAAGCCTTTCTTTGGACATATGAACGTGATGGTTATATCAATCTAAATGTGAAGGTTGACCCGGAAAAAGCCTTGTTTTGGAGAGATATTTACGCATCTGTTATCCCCGGCTACCATCAGAACAAGGAGCATTGGAACACCATTATTTTAGATGGTACGATTCCGGAGGATGACATCAAGTTGATGATTGCAGAGAGTTACGATCTGATATCGGATAGTCCGTCGAAGAGAATCTATGAGGCGGTGAAGCAGATTCCATACGGACATGTTGCTACTTATGCGCAGGTGGCGGAGGCAGCAGGTGATAGGAAGATGGCAAGGGCTGTGGGAAATGCGCTTCACAAGAATCCCGACCCGGAGAATATTCCATGCTTTCGAGTGGTAAATGCCAAAGGAGAGCTTTCCGGAGGGTTTGCCTTTGGAGGTGTTGGAGCGCAGGCAAAGCTGCTTGAAGCAGAAGGTGTTGAGGTGATAGGTGGCAGAGTGAACCTTAAGAAATATGGAGTGTGACAATGCTTGTAGGATTTGTAACGCACCTTTTATGAAAAGCCTCACCGGACACATCAATTAGTCGGAGGACAGATTAATGCACGATATATGGAATCCCTGGCATGGCTGTGTAAAGTGTAGCGAGGGCTGTCAGAACTGTTATATGTTCTATCTGGATTCCCTTCATGACAAGAAGGGCTCTGATATATACAGAACGAAAGCGGGCTTTAAGTATCCCCTGTCAAAATTCCGCGACGGCACATACAAGGTAAAAAGCGGTGAGATGATAAGAGTATGTATGACCTCCGATTTTTTCCTGGAGGAAGCAGATGAGTGGAGAGATGAAGCGTGGGAGATTATGCATAGAAGACCGGATGTGAAATTCTTTTTACTGACTAAGAGACCGGAGCGTGTGGCAGACCATCTGCCTGCCGGCTGGGGAGATGGCTGGGATAATATTATGTTCAATGTAACCTGCGAGAACCAGCGACGAGCTGATGAACGAATCCCCATACTCCTTGAACTTCCCTTTAAGCATAAGGGAATTATGTGTGCGCCTTATATCGGACCCGTAAGTATCAGGCAGTACCTATCGGAAGGTCAGATAGAACAGGTGCTTTGCGACGGAGAGAATTACGGAGGCGCACGCCCTTGTCATTATGAATGGGTAAAGTCTTTGCATGATGAGTGTGTGGAATATAATGTGACTTTTGTGTTCTGTGGTACCGGTCGCAGATTTGTAAAAGATGGCAAGACTTATAAGCTTGAAGGCAGTGTACAGACGCAGCAGGCATACAAGTCGGGCCTAAGCTTTGAGGGAAGGCAGATAGAGTGGAATCTTACGGATGACTGGGGCTATCCCATACCGGAAGAAAGATTGTATAAGCCATATTACGGGGAACGTTGCATGAATTGTGGAATGAGACTTACCTGCAATGGTTGTAGCAAATGTGGAAAATGCAGTTAGATTTTTAAGACCGTTTGACGGTCTTTTTTTAATTATTCGATTTGATTTCAAAGGATGATTTAAGAAGATTCAAAAAGCGTTCCGCAATAGGTGTAAATGCCTGATGTCTGTTCCATGCTATATACAGACGGGTTTCGAGTCTTGGATATAAGGGGATGAATACGAGGCCGCTTTCAGTTGAGGTATCTACCAGTTTATCAAAGGTCAGCAGATACCCGAGACCTTCCCTTGCAAAAATGGAACCGTTGTAAGCCAGTCTGAAGGATCCTTCAAGACATAAATCAGAAAAGTCGTTTCCTGCCCATTTCTTTATATCGTTATTCCATGCCTGGTCAGAGCAGAACAGGGGAATGTTCTTCAGATCTTTTATGCGGATTTGTTTTTTCGCTGAAAGAGGATCGTCTGCAGGAACTATAAGCCCCCATATGTCACTTTCAGGAAATTCGATATATTCATATCTGTGGCTGTCGGGCAGCTCTGCAAGAACCAAAAAGTCAAGAAGCCCTTTATCCAGTTTGTCTGCAATCTGCTCGGTGTCTCCGCTTGTGATGTGGTAATGGAGGTTCGGATAAAGCTTCTTGAATTCACGGATGTTCTGTGCCAGGAACTTGATCTGATAGGACTCTGCCAGCCCTAAATATAGCTCACCGCCTGTTATATCATCCATAGATACGAATTCCTGCTCTATCTTGTCTGCCATGAGTACAAGATCTTCAGCGCGGTTCCGAAGAAGTATTCCCTCATCAGTAAGGCGGATGCAGTGTTTCAGATGTCAGTGAGATCATCCGCATGTATGAAAACGGCAGTATGAAAAATGCAATTCATATGATGAGAAAAAACAGGTGTGTGCTCATGGATGAGCTGCACGAAAGCGGAAGGAAGATCGATTGCCTGGATCTTCTGATACGCCGGATGGAAAAAGAAATGAAGCAGGCAGACAATGAAAACGGAGGTATTTGAAATGATCAGGAAAGAAGAATTGAACCTGGTAACAGAGTGGGATAAGACATTCCCTAAGAGTGAGAAGGTAGAACACAGCAAGGTGACATTTGTAAACCGCTATGGAATTACCCTTGCTGCGGATATGTATACACCGAAGGGTGCGAACGGCAGACTTCCAGCTATTGCGGTCTGCGGTCCATTTGGAGCGGTTAAAGAACAGTGCAGCGGTCTCTATGCTCAGACGATGGCCGAAAGAGGATTTCTTACTATAGCTTTTGATCCTTCTTTCACGGGTGAGAGCGGTGGCAATGTACGGTATATGGCTTCGCCGGATATCAATACCGAGGATTTTATGGCGGCTGTAGACTTCCTGTCTCTTTGCGATAAGGCCAATCCTGATCGGATTGGCATCATCGGCATCTGTGGCTGGGGCGGCATGGCCGTCAATACAGCGGCGCTTGATACAAGAATCAAAGCTACGGTTGCTTCCACCATGTATGATATGACCAGGGTGAATGCTAAAGGATATTTTGATTCGGAAGACAGTGAAGATGCCCGCTACGAGAAGAAAAAGGCTATGTGTGCCCAGAGGCTCGAAGATTTGAAGGCGGGTGAGTATAAATTGGGTGGAGGCGTGGTAGATCCTCTTCCTGCGGATGCGCCGTTTTTTGTAAAGGATTATTACGATTATTACAAAACTGACCGTGGATATCACGCAAGGAGCCTCAACTCCAACGGCGGATGGAATGTGATCGGGTGCGAATCCTTCATGAATCAGCCGATCCTTAAGTACAGCAATGAGATCAGAAGTGCCGTTCTTTTGATTCACGGTGAGAAGGCTCATTCCTGTTACTTCTCGAAAGACGCTTTTGAGGCAATGACAAAGGAAAGCAAATATGCTGAAAATAAAGAGCTTATGATCATTCCCGATGCCGTACATACCGATCTTTATGACGGTGGTGATAAGGATTATATTCCGTTTGATAAATTAGAGAAGTTCTTTACTGAGAACATGTAATTGCTTTTTGTATGGCGGATACTATTATATGCAGGGTATCCGTCATATATGTATTTCTGCCTTCAGGGACCGAATTTGCACTTCAACATGGTATTCTGATATACTTTCCTTATATGAATTATGCAGGAGAGAATAACATGTTGGAAAAACTTTATGAGCTAGTATATGTTACAGGAGTGACTTACTTTATCCTTATAGTGTCTCTGATTATAATGATTGGTTATCTGCTTGGACGTATAACGATTAAAGGAGTCAGCCTCGGAACGGCGAGCCCAATTTTTTCTCTAATATGAAGAGATATTTCAAGTCATACTTCCTCCTTGGCATAATAGTAGTAGCATTTGGTGCCCTTTCTTGTGTGGCTTGCTATTACATCGGAATCGGTGGTGAACCAGACCACGATTATTTTGTCTCTATGCTTGTGGGAATTCTATCAGGTGCTTTAACCTCGACACCGGCATTTTCGGCATCCAAGGCAAAGAAAGAGAGAAAGACATTTACTATAGATAGCTATGGTCTCTTTGTATTCGGAATTACATCGGTTATAGGAATATTTGTGGGAGCTATTCGGATACCACTTACTTCTAATGGCTTTGATGGCACATGCTTCGCACTTACTACTACTGGAGGCGCACTACTTGTGTCATTAATATTCGGTCACTTTGGACATATCGGGCCCATATCGTTAAAGGTTAATACAAAAATCTTAGAAGTGTTCAGGGAACTTGGCTTAATGCTATTCTTAATAGGTGCCGGCGTTCCTGGTGGTGTCAGCTTCGTTCAGAATTTCAAGCCCATATATTTCATCTACGGAGTTATCATGACGATTGTTCCTATGGTGGTGGGATTCATATTTGCCAAATTTGTTATGAAGCTGCCGCTGCTTAACAACTTAGGAGCTATAACGGGTGGTATGACATCTACACCGGCGCTTGGAACATTAATCAATATCTGTAAAAGCGCCGACGTGGCTTCAGCCTATGCATCAACTTACCCGATTGCATTGATAGCTGTGGTAATTGCTTCACAGATATTGATACTTACGTTGTAGATATCCGCTGCAACACCGGGCAAAATATATTAATAATTGTAAAGGAGATAATATAAATGAAAAAAGAGATTAAGACAACAGAGGCAATTTTTCCCATGCCGGTACTAATGGTATCCACATTCAATGAAGATGGAAGTGTTGATGTGATGAATGCGGCTTGGGGAACTATGCTGGATCGAAGCAGAGTGGCTCTGAACCTTACAGAGACACACAAGACTGTTGAGAATATCAAGGCAAGAAAGGGATTCGTAGTTCACATTGCAGATGCAAAGCATGTTAAGCAGGCTGATTACTTTGGCGTTGTAAGTGGCAATAACCAAAAGGATAAGTTTGCCAAGAGCGGAATGTCTTTTACTAAGTCGGAGCTGGTAGATGCGCCGATTATTGATGAATTCCCTATTGCTTTAGAGTGTGAGTTCATTGAGTATCAGAGTGATGATACAGGTCTTGGTGTTATCGGAAAAGTTTTGCGTACATCTGTGGAAGAATCTAATATGAAGGATGGCAAGGTGGATATTGATTCTATCGAGGCAATTGCATTTGACCCGTATACTCATGGTTATTATAAAGTTAATGGCAGAGTCGGAGAAGCATTTAAAGACGGAACTACCCTGCGTTAATTCTCAAAGTCGACACATTCCACGACGATGGATAAATAAGCAAAACAGGATTTGTGAATACTTGACATGTCCAAAAGTCACGCTATAATTACACAGGAGTATTTTGTACAGATGAGGACGTAAGGAGTAATATGATTACATTTTTGATAGGACTTGCAGTACTACTTGTGGGAGGAATAATATACGGCAGAGTTAGTGAGAAAATAATTGCGCCCACAGACGCCACAACACCTGCCGTAGCTAAAAGGGACAACATGGATTTTGTCCCCATCAAGAAAAAGAAAAACTGCCTGATAGAGCTTCTTAATATAGCAGGAACGGGACCTATCTTAGGACCCTTGCAGGGCGCACTGTTTGGACCGATTGCATTCATAACTATACCTATAGGCTGTGTGATTGGCGGAGCATTTAGCGATTATATGACAGGGATGATATCTATTAGGAATAACGGAGACCAGATGCCGGGGCTTGTGCGTAGATTTTTGGGGAAGCATATATATGTGTTCTACAACGTATTTTTGTGTATATCACTATTACTTGTGGGAGCGGTGTTTGTCTATATGCCGGGAGATTTATTCGTAACGCATATACTTAATCAGGAGAGCTCTACAAGTAATCCGGCTGTATGGATTGTATACGGAGCAATATTTGTCTATTACATATTGGCTACACTTATTCCAATCGACAAGATAATAGGCAAGTTTTATCCTGTTTTAGGTGCAATACTATTGTTGTCAACAGTTGGGATTTTTATCGGACTGTTTTTAAAAGGCTATCCCCTCGTAGAGTTGTGGGATATGGCAAATGCGGGATATCCCTACCAGGATCATTTTATACCGATTTTCTTTGTTACAGTTACCTGCGGATTGGTGTCCGGTTTTCATGCACCGCAGGTTACTCTCGTTTCTCGTACAGTAACTCACGAGAAAGATGGCAGAGAAGTTTTCTATAATATGATGATTGTAGAAGGCTTTATTGCCATGGTATGGGCAGCCGCAGGCATAGGAGCAATGGAGCTTGCCATTACCGATGCTACCACCATTAGAGAATCTGTGACCCAGGTAGTTGGGATTATCGCTAAGGATATGTTGGGAAGCGTTGGTGGAATGATAGCTATAATAGGCGTTATAATTCTGCCTATAACAACGGGAGACACTTCTCTTAGGTCGCTTCGCTTAATCATCAGTGATGCACTACATTTTGACAATAAAGACAAGAAGAAGATTTTGATTCTTGCTTTATGTATTTTTGCAGTCGTTGCCGCGCTTTTAGCGTGGGCTAAGAGTAATCCAGAAGGCTTTAATATTCTGTGGAGATATTTTTCATGGGCAAATGAGACAATTGCTTTGTTTGGTTTCACAGTTATTGCGACATATATGAAGATTAACAATATGCCCTATATTATGGCGCTGATTCCGGGGGCATTCTATATGTATATCGTGTCATGTTATATTCTTAGTGCGCAAATAGGAATTGGTTTGCCATGGGGAATTAGTTATATAATTTCCGGCGTGATAACAGCCGCCTATTTTGTGCTGATGATTTTTTCGAAGAGGGGAAAATCCTATTGACATCATAAGACAGTCTATGAAAAAATATAAACTATAGAGTAGGTATTTATATGAAGGAGGTTTTTCATGAAAATTGCAGTATTTAACGGTAGTCCCAAATTACAGAACACAGCAGCATTAGTAGATGCATTTTGCGAGGGGGCAAAAGAGGCAGGACATGAAGTAGATGTGTATCATGTTGGCAAAATGAAAATTGCTGGATGCCTAGGTTGTGAGTATTGTCACACACAAGGAAATGGCAATTGTGTTCAGAAAGATGATCTTGAGAAGATTCTTCCAGCATATAAAGAAGCAGATATGGTCGTTTTTGCATCGCCAATTTATTACTTTACGATGA
Organism: Pseudobutyrivibrio sp. UBA3626; assembly: GCA_002373675.1. Taxonomy (GTDB): domain Bacteria; phylum Bacillota; class Clostridia; order Lachnospirales; family Lachnospiraceae; genus RUG191. Next base: position 10,684 of record DFLF01000016.1, read on the forward strand.
CAGCGCAGATGGAAGCGGCAATCCAGAGAGTATATTGTATAGGAAAGCCTGCAAAGGCTACGAAAGCTGCACTTCTTCTGTCATCAGGGTCACCTGGAGTATATGATTCTGCTATTGCTCAATTTAAAGGTTATATGGCATATTCCGGAATTGAACCTGTAGGAATTATTACAGCAAATGGTGATGAGAATAAATCAGAAGAAAAACTAAATGAAGTAAGAGACTTTGCAAAGTCTTTATAGAAAAAAAGTTTGGGTGCCGAGGCTTATTTGTTAACATATGTCCTCAGCACCCAAACTCTTATTATACGATACGAGGAAGAAGTGATTAAGATGTATGAGGCTACTGATTATTAACTAGACAAAATCGTCGCATAGAATTATCATAGATTATATATTCTAAGAATTAGTTATGGTTAATAAAGAAGGTTTTGTATGGGAGGAGCGACATGAGACAGAAGACGTATGAAATTGTTTCGAAAGAAGAAGCAATAAAAGTAGTTGGCGATATGAATAGAATTACCGAGAATATGTCATACACAGTATCGCTTAAGGTGCTTGCTTTTGCTCTTTCTTATGGTGAGACGTGTGATATGATACGCCCTATATGTGAGGCTTTTCCTGATGCAATTCTTACTGGTGTATCTGTTCATGCACTGCGATATCCTGAAGATACACAGGATGTTGTAGAATTTGATGATAGGCCGCTTATTCGCTTGTCTTTTTTCATGTTTGAAAATGCTGAAGTCACACAGATTCTTTACGACTACAATGAGATGAGTCAAGATGATGTGCTTGTAGATATTAGAAGAAAGATGAAAGATACGCCGGATTTGAAAGGTGTAAATGTATCTTTAGTAGGATTGTCTTTTAACATATCAGAATTCCTTGAAGGTGTTGCCGATGGATTTGATGACGTGCCATTTTTTGGTACTCTTGCTGATATGTATTATATTTCTGCGTTAGACAGAAATGAACCGGCGTATATTTTTGACAAAAAGAAGCATATAGAAAATGGAGCAGCATTCCTTCTTTTTTCAGGGAAAGATTTATATGTTGATGCGAAATGCATATTTGGCTGGGAGCCTATAGGTAAAGCTATGTCAGTAGAGCTGTCGGATAATTGCCAGTTTCCTGCTACAACAATGATTAAGCTTATTGATGGCACAAAACCAGAAGATATCTATAGAAAATACCTGGGTATTGGATTTGATGAGTATTTGACGCTTAATACATGTGAATTTCCAATTGCGTTGGAAAGAAAAGGTCTTTTGATTGGAAGGACGCCATATGACTGTACTGAGGATGGGGAAATTATTTTCCCAGGCTCTATAAGGCAAGATGATAAAATCAGATTTACATATACAATTCGTGATGAGTTAATCGAGAATACTGAGAAAGAGACGCGAAATCTCGCTGAGTTTATGCCTCAGGCGATTGAGCTGTTTGTATGTGGTAACCGGTCTATCGTTCTAAGAAAAGATGCTGCATTAGAAGCGGCTTGTTTTAAGCGCTTTGTTCCAGACACCTTAGAGTGTCATGCGTCGGGAGAAATTTACTATCATCATGGTAGAGGTGAATTCTTAAATAGCACGATTGTTGCTGCTGTTTTTCGTGAAGGAGCTATAGATGATAATGCAAAACCCATGGATATAGAAGTGCCCAAACCTCAAAAGAAAAAGATATTTCCTCTTACAGAGAGATTATCAAGATTTACTCAGGCAATGAGTTCGGATCTTGTGGAGTATGCCAACGAAACCAAGAGAGCTAACGATGCGAAGACGGCATTCCTTGCCAACATGTCTCATGAGATTAGAACACCAATTAATGCAGTGCTTGGAATGGATGAGATGATTCTAAGAGAGACGAAAGAGAATACAACACAAGGCTATGCGAGAGATATTATGTCTGCAGGTAAGACGCTTCTTTCAATCATTAATGACATACTTGATTTGTCTAAGGTAGAAGAAGGCAAGATGGAGATAATCCCGGTGCAATATGGTCTATCTTCCATCATAAACGATCTTGTAGGAATGATCAAAGATAGAGCTATTAACAAGGGACTTGATTTCAAAGTTAAAGTTAATGAGAACATACCATATCTTCTTGTGGGAGATGAGATTCGAATTCGTCAATGTGTAATGAATCTTCTTACTAACGCTGTAAAATACACTGAGAAAGGTACAGTTACATTTTCAGTTGATTACAAGAAAAAGGATGATGATAATATCTTTCTTTCATTCTCTGTAGAAGATACGGGCATAGGAATGAAACCGGAAGATATGGAGAAGTTGTTTGCGCCATATAGACGAATAGAAGAGAGACGTAATAGAACAATTGAGGGGACAGGTCTTGGTATGAGTATAACAAGACAGCTCCTCGAATTAATGGGTACGTCTCTGGGAGTAGAAAGTGTGTATGGTGAAGGCTCAGTTTTTCATTTCGATATTTGTCAGGAAGTTGTATCCTGGGATGAGATAGGAGATTATGCTAAGAGGTTAGAAGAGATAAGTGGTGACAATGAGAAGTATCATGAACTTTTCCATGCACCATCCGCTAAGATTCTAATTGTTGATGATACGGAGATGAATCATACTGTTATGGAGAGTTTTCTTAAGAAGACTTTGGTTCAGATTGATAGTGCAATGTCTGGTAAAGATGGACTTGTTCTTGCTAAGAAGAATCACTATGACGTTATGTTCATAGATCATATGATGCCTGATATGGATGGAATAGAGACATTAAAGCACATGCGCGAAATAGATATTAATAAAGATACGCCAGCTATTGCGCTTACTGCTAATGCTATATCAGGAGCAAGAGAGATGTATATTGATGCCGGATTCGAAGATTATCTATCTAAGCCAGTGGAAGGTATGAGACTTGAGAAGATGTTAGCACATTATCTGCCTGATGATAAAATGGAAGTGCTAGGTGATGAAGGCTATAGAGACGAAGATGTTACTTCTGGAGTAGATTCACTTGATAATCCTAATCTTCCTGATTGGCTTAACAGTATAGAAGAGATAGATACTGATGAAGGAATTAAGAATAGTGGTTCTATAGAAGGATATTTATCAGTTCTTAGAGTGTTTCATGTAACAGCAATAGATAAAGCTCATGAGATAGAAGAGCTGTACGATAATAAGGACATATCTTCGTATACTGTTAAGGTTCATGCACTTAAGAGTTCTGCAAGAATAATCGGGGCGAAAGAGTTGTCTGAGTTGGCGAAGGAATTAGAGGCCGCTGGTAACGAAGAAGATATAGAGTTTATTAATAATAATACGGATAAGTTACTGAAGATGTATCGTGACCTGGACGCTAAGCTAAGTGAGTCAGAAAAAGAATACGACTCACGTCCTAAGATTGATAGAGCAGAATTAGAAGAAGCATATAACGCTATGGTTGATATATGTATGTCAATGGACTACGGGTTAATGGAGTCTATCATATGTGACCTTAGAGAGTATAAATTAGAAGCAGAAGACAAAGAGAAGGTTTCTAAGATAGAGTCGCTTCTTGCAGAACTAGATTGGGATGGAATAATTAGTGTGGTACAGCAAGATGTAAAAGCGTAAGTGTTTTTACTTTCTCTTCTTTGTGAAGACAATTAAGGCGTAACAGCCTGACTGAAGACTATATGGATTATTAGGGGGAATGCTATGTCAATACAAGAAGAGAGACTTGACTTATTGGTTGAAGAATTCAAGAAGGACTCCAATGAATACAGCAATGTTAAGACGCCACGAGACATTGAGGGCAAGAGGCGACTGCTTCGAAGCCTTATGAATGTCAGAATGCCAAGGGGAATATCTGATGAAGTAATAAGGCTTCAAGATGAATATCTGACAGAACGAATCAAGGAAAATGGAATAGTTGAGCTTAACAACATTCCTGTAATCAGGGATGGAATTTCGATTTGGCAGGGAGATATAACTAGGCTTAAAGTAGACGCAATTGTAAACGCCGCCAATTCTCAGATGTTGGGGTGTTTTGTTCCAATGCATAGTTGTATTGACAATTGTATTCATACATTTGCCGGAGTTCAGTTAAGAGCAGAATGTAACCGCAAGATGAATCAGCTAAGGGAGAGATTTGGAGCTGACTACGAACAGCCCACGGCAGTACCTATGCTAACGGATGCATATAATCTTCCTGCGAAAAAGGTAATTCACATCGTAGGTCCGATTGTAAGCTACGAGTTAACGCCCAATCTTGAGCAGGACCTGGCAGATTGCTATATCAATACACTTAATATGTGTAAGGATAATAATCTAAGAAGTGTAGCCTTTTGTTGTATATCCACAGGAGTATTTCGTTTTCCCAATGAGAGGGCTGCGGAGATTGCCGTAGATACAGTTACAAGATGGCTTTCTGATACAAACTACGATATAAGGGTAATCTTTAATGTGTTTAAGGACGAGGATCTGGATATTTACAGAAGGATAGTACGCAACTGAAGAATGCCGAATTAATCAATGTGGCTAGAGGAACCTGTGGAAAATGGCGATTTGTTTCGATTCCATGAATCGCCCAATCCAAACTGCCCAGTTGGAAGGAATATTCACGAGCTTTTAGAAAAGGAATCTTAAGATGAAGGACTCCGGCATACAACCGGAGTCTTTTTTGCAAGGAGATGGTTTATATGTTAACAAATAATATGCCTAACGGCTACAGTGAGACAATTCAAAGAGGTATGTATAGAGTGAGACAATTCAGTGGTAGAATGACAGAGGATGACAGGGGAGATGCTGAACGCATTGCAGCTTTGAAGCAAGAAATAGACAGTGCAGATGCTATTGTAATTGGTGCCGGAGCCGGGCTTTCAACTTCCGCAGGGTTTACATATAGTGGTGAAAGGTTTGAGAAATATTTCTTTGATTTTGAGAAAAGGTACAATTTTCACGATATGTATTCCGGGGGATTCTATGTAATGCGCCTGAAGCCTGAGATTTCATGGGCATTCTGGGCAAGGAATATATATATTAACCGCTATATGGATGCGCCCAGGGGAGTATACAGTTCGTTATTGAAGTTAGTTGACGGAAAAGATTATTTCGTAATAACCACCAACGTGGATCATCAGTTCCAAAGAACGGGATTTGACAAGAAGAGGCTTTTTTATACTCAAGGGGATTATGGTCTTTTCCAAAGCATCAATTCGTCGAATAATAGAACCTATGACAATGAAGAGTGGGTAATGAAAGCCATGGAAGCTCAGGGCTTTATTTGTGATGTAGATGGCGTGTTTCAGCTGCCGGAGGATGGAAAGATTAGTATGAGGATACCATCCGAACTGATTCCCAAGTGTCCCGATGATGGAAGTGATGTAACCATGAATCTTAGAGCTGATGACAGCTTTGTGGAGGACGAGGGATGGAAAAGGGCATCCGCTGCATATTCTGATTTTATAAGAAGACATGAGAAGCTACATGTGCTTTATCTTGAACTCGGTGTAGGAGCCAATACTCCTGTAATAATAAAATATCCATTCTGGCAACTTTGCGCTGATAATGATAAGTCGGTTTATACCTGCATTAATTATGGAGAAGCTTTTTGCCCTGCGGAGATTCAGGATAGAAGTATATGCATTGATGGCGATATTGGAGAAGTACTAGAACAAATGTGTTTGAACCCAGATGTTATTGTGGCAGATGAATAGGATTTTTATCATCTTTCATACGTTTTGCGTATTGATATACCCTCTTCAATAAATCGTCCTTTGGACTCCCTTTGCCAGCTAATTTATCAAACCCGTTATATGTACTGAATCCCAACAAATAAACGGCAACTGCCATTGAAAAATCATCCACAGTACCAACCGTGTTCATTGCAACATTTCTCAATTCATCTATAGCCACATCGTTAGGTGTATGTAGTTCATGGTTATTATCTACAACTTCTTTAATTGTTTCCGGAAGAATTCGACACATCTGATAAAATGCATCCTCCTCTCCCGTAACCAATGCATAGAATTGATCAATACTTACTCGACGAATTCTTCTATGAGAAACTTTCTTACCATCCACTGTTGTCTCCCATTTAATATTTTGTGAGCGTTGTGCAATTGCTTCAACCAAAAAACATGCACAATCGTCATCGTCCAAAAGCTGACTCTGCATCTTAATATAAGTTTTTCCAGCAGACGCTGAGTTCATGGTATTATGCTTGTTTTTCATCTCAACATATACTGTATGAACCATATCTCCATCTGGCAAATTTATTCCCTTTGGATTTCTATATATTACATCCCATCCACCGTCTTTACCATTTTCTGGCACATGACAATTATCTATATACTGAAATATTCTCTGATGAAAATATCCTATATCATTATTATTGGACTTATCTCTCTGACGGAATATTTCATTTCCTACCATCTCATCCCAACTTGATTTATAAACTGTCTTGTCAAAGATAAGTTTTATAGGATCAATTATGTTTTTATTGAATCTTTTCACATCAAAAGACTCAAGCTTTTCGCCGTACTTTTCTATAGTTGCAGCAACATGATTTGTAAAATCTTGTTGCGATATAAAATCTAAATTCCAATCCACTATATTGCCTCCCTTAACTCTTCTTTTCTATCCGCCATTTCTAATGATTCTTTTATCTCTTTAGCAATATCATAGGCAAGACTAACAGGCACGGCATTCCCTACCTGTTTATATTGAGATGAAACATTACCACAGAACTCCCAATCATCTGGAAATGTCTGGATTCTAGCGTTCTCACGTACAGTAAATGGCCTGGCTTCTAATGGATGGCATCTCTCCGTTTGTTTCTGAGACGGAGACGTTAATACTGTTAATGAAGGTTCATCCAAACTCATTCTCCTTAAAATTCCAGTACGCCCACCTTCCATATCCCAGCAACTCTTCATATATTCCTTTGCAATTTTAGGATCAATATCTCTCCAATATCCTCCTGCCGGAACTAATTCAAATATCTTTCTCTTCTTTTCACCATATTGAACACCTGGTCCTTCTGGGCAATCAAGTAAAACATCCCTAAGTACCGGTTTATATTTATGACTTTCTGGAAATGTATATTTAATCTTACCTATTAAGTCCTTACGAATACCAATTGTTATTAATCGCTCTCTCTTCTGAGGTGCTCCATGCTCCCAGGCGTTTAATATCTGCTTATCTATTACATAGCCTGTTTTTTCAAAAATATTTAACATTGTTGTATATGTTTTTCCATGATTGTGTGTAAGTAATCCTCTTACATTCTCAAATAAAAACATCTTTGGTTGCAACTTTTCAAGAAAAACTGCATAGTGATAAAACAAAGTTCCTCTAGCATCTTCTAGCCCCAGTCTCTTTCCTGCATAAGAAAAAGCCTGGCATGGTGCACCACCAGAAAGCAAATCTAAATCTCCCTTGTTTATTGAAAAATACTTTTCCAAGTCTAAGCAAGAAATATTGGCTATATCATCGTTAATAACATTCCAGTTAGGTCGGTTTTTCTTCAACGTATCGGCTGCATCTTTGTCAAACTCTATCAAACCCAAATTGTCAAATCCAGCCTTTTCAACTCCTAAAGCAAGTCCACCTGCTCCAGCAAATAATTCTATTGATGTGTACATCTATATCACCTCATGTCTATTTTACATTCATTATACTATCAATACTGTCCTAAAAATGGGATTTATATATAATTTATACCTACTTTATACCTAATTTACACCTCAAAATAACACATATTAGTATATCAACAAACACTTAGTTTATCAATATATCTTAAGTATTTACGCCGTCCGGAATCATGAAGAGACTTGATTTTCATATAAGTAAGGAATATAATAAGAACAAGTTAGCCTTATCTAACCAATATTTCTCGCAAACAACCGGTGCATGTCAGTCCGGTTATCAAAGGAGATTAAGAGAATGAGATATACAGGAATGCCACTTGGCATGTGGGTTTTATTTGTCGGTTCTTTCAAGAAACAGTTGTCTGTAGTTTATGGATATAATTCTAAAACAGCCAAGGTGATTATTGACAAAGCAAAGCCGAAATATAAAAGAATTATTGAGGGTCTTCCACCCTATTCCTGGAATATGGAATATCTTCCCTATCCGGATGGCAGTGGCTATGAGGCGAGATTTACGTCTTGTGGCATCTGTACATTGATGAGGGAATTGGGGCTTTTCGAGTTGGTTCCAGCTATGTGCCGTCTGGACTACAGTATGAGCGAAGCGAGTGGTGTGTCAGAGTTTGTGCGCGAATATACACTGGCTTCAGGCGGTCCGTACTGTGACTGCGGATATAAGAAGAAATATTGAATACGGAGGAAATGCGCTATGGGATTAATCAGAGATTATTTTAATCAGACCAGAAAGCCGGAGGGTTTTCTTGGAAGAATGATGGTAAATGGAATGAACAAAGGACACGACAGGCTTTCAGACTGGGGCATATCACATCTTAAGAAAACCGAGCCGTCAAAGGTTCTGGATATAGGATGTGGCGGAGGACGCAATGCCGGGAAGCTTCTCATCAAATATCCCGCTTCTCATGTAACAGCTATAGATTATTCTGATGTTTCTGTAAGTATGGCAACTTCTTATAATGCAGAGGCTATTAAGAAGGGGCGTTGTGAGGTGATGCAAGGTGACGTATCCAACCTTAATCTGCCCAAGGAGCAATACGACCTTGCAACAGCATTTGAGACGATATATTTCTGGCCCGGACTTAAGGAGTGTTTTGGTGAGGTGATAAAGGTTTTAAAGCCCGGCGGAATATTTATGATAGTCAACGAATCTGATGGAACGGATAAGGAAGGTCTTAAGTTTGAGAAAATTATAGATGGAATGACATGTCATACTGTAAGTGAGATAGAAGAAGCCCTTAAGAGCGCCGGCTTTAGCAAAGTAAAATCCGGACATCATAAGTCTAAACCATGGATAGTAGTTATAGCTAAAAAGTGAGGTTGATTATGTACCATATCGAGAAAAACACAGTACAGGAGACATTTATAAGGATGTCAACTTTTTCCACAAGATAATGATAAAATTCTGCGACAGTCTTGTTAAGATGCAGATTATAAAAATCACCTTTAAGTAGATATATTTCGCACATCACAACGGAAAAGCCACCGCATCTTCATATAATTTCTGCAAGATATTTATAAATATACCGAGACTTTCTCTATTGTCATTCTTATGAGTGCAAAGCACACAGTGAAAGCGCTCTTCACATTCAAATGGAATCCATGCAAACTGACTGCTGTGGTCATTCAGGAAACCGGGTGCAAGGCATATGCCACGGCCGGCAGCGATATTGACATAAGTGCTGTCGTGGTCGGGGCTGTTAAAATAGTCAATCTGTCCCGAGGAGATAAGCCTTTGTTGTACTGTTCTAAGAGCAGGTGGCGAGCCACCGCCCACCATAAGAGTCCGACCGTAGATATCTTCTTCCCTGATAAGATTTTTTTCAGCCAGAGGGTCATTTCTGTCAGTAATAAGGTAAATGTGCGAATCGAAAAGCTTATGAACATTTATGCCCGGAATGTGCTTTGTCTGTTCTTCCAGTGCGAAGAGTACATCAGCTTCTTCCTTTAAGAAAGCTTCAATTCCGTTATCATACTGAAACAAAGGAGTAATCAGGACGCCGTCTTGTTCTTTTTCAAATATTCTTATGGCTTCCGGCAGGAAGTAGATTGCCTGACGAACCATCATAGATATGGTGATATTGTCAGTATACTTTGCGCTGAAGTTTTGCCCCTGTTCAATGGCGCGCTTCATTTCTTCGCGCATATTAGTAAGGTAAGATACGAATTGTTCTCCGGCAGGTGTAAGAGCGGCACCCTTACCGGTTCTGTCGAATATTTTAAAGCCCACTTCATTTTCCAGAAGATTCATCTGATAAGAGAAGGTAGGCTGACTTGCGAAGCAGTTCTCAGCTGCCTTGCTGAAGTTTAGTGTATGTGCAAGCTCTATACAATAATCAATCTGTTTTGTAGTCATATGATAGCCCCTGTTATTTAAAAATTAAATCAAATATTTAGTCTTTCTATTGGATATTTTATATAAAATATGTGAAACTGTAAATAGAAAAACAAATATGGAGGCGCAAAAGATGGATTATAAAAAAGGTTATGTATTTGATTTAATGGAAAAGGGAGGACCTACAGATGTAAGGGAGCCTTATTTTCAGGAAGCAGTTGATGAGATGATGAGAGCGAGAGTTTTGTGTGCAAAGGCTAATGCAAAGATGCCGGACGATATGACATATATTAATGACTTGGAAGAACTGTTCGGCAGGAAGCTTGATGATGTTAGGATTCTTACACCGTTTATATGCGACTTCGGCAATACAGTTAAGTTCGGCAAAGGTGTATTTATAAATCATTCGGCGATTCTCTCCTCGTCAGGAGGAATAGAGTTTGAAGACGGTTGTATGGCTGCTCCGGGACTTAGGATTGCGACGATTAATCATGATATGAATGAGCGCCATACTACATACACCTATGGTAAGGTCACAATTAAGAAAAATGCATGGCTTGGTATGAACGTTACAATCTGCCCCGGAGTGACTATCGGAGAATATGCAGTTGTTGCAGCAGGAGCCGTCGTTACAAAAGATGTACCTGATTATGCAGTAGTGGGAGGCGTACCTGCAAAAGTAATTAAGATGTTAGATCCAAAGGAGCAAAAAGAATAAAGAAATCAAAAGGGAGGACAACGTTATGTCAAAAACACTTATAGCATTTTATTCAAGAGCAGATGAGAATTATTTCGGTGGAGCAATGAGATATGTTGAAATAGGCAACACCGAGATAGTAGTCAACAATATGAAGGAACTAATAGATGCCGATGTATTCAAGATTGAGATGAGTAAGCCATACTCTCCTGTATATATGACCTGTATTGATGAGGCTAAGAAGGATCTCAAATCCAATGCAAGACCGCAGCTTACGGGCTTTCCTGAGAGCATAGATGAATACGATACCATAATTCTTGCATACCCTAATTATTGGGGCACATATCCTATGGCGGTTGCAACATTTTTAGACCACTTCAATTTCGACGGCAAGACAATACTTCCGCTATGCACCAATGAAGGTAGCGGAATGGGAGGAAGTGAGAGAGACCTTAAGAAGACTCTTAAGGGAGCCAACATTAAGAGCGGTTTATCTATTAACGGAAGCGGCGCAGCACAGTCCAAGGGCGCAGTTGAGAAGTGGTTAAGTGCTAATGGAGTAATATAAGAACATATTTTATCTTGACACGGTGTCAGAATAGACATATAATCAAGTTGACAAGGGGACGGTACTTTTGTCAACAAAATGGAGACCGGATGAGTATGCCCTAAGAAAGAAAAGGAGATTACAATTATGAAGAGTATATTGAAGACGAAGAGATTGTTTGCGGTAGTCTTAGCCCTCGTAATGGTTTCAGGACTTGCGGGCTGTAGCTGCTCTACATCGGACAATAGTAACGCTAACAGTACTCAGAACGCATCAGCGAATGCATCCGGCACACAGAATGCTACTGCAACTACACCAACTACAGACGGCAGCAAGACTTTGGTAGTATATTTCTCATGGTCAGGAAATGTTGACAAGATGGCTAACTGGGTTGCAGAGGCAACAGGTGGTAAGCTTGTTCGAGTAACACCTAAGACACCATATTCAACCAACTATAACGAGACAGTAGACGTTGCCAAGAAGGAACAAAATGACAATGCAAGACCCGAGATTAATGTTGATTTGACAGCAGAGCAGTTATCGGGTTATGATACAGTATACTTTGGATTCCCCGTATGGTGGAGCGATATACCACAGTGCATGAAGACTTTCCTTGAAAGCTATGATTTTAACGGCAAGACTATAATACCGTTCTTCTCTCACGAGGGAACATCAAGCGGTGGAAGTGCTCTTGATTCTATAGAGTCTCTTGCCAAGGGAGCTACAGTTAAGAAGAGCGACTACCTTTCTATTCGAGGTGGCAAGGTTGCCGATTCGAAGCAAGAGGTTGTTGATTGGGTAGCCAAGGTTTCTAAGTAAAATAACGGACTATAACTGCACATATAGAAAGGCACACCTATGAAGAAGATACATATGATTGTTAACACACTAATGACACTGGTATTACTTGGTCTTATGTCGTATTCTCTTATAGGTGAAGTTACTCATGAGATATTAGGCACTGCTATGCTTGTCCTGTTTATCGTACACCATATTCTTAATAGAAAATGGTTCGGTGCGCTACATAAGGGCAAGTACAGTGCCTTTCGCATTTTCCAGACCATACTTGTATTCTTAATGCTGGTATCTGTCATTATGTCTGCTGTCAGTGGTATAATGATGTCCAAGCATCTGTACACATTCCTTGGAATCACAGAGGGAATGGCGCTGGCAAGAGGGGTGCATGTGGTCTGTGCGTATGCCAATTATATTCTCATGTCACTTCATCTGGGACTTCACTGGAATGGAATGATAAGCGCTATGATTCCAAATGACAAGAAGTCATCTGCTACAATGTGGTGGGTGCTTAGAATAATAGCTCTGGCGATTTCGGCGTACGGTGTATATGCATTTATTAAGAGACAGATTGGCGAGTATCTCTTTTATCAGACGCAGTATGTGTCCTTCGATGAAAGCGAGCCACTGATATTATTCTATCTTGATTATCTTGCAATAATGGTACTCTTCGTCTTTATAGGACATTACTTAGGCAAGCTGCTTAAGAGGATTCCTAAGGGCAATAGCTCAGATAAGAAGCCTATGACTAAGAAGGGCAGGATAATATTAGCTATTGTAATAGTATTACTAATCGTTGCGGTGATTGCGATTATACTATTTGGCATACCATATTTTAATCGGCACTTTAAGACAGTAGAGGTCAATAGGCAGCAGGCTGTATCGGGACAGAAAGCTGACTGGCAGGGTAACAAACCTCTTGTAGTATACTTTACTCGTGTAGGCAACACCGATTTTGAAGAGGGTGTGGATGCTGTGTCCGGTGCGTCGCTTCTGCTTGCGGACGGTAAGCTGACAGGAAGCGATGAACTTATCGCTGATATGGTAGTTGATATATTGGATTGTGAATCGAAGGCTATTACATTAACCGGTAAGAAATATCCTTCTTCGTATAATGATACAGTATCTGTTGCCGGAGATGAATTAAGAGAACAGGCTCGTCCTCAGATAGAACCAATTGATGTATCGAATTATGATTCCATTATATTAATATATCCATTGTGGTGGAGTTCTATACCAATGCCTGTTGCGACGTTCTTAGAGCAGAATGATTTTAACGGCAAGACGATTTACTTGATAGCAACTCAGGGAAGCAGTGGTTATGGAAGTACAGTTTCAGATATAGAATCATTAGCCAAGGGAGCCAAGGTTGTTAGGGGTACAAGCATATACTGTGAAGACATTCCGAATGCCAGAAAGACTTTGTACGAATTGATTACGTCAGGATTTAATGTGTCCAATCCATGAACTTTTTATGAAATGTAATTTATCATTAGACATTTTAATGTAGAAGCAAGTATAATGTGCGTATAGCGTAAAGAATTTGACAAAACAGGAGGTGTATTATGGCTGTTAGACCAATTCCGGGCGGTAACGGAGACAAGTATGTTCCTTATGATAAACGTAGTGGAGATAAGTCAATCGTGTTCTTTACAAGAGATTTGTCAGAACAGGGAATGATTAAGATTTACGAGAAAGTGTCTTCAGTGTTAGAAGGCAAGATTGCGATTAAGCTTCATACAGGTGAGGCAGAGGGGCCTAACATTATTCCCAGACCTTGGGTTAGAAATCTTATTGAGAAGAAGCTTCCCGATGCTAATATAGTTGAGACTAACACTTATTATGAGGGGAGCAGATATACCACCGAGCAGCATAGGCAGACTCTTAAGATTAACGGATGGGATTTCTGCCCTGTTGATATTACTGATGAAAACGGAGTAGCTACTCTTCCTATTAAGGGTGGTAAATGGTTCAAGGAAATGCATGTTGGTGAGAACCTCCTTAACTATGATTCCCTCCTTGTACTGACGCACTTCAAGGGTCACACAATGGGAGGCTTCGGTGGAAGCAACAAGAATATCGGTATAGGATGTGCCGACGGAAGAATCGGAAAGGCTGAGATTCACTCTATACCTGATAATATGTGGGGTATCGCGGAAGAAGAGTTGATGGAGAGAATATCAGAGAGCACCAAGTCTGTTGTGGATCACTTCGCGCCACATATATGCTTTATCAATACTATGAGGAATATGTCAGTATCATGCGACTGTGAAGGTAAGGATGCAGAACCTGTAGTGACGCCTGATATTGGAATTGTGGCATCGCTGGATATATTGGCGTGCGACAATGCCTGCGTTGACCTTATCTATAACCTGCCTAAGGGAGGCGGTAAGGCGTTAATTGAGAGAGTTGAGACGCGTCACGGACTTCGCCAGTTAAGCTACATGAAGGAGCTTGGCATGGGAAATGATTTGTATACTCTTATAGACATCGATAACGGCGATAAGGAGATTACAGCAATGGAAGCCGTTAAGGACGTGGAACCAATCTGGAAGCCGGATAAGTACAACGTATTCTGGGGAAGGAATAAGCATTAAGGAGGGAGCTTATGTCAGATTATTTTGGTAAAGATGTTCCGAAGCTTGGTTTCGGACTTATGAGACTGCCCAAAAAAGGTGTAGTCACAGATATAGCACAAGTTAAGAAGATGGTAGATATGTTCATGGAGGCGGGATTTACCTATTTCGATACAGCATATGTATATCCGGGTTCTGAAGCGGCTATCCGTAAAGCTTTAGTGGAGAGATATCCAAGAGAAAGCTACACCTTATGTACCAAGCTTAATGCATTTATGATGGCACCCACAGAGAAGGTGGCCAAGAAACAATTTGAGACCAGTCTTAAGAGGACGGGTGCAGGATATTTCGACTATTACCTTCTTCATGCTCTTATGGAGAACAATTATAAGAAGTACGATAAGTTCCATCTGTGGGATTATGTCAAGGAGAAGAAGGAAGCAGGCTTAATTAAGCACTTTGGATTCTCATTTCATGCAGGGCCGGATCTTCTTGACAAGCTTTTGACGGAGCATCCGGAAGTTGATTTTATTCAATTGCAGCTTAATTACGCTGACTGGGAGAACGATGATGTTACTTCAAGAGCGAATTATGAGGTTGCAAGAAAGCATGGCAAATCCATAACGGTAATGGAGCCTGTCAAGGGAGGTAAGCTGGCTAAGCCGCCAAAGGAGGTTCAGAAGTTATTCAAGGATTATAATCCTGATGCCTCATTTGCTTCCTGGGCCATAAGATTTGTTGCCGGATTAGACGGAATCCTTACTGTTCTATCGGGAATGTCCAATATAGAACAGATGGCTGACAATATTTCTTACATGAAGGATTTTAAGCCCCTTAATGAAGAAGAACAAAAGATTATTAGAGAAGCTCAGAGAATAATCGGAAGGAGCGAGACTATTCCATGTACTGCTTGTAAGTATTGTGTCGAAGGATGTCCTCAGAATATAATGATTCCTGATGTGTTCGAAGCAATGAATAAAAAGCTTGGAAACGGACTTGCTAAAGAAGCTAAGGAAGCTTATGACAAAGCTGTGGCAGAAGGTGGTAAGGCATCTGATTGTATCGAATGTAAGCAGTGCGAGAATGCCTGTCCTCAACATCTTCCTATTACAGATAATCTTAAGAAAGCAGTAGAGATGTTTGAATAATACAAAAGCAAGTGTCCATTAGGCACTTGCTTTCTTTTGCATTTTTTTCTTGTGTAGATCACTTAGTTTGTCAAATGATATTGTAAGCCATCGCATAATGGTTATTTCTGCTATGGCGAAGACTGTACATAGGGCAGCTGCATGAATAGAGATGTGTGATAAATCGAATAGTTTGTCGAATACTGATGCTCCAAGTAAGAAGCCTGCAATACAAATAAGGAATACGAACACACGCCATTTATTAAGAGGCTTAATTATCTGCCATATAATCATGAAACCAATAACTGACAATAGATACGTACTTGCTGTACTTATTTCTTTATATGGTATATTGAATAATTGTCCGAAGAATACCATCACCGCAATGGCGAAGAAGGATGTTATTGCAGCAGGCAATGCATTGTATAAGGTATGTTTTATAAAGCTTCCTTCCTGTTTCTTCTCGTTAGGCTCTAGCGCAAGTAGGAATGCAGGGATACCTATGTTAAATGTTGATATAAGCGATACCTGATTTGGAAGAAGCGGGTAGCTTAATGTAAGTATAATTGAGAATATAGCAAGCAGTAAGGAGAATATATTCTTGTATAGGAAGAGACTCGCAGAACGAGTAATATTATTAATATCTCTTCGACCTTCTGAAACTATCTCTTTCATATGTGAGAAGTCGGAATCAAGTAGAACAACCTGAGCTGCTTGTCTTGCAGCATCACTACCTGTTCCCATGGCAATTGAGCAATCGGCTTCTTTCATCGCAAGAATATCATTAACACCATCTCCCGTCATGGCAACTTTCATACCATTTTCCTTGAGTGCATCAACTAATGCTTTTTTCTGCTCGGGCTTAACACGGCCAAATACTGTGTATTCAGTTGCACATTTTTTGAGTTCTTCTTCAGAAGTAATGGTGCTCAGGTCAATGTACTTTTCTGCGTTTTCAACCCCGGCTTTTGTTGCAACTCGTGATACAGTAAGAGGATTGTCTCCTGAGATAACTTTTATTTCAACATTCTGTTCCCTGAAATTCTTGAATATTTCTTGAACATTTTCTCTAAGGTCATTTTGTAAAGCAACAAATAGTATAGGAGTTGTATCTTCGCCTTTTCCTTTAGTTAGTGCAAGGACTCTTAGACCTCTTCCAGTTCTTTCTTCTATAATTGTCTTGCTATCTTCTAGCTGTGATGAGGTGAGTAAGAATTCTGGAGCGCCCAAGCGGTATGTGAATTCTTCTGTAATTACCTCAGAGTATTTTTTCTTAGAGTCAAATGGCATTACTTCCTTATTTTGAATTGGCTCACAGTTAGGGAAATAATCTCTAAGGGCATTCATAGTAATGTTGTTGTCAGGAACGGCGCGGATATAACTTGCAATAATGTTCTTAGCAGCATCATTTTCCTCAGAACTTCTATTAGAAGGATAGAATACCTCGCTAACTGACATATTATCACTTGTAATAGTTCCAGTCTTATCAACGCATAGCACATCAACTCTTGCTAAGGTTTCAACACTTCTCATGTCGTGGAGAAGAACTTTCTTCTGGGCAAGACGCATAGCACTTAGGGCTAAGGCTACAGTACATAGAAGATACAAACCTTCAGGAATCATACCAATAACTGCCCCAACCATTGACTGTACACTATCTGAATAACTCATCTCATTAACGCTGATTGATTGATATATAAGAAGTGCTCCAACAGGAATAACAACAATACCGGCAACAAGGATAATTCGCTCAATATCACGAATCATCTCTGACTTACCTTCCTTGGTCTTTTTTGCTTTTGCAGTTATCTGTGCTGCATAAGAATCTTCTCCTACTTTTGTAAGCTTTGCAACTAACTTACCAGATACTACGAAGCTTCCAGACTTAAGTTCGCTATCAGTAGTCTTCTGAATCTCATCTGCTTCACCTGTTAGAAGTGACTCGTTAACTCCTGCTTCTCCAGATATAACAATTCCGTCAGCAGGGATTTGTTGTCCGCTTTCTAAATGTATTACATCCCCTTCTACTAATTTGTCCGAGGGTACTTTAACTTCATTGCCATCTCTTATGGCTGTGTATTCACTAACGTCTAACAGTGCTAGTTTGTCTAAGACGAATTTCGAACGAAGTTGTTGTATAATACCAATAAGTGTATTGGCTATTATAATAGGTAAGAACATCAGGTTCTTTATTTCGCCCGTTGTAATTATGAGAACTGTCAGTAATGCAAATATACCATTGAAATATGTGAATACATTTCTGAATATGATTCTTTTAATACTCATATCCGATTCGCTTTTTATGTAATTTGTTTTTCCTTGTGAAGTTAATTCGTCTACTTCTTGTGAAGAAAGACCTAGTTGCTGTTCTTGCATTAAATAATCCTTCTTTATATCAATTTCATCTATAATAAGAATTATAACAAAAAATGGGTATAATTACTCACAAATATTTTAAATTATTCCTATTAATAATAGGACATGAGTATATAATGGTGTTATAATAATTATTAAATCTACTACATGGGGGTAGAATAAATGGATAATACAAGTGTATATGATTTGCTACATAGAGTGTCTGAGAAGGAGATGTCTGTAGAAGAGGCTGCTCTTATTCTTAAGAAAGAGCCATTTGAAGATATAGGATTTGCAAAGGTTGACACTCATAGAAAGCTTCGTCAGGGTTATGCCGAAGTTATTTATGGTAAGGGGAAAAATGCTGAGCAAATAATTGGGATTTGTAGGAAAATGATTGATGCTGGCGAAACGAATGTTCTAATCACCAAACTCTCGAAAGAGAAGGTAGATGTTATAGAGAAAGAATTCAATCTAGAATACAATGAAATGGGAGAGATTGGATTAATAGGACAAAAGCCTACGCCTGACGGAGTAGGCAAAGTGGTGATTGCAGTTGCAGGAACAAGTGATATTCCTGTGGCAGAGGAAGCTGCATTTACGCTGGAAGCATTAGGGAGCGAAGTAGTAAGGCTATATGATGTGGGAGTTGCTGGAATACATAGACTGTTATCTAATGTTGATGACATTATGTCGGCATCTGTAATAATTGCTATCGCTGGAATGGAAGGAGCGCTTGCAAGTGTAGTGGGGGGATTAGCCGATTGCCCGGTTATTGCTGTACCTACTAGTGTGGGGTATGGAGCTTCATTTAATGGCCTTTCCGCACTTCTTTCAATGCTTAATTCATGTGCAAGTGGAGTAAGTGTCGTCAATATTGATAATGGATTTGGTGCAGCATATCAGGCGAATATGATTAATCATATAGGAGTAGGTAGATGAAGAGCCTTTATATAGAATGTAGGGTTGGTGTGGCAGGAGATATGCTTACTGCTTCATTATTAGAACATGTTAATAAAGAAGAATTTGTAAAAAAGATTAATTCCCTTAATGTTCCCGGTGTATCATTTGAAGTAGAGAGAATTAAAAAAAGCTCTATAGAGGGTAATAAAGTACATGTTGTTATAAATGGTACAGAAGAGGGATTAGAGTCGAAAGAACATAATCATCATAGTCATCATACGCACACGTCTCTTGAAGATGTATCCGTATTAATTAATGCTATGGACTTGTCTGACAAAGTAAAACATGATGCAATTAATGTATATAATCTAATTGCTAATGCAGAAAGCAGAGTCCATGGAACTTCAGTAAAGGATATACATTTTCATGAAGTGGGAACAATTGATGCAGTAATTGATGTGGTGAGTGTATGTCTGCTTATGGAGATGATATCGCCGGCTAAAGTCATATCGTCACCTATTAATGTTGGTTCTGGGACGGTAAGGTGTGCTCATGGTATTCTTCCTGTACCTGCACCGGCAACGGCAGTTTTGCTTGAAGAGGTGCCTATGTATACTGACGATGATATTAACACTGAACTATGTACGCCTACAGGCGCAGCACTTGTGAAGTATTTTGCTGACGAATTCGGTAATATACCTGTTATGAAATTACAAAGCACCGGGTATGGATTTGGTACAAAGGAATTTGATAAGCCTAATTGCGTAAGGACATTTCTTGGAGAAGAGACTACAAGTGATTGCTCAGATAAAGTAGTTGAATTAAAATGTAACATTGATGATATGAGTGGGGAAGATATGGGCTTTTGTATAGATAAACTTCTAGAAGAAGGAGCCCTTGATGTGTTTACCACACCAATTTATATGAAAAAGAACAGACCGGGGGTTCTTCTTACAGTAATATGCAGGGAGGATTCCAGGAAGAAACTGGTTGAACAAATTTTTCAATATACTACAACAATTGGAATTAGAGAAGCGATATGTGACAGATACATTCTTGACAGAGAAGAAGAGATAAGAAAGACAGAATATGGTGATGTCAGAATTAAAAAGGTAAAGGGATATGGAGTGAGTCGGGAGAAGATAGAGTATGAAGATATTAAAAGACTTGCAAATGATAATAGCAAAAGCCCAAAAGAGATTAGAGATAAATTGAAGAATTAATGTACAGCTGGATAAATGATTGCACTTAGTAAAGGGGGGAAAGACAAACATGGACCAAAATGAAAGAATTAAAGCAATTGTAGAGAAACAAAGAGAATTCTTCTATACCAACAAGACGCTTGATATTGATTTTAGAATTAAAATGCTTATGCGTCTTCGCCGGGCAGTAATATCTCATGAAAGAGATTTGCAAAGAGCATTAGAAGATGATCTTGGAAGAGATCCTGTTGAAGCATACTTTTGCGATATAGGAAGTCTTGTTTTGGAGATTAATGAGACAATTAAGGGATTAAGAAGATGGGCAAGGCCAGAGACGCATTTTAGTGGAATTCAGTGTTTTCCAAGTGTGTTAACAAGAGTATATAAAATGCCATACGGAGTAACTCTTATTATTAGTCCTTTTAATTTTCCTATACTTTTGTCTCTAGGTGTTCTTGCTGCAAGTATTGCAGGAGGTAATACGGCGGTAATTAAGGCTAGTTCTAAGTCTAAGAACTGCACTAAGATAATGAAGAAGATTATTAAGGAGACATTTCCTGGAAAATATGTAACTGTTCTAGGAGGTGGACATGATATAGCTGATATTTGTCTAGAACAGAGATTTGATAAGATTTTCTATACAGGTTCTCCAAAGATTGGAAAACATGTACTTGAGAAAGCATCTAAGAATCTTACACCTGTTGCTCTTGAACTTGGTGGCGAGACAGGTAATTATTGCATTATTAGAAAGGATGCTAATATTAAAGATGCTGCTAGAAAAGTTGCATTCTTTAAGGCTCTTAATAGCGGGCAGATATGTATTAATATTAATCAGGTTGCAGTTGCGAAAGAAGTTGCTAATGAGTTTATAGTAGAACTTAAAAAAGCATTTACAAAACAGCTTGGTAAAGAGCCTTTATATAATAGTGAATATCCTCGCCTTATTACTGAACGGGCATATGATAAATGTGAGACAGAGGCTAATAAGTATAAAGACAGAATAGTATATGGTGGACAAGGGAATAAAGCATCTTTGAAATTTGAGCCAACAGTTATTTATCCTGTGGATATAGAGGAGGACATTGTTAATAAGGAATTATTCTCTCCACTTCTCCCTGTAATACCTTATGAAGATAGCAAGATAGATGATCTTCTTGATGTAATTAAGAGAAGAGAGAAAGGACTTGCCCTTTATCTATTTACTGAAGATATAGAATGGGCAGACAAGACAATGAGAACTATGCAGTATGGTGGAGGATGTATCAATGAAGTATGTCTTCATATGATGGTTAAAGGAGTTCCATTTAATGGAGTTGGACATTCTGGTATGGGTGCATATCATGGAGAATGGGGCTTCAAGGAATTTACTCATCCGCAAACTGTATTATTTGGTTCATCAAAGTGGAATCTTTCTATGAGAGAACATCCTTATAGAGAATGGAAGAATTTGATGATTAGATTATTTGAGAAATAATAATAGACATATCAAGATAAGATGGTACAAAAATGTGGGGTAGTTTATGGAGAGGTATAAGTTTAGTGAAGAAGAGAGAAAGTTCATAGAAAGAAGCAGTATTCCTTTCGCAATATACCAGTTTATAGATAAGAGAGTAGTTACGGTTGCTTTGTCTGAAGGTCATAGACAACTTATTGGAACGGATACAATAGAGGAAGCAATGGCATTAATGGATGATGATATGTATAGGGATATTCATCCAGATGATATTGCTAAGACCGCAAGCGCAGCTCTGAAATTCGCTACAGAAGATGCAAAGTACGATGTATTATATCGTCTTAAGCATGGTGACGAATGGCTTGTTATACATTCTACTGGTCGTCATGTATATACAGAGGATGGAGTGCGTCTTGCAGAGGTTAGCTATACTAATGAGGGAGTATATGATCCTAATGTTCATTCATGCATGTTGTCTCTAGATTATTTTCACGAGATGTATTTTCAGAATAAAGGTACTATGGATAGGACAAGCTTTGATTATCTTACAGGACTTCCTGATATGAATTACTTCTTTGAACTTGCAGAGACTGCACATGAGAAAGCCACAAGACAAGGTAAATATTTATCAATGGTTTTCTTAGATCTTAATGGTATGCAGGTATTTAACCAAAGCTATGGTTATAAGGAAGGGGATAACCTTATTAAAGCTATGGGTAGACTCCTTGCTAGTACATTTACAAGTGAGAATTGTTGTCGTACAACTGCAGATCATTTTGTCTTCTATGATTTCACAGAAGGACTAGATAAGAAAATAGAGAAACTGATAGAGGATGCTAAGACTATAAATAGTGGCAGGACACTTCCTGTAAAAATTGGTATTTATAATTCTGCAATTCAAAATGTAAATGCAGCTACTGCAACTGACAGGGCGAAAATTGCATGTGACACTTGTGGCAGTGTATATGAGTCTTCTGTTAATTACTTTGACATGAAAATGTTAAAGCAGTTTGAAGATAGAAAATATTTATTTGAGAATCTTGATAAGGCTATGGACGAAGGTTGGATTAAAGTATTCTATCAACCAATTGTAAGAACTGCTAATGAGAAAGTGTGTGACGAGGAAGCGCTAGTCAGATGGGACGACCCCAAGAAGGGTCTTATGTCACCAGCTGAATTTATACCAATTCTCGAAGATGCCAAAATAGTATATAAATTAGATCTTTATGTACTTGATAAGGTATTAGAGAAATTAAAACGGCAAATTGAACTTGGACTTTATGTTGTTCCTAATTCTATTAATCTGTCACGTACTGATTTCTATGCTTGTGACATCGTAGAAGAGATAAGAAAAAGAGTTGATGCTTCGGGAGTAGACAGAAGTAGAATAACAATAGAGATAACAGAAAGTATCATCATGGATGATATGGAGTTTATGATGGTACAGGTTAACAGGTTCAGAGAGCTTGGGTTTAGAGTGTGGCTTGATGATTTCGGAAGTGGCTATTCTGCTCCAGATATATTGCAGAAGGTTCGTTTTGATGTAGTAAAGCTAGACAAGGTATTTATAGATCAGATTGAAGAAAATGAAGAAAGCCGCGTAATAATAACAGAATTATTAAGGTTGTCTAATGGTCTTGGATGTGAGACTGTTGCAGAAGGAGTAGAGACTAAGGGACAATTAGATTTCCTCAACGAGATTGGATGTACCAGAATACAAGGTTTCTACTATTGCAAGCCTATTACCCATGATGAGATTTTTATGAGATATCAGAAGGGAACACAGATAGGATTTGAGAATCCTGATGAATCTGAATACTATGAGACCCTTGGAAATGTTAATCTGTATGATGTATCTTTTGCATCGGAAGAAGACAATGAGGCACTACATGATTATTTTAATACGATGCCCATGGTTATTCTTGAAATTGATGATGAAGAGATTAATCTTGCAAGAGGCAATAAATCCTTTAGGGAGTTTATGGCTAGACACTACAAAGAGATATATGATGTCAAGCATGATAAGTTCTCACATGTTAAGACTATATTAAGTGGAACATTTCTTGATGCTTTAGTGGAGTGTAAAGACAATGGTAAGCCAGTGGTTGTAGAGGCAAGAACTAGAAGTAATGGAATTGTAAATGTTCTTGTTAGAAAGATTGCAACCAATCCGGTTACAGGAGTAGTCGCTCTTGCCTTGACAATACTTGGCTATGTTGATGATGATGCAGAGATTAGACATAAAGAAGCTATTGAAAGAATTAATAAGGAAAGGAAAACTTATGCAAGGGTATCGGCTCTATTTGGGGATGTGTATTGCATTTACAATGTGGACCCGGTAACAGATAGGTATTTCCAATTTGCATTAGAAGATAGATATACTGATATGAGAATTGATATAGAAGGAGAGAACTTCTTTGATAATCTCTTGAAATATGGTTTGAGTATGGTATATGAAGATGACAGAGAAGCTTTCAAAAGCGAAGTTTCAAAGGAAATAATACTTAATGAAGTGCAAAAGAAAGGTATGTTTTCTTATGGAACAAGACTTGTGGTTGAAGGGGAAATCAGATTTGTAGCAATTAGAGCAACTATGATTGAAGAAGATGAAGGCCGTCAATTAGTTGTTGGTGTAATTGATATTAATGAGCAAGTCAAGAAAGATCTTGAGTATTCTAAGAATCTAAATGTTGCGCGAGCTATGGCTAATCGTGATACATTGACGGGAGTTAAGAACAAGCATGCATATGTTGATATGGAGATTAAGCTTAATAAACAAATTGAGGAGGGGGAAGAGGTAAAGTTTGCCTTGACTGTATTTGACCTTAATGGTCTAAAAGAGATTAATGATACATTTGGTCATCAGGAAGGTGATAAATATATTAGAGAGGGTTGTAAGACAATATGCAATGTCTTTAAACACAGTCCGGTTTTTCGAATAGGTGGTGATGAATTCGCTGTTATTTCGGAAAATGAAGATTATGATAATATCATTAATCTCGTAAAACAATTTGATGGTATTAATGTTAGAAATAAAAAAGAGAATAAAGTAGTTGTCGCTGTTGGAATGGCAAAGTATAATGGTGACAGAAGTGTTGGAGCAGTATTTGCCCGTGCAGATAAGAATATGTATTCTAACAAGAAACTATTGAAAAATGAAAAAATATTATAAAGATATATTTTTAAGGGGAGATGAGGCAGGGGATAACAGACTAGTGAAAAGGAAAAGAAAATGAAAGAATTTGATATCCAAGAGTACATGACAAAAGGTGTGGAAAGAGTTGTAAAGGATGCAATTAAAGCCACAGTCAAAGACCCTAAAGGCAGCGCATTTATGATGAGGTTTGCTACAGCAAGTAAGAAGGCTTCTAAAAAACGAAGGAATAGCGAGAATAATGGAGTACATATTCCACCCTTTTTAATTGCTAGTATTACTAGTAGTTGTAATCTTCACTGCGCTGGCTGTTATTCAAGAACTAATCATCAGACAGAAGATTGTGCACCTAAGAATCAGCTTACTGATGGTGAGTGGAAGAAGATATTTAAAGAGGCAAATGAAATAGGAGTTAGTTTTATCCTTCTTGCAGGAGGTGAGCCTCTGATTCGAAAAGATGTAATTAAGACAGCAGGAGAATTCGAAGATATAATGTTCCCTGTCTTTACTAATGGAGTATTTGTTGACGACGAATATTATAATCTCTTTCTTAAGAAAAGAAATATAATTCCTATAATGAGTATTGAGGGAGGAAAAGAAGCTACTGATTCAAGACGTGGAGAAGGAATATATGACAGGCTTATAGCCAATATGGATAAATTCCACGAGAAGAATCTTATATATGGATGTTCTGTTACTGTTACAACTGAGAATATTAAGGACGTTGTATCAGAAGATTTTATATCATCTCTAAGTAGCAGAGGATGTAAAGCTGTCATATTCGTAGAATATGTTCCTGTTACAGAAGAAAGTAAAGAACTTGCAATTGGTGATAAAGAGAGAGAATTCTTCTCTAGGGAATTAGACAGACTAAGAGAAGATCATGATGAGATGGTTTTTGTATCATTCCCAGGAGATGAGAAAAGTTCAGGGGGATGTATTGCAGCAGGAAGAGGATTCTTTCATATTAATTCTCATGGTGGAGCAGAACCTTGTCCTTTCTCACCATATTCAGATATTAACGTAAGAGATACATCATTAAAGGATGCAGTTAATTCTAAGTTGTTTAGAGCCCTGCAGGCACAAGATATTCTTAAGGATGATCACGATGGAGGATGTGTATTGTTTGAGAAAAAAGAAGATGTAGAAAGAATAATTAATAGTTATTATTAAGAAAAAACATAGGAAGTAGTACTATGTTAGTTCTTTATTTTTGCTTTAAGCTATGATAGAATTGTATCTAAATTAGAACAATGACAGGTTGTTATTTGAGAAGGAGGCAATTATGGTGAGTAAAAGAAAAGCACTTTTATCTATTGCTTTAGTTCTTGTTCTGGCAATTGGAATAATATTTCCAATTGGACTAAGACAGGTTAGAGCAATTGATAGTAGTGTCGATGTTTCATTTGGAAATGGAAATGTACAGGGGGATCCAGGAAGACAAACTGTAACATATAATGTGGACGGAACAAATGTTGCTATAACTGTTACAGCGGCAATTAATGTAAATAATAACAAGACTGCATCAATTACAATTAATAATGGTAATGAGCTAGAAGGAATAAACGTTGGTGCTGCATTTAATCCTGATACAATGGAGATAAAGTTAAGTGCGCAAGATGGATCTGAATTCAGGCTCTCCTGGGATAATAATGTATTGAAGAATCAAAGTGGAGGAATACCAACAAATGAAGGTCCATTAAGCTTTACCATTGTTAAAAAAGAAGGAGCCGGCGATGATTCTTCCCAGGGTAATCACGAATATAAACGTGGCGGAGATACTGTATATTTTGTATGGTTAGATGGTTCTAATGTATATTCCCACGCAATTAATGACGTTATTGGCGTAGATAATAGACTTAATTATGTTCCTCTTTCGACTGTTAAGGATGATGATACAGATACAGCATATGATATGAGTAATGGAGAGTATGAATTCTGCTGGAAGGCAATTACTAATGGTGCTAACCGGACTACATTGCAAAACTACATGAATTCTGATGAATTTAAGAATGCTTCTGATAAAAGAGAAGCATTAAAAGAGGCAGGCTTTTCAATTAATCCAGCAATCAACCAATATGATGCTAAGAGAAACAGTACAATTGTAACAAATGGTGATAGAGAGTTTAGAGTTGTAATATATAATGCTGATACCTTTGAGGGAATTCAATTCTCACAAAACTCTGATGCTTACACATATTTCCCATCATTCTGGGATTCTACATTCTATACAGGAATGCTTGATATATCAGGAACAACCAGAGAGAATCCTGCAGAGTATAATACATTCGTATTAGAGCCTACAATCAAATTTGCTATGGCTGATAATTCTAATAGCCCAATAACAAGTCTTGAGGCCCTTGATGTTCCGAGTGGTGCTGTAACAATCACAGGAAGTGGAACGACTGGATACAATATTAGATTTGCATCACACTTCTTTGACAATGTGGTATTTAGAGCCACCTCAGCAAATGGAACATACTATATCAAGATTAATAGAGCTGCACTTTCTATAAAAGATAATTTTGGACCAGAGACAACTAATCCGCAGGTAATAGCTGATTTATATTATGACGAATCTGAGTCTTATACTGATTATGATGTATACGCAACTATTATAGGTGTGGACGGTACAGCGACTCTCCAGAAAGCTGAAGTTATTATCGGAGAAGATGAGGGTGGTAATAGGGCTACAGGATATGAAGCTGCCGGAGGAAAAGGTCTTAAGAAAGCAAGCTTTGCCGTTTCTGCTAGTAGAGATACGGTAGCTAGTGTAAGATTCAATGTAACTAAGGCTGGCGCTCTTAATTCTGGAACATACGGAGGAACATATGCTGGTTCTAATGATGGTACAGAATATAATATAGCAAGTCGTAGGACGATTTATTAAGGAGGGTAATAATATGAAGAGAATTATAAGAAGAATTGTACCTATCCTTGTAATGGCAATGATACTTGCACTTCCTATGGTTTCATTTGCAGCTAATGGTAGGGTTACTGACCTTGAGTCGAAATCACAGAACGGAATAGTTACTATTAATGGTAAATCATCAGAAGCGTTGTCTGTTGCAATTTTTGTATATGATGAAAGCGGTCAAAATCTATTAGATGTTGGTTCTGCAGTTGTAAATGATGATAAAACATTTACAAGAACTATAACACTTCCTGATGGAAAGTATCTTGTCAAAGTTGCAGATTATGAGGGAGGCGATTTTGCTCAGACAATTACAACGACATCTGCTTCGTCTTCGAATGGCACAGACCCGGTAGTAGTCAAGAGTTCTAAGACAGATGATATGAATAATCCATATCTTTGGATAGGAATAATTGGTGGAACACTTTTAGTGGGAAGCGGAGTAATAGTTTATAGAATTACTAGAGTATAAATATGTAGCAAAATATGTTAAAATGGCTCTTGCAATGCAAGGGTCATTTTTGAATTGTTATATAGGATAAAGAAAATGAGAAAAAAGACTAAATTAAAAAAATCTGATGTAGTAATAATCATAATTCTATCAATTTGTATAATTGCTGCCGCAGTTGCTTTGTATATGTATTATTCTATCTCAAATGATTATGAGAAGTCGGATGTATTATATGAGAATACAGTAACAGATTATACAGTGAGAAATGGGGATATGTCAGCACCTTGGTATGAGATGCTAGGGGTTAATATGAAGGGATTAAAAGAAAAAAATAATGAAATTATAGGGTGGCTCTTTTTTGAAAACGAAGATATAAGCTATCCAATACTTCGAAGTGAAGATAATGAGAAATATTATAGAACTGCATATGATAATACAAAGGCTAGTGCAGGCTCTATATTTATGGAAAGTCTCAATACCCCGGATTTTAGTGATTTACACACTATTATTTATGGTCATAATATGAAGAATCTTTCTATGTTTGGAAAGCTCAAATATTATAAAGAAAACAACGATTATTATGATTCTCATAAATATTTTCAGATAATAATGCCAGATAGGAAATATAGGTATGAAGTCATTGCATATAAGGATGTAGATGCAGAAGGTGATTTCTATACTATATATAAAAAGGACTCTAAAGATTTCAAGAACTTTATAGAAGATAAGATATTAAAGGGGTCTCTTATAAATAATAATGTAGAATTAAATGACGATTCACAGGTAGTATCATTATCGACATGTACCGCAAGTGATGAGAAGAGATTTGCTGTTTCGGCAGTTAAGATTGATGAAAGAGAAATGGATTCTTATTATATTCCAGAAAGAGTTGAGGAAATCAAAACTGAGAGTAAAAATGTTAATTATCTTATTTTAATACTTGGAAGCATATTTATTCTAGTTGATATAGGAGTAATTATCTGGATAGTTGTTAAGAGTAGACATGCGTAGTTGACGCATATTCGAAAAGGGGCTATAATACTTGATGTTTTTTAGTACCGATTTTAGAGGTGTATAGATGTATTACGTAAGAACAGAAGCTGAATTTGATTCTACTCATTTCCTTAAAGATTATGATGGCAAATGTGGCAACATTCATGGACATCGCTGGAGAGTAGTGGTTGAAGTAAAAAGCGAGAAATTAAAAGAAGATGTACAGTGTAAGGGCATGGTAATTGACTTTGCTGATTTGAAAGAAGAGCTTAACAGATTATGCGATGATTTTGACCATGTATTTATATATGAGAAAGGATCCTTAAAAGAGGCTACAATAAAGGCTTTACACGATGAAGGATTTATAATTAAAGAAGTTGATTTTCGAGCTACTGCGGAATGCTTTGCCAAGCATTTCTATGATGAAATGACTAAGGCAGGATTCAATATTAATAGAATTGAAGTATATGAGACTCCAAATAATTGCGCTATTTACGAGGAATAATTAAGAGCTATGCAGGTTGTTGAGAAATTCGTAAGTATAAATGGAGAGGGCTTAAGAGCTGGTGAGCTTGCAGTTTTTATTAGATTTAAAGGTTGCAATCTCTCTTGTAGTTATTGTGACACTACTTGGGCCAATGAGAAGGAATGTCCTTATGAAGAAATGAGTCCACTAGATATCTTTAATTATATAAAGTCAACAAAAGTAAGAAATGTAACTCTTACAGGAGGAGAGCCCCTTCTTCAGAAAGATATAGATAAACTAATAGATTTAATAGAAGAAGACGATTATATAAGAATAGAAATTGAGACAAATGGAGCAGTTGATATAAGAAGATTTTCATCTGATAAAGTAACATTTACAATGGATTATAAGCTTCCACAAAGTGGTATGGAAGAGAAAATGTTGCTAGAGAATTTCTCATTCTTAAAAGAAAAAGATACTGTTAAATTTGTGGCATCATCGAAAGAAGATTTAGATAAGGCTTATGATATAATTAAGAAGTATTCATTGATAGAGAAATGTCATGTTTATTTTAGTCCGGTTTTTGGTAATATTGAACCGGATGAGATTGTTGATTATATGATAAGCAATAACATGAATGATATTAGACTTCAGATTCAGATGCATAAAGTAATCTGGGATCCAGAGAAAAGAGGCGTATAAAATGATAGACGAAAAAGCTATAGAAGAACACATAAGAGGAATACTTGTTGCTCTTGGAGATAACCCAGAAAGAGAGGGACTGAAAGATACTCCTAAGAGAGTGGCTAAGATGTATCAGGAAGTGTTCGAAGGCATGAACTATACTAATCACGAAATAGCAGAGATGTTTAATGTTACATTTGAAGATGGTATAGAGGATGAAGTTGGTACAGGTGATAGCGTAGTTGTAATGAGAGATATTGATATATTCTCGTATTGTGAACATCATCTTGCGCTTATGTATGATATGAAAGTTAATGTTGCATATATTCCTAAAGGAAAGGTAATAGGTCTATCTAAGATTGCGCGAGTATGTGACATGGTTGCCAGAAGACTTCAATTACAAGAGAAGATAGGAAAAGATATAGCAGATGTTATAAGTGAAATCACTGGCTCAGAAGATGTGGCAGTGACAATAGAAGGGTGTCATAGTTGCGTAAATGCCAGAGGAATAAAGAAGAATAATACCAAGACATTTACTGCAGAACTAAGAGGAGAATTCCAGAGAGATCCAAATCTTCAGGTGTACGTGAGGTAGCAACATGAAGGCATTGGTATTATCAAGTGGGGGAATTGATTCCACAACAGCTCTTGCGATTACTGTCCATAAATACGGACATGATAATGTGGTCGCTCTTTCCATGTCTTACGGACAGAAGCATGATAAAGAGATTGAAGCCGCAAAGAAAGTAGCAGATTATTACAATGTGGAATTATTATCCTTAGACCTTAGTAAGATATTTGAGTACAGCAATTCGTCTCTTCTTAAGCAATCAACGGAAGATATTCCTAAAGAAAGCTATTCTAACCAGATAGAAGAAACTAAAGGGGAGAAACCTGTTAGTACTTATGTGCCATTTAGAAATGGGCTTTTTTTATCGACTGCGGCAAGTATAGCCCTAAGTAAGGATTGTTCAGTGATTTACTATGGTGCTCATAGTGATGATGCGGCTGGTTTTGCATATCCTGATTGCTCTGATGTATTTAATAATGCAATGAATACGGCGATTTATGAAGGTTCAGGTCATCAGCTTAAGATTGAGGCGCCGTTTATCAATATGAATAAAGCACATGTTGTGAAAAAGGGATTAGAACTTGGTGTTCCATATGAACTTACATGGTCGTGTTACGAAGGAGGCGACAAACCTTGTGGCAAGTGTGGAACTTGTATAGATAGACAAGCGGCGTTTGAAGCTAATGGGATAACAGATCCTGCTTTGTGATTGTATAATACATAAGCTAATAGAATTATATATCTGATAGGAAAGGAAGATTAATGAGAGAGAAGGAGAATCTTACGCTTCTTGGTAATAAAGAAAATGATTACTCTGGTGAGTATAATCCAGATATTCTAGAAACATTTGAGAACAAGCATAAAGACAATGATTATTTTGTCAAATTTAATTGTCCGGAATTTACATCCCTTTGTCCAATAACAGGGCAGCCTGATTTTGCAACTATTACCATATCATATGTTCCTAACGAGCAAATGGTAGAGAGTAAAAGTCTGAAGCTGTATCTGTTCTCTTACAGGAACAAGGGAGATTTTCATGAGGATTGTGTCAACACAATAATGAAGGATTTGATTAAGAAGATGAATCCAAAATACATTGAGGTATTAGGTCGATTTCTTCCAAGAGGAGGCATATCAATTGATCCATATTGTAACTATGGTATGCCTGGCACAAAATGGGAAGAACTTGCATGGCAGAGACTATCACATCATGATATGAATCCAGAAGTTGTTGATAATAGATAGAGGGCATATTAGTATTACAGAGGGCGAGGTGATTATTATGACAGAAATGGAAGCCGTTAGAAGTAGACATTCAGTAAGAAATTATCAGGATAAAAGAATTGAGAAGGAACAGATTATTAGTATCAATAAAAGAATTGAAGAGTTGAATAAGGAAGGTAATATTCATCTTCAATTCGTAGAGGACTCCTCTAGTACATTTAGTAAACTATTCAATAAAGCTGTTGGACTTGGAAGCGCACCAAGTGTTATTGCGTGCGTTGGTCCAGATGATGATACTTTAGATGAAAGAATTGGATACTATGGTCAGAAATTAGTTATATATGCTCAGCAGTTAGGGCTAAATACCTGTTGGGTTGGAACATTTAATCGTAAAAAGATTCCAGTTGAAATATCAGATGGTGAAAGACTCGTAATTGCAATTGCAATTGGCTATGGACAGACTCAAGGAAAGCAAAGAAAGACAAAGACTGCTGATGAAGTTGTTATAGATCTAAAAGATGTTCCAGATTGGTTTCATGCTGGAGTTGAGGCGGCTCTTCTTGCGCCTACAGCTATTAATCAACAGAAATTCGAGATTATATATAAAGAGAATGATGAAGTTGAGTTCAAAGACTTAGGAGGAGTTCTAAGCAAGATTGATATTGGTATCGTTAAATGTAATTTTGAAATAGGAGTTGCTGATTATAAGAGTCATTATGATAATGCATAATATAAGCCCCGTCTAATATATAGTCTTCCTCAACTGAGCAAAGCTCAATGTTTCGTAAGACTACATATTAGATGTTAGGTACAAAATCTATTTCCTTATAAACGCTTAAGTGCTCTACGTAGTCTGGGTCCTGCAATTGCAGCTATTGCAATTTTTAGAGCGTCTGCCCAAACGAAGGGAATAACGCCTGCAAGGAGAGCTTCCCAGAATGTCATATGACCCTGATATGCAAGCCAGGCTGTACCAAGTGCATAACATAGTAATGTGCCGAGAGCCATACCAACAATGTGCATATATACTTTGTCTTCAAAATGCTCGATAGCAAAGCCTGTACATAGAACTACGAATATGAATCCAATAATGTATCCGCCGGTAGGTCCAATTAGTACATTGAATCCACCTTTAAAGTTAGAGAATACAGGCAGTCCAACGAAGCCAATAAGCATGTACAATAAAAGGGACACCATTCCCCGCTTTAAACCAATGGCATATACAGATATAAAAATTGCAAGAATCGTCAAACTAATAGGTACCGGGCCAATAGGGATTGATAATGGCCCAATAATACAGGTTATAGCTGTTGATAAAGCAATAAATGTTAATGTCTGAGCTTTTGGAGACATTTTCTTTTTTTCTTTTAAATTATTTGAATTTGTTTCTTCCATTGATAGAACATCTCCTTTATTAGAATTATTATATAGTGTTTAGAAGTAACTTACTCTGACATTTTTGCCCATTTTTCTCAGGCAGTCTGTTAATTCTTCTACCAGTTTCATTTTAATATCAATTGATAGGGTGGTCTGGGCAATTTGATGTGCTGGATTAATAGCCTGTCCTACAAAGAAATCAATATCAGTTGCTTCTTCAAATAGCAGTCTGCTAATCTGGGCAGCACCATTATTGTTGAATCCCCAGAATTGATATAATTCGTTTTTGCCTAAGGCATCCTTTGCATATTCTAACACTTTATTAATTGTAATGGTACCCTCTGTTACAAGATCGATACCTTCTATTTTAGATATTGGAGGTATGCCATCTGCGCCACTTCCTGATATTGCTACAAGTGGAGCACCCAGATGTTGTGATGCAATCTTAGATGTTGTGCCTCCGCATATTATATGTTTTCCTTCTTTTGAGAAGAACAGATTCATCATTCGTGAGCAGTCATCCCTGCTACGAGGAGGACCATATAATATGTTTACCTGCGTTCTTGGCCTGATTTTGACAACACATGCCGTTGCATCATCTATAGGGTTAGAGTCATATTCCTGATAGACTTGATCAATCAACATTGTAGCAAGAGTTTTGGCATTGTAATCCACCATTGTTATAACTTTCATAAAGTCGGCGATGTCATCAGGCCCCCACTCGTAGTTATAACTTTTGTCAGGGCTTGCATAGGGACAGCCATCACTCATGGCAGTAATTACATCGTTTACCTGAAGCTTAATAGATGCTGAATAGATTTTCTTATCTTCTATTAGAAGTTCCTGCTTGGGATAATCATAAATCTCGCCATCTCTTATATATATTACCGCAGGGTTGTCGTATTCAATAATATCCACTGTTTCATTATCTAGTATGTGAAGTATTGTAAATGTTGAATAGGCAACTCCATGTTCCGAATTAATAGGAAGAGTTGCGGCAATCGTAGATACACATTCTTCAAGAGGAAGTCCCTGTGCAATCATTGTGGATATAATTTTGGAAGTAAGTGTTGAAAGAATACTTGCTTTTACACCACTTCCCAATCCATCTGCTAATACCACAACGCTGGAATTATCGTCTTGCTTAACTATATCAACATGGTCTCCGCATAACTGTTCGCCTTTATGGTTTATACTTTTGTATCCTATGTCCGCATATAGATCATTCATCGCTAATAGACTCCTTTAATTTGGTAAGAGCAATCTTTGTTTCTGCAGTAGTTTCTCCGAGTAAAGATGCAATTTCCTGTACGATACGCATTTGTTTGTCTACTACTTTGTCAGCAATTTCGATTGTTTGTTTGCTGATATTTTCCTTCTTGACACGTTGTGTTTCTTCTTTACTTACATCGTGAAGAATGCATAGAAGAAGTCTGTAATTTTTGTCATACACGATGGTTTTCTCTATATATTTTCTATACTCTGATAGATACTCGTGTTTGTTTCTAATGACTTTACCATCATATAATGCTGTTATAAAGTCAGTTGTATCAAGGAGATTAACAACATTTTCACCGAGAATATCTTTATCATCCTTTAGATTGAATATGCTGAGTGCGTTTTTGTTTATCTGTTGAACTTCAAGGCTTTCGTTAAGAATAATAATTCCATTAGGTGTAATTCTTGTAATTGTATCTGTGAAGTTCTCTGCTCTATCCATAAGGTAAGGAAGACACATTGAGATTTCGGCTTTGCCTTCTATTACTGCGATAGCTTTTTCTCTGCAGGTATTATATCCACAGGTACCACAATTTAATTCGTCAGAACTAGAGTATTTGCCCATCTGTTTCATTATTTCTTTGATCTCTTTCTCTGATGGATTAGCTCCTGATTGTGTGATTATATCAAATTGTTTGATTAAGTCGATTTGCTCCGGCTGTTCTACGTTGAAATCCTTATCACCTGCATAATCTATTACATCTTTGTAGTGTCTTATTGGCGAATTGCGATATTTCTCCATAATTGGACCACCAATACAGCTGCCAACGCAGGCGGACATTTCAATAAAACATTTATGAATATTTCCGTTTTTGATATCTTTTAGAGCGGCAATACAATTATCTACGCCATCTAGTGCAAGATAGGTGTAGTCTTGATTCTTCTTCTCCATAGTCTTTAAGATTCCACCCGTTGTAGGAAATAACCTTGCTTTAGATTCTTCTGTATCGTCAATATCCATATCCAGAGCAATATCTTCCTCTGCAAACCATTTGGATAGTTCTTCGAATGTTAAAACTGCGTCTACAATTCCTTCATAGTGTTCTGCTTCATCTTTCTTTGATACGCAAGGTCCTATGAAAACTGTCTTGGCATTTGGATTTCTTCTTTTAATATCTTTACAGTGAGCTTGCATTGGTGATAATGTGTCGGCCAAGTGATTAATCAGTTCTGGGAAATGTTTCTGTATAAGTAGGTTGATTGAATGGCAGCAGGAACTTATGATAACGTCTTTCTCGCTTCCCTCACACATTTTGTCATATTCTCTTTTGACAATGGTAGCACCTATAGCTGTTTCTTCAGCTTCAGTAAAGCCTAATTTCTTAAGAGCAGTACGCATAGAGTTGATACCAGACCCCTCGAAATTAGCTATAAAAGAAGGCGCAAGAGATGCTATGACAGGATCGCCACTTTGAATAAGAACTTTGACTTTCTCTGTTTCATCTACTATTTGTTTGGCATCCTGCGGGCATACAACGAAACAATGGCCGCATAATATACACTCATTGCTTATTATATAAGCTTGATTACCTGAGAATCTTATTGATTTAACAGGACAGTTTCTAATGCATTTATGACAATTTTTGCAGTTTGACTTTTTGAGTGTAAGAAAATCCATTAAGTTTTCCTCCTATACAAATTACATTTCACCCTATAGAAAATTATATAGAATAAATTAATTAAAAGCAATGAATTGAATTAGAAAAACAGACACAATATACAAAACGATAATGTGTTGTGATATAATAGAAACGATATGATGGGGGAATGAAGATTTTATTTTTCATCAATGGGGGGAAATATGGAAGATAATAATCGAAAAGGTATCAAAATTAAATCAGGCACATGGTACGAAGAGCTTAAAGATAACGGCAGAATAGAAAATATATACTATTCTGATGAAATGCTTGATATGCTAGGGTATACTCATGAAGAGTTTCCTGATACATTAGAGGCTTTGATAGAGCATATTCATCCTGATGATGTTGGAATAATGATGACTGGTGCTGTGGACGCAGCAACTAGAATTATTGATGGATATGATGTGCAATATAGAATTAGGAATAAAGCAGGAAAATATATTCTTGTTAATGCAACAGGTAAGTTTCTAGAGACCCCGGAAGGCAGACCTAATGTTATGCATGGTGCGATGATTGACTTGTCGCAGATATATGAAGGTGATTCTGATGATAATGAGAGTGTGGCTAGTTCTGAACTTATAGATACGGTTTTTCAGATTATGGGGGCAGCTCGTTGGCAGGCAGTATATAATGAGAAGGGTGAGACGAGATCCATTTATTATTCTGATGAATTCAGGAAGATGCTGGGATATGAATCCATCGACGAATTTTCCAATACGGCAGAGGCGTTATTGGCTCATGTGTATCCTGATGATAGGGTTAAGGTTGAGAGATTTATATACAAGGTTGAGATCACTAACGAAATTGACAGAGTCTTTGAGGCAGAATATAGGATATATAGAAAAAATGGTTCTGTTATATGGCTTAGGGTTTTGTGCAAGAAGCTATTTAATATGAATGGAACTCCAAGTGAAGCAATTGGAGTTGCAATAGATGTAACTAATGACAAGCTTGCTGAGAGACAGAGGCACTTGGTTGATATTTTGTCGAGAGAATTTACATCAGTATGGTATATTAGTGCCAGGTCTCACAAGATGACTCTTGTTCAGCAAAATGACAGAAGAACAACGACTTCTTCGGCTATAAGCGAAGGGCTTCAATATAATTCATATGAGAAAATGTTTTCTGATTATATTGATAAATACGTTGATGAAGTTGATAAAGAGAGAGTCAGAAAAGAGGTTGCATTTGGTAATCTCATAACCAGAGTCAAAGAAGGAGAACTATATCCTATTAACTATCTAAGAGATAATGTTGACGGAACTAAGAGTTATTTTCAGATATGTTTTGCCAGGGTAGTGCATAATACTGGCAAACTGTATTTTGCATGCGGCTTTAGAGATATAGATAAAATGATTCGCTCAGAGATGGAACAGGCGGAAGAAGCCAACAAAGCAAAGTCTAACTTCCTCTTTAATATGAGTCATGATATTCGTACGCCGATGAATGCAATAATTGGATTTACAGAGCTCGCAATGAAGAAGAAGGATGATAGTGAGCTTCTCGATAATTATCTTAATAATATATACGCTTCCAGCAGGAGCCTTCTTGATATTCTAAATAGTGTATTAGAGATGGCTAAAATTGAAAGTGATCAGATTGAGATATCGTGGAAAGCGACTGATGTAACGCAATTCTTCAGCAGTATACTTACTATGTTTAGAGACAGTATTAAGAAGAATAAACTTGAGCTTGAGTATATAAGTGAAGTTACGCATAATCAGATATTTATGGATAGAACCCACGCAGAAGAGATAGGCATGAATATTCTTAGTAATGCAATTAAATATACTCCTGAAGGGGGCAAGATTAAAATTAGAATTACAGAAGAACCCGGACCTTCACCAGACGAATGTTATCTTAATACATTTATAGAAGATACGGGTATAGGTATGTCTGAAGAATTTTTAGAGCACGTATTTGACAATTTCTCAAGAGAGAGAAACTCAGATACTGTTAATACATCAGGTACGGGACTTGGTCTTGCGATAACTAAGAGACTGATTGACCTTATGGGTGGAACGATACATATTGACAGCAAGCAGGGAAGAGGAACGAGGATATCCATAACTGTTCTTCATAGAATTGCAAGCGGCGATATAGGTATTGTGGAGAATGAAGACGATGTTGATATGTCTAAATTGCGTGGCAAGAGAATTCTTCTTGCTGAAGATAATGACCTTAACGCAGAGATTGCTATGGAACTTCTTCTGGATGAAGGATTTGAAGTTGAGAGAGCATGCGATGGTACAGAGTGTATTGCTATGCTAAAGCAAAACGAGTCAAACCACTTCGATGTGGTATTTATGGACATTCAGATGCCTAAGCTTGGTGGATATGAATGTGCCAAATTGATTAGAGAGTTTGAAGATGTTAAGAAGGCTAGAATACCTATTATTGCAGTAACTGCCAATGCTTTTGATGAAGATAGACATAAGGCAATGATTTCGGGAATGAATGCACATATAGCAAAACCTTTTGAGATTATGGATGTCTATAAGACCATGTTCAATGTCTTTAAGTTTAAGAACTATTTTGTTAATTTTAATAAGATAGATGAATTTAAGGACAAGTACATTAAGCTGGGTTGTAAATGTGGAAGCTTTGTATACAAAGTGTATGGAGATGAAGAGATTACATATGTAGATAGTGCTACTCTTGATATTTTTGGTTGCAAGACGAAAGATGAATTTATGGAGCTGGTTGGAGGCTCATTTAGTACCCTTGTTCATCCTGATGATATAGAAAGAGTTGAGCACGATATTGTGAGACAGCAGAACGCAGTTGATGATGGTGTTGATTGCGTTGATTTTAGAATAACAAGAGCTGATGGCGAAGTGAGAAAAATTATTGATATTGGATGTAAAATATTCGATGGTACTGATTTTGTGTTCTATGTGTATATAGCTGACATAACGGATATTTAATACTTTTGATTTGGAGGAAAATGAAAAAAGATGACTATTATATTGAGTTCGGTGTTTCTTATCGTGTTCTTTGCAATTATGATTGCGGTAGGATTTGCCACAAGAAAAAATGCAACAGATGTTAATGGATTTGTACTGGGAGGGAGGTCTGTAGGTCCTTGGCTTACGGCCTTTGCTTTTGGAACATCGTATTTTTCGGCAGTTATATTTGTAGGATATGCCGGTCAGTTTGGATGGAATTTCGGTCTTGCATCTACATGGGCAGGTCTTGGAAATGCGCTTATTGGCTCCCTTCTTGCATGGAGAGTGCTGGGAAGAAGAACAAGAATTATGACACAGTCTATTGATTCTAAGACTATGCCGGATTTCTTCGAGAAGAGATATGACTCTAAAGCACTTAAGGTTGCTTCTTCTATTATAATATTTATATTCCTGATACCATATACAGCTTCATTATATAATGGACTATCAAGTCTTTTTGGAATGGTTTTCTCTGTTCCGTATTGGGTAATTATTGTTGTTATGGCAGTCCTTACTGGAATATACGTGGTATTCGGCGGATATATGGCTACAGCTATTAATGATTTTATTCAGGGAATAATAATGCTGATTGGTATAATTGCAGTTATTTTTGCTGTAGTGAATGATAATGGAGGCCTCTTAGAGTCCATGAAGAGTTTGTCTGAGATACCAACGAAAGGATGGGATTCGGGAGCATTCTCATCTTTCTTCGGACCCGATCCGCTTTCTTTGCTATTCGTAGTTTTGTTGACTTCGCTGGGTACATGGGGACTTCCACAGATGGTTGGTAAGTTCTATGCTATTAAGAGTGAGAAGGACATCCAGAAAGGAACCACAATATCCACTTTATTTGCTTTTATTGTAGCAGGTGGATGCTACTTTGTAGGTGGATTCGGAAGGCTGTATGCTGATAAGATTCAGTATAGGGATAATGGGACGCCGCTATTTGACTCGATTATACCTTCGATGTTATCAACACTTCCGGGAATAATTATAGCAATAGTAATAGTACTTGTGCTTTCGGCTTCAATGTCTACCTTGTCATCACTTGTACTTACATCAAGTTCAACATTTACGTTAGACGTAATTAAGCCTGCCATGAAGAAAGGTCTATCTGAGAAGAAGCAGGTGGCTATAATGAGAGTATTCCTTGTATTCTTCATAGCTGTATCTGCAGTAATTGCAATCGTGAAGGATTCATATCCCGGACTTACATTCATAGCACAGATGATGGGAGTATCATGGGGAGCACTTGCGGGTGCATTCCTTGCGCCGTTCCTTTATGGATTATATTCTAAGAAAACAAGTAAGGCGGCAGTTGCAGTATGCTTTATATGGGGCGTGGGACTGGCACTATTCCAGTTTATCATCTCTATGACAGGCGTTGATGTAAGCTCGTGGGGACCTGTTCTTGGATTTGTATTCAAGTCATCTATTAATTCAGGTGTCGTGGCTATGGTTGGAGGAATTATTATACTTCCAATTGTATCACTTATTACTAAGAAGCCTGATAAGGATGATATGGATAAGATGTTCGAATGCTTTGACGAGAAGGTATCAGTACCTAAGAAGGAGGCACTGGATTAGGAGAGAAATGAAGTTATATACAAAAGACCTTGACACTTGGGGACAAAGCATCTATAATATTCTAGCGTGCGTTTGTATGCACGCTAGATTTTTTGTGCCATCAGGTAATTATGGCAACATATTATAGAATAAGGAGGTGAAAATAATGCCAACATTTAACCAGTTAGTAAGAAAAGGTCGTTCGACTTCTATGAAGAAGTCTACATCACCAGCTCTTCAAAAGGGTTACAACTCACTTCAGAAGAAGCCAACAAATAATCCTTCTCCACAGAAGCGTGGTGTATGTACTGCTGTTAAGACTGCTACACCTAAGAAGCCTAACTCAGCACTTCGTAAGATTGCCAGAGTACGTCTTTCTAATGGAATCGAAGTAACAAGCTACATTCCAGGTGAAGGTCATAACTTACAGGAGCATAGCGTTGTTCTTATTCGTGGTGGAAGAGTAAAGGATTTACCTGGTACTCGTTATCACGTAATTAGAGGAACACTTGATACTGCAGGTGTCGCTAACAGAAAGCAAGCGCGTTCTAAGTATGGTGCTAAGAAGCCAAAGGACGCTAAGTAGTTTAAGGAGACTCAAAAGGTAAAATGTTGAGTTTATTTTCATCATGAAATAAATCAGCACGAACACCGAGTAAGTGAGTACCGAAGATTTAATTTAATGATTAAGGAGGGAAGTAACGTGCCACGTAAAGGACATACTCAGAAAAGAGACGTGTTAGCAGATCCTATTTACAACAGCAAGGTAGTTACTAAGCTTATCAACAACATTATGCTTGATGGTAAGAAAGGTATCGCCCAGAAGATTGTATATGGCGCATTTGCTACAGTAGAAGAGAAGACAGGTAAGCCTGCTTTAGATGTATTCGAAGAAGCTATGGGCAACGTTATGCCAGCATTAGAAGTTAAAGCAAGACGTATCGGTGGAGCAACATACCAGGTGCCTATCGAAGTTCGTCCAGAACGTCGTCAAGCATTAGGACTTCGTTGGATAACATTCTTTTCACGTAAGAGAAGTGAGAAGACAATGCAAGAACGTTTGGCTAATGAGATTATGGATGCAGCTAATAATACAGGTGCAGCTGTTAAGAGAAAAGAGGATATGCACAAGATGGCAGAGTCAAACAAGGCTTTTGCACATTACAGATTCTAATAATATCTGGATTATTAATGCATATTTTAACTTATATAAAAATAGGAGGAAAAAATCTTGGCTGGAAGAGAATATCCGTTAGAGAGAACTAGAAATATCGGAATTATGGCTCATATTGATGCTGGTAAAACAACAACAACTGAGCGTATTCTATATTATACTGGTGTTAATTATAAGATCGGTGAAACTCATGATGGTTCAGCTACAATGGACTGGATGGAGCAAGAGCAAGAGAGAGGTATTACTATCACTTCTGCTGCTACAACATGTCACTGGACACTTCAAGAGAATAACAAGCCTAAGAAGGGTGCAGAAGAACATCGTATTAACATTATTGACACACCAGGTCACGTTGACTTTACAGTTGAAGTTGAGAGATCGCTTCGTGTACTTGACGGAGCGGTAGGTGTATTCTGTGCTAAGGGTGGTGTTGAGCCTCAGTCAGAAAATGTATGGCGTCAGGCTGACACATATAATGTACCAAGAATGGCATTCATCAACAAGATGGATATCCTGGGTGCTGACTTCTACGGAGCAGTTGACCAGATTCGTGAGCGTCTTGGTAAAAATGCTATCGTTCTTCAACTTCCTATTGGTAAGGAAGATGATTTTAAGGGCATTATTGATTTGTTCGAAATGAAGGCTTACATCTATAATGATGAGAAGGGTGAAGATATTTCAATCACAGACATCCCTGATGATATGAAAGATGATGCTGAACTTTATCGTACAGAATTAATAGAGAAGGTATGCGAATTAGATGATGATCTAATGATGCAATATCTAGAAGGCGAAGAGGTTGCCGTTGATGATCTTAAGGCAGCACTTCGTAAGGGTACATGTGAATGTACAGCAGTGCCTGTATGTTGCGGTACAGCTTATCGTAACAAGGGTATACAGAAACTCTTAGATGCAATCGTTGAATTTATGCCATCACCACTTGACATCCCTGCTATTAAGGGTGTTGATATGGATGGAAATGAGACAGAGAGACATTCGTCTGATGATGAGCCATTCTCAGCATTAGCATTTAAGATTATGACAGACCCATTCGTAGGTAAGCTTGCATTCTTCCGTGTATATTCAGGAACAATGAATTCCGGTTCTTATGTACTTAATGCTACTAAGAATAAGAAGGAAAGAGTAGGACGTATCCTACAGATGCATGCAAATAAGAGAGAAGAGCTAGACAAGGTATACTCTGGTGATATTGCTGCAGCAGTTGGATTCAAAGTTACATCAACCGGTGATACAATCTGTGATGAGCAACATCCAGTTATACTAGAGTCTATGGAATTCCCTGAGCCTGTTATTGAGCTTGCTATCGAGCCTAAGACTAAGGCTGGACAGCAGAAGATGGGTGAAGCTTTAGCAAAACTTGCTGAAGAGGATCCAACATTTAGAGCTCATACAGATTCTGAGACAGGTCAGACAATCATTGCCGGTATGGGTGAGCTTCACTTAGAGATTATCGTAGACAGACTACTTCGTGAATTCAAGGTAGAGGCTAACGTAGGTGCTCCTCAAGTTGCTTACAAGGAGACATTTACCAAGGCTGTTGATCAGGAATACAAATATGCTAAGCAGTCAGGTGGTCGTGGACAATATGGTCACTGTAAAGTTAAATTCGAGCCAATGGATGCTAACGCAGAAGAGACATTCAAGTTCGAATCTACTGTAGTTGGTGGTAACATTCCTAAGGAATATATTCCGGCTGTAGGCGAAGGTATCGAAGAAGCTGCTAAGTCTGGTATTCTATGTGGATTCCCTGTACTTGGTATACATGCTACTGTATATGATGGTTCATATCATGAAGTCGATTCTTCAGAAATGGCATTCCACATTGCAGGTTCTATGTGCTTCAAGGAAGCTATGGCGAAAGCAGAACCAGTACTACTTGAGCCTATCATGAAGGTAGAAGTTACTATGCCTGAAGAGTATATGGGCGACGTTATAGGTGATATTAATGCCAGACGTGGTCGTATCGAGGGTATGGATGACCTTGGCGGCGGTAAGATTGTTCATGGATATGTTCCACTTGCTGAAATGTTTGGTTATTCAACAGATCTTCGTTCAAGAACACAAGGTCGTGGAAACTATTCAATGTTCTTTGAGAAGTATGAGCCAGTTCCCAAGTCAGTACAGGATAAGCTTATATCTAACAAGGATAAATAAAAATATTGTACAAAACTAA
Source organism: Pseudobutyrivibrio sp. UBA3626 (assembly GCA_002373675.1). Taxonomy (GTDB): domain Bacteria; phylum Bacillota; class Clostridia; order Lachnospirales; family Lachnospiraceae; genus RUG191. Next base: position 54,922 of record DFLF01000016.1, read on the forward strand.
ATTTTGTGTTGAAAAATAAGATTATTTTCTATATAATCAATTTTAACCGAGTGTCATTCTGTAAATATAGAATGATAGGTCATTATAACGTATCGAATTCATATCTATTGTAAGGAGGAATTATAAAATGGCAAAAGAGAAATTCGAGAGAACTAAACCACATTGTAACATAGGTACCATTGGTCACGTAGATCATGGTAAGACAACTTTAACAGCAGCTATCACTAAGACTCTTGCTGCAAGAGTAGAAGGTAACGCTGCAGTAGATTTTGAGAATATCGATAAGGCTCCTGAAGAGAGAGAAAGAGGTATCACAATTTCTACAGCTCACGTTGAGTATGAGACAGCTAAGCGTCACTATGCACACGTTGACTG
>DFLF01000016.1:55398-56068 GCA_002373675.1 Pseudobutyrivibrio sp. UBA3626
CAGATGGATGGTGCTATCCTTGTTGTTGCTGCAACTGATGGTGTTATGGCTCAGACTAAGGAGCATATCCTTCTTTCACGTCAGGTAGGTGTACCTAATATCGTAGTATTCTTGAATAAGTGCGATATGGTTGATGATGAAGAGCTTATCGAGTTAGTAGAGATGGAAGTAACAGAGCAATTAGAGGAATATGGATTCACAGATTGTCCTATCGTTAAGGGTTCTGCTCTTAAGGCATTAGAGGATCCTAACAGCGAGTGGGGCGACAAGATTATGGAACTTATGGATACAGTTGATGAGACTATTCCTGATCCTGTTCGTGAGACAGATAAGCCATTCTTAATGCCTGTAGAGGACGTATTCACAATCACAGGTCGTGGTACTGTTGCAACAGGTAGAGTAGAGCGTGGTACACTTCACCTTAATGATGAAGTTGAAATCATTGGTGTTAGAGAAGATGTACAGAAGACAGTTATTACAGGTATCGAGATGTTCAGAAAGCTTCTTGATGAGGCTCAAGCTGGTGATAACATTGGTGCACTTCTTCGTGGTATCAACCGTGATCAGATCCAAAGAGGACAGGTTCTTGCAGTTCCTGGTTCTGTAAAGTGCCATACAAAGTTTACTGCTCAGGTATACGTATTAACAAAGGATGAAGGTGGACGTCATA
>DFLF01000016.1:56130-279014 GCA_002373675.1 Pseudobutyrivibrio sp. UBA3626
CATTCTTCAACAACTATCGTCCACAGTTCTATTTCAGAACAACAGACGTAACTGGTGTATGTAATCTTCCTGACGGAACAGAGATGTGCATGCCTGGTGATAACGTAGAGATGACAATCGAGCTCATCCACCCAATCGCTATGGAGCAAGGTCTTACATTCGCTATCAGAGAAGGTGGACGTACAGTAGGTTCTGGTAAGGTTGCTTCTATTATCGAGTAATCATTACTGATACTTAATAGTATAAAATTATATAAGGGTTTCAAGCATCGGCTTGGAACCCTTTTTTGAATTGGTACAAATGGCCTGGGATGTTGCTTATTTATATGCAATTATGATATTATTCTATTATGTGGAAAGCTAATTAAGATGTTGATAAGAAGAAGGGTGAATGATAATCATGGAGGAACAAATTTCTAGAAAGTATAAATTAGTATCATATATTGTATTGATAATTGTCAGTATTATCTTAACGGCAACACTTGTAATTGCATTTTATTGTGGAATAGTATTTGGTAAACCAATCACTACTGAGATTACATTCCAGACACCTAAGTCATCTACTAATGGTAGTGATTATGATTTTGATGCGAAAATTTTTACACCTCGAGATGGTAAGAGTGTTCATCCTGTCATCATAGTCTCACATGGATACAACAGTACTATGGAGAATTGTGAAGATGTGGCTGAATACTATGCGAACAAGGGTATTGCAGTTATTGTATTTGACTTCGTTGGTGGCTCACGTAATAGTTCGACACAGGTTCATTCGTCTGAGATGACGGCTTTTACTGAAATAACAGACTATGAGATAGTTCTGAATTATGTAGAGAATAATGATGAATTCGATAATAACAATATATTTATTGCAGGGCAAAGCTTTGGCGGATTAATTGCAACGGTCGTGGCACAGAAACACCAGGATGAGATAAAGGGAGTTGTGTTATTCTATCCGGCTTATTATATGGCAGATTATGCTGCAACTGTGCTTGAAAAGGGTCCAACAAAGAGTGCTTCTGAACTTAGAAATGATTCTGCAACCGCAGAGAATGGTTCGCTGTATGATTGGGATAATCTTCTTGTTAGTGAGAAATACTTAAGAGAGTTATGCGAGTTAGATATAAGGTCCACAATAGCTGGTATTAATAAAGATGTAATTGTTCTTCAGGGAGATATAGATGATGATGTTACGCTAGAATCAACTAAGTCATTCATGCCGTATTTTTCATCAGCTGAACTCGTAGTCATAAAGGATGGAGAGCATGGCTTCTTCGATGAGCAATTATTGCAGGCAGAGAAGGCTTCAATAAAGTTTATGAATGAACGTATAGTAAGAGAATGATTACTATTATATATAGTTTCACAAAGGGAGAAAACGCATGTATACTGAACTAAATGATGATGACAGTATAAAGAAAAGGCTATATGGTAACAGGCTTGTATCAAGTGGAAGAGCTCTTATTATTCTAGGAGTCTGGTCTGCTATCAAATCAGTTATCGTTCTTTATATGACTATGCCTTATATTATTGAATATGTAAATGAAGGTAAGGCATATAATGAGTCGCTTTTTAAAGAAATGAGCATATTTGTCTGGGGTGTTTCTATAATTATTATGGTGGCTGTGTTTTTGATACACTTCTTTGTTGGCAGATCGGCTATGAAAAATGGATACGGAAAAAAGAAAACGGTTCTTTTCCTTGTATTTGACAGCATACTTGTTATTACTATAGTGTTTTCAATAATAGTAGGAATTGGTGAAAAGCTGGATGTTATGGATTTTGCATCTATTCTTATTGACTTAACAGTAGTTTTTGCCTGTGTGGATATTCTGTATTCGGCAATCAGATTAAAATCAATTGATAAGAAAATCGGGGAAAAGGAGTGATTATATGCAGATAGATTTTCATTATTATGCAACATATTCTGCTGCAATTATAGCTGGCTTTTCTCATGAAGAAGCTCTTGATATTGCTTATAGCGCATTTCTAGTTGATAAGTGTTCTGAAGGATTTCTAGCTAAACTAGATGCTCCTAAGATTGCAGCAACAACACAGTTCCAAATGGAATTAATGGATGCCAATACTGATGTAATGGGACTTCAAAATATTACAAGAATATGGTCTTCTTTTCATTTCTTGCCAAAGGATTTATACGCAAAGAAGAAAGGTGTCTTTAAGAACTACCTTAATAAGTACAGATTAATATGTGGACCGAATGGAAGTCTGGTAAAGGATACTATTGAGCTTGCCAAGGATTCGACGCTTCAGCAGTTGGGAGTATCTATGCATGTTATGGCAGATACGTGGGCTCATATGTATTTTGCAGGAACCCCTAGTCTTGCTATTAATAATACTGATTATTATTTCTATGAGATTTACCCGGATGGAGAAGAGAAACAGATTGTATTTCGTCATAATCCAATAACCCCAGATGATGTCGATAAAGGGTTATATACAGCAAGTATATATCAGTCTAATGAGAATAATATAATGAATCTTGGTCATGGAAGAGCAGGTCATCTTCCAGACTATAGTTATTGTACTTACAAATACCTTCCAGCGTGGGCTGAGTATAGAGAAGTGATTAAGAATAATGTCTCAGACTATTATAATGCTTATTGTCAAATGATATATGGAATGAAGTACATACGTGGAGACATAGAAAGCTTTCAGTTAGATACTTATGACTTTGATGCAGTATCGCAATACAAAGACAAGATTTACGTTATTCTTAACACAAGAAAGCTTGATACATGCGAAGAGTGGAAGGCTTTTGGCGAAGAATTAAGTGGTAAAGAAATACCTGATTTTGATGTAGAAAAATACCAGGAAGAATACATGAACTCAGAAGATAAGAGTAAAACTTTTCTGGGGAAATTCTTTGAAGCCGCAATATCTCAGAAAGGTATGGTGACAAACAGAATATATGAATCGGGAAATATGCTTGCAGGATATTCATTGACGCCAGATCTTGTAGAAACAGCATCAAGGATTATGAAGAATGCAATAAAGGCAGGTGATAATAATGAGTAAAGCGCAAAAAATCATTAGTGTCATTGAAGCTGTAGTTTTAATATCCATTGCTTTTGTTCTTATATCGCTTCCCGAAGGCGGATATGATGCAGTAATAATAGTTCTGGGAATTGGTTTTATAATAAAAGGTGTAGTAGCACTTTGGAATCATTTTACATTATCTACTAATATGGTTGGGTCAAGGAGAACCTTTTATTATGGAATAATGATTCTGGATTTGGGAGTATTTACAATTTGTCTTGGTCAAGTGCCTCAGATTTATGTGATGTTATATCTATGCGGTTTATATTTTTTCTCGGGGGCGATAAGTATTTTGTCTGCCTTAGATCAGAAAAAAATGGGTTCAAAGCACTACAAGATGAAGTTGTTTCAAGGGTTAATAAATATCTTGATTGGAGTTTTGTGTATAGTATTCTTAAGATCAGAAGATATGATAATATTCATTTATGCGGGAGGTTTGGCATATAATGGTATTATTCGTATTATTAATGCATTGAGAAACAATGAAGTCGTATATATACAATAGCTACTTGCTTTATAATTAATGATTACTATTATTTAAAAATCTGTATTGGGGGGAATAATAATGCAGAATTTTGATGAATTAAGAAATAGAGGGTTGGATGTTGATTCAGCTTTACGTTTTACTGGAGGAGAGGACAGGTATATTATAGGCCTTACCAGATTCTATAATGCTTATGAGAAGAACAGCAATAGAATAAGGAATGCATATTATAATAAGGATTATGAAGATTATGCATTAATTGTTCATTCTCTTAAGAGTAATGCACGTATGATAGGAGACAATGAACTTGGTAATCTTGCGGAGAAATTACAATATGCAGGCGAAGACAGAGATATTGCGACTATAGATTTAGAGACAAATAATTTGCTTAAAATGTATAAAAGCCTTGTTGATTTTATTGAGCCGTATACTTCTAGTGATGTAGAAGAGGGTCTTAGCAAGGAAGAAGTTATTAAGTTATTAAATGAATTGAAAGATTCTTTAGATGATTATGAATACGAGGAGTCACTGATATTACATAAAAAGATTGCAAAGTATCATTTTAGTCCTTCCCAAAGAGTTATATATAATGATATAAAGGACACGATAGAGAAGTTTATGTATGAAGAGGCTATAGAAATGACAGATAATATTATCAAAAGCATTTCGTAGTGTCTGGATTTAGGGAAGAAATATGAATTATAACAATAACCCAATTAATAAAATACTATTAATAATATGTGCAATCGTCTTTGGTATAATTGTTCTATTCGCCACGGTATTTTTTAAGGTTGATTCATCAAGCGGCAAGGAAGATAAGATAGATGATATTAGTTGTGAAGAATTAAAGGGCTGGAAAGCCATCTATGAAGGAGAGGAAAAAGAGGTTGATTTTCCTGTATCATTTGATTTGACTTCGAATAAAGAAGTTATTCTTAATAACACCTTACCTAGTGAATTAGATGAAGAAGATGCTATTGATTTCTATAATAGTATTGATGGTGATGTATACATTAATGGTCAGCTTAGGTATGAGTATAAAGAAAAGAATAGCTTTGGAGGAATTGCAAAACAGTTTCATACTTTTATTAAGCTGAGACCGGAGGATGCTGGGGGAACTATATCTATTGTGATGAGGTCTGATTTCTTAGATTATGCGACTGCATATCGCGTATACATAGGTAGTAAGTTGGGACTCATTGATAGGATTGTAAGTGCTAATCTGACATTTTATGTGTTTTCTGTAGGGCTTTTAATTATGGCAACAATAGCATTGCTTGTTGGCGTGTTACTTAAATTTTTCAGGAAGTCAGAATCTCCAATTATTGCAGTTAGCATTTCCACTTTGTTTGTAGCCCTTTGGCTGGTATTTAATTCGGAGCTATATCAATTTATATTTCATAATTCCCATATGGGTGGCACAATGTCATATCTTATGCTGCTTCTTATAGGATATCCAGTGCTTGCCTATATTAATCAAATTCAGAAGGGCAGATATGTAAGGATTTATGCTATATTATGTATAATATATCAAGTTGTATCTATTGGATTCATAGTTGCTCATTTTACTGGTGTAATTAGATTCCAACGTGTAGTTAATTATCTTATGGGTACAGTGGCTATTATATTTATTGCGTGCATAATAGGAATAATAGGAGATATTATTAATAAGCGCGTTAAGGAATACTTTTTGAGCTTCGTGGGGATGATAATATTCCTTGTATATGCTATAGTAGAATTTGTACTTTACTCGTTTATACTAGAGAGACATACTGGCACAGGGATTATGATTGGAACATATATATGGATTACATTTGCCATACTTCAACAACTAGTTGCCCTGAGAAATGCAAGAGAATCGGAACTTGCGGCGATTAATGCCAGTGAAGCAAAATCTAATTTCCTTGCTAATATGTCCCATGAAATTCGAACGCCAATGAACGCAATCTTGGGAATGGATGAAATGATTATTCGTGAATCCAAGGGCAATGAGAAGGTTCAGAAGTACGCTAATGATATTAAGTCTGCTGGTAATATGTTGCTTTCTATTATTAATGACATACTTGACTTTAGCAAGATAGAGTCTGGTAAGGCAGAGCTTGTAATATCAAGATTTGACATGAGAACTGTGTTAAATGATGTTGCTAATATTACAAGAAGTAGAGCTGCAGAAAAGGGGTTATCATATCACATTAATGTATCTGAAGAATTGCCACAAGGTTTTGTTGGTGATGAAGTCAGACTTCGTCAGATTATGCTTAATGTAATTAATAATGGTATAAAGTATACAGATGAAGGATATGTGGGAGTTAATGTTGAATATAAGAGAATGTATCTAGAAGACGATAAAGGCAAGGAACTTGTAATAACCGTTAAGGATACAGGAATTGGCATTAAGGAGCAGGACATTGACAAGTTGTTTGAATCATTTGGCAGACTAGAGAAGACTCGTAATCGAAATATAGAAGGTACAGGTCTTGGTTTGGCTATTACTATGAAATACTTGAAAATGATGAATGGAGATATTACAGTAGAAAGTGAGTATGGAAAGGGATCTGTATTTACTATTCATGTTCCCCTTCATGTGTGGGATACAACTCCTATAGGAGACTTTAGAGAAGCTGTTAAAGAATTGCCATATAAGGAAGAAGAATATTCACCGTCTATAATAGCGCCGGAAGCAAGACTTCTAATTGTAGATGATAATGAGATGAATCTTGATGTAATTGATGGATTACTTGAAAGAACCAAAGTTCATATTGATAATGCTGTATCTGGACCAGAGGCAATTGAGCTTGTTGAGAAAAAGCATTATGACTTGATTATGTTAGATCAGATGATGCCAGGAATGGATGGTATAACTACAATGAGTCATATAAGAAATACAGGTACAAAGGCGCCGATTATAGCTCTTACAGCTGATGCAGGATTCAAGGAATTATATATTAAGGAAGGATTTGATGGATTTATAGCTAAGCCTGTTCAATTTAAAGAATTAGAAGAAGCGCTAGTTGCGTATTTGCCTAAGAATCTGCAGCTTGAACCCGATGAAATGAAGGAGATTATAGAGAAAGAGAAAGAAGACTACCAGGAGATTAATCCACTGGAAATGAAAAAGGTTCTTGTAATTGATAATGATCCTGATTATCTACAAGAGGTAAGAGGAGACATAGAAAACAGGTATAAAGGAACCTATGTAAGAGATATGGACAAAGCTAAGAAGTATTTGAGTCGTCACGACGTGGATTATATTATTGTTAGAGATATTGATGTTATACAAAATGCAGATAAAGGTTAATGTAATAAGACATAGAAAGGAGAAACAGTATGGCGGAAGTGATTATTAACGATGGGAATTTTGAAGAAGTTGTACTTAAGTCAGACAAACCTGTTGTAGTAGATTTCTTCGCAACATGGTGCGGTCCTTGTAGTCAAATGGCACCAATCCTAGAAAGCTTTGCTGAAGAATTTGATGGAAAGTATGTTGTTGCTAAGATTGATGTTGATGAAAATAAGGAGATTGCTGGTGAGTACAATATTATGAGTATTCCTACAATTAAGATTTTCAAAAACGGAGAAGCTGTTAACACAGCACTTGGTGTTCAGACTAGAGAAATGTTGTTAGAACTGATTGAAGGATAATGTATTAATAGAAAGGATTGTCTATGATTGAATGCTACATAAGAAGGTGCATGGATCAAGATGATCCTTTTTATCTGCCTGAAATTATGTCCGGTTTATCGGACACAAGAAAAAACAAGATAATGAAATATAAGCTGCCGGATGACAGGAAAAGAAGTCTTGTGGCAGGACTAATGATGAGAGATGTGCTTAACGCTCATGGAATGAATTCAGATAATATAAAGATTACAGAAAATGGAAGGCCTGTTATAGATGGAATTGATTTCAATGTGAGTCATTCTGGGGAATATGTTGTTATGGTTATATCTGATAGTAAAGTGGGCTGTGATATAGAAAGAATAAAAGAAAGAAACTATTCAGTCGCCAGAAGATATTTCTCAGATGGTGAGAAGAATTGGATGAAAGAGACAGGTAATACGGATTTATCTTTTTACAGGATATGGACAGCCAGGGAAAGTTATATAAAACTAACAGGAGAGGGAATTCTGCTGGATTTTGCAAAGTATGAAACATATCCAATAGAAGATAAAGATGAATCCGTACAAGACCGAATATGTAAGGGAGAATATCTGGGCAGTTTCTCTATAAGTAGAGAGGGGCAGATGCAAAATGTTGTTATAAAACAATGGTTATACGATAAAGAATATGTGATATCAATATGTAGAAAACAAGACGAAAATAATTCAAATTAATAAAAAAATGTTATATAATATTTATGTTATGTGTTATTAGACTCATCAAGGAGGAGAATGTTGAAATGAGTTCACAATCAAATAAGAATGCTAAAAAAAGCGTAGGATATCTTGTAGTACTATTTATAATTCTCACTGCTATTTATATAGTGGATGAGATTTCATCCAATATTACAACTACAATGCAACCGGAAGTAATATTAGATTTGTTCAAGATACCAGGCGGTTCTGTACTCTCAGAGGAGTATGAAGATGCAGTAGGACTGTTTACAGCTTTTTCAATGGTGTCATATGTATTTATGTTAATTGCACCATTTTATAAGGCGTTGGCTGACAAATTCGGTAGAAAGCCATTCCTGATTCTTAATACACTTCTTATGGGAGTTGGTATGGCGATTTGTATGATAGCACCGAACTATATTATATATATAATTGGCGTCCTTGTTATAACATTTGTTAAGTCTAATGATATGCAGGTTATGTATATTATTGAAACAGCACCGGATAATCACAGAGCAAAGCTTTGTAATCTCACTAAAGCCATTGGACTTGTAAGTGTTGCTTTAATTGGTGTATTTCGTCAAATGTTTTATAACAAAGATGACTTATCTTCCTGGAGGATGGTATTTCTTATTCCGGCAATTTTAGGTATAGTTGTAGCACTTATCTGTATACCTATTGTCAAGGAAACACCGGTATTCCTAAAGAAGAAAGCGGATAAAGAAGCAGGATTAGTAGAGACAGAAGTTCCTGTTAAGGATTTTAAGAATGAGGCTGTTAATACCAATAAGCCTCGTGGTGGAGTATTTAACGCCTTTAAATATATTTTCAAAGATCCACAAGTAAGAAAGATTATGATTGCTGCAATGGCTTTCGCCCTTGTAACTGGAATTACATCATATTATACCACTGTATTAAAGGCTTCAAGTGATGGTGGTCTTATTACAGAGGAGATGATTTCCATAGTACTTGTAATATTCCCATTCGTAAATGGATTATTTACATTGATATGTGGCTTCCTAAGTGATGCTCTTGGCAGGAAGAAAGCATGTTATGTGTTTTCAGGGGTTGCCATGATAGGACTGATACTATTCGTTCTAGGTACACAATTTGGATGGAGTTATATTATTATAGGAATTGGCTGGGGAATGTTCATTGGAACACTTTGGTCTATTACAGATACCCTTGTCCTTGTTATGCCCTCTGAAGCAACACCGACTGACATGAGAGCTTCGGTTCTTGGAGTAATGAGTTTGTTATTGTCAGTAGGAATGGCTTTATCAATTATTATATTTACAGTTGCTATGAATGTTTTTGGAACTGATACACTTGGAATTGTTTCACTAATTATATGTATTCCGTTAACGATTGTTTCTTGTATACTTCTCACTCGTGTTAAGGAGACTAAAGGTAATGATCTAAATGCGGGATAGAAAGGACTTATATGTATCACGCCGTATTGCTTATTGAAGTTGTTAATATTCTAGTGCTTGCTATTATTACAATGCTTTTGTTTGTTAAGTTTAATAGCAGGATGCATTTGTATCTTATACTCTCATGCATGGCACTAATCGTTAATAATGTAGGATATCAATTAGAGATTCAAGCACAATCTCTTGATACATATCTCGTTGCATTGAAGTTCTCCTATACAGGGCGAATATGGATTGGATATACGCTGTTTATATTTATAGCAGAGTTGTGTAGAGTGCGTGTGCCTGTTGCTGTTCGAATTGTAGCAGTTATTTTCAATATAATAATGTATCCCATTATATTCACGGTTGAGAATAATACTCTGTATTACAGCTATATACATTTTGAGACAAAAGATAATTTTCCAATAATTGATCATGGACGTGGCCCGTTTTATTATGTTTATATACTATCAATTGTTGTATATATTATAGCGGCAACGTATTTTATTATTAAGGCGCATCGTCGGGAAAAGAATATTGCGAGAAAGAAACAGATAAGGGTTGTAGCTTTTGCAATTCTTGTAATTATGGCATTTTATATAATTGAAGTTACACATGCCCTTGAAATTACAAGAATATTTGATATTACAACTATAGGATATACATTAGGTTCTATAGTATTCTTGATAGCAATTCTCAAATACAATCTGTTAGATTCGGCGACAGTTGCAAGACAGTTTGCCTTAGATGAATTGGCATCCTGCAGTTTTATTGCCTTTGATGAAAACGGAGCTGTTACGTATTATAATAAACCTACAAAAAAGCTTTTTCCAATGATAGAGAAAGATCCCGATACTGTTGTAGATATATTAGAAGAACACTTAGAATTAGAAGAACCTATCGAGATTGACAAGAGAATGTATGTGGCAAGACGAGAGAATCTGGGTGAAGAAAACAATTCAGTTGGTACTATATATCTTGTTAATGATGAGACCGATTATTATCAATATCTTGAAGATATGCGTGTTCAAAAGGAAATAGCAGATGAAGCCAACAAGGCTAAGTCTAATTTCCTTGCTAATATGTCTCATGAGATACGTTCTCCTATTAATGCTATTCTTGGAATGGATGAGATGATAATTAGAGAAAGTTCTGAGGATGATATTGTTGGATATGCATCAGATATCAAAACCTCTTCACAGACACTTCTATCTATAGTTAATGATATTCTTGATTTTTCTAAAGTTGAAGAGGGCAAGATGGAGATTATACCAACAGAGTATGAAGTTGGAGATATGATAAGTAACCTTATTAGCATGGTTAGTGAACGATTTGTCAATAAGGGGCTTAGGTTTAAAGTGATAGTAGATGAACGTATACCAAGAGTTTTGTATGGTGATGAGATAAGAATTAAACAATGTATTCTTAATCTTCTTACTAATGCTGTCAAATACACGAAAGAAGGTGAAGTTGAATTTCGTGTAGTATATGATGACATAAGTGATGATGAAATAGCGCTTAAAGTTATGGTTCGAGACACTGGTATTGGTATGAAGGAAGAGGATATGGACAAATTGCTTTCGCCATTTACCAGAATAGAGGAGAGAAGAAATCGTAATATCGAAGGCACTGGACTTGGTATGACGATTACTGCAAAGCTTCTCCAATTAATGGGGTCTAGGCTTGAGGTAGACAGCGTGTATGGAAAAGGGTCAACATTTTCCTTTATGATTAATCAGAGAGTAGTATCCTCTGAACCTATTGGTGATTTCTATGCTAAGAGTTTAGCTGACAAGAATTCAGTTCCCAAATACCAGGAGAGCTTCCATGCTCCTGATGGAAGAATACTTGTAATTGACGATACAGAAATTAACCTTGCTGTTATTACCAATCTTCTTAAGAAGACGAAGCTTACTATCGATACTGCACCTTCTGCAAAACAGGGAATAGAACTTCTTGAGAAGAACCATTATGATGTTGTTCTTATAGATCATATGATGCCGGAGATGGATGGAATACAAGCACTTCACTATATGAGGGACAATGATTTGGTTCCTAATTCGAAATGTGTGGTTCTTACTGCAAATGCTGTATCAGGTGTTAGAGAGATGTATATGAGCGAAGGATTTGACGATTATCTGTCTAAACCTGTTAATCCTGAAGTGTTAGAGCAAAGACTTGTTGAATGGCTTCCAAAGGATAAAATTATTGTAGATATAGAAGATGAAGAAGCTCAGGATGAAGCTAAAAGAGACAAAATTCTGGGAATAAGTGAGATTGATGAAGAAAAGGGAATAGCATATTGTGGCTCGAAGGATGCGTACCTTTCTGTTATTAACATTTTCCATGAGACAGCAGAAGATAAGGCAAATGAAATAAGAAAAAATTATGAAGAAAATGACTGGGAGAATTTCACGATTAATGTTCACGCGCTCAAAAGCTCTGCCCGTGTCATTGGTGCTAAAGAACTGTCTGAAAAGGCAAAGAAGATGGAGGAAGCAGGCAAAAGACACGATATAGATGAGATTAATAGAGATATAGATAGTCTTCTTGAAGATTATAGGAGTCTTAATGATAAATTGAAAGTCTTAGATAAAAAAGATGACGATAGTCTTATGGAGTTTACTGAGTCCATGAAAAAAGATGCATTTAATACAATGATTGAGATTGCAAATAGTATGGATTATGGTATGATGGAAACGCTACTTGATGATTTAAAGAGTTACAGACTAAGTGATGAAGATGATAAGATTATAAAAAACATTCGAAAGATGCTTCTTGAACTTGACTGGGATGGCATTTCTGAAGAATTAAACAATGTAAGGTAATAGATGTTATGGAGGTATAGCGATGATGGACATTGCAACCGGTAATAATAATATAATAGTAATAAGTAAGATGGAGGGATTCCTTGTTAAAGGAATTGAACAGAAATTAAAGGAAAATGGTTTGAATAATGCATTTTCTACATTGGATGTAAAGCCACTTGCTTCTGTTAACGAATACGCGAAATTATATATTCTTAATCTTAATGATATAACTGATGAAGATAGAGAGTCTGTTATATATCTTAAGGATTCAGCCAGCGAAAAGGATAGGCAGATTATTCTTATAGGAGAGCCTTTAGAAATTGAATGGGCAGCAGATATCATACCTCCTATTCAAATCCTTGACACCTTTATAAGACCTTTTGATATGGAGAAGCTGATTAAAACGGTGTCCAAATATATGGACAGAGTTGACAGTGAAGAGACCAAGAAGAGCATTTTGATTGTAGATGATGATATAACTTACATGAGAACAGTTTATGGATGGCTTAAGAGTAAATATCGTGTTGGAATGGCTTCATCAGGAATACAGGCTATAAGCTGGCTTGCAAAAAATAAAGCGGATCTGATACTTCTGGATTATCAAATGCCAGTAGCTGATGGGCCACAGATTCTATCTATGCTGAAAAATGACGCGACTACTAAAGATGTGCCGGTTATGTTTCTTACAGGACAAGACGACAGAGAAAGTGTCATGGCAGTTATGGATTTGAAGCCAGTTGATTATTTGCTTAAGACTATAGATAAAGCCTCATTGGTTAAGAAAATAGACGATTATTTTATGAGACTTAAGATAGAACAACTCACAAAATAAAAGGCGATAATAAATGAAGAATAGAAAGAAAATATTAGCTGTATGTTTACTATTTACAATGACATTTATTAGTGTAAGTGGCTGTAGTTGTAGTAATAAAGAGAATACAGATAATGTGACATCTAATAGTACTGCTGGTGAATCAGAAGTATTCGGGAATTATTCGCCTGTTTTAGGTGAGATAACATACCTAGATAGTGATGAGAAAATAATTGACAACAAGAAGGTGTTTGATAACTACGAACAACCAGCGACGCATCAGGGTAAGCTTCAGTATGAAGATTATAATACCTATGATTATGATGAAGATAATCATCCTATGGAAAAGTATCTGGTTGTATATACTCCGTATGGTTATGATAATAATAAAGAATATGATATTATGTATCTTACACATGGTCATACTGGAGGAGCAACAACATGGCTTGGTTCTCCCACTGATCCATATGAGATGAAAAATGTATTAGATCATCTCATGGAAGATGGGAAGGTGCGTCCTATGATTGTTGTCAGTATGACATATTATGATGACAATAAGGATGAAGAGACATCAGACTATGATTCACAAATTCTTAATGCTTTTGGTAAAGAACTAAGAAATGATATTATTCCCATGGTAGAATCCAAGTATTCCACATATGCAAAGTCACTTGACTTAGAAGGATTTAAAGCATCAAGAGACCATAGAATAATGGGTGGCTTCTCTATGGGAGGGGTTACAACATGTCTTCAGATATGTGAGTCAATGGATTATTTTAGATATTATATGCCGGTATCTGGTACACTATATTGGAGTACAGCTGGACGCAGTTCATCAAGTAATCCTGGAAAACGAATGGAAGAAGCTATTAAGGCGCAGGGTTATACCAAAGATGATTTTTACATATATATGTCAACAGGAACGGTAGATTTTGCTAAATCCACCATGGACAGACAGTTTGATTCTATTAAGGTATGTACAGATATGTTTACAGTTGGTAAGCCTGGGGAAGCAGGAGTCAATTGTTCCTATGGTGTAGGAACAGGCGAAGGTCATAATAGTCATGGAAGAGAAACTGCGACATTTAATGCGCTTCCTGCAATATCATCTCTAATTGGAAAAAGCGAAGTAAATAATATATAATATATAGAAATATTATTATTATCTAGGAGGAGAAATGAATAAGAAATTGAAGAGAAAGCCATGGTATCCGATGGCGATGGCGATATGTATAGGAATATTGTTCTTCTTTCTGATTTCAAATATTGGAACAATATGGGACATAATTTGTAGTATAGCTTATTATTTATATCCTGTAATTGCGGGTGTAATAATAGCTTATCTCATTAACCCATTAATGAAGTTGTTTGAAGAAAAAGTGTTATTTGTATTCAAGGGTAAAGGTGTTAAGAGAGCTATAGCACTGGTATTATCACTAACCATTGTGCTTGTTCTGATAGGACTTGTATTTGTTATTCTGGTTCCACAGCTTTACGATAGTATATTGAAAATTTACCAGAACAGAGATGATTATCTTGGAGTAATATATGGTTTTCTCAAAAAACTGGGAGCAACTTCCATTCTCACATATATTGAAGGACTTTTCTCTGGCTCCGAAAGCTTGTTTGATAAGCTTATTGCTTATATTGGAGATAATGGTGCTTCAATTAAAGAAGGTGTCATGACACTTGGTGGTCATCTTGGAGCATGGGGTATTGGACTAATATTTTCTGTATACTTTCTTGCAGCAAAAGATAGAATAAAAGAAGTTTCTAAGAATCTATTAAAGGGAATACAGAAAAACGAAGAATTAACTAATACGACTCTAAAGCATCTGACTAGAATGGATTTTATCATATCAAGATATGTAGCAATGTCAATTGTTGACAGTATTATTCTAGGTGTTGCCAATGCAATCTTTATGTTTGTTATTGGCATGGAGTATACAGGTCTTGTATCTGTAGTAATTGGTGTTACGAATCTTATACCTACATTTGGACCAATTATTGGTATTATTGTAGGTGGAATTATTCTTGTCCTGTCAAATCCATGGCATGCGCTCTACTTTGTTATATTCATGACTGTAGCAATGATGGTAGATGGTTACTTAATAAGACCGAAATTGTTTGGTAAGACACTTGGTGTATCAGGTATATGGATATTGATTGCTGTTATTGTGGGAGGAAGAATATTAGGAGTACTTGGTATCCTACTTTCTATACCGGTTGTGGCTATTATTGATTATCTAATCAAAGAGGTCTATATTCCATCGAGAAAAGCAAAAGAACAAGAGCGAATTGAGAAGGAAAAAAAGGCAAAAGAAAAAAAGGAAAAGGATAAGAAAAAGAAGCAAGAAGAGAGTAAATTGCAGGAAGAAACTGAAGAAAAGTCAGAAGATAGTAAAGAAAAAGCGGAAGAATAAAGGATAAAATGTGGTGCCCGAAGTGGCACCACTTTTTTTGGCTATATGTATATATTTTATAAATACTTTTTGTGTAAATATAATAAAAATATAATATCTGAACGAAAATGATTGACTCTGACCGACTCTGGCTGTATTATAAACATATAGTCTTTTTGCAAAAGCGAAAAAGGGGGGCGATAATCTTGGTATATACTGTAACTTTTAATCCTTCATTGGATTATATCGTAACTGTAGACGATTTTAAGCTCGGTCTTACTAACAGGACAACATCTGAATTGATGCTTCCTGGTGGAAAAGGAATTAATGTGTCCATCGTTCTTAGCAATCTTGGAATTGAGAATACTGCTATTTATTTCTCGGCAGGATTCATTGGTGATGAAATTACAAGAAAGGTCAAAGAGTGTGGCATCAGGTCGGAAGAAATCAAAGTACCTAATGGATGTTCAAGAGTGAATCTCAAGCTTAAATCCATTGATGGAACAGAGATTAACGGTGCCGGACCAGATATTTCCAAGGAAGCAATAGATTCTTTTTATCGTAAGTTAGATATGTTACAGAAAGGAGATACACTGGTGCTTGCAGGCAGCATTCCTCAGACCATGCCAGAGACAATCTATAGCGATATTATGGAGAGGCTTTCAGGCAAAGGGATTAGGATTGTTGTTGATGCCACGAGAGATCTCCTTATAAATGTGTTAGAGTATAAGCCATTTCTTGTAAAGCCAAATAATCATGAACTAGGAGAGATATTTGGAGTGGAGCTTAAGACAAGAGAAGAAGTTGTTCCTTATGCGAAGAAGATGTTAGAAATGGGGGCTGAAAATGTCATCGTATCTATGGCTGGATTGGGCGCTGTTTTCGTAAGTTCCAAAGGGGATTCCTATCTTAGAGAAGCACCTGAAGGAACGCTTGTAAATGGCGTTGGCGCAGGAGATTCCATGGTTGCTGGATTTATCGCAGGATTTCTTAATGAGGGCGATTTATTACATGCCTTTAAAATGGGACTTAGTGCAGGCTCTGCAAGCGCATTTTCTGAGTATCTTGCTACACAAGAAGAGGTAGAAGCAGTTTATAAAACCATTGATTAAGAAGGAGGAGGTAAAATGAGAATTACAGAGCTTCTAGACAAAAGGAGTATTAGCCTTGATGCTTCGCCAAAGACAAAAAAAGAGGCCATTGACATGTCGGTAGAATTAATGGCTGCCGCTGGTAAAGTCAATGACATGGAGGCATTTAAGAAATTGGTTTATGCCAGAGAAGAAGAATGTACAACAGGTGTTGGTGAAGGAGTTGCAACCCCACATGGTAAAGGTGATTGCGTGGATAGTCCTGGACTTGCAGCAATGGTTATTAAAGATGGCGTCGATTATGAGTCGTTAGATGAAGAACCGGTAAATATTCTATTCCTTATTGCAGCACCCGATACAGAAGACAACGTACACTTAGATGTATTGTCGAAGTTGTCCATGATGCTTATGGATGAGGACTTCAGAAACAACTTGATTAATGCAAAAAGTGTTGATGAATTCCTATCAATTATTGATAAAGCAGACGAAGAGAGAGGAAGCGTAGACGAAAGCCTTGCAGAAAATTCGTTGGCAGATGATGATGCTGGAGGACTAAAAGTTGTTGCTGTAACATCCTGTCCTACAGGTATTGCACATACATATATGGCTGCCGAGGGTCTTGAAAAGGCTGCTAAGAAAGCTCAAATTGCAATTAAGATAGAGACTAGAGGATCTTCTGGAGTTAAGAATGAACTTAATGCAGACGATATCAAAGCTGCAGATTGTGTTGTTGTTACAGCGGATGCAAAAGTTCCATTAGAGAGATTTGCAGGAAAGAAATTAATTCAACGAAAAGTATCTGATGGTATTAATAAAGCAGATGAAATTATGGAAATTGTTAAGTCTGGGAAGGCATCTGTATATGAAGGTGATTCTTCAGAGGAAAGCCAGGCTCCTGCATCAGATAAAAAAGGTGGCGTAGGTCATAAGATTTATACATGGCTTATGAGTGGTGTATCACATATGCTTCCATTCGTTATTGGTGGTGGTATTCTTGTTGCACTTGCCTTTCTTATTGATACAGTAGCTGGATACGGAGCAACAGGTAGCAGTGATTTTGGTAGTATAACACCTCTTGCTGCATTATTTAAGTATATTGGTGGTCTTGCAATGGGACTTATGGTTCCGGTTCTTGCAGGATATATAGCATACGCTATTGCAGACAGACCAGGTCTTGCAGTTGGATTTGTAGGTGGAATTATAGCTTCTAGTGGTAATGCACTTTTGGAAGACTTTTCATTTGCAGCAGGACAGTTGATGGATGGGTCAGACCTTGGAGGATTTAACCAGTTTATTTCCAATTTTGCATTTGAACAGCCTAATGGAGGTACAACTGTATCTGGATTCTTAGGTGGTATTGTAGCTGGTTTCCTTGCAGGATTCTTAGTACTGGGACTTCAGAAGCTGTTTAAGAACCTTCCACCAGCACTTGATGGACTTAAACCTACGCTTATATACCCACTTCTTGGAATATTCCTGGAAGGAATTATAATGTGCTTTATCTTCAATCCACTAATAGGACTCGTTAATGAAGGTCTTTCAAGTATGCTTACTGCATTATCTGATGCCGGAATGTTAACGGTACTTGGACTGATTCTGGGTGCTATGATGGCAATTGACATGGGTGGTCCTATTAACAAAGCTGCATATGTATTCGGTGTAGGAATGCTTACTCAGGCATCAACATATCTAGACCAGGGGATGAGTAGTTCGGATCCTCAAGTAATGGCATGCTATATATCTATGGCAGCAATTATGGTGGGTGGAATGGTTCCACCTGTAGGTATTGCACTTGCTTGTTGGATATTCCCTAAGAAGTTTACAAAGGCTGAGAGAGATTCAGCTGTGTCTAACCTGGTAATGGGTGCATCATTTATTACAGAAGGTGCAATTCCGTTTGCAGCAGCAGATCCATTACATGTTATTCCGTGTACAATGGCAGGTGC
Source organism: Pseudobutyrivibrio sp. UBA3626 (assembly GCA_002373675.1). Taxonomy (GTDB): domain Bacteria; phylum Bacillota; class Clostridia; order Lachnospirales; family Lachnospiraceae; genus RUG191. The sequence goes on from DFLF01000016.1 coordinate 74,477, forward strand.
TGGCGTTGCCGGATTGTTATCTGCACTTTTCGAATGTACACTTATGGCACCGCACGGAGGAGTTTTCGTATTTGCCACAGTTGGAAATCCATTAATGTATATTGTTGCATGGCTTGCCGGTTCAGCAGTAACATGTGTACTTCTTGGATTATTTAAGAAGAAAGTAGCGTAATAATGAGTTAAATATACATTTTAATAAAGGAGGTAGTTGAAATGGTAAGTTTTGATTATACAATAAAGGATGTTCATGGTATTCATGCCAGACCTGCAACAGAACTATTTAAGCTGACTAAAAATTATGAGTCTGTTGTAAAGGTGAAAAAGGGTGATAAGGAAGTTGCCTTCAAAGGCGTAATGGGAATTATGTCTCTTGGGGCAAAACAAAATGATACTGTAACACTTTCATTTGAAGGAACAGATGAAGAAGCTGAGATGGAAGAAGTAAAGAAATTTATGGAAGAAAATCTTTAATGAATATTTTTGAAGTGCTAATATATTATAATAAGCAGGCTGAATTGGGGTTTATGTAAAGGGGGTACATAGATGATCGTATTAGAAGGAAAGGCTGTATTTGAAGGTATAGCTATCGGTAAACTCTACGTATATAAGAAAAAAGAACAGACGGTCAAGAGAGAGAAGATATCGGATTCGGCTGCTGAGATTAGGAGATATGAGGCTGCTAAGGATTTGGCCATTGAGCAGCTTCAGGCACTTCATGCAAAGGCAGTCAAGGAAGTTGGAGAAGCGGGAGCAGAGATATTTGAAGCTCACCAATTCATGGTTGATGATGGAGATTATATTGATTCTGTTAAGAATATTATTGAGACAGAGAGTGTCAATGCTGAGTATGCTGTTGCCCAGACAGGAGATATTTTCCATAATATGTTCTCAGAAATGGATGACGAATACTTTAAAGGGCGCGCCACGGATGTTAAAGATATTACAGAACGAATCATTAATTGCCTTAAAGGAGGCTCAAGTGGTAATATAGATAGCGATGAACCTGTAATTGTAGTGGCAGATGACTTGGCTCCTTCTGAAACAGTTCAGATGGATAAGGAGAAGATTCTTTCTTTTGTTACTGTTCATGGTTCGGCTAATTCACACACTTCTATCCTTGCTAAAACTATGAATATTCCTGCAATTATTGGCTGTGACATACCGCTTACGAAAGAGCTTCATGGAAAGTATGCTATTGTAGATGGCTTTGAAGGAAAGGTATATATTGATCCTGCTCAGGATGTTCTAGAGGAAAAGAAGAAGCTTCTTCAAAAAGAATTAGACAAGAAGGAACTATTAGAACAACTTAAGGGCAAGGAAAATATTACCCTTGACGGACAGCATATTAACTTGTATGCTAACATAGGAAACACTAAGGATTTAGGTCTCGTGCTTCAAAATGATGCCGGTGGAATTGGACTGTTTCGTTCAGAATTTATTTATTTAGGTTCAGATGACTACCCTACTGAAGAAGAACAATTTGCTATATATAAGCAGGTTGCTCAAGCCATGGCTGAGAAGAAAGTAATAATAAGGACGCTTGATATTGGAGCAGATAAGCAGGCGGATTATTTTAATTTGCCTAAAGAAGAAAATCCGGCAATGGGACTTCGCGCAATTAGAATTTGCCTTACAAATCCGGAGATTTTCAAGACGCAACTTCGTGCAATTCTTAGAGCATCTGCATATGGAAATATCTCTATTATGTTTCCAATGATTATATCAGTAGATGAAGTGAAAAAGATTAAAGAAATAGTGTCGGAGGTTAAGAAGGAGCTTGATGAAATAGGACTTCCTTATGATAAGGATATTGAGCTTGGTGTCATGATTGAGACACCGGCGGCTGTGATGATTGCAGAGGAGTTGGCAAAGGAAGTCGATTTCTTCTCTGTTGGAACTAATGATCTTACGCAATATACTCTTGCAATAGATCGTCAGAATCAAAGCCTTGACGATTTCTATGATTCACATCATCCGGGGCTTCTTAGGATGCTCAAGATGATTGTTGACGGTGCCCACAAAGGGGGAGCATGGGCAGGTATATGTGGAGAACTCGGATCGGATTTGTCTCTTACTAAAGAATTTCTTGCTATGGGTTATGATGAATTGTCTGTTTCGCCCGGAAGAATCCTTCCGCTAAGAAAAGTAGTTCTCGAAACTGATGTAAGCGAATATAAAAAAGAAAAAGGGTATATTTAGAAGTTGGAGATGATTTCTATGCTTTCTGAAGAGAGAAGAGCAATTATACTTAAAAAGATAAACGAAGAGAAAACCGTGACAGTAAAGGAGTTAAAGAAATCCTTAAATGTATCAGAATCCTCAATAAGAAGGACTATAACTGAATTAGATAGAGATGGTCTAATCAAAAGGGTATATGGTGGCGCAATGTCACTGGAGATGGAAGATGTTATAGAGGAACTATCTGTTACTGACAAAGAAATAATTAATATAGAAGAGAAGCAAAGAATCGGAAAGTACGCTGCATCACTTATTGAACCAGGGGATTGCGTATTTATTGACGCTGGAACAACTACGAAGTGTATGATTAATTATATCACTGAAAAAGATGCAACCTATGTAACTAATGGAATTGTTCATGCAAAAGATTTGGTAAAGAAGGGCATGAAGGTTATTCTTATTGGTGGAGAATTAAAGGAAAACACCGAAGCAATTGTTGGTGCTGATGCCATACTTCAAATTCAGAAATATCATTTTTTAAAAGGCTTTTTTGGTACAAATGGAATAAGCGCAGATATTGGATTTTCAACACCGGATGTAAGAGAAGCTTCAATTAAGAAAGTTGCTGTTGGAAATACCATGTCAGGTCACAGATACATTTTGTCGGATCATGATAAGTTCGGCAAAAGTTGCACCGTTACTTTTTCTGACTTTGAGGGAACGATACTTGTAACAGATAAATGTCTGGATAAAACTTACTATAACATCACAGATATTAAGATTGTATAGTAGAAAACAACAAAGGACTTGGAAGTTATAAACTTTTTAGTCCTTTATTTTTTTGTAGAGTCTTTATTCTATAAATGATATACTTATTTAAATAGGGATAAGAATAATATGACCATTTGACATAAGATGTGTTTATTTATATATCATAATGAATAAAGGAGAAGATTATGCGTATTGGAGTAATTGGAACAGGGAGAATAGTGAGCAGGTTTATAAGTGAGGTTGAAACTGTCAACAACGTGAGTGTTGCAGCTATTTACAATCCTCATATAGAATCTGTTCTTTTTTTTGCGGAGAAGAATAATATTGAAGGGACAGCGGATCTCGATACTGCTCTTGAGGCAAAGGCTCTTGAGTCTAATAAGATTCTTTTTACTGATATAAAAGAGGATATGTATAAAGTTTGCGATGCTATATACGTTGCTTCTCCCCATGAATACCATGTGTCAGATATGAAAGATGCAATAAACGCAGGAAAACATGTGCTTTGTGAGAAGCCATTCGCGTTATCGGGTGATGAAGCGTTATCAGTTTTTGAACTTGCCAGAAAAAAAGAAGTAATATGTATGGAGGCAATCAAGACTGCATATTGCCCTGGATTTTCGGGACTCATCCAATTAATTGAGAATGGGGTTATAGGACAACCCTATGACGTTGAAGCGACATTCACAAAGATTGGTTCAGCCTCCGGTCGTGAAATGTGGGGTGATGCAGCAGGAAGCTTTGTGGAGCTTGGAAGTTATGTGCTATTTCCAATTGCCAAGATTATGGGGACGGAGAGTTTAGAGAGCTACAATTGGTCTCTTCCTAGTGCTAATGGTAATGATTCTTATACAAAGAGCTGCTTCTCGTATAGATTTGGAACTGCTACAGCTAAGACTGGACTGGGGGTAAAGTCTGAAGGAGAGCTTATTATTGCAGGCGAGAATGGATATATCAAGGTTCCATCTCCGTGGTGGCTTATGAACAAAATTGAAGTACATCATGAAGATTCAACGAGGATAGAAGAATATGAAGCATTGTTCGAAGGAAGTGGACTGCGCTATGAGATTACTGCATTTAGAAATTCCTGTGAGACTCTTAATAAGAGTAAGGCAGGGGAGGCACCTGTGGAAGTTGAGAATGAAGATGTATGGTGCGAACTTGAATCAATAGCGTCGCTCTCTCCACAGGAAACAATATGGATGGCTTATCAATTCGAATCCTTTCTGGCTAATAAGAAAGAGCTTCTTAGGATTACAGGTTACGAAGAGCAAAGCGAGTTAAAGAAGCCAGACATATACGCCCACAGGGGTAGTAGCTATGAGTATCCCGAGAATACATTATTGTCTTTTGATAAGGCGGCAAATGTAAATGGAATAGCGGGTATAGAATTTGATGTACAGCTTACTAAAGACGGAGAAATTGTTGTTATACATGACGAAGCAATTGATAGAACAACTAATGGAAAGGGATTTGTACGTGATTATACACTAGAAGAGATTAAGAAGCTTGCTATTACTCCGTCTGGTAATGATGTGCCATATGTTGATGATAAAGGCAATCACTTGCAGATACCTACGCTTAAGGAGGTGTTTGACTTATTAAAGCCTTATTGTGAGAAGAATGGCTTGATTCTCAATATCGAACTTAAGAATAGTGTGTATCCATATGAAGGAATGGAAGAAAAGGTGATTAATCTTGTTAAAGAATATAAATTACAGGAGTATATCATATATTCTTCATTTAATCATGATTCATTAGCTGTTGTTAAAGAGATTGATCCAGCGGCGAAAACAGCAACACTTGATAGTAATATGCTTGAATGCATTGAAGGAATGATTAGAGTTAACGCAGACGGGGTGCATCCCGGAAGTGAAGGTATGACCATTAATATGGACACGGTAGAACGAATAAAAGAAGCAGGTATTCCTGTGAGAATGTGGAATGGTACTGAACCACTATTTGGTCAGGTAAGAAGACTTAAAAAATGTGAACTTGATAAATACGCAGTATTTGGAGCTGACGTGATAATGACGAATGTACCAGATAGATACTTGCAGTAACTTATTAATCGTTGTATTATATATACATCTAGAGGAGTATAGCAAATAGATAAATATAATGTAAGGAAGGGTATTGAGATGATAACACTTTATCATGGTAGTAGTAAGATAATAGAACGTCCAACAACAGATATGATTAGGTATGCTTGTGGCCTTGGACAAGGTTTTTATCTGACTGATGACGAAGCAAAGGCTGAGGAATATGCGGTATCACTTGGTCAGGATGGGTATGTTAGCTCGTACAATATTGATTTAAACAAATATAACGTTTTAGATCTAAGAGATGAGGAGTACAGTCCGCTTAATTGGGCAGGACTATTTGCGGCTAATCGTTCTATTGACGCAACATCTATCGATGCCCTTTCTGCGAAGAGGTATTTGGTTGATAATCTGGCACCTACAGGCGACTATGATATTGTTGTTGGGTGTAGATGCGATGGGATTTATACCAGAGTTGCAACAGATTTTATAAATGGTAATTTGAGTTACAGAAACCTTTGCCGTATGCTTAATGTCGGTGAGGTTCAATATGCGATTCTAAAAGAAGATGTTGTTGATGAACTCGAATTTGCAGGAGCAAAATTTGTATCATCAAGAGAAGTGTATCCTAGAAAGGATATGACGTATGTTAAGAAATTAGAAGGCTATAATAAGAGGCTTAATGCACCAGCTAGAAATGGTGATATGTATGTAGCTGATATAATTAAGGAGGGGATGAGATAGTATGGGAGCTTATAATAGTAATTATTTAAGTAATGTTCAAAGTAATATTGGCGCCATGCTGGATTGTGGAATTAACACTCTTGAATTTGATGTAAGAGAGTTCTACAATATGTTCCTGGCTTCTGATATGTCGGATAAATTAAATAGAGGTGATGCCTACACAGTATGTACTCTTGGAGGAGTAGAGCTTGCTGAATATGTAGTGTGTTATGCCATGAATAATTCAAACTATATTCATGTTAAGAAAGCCACTGATCCTGCCTTTAATAGCCATCTTAATAACGCGATTGTTAATGTTGATTCTAAGGAATACTGGGCAGGTAAAGTTGTTGCTGAATATGCGTGGGAGAAGAATATATCTTTCTCGCAATTGGATAAATGTATTCCTATTGAAAATGTTCTATCTCTATATGATGGATTTAAAGATGTTGACTCGCTTATGATTAATATAAGACTTGATGAAATGATAAGAGAAGAAAGTAATGTTGCTAAGCTTAAAGTTCGAAGAGAATTAATGGGATTATCTCAGAGTGAACTTGCCAGAATATCCCAAGTTCCCCTTAGAACTCTTCAACAATATGAACAGAAAAGAAAGAATATTAATAATGCGAAAGCAATATATCTTGTTAATCTCTCAAGTGCACTAAGATGTGACGTGAGAGATTTGATGGAATAATTGGTTATTTAAATGTAACAATTGTTACTCCTGCGTCGCCTTCGCCAAATTCACCCAAGTGATATTCTTCCACATGAGGATGTTTTTTGAGATAGTTTTGAACTGCGTTTCTTAAGACACCTGTACCTTTGCCATGAACCACGCGAACAACTGGAATATGGGCAAGATAAGCATCGTCAAGGTATTTGTCTAAGGCTGCAATTGCTTCATCAGCCGTCATACCAAGAAGTTTGATTTCGTAGGAAGTGTTAGCAGATTTGCTGTTAATACTTCCTTTTTTATTAATAGTTACATTGTTATTTCTTTTCTTGTTATTCTTTGCTTTTCTATTGGCATATCCATACTTTTCTGCTAACTCATCTCTTTCTTCTATTAGAACAAGATCTTTGATGTTGACATTTGTTTTCATAATGCCCATTTGAACCTGAAGATCTCCTTTATCGTTAGGAAGAGAATGAACGGTTCCTTTCATGTTCATACTTAGAACCTTTACTGCGTCACCTATTCTAAGGTTCTTTGGTATATTGTTATTTTCGACAGGTTTCTTTATACTTGCATTTTCTCTTGCTTTTTTTGCTTTTATACCAAGATTAGAACGCTCTTTTTCAAGCTTCTTGATGTTGCCATTTGTATTGCCGTATTTGTTGATGTTTCTTATTGCCTCATCAGCACTTGATTTGGCATTAGATAGAATACGGGCAGCTTCACTGTTTGCTTCATCAAGGATGCGTTTCTTTTGATTGTTTAATTTTTCTAATCTGTTTTCTAAATCTTTTTCAATAGAAGCAGCTTTCTTTTTGAGTTCTAATGTTTCAAGAGAATCTTTCTCTATTTGAACACGTTTTGACTCTATATCAATTATTATATCTTCAAATGATTTATTATCTTCAGATATTTGCATTTTAGCTTCATTAATAATGTCACTTGATAATCCGAGTTTTTGCGATATTGCAAATGCATTGCTTTTTCCTGGAATACCATATAATAGTTTGTATGTAGGTGAAAGAGTATCAACAGAGAATTCCAGTGAAGCATTTTCAACACCGGGAGTTGATATAGCATAAAGCTTCAGCTCACTGTAATGAGTTGTTGCCATGGTCTTAACATTTTCCATATGAAGGTGTTCTAGTATTGCTGTTGCAAGAGCTGCACCTTCAGCAGGGTCAGTTCCTGCACACAGCTCATCGAACAAGCATAGGACATTGTGATTTGCTTCATGGCAAGAACGAACGCCATCAAGTATTCTGACAATATTAGTCATATGCGATGAAAATGTTGAAAGAGATTGCTCGATTGATTGCTCGTCACCAATATCTGCATACACATTTTCAAAAATTGCAAGCATGGAATTATCTTTGGCAGGAATGTGAAGTCCACTTTGTCCCATAAGTGTAAGTAGACCACATGTCTTGAGGGATACAGTTTTGCCACCAGTATTGGGCCCTGTGATTATAAGAAGATCATAGTCCTCCCCCAGGAGTATATCAATTGGGATGCAGCTGTCTTTGTCGAGAAGAGGATGACGCGCACCTTTAAGGTTAATAATTCCCTTAGTGTTAAAACTTGGTTTCATTGCATTCATAGCTGCTGCTAATTTACCTTTTGCAAATATAAAGTCAAGCCGTGACATAGCTTCATAATTCATGATTAATTCCTGAATATGTTCGCCACACTCATTAGATAGAACAGCGAGGATACGGCTTATTTCTTCATCTTCTGCAAGTTCTAATTCTCGAATGGAATTATTCATATCCACAACATTCATTGGCTCAATGAAAAGAGTTTGTCCCGAAGAAGACTGGTCGTGAACCATACCAGGCACTCTTGATTTGAATTCACTTCTTACACTAAGACAGAAGCGTCCGCCCCTGGAAGTAATAACCTGGTCTTGAAGATATTCTGATAAGGAGGATAATTGCTTATTCATAGTTGAGCGGATTTTCTCGGCTGTGGCAATCTTCTTCCTTCTAATGTCAGAAAGAGTGGGAGATGCGTTGCTTGCAATCTCATTTTCGGCAATAATACATCTTGTTATTTCTTTATGTAAATCACTAAGGGGAGCAAGACTCTTAAAATACGGATCGAGTGAATCTGAGGCAGCATCATCTCTTTTGCTTGAATTGTATCTAAGGGCATTAAGTCCACATGATATATGACTCGCAATGCGAAGGAGTTCTTCGATTGTAAGAGAACCTTCTGATTCTAGCCTGGAAGAATATTCATTAATATCAACAATTCCCTGAAAGCTTATAGAACCGTATTTCATAATTCTATCAAGAGCGTCTTTTGTCTCTTGCTGCATTAATTCTAATTTCTCAAGATTGTGAATTGGAGTAAGTTTATGTGCAATCTTTTTTCCAGCTTCACTTGTGGCCTGAGCTTCAAGCATATTTATTATTTTGTAGTATTCTAATGTTTTATAGACTTTGTTGTTCATAGTGTTTATTGTATCATATATGGTATAAATTGCAATTTGTAAGCAATTCTAGTTGTGGTGAGGAGAGGCCTTGAATAGTTTAGAATCAAATATAGATATTGGGCTTTATAACGAATTCAAGAAAATATGTGATATTAACTAAAAAATGATATAATTAATGTATGTTTTATAAGAATCAAGAAATAGAAGTGACAATAGAAGATATGTCCGTTAACGGCGAGGGAATAGGTCATGCTCATGGCATGACTTTCTTTGTGAAGGGAGCAGTTGTTGGTGACAAGATTATTGCCGGCGTTACCAAGATTAAGAAAAGTATGTGTTACGCAAGAGTAATCGACATCATAGAGAAGTCTCCTTATAGATGTACAGAAAAGTGTGACAAGGCGCGACCTTGTGGTGGATGTCAATTGCAGGCACTTGACTACAGTAAGCAGCTTGAGCTGAAAGCAAATCATGTAAAGAATAATTTAATTAGAGTTGGTGGCTTTTCCGGGGAACTGATAGATGATGTGTCAGAAGCTATTATCGGTATGGATGAGCCTTATTACTATCGCAACAAGCTCCAGATTCCGGTAGGGGTTGATAGGAATGGTGACGTCGTTATGGGATTTTATTTATCTCATAGTCACGATATTGTACCTGTTAATAAGTGCTATTTATCTCATCCTGCAATTGAAAATGTATTGGCGGTTATTAGGGAATGGATTTTGCGCGAGAAGGTCAGTGTATATAGAAAAGGGCAAGGTGTTCTTCGTCATATTCTAATCAGATACGGTTTTCATACCAGGCAGATTATGGTTTGCCTTGTTGGAAATGCGAAGTTAGAAGAAATTGATGTAGAAAAGTCTTCTAAGCAAAGCAAGCATAAGAATAAATTGTCATCACAGCTGGCAATACTGATAGATGAGCTAAATGTCATCGATGGTATGACATCTATTGTGTTCAATTCGAATTGCAGGAACACTAATGTTATATTAGGAGATGAGACAAAGTTAATCTGGGGTAAAGATACTATAACAGACTATATTGGTGATAAAGCATTTAACATATCTGCAAAATCCTTCTATCAAGTCAACCCGATACAGACGAAAAAGCTATATGATAAGGTTGCAGAATATGCCGGACTTACAGGAAGTGAGAATGTATGGGATTTGTATTGCGGAATCGGAACAATTGGAATATATCTAAGTGATAGAGCATCTTTTGTATTCGGCGTAGAGGTGGTGCCTCAGGCAATTGAGGACGCAATAGAAAACGCCAGGTTAAATAGTGTAGATAACGCACAATTTGTCACCGGTAAGGTAGAAGACATAATCAGGAATATCAAATGGAGTGACTCTACAGGCGTATACAAGTGCGATTCTCAAGATTCTAAAGTAGAAGAGATAACAGTCGCAAAGCCGGATATCATAGTAGTAGACCCGCCCCGCAAAGGATGTGACAGTGAATGTATAAGCGCTATCTTAGAACTACAGCCTGATAAGGTGGTATACGTAAGCTGCAATCCATCTACACTAGCTAGAGATTTACAGAAGCTGTGCGAGAGCGAGTACAAGCTAAGTAAAGTTACACCTGTAGACATGTTCCCCCAGACGGGGCATGTGGAGGTTATATGTTCGATGAGCAAACAAAAGAAACCGGACGCACACATTAAGATTGAGTTAACGGCTGAGGAGTATATGAAGCGCGCCGGAGAAGAGCATAATAGAATTATGGAAGAATGGGAGAAAAACAGAAAATAGTTAACAGTTGTTATGATAATGATATATTAAGAGAAAGGATGGCGTCGCAATTTTGCGGCGTCGTTTATTCTGCGAAAAGATATTTTGGATTTGTAGTATGTGGTGTGATAAACTATTAAGTGAGTGTACAAATCGCAGTTTGTCAAAGACGATTATATTGAATAAAAGGAGAAGTAGAATATGAATAATAATCTAGGGCATAAGATAGGCACTTTAGACGCAGAAAAGTATGGAAAGAAAGCAGAAAGTCTGTTTAAAGAAGGCTATAATTGTGCACAAGCTATTACTTATGCATTTAATGATATCTTGGGGCTTGATGAGAAAATGCTTCTATCCTTATCTTCATCATTTGGTGGTGGAATGGGAAGACTACGTGAGGTCTGCGGTGCAGTAACCGGTGCGTTTATTGTTCTCGGAGTGCTATATGGTTATTCTGATGTAAATGCGCCTGATAAGGGAGAGCATTATAATAGGATTCAAGAATTCGCTAAACGGTTCAAGGAAGATAACGGGTCTATAATATGTCGTGAATTGTTGGGTCTGGATTCCGGAGCGTCAGAACTGACACCAGAGAATAGGACAAAAGAGTATTATGAGAAACGTCCGTGTCCTAAGAAGGTTTATTCCGGTGCATATTTACTTGCCGAGTATATAAATGAGATAGATGGTAAATAGATAATACAATGACACGAAACGTATCGTAGATGACACGATACGTTTCTTTCCTTCTTAAAGGTCCTTTGTTATCTTCGAGGTGTAGGAAGATAACATTGTATGAAAGGACGAAGAGAATATGAAGGAAAAAAGAAAACTGCTAACGGGAATAGGGTTGATTGTTGTTTTTGCACTTTGGACAGTTTTGATTCAGTATGTTGATGTTCAGGCTGTGGGACCAAATGAAACGAATGTAGGATTTGCTTCCTTCAATGTATGGTTTCATCAGCTTACCGGTGTACACATTATGATTTACACAATCACGGACTGGCTGGGACTTGTTCCTATATTTATATGTATGTGTTTTGGAGTATTAGGGCTCGTGCAACTGGTAAAGAGACGAAGCTTACTTAGAGTTGATTCGGATATCTTGTTATTGGGAATTTATTATGTGATAGTAATAGCTTGTTACTTAATCTTTGAAATGATACCAATTAATTACAGACCCATTCTCATTGAGGGAAGACTTGAAGCGTCTTATCCGTCTTCAACGACATTATTGGTGCTTTCAGTAATGCCAACATTGATATTCCAGGTTTACAGGAGAGTGGAAAACTCTCTTATCAGAAAAGCAACTGTAGTGGTTGTGATCGCTTTTTCAGCGTTTATGGTAATAGGAAGGTTGATTTCAGGGGTACATTGGGCAACGGATATAATAGGTTCTGTATTATTAAGTGTCGGACTATTTATGCTATACTTTTCAGTTGTCCATTTTACTGACAAGGCAAAGAAAATAGGTAGGAGCAAAGATGGAGTTTAATGAAAAGTTACAGGAACTTAGAAAATCTAAATCAATGACACAGGAAGAGCTGGCGGAGGCGCTGTTTATCTCAAGAACCGCAATCTCAAAGTGGGAATCAGGACGTGGCTATCCAAGCCTTGATTCATTAAAGGAGATATCAAAATTCTTTTCTGTATCAATAGATGAATTAATTTGCATGGAAGAGATAATATCCGTGGCTGAAGATGAGAAGAAGGTGTGTATAGATAAGTACATAACACTAATATGCAATGTGCTCGATGTCTTTTTGGTATTGCTATTGTTTCTGCCTATATTTGGAAATGGAAATGATAGCCCTTCATCGGTATTACTTTATTCGATTACCAGTTTAAGTGAGTGGATAAAACCATTGTTTTTTACTTTGATTGGCATAACGGTTTTAAATGGAATCTGTGGTGTTATTATAAGCTTTTTTAATAAGCCGATTTGGAATCGCCATAGGCTTGTTACCGGGATGGTGCTTTCCATAGTATGTGCGGCTGTATTTATTTTGACAAGGCAGCCGTATGCGGGCATCGTCTGTCTAGTTATTCTGGTTATTAAAGGTTTTCTGATGGTCAAAGGGAAGAGTTTATTATAAGAAGATAGAAAGAGGAAATGAGATGAGTACAAATGATTATATAATACGATTAGAAAAAGAAGAGGATTATAGAAATGTTGAGAACCTTGTAAGAGAAGCGTTTTGGAATGTTTACCGTCCGGGATGCAGTGAGCATTATGTTATCCATACGCTTAGGAATGATCCGGCATTTGTAAGAGAGCTGGACTTTGTCATGGAACAGGGAGGAAAGCTAATCGGACAGAATTTGTTCATGAAGACAATTATCGAGGCGGATGATGGGAGAGTGATACCTGTATTAACAATGGGTCCCATTGGAATTATCCCGGAGCTGAAGCGTAAGGGGTATGGAAAGGCTCTTTTGGATTACTCTTTGGATAAAGCTTCAAAATTGGGCTTTGGTGCTGTTCTTTTTGAAGGAAATATTGATTTCTATGGCAAAAGCGGTTTCACCTATGCACGAGAGTTTGGTATCCGATATCATGACCTTCCGGAAGATGAGGATTCATCTTTTTTTCTTTGCAAGGAATTGATACCGGGATATCTGGATGATGTGATAGGGGTTTATCAGACGCCAAATGGATACTATGTGAAGGACGAAGATGTGGATGAATTTGACAAGGATTTTCCGTATAAAGAGAAGCTGAAGTTGCCGGGACAGATATTTTCCTAAGCAAGGAAGAGCGAGTGTAAATAAATATATGCTACAGTTGAAAATAATAGTGATATATGTTATCATAATATTGTGAAAAAAATGATAAAATTATGATATAGGGAGGTGCGTTATGATGCAAATACGTCCTGTTTCGGATTTACGTAATAAATTTACGGATATTGAAAAAGTGGTTCAGAACGGTGATCCGGTTTATTTGACAAAGAATGGATACGGTTCTATGGTGGTACTTAGTTTAGATGCATTTTCGCGTCTTACAGAACCGGAAGAATACATAATGGATGTTGCGGATGAAGCTGCTTTATATACGGATAAAAGATTAACCCACGATGAAGTCTTTGGTTCAATAAGGGAGGGGTTAAATGCTTAATCAGAAGTATACACTTCGTTATTTGCCATTATTTTATGAAGAACTTGATTCAGCTGTAAAATATATAGCATTTAAAATTAATAACATTGATGCGGCTAATAATCTTCTTGATAGTGTTAATAACGCTATCGTTGAGAGATTAAACAATAATCCTGAAGGATATGAGCCGGCTCCAACGAAAAAGAAACGTGATTATCCATATTATAGGATATATGTAGGTGATTACATTATATATTATGTTGTAATACCTAACGGTGATGAAAGAATTATGGAAGTAAGACGTTTTGTTCATACTCTGCAGAATCGTGATAACATATAAGAAAAGCATATTTGAGAGAGATGTTTCATCACACACATCTCTCTCTTTTTATATATAGCAGTATGTAGTATAATTTCTAATTGAACATACAAATCGGGATTTGTGGAGGTGAGTATGAAATACAAAGGAACTCTTATTGTTGTTAAAAACTGCGACCGTGCGCTAAAGTTCTATAGTGATATGTTTGGATTACGGTTGCTTCAAGACAACGATGGAAATATGGAACTGACTGATAATCTGTATTTACAGGAATCAAGTTACTGGGAAACATTTACGAGAAAACGAACAATTCCAAACAGCAATCAATCAGAATTATATTTTGAGGAGTCCGACATAGAAGAATTTGTAAAACGGCTTGAAACGCTATACCCCGAAACAGAATATGTTAATCGTCTGATGACACATAGTTGGGGACAGAAAGTTGTCAGATTTTACGACCTCGACGGAAATCTGATTGAAGTAGGGACACCGGTATAGTTAAGAGTGCTAAATTCAGGTTTGTAGCGGAGAATTGATTTGATTATACAGTTAAAAGTTTGAATAATAGGATGAAGAAAAAAAGCCATTATTGTTGGAGTTTCTCGGAGGTAATGTCATCAACAATAATGGCTTTATAAAAAGAACTATTAAAAGGCATTCATATAATAGCACGATTATTTAATAGATTCAAGCGACACATTAAGGGTGATTTTATATATGAGGATAGTATATATTCAATAACCCCGTTCTGCCGATATGATTTAACCATATATGACTGATATTCTCCGTCTTCGTCTTGAAGACGGATTTTTAACGGAATAATAGTTCCGTCCTTCTTAAACTGACAGATTACATCAAGTGACTTTTGATGTACAAAATGTGCTGAGAGCGTCTGTGTGTTGAGCAAACAAAGAAAGCTGGATGCATTTTTGGACATTGAGATTACAGCAGAAGAATATGAGCAACTGATAAAAGAAGAATAAAGAAAGAGAAGACCGGCAAATGTCGGTCTTTGCTATGATTAAGCAAGAGTTTGAAAGGTATGGTTTACTCTTCAAGTAAGCAGAAGTATTTTTTGTAAGATTAGGGTGGCAAAACAAGAAATCATTCTAACGGCTCATCTAACAACTTCCACAACCTATCAGCATAGCTATATGATATACTAACAATCTTATCATGCCCAAAGGCATTAATCTTACAGTCGAATATAATTATGTGGTAATCAGAAGGAGCCTTAGTAGAACTAACATAGCGCTGTCGCACAGACTTCACCTTATATGATTGCAATTCTCCATCTTCGTCATATAAACGGATTTTCATAGGAATAATACTTCCATCTCTATTAAACTGTGCAATAACATCTAATGTCTGTTGTATCTTAAAATGAGCACCCATATCTAACCTCCGTAGCAACATTATAAGACCGATAAAATTACAAGTCAAGAACAAATGTACGAACAATGTTCGATAAAATGTTCGCATATAGTTCGGTGTAATGTTCGATTTTGTGTACCGATATTGGGACACACTCTATATTATAATTGTATATGTAATGTTTTTAAGCAAATCATACCAAAATTAACGAGGAGGTTTTTACATGAATGAATTAGCAATTAGTTTAGAAGAAAAAACATTAATAGAGGAATTACTTGAAGAAATTGTATCACTTGCCATTGAGATGGGTGTAGAGATTAAGGCTAAAAAAGAAAAGGTTAAGCGTATATGTAAAGAAAAAAAAGAAAAAAGTTACTATGGCCATAATCTACTAAAGAAAAATGAGAAGGTGCTAGTCTTGGGTGCAACTGCAATAGATCAAGATACAATGAATGAATTGACAAGGCTTTACGGATTTAAAAAGAATGATTTTAGATATGAAACAGATTATACGAAGATTGTAAGCTTTGCTAGTCGTATTAGTGATAACTATGTTGCAATAATATTTGGTGCCTGCCCACATAAAGTATCCAAATTAGGAGGTTGGTCAGGAATAATATCTAAATATATAAATAGTGATAATTCACCAGCCATCTATGACGCAAGAAGCCACGCTGGTCAGTTAAAGGTAACAAAAGAGTCATTTAATGCAGCAATATTAAGTATGTGTAGTGACTTGTTAAAACGTGCATGCTAAGAAAGGAGATGATTTCATATGATGATATCACCGGAAATGTTTGCTGACGAGTATAGAAATGATTCTATTGAGGAAATAATTGAGATAAGAGATGAGTTGATAAATGATATAAAGGATTTAGAGAAGATTGTCTTTGACAAGGAGAGAAACACAGAGTCATGGTGGAGGGCATGCGAAAATCCCACTATATGCCCAAACTTGCTTTTCTTTTGGAAACATACTAGTATTTTTCATCGGTCTCCACCATACATCCTAAAATCCGCACACACAAAAAGGCGGTCTGAAAACTCAGACCGCCCGCATCAGCAAACTATTCTATTTCTTACGTTTCTTATCCTTGTTCTCTTCATCGAAATAAATAAAATTATTATTTCGAAGAGTTTCCATATAAGTCACCAAACGATTGTACAATGGTTCTGCGGATTCACCAAACTTGGCTTTTACCGCTTCTGCGATATCATTGACCGTATGAACACCATCGATTTGGCCAATCACAAAATTTCCCAGTTCATCCAGATGTACTGTTGTCGTCTCTGGCATTCTGAAAAACTTCTTTGCAATCGCATTGAAGAATCCCTTATTTTCCATAAGGATTGTAATCTGCCCCTTCTCGTCACATTCCAGCTTATTTTCCGGAACCAACTTTGGAACATAATCCAAATAATTTGCACTGACTTTTAATTTCTTTTTCTTTGCCATAAAATAGCCTTTTCTATAACAAATCCATCAAGCTCGCGAAGCTTTCAAGCTCCATTAAGCTTCTTTCTTCTTAGAACCAAGTCCAGCTGCGATTAAGAGTACAGCCATGAGAACAAGGAGTACTACGCCACCAAACTGACCTGTTGTAAATGGTAATTTAATATCAAATCCAACGGCAGCAAAAATTGCAAGGAGAATGCCAACTAAACCTTCACCAGCAATCAAACCGGAACTGAAGAGTACACCACCATTTGTTTCATCATTTTCAGAGATATTTCTCTTCTTATCGATGAACCAACGGATTGCACCACCAATCATGATTGTGGAAGAAAGCTCTAATGGAAGATAAAGACCAATTGCTACTGGAAGTACAGGAATCTGGAGTATTTCCAAAGTAATTGCAATGGCAACACCGATGAATACAAATGTCCAAGGGAGATTTCCATCCATGATACCTTCTACAATCATCTTCATAAGCGCTGCCTGTGGAGCTGGAAGTTCTGTGGAACCAAAGCCCCAAGCTGTATTAAGAAGTACAAGCACACCACCAATAGCGAGTGCAGCTGCTACAGAACCGATAATTTCACCAATCTGCTGCTTCTTAGGTGTAGCACCTACGATATAACCAGTCTTTAAATCCTGAGACATATCACCAGCCATACCAGCTACGATACAGATAATAGAACCGATGCAGATTGCACCAACCATACCGTGAGCTCCTGTATTTCCAGTAATCTTAAGTAAGAATGTAGAAATCAGAAGTGTAGCGATAGCCATACCGGAAGCTGGGGTGTTACTTGATCCTACAAGACCTACCATACGGGAAGATACTGTAGCGAAGAAGAAACCAAAAATTACGATTAAGATAGCGCCAAGTAAGCTTACAGGGATATCTGGGAATAACCAGATTGCAAGGATACAAACAACTACCATAGGGATTACAACCTTCATGCTAAGGTCCTGATCTGTTCTCTTATTAGAAGAAACAGCGCCCCCCTTAAGGTCTCTCATAGAATCGCGGAATGTTGTCACGATAGTTGGAAGAGACTTAATTAAGGAAATGATACCGCCTGTTGCAACGGCACCAGCACCAATATAACGGATGTAAGAAGACCAGATTGCACTAGCGCCACCCTCTGGATCTGCATATAAATTAGCGATTGTATCTGTTGCCGGGTAAAGAATAGAATCTCCACCAAAGGTTACGATTGCAGGAATTAATACGAACCATCCTAAGATACCACCCGCAAACATGAAGGATGAAATCTTAGGTCCGCAGATATAACCAACACCGAGAAGTGCAGGATAAACTTCTGCAGAAAGCTCTGTATACATAGCCTTAACCGGAATTGTAACAACTCCACCAACACACTTAAATCCATCCACTAATAGCTTGAAAAGTGCAGAGAATCCAAGACCAGAGAATACGGCCTTAGCGGATGATCCGCCCTCTTCTCCAGCAAGGAGTACATCAGCACAAGCTGTTCCCTCTGGATATGGTAATACACCATGTTCCTTTACGATTAATGCGCTACGAAGTGGAATCATGAAACAGATACCAAGCAACCCACCAATTAAAGCAACTAAAGTAATGGTAAGCAAAGAAGGAACGTCTGTCTTGCCTTCTTCTGCCCAAAGAAATAATGCTGGCATTGTGAAAATAGCACCAGCTGCGAGAGATTCACCAGCAGAACCAATAGTCTGAACCATATTGTTCTCAAGAATGGAATCTCTACGAAGGATGACACGAATGACACCCATAGATAATACTGCGGCAGGAATAGATGCAGAAACTGTCATACCAACTCGAAGTCCGAGATAAGCATTAGCTGCACCGAAAATCACTGCAAGGATCACACCCATGATTACAGATACCACTGTAATTTCCTTGTGAACCTTATCCGCAGGAATGTAAGGTTTAAATTCTTCTTGCACTTTTATTTTCCTCTCTCTAATGTTTTAATGTGTTAAATCGTCGATTTTGCAAGGAACGACAATACACAAGTACTATTTTATACCATAGATAGTATAATGTCACGTATTTTTATGCACTACTTCCCATCCTATGGTTAACGCAATCAGAAATCTACCTTTTCATATTAATTCATCAGCACAAAGAGTTCTAAATATCGATTTCTATTTCAAAAAATGTATAAAAAAACACACAAACCAAAAACACTATCTAGAAACAAACTCATGTATAACTCTTATTTCAACTTATGTTATACTATAAAAGATCTGTGATCATGCAAATATGTTAACTTAAATTCACTAATATAACACTATCAACAAAGGTTAGACACATGAAAAAGATTTTAATAATTGATGATGATCTCTATATAGGTAATATGATTTCCGAACTACTAGAAAAAAACAACTACACCGTTTTCGTGCTTACTCAGGAACAGAAGCACTCTATGTTCTTGAACATATTTCCCCAGATCTAGTCCTTTTGAATTTGATGCTTCCTGGTCTTAATGGAGAAAATGTACTATCCCACATCAATAACATACCTGTTATTGTAATCTCAGCAAAAACTGATATTTCTGACAAAGTAAATTTATTAATGAATGGTGCCACAGATTATATTACAAAACCTTTTAGTAACGATGAATTATTAGCACGTATTTCTGTTGCCTTCCGCAAATACGAACCCACTCAGGATGCTGGTATTATTCGTTACAAGGATATTGTACTTGACTTAAATAATCACACCACAACTATTTCCGAAAAACCCGTTCATCTTACCCAAACCGAATTTGCCATTCTAAAAATATTGATGACAAATCCACAACAAGCAGTATCAAAATCTACCATTTTAGACAAAATATCTATGGATACTCCTGATTGTACGGATTGTTCTTTAAAAATGCATATAAGATAAACAGAGAATAATATATTTTGCATAAAAAAGAAGCCACCGTATTGGGATTAATACTGTTAATGGCTTCTTCTTGTATGGTATACTACTATGATGACTTCATTATAGCATAACCGCTTTTAATTTAAAAGCGGTTATGGTGTTTATTGTATATATGATGTGTACTACATATGCATTATAGGTATATATAATATAATTTGTGTACATATAGTATCTCTGATATGTATTAATATATATACATAATGAATACAGCCAATGAATAACATAGGTACAAGCATTATTAAAGAGTTCTCCCTTATCTTGTCGAAATGAAAAAGATATACTATGGCGGTTCCGACGATACATGGACTAGCATATGTAAAGTTCCGAGGGGCGATGTAGATGTGGAAGAAATTATATTTAACGTAGGGCTTAAGGACTTGGGAACAAGTGATGCAGGTAAGAATATTTCCTATAAGCCCGCTGAAGTTCCTAATAGCACTGAACAATGGTCGATATTTACACTGCCAGTCTAGGTCGAAAACTTGACATTTATAGCTGAGGAGTGTAGAATATAAGTGTATCTAGGAGATACGATTGGTTTCCTTACCAAGCGAAATGGGAACTTTATCAGATGGGAGCCCTACCATATAAAATAAATGGGAGTCTTATCAGATGGGAGCCCTACCATATAAAACAAGTGGGAACTATAAAAGACGGGAACCCTACCGGCAAACAAGGATTATTGCGGACTGCATCTTATTGAAGCAGTCCGTTATTGTATTCCGCTAACATCTCCAAAAGATAAGTTTAAGAGCAGAAAAAGTCAGGTTGATTTTATAAAGATATTTGATGAAAATCAGAAGGATTCTAATGGTCAGAATAAACTAATTGGAGTTCTTAATATCAACAACATGATACCCGTTGATGAGCACTATATTTATAAGGTTGATCTTGTGTTACATAAGAATGATAAGCCAGAGATAATAGCACAAAAAATACTTATGCAAAAGCAACTTAAGTGGTGTAGAAAAAACGTTGATATCATAGAGAACCGTGCAAACAAGGTATATAAGTTGGTGGTTAATAGCCCTGATAAGAATCGTAATTTGGTACGTCGCAGTTCCAAGTTTCTTAAATTAGAGTCTACATTGGACAAATTGCTCGAAAAGAAAAAGAAATAGTATATTGCTAGGGCTGGTCGAAAGACCAGGATCCTTCACTTGGAAAAATCTTTCATTGTCATTATTTCAGGTCTGTCTATCTCAAGGACTAATAAATCCTTATCACCTGTAATAAAAATATCAATATCTTCAATAAGCGCTGTGGCAAGAATGGGAGAGTCTTTTTGATCTCTTACTGAAGGGAATTCGTCGAAGTTGATATTTCTAGGAGTATATATTAGTTTAAAAGGAAGCTTCCTTTTTATTTTTAAATTTTCGGTCAACAAAAATGCGAAGTTCGTCTATTACATAGTCGCAGAGAAATAATTTATGATTAGCTGTTTAACGACATATCAGTCCTTCCATACCTTGGCGAAGCAATCCATACCATCACAGTACCGGTCCTTATGGACATAAGAAAGGTCGTAAATCGGTACGACAGGGTATAAACTCAACGCCATACCCTTGTATCACCGCATAAATCGTTCAAAGAGCGTATAATAGCAGAGAGACCTAAGACAGATGCCTTAGTGCCACAGAGAGTCGTAAAACCGCAAATACTAAGTGAGATGTCTTTATAATAATTATAGGCTTGATTTTTCTTTCTTCATAATATTGAGTAAAAGAATTCCCATAATATAGGTGTAAACGAAAAACGCCTATGTTATGGGATTTTTTAGACTAGAAAGGAGAACATGTTATGGCTATAAATCCAATTATTCATGAATCATCAGGAAAGAGCATGGACATTTTTAGTAAAAATCTTGAAAGCAGAATCATTCATCTGGTTGGTGAGATAAATGATGAAATGTCTGCGCTTATTACAGCACAGCTTCTGCAACTTGATTCTGAAAACAATGAAGATATTTATATTTACATTAATAGTCCGGGAGGATCCGTGAGTGCCGGTCTTGCGATACTTGACACAATGATTTATGTAAAGTCAGATGTTGCAACTATATGTATAGGACGTGCAGCTAGTATGGGAGCAGTACTTTTGTCAAATGGAGCGAAAGGAAAGAGGTGCATATTGCCACATTCCGAAGTTATGATTCACCAGCCGTCTGGTGGCTATGCAGGTCAAGTGTCTGAGATACTGATTGCATCCGAACACATCCGTGAGTGTAAAAAGGTTCTTAATAAGATATTGTCCGATAATTGCGACAAACCTATTAAGCAGGTTGAAAAAGATACAGACAGAGATTATTGGATGAAGGCTAATGATGCGGAATCATTGATTGGGTATGAGTTTTCTAATCAAGATGAAGTAAGGCTAGTACCGGATATCTACTTCCCGAAAGAAATAAGAGAGAAATACTTTTCGGGAACAGATGAGGAAGATGACGAGTAATAGTTGACTATTCAGATAGATATGTTATTATAGGATTCATAAAGCAAGGTTTCTTAGAACTGATGCGAGTATTCACCCATAAGGGATGGTACGGTACGAATTCATAATCATGATGTGTACCTATTCGTTTGTAATTAAGAACAAAGTTCTTAGGGACATCGAATTTGACAGGATCACCTGTCAGATTTGGTGTCCCTTTTTTGTTGAGAAAGGAGAAGTGTATGAAAACAACAAAAAAACAATTAATTAAGAAAGTGATATTGATTGACGGAGACAATCATATCAGAGAAGGAGAAAAGGGGATTCATAATATCCCAAAGAATCAAGAAGTAAAAGTATATTTTTCACAGGAAGGAGCAAAGAGCAATTTCGATAAGCGGACAAAGAATAGGACAAATGTTTCGTCGTATTATGTAAAGCCCGGTAATCAAGCAGTTGATAATCGTATTAAGTCTGAAGCCGGACAACGATACAGTAATGGTGAAAGCGTTTATATTGTAAGCCAAGATAAAGGATTTTCTAAGTATGCCAAGAAAAAGGATAATGCAGGTAAAAAGATCCATGCTGTTAAATCAGTTATTGATACAATCTAATATGTGTTATAATCTTAGTTATGAACGAATACAAAATCACCAAAATCGAAGAAGACGACTTCGGCTGTGAAGATAGAATAGACGGCTATAAGCCACGAGTGATTGTCTATCTTAAGTCAGAAGACCATGAGGCCAGCATTAAGCAAGTAGATCAGTATCTATACGATAATGATATTGATGTTGGCGACAAAGTAATAATAGGAGAAACTGGACTATTGGAGAAGGTTTTATCATAAGAGAGAGCTAGACAGAGAAGCATGAATGAACCAGGTTACATTACGCTGGATATTTTGTTTAGAAGCAGAGATGTTGAAAAATCGGGTACATGGTTTCAAAGAATGAATGATTATTGCAAGCAACCGCTGTATCCTTCCTGAGGGATGGACTGCGGAGACCTTGATGCAGCCACATGATTCCATCCCGTATAATCCTGACATAGCCAATGTTTTTTTCAGAGCTGGATATATAGAAACTTGGGGACAGGGGATTCAAAAGATCTGTGATGAGTGCATAGCGCTTGGCGCTGAGCTACCCAGGTATGAGATAATTGGAACCGGAATCAGAGTATATTTCCCGGCGCTAAGGAGTGCGCTTATAGATCAGCCCAAAGTGCCAAAGGGCCATAGTGCCAAGACCGATGGCACTTTGGATGACACTTTGGCACTAAAGATAATTGAGATAATTCGCAGCAAGCCTGATATTACTCTTGATCAATTATCAGCAGAGGTTGGAATAGCAAGAAGAACACTTGTGAGATATATGAGTGCTCTTAAGGAAGCCGGTCGTATAGAACGGGTTGGTGGAAAAAGGTACGGACATTGGGAAATAAGGGATGATATGAAGTAAGACGCCTTGATGCTTCGGATATACGGTTTATACGACAACGGCTGAAGAGGTCGGTGAAGGGCAAGGTCAATAAATGAAGCAGGGATTTGAGATTGAGGTGATTGGATTATGGTAGATATATCAAAGGCGGATTGGAAACTGTTTCGCGAAAGAGTTCCCGAATGGCAGGAGCATTATATGGAGCGATTGACAAAGAAGTATATCGAAATATTGAGTTCTCCTGGAAATGCTTCTGATCACTTTTGGGAACTTGAAAAGAGGATTAAAAATGACAAGAAGCATCCCGGGGTGATGTTGGAAATGAGAAAATCTGAGGCAATATGGGATATAGCCATATTTATAAAGAAGAACGTCATTACCTTGAATGATCTGGAAGGATTCAGTCAGAATCTGATTGATTCAATAACAGAGATAATTAATCGATAAATGTCAGAAAAACTTAAAAGGATTTTCAAGATTTTACTCGACATGAGCAAGATGGACACTTTCTGAAGCGAATCAGATTTAAATTTCGCGTAGATTATGACGCTGAAGCAGGTGGCAAGGTGTTGCTCAACGATAACGACGTCGAGGCTGTATGTTTATTGTCCAAACTTCATGAGGCAAAGCATCATATCAACGTTAAGGTCGATATGGATGAGATTGATCCTACAAGTGCGGAAGCAAAGGCGACATACAAAGAGATCGAAGAATGGGTGCAGGAACACTATGGATTCCATGTAACAAACCTAAATATTGCGCAGGTAAAGCAGAAGCATGGAATTATAGAAAGAGAGAATTACAACAAGCCTAAATCTGAGAATAGTAAACAGCCCGGATGTCCGGAGGAAAAAATAAAGGCTATAGAGGAGGCCCTGCAACATTTTAGGATGATATAAAGAGAAGTTACCATGATGTGACATGATAGCTATGCGCATAAATACATATAAGACAACAATATCTGATAATCAAATACGAGGGGGAGTAATTGTGAATTTTTATGAGTTGATTGATGAAATAGTTGCATTAAGACAAGAATGTCATTGGGATAATCTGCCTCACTCATTTAATCTATCAAGTCGTGCAAAGTTGAAAGAACCATTTGATTTAGAAGTTTTTGATATAGTTGAGAAGGCTTATAGAATTGAAATCATTTATAGATCTGATCGTAGAGATGTCGATGAAAAAAAAGAATATAGGAAATATGGAGATTCGGAGTTAATTCCCTTTACAGAAACAGAACTGAAGATACTCAATGATCTTGATTGGATGAGATTACCTCATAATCTCAAGGCGCATATATATGATGTTATTTGGCTATGCAATCATATGTATGAGGCGGCAAATATTGCAATGGAGGAATATTATGAACTATATCACGAGTGGTTTGATGAGGTAAATTGGGTACAGTGCATTGATTATATAAGCAGAGCAATAGAATTAGCTGCAAAATTAGGTAGAAATGATAAAAAGGAAGGCTTTTTGGCTGATATATACAATGACATAGTCAGATTAAACGGTAATGATCCTTCCTTCTTATCTATCTCATTAATTGAATTGATAATATACCAGAATTATCTTTGTGATTTTAATGCACTTATTCCTTTCGTGGATAAACTAATCGAAAAAAATGAAGATAGCATAAATACTGCACATATACTGGAACAGGCATATTATGTAAAAGCAAATATTTACAAAAAGCTTAAGGATACTGAATCCGAGAATAATGTTTATATCCGATTTGCAGATACATTGATACAGGGGGCAGAAAAGCTTGTAAGAGCTTCTGATGGTGAGAATACTATTGGCAATCGAAACTGGTTTATGGCAGAGAACGACATTAAGAAAGCTATTGGATTATATCAAAACCACGGGGCATCGGAAAAAGCAATAACTGCTCAAAAACGTCTTATAGAAGTGCAAAAAACAGCTGTAAAGAGCATGCCAATGCATGAATTTAAATATGATGTAACTGATTTTTATAAGAAATTCCGTGAAGAGTATGAAAATCATGATGTTCATGATTTAATTTGGGATGTGGTGTTTTCGTTTGGCTTTCAAAATAAGCAGAAAATCTATGAAGATGTTACAAATAACGCTTCTCCAATATCGTCATTGTTCCCTATGCATATTTTGGGCTCAGAAGGACAGACGGAGTTTTTTCTTCCGGGTTTGCAATTGAATGATGAGAATAATATTCTTTTACACATGTATCATAAGGCGAAGGAATATGAAATAATACAGGGTCAAACGGTAGGAGTCTGGTTTATTCAATTATTTCGGAAATTAAATATACAAGAATCAGATTTGGATTTTGTTTTTGATAATAATCCTATTATTCCTAAAGGACAGGAGAAGGATGTTCAAAGAGGTGTATACTATGGACTTACGGGGCGTATGTCAGACGCTTTGGATAAGTTGGCGCCCAAGGTGGAGAATATTATAAGAAACCTAGCTGAAATGTGTGGGGATCTTATGACATACTATGATGTTAAAGAAGGTATTCAACAAAAGAAAGTCCTTAGCCAAATATTTGCAGGCGTAAAACTTAATGAATGTATTGACGAGAATATTATATTTACCTTTGATGGTCTACTTCAACAGAAAGCGGGATCAAATATTAGAAATAGAGTGGGGCACGGATTAAATATTGAAGCTGAATGCTCTACAGGGGACTGCATTTATTTTGTCATGATAGCTTTGAAATTTTGTGCATTGTACAGTAGTAGTTTTATGGATGAGATTGAAAGACGTCGGTACACATAATAGAGAATAGATTATACAGCGAGTTTTGCAATTATATGTGAATATACGATAGCGCAGAAAAGGGGGTGTCATTATGTCTAAACTCCTCAAGAATAATAGAAACTTAATGAATGAATATAGTTATGAAAAGAATGTCAATTTGGATCTGGATAGAATAACTATTGGGTCAAATGCAAAGATTTGGTGGAAATGCACTTTAGGGCATGAATGGCAGGCTACCGTTGGTAGTAGGAGTAAAGGAGCCGGGTGTCCATATTGTTCAAATCATAAAGCTTGGGCGGGCTATAATGATCTTGCCACGGTGAATCCTAAGTTGGCAAGTGAGTGGTGTTATGAGAAAAATGGCGGATTGAGGCCAACTTCCGTAACGGTTGGTTCACATAAAAAGGTGTGGTGGAAGTGTAATAATGGACATGAATGGGAAGCCGAAATAAAAAGCAGAAGTGTTGGAAATGGATGCCCATATTGCTCAGGACGATTCGCAGTTAAGGGTGTAAATGATTTACAAACGGTAGATCCGGCTATATCTGAGGAATGGGATTTTGAAAAGAATGGTGAATTAACGCCATCGGAAGTATTACCTAATAGTGGAATGAAAGTATGGTGGAGATGCAAAGAAGGACATGGATGGCAAACTACAGTATCTCATAGAAGTAAAGGAAGTGGCTGCCCTTACTGCGGAGGTAAAAAAGTTCTAAAAGGATTTAATGATTTGCAAACAGTGAATCCAACTTTGGCGAAGGAATGGAATTATGTGAAAAACGGCGAATTAACTCCTACAGATGTTATGCCTAATAGCGGGAAAAAGGTATGGTGGAAATGCTCAAAAGGACATGAATGGCAGCAAAAAATATATCATAGAAACAATGGCATTAATTGCCCTATATGTTATTCGGAGCGAAATACATCCTTTCCTGAATTTGCTCTTTTGTATTATTTGAACAAAACAGGAGTGGAGGTAATTCATTCATACAAGGAGCTGGGTTACGAGCTAGATATCTATATTCCATCTAAAAAAATCGCAGTCGAATATGATGGCTTTTTTTGGCATAAGAATAAAAGAAAACAGGATTTGGAAAAAAATCAGCTGTGCAAAAGAGAAGGAATAAAAATATACAGAATTAGAGAGGGTTTGCCATCATTAAACGATACGTCTGTTGATTATGTAATTCAAAAAAACAAAAGAATCGAATTAGAAAGAGTAATTGCTGAAATTGTTAAGGATATTTGCGGTAGTGGAGTTGTTGTAGATTTGAAGAAAGACTCCATCGCAATAGATAATTTGAGGGATTTCATAGAGAAAGATAGTTCCATTCTTTCGCTCAAGCCTCAAATTGCAGATGAATGGAATTATGAACGAAATGGGGACTTGAAACCGGAATTTTTTGCACCTAATAGTGGGAAGCTAGTTTGGTGGAAATGCCATAAAGGACATGAATGGCAGTCGAGAATACAAAGTAGGAATAGAGGAATAGGGTGTCCATACTGTTCTGGAAGAAATGCGGTTAAAGGAGAAACCGATTTAAAAACAGTCAATCCGGGTTTGGCTAAAGAATGGAATTATGAAAGGAATAATGGATTAACTCCTTCAGATGTATTGCCAAACAGTGAAATCAAGGCTTGGTGGATATGTGAAAATGGACATGAGTGGCAGGCGATGATCGGAAATAGAACTAAAGGACAGGGCTGTCCATACTGTTCTGGAAAAAAGGTGTTAAAAGGTTTTAATGATTTACAAACTGTAATACCAGATTTGGCAAGTGAATGGCACGCCACAAAAAATGGAAACCTTAAACCTTGTGATGTAACAAAAGGATCCAATAAAAAAGTCTGGTGGATGTGTTCAAAAGGACATGAATGGCAAGCCTGTATTTGCCACAGAAGCAAAGGCGCTGGATGCCCATATTGCTCAAGCAGAATGGTACTAAAGGATTTTAACGATTTACAATCTGTTAATCCTGATTTGGCAAGTGAATGGAACTACGAGAAGAATAATGGATTAACTCCTGATGAAGTAACACCTAATAGCAACAAGTCTATATGGTGGAAATGTAGAGATTGTGGTTATGAGTGGAAGACGTCTGTTTCTAATAGAAACAACCAAAATACCGGATGTCCCAAGTGCTCAAAAAAGAAAACAGCTCAAGCATTATCTCATAGAGTTATTCAGCTATCATTAGATAATAAAGTGATCGCTGAATACAGTAGTCTGGCAGAAGCTGAAAAACAGACTGGTGTGGGACATGGACAAATATCAAGAGTATGTAACGGTAAGAGACGGTCAGCTGGAGGTTATGTCTGGAAATATATAGATTGTTAATGAGACTGCCGATTTTGACTTATCCAATCTATAGAATTCATTTACGCTCATACGTGTGCCTGAGACAATGTGATTCTAATAGGGAGTTGGCATGAATACAAGAATAGATAGAATTCGAGAAAATGAAAAAAAGGTCTCATACCAAGGTTATATACAGATGAGGTTTTATATAACACGGATAGTTGGTTAAAGAAGCCAATAAAAACAGTCCAGGAGCTAATGCCATTACTATCTGATTATGATTGTTTGCGGGTACTTGACCTTGGATGTGGTATTGGAAGAAATAGCATATACATAGCAGAGAATTACAGAAACAAATGTTGCATGGTAGATTGCGTTGACATACTTGATATAGCCATTGGAAAGCTTAAAAGCAATGCACGTACTCGTGGTGTTGGAAAAAGAATAAATGGAATACTAGGCACAATTGAACAGTATGGCATCCACAAAAATACATATGACCTTGTTTTGGCAGTTTCTGCTCTCGAACATGTGGAAAGTGAAAATTCTTTTAATACAAGGTGCAGGAAATAAAGGACGGAATAAAAAGCAAAGGAATTGTCTGCTTGGTAATCAATTCTGAAATCAGGGAAGTTAATAGGGATACATATGAAGAACTTGATCCGCAGTTTGAGGTTAATCTTTCTACAGAAGTGGTTAAATCATATATCGATAATGTCTTTGCGGGATGGAACATTCTAAAGAAAACTGTGAGTTTTCAAGAGTATGATATCCCCAGAGATTCTATCACAAGTCATTTGATTACTAATGTAATAACTTTTGACTATAAATTATATCATTTATAATACCAGACAAATCCTTCGGCTTCGATTATTTTTTCTTCTTCCCACACCCATTTCCTTTGATGGGCTTGCAGAGATCCGAGTGTCGCCGCAGTATATCGGTAAAAGTCTTAAACTCATAGGGATCCATCTTGGCGAAGTTGATTTTGAAGAGTTTGCTGTACATTATTATCTGAGCTTGCATTGTGTTATCGGCAGTCTTTAGTTCTTCAAACGAGTTGAGGATATCATCAACAGGTGTATTTGTATCACCGGTTTCTGCATCCTTGCTATGAGCACCTCTTAAATCTTTTGCAATTTTTACGATGTCATTTCCAAGAAGATTGTTAAAGTAATTATCTTCAGAAATAGATGCTGTTTTTAATGTTTTCATATAGTGATCTTCATCGGAAACGCCTTTGTTTTGGAGACGAACTCTAGTCTGTTCAACCATTTTGTTGATGTTTCTGAATTACATTCTGGCAAGATTATCAACATAGTTTTCCATGTCTGAAAGAAAATTGATGAATTCTGGATGCTTTATCAATTCACAAATCAGCCTAACATTTAGTGTTCCGCTTTTCAGTAAATCTACAGTTTCATCATCTATACCAAGTTCGTCTACTGGGAAAGGATGTTGTTCTCTGTTTTCTGTAATTCCCAAAAGATAGTCTGATGTGACTCCATAAAAATCCGCAAGCGTAATGATGGCCTTGTGAGATATTTCCTTATAATCATCAGTTTCATAATTGCCAAGTGATGCTCTGGATATTCTGGCCTGTTCTGACAATTCTTATAGAGACAGACCTTTTTCTATTCTCAAATCTTTCAATTTTTCCTGAATCGACAATTTGCATTTCATGAATCCAGTCCCCTTTAACATAGTTTATATATAATTGCATATCTATATTGTAGCTGAACGCATGTTTGCAGGATACAGCTAAATCTAAAAACATAGAATTTTTAATTTTTTAAAATGAATTCCTGCCTCTTGGATATACGGATTGGATTGTTTTTTTCTTGGATAATGTGTTCATGAACAATGATTTCCAGTTTGTAGCGGAGGTGAAAAGAAAATGTTAAATCAAGGGTATGTTCCATGTGACAAACAAATTCATATCAAGTTATCAGAGGCGGAATTACAAATGATCCGTGATAGGATGGCGCAGATGGGATTTAAAAATCTGAACGCATATGTTTGAAAGATGGCAATTGATGGATATTATATCAAAGTCGATTTTAAAGAACTTCTTGAAGTAATAAGGCTACTGAGAATTGACAGTAAAAAAATCAATCAGATTGCAAAGGCTGCCAATACCTACGAGGGTGTAGATGGCAAAATCATTTCTGATATGAACGCTGAACATGAAAAAGTTTTAAAGAAAGTGGAGAAGTGTTTTGACAAATATCTTGAGATTTAGGGATTGGGTTTTAAGCCTGCTTTGCAGGCGTAGCTTGCCGATGATAATCGGCAATCAGGGGGATTGGGGAATACTCCCCAACAAGCAAAATCGCATCAGGTGTACACCGATACATTGCTTGCCAATTTGAGAAAGGCCAAAAATCTCATTTAAGGAAGGGGATAGCTGTGAAGAATAAAGTGATAGTAAAAGATATATGTATGAATCTTATAAGGCGTATATGAAGTTCCGTAATAAGAAAACGAAGTAGAATATTGAAGGATATCATGAGGTGTGTTATAATAAATTCACTAATATGAATGTTATATAAGTGAATAGCAAGCGAGGTATCACTCATGATTATCAGCGAAAGAATTATAAAGGTTTTGAAAGAACGGAATATGACACAGGCGGAGTTTGCAAAGCAGGTGGGAATTTCTACCAGTACCATAAGTGAATGGAAAAAGAGAAAGACCAATCCTACTGTAGAAAAGATAATGGATATCTGTAATGTATTACAGATTACCCCGGAGCAGCTTCTTACCGGAAAAGGAATTGAGGATGAAGAGGAAATTGCAGCTGCAAGTCCTGAAAGTAAATTTACTCCTGGGGATGTTCAGATGATTGAAGATTATCATAATCTCAAGGAAGAACAGCAAAAGAGGCTTATGGCTTATATGGATGCACTGAAGAAGATAAAGAATCTTGAGGACATGTGAATATAAAACAATGATAAGTGATTTATGAGGTATCATATGGATGAAACTGTATTACGTGAAAAGAATACGCTTGAGATAGCTGGTCAGACTATAGATCTTTCAAAGATTATTTACACTATTCGAGGGAAGCAGGTGATGCTTGACAGCGATCTGGCCATAATATATGGGTATGAGGTAAAAAGGCTAAATGAACAGGTGAAAAATAATATAAATAGGTTCCCTGACGATTTTATGTTTCAAATGACAAAAGAGGAAATGAAGGATTTGCGGTCGAAAATTTCGACCGCAAATATAAATCCAAAAAGCAGATCGCTTCCACATGTTTTTACAGAGCAAGGAATATATATGTTGGCGACTGTATTAAATGGTGAAATAGCAGAGAAACAAAGCGTATTTATCATGCGGGCATTTCGGGAAATGCGACATTTTATTATGAATAATGAGAGAATGTTCGAAAGGATAAATAGCATTGAATTAAAACAGTTGGAATATCAAAAAGAGTCAGAAGAAAAGTTTAATAAAATATTCGATTACATAGCAGATCATAAAGAAGACAATCAAAAGATTTTCTTTGATGGTCAAATATATGATGCCTTCAGTCTACTCACAGATATTGTAGGGCAAGCTAAAAGAGAAATTGTTTTGATTGATGGGTACATTGATGTAATTACACTAAATATTCTGGCAAAGAAAAATGTAGGGATTAATGTCTTCGCATATACTCTCCCTAGCGCAAGGATATCTGCACAAGACATTAATAGTTTTAATGCGCAGTATCCAACATTAACAGTAAAAAGGACCACAGCATTTCATGATCGTTTTCTTATTATCGATGGTGTCCATGGATATCACATAGGGTCTTCTTTAAAAGATGCGGGAAAGAAGTGCTTTGGCATAAACAAAATAGAGAGTGTCGATGTTCTTAAAGATATTATGAGTAAGGCGCAACAGACTGGTGTGTAAACTGAAAGGAAGCTTTCTTATGAACTATAAGGATTTGAATAAGATTCAAAAAGATAGAATGAAACAAATCAGTGTTCATGATTATATTATGGAATGGGAAAACCCAGAGTTTATGGATTATCTATTGGGGAGCCTTCCACAAATTAGGAGGATGAAAGATGATGAGAGTATAACGGATGAATTATCAAAACTTAATAATATGTTGGTTTCATATGATTCTTTTGAATCAGATAAACAGAGCTTTCTTGCTGAAGTGGATAATATAATTACTAAAATTACGGAAAAGAAAAGTTCTTGGTATGGTTTGAATAGATATGAGATTGAAAAGTATTTAAAAATACATGGTTTTTGTTTGATATCAGGAGAGGGAGGAATAGGTAAGAGTTATTTCATAAAGTGTTTCGAAGAGAATTTAGAAAAGAAAAATATAGAACATCTGTGTTTATATGGAAAATTCGAAAAAGATACATCAAGAATTAATGTTGAGGAAATCAATAATGCAAGCAAAAGAGGATTTGTTTTTATCTGTGATGCGGTAAATGAAATGTCCGAGGAAGGACAACAAAGCTTGTTAGTTGTATTAAGGGAACTTAAGAAGAACCCAAGAATACGAATTGTGATATCTTATAGAACAAACGCAATGGACAAAACGATTCTTAAGGAGTATCAAGACTTATCAGAATATGAATATAAATTTCCAGGTGTTTCATTTGAATCTGCCCTGGGCGAAGTACTTAAAATGTCTGTTCCAGATGTTTACTTATATGAAGATATTTTGTATTCAAATAATGCATTATTGTTGAGTATGTTATGTGATGTGCTGTCCTCAGAAAAAATCGTAGATGAAACAGAAAACGGAGTTGCGTCTGTAACTTATATATTGGAACATTTCGTAAAGACCACAGCTAAAAAAGCTTTTAAGAATAATCTAACTTGCCAAGGTATTGATATATGGAAAGATACTAAAAGTGTTGCAAAATGGATGTACAAGAATTGCGAGAAAAGTATTGATGAGGCGAATTTATTATCAGTAATAAAGACAGGTAGAAATTTTTTGCCATACATGGTTCAGATGGGATTTATGGATGCCTATGAGCGTGATGATATGAAATACTATTATTTTGCAATTGATTCTTTGACCGATTTTTTGATTGCAAGATCTTTGTTTGAAGATATTAGTGGAAAAGATTATCACGATAAGGTAGTTATCATAAAATCAAAAATGGATGCATTGTATAGTATTCATGAGGCATTGATTATTGCAATATTTGATAATATGATGCCAGATTATGAACAAATTATAAATTTACTTGAAGATACCGGATTGATAGAACATTTAGATTTTAGAAATTTAGTCAAGGTACATTATAAACGTAGTGATATTGGGGCGCTACAAGGAATTTTAAAACCAATAAATTATGGCGAATTGTTGACAACAATAGGCGGATATACGGACAAACCATTTAACTGTAGTAATTTTCTATTTGAGTACTTTAGCAAAAGCTATGAAAGAATAAGAGAGTTGTCTGATGTCTTGTCTGGATATCATTTTCAAAATGAAATAAAGAATAGGCTTAAGAATGTCTTATATTTTACAACGCTAAATGATAGAGCGGACAGGAGAGATGAGGAGGCTTTTTTCTTTTCGCTGTTATGTTGTGCGGCACCAAATAAAGATGTTAGGTGCCTGGCTATGAAGCTTCTTTATGAAGTTGTATCAAAGAATGATGGATATGTTGAAAAACTAATCGGTGAATACGAAAAGATATTGGATTTTTATATTCAGGAAGCAGTTATTTTTGTCCTAAGTCAGATTAAAAAGGAACGCAAGAGCGTTGCTGAGTTTTATAATAAAATTATAATTAAACAAGAAGGATTAACAGCAAAAAGCATTCGTAGAATTGCTTCATATCTTGGCTCGCCATATTCATTTATTACGTGGAATAGAAAAGATTTATATAAGTTCGATTATAATGCAGAGGTCTCTGATTTTTTGAACGATATATTATTCTATGTTGATCTTATGAACAAAGATTTTTTGCCATTTAGATATTGGGGAAAAAATCATATTGATATGTATACGAAATTTCTTTCAAATAGTAAGAATGAAATTAAAAGCATAAATGATTATCTTAATAATAAATATTCATGTGTACAAGGCGGAGAATGTAGCGGATGGATGGCATTCGAAAACAGAATTAGGCCTGAAATAGAGTCCATGGCAAAAATTGAGACGGTTGATATGAATTCTTTTATGCAGAGTTTTGAGAATGTTTTTAGATATATCTTCGAGTATTATGGAATGTCTCCGAATGTAAAATTTGTAGATATGCGAGAGGAAGATTTTATTTGTTCTGTGTATATGAAATGCGTAGATATTGCAACGGGCTTATATTATGGTAGTTTGATGTGTAATCATTACACTAATCAGTTTGCAACGTTTAACAACAATCAGAACAGTATTGGTTATGAAGTTTATGATCCATTGGAATATGGAGAAGATGTTAGAATAACTGCACCGATTCCAACATATCAGGATGATATTGAAAGATTGGGAGATTATGTAATAAATTCACTAGAGCAACCATTAGCGAAAGACATACTTTGGGTAAAAGATGTGATGCTGACAAGAAGAAATGTTTTGCATCTTATTGAAACAGTTGATGTAAGAAAACAACAATGGGTTATGTTAGCAGGAAGGGTGTCATTGCACGAAGAATATAAACATGATACAAAATGGCGAGATACATATGATATATGGTGCTGCTCTTCAGAAGAGGAAACAATAAATGATGATGGGAATGCAAGATATTTAACTATTGAGTTAGAAGAATATGTGGGTGAATTAAAAGATTATCCAGAAAATGAATATAAACCGTGGCTGTGTAAAAGTATCAAAAATATTTATGGACAATCTGATATTTTTGATGAGACCTCGTTGGTATTACCTCCGGCAGAAATAATAAAGTATTTTGATTTACAGTTGAATGTTTCTGATTTGTCATGGGAAACTCCAAGCGGGGAAAAAATTATATTATGCAACAATAATAAAAATTCATATTATAGAGATCCTATTGGTGGAACAGTGTTTATTCGTAAGGATTATTACGATAAATATGTTCGGTCCCATATTATAAAATATTTTATTTTTGCTGAAAGGTATATTCCGGAGACTGGCTATGCTGATGAAACTTCATTGCATTTTGAAATTATGCATGGTTGTATTGTGAAAGAGATACCAAACTACGGAGGACAGGAGAAGAGTGAACAAAGTAATAATCCATTGTGTGTTGACTGCCCACATGCCAGTATCATGCAGATACAACAAAATGAATCAGCGGAAATTGATATTGAATGGCTAAGAAATATGTTAAAAGAATATGGTGCTGTTGATGTATAGATTGAAGAAATTGATAATATAAAGGCCAAAGATTTTAGAGGAATGAAAAATAGCTTTTACATTTATCAAAAGGAATGGGGTGCAATAACTAGTGCAAGAAAGAATAAAAGTTTATTTATATATCCGTGTTTCCACACCTATGCAGATAGATGGCTATTCTTTAGATGCACAGAAATCCAGAATGAAAGCTTTCTGTGAATTTAACGATTACGAAATGGTTGGAGAATATGAAGATGCTGGCAAGTCCGGTAAATCAATAGAAGGGCGTGTAGCTTTCGACAATATGATGGAAGACATCAAATCGGGAAAGGATGATGCATCCTTAATACGAAGAATAATTCAGAATCCGGTATATTGCGGTAAAATTGCTTATGGCAGGAGAAGAACAGAAAAGGTTCACGGAACAAGAAATGATTATCGCCAAGTCTATAAGGATGATTACCTGCTTGTAGATGGACTTCATGAAGCTTTGGTTTATGAAGAAGTTTGGGAACAGGCACAGGAATGTATGGAAACAAAAGCATTAAACATAGAAAAGATGGTACGAAGTATAGTGATTATTTTTATTATGGATGCAAGCACCGCAACATGACCAGAGGTCACAAATGTGATTATAGAAAACAGGTATCTGAAGTAAAACTCGATGGAGCTGTAGTTGAAGTTCTGCGAAAACTTGTGAGCAATAAGAAATTTGCCGGGATGATGCGTGAAAAAATCAATATGGAAGTTGATGCCATTGCGCTTGATCAGGAAATATCAGCTCACGAAAAGACTCTGCGGCAGTGTTACCTAAATAAAGATGCTATTCTTTCAGATTTGGACAACTTAGATTATGAAGATAAGCATTACAAGAGAAGAAAAGCAGATTTAGAGGATCGTCTCAGTAAGACTTATGATAAAATTGAAGAGACAGAAAATGCTTTAGTAGAAGCTAAAGCTAAGAAGAGGTCGATACTAACAGAGAAGATATGTGAAGATGGAGGATTACTATCGAATTAAAGACTCGAAAGGCGGTGAAGCGGATGGATGATATAAAAAAGGATCCTTTTGAGGAATATATTAGACAATCAGAACCATCCAAACGTGAACTGGGATATGCCTGGTATACTGCAATGGGGCTTCAGGCAGTCGATGGTCTTGATACTTCTGATTATCTGAAAAATATTGCAAAACAAAATATTGAGGGCGAGATTACGCTTTCGGAAGCCGGTAGACTCATAGAGAGTTATTATGAGGAATCAAAAGAGAGGGACGCAGACAGGACGAAAGAAGCGGATATTGTTTCAGCTCGTATAGCCGCTATCCTTTCAGAAAATGCATTTACTTTTTCAGTGCCTCAGTATATCGGAATTCACAGAAGGCTGTTTAAAGGAATCTACTCCCATGCTGGAAAAATAAGAGATTATAACATTTCCAAGAAGGAGTGGGTACTTGACGGAGAATCTGTTCATTACGGTAATGCTTTGGAGCTTCGAGAAATGCTGGATTATGATATCAGGATTGAGAAAGAGTATGAATATCCGCTGAACAGTATTTCAGATATAATTCCTCATCTGGCCAGGTTTGTATCAAGACTCTGGCAAATACATGCATTTGGGGAAGGAAATACCAGAACAACAGCAGTGTTTTTCATTAAGTATCTTAGAACTATGGGATTTGATGTTATAAATGATATTTTTGCGGCAAATTCGTGGTATTTTAGAAATTCTCTGGTAAGAGCAAACTATAATGATCTGTCAAAAGGCATCCGGGAAAC
Source organism: Pseudobutyrivibrio sp. UBA3626 (assembly GCA_002373675.1). GTDB lineage: Bacteria > Bacillota > Clostridia > Lachnospirales > Lachnospiraceae > RUG191. The sequence continues at coordinate 112,190 of DFLF01000016.1, forward strand.
AACGGAGTATTTGGAACTTTTTTTAAGAAATTTCCTGCTTGGAGAGACTAATGAATTGAAGAATCGTTATATGCATGTTCGATGGAAAATGCAAAAACAGGACATTCAGGGTCGAAAACAGGACATTCAAAGCCCAAAACAGGATATTCAAAAAAAGAACAGCATATTGGAGGAACTATTGATTGAAAAAATATTTGATGCCGGTGCTGATGCTGGCAATATTTGAAACTGTGGCAGTGACGTTATGGCTGACAAAAGATAATATTTTTTATCTTTTCAATTTCAGTTATATCGGTCTGTCCATATCTCTCGGGGTATTCCTGTTTATCAGGAAGCATAAGTATGCCCGCCGTATCGTGCAGCTTCTTGTCGGTTTGTACATGCTTATATATCTTGGACTCATCCGTAATGAAAATATGCAGATTGAGGGCTTCTGGTACTATTTGTTTACAGGTGTATTTGAAGCAGCAACAATACACTATGCCGTAGCAAAAATATTCGGACCATTGGTGTTTGGAAGAGGATGGTGCGGATATGCCTGCTGGACAGCAATGGTACTGGATTTTCTGCCATATAAAGTTCCGAAAGAACCAAGGAAGAAAATCGGATGGATCAGATATATAACTTTTGCAGTCTCTCTAATCTTTGTTGTAGCCTTATTCCTTGCAAAAGTCGGAAATATAGAGAGAATTATGTTCTGGGCATTTATAGCAGGAAACGTAATTTATTATGCAATAGGTATAATCCTGGCCTATGCATTTAAGGACAACCGGGCTTTTTGTAAATACATCTGCCCGATTACTGTTTTTCTGAAACCAATGAGTTACTTCTCCCTGCTGCGCATTAAATGTGATAAAGACAAGTGTATTTCCTGTGGAAAGTGCAAAAAAGTATGTCCAATGAATGTCGATGTAACAGATAACAGCAGAAAGCGGTTGAACGGCACAGAGTGTATACTTTGTATGGAATGTGTAAAAAACTGTCCTAAAGATGCATTATAGCTAAAAGTGAACAGTCGCTAAGCAACTTCTTTTCAACCAAGACTATGGCGATTAGCGAACTTGTATGGTACAATGGAATCCGTCCGTAGTTTGCAGATTGAATTGAGAATAGTAGAAGCATTCAACGGACGCATTACATCGAAGTAATTAGAAAGGCAAAACAATGAAGTACATAGAAGACCTAAAAATCGGAGATTCAATATCGGAAGTATACTTATGCAAGGAGAAAAGGAGTGGCACAACCAAAAACGGTGCAGATTATTTTCTTGTAACACTTCAGGATAAGACGGGAGTGCTTGAAGGCAACATATGGGATGTGAACAGCCCCGGAATCAATGAATTCGATAAGAAAGATTACGTTGAGGTAACCGGTGTTATCAAAGAGTACAAAGGCAAGAATCAGATTAATATAACCAGTCTTCGGGTGGCTGATGTGAACAGTGTAAATGTAGAGGATTACATACCTACTACTGACAAGGACATTAATGAAATGTATAGTGAGCTTCTTGACATAATTGGAACTGTCAAGGCTCCATATATGAAGAAGCTTTTAGAGATGTATTTTGTCAATGATGAGGCTTTTAAGAAAAGGTTCTGTTATCATTCGGCTGCCAAGTCAGTACATCATGGATTTGCAGGTGGACTTTTAGAGCATACATTATCTGTAACCAAGACCTGTGATTTTATCTCCGGGCAGTACGATTATTTGGACAGGGATCTTCTCCTTACAGCAGCAATTTTTCATGACGTGGGTAAGCTTGCAGAGCTTTCACCGTATCCGGAGAATGATTATACTGACGCAGGACAGATGCTGGGACATATCGTAATGGGTTATAATCTGCTGTCTGTATCAATAAGTAAGATTGAGGATTTTCCTGAGGTTAAGAGGAACGAATTGCTTCATTGTATTCTGGCGCATCATGGAGAGTATGAATATGGCTCCCCTAAGAAACCATCTATTGCTGAAGCTATTGCTCTTAATTTTGCAGATGATATGGATGCAAAACTTCAGACTATGAAAGAAGTTATGTCTAAGGTAAAAGGAAATGATATTAGCTGGCAAGGATTTAATTATTTATTCGACTCTAATATAAGAAAGACCAGTGAGAGTTACGATAAGAAGACATCTGAATAGAATAATGGTTATATAGTAGAGCATAGGATTTGTAAAGATTAACCTACAATAAATTCAGCATTTGTGGTATATTATTAATGCTATATATTAACAATTTGTAAAGGAATTATATTTATGTGTGGAATAGTAGGATTTGTTGGTAAAGATCAAGCGGCTCCGGTTTTATTAGACGGACTATCAAAACTTGAATATAGAGGATACGATTCGGCAGGTCTTGCTGTCAAGGGTAAAGACGGCAAGGTCAATGTAATTAAAGCGCAAGGCAGATTAAAAGAACTTTCTAAAATGACTGATGATGGAAAGGCTGTTAAGGGTTGCATTGGTATAGGACATACCAGATGGGCGACTCATGGCGAGCCTAGTGTTACTAATGCCCATCCTCATGTGTCTGGAAATGTGTTTGAGGGCGCAGTAGCAGTTGATGAATCTAACGTTGTTGGTGTTCACAATGGAATTATTGAGAATTATCAGGAATTAAGAGAAAAGCTTTTGCGTCATGATTATAAAATTTATTCGGAGACGGATACCGAAATTGTTGTTAAACTGGTAGATTATTATTATAACAAATATAATGGTGGTCCTGTTGATGCTATTGCTAAGACAATGGTTAGAGTTAGGGGATCTTATGCCCTTGCGCTTATGTTCAAGGAATATCCGGATGAGATATGGGTTGCTCGTAAGGATTCGCCAATGATTATTGGAATAAATGAAGGTCAATCATATGTTGCCTCTGATGTTCCTGCAGTTCTTAAGTATACCAGAGATGTATATTATATTGGCAATCAGGAGATGGCTAAGATTACTTCTGGAAATGTTGAATTCTATAATATAGATGGTGATGAAATAAAGAAAGATCTTGTTGCTATAGAATGGGATGCAGAGTCAGCTGAAAAAGGTGGCTTTGAGCATTTCATGATGAAAGAGATTCATGAACAGCCTAAGGCAGTAGAAGATACGATTAATTCTGTTGTAAAGGGCGATACAATTGACCTTTCTGAAATTGGACTTACAGATGAAGAAATTAAAGATATAGAACAGATATATATTGTTGCATGTGGCTCAGCATGGCACGTTGGTGTTGCTGCACAATATGTGTTTGAGGATCTTGCAAAGGTTCCAGTCAGGGTTGAGCTTGCATCAGAATTTAGATATCGTAAGATGCCTCTTAATAAAAGGGGGATTGTGATTGCCATTTCTCAATCTGGAGAGACGGCTGATACTCTTGCTGCAATTAGAGAGGCAAAAGAAAAGGGTATTAAGACGCTTGGAATTGTAAATGTTGTTGGATCATCAATTGCAAGAGAGTCAGATGCTGTATTCTACACGCTTGCAGGTCCTGAGATATCTGTTGCAACAACTAAGGCATACTCAGCTCAACTTGTTGCGGCTTACTCACTTGCTATGCAGTTTGGACTTGTTAGAGGTGTGTTAGATAAAGAGAAGTTTGATGAGTTAATTACTGAACTCAAGACGATTCCAGATAAGATTACTAAGGTATTAGACGAGAAGGATAGAATCCAATGGTTTGCCAGTAAGTACTCTAATGCCAAAGATGTATTCTTTGTTGGCCGCGGACTTGATTATGCTATTTCTCTTGAAGGCAGCCTTAAGATGAAGGAGATTTCTTATATTCATTCAGAAGCATACGCAGCTGGAGAGCTTAAGCATGGAACAATAAGTTTAATAGAGGATAATATCCTTGTAATCGGCGTGCTTACACAGGCAGGTTTATACGAGAAGACAATAAGTAACATGCTTGAATGTAAGTCTCGAGGTGCATATCTTATGGGACTCACGACTTATGGCCATTATGAGATTGAAGATTCAGTTGATTTTGCTGTGTATGTTCCAAGAGTCGACGATCATTTCGCTGCATCAATTGCCATTATTCCTTTGCAATTAATGGGATACTATATGAGTGTTGCAAGAGGTTTAGATGTGGATAAGCCAAGGAATCTTGCTAAGTCAGTTACTGTTGAGTAAGCTGCATATTGGCGAAGCCAATGTGCTGCATGGCGAACCCCTTCGAGCGAAGCGAGAACCACAATGGGGTGAGCCTCCTTGTGAAAGGAGTTAATAATTGAGTACTATTAAAACAATTCTTGGCGTCCTTGCCTGCAAGGGCGCCAGAACAGCACTTAGAGTCGCAAAGAGTGGAGGCACAACGCTTCCGGGACGTGCGGCTATGTTTTTTGATAAGAATATTTTGGCAGATGTGTCCAAAGATATGGACATAATTGTGGTGACTGGAACCAACGGCAAGACGACGACCTGTAACATGTTAGAACAAGCTCTTTCGTCAACGGGTGTAGATGTGCTTGCTAATAAGTCAGGTGCCAATCTTCTTAAAGGTGTAACTGCGGAGTTCTGCGCAAATGCTAATTGGAAGGGAACTCCCCGAAAGAAGTATGCAATAATTGAATGTGACGAGGGTGCTCTAAAGCAGGTGGTTCCACTTATCAGACCGAAAGTTATTCTTGTTACGAATCTCTTTAGGGATCAGCTAGACAGATATGGAGAGGTTACGCATACTTTAGAACAGATTAGAATGGGAGTTAAGAAAGCACCTGAGAGCATTCTTTGTCTTAATGCAGATTGTTCTCTTACAGCAAGCCTTGCTAACGATGTTCCTAACAAAGTTGTATACTATGGAATTGACTGTCCATATGGAGAACAGAAAGAGCCTGAAGTATCAGATGCGAAGTATTGCATTAATTGCGGTACTGAGTACAAGTATGATTATCATACATATGCTCATCTGGGAGGATTCTATTGTCCGAAATGTGGTTACAAGAGAAGCAAAACTAATACAGCAGTAACTTCTGTTAATAAGCTTAGTATTAAGGGTACAGATGTCACCATGGAATTTCGTGATTCTGATAATGTTGATAAGGAAAATGTTCTTATAAGTCTTCCTGCCATATACAATGTATATAATGCTGTAGGAGCTGTATGTGCATATACGGCAGCAGGTTTTAAGAGGGAAGATATTATCAAATCTCTTGCTGTAACAAGTAGTAGTTTCGGAAGAATGGAGACATTTGATTTAGATGGTGTTGATGTTCAAATGATACTTGTTAAGAATCCTGCAGGTTGCAATCAGGCCCTTACATATGTGACTAGTATGGAAGATGAGTATGAAGCTGTCATCTGTCTTAATGATAAGACTGCTGATGGTCATGATATTTCATGGATATGGGATGCTGAATATGAGAGACTTGCAGAAGATGATTCCTTAAGTAAGATTATTGTATCAGGTGATAGAGCAGAAGATATTGCACTTCGCCTTAAGTATGGTGGAATGGATGAATCGAAGATAGAGTTAGTCAAGGGATGGGATAATCTGGTAAATGTTATGAAGAAGTCCAAGCATCCTGTGTTTGTGCTTCCTAACTATACATCCATGTTGGCTCTTAGAAAAACATTGGCTGAAGTAACAGGTGCAGAAGAGTTTTGGAAAGGATAGGTGATTAATATGAGTAAAGTACTAAAGATTTGTCACCTTTATCCTGAGGTTCTTAACCTTTATGGTGACAGAGGAAACATTCTATGTATGAAGAAGCGTTTAGAGTGGCGTGGGATAGATGTGGATATTGTTGAGTGTAGACTCGGTGATAAGTTGGATTTGAGTGAATTTGATCTTTTCTTTATTGGAGGTGGACAGGATTTTGAGCAAGAGGTTTTGCTTAATGATCTAAAATCCGGTAAAGGAAATGAGATTAAGAAAGCGGTTGAAGACGGCAAGACATTCCTGTGTATATGTGGTGGCTATCAGATGATGGGCCACTACTACGAGACTCATGAAGGTGTTCGCTGTGAGTTCCTAGGAGCAGTTGATTTTCATACCATCGGTGGCAAAGAGCGTATGATTGACAATTATGCATTTGAGCTTGGTAAAGAATCCGGTGGTTCGATTGTGGTTGGGTATGAGAACCACAGTGGAAGGACTTATCTTGCAGATGGCATCAAGCCTCTTGGCAGGATAATTAAAGGTTGTGGCAACAATGGTGAGGATATGACAGAAGGTGTTCGCTACAACAATGTATTCGGAACATATTCTCATGGTCCAGTACTTCCTAAGAATCCGAAGTTCTGTGACTTTATATTGTCGACTGCGTTGGAGAGAAAATACGGTGAGAATACAGAATTAGAGCCGTTGTCTGATGTGCTGGAGAATCAGGCGCATGAGAGTGTCTATGATAAGATTATATCAGGAGTAATCAAGTAAATATTTGAAAAATGTATTTTTTGTCCTCGAAAATATTTGAAAAGTGTATTATTTTCTTCTATTAAACTGTTGAAAAGTGTGTAAATTTACACATAAACACTATTGAAAAGTGTATCACAGGTGTTATAATATGTACTAAGGAGAGGGGGACATATGCTAAAACGAAAGATAGAGAATCAGATTAGGAATCATTTTGAGGAATCTAACGATAGAATTTTGATAGTAGAAGGAGCAAGACAGGTTGGGAAAACATACATAATAAGGCATGTATGTCAGCAGTTATTTAAAAATTATATTGAAATCAATTTAGCTAATGATAAGAATGACAAATGTTTGTTTGAAGGAGTTAGAAATACTACTGATTTCTATCTGCAAGTAAGTACTATTGCAGGTAGTAAAATGGGTAGCAAAGAAGATACGCTTATTTTTCTGGACGAGATTCAGGAATACGAACATTTACTAACTATGTTGAAATTCTTAAGAGAGGATGGTCGCTATACATATATAGCGAGTGGCTCTCTTTTAGGTGTTACGCTAAAGATGACTACATCCATACCTATAGGGAGTATTTCTCTGATTCAGATGTATCCTCTTGACTTTGAAGAATTCTTGTATGCTAATGGATTTAACGAGCTTGTTATTGATAATATAAGGAATGAGATGATTAGTAATACTAATCCGCGTGAATCAGTTCATATAAGAATGATGGACTTGTTCAAAAAATATATGATTTCAGGCGGATTGCCCGCGGCGGTTAATGCGTTTATTAATGACAATAATGTGGTTAAGGTTCGTGATATACAGAACGAAACGCATAGTTTCTACAAAGATGACGCATCAAAATACGAAAAAGACCATCATAAGAAGCTTAAAATAAGGGCAGTATATGATATGATTCCGTCTAATATGGAGAATAAGAAGAAACGTATTGTTGCAAAAGCTATTGAAGGAAAAAAAGGAAAACGTTTTACAGATTATGAAGAAGAATTTGACTATCTGATTGCGGCGGGAGTGGCTTTAAATGTTCAAGCGATTCCTACGCCGGTGTTTCCACTAGTCCAGTCGATTAGTAAAAATCTAGTAAAGATGTATTTAAATGATGTGGGAATTCTTAGTAATATCTTATACAAAAACAATATAAGAGCAATTTTAGATGAGAATAGAAGTATTAATATGGGATCTCTTTATGAGAGTGTGGTAGCACAGGAATTAAAAGCGCATGGACATAATCTATTCTATTATGATAACAGGAATAAAGGGGAAGTTGATTTTTTGATAGATAACTATGATTCTCTTTCTGTATTGCCTATTGAAGTGAAGTCAGGTAAAGATTATACTGTTCACAGTGCGCTGGATAATTTCCTGAAAAATCCGGACTATAATGTGAAGGAAGGGATAGTATTATCTAATACAAGCGAAAGAAAGGTAAAGAAAGGTATACGCTATCTTCCGATATATGATGTGATGTTTCTATAAAAGAAGTAGTCTTTGTTAGGGAAAGTATTAACATAGACTGCTTTTTTATTTTTTAAGTCTATTTATGATGTTTAGTAGTAATAACATGTCTTCATCATTTAGGGTTTGTATTTCGTGTATAGTTTTTGCTAGTAGCTCGGGCTGTTTGTGCTCTGTATCGAAGAATTCTACAGGGGTAATGTTGAAATAATTGCATATAGAGAAAAATTCGTTCATTGAAGGCATAGCTTTTCCAGCGGATATATTGTTGATATATCCTCGGCTGTGCCCAAGATCATAACTGAGCTGATATTCAGACAACCCTTTGTTGAGTCGTAGTTGGGTAATTCTGTTTCTAACAAATTCTTCCATACCAAGTCTCCTTTTCTCATAAGCATATTTTAACGGACATATCGAGCTCGATAGCCTACTTATAAATGATGTATTCGTTGAAAAAACTACTTAAAAATGTTATAATCTTTTTGATGACCTTAAAAGATGTATATAGTCTACTAATAAATGATTGCTAATGATTGGAGATATGCAAGAATGGATGAGTGTTTTGGGAGTAACGCAGTAACGAAATTGGAGGATTTTTGTGAAGGTTGCGATGATATATATTTATATGGAGCAGGTGAATTCGGAGAATTATTTTTCGACGTACTAAGGGATATATGCAGTATTGATGTGAAAGGGTTTATTGTTACAGAGGTAAAGCGTAGTAGCAAAAAAGGTGTGCCAATATATGATAGAGATACTTTCTTCGAAAAGATATACAAAGGTAGTTGTAAGATAATACTTTCAGTTAGAGATGAAATTGCCAGAGAAATACTACCTTTTATTCCGCCAGAGGCCAAAATATTACAACTAGATTCATGGGAAATACAATATCTTCAGAGAGTTTACTTTAACAATTTTATTCGTAAAAATAATATAAGCAAAGAATTATTAGACCTTATAAACGCAAATGGTACATACTATATTGAATTAGTACGCTACATAAACAATATTGTTAACAAAAATGGAAACAGTTTAAAATATTTTGTCCCCATCAATCTAAGAAGATTTGACAGAATGGATATTTCAAAAGAAGAAATCTTTGATATAAAGAATACTGCTATCGTATTGCAAGGTCCCATTAGATATGAAAATGATTTTACCGTAGATACAATGATATGGTATAGAAAGCATTATCCGAATGTAACAATTATTATTTCTACATGGAAGGGTGAATGTAGAGATGGTTTTATAGAAAAATGTGAGAAGTATAATATTAGTATTATAGAGAGTGAAAAACCGGTAAACGAGGGGGTAATGCATGTTAACTATCAATTGTTAAGTAGTCTTCGTGGTATTGAATCCGTGATGGATAATTGTGAGATAAAATATGTATTAAAATGCCGAACAGATCAACGAATAATGAAGCCTGATTTTTTAATATATTTTAGAGATCTTGTGAAACATTATCCGTTGACAAAAAAATGCAAGTGTCTAGAAGAACGAATTGTTGTAGGCGGTTGCTCAAGAATTCCTTTTGATATACGTGATTTTTATATGTTTGGTAATAAAGGTGATATATATAAATTATTTAATATTCCTTACGATGACAATATAAGATTGCAGAATCATTCAAGATGGGGGATTATTCATAAAATAAGAGGAAAGGCAGAAACAGAAATTGAGGGATATATAGAAAAGGAGGAGAAAGGGGCGGTATTAGACGATAAGGAGAAAAGAAGAAAAGAGAGGTTCCTTCGTAGCCTATACAAAATTTATAATCCTGAAATGTACATATATAGAACATTTTACAAGAAGTATATTGGTGTGATAGATGGTGTAGAGCATGCATATAAGAAGTTGCTCTGTAATTATCTTGTTGTTGCGGATTCTGATGTCCTTCAAATATACTGGGACAAGTACGAAAACTCAAGGTATAATTACGTTGGTTTTGGGGGATATTATTACTGGCTAAAACTAATGGATAACATGGAATTAGGGGAGAATAGTTAATGTTAAATATTGTACTACCTATTGCAGGGAAGGGAAGCAGATTTGTAAGTGAAGGTTATAGTATTCCTAAGCCACTGATTCCAATACATGGAGTTCCTATGATACAACTTGTTACTGAGAATCTTAGACCGCATAGAGAACATCGATTTATTTATATTTGCCAAAAAGACCATATAGAAAAATATGATTTGGAGAATAAGCTAAGAGATTATACTAGAGAGGATAATACTGTAGTAATTCCGATAGACTATATAACAGAGGGGCAGGTATGTTCTGTGTTGGTTGCAAAAGATTATATTAACAATGATGAACCGCTAATGAGTGCTAATGCGGATCAATGGGTTTATTTTAATGTAGATAGTTATCTGGAAGATATGGATAATCGGAACCTTGATGGACTTATAATGACTATGAAATCTTCCGATTCTAAGTGGTCATTTGCAAGAGTTAATAAGGAAGGCTATGTAGTTGAGACAGCCGAGAAAAAACCAATTTCTAGTGATGCCACAGTTGGTATTTTTAGTTTTAGACATGGCAAGGATTTGGTTCGTGCGGCGGAGAAGATGATAGCAGAGAATGCTCGTGTAAATAACGAGTTCTATACATGCCCATGCTATAATTATTTAATTAAAGAAGGAAAAAAGATAGGGGTCTACTCCGTTGGTGAGGAGTATGATGGAATGTATGGATTGGGAATACCTTATGACTTGAGGTGGTTTGAAAATAACAGCATATCAGATTTTTTGAAAGAAGGTAAATTAAAGCCTTAGTTGGTACGAGGAGAGAGATGATTATAATTTCACATCGCGGATATTGGAAAGATTACGACATCGAAAATAATAAAAAAATTTCTTTTGAACGTTCTTTTGATATGGGATATGGGATTGAGACAGATTTAAGAGACTTTAATGGGAAAATAGTAATATCCCACGATGTCCCCTGTGGGAACGAAATGACTCTTGAAGAGGTGCTTGACATTATGAATGGAAGGGATTTGCTTCTGGCACTGAACATTAAGGAGGATGGTATTTCGGATAGAATTGAAAGTATCTTAGATAAATACAAATGTGTAAATTATTTCGTTTTTGATATGTCTCTTCCGGAATTGTATTATGAAGTGAACAATACTAACCTAAAAGTATTTACAGGGTGTAGTGATATTAATAGAAATGCGCCGTTGCTTGAAGAAACATCTGGGGTCTGGTTAGATTCATTTCAAGAGCTTTGGTATGAAAGAGGTGTTATTGATAGATTTCTTAAATGTGAGAAAAAGGTGTGTATTGTGTCAGAGGACTTACATGGTAGAGAGAATAAAAGACAATGGAAAATGTTAAGAGAGAATTATTTAAGTGATGATAGAGTGATTCTATGCACAAATAAACTGGAGAGCGCAATAAATTATTTTCAATTTTGAGGAGGCAGTATGGCTAAGATTAAAGCTGTTTTATTTGATATGGATGGGGTGCTGATTGACGCAAGAGACTGGCACTATGAAGCGTTAAATGAAGCGTTGGAAATATTTGGGTTATCTATTAGTAGATACGATCACTTGCATACATTTGACGGGTTGCCTACGCGAGAGAAATTAATGCGCCTATCAGAACAGTATTATCTGCCCAAGGAGTTACATGAATTTATTAATCTTGTGAAACAAAAGAATACTAGAAGAAAGATAAGTGAGATGTGCCATCCGGTATTTCAACATGAGTATGCATTATCAAGGTTAAAAGCTGATGGGCTTAAAATTGCGGTATGCTCCAATTCTATACGCGATACCATTATAACAATGATGGAATATGCAGCGCTTGATTCATATATTGATAACATAGTATCTAATGAAGATGTGACGAATGCGAAGCCAGATCCTGAGATGTATAAAGTCGCTATAGCATCCTTTAATCTTTCGCCTTGCGAGTGTATCGTGGTAGAAGATAATATTAACGGAATAAAGGCAGGAATAGCAAGTGGAGCATATGTAATCAAAGTAGATAACCCTACAGATGTCACCTATAATCTAATACAATCAAAGATATTGGAGGTGGAAAGTGATTAATGTATTATTGCCTGCTATGGGCAAATCGGCTTTTTTTAGTAATTATTATTTTCCTAAATTAATGCTTGAAGTGAATGGAGAAACGGTACTCGAAAGCATAATTAATAATTATGCATCGCTTGAGAAATTGAATATTATATTTGCTTTAAGAGAGGAAGATTGCATTAGATTTCACCTTGATGAATCGGCGAAGGTTGCAACAGAAGGAGTTTGTAACAGTAATATTATTATCTTAAAAAATCAAACATCAGGGGCGTTGTGTACATGCCTAATGTGTGTTGAGAAATTTGATAAAGATGAGCCACTTATTATTAGTAATGCAGATCAAATAATTGATATAGACGTTGGTGATACTATAGGTTTTTTTGAAAAAAACAAGTTTGACGCTGGTGTTATTACATTTCCTAGTATCCATCCACGATGGAGTTATGCAAGAATCCAGAGAGATAGAGTAATTGAAATGGCTGAGAAGAGACCTATTTCCAAACATGCCGTAGCGGGGTTTTACTATTACAGGCAGGGAAAAGACTTTATTGAGGCTGCAAAAAAAGTGATTCTTAAGGGACAATCTCATGAAGGGCAATTCTATCTTTCATCATCACTCAACGAGATGATACTTGATGATAAAAAAGTTGGATATTTTGAAATTGATAAAGATAGATATCATTCGTTTTACTCACCAGAAAAGATTAAAGAGTATGAAACATTAATAATGAAAAGGAATTGAGAATAAATGAGAGTTTCTAATATTTCGAAAATGAAGAGAGGATGGTTTATAGGCAATTTTGCTCCAAGCCTATATAAAACTGAGGAAGTGGAGGTCGCAGTAAAAGAATACAAGGCGGGGGAATATGAAAAGAAGCATTTTCATAAGGTTGCAACTGAATATACGGTAATAGTTGAGGGAAAGATAAAAATGTTCAATAGAGAATTTGAGAGAGGTGATATAGTTATAACTGAACCAGGTGATGTCACTGATTTTATTGCTGTGACAGACGCTGTTAATGTTGTTGTAAAGATTCCAGGAGCACGTAGTGATAAGTATGAAGTATAAAAAAAGGGTTTCGCAAATGCGAAACCCCTTTTTGGTCGTAAGGCATCCTCCCACTTCGTGGGTCCCTCCTTATAAGTCTATAAGTAGCCTTACTTCTTCTAGTCATAAGGCATCCACCATGCTTCGCATGGTACCCCTTACGACATATGACGCACCGAGCTGCGCTCGGAATGCTGTCATAAGGCATCCTCCCACTTCGTGGGTTCCTCCTTATAAGTCTATAAGTAGCCTTACTTCTTCTAGTCGTAAGGCATCCACCATGCTTCGCATGGTACCCCTTACGACTTTACATACAAGTATATCCACCATCAACTGGAAGCATTACGCCTGTTACATATGTAGAAGCAGGAGATGCTAAGAAGATTGCAGCAGTATCAAGTTCGCCTTCATTACCGTATCTCTCTTCAGGAATCATTGTCTTAGCATTTGCCTGGAAGAAATCTGAGTCAAGTGTCTCCTTAGTAAGTGGTGTATAGAAATAACCTGGGCAGATTGCGTTAACAGTAATTCCGTATTTACCCCACTCAGCAGCAAGTGCTCTTGTTAAGTTAACAACACCACCCTTAGCAGCATGGTAAGGAGCAGAACCTGCAACTTTGTTTCCAACAAGACCATACATAGAGGCGATGTTAATAATTCTACCGTATTTTGCAGGAATCATCGCTTTCTTAGCAACAGCTCTTGCAACTTTGAAAGTACCAAATAAGTCAATCTGGCATTCATGATCAAATTGCTCATCTGTGATGTCCTCAGCAGGAGCAACAGCACCTGTACCAGCATTGTTTATTACAATATCAATACGTCCAAATTTCTCAAGTACTTCGTCAACAACTTCCTCAACTCTTGCAGTGTTAGTTATGTCGCATTGAATAGGATATGCTTCTACGCCATATTCAGAATTCAATTCTTTAGCAACTTCCTGAAGCTTCTCAAGACGACGAGCGATAGGAACAATAGTACATCCTTGGTTAGCGAGAGCCTTAGCCATCTGTACACCTAGTCCGCCTGAACATCCTGTAACTATTGCAACTTGTCCTTTTAGATTAAAATATTCTTTCATTTTGTAATCTCCTTCCTAATTTTGCTATCAAAATACATTGTAAAACCTTTTAATTAATTATGCAACAATTGTCAAAAATTAAACATATTTGATAAATATTTGCCAAAGATAAAAGAATAATAAGGATTTTCTATTATATTAAATTATACTAATTCATCGAATAATCTTGTCTGAAAACTATATATTCCCAGGTTGTTAGAAAGAATATATTCAGCGGCTCTATATGCAGCATCTCCCATCTCTTGACAAGCACTTTTTACTACTGTTATGTTCTTATCATCAATGTCTGTGTAATTAATATTACTTACGGTTAGAGCGCTACATATACATGCACTCAACATGCATCCGGAGCCAGTTAGACTCTTTTGCATTGCGTGACCAGATGAAATCTCATATACACATTTTCCGTCGCTTATTATATCTGTAACCCCAGATGCAACAATTATTGTATTTAAGCTATTTGCCAAGGATTGAGTAACTGCTTTTATGTTAGTATTATCAATACTTCCATCTAATCCGGCTGTTACATTTTTACCTTCATATATGGCAAGTATTTCTGATGCATTTCCACGAATGCAGGTTGGGGAGCTGGTAGCAAGTAACTCCTTAAGAAAATCCCGTCTATATGTTATTCCTGAAACACCTACTGGATCAATTACGGTTATATGGTTTTGCTTATTAGCAACAGCGTAAGCCTTTTTCATTGCCTCATAATCATCTGTGGCACCAAGATTAAGAAGAAGGCCATTGGCATTTGTCTGAACTTCTTCAACTTCATTTACATTGTGAGCCATAATTGGAGATGCACCAAATGCTAATACAGTATTAGCCACTTCATTGGTGGTCACATGGTTAGTAATACACTCGATAACAGGTCTTCCATATAGATTGCTTAATATATCACGGCAGGCTTTTGTCTTGTTTTTTCTTGCAAATATTCCCGACACAACGGATACTCCGCTTATAGAAGAACTCTTAAGAGATGATACGTTGTAGGCATTAATTCCACCTATTGCAACAACAGGAATAGAAACTCTGTTGCATATTTCATTAAGAGCATCAATGGTAAGATTAGTTGCATCAGTTTTTGTATCAGAACCAAATACTGCTCCACTTCCTATGTAATTTGCACCTGCTTTCTCTGCTAATAGTGCTTGTTCAACTGTCTTTGCAGTAGCACCGATTATCTTATCTTTTCCAAGAATAGATATGGCCTTTTTAATGGACATATCTTCTGCGCCAAGATGAACACCATCAGCATCTATCTCTTTGGCAAGTTCTACATTATCATTTACAATAAAAGGAACATTGTATAACTTGCAAACTTCTTGTACTGACAAGGCAAGTTTTTTTAAGTCACTATATTCAAGTGACTTTTCACGTAGTTGTACAATTGTTGCGCCACCAAGGATTGCTTGTTCTACAGCATCCTTTAGTTCTTCACCTTCTTCAAGCCAGCTTCTATCTGTTATTGCATATAATTTATAAGATATCAATATATTCACCTTCTAAAGCTTTGTTCATACTTCTTACTGCACAGAATTTGCCACACATAGAGCAGGTGTCTGAGTGGTCGTCTTCCGGCGCTCTATCATCACGTATCTTCTTGGCGGTTTCTGGGTCAAGTGCATACTTAAATTGTTCATCCCAATCAAGAATACGTCGTGCATCAGCCATTTTATCATCAATGTCTCTTGCTCCAGGAATACCTTTGGCAATATCTGCAGCATGCGCAGCTATCTTAGATGCAATAATACCCTGCTTTACATCATCAAGATTAGGAAGAGCAAGATGTTCTGCCGGTGTTACATAACATAAGAAAGCTGCTCCGCTCATAGCAGCAACAGCCCCTCCAATTGCTGATGTGATGTGATCATAACCTGGAGCTATATCTGTTACAAGAGGACCAAGAACGTAGAACGGTGCTCCCATACAAATTGTTTGCTGTACTTTCATATTAGCGGCGATTTGATCAAGTGGTACATGTCCTGGACCTTCAACCATTACCTGTACATTGTGATCCCATGCTCGTTTTGTAAGTTCGCCGAGTCTTACTAATTCGTCTATCTGACATACATCGGTTGCGTCAGCAAGACATCCTGGTCTGCATGCATCTCCGAGGGAGATAGTTACATCATATTCCTCACATATATTAAGAATTTCGTCGTAGTATTCATAGAATGGATTCTCTTCTCCGGTCATTGACATCCATGCAAATACAAGAGAACCTCCTCTACTTACAATATTCATTTTACGTTTGTGGTTTTTAATTTGATCGATTGTTTTTCTTGTGATACCACAATGGAGAGTTAAGAAGTCCACACCATTTTCTGCGTGTAGTCTTACTACTTCAATGAAGTCTTTTGCAGTAAGCGTAGCTAAGTCTCTTTTATAATGAATAACGGAGTCGTATACTGGGACAGTGCCAATCATAGCTGGACATTCTGATGTCAGTTTTTTTCTGAAAGGTTCCGTATCTCCGTGACTGGATAGATCCATAATAGCTTCTGCGCCCATATCAACTGCACTAAGTACTTTTTTCATTTCAAGGTCGTAGTCTTTACAGTCTCTGGAAACTCCGAGGTTGACATTGATTTTTGTTCTAAGCATACTACCGATTCCCTCAGGATCAATACATGTATGTTTTTTATTTGCGGGGATTGCAACTTTTCCTTCTGCAACAAGCTTAAGAAGCTTTTTTGTATCCATGTTTTCTTTTTTCGCAACAGTTTCAATCTCTGGTGTTACAATCCCTTTTCTTGCTGCGTCCATTTGTGTTGTGTATTTCATTTTAATCACCTTGATGCAGGCATGGTGCACATCGGTGAAGTGCCTGCTACGACACCGATGTATCCTGCAGTTAAATGGACTTTACAAATGTTAATCTAACATGCTTTGTAGTCTCTTAAGCACACCTGATGCAGATAATATCTCAATGATAATTATAGCGATGATGGTTCCACCAGCGGTGCTTATTAGAAATGGCACTACATAGGTAAATAGTGTAGCTTCAGCATTTCCCATAATGAGACTTGCGAATGGATAAGCAAGTAAACCGCCGATTACAGCTGTTCCAAATACTTCGCCACCATATGCTGCCCAACGTTTCTTGATATACTTGTAGAGTAAACCTGAAAGTAAAGCACCACACATACTACCTGGGAATGCAAGAAGGGTTCCAAGTCCTACAAAGTTTCTGATTAGACTTGCTACAAATGCACATCCAAGACCGTACCATGGTCCTAAGAATATTGCACACATAACATTTACAATATGTTGTATTGGTGCACATTTAGAACCAAATACAGGGATTGATACCATTGAGCCTACCACTGCTAGTCCTGCAAAAATAGCTGCTAGGATAAGTTTTTTTAAGTTCTTATTCATTTTTTTCTCCTTTTTTGGAAGGAGAGGGTTACATATTCCATAAATGGTCAATTGGACCATTTCCTTTGCCAAGGTTAAGTTTTGCTTCAAGAGCGCCTTGGAGATATGATTTTGCATTTTCTACCGCAAGTTCTATTGATTCTCCTTTTGCAAGGCCTGAGGCAATAGCTGAGCTTAATGTACATCCTGTACCGTGAGTGTTTTCAGTGTCAACTCTATTGCTTTCATACCATCTTGAGATATTATCGTTATATAGATAATCTCTTGCAGTATCATCTATGCCGTGACCACCTTTAACTAATACAGTACATCCGTAACGTTCATGTATAATCTTAGCTGCATTAACCATATCTTCTGAGGATTGTATTGTAATTCCACTTAAGACTTCGGCTTCTGGAATATTAGGTGTTGTAACTGTTCCTTCCTTTAATAGTTTGTTTTTTAAAGTTGTAATTGCTTCGTCCGCCAAAAGCTTGTGACCGCTTGTGGAGACCATGACAGGATCAACTACTACATTCCTGGCATTATAGAAGTCAAGTCTGTCCCTTACTGCTTCTATAATTTTAGAATTAGATAGCATACCTATCTTGACCGCATCAGGAAAGATATCACTAAAAACCGAGTCAAGTTGTTCTTTTACAAAGCCCTCCTCTACTTCTAGTATTCCTTGGACACCGGTTGTATTCTGCGCTGTAATCGCACAAATGCAGCAACTTGCATAGACTCCCATTGCTGTCATTGTCTTGATATCAGCCTGAATGCCGGCGCCTCCGCAGGAATCTGAGCCTGCGATTGTTAATGCTGTATACATAATTACCTCCGTATTGTACATTAATTTTATATAGCGATACAAAGTGGTGCCCCCGATGTACCGCATTGTAAAAAAAACAGACAGCCAACGAGGACTATCTGTTAGTTGAATCACATTATATCCCTACGTTAGCATTACCTAAATCAGGTTATGGGTCTAGATTCACAATCTACTCTCAGCTAGTCAACTAGCTCCCCATTGTTTTTTTGTTTACATGAGAGAGTATAGAACTTTTAACTATATGGTGTCAAGAAATAATTAACATTTGTGGGATATTAGTGCTAGTGAAAATTGCATTTTTCCTAATATAGTGGTAAAGTATTGAAATGCCTATTTAAAGTAAAAAAGCAGAAAAGAGGAGAGAAAATGACAACATCTATTATATGTATAAGTATAGTTATCGTTCTATATATGGCGGTGATTATCGGTATTGGAATTCATTTTACCAAGAAGAATAAGAACACGGATGATTTCTATCTTGGTGGCAGAAAACTGGGTCCTATAGTAACGGCAATGAGTGCTGAGGCATCAGATATGAGTAGCTGGCTTCTTATGGGGCTTCCTGGAGTGGCATATATAAGTGGTATTGCAGATGCGGGGTGGACAGCCATTGGTCTTGCAATCGGTACTTATATTAATTGGCTTATAGTTGCCAAGAGACTTCGTAGATACTCGCAGACCGCAGGAAATGCTATAACAATTCCTGAGTTTTTCAAGAATAGATTTGGAGATAACAAGTCAACACTTCTTGGTATTGCGGCTCTTGCTATTTTTGTGTTCTTTGTTCCATACACAGGAAGTGGATTTGCAGCCTGTGGAAAGCTATTTTCAACACTTTTTGGAGTGGATTACCTTCCTGCTATGATTGTTAGTGCAGTGGTAATTGTTCTATATACTATGCTTGGCGGTTTTCTTGCAGCCAGCTTTACTGATTTAATACAGAGTATAATTATGACAATTGCGTTAATCGTGGTTGTTATATTTGGTGTTAATGTGGCAGGCGGTCTTGATGCTGTTATTGAAAATGCGGCTTCAATTCCAGGATATCTTAGTATGACAGAAATGGGTAATGTGGTCACAAAAGAATCATCATCATATGGTATTCTTACTATTGCATCTACTCTTGCATGGGGACTTGGATATTTCGGTATGCCACATATTTTACTTCGCTTTATGGCAATAAAAGACGAGAATAAAATTAAAGTATCTAGAAGAATAGCATCTGTATGGGTTGTAATATCTATGGCAGTTGCAATATTTATTGGAATTATTGCTTACGCTATGACTGTTAAAGGTGAGATACCATTTTTTGAGACAACATCAGATGCTGAGACATCAATAATTACAATTTCTACATTACTTAGTCAAAAAGGTGTAGTACCGGCTCTTATTGCTGGTCTTATACTAGCTGGTATATTAGCATGTACGATGTCGACTTCTGATTCACAGCTTCTTGCCGCAAGTTCCAGCGTGTCTCAGAATATTATGATTGATGTATTCAATGTAAAATTAAATGACAAGCAGAAGTTAGGAGTAGCCAGACTTACTGTTGTTATAATAGCAATAATTGGAATAATTATTGCTTGGAATCCTGAGAACTCAGTGTTTAAGATAGTAAGTTTTGCATGGGCAGGATTTGGAGCTACATTTGGCCCAATTATGTTATTCTCATTATTCTGGAGAAGAACTAATAAGTGGGGAGCTCTGGCTGGAATGCTTTCAGGTATTATAATGATATTTGTATGGAAGTTTCTTGTAAGACCTATAGGTGGTGCATTTGATTTATATGAATTACTTCCTGCATTTATTATAAGTAGTATATTTATTGTAGTTGTGTCCCTTCTTACTGCGCCACCATCAAAAGAAGTAACAGATGTATTTGATGAAGTTGCAGGAAAGAAGCCATTAAAAGAAGCAGATAATGCGTAGGTTGAAAAGGACTAAAATATCATAATCTGGAGAGAAATATGAATATAGGTGTGATAGGTGCAGGAAGCTGGGGAACAGCTCTTGCCACAGTGCTATGTGATAATGGACATGATGTGACTCTATGGTCTTATCGTCAGTCTCAGATAGATGAACTTAATGATACAAGGATTAATGGTTCGAAATTACCAGGAGTAGTTCTTCCTGATGAATTGCAATTTACAGCAGATATGGAAAATGTTGTGACAAGTAATGAAGTGCTTGTTCTAGCAGTTCCATCTAAAGCAACAAGACAGACATTAGAAGAGATGAAACCTTATATAAGGAAGAATCAGGGAATAGTATCTGTATCTAAAGGAATTGAGAGGGAGACTTTGTTCACCCAATCTGAGATTATAGAAGATGTTCTCTCTGATGTCAGAGTGGGAGTGTTAAGTGGACCTAGTCATGCAGAGGAAGTTGTTAACAGAATGCCTACTCTTGTTGTATGTGGATCTCATGATAAAGAATTTGCTTTAGAACTACAAGAAGCATTTATGAATGAGAATTTCAGAGTATATACATCACCTGATGTAGTTGGAATTGAGATTGGCGGAGCAAGTAAGAATGTTATTGCTCTTGCAGCAGGTATGTCAGATGGAATAGGCTTCGGCGACAATGCCAAGGCGGCGCTTATCACAAGAGGAATCAAAGAGATTACAGATCTTGCTCTTGCTATGGGTGCTAATAGAAGAACTCTTAATGGTCTTACGGGAATAGGAGATTTGATTGTTACTTGCCAAAGTCTTCATAGTCGCAATCGTATGGCTGGTTTCTATATGGGACAAGGTTGTACAAGAGAAGAAGCTATGGACAAGGTTAATATGGTTGTAGAAGGGGTATATTCTGCAGAAGCTGTACTTAAACTTGGTGCAAAATACAATGTGGAACTTCCTATTATAGAACAGGTGAATAAGGCGTTATTTGAAGGTGCAACTGTACGATCAATGGTACAGAGTTTGATGACACGTGATAAGAAGGCGGAAGTAATATCCAGCGAGTGGTAGATATGATTGATAGAATTATGGTGGCGTTATGGACAAGAGAAAATATATAAGAATTAAGGGAGCAAAAGAACATAACCTAAAAGATGTATCACTTGATATTCCAAGAGATGAATTTGTGGTATTGACAGGCTTGTCAGGATCTGGCAAGTCTTCTTTGGCGTTTGATACAATATTTGCAGAAGGTCAGAGAAGGTACATGGAGTCTTTGTCTAGCTATGCGAGACAGTTTCTTGGACAGATGGAGAAGCCAAACGTTGAGAAGATAGAAGGTCTTCCACCTGCAATTTCAATTGACCAAAAGTCGACTAATCACAATCCCCGTTCTACTGTTGGAACAGTTACGGAAGTATATGATTATCTAAGATTATTGTATGCAAGAATTGGAATACCTCATTGTCCGAAATGCGGCAAGGAGATTAAGAGGCAGACAGTTGACCAGATGGTTGACGTAATAATGGCTCTTCCAGAGAGGACGAAGGTTCAGCTCTTAGCTCCTGTTGTCAGAGGTCGTAAAGGTGAGCATGAGAAGCTATTTGCTAAAGCTAGAAAAAGCGGATACGTTCGTGTGATTGTTGATGGGAGTCAGTATGAACTTGAAGAAGAAATAAAGCTTGATAAGAATATTAAGCATAACATAGAGATTGTTGTTGACAGACTTGTTGTTAAAGAAGGAATAGAGAAACGTCTTACTGATTCTATTGAAAATGTACTTAAGCTTGCTAATGGACTTCTTATAGTAGATGTGATTGGAGAAGAGCCACTGAGATTCTCAGAGAGCTTTTCGTGTCCGGACTGTGGTATTAGTATTGACGAGATTGAGCCTAGAAGCTTTTCTTTCAATAACCCATTTGGAGCATGTCCGGAATGTTTTGGCCTTGGATTTAAAATGGAGTTTAGTGAGGAATTAATGATTCCTGATAAGAGCCTTAGTATTAATGAAGGATGTATCAAAGTGATGGGATGGCAGTCTTCTAATAAGGAAGATAGTTTTACGCATCAGCTTCTAGTTGCTCTTTCAAAAGAATATAATTTTAGTCTTGACACACCATATGAAGAGTTAAGCGAAGAAGTAAGGAATATAATTGTATTTGGAACAGACAAAAGTGTGCCTGTTCATTATACGGGACAGCGTGGGACTGGTGTATACGATATAACATTTGAAGGGCTTGTTGAAAATGTTAATAGAAGATATAGAGAGACTCACTCAGAATATACTAAGAAAGAATATGAAGAATATATGACAGTAACTAATTGTCCAGTATGTAAAGGGCAGCGTCTTAAGAAAGAATCTCTTGCTGTTACAGTGGATGATAAGAATATTTATGAACTTACTACTATACCAATTAGGGATCTGGTTGAGTATTTTAACAATATGAGATTAACATCACAGCAGGAGAGGATTGGACATCAGATTATTAAAGAGATTAAAGGTAGAGTGGGATTCCTTAATGATGTTGGACTTGATTATCTTAATCTTGCCCGTGCCACAGGTTCCCTTTCCGGAGGAGAAGCACAACGCATCAGACTTGCTACCCAGATAGGGTCAGGTCTAGTAGGTGTTGCCTATATCTTAGATGAGCCCAGCATTGGATTACATCAGAGAGATAATGAGAAACTTCTTGCGTCTCTTAAGGGACTTAGAGACCTTGGCAATACACTTCTTGTTGTTGAACATGATGAAGATACTATGAGGGCGGCAGATTGTATTGTTGATATAGGACCTCGTGCAGGAAGTCATGGCGGTGAAGTGGTTGCCATAGGAAATGCTGAAGAAATCATGAAATGTCCTGAGTCAATAACGGGACAGTATCTATCTGGTGAGAGATTTGTGCCGATTCCATCAAAGCGAAGAGAGCCAACAGGGTATCTGAAAGTTATCGGAGCAAAAGAGAATAATCTTAAGGATGTTGACGTGGAGATTCCTCTTGGGATTATGACTTGCGTAACAGGTGTATCAGGCTCTGGAAAAAGTTCTCTAATAAATGAGATACTTTATAAGAGTCTTGCTAAATCATTAAACCGCGCACATAAAATTCCAGGAAAGCATAAGAAGATTGAAGGAATAGAGCAGCTTGATAAAATAATTGATATTGATCAGTCACCAATTGGAAGAACTCCTAGAAGTAATCCTGCAACTTATACAGGTGTATTTGATTCCATAAGAGATTTATTTGCAGCTACTCCCGATGCCAAAGAACGAGGATACAAGAAGGGTCGCTTTAGCTTCAATGTTAAAGGAGGTCGTTGTGAAGCTTGTTCTGGAGATGGAATTGTTAAGATTGAGATGCATTTTCTCCCAGATGTATATATTCCATGTGAGGTGTGTAACGGTAAGAGATATAATAGAGAGACTTTAGAGGTGAAGTACAAGGGTAAGACTATATATGATGTTCTTGATATGACTGTTGAAGAGGCATTGGGATTTTTCGAAAATGTTCCTTCTATTCATAGAAAGATACAGACTCTTTATGATGTTGGTCTCTCGTATATTAAACTTGGACAGCCTTCTACAACTCTGTCAGGCGGTGAAGCCCAGCGAATCAAGCTTGCGACTGAGCTAAGTAAGCGTGGTACCGGCAAGACGATTTACATCTTAGATGAGCCGACAACAGGACTTCATTTTGAAGATGTCAATAAGCTTGTAGATATACTCCGTAAGCTTTCGGACAATGGTAATACTGTTGTGGTAATTGAACATAATTTAGATGTAATTAAGACTGCTGACTATATTATTGACCTTGGCCCAGAAGGTGGAGATGGTGGTGGAACTATCGTGGCAACAGGAACGCCTGAAGAAGTAGCTAAGCATAAGAAGAGTTACACTGGGATGTTTTTGAAGAAAGTTTTGAAGTAAAGATAATATAAACCACAAGAGCCTTCGGAATTATCCGAAGGCTCTTGCTGTAAAAAATGTGTTATGTTCAGTAGATTGTTTAGTCTTTCTCTACTGTGAAAGAGGAGAAAAATGTTATATATAATAATCTAAAAACCCTTGGTAATTAGAGAATTATCGGGGAGTGCTCTAGAGTCAGACTCTAGAGCTTAGTTATGAAATAATAGCCTTGTTGGCTAGTACATTATTATAATAAATCTTAATTGTGGACAATTTGTGATGTGTCAGTGAAAAAAAAGTGAAATAAATAAAAGTTAAATAATCAACATAGGTACTTTTTTGTTGTATTTTGATGAGGAATAGAATATAATTTTAACTATGGTATGACATAATATGCTAATTAATATAATGTGTAGAGTAAATTGCAAAAGGGGGGGAATTTTATGAAGAAGAAAATATTAACACTTGTTATGATAACTATTCTAGCATTAGGTCTTCTAACAGGATGTGGCAATTCTGACAAAGTCAAGAATGGTCAAGCGACTAACATGGTATGTATAGCGCTTCAACCGTCTGCCGCATTTATTCCAATGATGATTACACGACAGACAGGCGATTTGGAAAAAGCCCTTAAGGAACAGGGCGTAAGCGTTGTGTGGTATGATTTTGAATCTGGTCCTCCAATGAATACTTCAATTGGAAAGGGTGAGACTGATCTTTGTCTATATGGTGATGTGCCAACTGTATCAGCTATAGAGCAGGGATGTGTCAGGGAAGTAGTTGGTATTACAGCTCAAGCAGCTGATTCTTATGCCATAGTTGTTCTCAAGGATTCTCCTATTAGATCTGCCGCTGACCTTAAGGGTAAGAGGGTTGCAACTAACATGGGTAGTACAGGCCATAATATGGTAGATAAGTATCTGTCTACAGCAGGTCTTACATTTAGTGATATTGAGCTTGTAAGCGCCACACCAGCAGATATGCCTTATTTGCTTCGTAATGGTCAGGTTGATGCTATTTCTCTGTGGGAACCAAGCATTACTAAGCTTGTTGATGCAGGTGACTGTCGAATTCTTGCACAAGGTTCTGATTGTGGGCTGGAAGGAACTAACACAATTATTGGTCGTAAGGATTATTGTGAGACAAATCCTAAGGTTGTTGAGACTGTTCTAAAGGAATATAAGAAGGCAGCTGATAATATTAATAATACATCAGACGAGACTTGGAAATATGTGGCTGATTATCTTGGGCTTGACGTATCGCAGGTTAAGTCTATGTTGCCTAAATATAATTTCACTGTAAAGATTAGTCAGAAGGATATAGATTCGCTCAACGATACTATAGATTTCCTTGCAAAGATAGGAAAACTTGATAAAAAATATGATATAACAAACTATTGTAATTCTAATTATTACGATGGCACATATTAGGAGGAGAAGGGTATGAGAAACGCGAGTATTTTAGTTAAGCTTTTGACCGCCGCATTTTCTATAATATTTGCTGGCGTAATTGGACTGGTTTTACTATCATATGGGATGTTATCTACCATGAATGATATGGAGAATATATTCTATGATGAGTTATATACAGTAAATGATGATTCGCTTGTGGCAGAGAAGGATTTATATGTTGCATCAATTGCTAACAAAGAATATGTGGAGGAAGCCGCGAAGGGTAAGCCGGCTAAGGAATTCACTGAGGAGAAGACAAAAACTTATTCTAATGCTGTTGGCGAAGCTTATAGTGCTATAAAGAATATAGAGAAAGTAATGGTTAATTATCCTGAACTTGCAACATTTAATTATGAGGGGTCAGATATTAACCAGTGTATTGATGAATTCGAGACGAGTTTCCATGATTGGAAAGCTCTCTCTGACCCATCTAAGGCAAGTACAGTAAGTAACTATGACAAGGCAAGGGAGGCATTTCCTAGTGTAATTAGCCCTATTAATAAAATGGGAGTAATTGTTAAAGAATATGTTAACCAGGAAAAAGCACAAATCTCATCTGGTACGATTAGAAGTCTTGTAATAATGCTTGTTGTTATAGCAATAATAATGATTGCGACAGTAATCTATACAGTATTTGTTGTTAGATATATTAGAAACAATCTAAGTTATATTGCTAAGAAGTTTGATGCTATAGCGCATAATGATTTGACGGACGAGATTAAACCGCTTAATTCAAAGGATGAAATAGGAGCTCTTAATAAAGCGGCAAGAGATATGCAGGCACATTTACGAGAGGTTATTTCATCATTAAAGGGTTCATCCGAACTTCTTGCTGATAGTAGTCGAGAAATGGATGAATCTACAAAGGATACAGCCGGATCAATTGAGTCAATTAATAATGCTGCATCAGAACTTGCAGAGTCAGCCACAGGTCAAGCGGCTGATATAGAAGATATTTCCAGCGTTATGTCTAGAGTTGACGAGATGATGGAGAACAGTAATAAGAGTACAACTGCTCTTGCATCTGCTAATGAAGAGATTAGACAGGTGACTAATGATGGAATGAAGAATGTTAATGGGCTTAAGGACATTACAGAACAAAGTGTTGAGGCATTTGAGAAGATATTCGAAGTAATAAATGGTATTGAGCAATCTACAAGTAAGATTTCTGAGGCATCTGATCTTATTTCTTCAATTGCGGAACAGACTAACCTTCTATCTCTTAATGCTTCTATTGAGGCAGCTCGTGCCGGTGAAGCGGGAAAAGGCTTTGCGGTAGTTGCAGATGAGATTAGGAATCTATCAGAACAATCAGCTGATTCTGTTAATATTATTAATGAGATGCTTGCTGATTTACAGAGTAATACTGATAATGCAGCCAGACAAAGTGATAATGTACGAGAATACGTTAATCGTCAGAAAGAAGCAGTTGATGAAACTAGTCATAGTTTTACTGATATTGCAGATAGAATTCAGATTATTAATGAGTCTGTAGATGAATTACATACTAATAATGAAGGCCTTGGAGAGGGAGTTGCTAAT
Organism: Pseudobutyrivibrio sp. UBA3626; assembly: GCA_002373675.1. Lineage (GTDB taxonomy): Bacteria > Bacillota > Clostridia > Lachnospirales > Lachnospiraceae > RUG191. Next base: position 139,182 of record DFLF01000016.1, read on the forward strand.
ATTTCAAGTCTTATTCAGAAATTATCAGCGATATCTGAACAAAATGCAGCTACAGCACAAGAGCTTAATGCTACTACAGATAGGGTTAATGATAATGTTGAACTGTTATCAGAAAACGGCGGAAGTGTAAGTCGCTCTGCCGAAGATTTAGAGGCGATTATAGCAAGGTTCAAGGTTGAAAATAATCCGATTATTTCGGAAGAAACAAATGATACATCATTAGAGGAAACCACTGAATAATTTGTATACATTACAGCTTTACAGAATAATAAAGCCCTCTTTCATATATGTCGACTTTAGCTACATTTGGTAACTAAGTCAGACATATTGAAAGAGGGATTTTTAGTACTTCTTCGAAAGAGGGAAAATTAAAGTTAAATAATTAATAAAAAAGCCTAAAATTCTTGAAAAAACAAAGAAAATGATTATAATAGTTATAGTAATATGCAAATTTACGCGATTTTATGTATTATACATAGTTGCTTGTCTATATATGAAAGGAGTAATAAATGGTTTCATCTGATATTGGAATTGATTTGGGAACTGCTAGTATTCTAGTTTATGTTAAGGGCAAAGGTGTTGTATTAAAAGAACCTTCAGTCGTAGCATTTGACAGAGATTCGAATAAGATTAAAGCAATTGGTGAGGAAGCTCGTCTAATGATTGGTAGAACACCTGGTAATATTGTTGCAGTCAGACCACTACGTCAGGGTGTTATCTCTGATTATACAGTGACAGAGAAGATGATGAAGTACTTCTTGCAGAAAGCACTTGGTAAGAAGAGTTATCGTAAACCACTTGTTAGTGTATGTGTTCCTTCCGGAGTTACAGAAGTAGAGAGACGTGCTGTAGAAGATGCTGGATTTGCAGCGGGAGCTAGAGACGTTAAGATTATAGAAGAGCCAATAGCTGCGGCAATTGGCGCAGGAATAGATATTACTCGTCCATGTGGTAACATGGTTGTTGATATAGGTGGTGGTACAGCAGATATAGCCGTTATATCACTAGGTGGATCTGTTGTAAGTACATCCATTAAGATAGCAGGTGACGATTTCGATGAAGCGATTGTAAGATATATGCGTAAGAAGCATAACCTGCTTATCGGAGAGAGAACGGCAGAGGATATTAAGATTAATATAGGAACATGTTTCCCTCTTCCAACACCAGAGACTATGGATGTAAGAGGACGTAATCTGGTTACTGGTCTTCCTAAGACTATAACAATTTCTTCAGAAGAGACAGAGGAAGCATTAAAGGAAGCAACACTTCAGATTGTAGAAGCAATTCACTCTGTATTAGAGAAGACGCCACCTGAGCTTGCGGCTGATGTGGCTGATAGAGGAATTGTCCTTACTGGTGGTGGAGCTCTTCTTAGAGGCCTAGAAGAACTTATAGAAGATAGAACAGGAATCAATACAATGACTGCGGAAGATCCAATGACTTGTGTTGCCATTGGAACAGGTAGATATGTAGAACTGCTTGCTGGAGAAGGAACTGGCGAGTAATTAAGTGACCCAAAATATAATTTTGGGTCTTTTTTGTACTTAATATTTTCTATAAAGTAACCGATAGAATATATGTACAACTAGATTCATGTGAATTGGAGGATGCTATGGTAAAAGGTTTATACACAGCTTTCACCGGAATGGTTAATGAAGAGAAAAGACTTGAGACGCTTGCTAATAATTTGGCTAATGCATCTACTGTAGGCTATAAGAAAGAAGGTGCAACATCTCAGGCTTTTTCTGATATGTTAGCATACAGAATCAAGGATATCACAGTACCGACACATGTAAGTGGAATAGGTGATGTTACTCTCGGTGTAAAAATTGGTGAGACCTATACCAACTATGATCAGGGAAGTTTACAGGTAACTGATAAGAAATCCGACATTGCTATATCAGGCGATGGTTTTTTTGCTATATCATTTACCAATAGGGCAGGGCAGACCTCTATAAAGTATACCAGGGACGGTGCTTTTTCCGTGGACAATGACGGGTATTTCAGGACAGTAGATGGCGATTATTTGCTTAATATGAATGGAGCAATGAACTCGGCAAATAATCAGGCTAACTATGTTCGAATAGACCCAAACCAGGAATATACTATTAATTCACAAGGTTTTATTACTCAAAACGGACAGATAGTAGGTCAGATAGGAGTTGTAGATTTTGCAAATTATGATTTCCTGTCTAAGTATGGCGAGAATATGTATGATCTTGTTGCTGGTGGACAGATTATTGCAAGTGACGCTCTTATTGAACAGGGGGCGCTTGAGATGAGTAATGTAAATGTTGTGGATGAAATGGTCAACATGATTGCTATTCAAAGAGCGTATGAGACAGGTCAGAAAATGATTCAGACAGAGGACTCTACACTTGAGAAGGCAGTAACACAGGTTGGGCGTGTATAGTCTGGATTAGTAAGCAAATAGCTTAACAGGAGGGGCACGATTATGATGAGATCACTTTGGACTGGCGCTTCAGGAATGAAAGCCCAGCAGACAAGCGTAGATACAATAGCTAATAACTTGGCTAATGTTAATACAACTGGATTTAAGTCGCAGAGTACGCAATTTAAATCACTTTTATATCAGACACTTCAGGAAAGGTCTACAACGGCAAATGGAAATCCTAAGCCGACTAATGCACAGGTAGGTCTTGGAGCGAGAGTTGCATCCATCAATACAAGCTATACGCAGGGTGCACAGCTTGCTAGTGCGAATAATATGGCTTGTTGCATAAATGGTTCTGGTTTCTTCGCTGTAAGCGGTGAGGATGGAGCAACATATTATACAAGAAATGGTGATTTTAACTGGAGTCTTAATAATGCAGGCGGACTTATTCTCACTAATGCACAGGGTAATCCGGTTCTTGATAGAAATGGTCAGTGGATTGAATTACCGGAGGGAGCAGGTTCTGCCGGAGTCAGTGTTGGAACAACTGGCGAAGTCGCTTACAGATTACCAGATGGAACAGCTGTTAGTACAGGACAGTTTATTGGATTATTCCAGTTTAGAAATCCTGTTGGCCTGGAGAAACAAGCTAACAATTTACTTGCTGAATCTGCCGCATCTGGTCCTGCAATGAGAGAAGATATTAATCCTGGTCTTAGACCAAGTACGATTGCACAGGGATTCTTAGAGGGTTCTAATGTTAATGTTGCAGACGAGATGGTCAACTTAATTGTTGCTCAACGTGCGTATGAGATGAATTCTAAGGTTATTACTACAACTGATTCTATGATGGATACAGCTAATAACTTGAAGAGATAAGGAGATAGATTATGGGATTATCAATGGATGGTGTTAGTTCATATCTTAATAACCAGGCAATTAATGAAAGAAGCGCGGAGGCTGCGAATAAAGTCTCAAATTCTATATCGAATGTAAATGCCAATTCTTCTGATGAAGAATTAACAGAAGCGGTGGAATCATTCGAAAGTTATATGCTAGAACAAGTGATTAAACAAGTAAAAAAATCTGTAAAGCCGGAGGATGAAGACAGTTCGACTTCTCAAATGACGGAATTCTATATGGATTCCACAATTCAGAGTCTTGCCTCTACTATGGTTAAAGAATACGGTGGAAATTTGACTAAAGATCTTGTTGCTCAGATGAAGAGAAATTATGGTATTTCTAATGAACAGAATTTGATTTCAGATGAAAAGGTTGAATCATAAATGGATGAGATACAAGGATATGTAGATCATATTGTATATCAAAATGAAGATAATGGATATAAAGTAATGTCCTTCTCTACTTCAGAGGAGGACATTATTGTTGTGGGCACATTTCCTGCAGTAGATGAGGGTGAGACACTAATTCTACGAGGTGAGTATGTTGAACATCCAACATATGGAAGACAATACAAGGCTCATTCTTTTGAAGTAACAAAGCCCTCCGATATTGCTGGTATAGAACATTATCTCGCATCAGGTGCTATCAAAGGTATTGGCAAGTCCTATGCCAAGAAAATTGTGTCAAGATTCAAGGAAGATACTTTAAGAATTCTGGAAGAAGAACCAGAGAGATTGGCTGAAATAAAAGGAATATCGATCAAAAAAGCAGTAAAAATTGCCGATCAGATTAACGAGAAGAAAGAGCTGAGGGATGTAATGATTTTCCTGGATAGATATGGAATTGGAAGCAACATGGCTCTTAGAATATATGGAGAATATGGAGAAGCTGTTTATAGAATTATAAGAGAGAATCCATACAGACTCGCTGATGATATTGATGGAATTGGATTTAAGACAGCCGATAGTATTGCCCTTAAGATGGATATTGCACTTGATAGTGATTATAGAATTCGTTCTGCAATTCTTTATGCCCTTTCTAAAGGTGCAACTGAAGGTCATACATTTATCATTGCTGATAATCTGTGTAAGGTAGTAGAACAGTTAATAGGCATTGATGTTGATTCATTAGATGCCTATCTTATGAATCTTGTTATTGATAAGAAAATTGTTGTAAAAGAAGATAAGGTATATCTTTCTTCGTATTATTATATGGAATTGAATACTGCCAACATGCTTCTTAATCTTGATAATACATTTGCTATAGAAGAAGAGCAATTAAATGAAGCGATTAAAAGAGTAGAAGATAAGCAGAATATAAAGCTGGATGGATTACAGAAAGATGCTGTCAAAGTCGCAATAAGAAGCGGTGTCTGTATACTAACAGGTGGTCCTGGAACTGGTAAGACTACTACAATCAAGACCATGATAGAATTCTTTGAGCTTGAAGGACTTGATATATTTCTGGCTGCGCCAACAGGTAGAGCAGCAAAGAGGATGACAGAAGCAACAGGAAGGGGAGCACGTACAATTCATAGAATGCTTGAGGTAAAAGGAGCGTCTGATAGTGATAATGCTATAGCATTCTTCGAGAGAAACGAGACTAATCCCCTTGAATGTGATGTAGTAATTATAGATGAAATGTCAATGGTAGACATTAGTCTGTTCTATAACCTGCTTAAAGCAATTGAGCCTGGAGTTAGGCTTATTATGGTAGGGGATACTAATCAATTACCATCTGTTGGGGCTGGAAATGTGCTTAAAGATATAATTGCATCTGATGTGTTTCCTGTAGTGACTCTTGACAAGGTGTTTAGACAGTCAGATGAAAGCGATATTGTAACTAATGCGTACAAGATTAACAGTGGAGAACATATGGTGCTGGATAATAACAGTTCCGATTTCTTCTTTATGGAGAGAAATGAGGTCTCTGCTGTAATTAATACAACGATTGATCTGGTTAAGAATAAACTTCCCAAATATGTGGATGCACCATGTGAAGAGATACAGGTTTTGACGCCATCAAAGAAGAAAGGACTACTTAGTTCTATTGAATTAAACAGGGTATTGCAGGAACGTCTTAATCCATCTTCTGCTTCAAAAAGGGTATATGAATATGGAGATAGGATTTTTCGTGAAGGCGATAAAGTAATGCAGATTAAGAACAATTATCAGATAGAGTGGAAAGAATATTCAGAATATAATGTGGTAGTAAACAAGGGAATGGGTGTTTTTAACGGTGATATGGGAGTTGTAACCATGGTAGATCTAGTCACTAAGACACTTAGAGTAATGTTTGATGATAATAGAAGCGTAGATTATCAGTTTTCTCAATTGGATGAATTAGAACATGCCTATGCAGTAACTGTTCATAAATCACAAGGTAGTGAGTATCCGGCAGTTATAATAACTCTCCTTAGAACCCCTGAACCCCTAATGATTCGTAACATTTTATACACTGCCGTAACAAGGGCCAAAAAATGCGTTGTTATAGTCGGCTCTAAGGATGTGTTTTTCAAAATGATAGACAATGAGCAGATAGAGAAAAGAAATTCATCTCTTGATATATTCTTAAAAGGCCTTGTGGCTACTGAATAATATGATTAATTGCTGTTGAATTTTTCTATTAGGTCAATGAGCGATATTGTGTCTTGAATATATTGATATGGATTGTAGTTATCAATTGTAGTGATTTTATCACCTCTAAAACATCCGATAATGTCCAAATAATAGGACACATTTGAATTAAGCATCGTTGATGCTAATTGTATGAATTGTCTGTTACAATATCTGTTGTCTGTAATAGCAAGAATGGATGTATTTTTATCTAATTTGCTATTATTGAGATAGTAATTAATTGTATCTGAAGTATCAGCACGTCGTAGATTAGGCTCAGTTGAAGGCGCGGCTAGTACTCTGTATATAATGTCCTTTTCTGAAGCGTTATCATTTGAGATGGTTAAAATATTAGAAACGCTGTTAATGTTTCTGTCACTTACAAATTCATCCGTAATGATGGATTCTTGTAAGTTAAAGGTTTGAATAAATGCATAAGACATGGCATTAAATTCAGTGTCGCCCATCCTATCTTGTGATATTCCTTTTCTCTCTTTGGGGCTTATTGGACGATAGCATGATAGTCCGTCAATTTGTTTTGTGTCTTTATTTATCCAATTCAAAGCATAATGTGTACGATTATAGCAGGATGTGAGACTTCCGCCTAATATAATTATGTGGCTGTTTTTATTAGATATTGGTGTGTTAATATCAAAAGAACCGAGTTCTTTAAGAGGAGCGTAAAGTTCATGGCGATACTTTTCAAGTCTATTATCATCATTAAATTCCATGCTTTCTCTTATTTTCCCGCCTTGTAGTGTGCGACCGTTATATATAGTTTTGATTTCATGTAAATCTGTATTCAAGATGGATAGAATATCTTTTATTGCATCACAACAGAGGAATTTATTGAATTGTTCTCTTAGTAAGTCTCTTTGTTCATTTATTGGAAGGGACGTATCTGGCATTGTGAATCTGGTCATGGTATAACTCCTTTTGTAAGTTTTAATAAGTATAACACATATATTAGATATGGGGATAAGAAGCATGTAAATAAGGATGTAAATAAGGATGTGAAAGTTGATATTATTGACTTTTATATAAAGGTATGATACTATCCACGAGACTTGAAAAATATGAAATTAAGGAGAAAATGTTTATGGAAATGTTAAGCGCATTCGCGGGATATGCTGTATTAGGGTCAATTCTTTCTGCGATATTTGCAATTCTTCATATAATTGGAGTATGGAATGTATTCAAGAAGGCTGGAGAGCCGGGGTGGAAAGCTATTATACCGTTTTATAATACATATACTCTATATAAGATATCCTGGAGTCCAATGTGGTTTTGGATTTCTCTGATGGGAACTCTGCTTGGAGCGGCATTACTATCCTTTGCGACAGTAACTGTATGTGTAGTCATTGGCGCAATTATCGAGTTAGTAGTATTTGTAGTTCGCTTTGTTGCTATATACAGATTATGCCTATCATTTGGATGGGGAGTAGGAAAGTATATATTAACAATACTTTTTGCCCCAATAATGCTTATGGTAATGGGATTTGATAAATCAGTATATGCAGGACCTGTTACAAACTAATTGTCTTTTTCAACGCGCGTTGTCTTAGAACCAAGCTTGTAGGTTGATAGGAATTCATCGCGTTCCTTGAAGGATTTAGGGAAGGTATATCCCATTTTATCGCATATATCTTTGACATATAATTTTTGTTCGGAATCTGAGCTACAGTCAATAATTGGTATTGACTGTGGCTTTTTATCTTTTACTAACAAATCATAAGCAGTTTTGGCAGCATTGTATCCCTGGTCAAAAGGGTCATTATACATTGAACATAGAGTTCTGTCGCCAATATATTTGTCACCACCTACAACAGGTGTATTTAGTTCTAGAGCAACTTTTCTAATGGTGTCCTGCTTCTCGCTAAGGCTTGATTCTGCAGGAATATATAATACGGAGCATTCTAGGCAAGCATATTGTGCTAATTCCTGTGCTGCAGCAGTACTCATTTCAGGTGAATAGAAAGAGTATTCTTTCCAGGGAATTCCAGCCTGATTCAAATATTTCTCCAATATATGATTCTGATATATGCTATCAGGATCATTAGGGCAGTAAAGAAGGCCTACTGAAGAAAGGGAAGGAGTAACCTCTATCATCATTGATAGTACATCAGACATATTTGGAGTGGACGATACTCCGGTAATATTCATATTAGTAGTTTTATCCCATTCTTTGTTGTCGGCATCATCGGGTATATTAAGCACTCTTTTATAATCCATTACTCCAGAACCGATAATAGGGATTGTTGTTGTCTGGTTATGAGCTGATAGGAGAGAGTTTTCCCCTATAGTAAATATTAGAGACGAATTCGCCTGGATGTAATTTGAACAAATCATGTCAGTGTTAATGGATTCGTCAGCACCGGTTGTAGTGACAATAGCGTTATTTTCCGGGAAATAATCAGTTATTCCAGCCATAAAGCCTTGTAGTATCTGCTGATGATATTCGTTATTGGCTTCTTGACATACGCCAATTGTATACTCAACTTTTGGTTGTGTGTTAGTTGTGTTGGTTGTGTTAGATTTATTATCAGTATCCTTTTGGCATCCACAAAGCATAGCTATAAGGCTTATGATGCAGATTCCCGCAATGCTAATTCTTTTAATATTCATTGTAGACTCCTTTTTTATTTTGCTACGATAAAATTTTAATTTCAAATTGCATTAAAGTCAACAATAATATAATATTATTTCAAATGAATTAGATTTATACATGCCTTGCTTTCGTATGTGTAACAGGAGGTAAGGTATATGAAGAGATTAATTAGAGAAATAATGTTTCCTGCAAGATGTGTATCCTGTGACAAGGTGCTTGATTATGACAGGATACATATAGGTTTTTGCAGAAAATGTCATAAAAAGATAAGATATGCTTGTGAACCGGTATGTAAGAAATGTGGCAAAGTTATTGATGATTTTGCTAAGGAATACTGCTTGGATTGTCAGAAGAGGACTCATAACTTTGTTCAGTCTAAGGGTGTATATGTATATGAGGGGATGATAAAGCAGAGTATGTATCGCTTCAAATACAGTAACAGAAGGTGTTATAGATATACTTTTTCGCGAGATATAATTAAAGTATATGGAAGATGGATTAAGACCCTTGAACTTGATGGGATAGTACCGGTTCCTATGTATAAGAAGAAGCAGAAGGTAAGAGGATATAACCAGGCAGAGCTAATTGCCAGGCAGCTATCTTACGATATGGGCATTCCTTTATATAGTGATTTAGTATACAGGACGCGAAAAACTATTCCAATGAAAGGATTAAGCGATACTGAGAGACAAAAAAATCTTAAAAATGCTTTTAATTTTTCAAAAAAAGCGTTACAATTAAAGAGAGTATTAATAATTGACGATATTTATACAACAGGATCAACTTTAGACTCAGTTGCCAAGGTTCTGCATGATGCAGGAGTTAAAGAAGTCTATGGTTTGTGTATGTGTGTGGGAAAAGGATATTCTTAATGATGAAGGGGGAATTGTAAATGGATGTGCGTAACTGTAAGAATTGCGGAAGAATATTTAATTATTTGAGTGGACCACCTATTTGTCAGGTGTGTAAAGAGCATGCAGATCTTAAATTCCAGGAAGTAAAGGAATATGTAAGAGAGCATCCTGGAGCTACTATTAATCAGGTGTCCGAAGAGAATGATGTTACACCTAGACAGATTAAACAGTGGGTGAGAGAAGAGAGATTACAATTCGCTGATGATTCACCAGTTGTATTTCAGTGCGAGACATGTGGTGCTAATATTAAAACTGGTAGATATTGCGATGCTTGTAAGAGAAATCAGGCGAATGTATTTGCCAAAGCTTCAGCAAGACCTGCAATGCCTAAACCTGAACCTAAGAAAACTCATGAGTCTGATAAAATGAGACATTTCTCATGATAAGATTTGAGTTTATCTTCTTTGTATGATATTATTGTCGCAAGGGAACAACTTAATAGAAAGAAGGTTTAGATATGACAGAGACAGGGTTTTTAATATTTTTCGCGTCGATTATTGGTGTGTCAATTATTGCAGCAATTATAGTAGTTATTGCAGCGGTATCAGGTGCAGCATCACAGAAGAGAGACGACGTAGAAGAATAGATATAATAATTCAATTAGAAATGATGAGGCATCGAAGAAAGTTCGGTGCCTTTATTTAGTTATAAGACTGAAGGATATTATAAATGGATATTAAAATAATTGTTGCAACACATAAAAAATATAAAATGCCAGAATCAGATATGTATCTTCCAATTCAGGTTGGAGCAGCAGGTAAAGAATCAATTGGCTATGAACGAGATGACAAGGGAGATAATATATCTGACAAGAATAATACCTATTCTGAACTTACTGGAATGTACTATGGATGGAAGAATATTAATGCGAGATACATAGGACTTGTTCATTATAGAAGGTATTTTGCCTCTCTTCGAAACAAAAGAAACAAGGATCCTTTTCAGAACGTTCTTACAGAAAGCGATGCAAAAAAATGTCTAAAAGAGGCAGATATAATTGTACCCAACAAGAGAAGATATTATATAGAATCTCTATATTCTCATTACAATCACACATTAGATGGGAGACACCTTAGAGTCGCATATAAAATAATAGCAAACCTCTATCCTGAGTATATTGCTTCAATGAATAGAGTGTATCGCAGGACCTGGGGATATATGTTCAATATGTTTATAACAAGAAAAGAAATATGGGACGAATATTGTACATGGCTATTTGATATTCTCAAGAGAATGGAACCTAACATTAATCTTACTTCTTGCAGTGATTTTGAAGCCAGGGTATATGGGAGAGTAAGCGAGATACTATTTAATGTATGGCTCGATTATAATATGAAAAAGGGTTTAACGATTAAAGAAGTCAGATGTATTCATATGGAACCTGTTAACTGGCTTAAAAAAGGGACATCGTTTCTTAAAGCGAAATTTATTGGCAAAAAATACGAAAAAAGTTTCTAGGAGGAACAAATGATAATATCTGTTGTAACTGCTTATTATAAAGGCAGTAAATATATGAAAGATTATGCGAAAATGATTAGAAAAAATGCTGCTAATCTACAAGATGGTGACAGTATAGAGGTAATAATTGTAAATGATAGTCCAGATGAAGAAGTAGATATAGAAATAAAATGTGAAAATGTAGAATTAAAGGTAATAAATAACCCAACAAATCTTGGTATTCACAGATCTAGAATAAATGGACTTAAAGAATCCTGTGGCGAATATATTATATTCCTGGATCAGGATGATTTGCTTGGCAAAAATGCAATAAAGACATATATGGAAAACGCAGCCCATAGAGATGAAGTTCTTGTGTGCAATGCCGCACTTGGACAGAAAGAGGGATATCTTAAGTGGTATAGAAGCAAATATCATGCCAATAGAATCGGGGATATAAAATGCTATTGCGATGTTGGGATACAAATCATATCTCCTGGACACACATGCATTTACAAGGAAGCAATTCCTGAGGAATGGAAAGAGTATATATGTACATATAATGGGGCAGATGATTATTTCCTGTGGCTTCTAATGTTGTCTCGAAATGTGGAATTTAGATATATTGACAAGGTTATGTATCTACATAAATATACAGGCAGTAATCTGTCAGCAGACACAAGAGTTACGGATATATCGACTTTAGAATTCTGCAACCACTTAGATGAGATAGAGTATTTCCCATACGAGTATGTTATGGCACTAAGAAGGATGATAGATTACAAAGCTAGATTTCGAATGGGAAGTAAAAGGGATAAGATAACTGTAAGTGCAAAAAATATAGGGATTCTTGGAAGAAATATTATATATAAAATTATGACCAGGACGCCTCTTGGTTTTAATAGATAAGCGGAGATGGATTATGGATAAATATGCAATACTACTTGCGACTTATAATGGCGAAAAGTATATAGAAGAATTATTAGACTCAATAGAACGTCAGACAAGAAAAGATTATGTGTGTTATATACACGATGATGGTTCCACAGATGGTACTGTATCGGTGGTTAAGAAATGGATTAAAGGGAAGAGTAACTACCAATTACTAGAGTATGATTCGAAAAAAGGCGCAAAGAATAATTTCTTGTCTATGCTGGAAAAGGTTGAGGCATCATACTATATGTTCGCAGATCAGGATGATGTATGGTGTGAGAATAAGGTTGATAAACTGATTACGAGGATCGAGCTTGTCACAAGAGATAGAGAGAATGTTCCGTGCGCCGTTCATTCTGATATGTATGTCGTGGATGATGATTTAAATGTGCTTTCTAATTCTTTTATTAAATATATAGAAAGAGACATTTACAGAAACAAATTGCCACAGCTTCTAATTGATAATCCGGCAGCAGGATGTACTATGATTATTAATAAGGCGCTTCGGGATAGAAGCCTTGAATACAAGAACGCTAATGAAATACCTATGCATGATCAGTGGATAATGTGTGTTGCGGCTGCTACAGGAATAATAAATGTAATAGACGAGCCGCTGCTTTATTATAGACAACATGAAAGAAATGTAATGGGGGCGGAATTTGAAAGTAAGAAAGATAAGGTTATAAGAAATGCCAAAGATGTAGCGACAGGGGAATTCGCAAGAAAGAAAAGAAAGTTTCATATGAGCGAAATAAAGCTTGCAAAACAGCTTGCATTTGTTGGTGGTATAGACGATGAAACAAAGAAGTTTCTAATGGAGCTTATTCGTGTAAATAACAAGGGCAAATTAGAACGAATGGCATTTTACAGAAAGAATGGTATGGATAGAAAGAAACATTCTTTCTGGATGCGCCTCTGGGTATAGTAAAGAGACTGGAATTATGGTATAATTTTAGGTTGAAACAGCGAGAATAACTTGCTTTTATAAAAAAGAAAAAATAAAAGAAATGGAGATTGAAAATGGCTAAGGAACTAGCTAAAACATACGACCCTAAGGGTATAGAGGAGAGATTGTATAAGAAGTGGGAAGAAAATGGATATTTTCATGCAGAAGTAGACAGGAGTAAGAAGCCTTTTACAATTGTAATGCCACCACCTAATATTACAGGTCAATTACATATGGGACATGCACTTGATAATACAATGCAAGATATCCTAATTAGATATAAGAAGATGCAGGGCTTTAATGCTCTTTGGCAACCGGGTGTTGATCATGCAGCTATTGCAACAGAAGTTAAAGTTATAGAACACTTGAAGGAACAGGGGATTAGTAAGGAGTCATTAGGACGTGAAGGCTTCTTGGAGAAATGTTGGGAATGGAAAGAAGAGTACGGCTCTCGTATTGTTAACCAGCTTAAGAAGATAGGTTCTGCAGCAGACTGGGAGAGAGAACGTTTTACAATGGACGAAGGCTGCTCTAAGGCTGTAGAAGAAGTGTTCATTAATTTATATAAAAAGGGATACATCTACAAGGGCAATAAAATTATTAATTATTGTCCGGTTTGTCATACAACAATTAGTGATGCAGAAGTAGAACATGAAGAGCAGGCAGGCCACTTCTGGCATATGAGATATGAGATAGTAGGTGAACCAGGTAAGTACGTTGAATTTGCAACAACTCGTCCTGAGACTATGCTGGGAGATACTGCTGTTGCAGTTAATCCTGATGATGATAGATACAAGGATATTGTTGGAAAGAAGGTGCTTCTTCCTTTTGTGAATCGTGAGATTCCTGTACTGGCAGACGAATATGTTGATATGGAATTTGGAACAGGTGTTGTTAAGATTACACCTGCACACGACCCTAACGATTTTGAAGTTGGTAAGAGACATAATCTTGAAGTGATTAATGTGCTTAATGATGATGCAACTATCAACGAAAATGGTGGAGAATTCCAGGGTATGGACCGTTACGAAGCCAGAGACATTATTGTTAAAAAGATGGATGAAATGGGACTTCTTGTAAAAATAGAAGATCATACTCATAATGTTGGAACTCATGACAGATGTGGCACTACGGTAGAACCAATGGTTAAGCCACAATGGTTTGTTGCGATGGAGGAACTGGCAAAGCCTGCTATAGATGCGATTAAGAAAGAAGAATTAAAATTCGTTCCTAAGAATTATGATAAGACATATCTTCATTGGTTAGAGAATATAAGAGACTGGTGTATCTCACGTCAGCTTTGGTGGGGACATAGAATACCAGCATATTATTGTGAAGAGTGCAAAGAAATGGTAGTTGCCAAAAGTGATGAGGCACCTACAGTTTGTCCCAAATGTGGTTGCACACATATGAAACAGGATGAAGACACACTAGATACATGGTTTTCATCAGCTCTGTGGCCTTTCTCAACGCTTGGATGGCCAGAGAAGACAGAAGAACTTGATTATTTCTATCCAACTGATGTACTTGTTACTGGATACGATATTATATTCTTTTGGGTAGTAAGAATGGTATTCTCAGGATATGAGCATACAGGAAAGTCGCCATTTAATACTGTTCTAATTCATGGACTTGTAAGAGATTCTAAGGGTCGTAAGATGAGTAAGTCTCTTGGAAATGGAATCGATCCATTAGAAGTAATAAATGAGTATGGCGCAGATGCTTTAAGACTTACACTTATGACAGGTAATGCACCTGGAAATGATATGCGTTTCTATGATGAGAAAGTTCAGAATTCACGTAACTTTGCGAATAAGATATGGAATGCTTCAAGATTTATTATGATGCATCTTGAAGGAGAGACTATAGAGCAACCAGATGAGAGTGAACTTGTTAATGCTGATAAATGGATACTTTCAGAATTTAATAATCTTGTTGATGAAGTAACTGACAATATGGAGAAATATGAGCTTGGTATTGCAGTATCGAAGATATATGATTTTATCTGGGATGAGTTCTGTGATTATTATATTGAATTTGTTAAGCCTCGTATCTTTAATAAGGAAGATGAGAAGCGCCATGCAAATGCTGCATTTTGGACGCTTAAGACAGTGTTATCACAGAGTCTGGTACTTCTTCATCCATTTATGCCTTTTATTACAGAAGAGATTTATTGTAATCTACTTCCTGAAAAGGAGTCAATTATGCTAGCTTCGTGGCCTCAGTATAGAAGTGAATGGAACTATACGGATGCTGAGGAAAAAATAAGAAGAACTAAGAGTCTTATTAAGGGTATGAGAACTGTTCGGGCAGAGATGGACGTTCCTCCTAATAAGAAACCTCACATTATTGTAACAAGTGATAGCGACCATGTTCTTAATATATATCAGGAAGTACAGGCTATGTATAAAGCCTTAGGTGGAATCGCATCTGTGTCAATTCAAAAGGGAACAGAAGGAATACCCGGTGATGCAGTATCTGTTGTTATTCCAGATGCTGTTGTATATATTCCTTTTGAAGAACTTGTAGATGTTGAAAAAGAACGGGAGAGACTTCTTAAAGAAAAAGAGAGACTAGCTAAAGAATTAGCAAGATCTAGAGGAATGTTGTCTAACGAGAATTTCTTGAAAAAAGCACCTGAAGTTAAGGTCCTTGATGAGAAAGAGAAGCTCAAGATGTACGAGAAGATGATGGAAGATGTTGAGAAAAGCCTTGCAAATCTTACAGGGGAATAATTGATGAGAGAGATAGAAGAAATTCTAAATAAGGTTGACCATACTCTACTAGGAGTAGATGCTACCTGGGATGATATTAAGATGATTGTTGATGATGGAATCAGGTATAATACAGCGTCTGTATGTATTCCTCCATCATTTGTAAAAAGAGCAAATGAATACGCCCAGGGGCGTATTAAATTGTGCACTGTAATTGGTTTTCCAAATGGTTATTCTACTACTGGTACAAAGTGTTTCGAAGCAGAAGATGCTGTAAATAATGGCGCAGACGAGATAGATATGGTAATCAATGTGGGATGGGTCAAAGAAGGAAAGTATGATGATATTCTATCTGAGATAAACGAAGTGAAGAAGGCGTGTCATAATAGGCTTCTTAAAGTTATTATTGAGACTTGTCTTCTTACGGATGAAGAAATCATCAATATGTGTAAAGTTATCAATAAATCAGATGCTGATTATATTAAGACTTCAACAGGCTTTTCTACGGAAGGTGCTACCTTTGAGGTTGTCAATCTTATGAAAGAAAATATAGATTCATCTAAAATGATTAAAGCTGCGGGGGGAATTAGCAGTTTAGAAGATGCAGACAGGTATTTGGATATCGGTGCTAATAGACTTGGTACATCAAGAATTGTTAAGCTTGTGAAGAATAATACCTATGTATGAAAATAATAATTGGGAGGTGTTTACTATGGATGATATGTTATTTGACGGGGTTGAGATTACTGATGATATATTAATGGAACTAGCAAAAGAGTTACTTCCAAGATCTTATGCGCCTTACTCTAACATAAATGTTGGCGCTGCACTTCTTACCAAAGGCGGTAAAGTGTATTTTGGTTGCAACGTAGAAAACAGCTCATATTCAGCAACTATTTGCGCTGAAAGAGTTGCATTTTACACAGCAATCGCGCAAGGCGATAGGGAATTTGATGCCATTGCAATTACAGGGATTAAGAATGGAGATGTAGGGGAACCATTCTTTCCATGTGGAACTTGTCTTCAGGTTATGAGAGAGTTCTGCGATGATGATTTCAAGATAATAGTTGAGAAAGGATTCGAGAACGAAAGTTATACATTAAAGGAATTATTACCTAATGGTTTTGGTTTGTAGTTTGACTTGAATTAGGAGGAATGAAATGATTGATTTTGAAGAAGAATTAAAGCAATTTGAACCTATTAAGGAAGTTGAAGAAGCAGCGGACGCTATTCATAATACAGACATTACTGATCTTACAGATATTTTGCGTGAAATGGTTGAAAAGAGCGAGGGAAAGTAATATATGAATTGTTATAAATGCGGAACTGTTGTTGACAATCTTAATACTTGCCCTGTGTGTGGTTCGGATCTTCATGTGTATAGGCGGATTCTTGCCTTATCTGATGCTTATTATAATGATGGGCTTATGAAAGCACAGGTAAGAGATTTATCAGGAGCAATAAGAGATCTTAAGATGTGTCTTAAGTGTAATAAATATCATACTGACGGAAGGAATCTTCTAGGACTTATATACTATGAAGTGGGTGAAGCTGTGAAAGCTTTGGCTGAATGGGTTATAAGTAAGAATCTTCAACCGGAGAATAATAGAGTAGATATCTATCTTGATGAATTACAGAATACGCCAGGACTTCTAGATGGCGTGAGTTTGACAATTAAGAAGTATAATCAGGCTTTGGATTATTGTCGCCAGGGTAATAGAGACCTTGCGAGAATTCAACTTCGTCGCGTTCTAGGACAGAATCCTAAGATGGTGGCGGCGCATCAATTATTAGCACTTCTGTGTATTCAGGATGGAGAGTACGAAGAGGCTCGTAAGGCACTCAGTGCAGCTAATAAAGTAGATGCAAGAAGTACAACAACTCTAAGATATATGATTGAGGTCAAAGAAGGTCTCAAGGCAAAAGAAAGTAACAAGAAGAAAAAGAAGAAAAAGGATGACATTATCTCATTTACAGATGGCAATGAGACTATTATGATGCCTAATAATGGTAATAAATTTATTGACTGGCTTGATAATTCTAGAAATAGTATTATCAATATAGCTATTGGTCTTGTTATAGGTCTTCTCATCTGCTTTATTCTTGTTGTACCTACAGTAAAGCAAAAAGCACAGACTGATGCTGCAAATGCATTAGTTGATGCCAATGAAGAAGTGGCAGGTACATCTTCAAGCATTTCTACACTTAAGAATCAGGTGAAGACACTGCAGGATGAACTGGCGAAATACAATGGAAAAGGTGACGTTGCCACAAGTTATGATAAGCTCATAGAAGGCTATAACGCATATAAATCCGGTGACATTAAGAAGGCCACTGAGTGTATTAAGGTTGTTAATGCTGATGTACTTGATGTTAATGGTAAAGCTATCTATGATGAAGTCATTAAACCTGTAAATGAATATACTATGAGAGAAAGTTACAATAAGGGTAATACAGCATATAAACAACAGAAGTACGAAGAAGCAATTACAGAGTTTATAACTGTAGTTACAATTGATCCATCATATCAAAATGGTAATGCTTTATATTATCTGGCAGATAGTTATGCGAAATTAAATGATATTGCAAATGCCACTAAGTACCACCAGATGCTGGTACAATTTGTCCCTAATAGCAGGTGGGTTAAGCAGTCGAAAGAATATCTTACATCTGTAAATGCAGCTATACCAGATCCTGTTGTTAATACAACCGGTAACAACAGTACCAATAATCCTTAATTGTCTCAAAGGAGATTAATATGGCTTACAGAGATAATCATTATGATAACAGCATGGCATATTTACTTTGCAGAATAGACGAGAGGAATTGTAAAGAAGAGATACTAGACATTAACGAAAAGTGTCTAGAGTTATTCGAGTGTGATTCTTTAGAGGAGCTAAAAGAGTATTGTGATGATTATATCTATAACGCGGTATATAAAGACGACAGAAACAGAGTAAATCATAAAAAAGAAGATGTGATTTCAAGTGATCAGTTTGTTATGCAGCATAGTGTATTTCGAATTGTAACAACCCAAGGAAATATTAAGTGGGTAGATGCGTATGTTAATCTAAATGACACTATATCTAGGGGGTTGGTATATCATATGTTTATGTCTGATATATCAGACAAACTTATTAATGTTAGTGTCGATTCTAGAATAGAAAAAGCTTTACAGGAATACCATATTAATTATGAGAATTCTCATCAGATGAACAAGTTATTAGATCTTCTGACGGAAGAATATTATGGAATATTTCGAGTTGATTTAACATCTGGGCTTGTAATACCCGTTCGGTATAATAATGTTAAAGGTAATGAACCTAATAATTTAGGTGCAGAGGCTATTGACTCCCTTATCTCTTTAAAAGAGTATTTGACATATGGGATGGATGATGATGAAGCCATTAGAATGGAGGAATCACTAGATAAAGAGAATATAAGACTATCTCTTTGGAATGAAGGGAGCTTCGTTGAGACATACAGATGGAAGGATTATACGGGAGATAGGTTTTTCGCAATTAAAGTCATAGGTGTTGACAATCCCCCTTACAACCATGTAGTTATAGGAATAGTTGATGTAACTGACATGAAGAGGATTGAACTTGAGAATAGAAAGAATAGTCGTATAGTTGAAGCTTTGTCTGATGATTATACTGCTGTATTCTATATTGATGTTGATCTGGAAACTGTAAGATTGTATCGTGCAGGAGATGATGTTAAGGAACGATTCAAAGATTTGTTAGTAGGTCAGGTTCATTTCAATGATATGGTCAGTGCTTATATTAATAGAGAAGCGTATATTAATAAAGATGATGAGGCATATAAATATCTGGATTATGAGACGCTTCGAGATGAAGTTGGTAGGAAAGGTATTGTTACCTTTAACTATACAAGATTTTTAGGTGGAGAGAAAAGGCAATATAGACTTAAGGCAGTTAAGATTGAAGAAGATGGTAAATACGCTGGTATTGTTCTGGGCTTTCGTGATGTAGACGATGAGTATAGAAAAGACCTTGAGACTCAGCATATCCTTCGGGCTGCTTTAGAGGAGGCAAAGCACGCTAGTTCTTCTAAGTCTAACTTCTTATTCAACATGTCACATGACATTAGAACACCTATGAATGCTATTTTGGGTTTTGTTTCACTTGCCCAAAAAGAAATAGATAATCCTGAATTATTAGAAGGTTATCTTGATAAGATTGAGAAATCGGGACAGCATCTTCTAGGGCTTATTAATGATGTTCTGGATATGGCAAGAATTGAAAATGGTAAAATTGAACTTAATGAGAAAATTCTTGATTTACATACACAGTTTAATGAGACTGTAGATATGTTTCAGATTGATATGGATAAGAAGAATATCACATTTAACCATTCTATAGATATAATTGATAATATGGTTGAAGCTGATAGCCTTAGAACAAAACAAATTGTGCTTAATCTTATAGGAAATGCGCTTAAATATACAAGAGAAGGCGGGATAATTTGGTTTGAGGTTAAGCAAAAAGACCCTGCTGTAAATGGATTTGCGAATTATGAGATTCGAATAAAAGATACAGGAATTGGAATGAGTAAAGAATTTCAAAAGCATTTGTTTGATCTTTTTGAAAGAGAGAATAGATCATCCGTGACAGGTGTACAGGGGACTGGTCTGGGACTGGCAATAACAAAACGTCTGGTAGAGCTTATGAATGGCGAGGTATCATGTAATTCTACGCTTGGTAAAGGAACTGAATTCATATGCTCCGTTAGACTTAAAGTCGCCAATTCAGACTATGTTGAAGAAGATAATGAAGATATAGATTTATCTATGTTAGAAGGAAAGAAAGTTCTTCTTGTAGAAGATAATGACTTGAATCGAGAGATTGCAAAATCAATCTTAGAAGATGTTGGAATGCAGGTAGAAGAGGCTACCGATGGAACCATTGCTGTTGAACTACTTGGTTCTAAGAAAGGTAATAAATATGATGTAGTGCTTATGGACATCCAGATGCCATATATGGATGGTTATAAAGCAACTAGAATTATTAGAAATGCAGAAGTGAGGACGAAAGGTCATGTTCCTATAATTGCTATGACAGCTAATGCATTTGAAGAGGATAAGAAGAAAGCATTTGAAGCAGGTATGGATGCGCATATTGCAAAGCCTGTGGATATAAAAGAACTCTATAAGGAACTGATTCGATTGTCCTAAGGAAGGATGATATTTTGAGTTTATTTGGTAATAAGACTATCTATTTTATTGATAGTGAGAATGTAAATGACAACTGGATTGATACGATTCCAGAGATAAAGAAATCAGATGAGATTAAAGTATTCTATACAGAGAAAAGTACTAATGTCTCATATGAGAAATTTAGTAAAATAGCGGATGGAGGCGCAAGTCTTAATTGGATTAAATGTTTTACGGGGCAAAATGCTCTTGATTTTCAACTGGTAACAGACTTGGGTTATAGTGTAGCAAAGGGCATAAAAGACACATTTGTAATAATTAGCAATGATAAGGGATATGATGCTGTAGTTAATTACTGGGTTGTTAAAGGTATAAACATAAGCAGAGTAGGGGTTGAAATGGAATCCCCTAAGAAGCAAAAAAGAAGAGTTGCAACGAAAGTAAAGGCAGTTAAGAAAGTCGCACTAAAAAAGGAAAATAAAAAACAGGAAGAAAAAAAGAAGGAAACAAAAAAAAGTGAATCTAATAAGCAGAATAATAAAGAGGTAGCAAATAGTCCCAAGTCTCTATGGAAGAGAAAACCATCAAGTGAAATGGGATATGTAGAAGCAGTTGGAAGATGTATAAGTGTGAAAGACCTTGGAAATTATCATATGGTTCTTACGAATCTCTTTGGTCAGGAAGTTGGTACAAAGTATTATCATATGATTAAAGATGATAATGAGATTAAAGCTAAAGTGTCAAAGACATATATAACTAACAGAGAGCAAAGACTTGATTATCTGGTTAGAATATTCTTGTCATATAACAAAAAGGATTTTAAAGATTTGCAGAAAATACTTAATGTTATAAATGATAAGAAATGTGATTCTCTTAATAATTTCTATAAGCTTCTAACGGAGAACTTTAAGGAAGAAAAAGGAAGAATGTATTATAACATTCTGAAAGGAATATATAGTGTGTTAAAAGGCGTGTAACTATGAACATTGATAAAGAGAAAGTAAAGAAGGCTTTTAGGGACTATGTAAATGAATTTGATGTAGAAGACGAAATGATTCATCTTAAGAAATTACATACAATAAATGTTGCTTCAATATGTGAGGATATTGGCAAATCATTAAGTCTAAGTGATGAAGAAATTGATCTTTGCTTTCTTGTTGGTATGCTACATGATATAGCAAGATTTAGGCAACATACAATCTATAAGACCTTTTACGACTATAAATCTTTTGATCACGCTAAAATGGGATGTGAGATTCTGTTTGATGAAGGGCTGATTAATAGATTTGTAGACGAAGAAGATCAAGATAAAGATGATATACATTTACTAAGACTTGCAATAAGGTGGCATAGTGCATATAGATTGCCAAAGAATCTAAATGAAAAAGAGAAATTATTCTGCAATATAATAAGAGATGCAGATAAGGTAGATATTTTTAGAGTGGCAATTGAAGAGCCGGTTAACAATGTATATTCTGTTAGCAGAAAAGAGGAACTTGATTCCGAGATTACACCAGAAGTACTAGAAGCATTTTATGAACATCATGCAATAAAAAGAGAACTTAGAAAGACCATGGCTGATGTAAAAGTGGGGTTTGTGGCATTAAGCTTTGAGTTAGTCTTTCCAAGATCAAAAGAAATTGCAAAAGAACAAGGATTTCTAGTAAGGATAATCGAAGATGATTATACTAATGAGAATACCATAAGACAGGTAGAAGGTATCAAAAATGAGCTAAATAATTATTTGAATCACTAGTTAAGTGGGGGACAAGTAATGAGTAAAGAGAAGAAATATAGTGTATTAGTTGTTGATGATTCTGAGATTAACAGAGAGATTCTTACATCAATACTAAGTGCTGACTTTAAAGTGTATGAAGCTGCAGATGGAGTGAAGGCTTTGGAAGTTATGCGTGATTCCAAGAAGAAAGTGGATTTGTGTCTTCTTGATATTATGATGCCTAGAATGGATGGATATGAAGTTCTTAGCGTTATGAACAAAGAGCATATTATTGATTACATACCGGTTATTGTTATATCAGGAGAACAGGAAGCTGAGAAGGTTGAGAAGACTTATGATTTAGGAGCTCTTGATTATATCCTAAAGCCTTTTGAACCAAGAATTGTAAGAAGAAGAGTTCTTGCCACCGTAATGCTTTTTGAGAAACAAAAGGAGCTTTCATATAAGCTTAAAGTTCAAATGGAAGAAAATAGCAGGAAGGTTGATGAGAAAACAGGACTTTTGTCTTATGCTTCATTCTTCTTTGCATGTGATGCCTTGATTGAGTCTGGCAAGATAGAGGAAGACTACTTTATGGTAGCTATTGATATAGAACACTTCCGCCTCTTTAACGATTGGTTTGGCCGAGAAGAAGGAGACATTTATCTTCAGGAATTGGCAGATTGTCTGAAAGAATACAGTGCCGGTACAAGGTCTATCTGTGGATATCTAGGAGGGGACAATTTCGCTTTATTTGCGCCATATGATCTTAGTCTTATTGATAGAATTCAAGAGCGAATAATCGATATGCTGGAAAACTACGGTCAATCAATAGGCTTTGGCCCAATGTATGGAATATTCGAAGTAAGAGATAGTATATATGATGCTCAACTTATGTATGATAATGCTGTAACTGCAATGGCGGATATACCAGGAAATTATCATAATAGAATAGCTATCTATGATCCTAATCTGCTTAAGAAGACAGGAGATGAATTGATATTGCTTAGTGACGTTCAGAGAGGAATGGACGCTAAGGAATTTAGATTCTTCCTACAACCTAAGGTTAATATGCTTAATGGTAAGATAGTCGGTGCGGAAGCTTTGGTTAGATGGGCACATAGGTCTAAAGGATTAGTATCTCCAGGAATTTTTTTGCCGGTGCTTGAGGATAATGGCTTTATAACTAATCTTGATAGATATATATGGGAAGAAGTATGTCGTTGGCTTAGAAGTTGGATTGACAGAGGAAGAGACCCGCTTCCTATATCTGTTAATGTATCACAAATTGATATTTTTGCAGGAGATGTTTCAGAATATTTTGAGCATTTAATTAAGAAATATGAATTAAGTCCAGATATGCTCGATATTGAGATTACGGAAAGCGCATATGCCAAAGAATACAGCTTGATTAATAAGACAGTTGATAAGTTGAGGAAAGCTGGATTCAAAGTATTATTAGATGATTTTGGAAGTGCTTATTCATCTCTTAATATGCTTCGAAATATCAAGGTTGATGTCTTGAAACTGGATATGAAGTTCTTAGATACTAATGAAGATAGAGAGAATAATGAGAAGGGAATTAGTATAATTGATTCTATTGTTGGAATGTCCAACCAATTAGGACTTCCAATGATTGTAGAAGGTGTAGAACGTCTAGACCAGGTAGAGATGTTAACCAAACTAGGATGCGTATATGCCCAGGGTTTCTATTACTACAAACCGATGCCTGTCAAAAAGTTTGAGGATTTGATAAGGGATGATTCTAAGGTAGAACATGAAGTTGAGGGTAAGATTGAAAGATATAAGCCTCTTCATGTAATGGAGTTTTTAAGAACTAATCTATTTACAGATTCTATGATTAATGAGGTTCTTGGACCGTTTGCTTTCTACGAGCAAAAAGGGGAAAGAATATCTATTGTAAGAGTTAATGAACAATATTATAGAGTCTTTAATATGTTAGGTGAAGTCACAGAGGATGAAATTGTCTCTAGCGTTAATAGGCTTCAAAATGATAATTCTGATTTTATAGAGTTATTTAATAATGCGTCCTCAGCTAAGAATAAATCATCCTCTGGATGTGTACAATACAATTCACCTAAGGGTACTGCAAAAAAGTTGTACTTTAGGGTATTCTTTTTGCACGAGCGCGAGGGAAGGAAACTCTTCTGCAGTACTATATGGGATATCACAGATTTATAGCCTGTGTTATTCCTTAATTAGAAATGTTACTTATATGAATCGTGGCTAATTTGTCTTTTTGTTCTGCATATTAGCGCGATTCATTTTGTTTTGCATCTGACCGTTTTGATCAGAAGGCGGCTGCATCTGACCATTCTGGTCTGAAGGTGGTTGCATTTGACCATTTTGGTCAGAAGGTGGCTGCATGTTGCCACCTTGCATTTGCATGCCTTGCATATTGCCTTTATTGCCGCCACGCATTCCGCCACCCATAGTAGCTTGTACGTTGCTTGTAACGGTGCTGCTTAATGTGATGTCCTGCGATGTTGAACCACAAGCTACTTTATAAGTCTGACCAACTGTAAGATTTGGTGCACTAATTGTTACACAGGAGTATTGTTTCTCTGGTGTATATTCAGTAATTTTGTTTCCGGAACTATCGGTTACGGTAATTGTTCCAGTATTTGATGTAGCATTTACGGTCATAACGGCCTGTGTAGACTTATCTGACATTGCTTCAATCATTCCCGAAGATCCTGCAGCTACAAGTGTGCCACCGGTTATTATACATTCTGAGCCAAAGTCTATAGCAGTGTTACCATCATTTGTCGGACCTGATACATATGTCTCGCCACCTGAAATGTTGATTGCTCCATTAGAGTCTAATCCATCTCCATTAGAATTAACTGTAAGTTTACCGCCTGATATGTTAAGTACGGCGTTACTGTCTGAGGCTTCAGGATTATTACCTGTATTTGAATCAGCTGTTGCTGCATTAAGAGCATCATCTGAAGATACTACGTTAGTAGTGCCTCCTGCCATATTAATAACCTGTCCTTCGATGCCTTCAACTGAGTTTGTAATATTGATATTACCACCTACAACACTTACTGTGCCATCTGAGTGAAGTCCATCTTTGCCGGCGTTTGCTGTTATAACAGCCTCTTTTACACTAATGGTATCCTTGCCTTGTATTGCATGATTGCCGGAGGTTACATTAATTGTACCGCTAACAAGTTTTAGGTCGTCTTTTCCAACGATACCATTTGTCTTAGTACTTGTTACATTAAGAGTTCCATTTCCGTTAAATGTAAGATCATCTTTGGAGTATATAGCTCCGTCAACAGTGCTATCATCCATTTCTACGCTGTCTGAACTTATAGAAATTGTATTTGTTGTTCCATCTGCCAAAGTGACGAATACTTTGTCTGCTTGTTTTACATAGATTGCAGCTGCGCTAGAAGATGTAAGTGAAGCATTATCTAGTACGAGTTGTACTTTGTCTGTTCCTGCGTCAATAATTATCTGTGCATCGGAAGCAGAACCGGTAATAATATATGTTCCGCCTGCACTTATTGTTGCAGTGTTGCCACTTACTTTAGCATTGTCGCTATCACTTGTTATGCTGCTATCTGATAGTGTAATCTTAGGTGATGAAGCATCGTAGCTTGAATCTTGGTCTCTATCTGAGAATAGATTATTAATGTCTACGGCTTCAACAGTTTCACTACTTGTAGTTGTGCTATTACTATTATTACTTAATGAACATCCAGCTGCTGTAAAAGTAAGCATCGATCCGATGGCGAGTACAGCAAGGACTTTTTTTATTTTTTTATAATGCATTGTTATTTACCTCCTGTCTTGTGAGTGCGATTTCCAGGTTGCCATTCTTGCAACGAAGATTATCTACGAATTCTTTTTCTTTAGATGGGTCTTTGAGTGAAATATTATATATTAACTTGAACATAGAACCCATGTTAGTTGTCTTAGAACTTACCAGTGCGTGTTCTGTTGTGTATTGGTCAAATATGTCATCAAAAACGTTATAGTAATCTAAATCCTCTGGTATTGTGATTTTAAGTGTCTTCTCAATTGCGTCTCGTTTTTTATTGCCACTGAATGGTACAGTTGTAAGTAGCATAAGTACAATTCCCATTATTAGAGAGAATAAAATAGCATATCCAAGGTAGCCCATTCCTGTGATTAGTCCGGCACCCATTGCCATAAATATTGAGCCAATATCTCTTGCACTTCCTGGAACTGATCTAAATCGTACTAAGCTGAAAGCTCCTGCTACGGCAACTCCTGCTCCGATATTGCCGTTGACCATCATAATGACTGTACAGACAATTGCTGGAAGCATTGCCAGAGTAATAACAAAGCTCTTAGTATACTTTGTCCTGAATGCATACATGAATGCGAAGAATATTCCAATAAGTAGAGAAACTCCGATACATGCAATGAAATTTGAAATTGAAATAGTTTCTGTGCTTTCTGTTAGCACACTTGTAAATAAGCTGTTAAACATATCTTAATACCCCTTTCGCGCTTGAATTATATCTATATGCAAATTCTCTGATTTTGCCATCTCTTGCAAGAATTGTCTTGTAAGCAGTTCCATATTTGGAAAATGATGTTTTATAAATCTGGTTACTAGATAGAAGTGATGTCATCCAAAGTGGAAGACCGCCTGCTGTCTTAAGCTCCATAAGAACATACCCCTCTGGGAGTATAGAATTGCCATATATTCCGCTATGGAGATTGACGTCTGTATCTCTCCACAGGATGTTAGTGTCGAATGTGACTCTAAATGAAGAATCATCTATTTCGTAGTAAGCATCCCTTTCGTAGGAAAGTAGAACTCTTGGAGCCAGTGAGCTATATAAATCTCTTGCATATTGTATTTCCTGCTTAATCTGAGAATTAACAATCGTATCCATTATTTTGTTTGTAGCATCTTGTTTAAAAAAGTTAAGTGCTTCATTTTCTGTAGTGCTTATTCTTCTCTTGTAGACTACTGAGTCGTATTTCTTCTTAAGTTCTAGAAATACCTTTGTGTCATTATCTGCAAGTCCGTAGCTTCTAAGTCTTAACTTCTCTTTGTACATTGGTTTGTCGATTGATCTTCTTATTAGAAGAAAATCCGGAG
Source organism: Pseudobutyrivibrio sp. UBA3626 (assembly GCA_002373675.1). Classification (GTDB taxonomy): domain Bacteria; phylum Bacillota; class Clostridia; order Lachnospirales; family Lachnospiraceae; genus RUG191. The sequence continues at coordinate 166,650 of DFLF01000016.1, forward strand.
TGTCAAAGTAAAGACTTTGTATTGTGCTATGACCATGCTTATCTTCAATCATGTGATTCTTTAATTCGTTTTTTATAATTAAGTATTGTTCTTTTGTTAACATGTACTTTAATTCATATCTTTTGAATGTCATTTGATCTTTCATTTTTTGTCTCCTTTTCTTTTGTTGCTTGTAGTATATAATTCGAAACTTAAACGAAACTAAAAAAAACAAGTTTTATAAAAATTTTTAAATTTTTTTTATTAATGTGTTATTATTTCTTTCAGAGGGTAAGGTATAAAGGGTGTAATAATAAAGGAAAGGATAAGAGTGTTATATCATATGGAAGACATTCTTATTAGGGTGAATAACTATGAGATTATTATTAGCTGAAGATGAAGAAGATATGTCCAATGCATTAGTTAAGATACTTAAATCAAATAATTATTCAGTAGACGCCGTATATAATGGTAATGATGCACTAGATTATCTTGAGTCAGATATATATGATGGTGCAATACTTGACATTATGATGCCGGGAATGAGTGGTATTGAGGTGTTGAAAGAAGCAAGGGCAAATGGAATTAAGACACCGGTTCTTCTTCTTACTGCCAAATCAGAGATTGATGACAGAGTAGAAGGATTAGATTCGGGGGCAGATGATTATCTTACGAAACCTTTCGCAATGAAAGAATTGCTGGCAAGAGTAAGAGCTCTTATGCGAAGAAGAGAAGAGGTGGTAGACTCGCTTCTTGAATATGGTAATGTATCCCTTGATAGATTGACATACCAATTAACTACGCCGAAGGGAAGCGCCAAGCTTGGCAATAAAGATTTTCAGATGTTAGAAATGTTAATAACTAATCCAGGACAGATTATATCTGTAGATCAATTCATGGATAAAATCTGGGGATATGATTCTGATGCAGAATTAAATGTTGTATGGGTATACATATCTAATCTTCGTAAGAAACTGAAATCTCTTGAAGCAGATATAACGATTAAAGCTCACAGAGGGATAGGTTACTCTCTTATGGAAGATGAGAAGTGATTAATATAGATAGGAATAGATTATGGTTAAGACATTAAGACGAAAGTTTATTGCAATTACAATGATATCTGTTACTGCTGTTTTTCTTATTATAATGGGTATCATTAATCTGGTTAATTATAGTAATGTATATAGTAATGCAAATGAGAAGATGGATATATTGGCATCTAATAATGGCGAGTTTCCCAAATTAGATCAGGGAAGTAATATGCCGGGTACCAATGAGATTAATACGCCAGAGAATACTACCAATGTGTCAGGTGAAAAGCAAAACATACAAATGGAACAGATGCCGAATTATCAGAGTGGATTCATGGGACAAAAGAGGGATAAGAAAGGAACATTTTATAATTTCGGCAATAATGCTATTAATGAAGAAACTCCTTTTGAAACGAGATATTTTAACGTTACGCTTTCAGATAGTGGCGATTATATATCTAGTAATCTATTGAATGTAGCAGCAATATCAAAGGATAGTGCAATTAGCTATGCAAAAGAACTGTATGATAAAGGAAGTGTAAAGGGAATATACGATGACTACATGTATCGTCAGATTGATGTAGATGGTAATAAGATGTATGTGTTCTTAGATTGTAAGAGAGATATTTCTTCCTTTAGAACATTTCTAATTATAAGTATAATTGTTACTGTTGCTGGTGAAATACTTGTATTTATATTATCAGCTATTCTATCACGGATTTTCTTAAAGCCCGTATTTGAAAGTTACGATAAGCAGAAACGTTTTATAACAGATGCAAGCCATGAACTCAAAACGCCTGTAGCAATTATTAAAGCTAATGTAGAAATTATCGAGATGGAAAATGGAGAGTCTGAATGGACACAGAGTATTGTAAAGCAGGCTGATAGGTTGACAAATCTTACAGAGAAAATGGTTATGCTTTCGAGAATGGATGAAGGCACAAGAACAGGAGAATTTGTGGACTTAAACGCATCGGAATTGTTTGAAGAAGTGGCAGAGTCTTACGAGCCAATAGCAATCAAAATGAATAAGACATATAGTATAGATGTTGAGAAGGGTATTAGTCTCAAGGGAGACTCAGATAATCTTATAGAAATGATCTCTCTTCTTATAGATAACGCATTTAAGTATTCTAATGATGGTGGAAATGTTGATGTAACATTTAAGAAAAACAGCAAAGGTAAAGTGCTGACCATAAGTAATTCCGTTGATGAAATTGAAGAAGGTCGACACGATGAACTTTTTGAAAGATTTGTCAGAATGGATGAGTCAAGAAATTCTAAGACTGGTGGGTTTGGAATAGGACTTTCCGTTGCGCAAGCTATAGCAGAAAGCCATAAGGCGAAGATTAGTGCAAGGTCTTATGATACGCAAAGTATAGAGTTTAAGGTTGTATTCTAAGCATGGAATGACTTGTATTGAATACACTTTTCAAGCTGATTGCTTCGCTACTAAGTCTCTTCGTTCGTCTCGCTTACGGCTTCTGCTGTGCGTCTGCTCGGGCAGCGTGTAATCGCTTATTAAATGTATAAGATATGGGCATCTTAATATCCTATGAAGTTAGCCCTGCGCTGCGTACTCGAAGCCTGCTCGTCTCCGAACAGACTAAGTGCTTCGCAAAGGCTTTGAAAAGTATATTCAATACAAGTCAGACCGGCAGTACAATAATTGATAGGAGGAAGATTATGATATATATAGGAAATCACTTATCGGCATCTAAGGGATATATGGCGATGGGGAAGATGGCAACTAAGCTGGGTGGCAACACATTTGCCTTTTTTACACGCAATCCAAGAGGTGGTAAGGCAAAGGATATAGATGAAAAGGATGCTGAATCACTAATGCAATATATGGCTGACAATAATTTCGGCACACTGGTTGCCCACGCTCCATATACTATGAATCTGTGTTCTGATAAGGAGAATATCAGGAAGTTCGCCCTTGATATGTTCATAGATGACCTTAAGAGAATGGAATATACGCCTAATCAGTATTACAATTTCCATCCGGGCTCTCATGTAGGACAGGGGGTTGAGAAAGGAAGCGCATTTATTATAGAAGCTCTTAATGCAGCTCTGCCGGAGGCTAAGACAACAACGGTTCTTCTTGAAACTATGGCAGGTAAAGGCAGTGAGATAGGAAGAAGCTTTGAAGAGCTTCAGTATATAATAGAAAGGGTTGAGCTGTCCGATAGGCTGGGAGTGTGCTTCGATACTTGTCACACTTGGGATGGCGGATATGACCTTGAGAATAACTTAGACGGAGTCTTGGAAGAATTCGATAAGATAATAGGACTTGAAAGGCTCAAGGCGATTCATCTTAACGACAGTATGAATGATAGGGGAGCCCATAAAGACCGCCATGCCAAGCTGGGAGAAGGACATATAGGAATTGATACATTAACAAAAGTTATCAATCATCCACTTCTTCAAGGTAAGCCCTTTATCTTAGAGACACCTAATGATGACGCAGGGTATGCTAAGGAGATAGCTATGGTTAAAAAACTGAACATATAATAAGGGGAATATTGGTATTTGACTAATATAAGCAAATAACAGTTGACATACAAGTATATTCTGTTGTAAAATATTCAAGCTGACATTGTGAAGAAGTGGCATTTCACTAGCCCCGAAGTGCTCTTTTTACAAATAAATAGCAGGAAATTTATTTTTGGACATTTGATAAATGGAATGCTAACCTTGTTTTACTATTAAGGAGGAAATAATGATGAAGACTTATATGCCTAATCAATCTCAAGTTGAGAGAAAATGGTATGTAGTAGATGCTGAAGGTCAGACACTTGGTCGTCTGTCATCAGAGATTGCTAACGTATTAAGAGGTAAGAAAAAGCCTATATATACACCTCATGCAGATTGTGGCGATTATGTAATCGTTGTAAATGCAGAGAAGATTAAGGTTACTGGTAAGAAGCTTGACCAGAAAATCTATTATCATCACTCAGAATATGTTGGTGGTATGAAAGAGACTAACCTTAAGACAATGCTTGAGAAACATCCTGAAAGAGTTATTGAGCATGCAGTAAAGGGAATGCTTCCTAAGGGACCTCTTGGAAGAGCTATGTACAAGAAGTTATTCGTATATGCAGGTCCTGATCATGAACATCAGGCACAGAAACCAGAGAGTTTAACATTTTAATTAGGAGGTAAGATAAATTGGCTAAGAAGAATGACAATAAGTACTATGGTACTGGAAGAAGAAAATCATCTGTTGCTAGAGTATATCTTGTACCTGGAACAGGTAAGATTACAATAAATAAAAGAGATATTGATGAATATCTTGGTCTTGAGACACTTAAGGTTGTTGTAAGACAGCCACTCGTTGCTACTGATACAGTTGATAAGTATGATGTGCTTGTTAACGTAAAGGGTGGTGGATACACAGGACAGGCCGGTGCAATCAGACATGGTATTGCAAGAGCTTTACTTGAGGTTGATGCTGATTACAGACCAACACTTAAGTCAGCCGGATACTTAACAAGAGATCCTCGTATGAAGGAAAGAAAGAAGTACGGTTTGAAGAGCGCACGTCGTGCACCACAGTTCTCTAAGAGATAATAAAACAAATCATTCCCTCGCAGTTTTGCGGGGGATTTTTTTGTGATTACCGCAGTTCCTGCGGTGGTTTTTTGTATATGATACTGTCTTCTGAGTAATGGATGGGGTGGTGCAAAAGTATTCTCATACTTTGGTGCTTCTTCGCTAAGTATATGTAAGTAATTGAGGTGACATAGCCTGCAATATGTGGACAGGAACCGGGGTTCGATCTGCCATCCCGGCAGCGAACCCCTATTTCCAGCATCCCTGCCGGAAATTTCCTTCACTGAATCAATTACTAACATATACTAAGCTTGAATCAATAAGCATGAGAATACCTTTGCACCCCCCATTCCACACAGAAGGCAGTGCCATAATCTACAAAACTGTAGAACTCTACAATTTTGTAGATTATAAAAACATAATGTGATAAAATGTAATTGACAAAACTGTAGAATTCTACAATTTAGGAGATTATATGATAAAACGAGATAGATATCTAAAACAGTTGATTAATGCTAAAAATAACGGATTTCCGAAGGTGATAACAGGTGTGAGAAGATGTGGAAAATCCTTTCTTCTTAAAGAAATCTATAGAGAATACTTGCTATCGGAGAATATTCCGGAGAGCAGGATAATTATCTTGGAATTGGATGATGATAAAAATAGTAAGTATCGTGACCCTTTAGAACTAGGAGTTTATATAAGGGAAAAATGCAAAGAAAAAGATAATTACTATATTTTTATAGATGAAATACAGAAGGTATATTCTATAATAAATCCTAATTTCACTGGTGGTAAACATGTTTTAGCGGATGCTAATGATACCGAAGTAATATCATTCGTTGATGTTGTACTTGGGCTATCAAGAGAAAAGAATATAGATTTATATGTGACGGGATCAAATTCTAAAATGCTGTCTTCAGATATAATTACTGAATTTAGAGATAAGGCAACAAACATAAATCTTTCTCCGCTCTCATTTGAAGAATACTATGGGTATGTCGGAGGTTCTGCAATAGAAGCATTATATTCATATATGCAATACGGAGGAATGCCATTGGCTGTACTAAAAAGTGACGAAGAGCGAAAAGACTATCTAAAGAGATTATTCACTACAACATATTTTGCTGATATTGTAGAAAGGAATCAGTTGAAAAGGGGAGAAGCGTTAGATGAATTATGTAATATTATTAGTTCTTCAACAGGTTCACTACTTAATTCTGAAAGAATAGCCAATACGTTTGAAAGTGTCAGACATGAAAATATTGACAAGCAGACGGTAGAAAACTATATTGGTTACTTTAAAGATGCTTTCCTTTTGCGTGAGGCTAAACGTTATGATTTAAAGGGGCGAAAAGAAATTGGCGCACTAAGAAAGTATTATTTTATTGACACTGGATTGCGGAATGCTCGTTTAAATTTTGCCTTTCCTGATGAAGGACAAATGCTTGAAAACATTGTCTATAACGAACTTTGTTATAATGGATATTCTGTTAATGTTGGGGCGTTTGATACTGTAGAAAAAGATAAAAATGGGAAATCAGTTCGTAAGAATAATGAGGTTGATTTCTACGCGACTAAAGGTCTGAGATCTCTTTATATCCAGGTTACTGCCGATATTTCTAACGCAGATACACGAGAAAGAGAAATACGCCCTTATTTTAAGTTGAATGATCAGATACAAAAGATACTCGTTGTAAATAGACCGATTGGCGAGACCCTGGATGAGAACGGTTTTTCTATTATAGGAATTACAGATTTTTTGTTGAAATATATATAGTTTTAGTATTGTGCGAGGTGATTTTATATATGAAGGGTACAGACATAGTAAAGGAGATAGAACGATATCTTCAAGATAATGTATACAATTATGCTGTTTTAATTGACGGTGAATGGGGCAGCGGGAAAACATATTTTGTAAAAAATGAATTGAAGACAGCGATCGAACAAGCGAGAGTGGGAGAAAACCAGCGGAAAGTTATGTATGTATCACTTTACGGCTGCCAATCTATAGAGGATGTGCAAAAAAACTTAGTGTGGGAATTTGCCAGTAAGATAAACAAAGCAAAAAAAGGCAAGGAAAAACATGGTGGAGAAAAGGAAGAAAACGAAGATGGTATATATACTAATATGGTGCTTGATTCGGCTGCTTCAAGCACAAAGAAAATTTTGGGTGGACTTGCAAAAAGGGTTTTTCCAGAAGAGTCCTTGTTTGATGTTGCATTAGATTGGATTAGAACAAGATCATATGTTTTTATTTTCGATGATCTTGAAAGGTGTAATTGCAATCTAAACGAAATTTTTGGTTTCATAAATGGCATGGTGGAACATGATGGAGCCAAAGTAATTATAGTTGCAAACGAAAAAGAAATATCAACAGAAATTGTTCCAGATAGAATTGAACAGCAATACATGGTGGCGCTTAATGATGGGGTTCTTTGGCCGGCATATGAAGAAAAAAATCAGTTTAAGTATTGGTTAGGTCAAAGGCATCAGAATTCAAATAAAAAACTAACTTTAAGTGAATTGGAATACCGTCGAAACGAGCTTTTTCCTATGGCAGAATCGAATGAAGATTATAAAAAGATTAGAGAGAAGTTAATAGGGGTTACGCTGAGGTACGATGCAGACTACATGCATATTATTGACACACTGATTGACAAAACAGGTTACAAGGAAGATGTTAGGAATATAATAAGACGAAATACTGCATTTATAAGTCATAGGATGGATAATTTATCGCATCATAATCTGCGTACAATTCAATTTTTCTTGTCAAAAGTCAACTTTTTGATAGTAAAGCTAAATACTCTATCAATTGATCCAGAGTATAAGGAAAAGATAGAGGATTATGTTGTGAAGGAATGCTTTGATTTTGCTGCGAAATATAAAAGCAACTATATTGCGCCGAAAGATGATGTTGTTTTTTTGTCATCCTCAAGCAGTAAGCCATTAGCTCTGTCGATAAAAGCATATGTTGAGAGTGGGGAGTATGATTCTGAAAGTTTTATCAATGAAATAAGCGGAATAAAAGATTTTTATATGGCTCACATTGATACGGACGATCCCTACAGTAAACTGTATAATAATTACTATTATTTAACTCAGAACGTATGCGAGGATTATTTGGAAGAAATGATCGCGAAACTGGAAAGGGATGGATATCCCATGTCTATATATGTCAAGATTCTAAGCCTTATGTCAAGTTTAGAAGAAATAGGTTTTAAAGAATCATTTTCTCAACGTGTTCTTTCTGCTATGATTAAGAACCTAAAGGATTGTAATTATACGGGTGAGATAACCATTGATAAGTTTTATTTTAACGAAGAAAATATATACAAGAAAGCCGTTTCTTTTGCAACAAAGATAAATGAAGAGATTAAGCTTCATAATGCAAAATATAAACGCGCTAGTTTACGTGATATATTGTTACTTGATACATGGGTTGATGGCTTGAACACCTATGTCAAATCAGGGAACAAACGTTATATAGAGGATCAGGTCATTTTTTCATTGGCTGAACCAACAGATTGGATTAATGCTATAACGAGAAGCTCCTCGGCAGATATACATGATTTTCGCAGTTGGATGTGGTCCGTGTATCCGAATGATTTAAAGCGAGCTAGTTTTGAAGCTGATTGGAATACTATGAAAATGATTCATGATGGTATACACGCAAAGGAAGAGAACGACCTAATAAAACGTAGAGCATTAGAATTAGTCGTTTGGCAGATTGAAGAAACTTATAAGAATAATACTGGTGAAGAATATAAAACCTCAGGAATGTAATTGACGACAAAATTAATGGATGTTTCATTTGCTTATTGTAAGTCTGCAAAGCTACCACCAGTCGTGTACCACGATTCTAAAAACATTATTTTTCTTTCTCAAAAAGATAATAAGACAAATTATCCCCTCATGGTTTTGCGAGGGATTTTTTGTATGAAATATAGCCTTCTGAGTGTGGGATGGGGTGGTGCAAAAGCATTCTCATACTTTGGTGATTCTTCGCTAAGTATATGTAAGTAATTGAGGTAACATAGTCTGCAATATGTGGACAGGAACCGGGGTTCGATCTGCCATCCCGGCAGCGAACCCCCTATTTCCGGCGTCCCTGCCGGAAATTTCCTTCACTGAATCAATTACTAACATATACTAAGCTTGAATCAATAAGCATGAGAATACTTTTGCACCCACCCCCCATTCCACACAGAAGATAGCGAAAAAACGCTAGGTTTTCTTTCCAAATTGAAAAGAGAGTTGACTATGCGAGTATATGATAATATAATTTCAGCGAGATTATGCAAAACATAACAAAATGCAGATGATTATCAAAGAGGAATTATTATGTTAAGAACACGTGCTGAATGTATAAAAGAATATGGGTCAGACTATTATATAAATCGGCTTATCGTTGAAGGAAAACTTTTTCGCATAGAGAAAGGTATTTTCTCAGAGAAAGAATACGTTCCTGAACTGGTTATCTTGTCATATAAATACCCTAGAGCGGTTATTACGATGGATACAGCCTTTTATTTGTATGGATTTACAGATGTAGTACCGGATTTATGAACCATGGCAACAAAAAGAGAAGTCGCACCTATATCGGATAAACGTGTGAAGCAGATATTTATGCCGGGAGATATTCTTGCACAAGGGAATACAAGATTGGAGTATAAAGGGTATGATTTGCTAATATTTGATCGAGAACGTATGCTTGTAGAACTTGTAAGATACAAAAGCAAACTTCCCTTTAATTACTATAAAAAGATTCTTGGAAATTACCGCAAAATCTTGCCACAATTAAACACAGAGAAAATACGTAATTATGCAGAGGCTGTACCCAAAAGTGACAAGGTAATCAGAACTCTGTGTACGGAGGTATATTAGTGATTGATCTTAAAAAATGGTAATCCAGTAAGTGAAAGAAAAGCGTTAGTAAAAAACGCGCAAAACAGAGATTTTATGGATGAAGATTGGTCATATAGCTTGTTTATTGGTTGGGGTAAAATAAGGCGTGTAAGTAGAAGGTATATGGGTGACAATATATTACATGTGTTGTATTTTTTAAAATATTTCTTGCGTTATCAATATAGTAGGACTATAATTAAACAGAACAAATGTTCTGCTAATGCAAATTACTTTAATAAATACAATAGTGTAAGAAATCGTAATAAAAAATGAATATAATTTATCTAGGCATAAAAATAATAATATATTAAAGTAGAGTGCAAATTATAAATGTTATGCTAGAAAAAAGATTTGATTGATTAGAAATCGGGCAATTTTGGATAATACATATAATCAAATGATAGTAATAATGAGGAAGAATTAGTGAACATGAAAGATGACAAATTGATAGCTGTAGATTTGTTTTGTGGGTGTGGTGGTTTTTCATATGGATTTCAAGAAGCTGGGTTCGAAATGGTTTTAGGTATTGATATGTGGAAAGACGCAATCATTACATACAAACATAATTTTCCACATGCTCGCGTGATAAATGATGATATAACGAAGGTTAGCGTAGATGAAATACTAAAAAAAGCTGAATGTGAAAAAAGTGAAATTGATGTAATCATAGGAGGACCACCGTGTCAAGGTTTTTCAGTTTCAGGAAAAAGAATGATAGATGACCCAAGAAATAAGTTGTATAAGTCTTTTGTCAACTTAGTATCTGAAATTTGCCCAAAAGTGTTTGTTATGGAAAATGTTCCAGGATTAATTAGATTATTTGGTGGTAAGGTCAAGGAAGAAGTTTTAAGTGACTTTTCAGCAATTGGATATAGTGTAAAAATGCAACAATTATCGTCAGAAGAGTATGGCGTACCACAGCAAAGAAAAAGAGTCTTTTTTGTGGGATTGAATAAAGATTTTTTCGATTCAAGTGTTGAGTTTTTGTTTCCAACACCAACATATGGTGATGGTTTAAACAAGATTATTACATGCAAAGATGCAATTTCAGACTTAGATTTTGTTCCGGATGATATATCTTTAGGGGAGGATATAGACTATCAGTTACCACCAAGCAATGATTATCAAAAAATGATGAGAAAGGATAGCTTATCAATAAAAAATCACTCTATTACAATTCATAAAGAAAAAACAAAGCAGATTATTGCTATGGTTCCTGATGGGGGGAACTATAAAGACTTACCGACAGAATTACAAGATACAAGAAGAGTAAATATTGCTTGGACAAGAATGAATAGCGAAAAGCCTTGTTTTACAATTGATACTGGGCATAATCATCATTTCCACTATAAGGAGAATAGAGTTCCTACTGTTAGGGAGTCGGCAAGAATACAGTCTTTTCCAGACAAATTTGAATTCATTGGAATTAAGACAAGTCAATTGAAACAAGTAGGAAATGCAGTGCCACCGTTAATGGCAAAAGCTATAGCAAAACAAGTTATTGATGTAATAGAAAGGGGATGAGCTTTTGTATAATCGTCTAAATCAATTCCGGTGTATCATTATTAGAGGAAAATCACAGAAAGAAATAGATGATTTATTACCTGCATATGCGAAAGTAATTGATGATATTACACCCTGCACCTCAGAGGATTTTTCAAAAAAGTTTAATGAGTTATTAGCACCATATTTATCAACGGATAAAAGGTTAAAGAAGACCTTGGACAATCACAGAACAGAAATTGCAGGAAAACTATTTGGAATGTATTATGTAGAAGATGATGGATATGTATACGCATCGGACAGAACCAAGAAGTTCTTGAAAGATAATGATCAGCCGGCTTTTTTTAAAGATTTATGCTACAAAATGCAGTTTCCAAACGGAATGCAAAAACCGCAAACTTTTCAACCGTTGTTAGACAATAAAATATCTATCAGACCTAATGCTTTTTTATTAAGGATATTGCAATTGGCGGCAGACAAGCATTTGATTTTGTCAAAAAGAGAAATTGGATTTTACATACTAAATTCATTGGACGTGTTACAGGGTATTGCAGTTCCAGAAGAAGTTATGGAGGCTATAGAGGAAGATAGAAACAACGGTATTGAAAGAAAAATAGAAACTGAAGGCAAGGCATCATCATACAACTATCAGCACATTAATGAGCAGATAAACTATTTAGAATTAGCCAACCTTGTTTACACCAACAATTTAGGAGAAGTTTGGTTAAATCAAAATGAAAAAGATGCGATTCAGATTTTTGCGTCGGATTGGAATAAAGCCCCAAACTTTGATGTGTATGCATATGATTTATCAGAGGTCGATGGACGAAAACGATTCGAAGTGGATTGGACAGTGTATTATGGAAAATTAAGTGATAAAGTACAGCAATTTGATACGACTGCGAGAGCTTTGGGTGTTGCTGATGAGCTGCCTACAAAGAAAAAGGATTCCGGACAATCAACCGTTGAAATTGGTGATGAGGGAGAAGCGTTTGTTCTTGAATACGAAAAGCGTCGTGTATTTCAGTTTAATCCAAGACTTGTAAATAGAGTATTAGCTTTAGGTAAGACCAGAGGCTTGGGATACGATATTCAGTCAGTAGTAGCAGAAGCAGGCGATAAGGCGGATTTTGCAAAGTACATTGAGGTTAAATCTACAAAGAGGGTAACGGAACCTGATCTAAGTGATGCATATTGGATGGACACCCTCAATATTACGAGAAATGAATGGATCGCAGCACAGCAGCATGGAGAGTTTTATTGCATTTATAGAGTCTATTTTGTAAGAGGGCGTGTGCTTATGTATGTAATTAACAACATACATAAGAAACAAATAGAAAATAAAATTGATGTAGTGCCACTTACCTATAGAATTGATTTTGGCAAAGATGCAATTGATCAAATAGTTATAGAGGAGATTAAGAAAAATGTATAAAGTAGTTTCGTTATTTTCAGGATGCGGTGGAGCTGATCAGGGTATTATAGGTAACTTTACCTACAATAAACGAAAATATAATAGACTACCATTTGAATTAGTTTATGCAACAGATATCGATCAAAAGGCACTAAATTCACATATGAAAAACTTTACTTGTAAAAAAGTTGTGTGTAAAGATATATGTGAGACCAGTTCGGATGAAATACCGGAATGTGATATTGTAGTGGGAGGATTCCCTTGTCAGTCATTTAGTACAGTAAATCCAACTAAAGATCCGTTCGATGACAGAGCTAATTTATATAAGCAGATGGTTCGAGTTGTAAAAGACAAACAACCAAAGGTATTTATCGCCGAAAATGTAAAGGGTATGATGACGCTACATAAAGGGCAAATTTTTAAAAGAATAATAAAAGCATTTGAAGAAGTGGGCTATACGACATATGCAAAGCTTTTTAATGCTGCAGATTATGGTGTTCCACAAAAAAGAGAAAGAGTTATAATTGTGGGTGTTAGAAATGATTTGGCTGGTCTTATGGAGTATAGCTTTCCTAAGGAGACTAATAAGAATAATTGGGTTCCTTTGTCTGTAGCAGTTCCAGAGCTTGCGATTAAGCAGGAAAAGTATTATTTCTCGGAGAGAGCAGTTCAAGGAATGAAAAATGCTAAGAATAACATGAAGAGAGGATTATATCAGGATTTGAATAAACCATGCTTGACAGTTACAAGTCATTTAGCAAAGATGAGTTTAAATTCAAGAGATCCTGTATTGCTAGTAAATCCAGAGAAAGAACTGTATAGACGTTTTACCCCACTAGAAGCGGCACGTATTCAGTCGTTCCCAGATGAATTTAGATTTGCTGGAAGCGAGACGGATGCATACAGACAAATTGGAAATGCGATTCCGCCTGTATTGTTTTGGCATATATCGAATTCTATAAAAGAGTATTTGGAGTTGATTGAAGCAATTAATCTAAAAGATGCAATTTAGGATGTTTTAGGTCAAGAAAGGATAAAAATGATTATATATGTTCAGTAGTAAACATGAGTAGTAGTATTTATTCATATTCATCATACGGCACAATCATACTCTCCACACAATCATCATCATCAAGAACAATCGTTTCAGATTTGTATTTATCTGAGACGATTGTTAATGCTTCTTCAAGACTTTCGGCATTAACTTTAGTAATACGAGATAGAACTTCTTTGATTTCAATTGAGTATTCTTGCATAGAATATTTCCTCCTATTTCTGTTTGTATCATAATAATACTATTATTATATATATTTGTATAGCAAAGGTGGACACCTATGCACCAATGTCCACCTTGCTGTATGTTTGGGATTTGTTATAATTCCATGGGGTATTATTGTAATGATACGAGGACGGAGGTAGAGTATGAGATATAGGGTAATGTGTGTTGTATTGATATGTATGGGAGTGTTTTTCGTCACCTGTGGGTGTGGCTGTAGCAAAGGCTCAGAATTTATTGGCACATGGGAGAATGATGATAATGATGTTATAGAGATTAACAGAGATGGAACAATTAATGAATATACATCTGACGGAAAACATTATGAATACAAATATGAAATTGATGATTATCCTACAATAAATGGGAAAAAATACTCTTTGACCGTGATAGATATTACCGGACTTAAGAGATTGACTTCATATCATTATGATGAAGAAAATGATAGTATTTTTTATGGGTACAGTTATTCGCCTGAAAACAGTTATAAGAAAAAAAGATGGTTTAAGAGCGGATTAGTATTTTTGCTTTCCTGGCTAGATGATATCTTTGTGACTTTGATAACAAAGATGTAGTCTGGCTTCTGTGTATTTCACTATGATATATTTTATATCGAAGAGATTACAATCCCTCGCAGAAATGCGAGGGATTTTTTGTGCATTAAAGTCTATACTATAGGCGCCACGCCCCCTCAGTTAATTGCACTTTAATACATTAAAAGTAAGCCATATAAATGATTTAATAGTAATTCGTTTTAAACCCAAGCAAAACGAATAAATTTGCAATTAAAACGAATAAAAATTGACTTAAAACGAAAAGAGATGTAGTATTGTAGAATAAAGGAGGGTAAAGCTATGAGATTTAGTGACGAAAAGAAACAGTCTATCATCATATACATGCTTGAGAAAATACAACAAAATTGTGATGGGGTATCTAAAATAGTAGCTGAAGCTTTTGATATTAATCAGAATACAGTACATACATATATTAATGAATTAGTTGATAAAGGCATAATAAAACGTGTAAAAAGAGGAGAATATGAGTTAGTAAAGAAAAAGTATGAATATAAATATAGTCGATCTGATAAAGAGATGGATAATGATACATATGTGTATGAGCATTGTTTATATAATCTGATTGAAAATCTAAGTCAAAATGTCAAAGATATCTGGAGTTATGTTATAAGTGAAATGATTAATAATGTAATTGACCATTCACAAGCCGAGAATTTCAAGCTAATTATTGAGCAGAGTTATATAGATACACAGGTATTAATATTAGATGATGGAATAGGAATATTTGTGAAAATTAAAGATTATTTTGGATTTAATACAATAGATGATGCTATCGGTGAATTGTTTAAAGGGAAACTGACCACAGATATTGAAAATCACTCTGGTGAGGGTATTTTTTTTAGTTCGAAAATGGTAGATGATTTCTTTATTGTATCAAGTGGAAAAATCTTCTCAAATAATAAATATGGAAACAGTAAGATAATGAATTTGGCACAAACAAACACAGAAGGAACGGGAGTATATATGAGCTTGTCAAATTTTACCCAGAGGAATCCACAAGAAGTGTTTGATTTATATGCTAACACAGAAGGAGGATTTGTGAAAACAAAGGTTCCTTTAAAGAATATATTTGACGCATCTCCTGTTTCGAGATCTCAAGCAAAGAGAGTATGTAATAGGCTAGAAGAATTCAAAGAAGTTGAAATAGACTTCGATGGAATTCAGTGGATGGGACAGGGATTTGCACATCAGATATTTGTTGTATTCGCCAGGAAGCATCCGGACATAAAGCTAGAACCAGTTAACATGAGTGAGGATGTGGCTAAAATGTATGCTCATGTTATGCACTAGCCTTCTTCTTATTGATAAAGAACATCACGACTCCTGCACCAATAATGACTGCATAACCAATTAGGCTGAAGGCATCTGGGAATTCCCCAAGGAAAAGCATTCCCAATAGTGCTGCAAATAGAATATTGGTATAGTCATATACTGATATTTCGCTGGCTGGGGAATATGTGTAAGCCTTGGTAATAAATATTTGCCCAATAGATGCTGACACTCCTGTAAGTAATAGAAATGCAAGCTGTTCTAATGTCATAGGTTTAAAGTTGATAATCATAAATGGTACACAGGCTATACATGAGAACGCTGAAAAGAACAATACAATAACAGGTCCAGGTACTTTCTTGAAACTACAAAGTCTCACATAAGTATATGCTAATCCTGCAAAAGCACCACTTGAAAGACCTATTAATGCGGGAAGGGATGTTAATATGTTCCCATCTGGTTTCAAAATAAAGACGGCTCCTATAAAGGCAGCTATAGCGCATAGTACTTGAAATGATTTTGGCTTTTCTTTAAGTAGGAATATTGAGAAAATGATTGCGAAGAAAGGCGATAATTTATTAAGCATGGCAGCATCGCTTATATTAATCATTCCTATTGCATAGAAGTTGGCAAATATTCCCAGGGTGCCGAACAATGAACGAAGAATAAGATATTTCAAACCTCCATTACCCGTACTAAACGGAATCTTATTTTTTAGCATAATAAATAAAGCTACAAATGCCGCTATCAGATTTCTGAAGAATGCTTTTTCAAATACCGGCAAATCCCCGGATAGCTTGATGAACAGATTCATAAATGCGAATCCAAGGGCGGCAATTATTATGCAGATAATACCTTTTTGGCGGTTATCTATATTTGTTTGTGAGAATTTTTGCTTTTTTTCGCTAATCATTTTTCTTTTCGTAAATTCGTTGATATATTAATCCGATATAAATTATAAGAGTCTGTTTTCCTTAAATTAATTTTACATAATAATACAGGTGAAAATCTTATAAATAATAAGGAATTTGAAGAAAAAATGTTGAGAATAATTGATAAAGTATGGTATTCTTAAATTAGGAGAGGTGCTGTACTTGTTGTGGGAGGTGGCCATATGATAGTAAGAAAAACTGTGGCTTTAAAAAAGTATAATAACCTGGCGAAGTATGGTAAAGTTGAAGATTCATTTTACAAATACAGAAGAGGTGAGAACTTCTGTATCACCCTTTATTGTGAACTGGAAGAAGGAGAGACTCAAGACGATCCTTTGGATGATGTTGTTCATAAATACAATGTCAAAAGAACGGGTTTCTTTAAATATAATGAATTAAATGGTAAGAAATTGTATATGTTTGAATTAGAAGGCGATTGTGATGATGAAGCAGCAAATAAAGCAGCTATTGCCAAAGTCGCTAAATTCGTTGGCAAGAGAGTTTACAATGCAGAAGTGGGAGAATTTCTTGAGTTAAGAGTTAGGGCTCTTAAGGATGATGAGAAATAGGGATTGGTTATGAGAAATGTTACATTAATAAGTATGTCAAAGGTCTATGAAAGAGAGAACTTTTGTAGGCCTTATATTAATTCTGAAAAATTTATAGACTGTAGTGATATTAAAGGAATAAATTGCTATGTTGAAGATGAGGCTTTAAAGGTACTTCGCCAAAGATTAAAAGGTGTCGATGCCAGAGGGGTTCATTTTATTGATTCCGGAAATTTTCATTATCTTACATATCTTTTTCTTGAGAAAATCCCGAGAGATTTTGAACTGATTCTAATTGATAAACACCCAGATTGTAAAGCCTCTATGTTTGAATCACTCATGTCATGTGGAAGTTGGGTAAGGGATGCATTAATTAGTATTTCTCATCTTAAGCGAGTATATATGATAGGAACGGATACTGATCTGGTTTATGAACTATCGGATCTGGGAGAGCATAGGGAAAAGGCGCTTGTTGTAAGGTCTCCGAAAAAATTGGATGAGAGTAATTTGCCTGTATATATGTCGATTGATAAGGATGTATTAGATGATTCTATAATTGCAACTAATTGGGATCAGGGGGATATGAATCTCACTGAGTTGGATAGATGGATAGAATATATACTAGACAAACGCTTTCTTATAGGAGTAGACATTTGTGGAGAACCAGATGAAGGAGAAAATGACTCAGTCCATGAAGGAAGTAGCATAATAAACAGTCACTTAATGGAGTTATTTGAAAATTAAAGAAAAGGCATTGTCTAATATGTACAAATTGCATTATTAAAAAAGTGAAGTATGCACAAAAATATTTTTAAATAAAATAAAAATCTTGAAAAAAAAAATTAGTAACAATATAATTAATTAAACCGATTAATTAATTGGTTAATTCCATTAATTAATTTTATAAAAAGGAGGAGACGTTATAATGCAAGAGGCAACGACAACTACAAATGTAAAAGCAAACCCGAACAAGCTGACCGCTAAGAACGTTATAGGTTATGCGCTTGGTGATACCGGTGGGGTTTTGGCGTTTGGTGTAATCAGTTCATTTTTGAATATGTATTATACTGACGTTTTCGGTATTAACGCAGCACAGATTGCTATTTTGTTCCTGGTAGCGAGAGTGTGGGACGCTATCAATGATCCGATTATGGGAAGTATTCTCGATCATTTGAAGCCTAGGAAGACCGGACGTTTTCGTCCATGGATTTATTTCTTCTCATTCCCGATGATGATTTCGTTGGTGCTGTTATTCTTACCGGTATATGACTGGTTCGGAATGTCATCAACGCAGTTACTTATTTACGCATACATTACATATATCTTCTATGGAATGATGTATACAGGTGTTAATATTCCTTATGGTTCAATGGCAACCGTTATGACTAACGATATAAAGGAGAGATCTACACTGTCTATGGCTCGTACAGTTGGTGCAGGTATCGGACAGATGGCAGGTTCTGTTATTTTCCCATTAGTAGTATACTCTGTTGCAGCTAATGGAGCAAAATACCTTGATGGACACAAGCTTTTTGCCGCTACACTTGTAATCGTTGGATTCCAGATCGTTGCATATCAGCTGAACTATAGATTGACAAGAGAGAATATTATTGCACCTGCCAAGAAGAAGGGCGAGAGCTCTGTGGGCAAGACATTGGCTTCTCTTATGAAGAACCGTCCGTTCGTAACATTATCCCTTGCAAGTATGCTTCTTATTGCAGGTAATATGTTCACTAATACAGCTAACGGATATCTTCTTAAGAACTACTATGAGATGCCGGGACTTCAGTCTCTTGTACCTATTGCAACATACTTACCAATGGCGCTTTCAATACCGTTCCTTAACAAATTGGTTATGAAGTTCGGTAAGAAAGAGTTGTGTGGATTCGGTGCATTTATTGCAGCGGGTGCATATCTGGTAATGTTTATTTGGAAGATTCCTAATCCGTATATATTCATGGGATTCTTGTTCCTAACAGGAATTGGACTTTCATTCTTCACCATGGAGGTATGGGCTATCGTCTCAGATGCCATTGATTATCAGGACAAGCTTACAGGTCGGCGTGAGGAAGGAACATCCTATGCTATATTCTCATTCTTCAGAAAGATGGGTCAGACAGTAGCAGGTGTTGGATTCAATGCTTTACTTGGAGTTATCGGTTATGTATCTGCCGAGGCAGGCGCCGGAGATGTTGTACAGCAGACACCGGAGGTTAATAATGGTATATATACATTAGCAACACTTGTACCATTTATTATGTATCTAATAATGGCACTTCTAATGCAGTTCGGATACAACATTGGTAAGAAGGACGCTATTGCTCTTAAGAACGAGCTAGAGGAGAGAAATGCTAAGAGAGATGAAGCTAAGTCTGAATAAGATATTCTTCTTTATATAATATGTTATATGGGGAATTATCAGTCCTACTGATAGTTCCCTTTTTCTTGTCTATTATTAACAAATGAAACTGGAAAATAAGTATATTATTCACAAAATGCACTTCCAATAAATAAATCTCTTGAAAAAAAATCAATGGGGATTTATAATTAATTAAAGCTGTTAATTAATTATTTCAAAAGGGGGACTTTATGATTACTGTAAAAGATCTTTTGAACATGAAAGTTAAGGTTGGAGAAGGAACTAACAACTTTACAATGAGTAGAGGAAGCTTCGTATATAAGCAGGAATTCTCTTACGAATCAACACTTGATTATGTTGATGAGAATACACAAGGTAATAAGACGAAGCTACATTTTAAGGATCCTAAGAGAAATCTCGATCATTACTTTATTGTCGCAGAAGATAATGGAGACATTGAAGTAACATATGAAGGCGATGATGAAGCTATTAATAGATATTGGATAAGTTTTGCAGCTAATTCCTCTGAGCACATCTATGGATGTGGTGAGACATATTCTAAGTTCGACTTAAAGGGTGAGAATGTAAGAATCTGGGTAGCAGAGCATCAGAATACCAATAGAATCGGAAGAAAGCTTATTAGAGAATTACTTGGCAAGAAGCCAAAGAAGGTACTTCCATTTAACAAGTTTGAGAGCTATTATGCTCAACCAACATTCGTTTCTTCTGACAAATACTTTGTGCATGTATATATTGATAATTATTCAGAGTTTAATTTCAAAGTCCTTAATCAGACTACATTATATCTTCAGGATAAGCCTCATTTTGTAGTAAAGAAAGCTGATACATTTGAAGAACTGTCATCTAAATTATCTGACCTGTTAGGTCATCAGAGACAACTGCCTGATTGGGTTTATGATGGAGCAATTCTTGCAGTTCAGGAAGGATGCGATGTAATTGATAGAAAGATTGAGGAAGCTGAGAAGAAGGGTATCAAGATTGCAGGTATATGGAGTCAGGATTGGTGCGGCTGTAGACGTACTAAGTTCGGATATCAGGTAATGTGGAATTGGAGATATGATAAGGAAGATCAGTATTCTAACTTGCCTGAGAAGATTAAAGAATGGAATGAAAAAGGAATTAAATTCCTAGGATATATTAATCCTTTTATTGCCCTTGAGAAAGATATCTACGAGGAGGCTAAAGCTAAGGGGTATTGTGTTAAGGACAAGGATGGTAATGATTATCAGGTGACAATTACAACATTTCCAGCTGCAATGGTTGACTTTACTAATCCAGATGCCTATGAATGGTATAAAGGATTGATAAAGAATAATATGATTGGAATTGGGCTAAGTGGCTGGATGGCTGACTTCGGAGAATATCTTCCAGTAGATTGCGTGCTTCACAGTGGTGAAGATCCATATGAAATGCATAATAGATGGCCGGCGATCTGGGCAAAGCTTAACAATGAAGCTATAGCAGAGGCGGGCAAGGAAGGCGAGGTATTCTTCTTCACAAGAGCAGGTCATACTGAGACGATTAAGTATTCACATCTTATGTGGAATGGTGACCAGCATGTTGACTGGTCGCTTGATGATGGTATCGCAGCGGTTGTACCAGCAACCCTATCTCTTGCAATGAGTGGTTATGGAATGGCTCATTCAGATGTTGGCGGATATACAACTATGAAGAAGAGACTTGCTAGAGATAAAGAGCTTCTTCTTAGATGGGAAGAGATGAACGCATTCTCACCATTATATAGATTCCATGAAGGTAATCAGCCTGTAATGAATGTACAGTTTGATGCAGATGAGGAATTATATAACCAACTTGAGAAGTTCACCAACACACACGTACGCCTGAAGGGATACATAAAAGAACTTGTTGATGAAAATGTTAATAAAGGAACTCCAGTTATGCGTCCTTTGTTCTATCACTATGACGAGCCAAGAGCATATACGGAATCCCTTGAATACTTACTTGGAAGAGATATATTAGTGGCTCCTGTAATAGACAAGGGAGCAACTACTAAGACGGTATATCTTCCGGAAGATGAATGGGTACACCTTTATTCTGGTAAAGAGTTCGACGGTGGTATGGTTATCGTTGGAGCACCAATAGGAGAACCTCCTGTATTTATTAGAAAAGATTCAGAGAGATTCAATGAGTTGATGAGTTTGGCAAAATAGACAACAGCTAGCCGGCCAGTGCGTTGCACAAGTAGCGGGTTAATTAGAATAAACAATATTTTTTAGGAGGAAAAAGAAATGAAGTATTTCTTAGACAGTGCAAAAATTGATGAAGTAAGAGAAGCGTATGATACATTTGGTATTGATGGTGTTACAACTAACCCAAATCATATCAAGTTATCAGGAAAGCCATTTAAGGAAGTTTTACAGCAATTTGCTGATTTTGTTAAAGAGAAGGATATTGAAGGATATGAGAAGTTTCCAATCTCTGTTGAAATTAATCCACATCTTGACAATGCAGATGATATGGTAGCTATGGGTAAGGAGATTGCAGGAATGTGTCCTAACTTCGTAATCAAGATTCCATGTACACTTGCAGGTGTAACAGCAGCAAGAAGACTAGAAAAGGACGGAATCAGAACTAATGTTACACTAATCTTCTCGCCTTCACAGTCTATCTTACCAATGAAGAATAAATCATTATTTATCTCACCATTTATTGGATGGAAAGAGAATTCAGGTGAAGATTGTGTACAGTATATTGAAGATATCTGTACAATCAGAGACAACTATGGATTTGATACAGAAATTATCTGTGCAGCAGTAAGAAATGGTAAGCAGTTTAACGACTGTGCAGTATCAGGTGCTGATATCGTAACAGCCGGACTTCAAGTATATAAGGATTCTATTTATCATCCATTTACAGACTTTGGAATGAATAAGTTCCAGGCTGCATGGGATGCTACAGTAACTGACTAATATATAATATGTACGTATCTTTTATTAACAGAGATCCAGCATCCACATGGATGCAAGAATAGTATTACATAGTAAAGGAGTAAGATAATGAATATAGGATTTATAGGATTGGGAATTATGGGTGAGTCAATGTGCGAGAACATTGTCAAGAAGCACGATGGAGAAGTATTCGTATTTGACTTTAATGAAGCTCAGGTTGATAAGTTAGTTGGAGTTGGGGCCAAGAAGTGTGCTAACTCAACAGAGGTCGCTAAGAATTCTGACGTAATAATCTCTATGGTTCCAAAGTCAGAACATTCTAAGGCAGTGTATGATGAAGTTGCTAAGGTGACAGATTCTTCTAAGATTTGTATTGACATGAGTACTATTGACCCTTCTGTATCAGTAGAAATTTCTAAGATGGTTAAGGCTACAGGAGCACAGTTTGCGGACGCACCGGTTGTAAAGTCTAAGCCAGCTGCTATTGCAGGAAAGCTTGGAATCTTCGTAGGATGTGATGAGGAGCTTTATGATAAGATTCTTCCTATCCTTTCATATATGGGAGAGAACATCAAGAGACTCGGTGAAAATGGTGCAGGTCTTGTAATGAAAATTTGTCATAATGCATTAGTATCACAGATTCAAAACGGTGTTAATGAGATGCTTGTTCTTGCAGGCAAGAATGGCATTGATATTCCAACATTTGCAGAGTGTGTGTCATTCGGTGGGGGACAGAACTTCTATCTTGATTCTAAGAAAGATGCACTTGCAGCAGAAGATTATACAACTGCATTTTCTGTACAGAATGAATATAAGGATATAGGAATCTGTCTAAATCTTGCTAAGGAATGCGGTGTTAAAGTTCCTGGTGAAGAGAATGCTATGAAAGTATATGAAGCTGCTATGGAAAAGGGTTATGGTCCAGAAGATTGGATTGCTACATATAAGGTTGTAAGAGATTTATAATTTGATAAAGGGTATGCTATATGAACGAAATGCTTAAGAGATTAAATGACGTTAATGATGTAAAGGTTTATTCAGTGTTTGATGAAATGTTCAGGAAGTTTGGTCGTATTCATCCGGGGCATGATTTAAGTGAGCTGATTACTTATATGGAAGAGAACACGACTATCCCTGAAGAGGGAAATGTGTATGTTCCTTCTGTTGAACCTATGGAATTAACGCATATTGCTAGAACAATAAAAGGCGTTATATATGGTGGAATGCCTATTCAAATCGGCTATTGTAATGGTAGGAATTCTACCTATAATGGTTTTGAGTATCATAAGTGCAGCGAAATCAATATCGCTGTCACTGATATGATGCTTGTGCTGGGTCTCTCTACAGATATTAAGCATTATCATTATAACAATGATGATGCAACAGTGTTCTTTGTTCCTAAAGGAACTATGATAGAGATGTATCAGACTACACTTCATTTGTCGCCTATTAAGGTGTGTGATGAGGGATTTAAGGATGTGGTTATTCTTTCTGAAGGAACCAACACTCCTCTGTCTCCAAAGGAAAAGAAGGAGAGAGACAGTATAATGAATAACATTGCTAATCGTAATGTGGAAGATAAAGATGTAGAAACTACATTGTTGCTTGCACGTAATAAATGGGTAATTGCTCATCCTGACAGAAAGCCACTTATTGATCAGGGAGCATATCCAGGAATAATCGGAGATAACAAAGAGCTATACTACTAAGGGAGTATAGAAGTGGCGCATAGTAAATGGGAGAATAATAATGAGTAAAGATTTTCAAGTTGCATATATTCCAATAGGAGTACCAACATATCATCTGGAAAGTGCTAAGAAGGAATTTGATAAGTCTATAGAATTGTTAAAGGGGCTTACTGATAATGTGAAGGTTCCATCTGAAATGCTTCTTTCAGTGGACTTGCTTGATGAGTTCTTAGATACTATAGACCCTGATTTGATTGTGCTTCAGAATATAACATTTGCAAATGCAGCATATGCATCACAGGTTCTTAAAAGATTTGATAGTCCAATTCTTCTTTGGACACTTCGTGAACCTGTTATTGATGGAACAAGACTTCGTCTTAATTCACTTACTGGTGCGTACTCTGCGGCTAATGCAATTAAGTCGTTTAGAGAAGAGCCATTTCAATATGTATTTGGAAGTCCTACTGAAGAAAATGTTAAGTCCAAAATTGATGCTGTAATAAAGGCAGCTAAAGTGAAAGCATCTATGAGAGAGCTTAAACTTGCGGCTATTGGACATACACCACAGGGATTTGGCTTTGGAAGAGCCCTTGATGCACAGATGATGTCTACTTTTGGTGTTACATTAGAGTCTATTGAAGCTAGAGAACTTATGGATGTTGCCAAAGGATATTCTGATGAGGAAGTTGAAGAATTCATATCTGATGCAAAGTCAAGAATGATTGGACTTGAGAATATTCCTGATAATAATGTGACTGATTTTGCCAGATTATATAAAGCATATAAGGAATATGTGGATAACAACAATATTAAAGCACTTGCATCAAGATGTTGGCCTGATTTCTTTACAGCGTTTGGAACGCCAGTGTGTGCTGTATTATCACTTCTAAATGACCTGGGAGTTGTTGCAAGCTGTGAGGCAGATACATATGGAGCACTGTCCATGTATGTAGGTTCGCAGCTATCTAATAGCTCTGTATTCTTCGGAGATCCGGTATCAATGGATGAGAAAGAGAATACTATTACAATGTGGCATTGTGGAATGGCTGCATGCACTCTTGCAAAAGATGGTAAAGCAGAAGTTGGTGTTCATTGTAATAGAAAAATTGGTCCAACTTTAGACTTTGGTAGTAAAGAATGTGCTGAAGTTACAATCTTTAGAATTGGATTAGATGGTAAGGGTAAATTTAGATTCTTCGTTGCAAAAGGAGAAGCTTTAGATAAACCAAAACAATTTAATGGGACATCTGTGGTTGTTAAGACAGAAGGTGATGCTGCTAAGATTGTTAATGATACTATATTACAAGGCTGGGAGCCACATTTTGTTGTATGCTACAAAGATGTTTCGGCAGAAATAAATGCTTTAGCGGATATGCTTGACATAGAATGTATTAATATGTAATATATGCTACTTCGGGAGTATTGATTTGAAGGAGAATTCAATGTATAGAAATGGAATAAACATGGGACAAGTGAAGAAGCAGAATAGAAGTTCCATTCTAAGATACATGAACTCTCATGAGGATGTATCTCGAAAAGAGATTGCTGAAGCAACCGGACTTACTGCAGCAGCTGTCACTCAGATATGTAATGATTTCCTTGATATGGGACTTATTAAGGAATGTGGAACCATGAGTGATAACAAGGGTGCAGGAAGACGTAAGGTAAAGCTTAGAATTAACAATGATTATGCATATATAGTCGGAGTTAATATAGAAAGTCAGGATACTGTTGTTGTTATATCAGATCTTGGTGGACATGTTAAAGCCAAATCAAGTCTTGTGACAAATAGTTCTTCTGCTGATTCCTTTGTCGAAGAGATAGCTGGGATAATTAATGATATGATTGCAAAGCTATCAGAAGATAAGGATAAGATAATTGGAGGATGTATAGCAGTAACTGGAGAAGTAGATAGAGACAAAGGAAGCTCACTTCACGCCTATGGAATCTGGGATAAAGAAGTCCCTATATGCGAATTGCTTGAGAAAAAGACTGGTATTTCTTATATTATCGAGAATAATATTGACGCATTTTCATTGGCAGAAATCGTATATGGCACGGGTATGAAGAATGAGAACATTCTTGTCGTTAAATGGGGACCGGGTGTTGGTTGCACCATTATTATTGACAATAAGATATATGAAGGTCGCCATGGAAGAAGTGCAGAACTTGGACATTTTATAGTTGATAAGAACGGAGAAAGATGTTCATGTGGCAGAAGAGGATGCTTAGAGACTAAGATTTCTTATAAGGCAATGAAGTCAAAGAAAGACTTTAAGGTTGAGGATTTTGGAAATGTGTATACATATTTCCAGGAAGAAATCGATTTGTTCGCAAGAACGCTGGTGAACTCTATGACAATACTTGCACCTAATCGTGTGGTTTTATCTGGCAAGTTATTCGCTGATGAAAGAGTGCGAGATGAATTGATTAGTTGTTGTGAAAGCTATGATAAGAAATATAATAAAAAAAGAATCCTATACAGTCCTCTCTATGATAAAGAGGATTATATAGGACCTATTGCAACTTATATTGAACGCGAATTATTCTAGTATTATTTGTCTAGAATATCATCAATATTATTAAATCCGAGATTTCTCGTAATAACCATGACTGTATCACCTTGTTTGATGCAGTCATTTCCTTTTGGAACGATAAATTCATTGTCTCTTTTTATAAATCCAACAACGGTTCCTTTCTTAAGTGACAATTCCTTGAGAGGAATATTGATGGCTTTTGTAGTTTGATCTATTCTGAATTCTAATACTTCAACACGTTCATCATACATATGATACAAAGCTTCTATCTTACTGCCGGATGCACTCTTCATTGCGCGGGCATAGGCTACAATTGCTTCTGTAGTTATGCTTCTTGGAGACAATGTTGTACCGGCATGCAGACCACGTATTGTTCTTCCGAATGAACCTCTGTCCAGTTTCAAAATAATTTTGGCATCGGAATTAGCTTTTGCATGAAGAGCAAGAATAACATTTTCCTCATCTATTCCTGTAAATGGAACAAATGCCTGAGTCTCAGAAAGCCCCTCCTCTAGGAGTAGCCCTTCGTTAGATCCGTCACCATGTATTATAATTGCTTCAGGTAATAGTTCACTTAACATAGTACATGTTTCCTGATCTCTTTCGATTATTTTAACAACAATCTTATTCTTGATTAATTCTTTTGCCAGGAAATACGATGCTTTGCCACCGCCTATAATCATGCAGTTCTTAACCTTTTGGTTCTCAATGCCCATTTTCTTGAAGAAGGTTCTTACAACTTGTTTCGGCGCAATTAGAGAGACATGATCATTTGCCTCTATTACAAAATCGCCGCCAGGAATATGGATGCTGTCATCAGCCCTGTGTATAGCAGCAACAATGAATTCTCCAGGAATAGCATTATCAATTTCAGAAACCGTATGGTTAATATATGAACAATTTGGTGGAATCTTAAATTTTACCAGTTCAGCTTTGCCACCACCTAAGAGAGTGACATCGTAGGCGGCAGGAAGGCTAAGAATTCTGGACGCTTCTATTGCTGTCTCGAGTTCCGGGTTGATAATCATTGTTATACCTAGAGCTTGTTTGAGCAGATGTAAGCTTTCTGTGTATACAGGAGTGCGTACTCTGGCAACTGTAGGTATATCTTTGATTGCCTTAACTAATGTACAACACAAAAGATTGAGTTCATCGGATTTGCTTACGGCAATGAACATGTCAGCGTTTTTTATTTCTGCATCCTCAAGGGCTTCTTCAGAAGCACCATTAGCAACAATTCCCCGAATGTCATACTGATTAACAAGGTCATTAATTCTGTCGGCATTTTTATCAATTACCGCAATCAAAAACCCCTCTGAATAAAGCATTGATACAATTTTTTCGCCAACTTTACCACATCCGGCGATTACTACATAAGGTTGATCAGCCATTGTTATTACCTCGCATTATTTCGTTGTAGATTAAGTCGATACTTTCGTCTATAGTTTTATTATTCAAATCAACAATCATTGTAGCATACTTTTTGTATAAGATACTTCTTTCTTTATATACATCTTTAAGTGTTTGTTGTGCTTTATGTACAACACCTCGTTTGTCCATGTCAGTAATTCTTTCACTAAGAGCCTCGAAATTAGTTCTAAGATATATTATTTCTCCTAATTTTTTAAAATGTGACATAGCATTTTCACCATAAACAGCACTTCCACCTGTGGATATTACACAGTCTGTTGCGTCAATTTTAGAATTGATATCGTCTTCTAAATCTATAAAACCATCTACACCTAATTCATCAATAAGAGTAGACAATTTCTTGCCTGTTTTTCTTTGTATGACAATGTCAGAATCTATAAATTCGAAGCCGAGCTTTTTGGCTAAGATAACGCCGATTGTACTCTTGCCGCTTGCAGGCATTCCAATTAGTGTATAATTCATGATTAGTCTCCTTAGCTTTACTACACCATATTATATAACAAATACAACATTTTGACACAGAAAAATACCCTCTAAGCTTGGCGGACATTAGAGAGTATTTTTCTATATATATTAAGATCTTTAGGAGTTAGATTGAGTAATTAATTGTTCTATTCATTTTCTTCGCATATTTTGATAATTCTTTCATATATTCAGAATCTTTCCCAAACAATTCCTCGTATTTATCTGGAGAAATGTTAGTTGATGCTGTAGAACTAATTGACATATAGCCGTCTTTTACAGTAATACCAAGACTCTTTAATTCATCTTCGTACTTGCTTGTTAGTTGTTTTATCTTCTTAGAAGTTACAGCTATCTTGCCTTCTTTATTAGAATTAGAAGATGAAATTGTGTAGTTATACGCATCAGTAAAAGACTTTAGAGTCTTCGAAAATTTATCTTTATTAAGCTTAGAATCATCTGAAAAGTCAAATGAACCAATAGTTTTAATGGCTTTGCCAAGTGCAGAAGAATCAGCAGATATCAAAGTCTTGCTAGTGGCATCTGCACGGTTTGCTTTAACGCATAACCCACGGTTAGGGGCATATACTTGCCTTAGATACATATTAGTTGATACACTAAAGCTTGCCATTTTGATTCTCCTTTCCTGATTATTAACGTATTAATCTACATTCTCGTAATATATATCGGACGGATTAGGGGAAATGTTAATACATTTTCGAAGCCTTTAATTATTCTGTATAGGGAAGAAGTAAGCCGATGATTATTGTGTCTTAGAATTTGCGGATGGTTCTAAAATAGTGTAGAATAAATTGAATGGCAAGCAACATGAAAATAATCCGAGGAGACTGAATAAATGATAAAAAGAATTACAATTCAAAAGGTACTTGTTGTCCTTCTGATAAGTGTAATGATAATAGGTCTGTTATCCTGCGTAAATATCGTATCAAGAGCCCATAACAGCACTAATGAAGCGCAAGTATCTGATGGTAGATTACTTGCTGGTATTGAGGCTTATAATAACGGAGAATATGAGGCAGAGTATCTTGGTATATTAAACTACGGCAAGGAAGGCATTGACAAGG
This sequence comes from Pseudobutyrivibrio sp. UBA3626, assembly GCA_002373675.1. Taxonomy (GTDB): domain Bacteria; phylum Bacillota; class Clostridia; order Lachnospirales; family Lachnospiraceae; genus RUG191. The sequence goes on from DFLF01000016.1 coordinate 196,138, forward strand.
ACCACAAGAATGGTTTCTCTTACAGGTTCAACATCAATGGCAATGAAGTTACATACAAGATGTATAACGGGACTATTGATACAGAAGGTCAATATGATTATCCTATTCAGAATCGATTGAAAGAGGGCTATTGCTATAGGATTAATGTACAGGATTCGGTAGTGACTGATGCAACAGAGCTTCCATCAGATAATAATCCTTTTGTGCCACGGGTTATTGGTATACCGGGTAAGAAGACAGTTACGAATTTCCTTAAGAACGCCATAGGTCCTATAGGTACGACTCTCTATATCTATGGTGGAGCATGGGATTGGCAGGATGTTGGTTCATCTATTCAGTCAAGAACAATTGGATTGCCTATGGAATGGGTTAGATTCTTTGACAGTCAGGATGCTAACTTTACGTATAAGAATATTGACCCTGAGCATAGCTATTATCCATTTGGAGGATACAATGAGTATTATTATGCTGGAGCTGATTGCTCGGGATATGTAGGCTGGGCACTTTATAATACATTTAATACAGAAAATGGTTTAGAGGGGTACGTTGGCAGCGCCAGAAATATGGCTAAGGATTTGGCTGATAAAGGGCTTGGCGAATGGACTAAAGATATTAAGATGAAGTCAGGAGAAATTGATCTTAAGCCTGGCGATATCGTAAGTATCAGCGATCATCATATATGGATTTCTCTAGGAACTTGTGATGATGGGAGTATTCTAATAGCACATTGTTCTCCTTCTAATAGTAGAACGAACATGCCCGGAGCAGGAGCACAGATAAGTGCAATAGGTACAAGTAAAGACTGTGAAGCGTATAAGCTTGCCGAACAATATATGTCGAAGTATTACCCAAAATGGTATGAGAGATATCCCATTTATCTTACAGACCCGGACACATATCTTGACGTGGTGAAAGGTAATGCGGGAAGGTTTAGATGGACCGAAAATGGGCTTGCAGATTACGATGGCATTCAGAATATGAAGCCGGCTGATGTACTAAAGGTTCTCTTTTCTGAGAATGAGCAATCTGATAATAAAAATGAATTGGCAAATGCTAGTGAGAGCGTTAAAGTAAGTTCTGTACCAAAGACAGGTGACAAGTGGCTGAATCCTTTTCTCATAATTAGGAGTATATTGTAATGGGACATTTGAAGAAATTGAATAGAAAAAAGAATTACATATTCCTGCCCTTGATAGTGATTCTGTTAGTCGGTATGTTGTCAGGATGTACGTCTAATTCTACTAAGGGAGACAACCTGATTCGAATAGATGAGGAAGGATATCTGTATTATATGGACTATACTAAGGATTATTATGCTTCTGATGTAATGGATAAGATGAAGCAGATTGGTTTCGTTAGTCCAGGATGTTCTGTATTCTATACACATAATACTGATGGAGATGGCATGATTGGTCGTAATTATGATTATGCTCATTGCGTGTCCAAAGAGGATCAGACGCTTACTGGACTTAACATCGTACTCCATTGTAAACCGCAGGGGAAGTATGAATCCATCGCAGTAGCTGATGCGGTCTGGTGTGGTGAGGATAATCCTTTGCTTCAGAAGGGTGGCCCTGATAAAGAGGGGTTTGATGTGAAACTATTAGACATTCTGCCATATCAATGTATGGATGGAGTCAATGAGAAGGGGCTTTATGTATCAATACAACGAGTTGATATCAAGGAAGGAGAGCAGAAGTGTAGATTTCCAGCAGGAAGTAGCATGTTGCTTCGTCATATATTAGATGACTGCGGAAATGTTGATGAGGCAATAAACAAGGTGTATAACGGCATCCTGACTCCAGAGGATTGGCAGAATTGTCATTTCATGGTATGTGATGCAAGTGGACACAGCGTGGTTATTGAGAGTCGTGGTAGTGAAGTAAGTGTGGTTCCAATTGATATATGTACGAATTTCTATCTAGGCAGCGGAGATTTTGGAGACTCTTACAATAGTAAAGGTAAGCTTCGAGAGGATGCTGTGAAAATGGTTGACGAGAATGGAGTGTCAAGTAATACCTATGGCTACGGTCATGGCTATCATCGTTTTGTAACACTTCAATCACAGCTAGAGCGTTATAGGGATTTGTCAAGAGAAGAGTATTACACAGTCATGCCAGAAGAGAATGTATTGGTTATGTTACAAAGCGTGGTTCAGAATTCTTATACCAATGCTGCTGGACTATCTTGGACACAGTATAGTGCAATCTATAATAGTAATAAGAAGACTTTGAAGATTTGGTCATTCCAGAATTATAAGAAGGAATATACATTTGACATATCTGGAAAGCAGATTAAGTCGAGATAAATAGAGTTAAAAAACGAAGAAGGGATTAATAGAGAATATGGAACAGGAAAAGGTTATAGTTATAGATTTTGGAGGACAGTACAATCAGCTCGTGGCTCGTCGTGTCAGAGAGTGCAACGTGTATTGTGAGATATATTCTTACAAGACTGACCTTGAAGTGATTAAGAAGATGAAGCCTAAGGGAATCATACTAACAGGTGGTCCTAACAGTTGTTATGAGGCTGACTCTCCAACATGTACCAGGGAATTATTCCAGATAGGTGTCCCAATACTTGGACTGTGCTATGGTGCTCAATTGATGCAGCATGTCCTTGGAGGAACTGTTGAGAAGGCGGACCATAGGGAATATGGCAAGACTAATACTTTCGTTAATCCGTCATCAATGCTGTTTCAGGGTGTTGGACAAAAGAGTACGTCTTCGGGAGTATATAATGGGGCTTATGCTGAGACATTTACAAGCGATCATGCTGAAAATGTAAATGAAACTATCGTATGGATGAGTCATTTTGACTATATATCTAAGATGGCACCAGGTTTCAAGTCTGTGGCCCATACTGCAGACTGTCCAGTGGCAGCATGTGAGAATGTAGAGGATTCCCTCTATGCAATCCAGTTTCATCCTGAGGTTTTGCATACCGCTGAAGGAACGAAGATACTATATAATTTCGTAAGAAATATCTGTGGCTGTGAAGGAAGCTGGAGAATGGATTCTTTTGTTGAGAATTCTATTAAGGAGATTCGAGACCAGGTTGGAGATGGCAAGGTGCTTCTTGCATTATCAGGTGGAGTGGATTCATCTGTTCTTGCAGCACTTCTTGCTAATGCGGTTGGCTCGCAGCTCACATGTGTATTTGTTGATCATGGTCTTCTTCGTAAGAATGAGGGGGACGAGGTCGAATCGGTATTTGGCAAGTCGGGAGATTTCAATATTAATTTCGTCCGTGTAAATGCGGCTGAGAGATATTATAAGAAGTTAGAAGGCGTATCTGAACCTGAGCGTAAACGTAAGATTATTGGAGAAGAATTCATTCGCGTATTCGAAGAAGAAGCTAAGAAAATCGGTAAGGTAGATTTCTTAGCTCAGGGAACCATATATCCTGATGTTGTAGAATCAGGACTTGGTGGTGAGTCGGCAGTAATTAAGTCACATCACAATGTGGGCGGACTTCCTGACTTTGTTGATTTTAAGGAGATAGTTGAGCCACTTCGCAATCTGTTCAAGGATGAAGTGAGAAAAGCTGGTTTAGAGCTGGGACTACCAGAATATCTGGTATTTCGTCAACCATTCCCAGGTCCAGGACTTGGCATAAGAATTATTGGTGAAGTCAGCGCTGATAAGGTTAGAATTGTTCAGGATGCAGACTTTATCTATAGAGAAGAAGTAGCTCTTGCAGCAGAAGAGTGGAAGAAAGAAAGAGCACGAACTGGTGAAGGCATTGAATTAAAGCCTGACGCAACAGTGCAGGAGAGGTTTGATTATGCATACAGCAACAATCCAGGCTGGATGCCAGATCAGTATTTTGCAGCTCTTACCAATATGCAATCTGTAGGAGTAATGGGTGATGAAAGAACCTATGACTATGCCATAGCTCTTCGTGCAGTGAAGACAATCGACTTCATGACAGCTGAAGCAGCTCAGATACCATTTGAAGTATTGCAGAAGGTAATGTCTCGAATCATCAATGAAGTAAGAGGCGTGAACCGCGTAATGTACGACCTTACAAGCAAACCACCTGGAACGATAGAGATGGAGTAGTTCCGCGAAGATCTGAAATTATCGTACAATCAATGGTTCCGAGTTTTGTTTAGGGTGCTGGAATTACTTTCGCTGGGTTTATGCTGAAATAATTAGTATTGCAAATTGGTGTACGGTAGCATATAATGTGGTTGGAGAAATGAATGTGCTCAAGATATTGTATCTTGACGGATAAAAACAGTAAAATGCATTTAGTCCGTTTTATTGGACATAGCGTTAGGTATAATAGGGTATAATTAGAAATGAGGATATGAAGGAATATAGCTATGCTAGACAATAAAGAATTTAGGATATTGGATTTATTTTGCGGGGCAGGTGGGTTCTCTTATGGCATGCATAAGAATCCACATTTTACGACTGTGGTTGCACTTGATTTTAATGAGCAGGCTGCTAATACATTTAAGAAAAATATGTCATTTGCAGATGTAGTAACTGGAGATATAAAAGAATCAAGTGTGCGGGAAAAAGTTTTAAAGGTAGCAAAAGAAAAAAAAGTGAATATGATTATAGGCGGGCCGCCTTGCCAGGGATTTTCTTTAAAAGGAAAAAAGTTAGGATTGAAAGATCCAAGAAATTACCTTTTTTTAGAATACTTGAAATTTGTGGAAGAGATTAAGCCAGAAATTTTTGTTATAGAAAATGTAAAGAGCTTATTAACAACAGCAGATGGTTGGTTTAAAGATGAAATACTTGATTACATACATAAGTTGGGTTATTGTGTGGATTATGGTGTACTCAATGCTAAGAAATTTGGTGTACCACAAACAAGAGAAAGGGCGATTTTTATTTGCTCGAAAACTAGAACGGTTACTTTGCCAGATGGAACTGATGATATTGTGACTATAAGAGATGCTATTTCGGATCTTGGTTATTTGGAATCTGCTCAAGGAGAATTTGAGAGTGATTATATGAATGAGCCGATGTCTGCTTATCAAAAGAAGATGAGAAGTAATTCGGATAAATTATATAATCATGTTGCATCCAATCATTCAAAGCTTGCTTTGGAAAAGTTAGCTATGATTCCACCAGAGAAGGGAAAGGAATATTTACCAGATGAACTTAAAGGTAATCAAAAATTTGGCACAACTTGGGGTAGATTGGTATGGGATGATGTTTCACCGACTATTGATACCAGATTTGATACACCATCAAACGGAACTAATTCGCACCCGGTTCTAAACCGTTCTATTACACCAAGAGAAGCTGCAAGGATACAAAGTTTTGGTGATGATTTTATCTTTTATGGTGCGAGACGTGCGATTAGTGCACAAATAGGAAATGCTGTTCCGCCGTTAATGGCAGAAGCTATTGCAAACCAAATATGGGGGATGTATGATGAATAACTTAAAAAATATAGACTTTGAGGCTCAGAGCATTGCTCATGAAAATTTATTAGATGATAAGTATAAGAAAGATAATGGCATATTTTATACAGATCTAGAACTAGCAAATTCAATAGTAGAGTTTTTGAAAGTGCCTAAAAAAGCAACCATTATAGATCCTTGTTGTGGAACAGGGAGTTTTTTGTATTCATTAAAAGCACATGGATATAAAAGGGTTTTTGGTTGTGATGTTGATGAATCTACAGTTGTGCAATGTAAGAAACTTGCTAAGATGCGTAATGTAAAGTGCTTGGATACTTTGGGAAACAGCGGACAGCAAATATTGCAGCAGATAAACAGGGATAGGTTTGATTATGTTATTGGAAATCCACCTTATGCACCGATAAATGGTAATACTAAGTTGAATGCAGATATATCTTTTTGCAATGACGTAAAAGAGGCTGGTAATAATTTGTTTGTTGCAGCAATATATAGGGCATTTGAAATATGTAAGGAATCAGGAATTGTTTCGGTTATTGTTCCGAAAAATCTTTTACATATTTCATCATATAAGAGTATAAGAGAAAAACTATTAAAAGAAAAAAAGATTATTTCTATAATTGAATTAGGGATACATTTCAAAACAGTGAGAGGGGAGCAGATTGTACTTACTTTCCAGAATTGTCCTTCTGGTAAAGATGATAAAATTTCCTTTTATACATATGACAAGGGAAACATTACAAAACTGTCTTCTGTATTACAATCATATTATAATAATGAAATTATCGTATTTACAAGCGATGAAGAAGTGCCAATTTATGACAAGTTAAAAGCATCTTATGATAAACTGGGTGGGATATGTGCTGAATATATACATCGTGGACATGATAAATCCAGTGATGCTGTTAAGGGAAAACAGATAAGAAAATTTGGTTTCAAAAATAGAAATGTTCCTAATGAAGGGAATCAAATTTTTATTCAAAATATTTTTAGTGCTGAGGCTGGAATAACTGCAAGTTTTGCAGGTAATCTAAAGTCTGGAGAAACAGTGACGATTGTAAAAATGGAAAGTGAAGAATTGTGCAAATATATTTTGGGTTTGCTTCATTCCCGAGTATGCAATTATTTTCTTATTCGTTTTGAGTTTAATAATTCCAGACTAACAATACATACGGATGCAAAATATTTGAATCAGATTCCTATTGTTGTTGATAATATCGCAATGACTGATGTGATTGATATCGTCAATAAGATGGAAGAAGTAGAATATATGAGTGCAGAGTGGTTTGCGTTAAATGAATCATTAAATGCCATAGTATATGATATTTACAAGCTTAGTGAAAAAGACAGGGAGTACATTGAAAATGAAATGCGAAAAATCAGTGCAAGCAAATGGTATGGTGAAGATGTTTGTACGGTATCTGCATAAAGAAACATATTTTAAGCGAGGAGATTTGAAATGAATAATGAGATGGCATATTTGCTTGGCATGATAACCGGAAATGGAGAAATTCAAAGAGGATTAAATGAAACAACAATAGTCATTGAAATCCCTCACAAAAAGTTAGAGACAGAATTTGAGAAAGATGTTAGTGTTTATGTGAAAGCCAGTATAACAGATATTCGAGAGGTTATTGAGCCGCTTGTGGGTATAGGCTTACGATTCAACCAAAGCAAAAATGTGTCCTATATTTCATTTACAAAGCCAAACGAAGATTATTTAATGAGAGAAATCATTCGCTATATAGGTGGTGCTACATCTCACAATAATGTTCGTATCTCTCCAGAGGTGTTTAAGTTTTCTGTAGATGAAAGAAAGCAATTTATTAAGGGTTTTGCCGATGTGACGGGATATATAAGAAGGTCTAATTATTTTTTTGATAAAAAGATGCACAGAGTGTATTTTGAGATTCCTCAAAACTGGGAGCTGGTTACGGATTTTTGCAATTTGTTAAAGAGTGTTGATATTCCTGTCCAAAATATAGACTGGGCACATCCTAATATGCGGGATGGGAATTTAAAGAAATACAATGAAGGAAAAACGGATTTTTGGAAAAAAGAACACCAAGTAAAAGTTTGGGCAAATGAATATGAACCGATAGGTTTTGCAGTTATCCATAAAAATGAAGCATTAGAAGAATTTGCACAGGAGCAAATATTATATATTGAATCCCAACATAAAAAGGTGTCAGATGTCACACATAGATATTATTGGGAAATGGTTGGGAAAAAGAAAATTAAGCCAGAGCACCCGGCAGAAAGTGATGAATTTATTCCAGAAGAAATCAGGGGCAATCATTATGATTCGTGGAAAGAGATTGCTAATGATTTGGGATACAAAGAGAATGGAGAAGAAGATTGAGAGAAGAGGAATTATATGAGCCAATGTGTAAATGGCTAGAGCAGTATTTAGAGGATCATTATCCTAAGCATGAAATTATAGTAGTCGATTCACATAGCGAAAGATTGGATAAGGTCTTGGCAAAATTCGATATTGTTAAAGAACAAGCGAATGGTGTCGATATACAAATTGATGTATTAGGAATTGCAAGGCGTGGCAGCAATGTGAAACTTTTCTTTATAGAAGCGAAGAAAACAAGACTAACACTTAGGGATTTAGGTCAGCTATGGGCATATTGCAAACTGATAGATCCAGATGAGGCATGGCTGCTTACATCAGAGAATTTAGGGTCGCTCAAAAAGTTATTGGCCAGTTTTAATAGGGAAGACCTGTTGGATTTTGGCGATGGTAAGAAGATAAAGAAAATGAAGGTCGGTATCTGGGACATGAAGAAGGATATGCCAGATTTTAGTTCGATGATACCGAAAATATGAAAGGAGAAAGTGTTATGGGAATATTAGGTAGCAGAGCATTGGACATTGATGTTTCAGATAGGGATTTATGCTTGATTTTGGGATACTTGGCTACGCCGGGGCGTGTCGGTTTCATTGAAGCACAAATTCCAGAAGAGAAGGTGAGTTTATTTAAAAAAGCTTATCCAAATCAAGAATGTTATCCAATTACTCAGGGAGAAACAAGTAGTGGCAATATTATGAAGCAGGGTATGCAATTTAGAATATATTTTAATAATATTCAAAATTGCCCACCAATCTTGGTTTCGTTTATTGGTGAGGGAAATGGTACATATGTCAAAAGAATAAATAAGGGTAAGTTTATTGAAAAAATAATAGAAAAATATGGATTTCGTTTTGGGCATTCTCAAGATGAAAAGCTAATTAGAAAAAAGGTGTTGCAATATCATCCACAGTATATGGATATTTTTGAAGAAGGGTACAGTTTGTAGGAGAATGTTAAAATGGGAGATGTATACAATAGATTGATAAAATATCATTATTATAAAGTCGTACTAGAAAAAATGATGGTAAGGGTAATTGGTTCATTAGTACCCCTTTTTTGATTTCTGATTGGTTAGGAAAGCAAGTAGATAATGGTATGATTAAAAAAAATGTTGATTTAAGTGATTGTTCTGCTTATATAGAAAAGATATTTAAAGAAAAGGATGAAGATTTTTACTCGATTCGATTTTATAAACTAAGAGAGACGAATATTCCATCTAAAATTAAAGTCGGAAATGAGGCTGAACCTATAGATTTAGACGATGATGAATATATTGGTGAGGATATAAATTTGCTATATGATCGTAATCTGGGAGTGTGTATGATTCAAAGCAATAGGATGTCGATTGGAGTTAAAAGAATTGCAGAATGGATGTCCAAAGATTGTGAGCAAGGTAGTAGAGTGTCGTTTATGCCTATTTATAGTAAGAATTCAGTGTCTTTTTTAAATAAGAAAAAGGTTCGCACTATAGATATATCTTTTGGCAATATTAAAGAAAGCGAATCTAATCAGAGTTTAGGTGATATTATTCGTGGAGTGAGAAAATTTGATGGTTTGACAGGTCATATAACTATTAGCGTAGGCAGAAAGCGAAATTCGGAATTGAGTATTCAAAATACAACTGAATTAATTGAGGAATTGGATGGAAATAGGAATGGGATAAAATCTGCAAAAATAAAAATGAAAGACGATGAAAAAGGGAGAATGGAAATAGTAGATTTGTTCGAGGATGTTTTACATGACTATATTCCGTTTGAGATAGAAGTGAAAAAGAATTTAGATTTTGCCGAAGAACATAGGGCTATGCTAAATTGCTATAAAAATCGTATTGAAGAAATAAGGAAATTAACAAAAATGGGTGTGTGATTATAATGATTGGAGTGTGTAAATATTTTGTGGAAAAATTTTATCCAATATTACTAGCATTATGTATAGTTTTAATTATGAAATATTATGATATCAACTATATTGGTGATAAAAATATGGATAATGCTATTGAGGGGGTATTAACCGTTTCTGCATTAATTATTGGATTTGTTGGTGCTGTTTTGCCAGTTGTATTAAGTATGAAAAATGATTCTAAATTTGTAAAGTATATATTTGAGAAAGATAAAAATAAATTATTTATGAAATATATGAAAATAACACTGATGAGCGGTTTATTAACAATTACCATATCTGTTTCGTTATATTTTAGAGATGATTTTTCGGCTACTAAGCTATATAATCATATATTTTTTGTCTGGTCTTTTTTCATTGTATTATTTATGTTATCGACTTATAGATGCATCAATCATATGTTAAATCTGATTTTTTCGTCTGACAATGAAATTGGTAGTAAAGGTGATTATGTGAAAAAAAGTAAGTATGAAAAATTGTTAGAAAAAAATAATGGAAGCGATTTATAAGGGGATTTTTAATAGGTTTATGTCGGTTGAACTTGGAGAATATTATGGAAGAGAAAATAATTAGGGGTAGTTTTGAGAAGGTTTTATGTTGAGTAATGATGAAAGGAAAATTCAGAAATATTTAGAAGAAAATCCTTTAATATTAGTGGCAAGTATTGGAACACCAAATTGGTTCTATAATTATGTATTACCACAATTTAAATTAGGTTCAGATTATGTTGCAGATTTTTTAATAGTGACTGGAATTAAAAAAGGAAAGAAATAACGAGTATCTCTTATACAGAAATTCTACGAAAATACAGATCGCTTATAGTAAGCACAAAATTGTAAACGATTCATAGCCAGTATCGTCAAATAATCTGTAGGTGTGCGATAGTCATAGCAGATTAAGAAGTTTAACTAAGCATTTAAGAATTCTTGTCTAAAGAAATCTTGATTCCGGCGGGTTGGAAATTGATGTTCCGAATGCCGGAAAAAGACTTCTGCAAAGGTGAAGGGGCTTCAATTGGCTTCATTTGTCAAGACCTTGTCGCATAGGTGGTGGATTGATGATATCTGAGAGTACAATGCCAGACTAAGTGGTATGATTATAGGTTATGGTGTAGCGAGTATGGGATAAACGAGGCAACTTATTTATTGTAGACTTCGTACTGTGCGGGAGATTTGTTTTGAAAAAGGATTCAAAAATATTTTTTGAGATGAAAATGTCCTTTTGAGGTTTGAAAGGTTGTCCGAATTGATAGATACTAAAATTTAAAAATATCCTTGACAAGGGGTACAATTCGGATTTTAAGTTCCAGATACTTGTTTTTTTAAGAAATGGCCGTATAATGTTTTTTAGAGGAAGAGATTTAGGTAGATTACATTATTTGCAAGCCACCCGGACACCTACAATGAACAAATTCCTCTCTGGTACTACTTTGGTACTAAAAGTTTCTCGAAAAGAAAATATAGGGTGGGAAAATGAAGAAAATTTAACAAATTCGCTTAATTTTTATTACGAAAACGATACATAAAGATATAGGACTTTGCGAGATGGAGTAAGAACGTAATAAGCCGTGAGCCCCTTCAAATAAAGGGTTTCACGGCTTTTACTTTACTCAAAGTACCGTTGCAGTACTGTCTGGTTAAAGCAACAATGGTTATGACATAGCATCTTGACATTGCCAGAACATAGAAGTAATATAACGTATATACGGATGATATGCGAAAAGACGTATAAACGCAGAAAGATAGAGAGGAGGGCAAAAGCTATGTTGTATCCGGAGATTTCTTCTAGAAAATTGATAGAAAAATATAATTCAGATGATTTTATCAGAGCGTTAGTATTGCAAAGGCTTCATGATAATCCGGTCAGTTTATCTGATACGGAGGACGGATATCTACTTTCTATGGAAAGCGAAGTTTACGACTTCTTAAATCGAAATACATTGAAAGATTTTGGGATTACACTTGAGAAACTCACCTCTTATTTCTTTGAGTGGATAGCTGCTTGTCCGGAGGAGTTTAAGATATGGATAGAAGAAAGTGTAATGGAAAAGGGAGCAGAAAATGACAATTAGTGAACGCATTTTTAAACTGATGGAAGAACGTGAAATTACCCAGATGGACTTTTCGAAAGCTACAGGAATAGCACAGAGTACTATTAGTGATTGGAAACGAAAGAAAACGAATCCGTCTGCTGATAAAATATTGATTATTTGCAATGTGTTAAAAGTGACTCCATATGAATTGTTGCAGGATACGATTCAATCTGTGGAGAAGTTGGATTATCGAGTGGTTACAAAAGGCACAAAGGAGTATGATCTTTTGATTGAAATGGAAAGTCTTAAGAAATCGCAAAAAGAAAGATTGTTTGGGTATATAGAGGCTTTAAAACAATAGTTTTGATGGCGGTGCTTTATTCATTAAGCATCGCTTAGACATATGTTAAAAACGTATATACGGTAAGATGTCGTAAAGACGGCGAAGGAGACAATATGACAAGAGGTAGAGTCTATTTAAAGCCGAAGAAAGGCGAATGGATTGAAAGTACACAATTATTATACGACATGGGCTTTGAGTTTCCTTATGGTAATGGATTAAAACTTATATCAGGATTCCTTAGAAAGCAACTTGAGAGTAAGAAAAAACTGGATATATTGTTGAAATCATTATTTCAAGTTTGGGATAAAGATGGATATATAGTAGGTAAAGATGACCAATTGTCTTTTTTACTAGGCTTCGATGATGTTCCTCAAATAGATGGAGTAGTGGATGATTATTCTTATATTATGAATTGTTCATCTGATAAGGATAAAATATATGTAGCTGGGGAAGAATTCATTATTGATAAAAATGAAATGATTGTATTGTCCTTTTCTAGAGTGGTGATGAGAATACGCAAGCAGACAGGAAAAACAAATCTCCTTTTTAATGAAGATGAAGTGTCAATTTGTACCGAAGCTTTAGATTTTTACAACAGAATTTTTATAGGACAATATGATAATATTGTTTCAAGGTTGAGTTGGAGATTGAACGATTCTACAACTTTACACGACAAAAGATATGTTTGCGAGCACATTCTTTTAGCAATAAGAGGAATTATCATGAGGGATACGGATCTTGATAGATATGGGTTCAGTGCTAGCCTGGGGATTTGGAGTGACCATACAGATATTCGTGCAATTAACTCTTATGATATGCAGCAGGTTATGCGTTATAATTTGGCATATGCCAAACATCCGGAAGGAGGATATACAGTAGATTTTAACAAACCGCTTATAAATGGTAATTTACCGGTGATCAAATGTAGCTGTGAAAATGCTAAAGAGGCCTTCGTGGAGACAGTTACATGTACATCAAATCATTTGCAAATTTTGGATGATGCATTAATGATTTTTTATCATTTGCATAGCGTGAATATCAGAGAATTGTTTGAGTATTATACAGACGATGAACTGGCATTGGAACTGGCTGGATTAATTGAAAAATTATTATCAGGAATTAAGCCGGATAGACAGTTTGTGGAAGAAATCAAAAAAATACGGAAAAAAGTAATATGCGCGGGAGGTGTTTTTAGTGAAGAAAAGTGAGATTATACTATTTGAAACGAAAGACAAGGAAGTAACGTTGTCAGTCCCTATGGATGGAGATACAGTATGGCTTTCGCAAGCACAGATGACCGAATTATTTAATGTGGATCGAACAGTAATTACGCGACATGTAAATAATATTTTTAAGGAGAAGGAATTGATTAGAGAAAGCAATGTGCAAAAAATGCACATTGCAAATGCGGATAGACCAGTCCAGTTTTACGCATTAGATGTCATCATATCCGTAGGATACCGCGTAAAATCAAAATGGGGCATCGAATTTCGTCAATGGACCAGTAAAATCTTAAAGCAGTATATGATTGATGGCTATGTAATAAATGATAAACGCTTACTTGCATTGCAACCATCACCGAACTTCTTCTGTGTGAAAAGGGATATGCCTCAATAGAGGAGATAGAAGCAAATGGTGTCACGCAGGTTATACAGATGAAATAGACGTTAATCAGTTCCGTACAGAGGTTGAAGAGAAGACAAAGGACTTTGTTGAAACGACTGTTTTCAAGGCTCTATTTGCTGTAGATACATCCATACGTTCCAGAAAGAATCCTATAAGAACGGTGGAAAATAGTGAATAGGATAATGTAAAATAGTGAAAAAATAGTGTAATTTTAATGAAAAAAATCGGAGCTCTCATGATATAATATATGTATCAGGAGGGCGCTTTTTATGATTAAAGCTACTTTGTCAAATGAGATATTAAAGTATATTACGGAGATTGATAAAAACAGGTATAAGGTTTCAGAGGTTTCGTTGCCTGTTGCTATAGCAAGTAAGTTACGAAAAAATTCAAAAAAGAAAAGATCCTATGCATCTACTAAAATTGAGGGGAATCCTTTATCAGAAAAGCAGGTGAATGAGGTTATCGATAGTGATGAGAGAAAGCATTATCTTAAACCGGAGCAGGAGGTGCGTAATTATTTCCTGGCATTGAATTATCTGGAAGAGAAGGTGGCTAAGAAAGAACAGTTTTCCAAGAAACTGATATTGGATGTACAGAAGTATGTTGAAAAGGGGGCTTCAAAAGAAAAAATAGGACTTCGAGGCCCCACGCCTCCAGGAGTATTATTTGCCGTATATGATTCTCAGACAGGGAATCCTGATTACATTCCACCAGAATATATTGATATACCGGATTTATTGGATGAATTAGTAGAATATGTAAATACAACAGATGATCATCCACTTATAGTTGCTGCTGTAGTTCATTATCAGCTTGTAACCATTCATCCTTTTGAAGATGGAAATGGACGAACAGCAAGGCTGCTTTCGGGATATATTTTAGATATTAATGGATATGGTTTTAACGGAATTGGCTCTTTAGAAGAGTATTTTGCATATGATATTGATGAATACTATGAATCAATTCAGATGGGGCTTCCTGCATTGTATTATTCAGGATGGGATAATCCCCCTCATCCGGAGATTTGGATTAATTATTTCCTTAGAATGGTTCTGCTGTATTCAAATAAGGTATGTGAATTATCGGAGAGTTCAAATGGCGAAGAGTTGGAAGGAAGCCTTTCATATCTAAAAGGTAAAGAGAAAGAACTGCTATTACTTCTCATAAATAACTACAAAAGAGAGTTCACGCCTATCGAAGTCAGCAAGGAGCTTAAGGTTACAAATAAGACTGTAATCAATCGACTTGCGACACTTGTAAAAAATGGATTTGTTGTTCCGAACATGGTTAAGGAGCGTATACGATCCTATGAACTTTCTGACTTTACAAAGCAGAATGAGAAGAAAATAAAAAAGCTTTTGAAGTGAGGCGGGAGCCTGATGAGGAGCTGGATTATCGGGTGGTTACAAAAGGATAAAATCATGAAAACACGTGACAAACGGATAGACTCAGGGAAGGCTTTTGACTGGGGGAGAACTTCGAAGGAATATGCCAAGTACCGTGATATTTATCCGGAAGAATTTTATAAGAAAATAATAGGAAGAGGCCTGTGCATAGAGGGACAGAGAGTTCTTGATGTTGGAACGGGTACAGGAGTACTTGCGCGTAATATGTATAAGTACGGGGCGCAGTGGACAGGAACGGATATTTCACCGGAACAGATAGAACAGGCGAAGAAATTGGCTGATGCTTCTGATATGAAGATAGACTTTCAGACTGTTTCGGCAGAACAACTGGATTTTCCGGCTAAGACCTTTGATGTCATTACAGCCTGTCAGTGTTTTTGGTATTTCGATTATGATAAGGTTATGCCGAAGATTGCAGAACTTTTGAAGTCAGGTGGGAAACTGCTTATTCTTTATATGGCGTGGCTGCCGGATGAAGACAGAATTGCCGGTGCAAGTGAAGAATTAGTTCTTAAGTACAGTCCGAAGTGGTCAGGTGCCGGCGAGACAAGGCAGCCCATTGTGATTCCTGATATTGCTTATGAATATTTTGAGTTGGAAGACCATGAGGAATATGACCTTATGGTGCCCTTTACTAGGGAATCCTGGCATGGAAGAATGAGAGCCTGCAGAGGTGTGGGGGCTTCGCTTTCAGAGGAAGAATTGAATAAGTGGGATAGAGAACACAGGTTGCTGCTTAACAAAGTTGCGCCGGAGAAGTTTGAGGTTTTACATTATGCGGCGCTTGCGATTCTTAGAAAGCCGTTTTCCTAGATAACATTTCAAAATATTGTTGTTGCTGTCTGATATCGTAATCGGTGTTTCGTTCTATACTAGAACCAAGTCGTGTTGAGAAAGCAAAAAAATGTTATAATAGTATCAATATTTTTTATGAATATCAAGGAGATAATAATTATGGCGTGTAATGAGACTTTAATGCAATATTTTGAGTGGTATCTTAGCAATGATGGAATATGGTGGAAGAGGTGCATGGCTAAAGCCAAACCTCTAGCAGATGCAGGAGTTACTTGTGTATGGCTTCCACCAGCTTATAAGGGAACATCCCAGGATGATGTTGGATATGGCGTATACGATATGTATGATCTAGGAGAATTCGACCAGAAAGGTACTGTAAGAACTAAGTATGGAACAAAAGAAGAATACATAAAGGCGATAAAAACTTTTCACAAAGAAGGGGTGAAAGTCTACGCGGATATTGTTCTAAATCACCGCCTTGGTGCTGATGAAACTGAAGATGTTATGGCATATACAGTAGCACAAAATGACAGAAATCAGGTGACTGGTGGTGAGAGACAGATTAAGGTGTGGTCTAAATTCACATTTCCTGGAAGAAAAGGAAAGTACAGTAAATTCATATGGGATCATAATTGTTTTACTGGTACTGATTGGGATGAAAATACAAAGGAAAAAGGCCAGTTATATTGTTTTTCGGGCAAGAAATGGGAACAGCAAACTGATATAGAAAATGGTAATTATGATTACCTTATGGGTTGTGATGTTGATATGGATAATCCGGAAGTTGTAGATGAGATATTTAACTGGCTTTCATGGTATATAGATGAAACTGGCATAGACGGAGTAAGGCTTGATGCAGTTAAGCATATCAAATTCGATTTCTATAGAGATATGATTAAGAGAATTAGAACTGCCAAGAAAATACCTTTACCTGCTGTTGGAGAATACTGGAGTGGCGATATTGGAAGGCTTCAATACTATCTTGATACAGTTGAGAATCAGATGTCGTTATTTGATGTTACGCTTCATTACAATTTCTACAATGCTTCGGTGCAAGGGGCAGGATTTGATATGAAAATGATATTCGATAACGCCCTTGTTCAGTACAGGCCAGATAACGCAGTTACATTTGTAGATAATCATGACACACAATATGGTCAAAGTCTTGAATCCTTTATACAGGACTGGTTTAAACCACTTGCGTATGCAATAATTCTTCTTAGAGAGGCTGGAATGCCTTGTATTTTCTATTCCGATTTTTACGGCAATCCAGGACGTGATAGACCGGCAGTTCCTAATCTGGAGAGGTTAATTAGAATTAGAAAGTCTTATGCTTATGGAGAGCAGAAAGATTACTTTGATGATTTTCATATAGTTGGCTGGATAAGGGGCGGTGATAAGGAGCATCCTGATTCTGGTCTTGCGGTTCTTATGAGTAACGCTGAAGGCGGAGGGAAGGATATGTATGTTGGAAAGCAGTTTGCTGGAGAACTATTCTATGATGCCATGGGAGAATGCACTGAACCTGTTCAGGTAAGGGAAGATGGTAATTGCACATTTTACACAGATTCAGGCAAGGTGTCGGTATGGTTGAGAAAAGGTGCTTTTGAAGATATAGAGATTAATGGATAAAGAGGGTGCAGTTACAGAATAATAGGGGGGTATTATGTCAATAGTTGGTGCATTTATAGTTCCTCATCCACCAATGATTGTTCCTGAAATTGGAAAAGGAAGCGAAAGGCAGGTGGAGAGAACAATTAAGTCATATGAGAGTGTGGCTGATAAAATATGTGAGCTTAAGCCTGATACGATTATTATATCAAGCCCGCATTCTGTGATGTATTCTGATTATTTTCACATCTCATCGGGAAGAGGTGCAAGAGGTTCTTTTGTAAGTTTTGGTGCAGGAAATGTGAAGACTTATGTTGACTATGATGTAGAATTGGTTGAACATATAGCATATCTTGCAGATAAGACTTATTTCCCGGCTGGATTTATGGGAGAGAAGGATCCTTTATTGGATCATGGAACCATGGTTCCTCTTTATTATATCACTAAAAAATATAGGGATTTTAAACTTGTCAGAACCGGTCTATCAGGACTTGATTTATACACTCATTATGAATATGGTATGTTGATTAAGAAAGCTGTAGAGGAACTTGACAGGAGAGTAGTATACGTGGCCAGTGGTGATTTGTCTCATAAATTACAGGATTATGGGCCATATGGTTTTGCACCGGAAGGTCCTATATATGATGAGCGATTAATGGATGTGTGTGCAAGGGCAAGTTTTGGTGAACTTCTAGACTTTGATGAGAATTTATTAGAGAAGTCCTCTGAGTGTGGCCATCGTTCGTTTGTAATAATGGCAGGGGCTCTTGATGGAATAGAGGTTGTAACAAAGGTGTATTCTCACGAAGACATAACAGGCGTTGGATATGGTGTATGCTCTTTTATTCCATATGGCGTGAGTGAGAGGCGAAGGTTTCTTGATATAAAGCTTAGAGAAAAAGAGGATATGCTTATGGAGAAAAGGGAACAGTCTGACGAGTATGTCAGGCTTGCACGAGAGTCGCTAGAATACTATGTAAGAAATGGAGAAGAGATGGAAGTCCCTGAATGGGTTCCCCTCGATACTCTTACTACGAAGGCAGGGGCATTTGTATCTGTCCATAAAATGGGACAGCTCCGGGGTTGTATTGGAACTATTCTTCCCACAAGAGGCAATCTGGCAGAGGAGATAATATCTAATGCAATTAGTGCTGCAACGAAAGATCATCGGTTTTCTCCCATTACAGAAGATGAATTGAAGTGGCTTGATATTAATGTAGATGTATTAAGCGAGCCTGAGGCTATATCTTCTATAGAGGAATTAGATGTGAAGAAATATGGAGTTATAGTTGAAAGTGGATATAAGAGAGGACTTCTTCTTCCTGATTTAGAAGGAGTAGACACAGTAGAGGAACAGGTGAGTATTGCAATGAGAAAAGGTGGAATAAGGCCGGAAGATAATATACAACTATACAGGTTTGAAGTTGTAAGACATATATAGAATAGTCCGCTAAAAATGGTTTTTACTGTGTGTGGTAAAGCGATTCTCGTTTTGAACAGGCAAGATGATTATGTTATTATTATTCCATGAGAATTATAGGAGGAAAGTGTAATGCGAAAAACCAAAGTGATATGTACAATAGGACCGGCCAGTGATGATGCAGATGTCCTTGCTAAGATGTGTGAATCGGGAATGGATGTGGCGAGACTTAATTTTTCTCACGGAACACATGAGGAGCATCAGGTAAGGATTGATATGATAAAGAGTGTAAGAGAGAAGCTTGACTACCCACTTCCCATTATGCTTGATACAAAAGGACCTGAGTACCGTGTAGGTGATTTCAGGAATGGTAAAGAAGAACTTAAAGAAGGACAGGAATTTACATTTACAATAGATGATGTAGTAGGGGATAACAGTAAGGTCTCTGTCAGCTATAAAGGACTTGTGGGAGAGCTTGAATGTGGTGACACAATACTTGTTAATAACGGACTTTTGATATTTAAAGTCAAGAAGTTAACAGATAGAGATGCAATATGTGAGGTACAAGCAGGCGGAGAGATATCCAATCGAAAGAGTATGAGTTTTCCCGGACATGTATTCAAAGTTGATTATCTGAGTCAAAAAGACAAAGAAGACTTGCTGTTTGGAATCAAAAATGATATCGATTTTGTCGCAGCATCCTTTGTGTCCAATAAACAGGACATAACAGACCTTAGAGAATTTCTTGACGAGAATGGAGGAAGTGATATTGAGATTATAGCCAAGATTGAGAATCAATCGGGCGTAGATAATGTTGAAGAGATATGTGAGATAGCCGATGGTATAATGGTGGCAAGAGGTGACCTTGGAGTAGAGATTCCATTTGTCGAAGTGCCTGCCGTACAGAAGCTTCTTATCAGTAAATGCAGGCTTCTTGGAAAGAGAGTGGTTACTGCAACAGAGATGCTTGAATCAATGATACACAACCCAAGACCTACAAGGGCTGAGATATCAGATGTTGCTAATGCGGTGTATGATGGCTCTTCTGCGATTATGCTTTCAGGTGAATCCGCTGCCGGAAAATATCCGGTAGAAGCTGTTAAGAATATGGCTGAGATTGCTGAGTATACTGAGAACAATATTGATTATGTTAAGAGATTTGCCAAGACGGATTACGTAATACAGGATAATATTGATGCCCTATCACATGCCACATGCCAAATGGCAATAGATACAAATGCCAAAGGTATTGTAATTAGTTCTATGTCTGGGCTTACGGTAAAGATGGTTAGTAGATTCAGATGTCCAATAGATATTTTGGGAATGACCACATCTAAGAAAGCGTGTAGACAGCTTAATCTCAGTTGGGGTGTTACACCTGTCTTAAGTAAAGAGTTTGACTCTGTAGACGAGATGTTTGACCATGCCACTACTTGCGCAAAAGAAATCTTTGACATGAAAAAAGGAGACAATATAGTTCTTACCGGAGGGACAAAGAGCAGGCATTCAGGTAATTCTAATACAATAAGACTCGAATCAATTACAGACTAATTCAAATTCTTGCCATAACAGATCTTATTATATGGCAAAATAGTATGTTTTTTGATAGAAGGATAGTGTTGAAAATGAGCTTACAAAAAGAAGTATTTGAAGAATATAAGTCATATATAGAAAACCATATGGAAGAGAATAAAGAAGGTGCCCTAAAAGTCAAATATAATCTGGAGCATTCTCCTTTGTTTTGGAATGATATGGTAGATAAGACAGTTCATATTCCAAAGGTGTATGATAAGAATATGATGGCTAAATTTGAGCATATTGCGAATGTGACATATAGTATATTTGGGAAGATAATTGAAGAGTACAGAAATCATGAAGATTACAGGGCTCTTTTTCCCTTTTCGAAAGAGTTGGAAGAGTTAATACTTCTACCAAGAAGTTATGATGGATTCCTGCCTATGGCAAGGTTCGATTTGTTCTTTAATGAAGAGAATGAAGATTTCTATTTTTGCGAGATTAACACAGATGGAACAGCGGCACAGCTTAGGGATTTAGAGATGTCCAAGGCGCTTATTAATAATCCGGCTCATCAATATGTTATAAGAAAATATAACCTTTCTGGCTTTGAACTATTTGATACATGGGTAGATTCTTTTATTGAACTTTATAATACATATCCTAAGAAAAAGGATAATCCCAACATAGCTATTGTTGATGTTTTAGAAAATGCAACAATGGGGGATTTCTGGGAGTTTGCAAGAAGATTTCAGAAAAGAGGATACAATTGCGAGATTTGTGATATTAGAGAATTAGAGTATAGAGATGGAGCGCTGTATTCTAAATCAGGAAGTAGAATTGATGCTATATATAGGAGAGCTGTTACAGCTGATATTATGGCCAGATATGATGAGGTGTCTGATTTTATAAACGCTGTTAAAAGCGATTCGGTATTTTTTGCAGGGGCATTTGATACTCAGATAATTCATTCAAAGTGGCTGTTTTATGTGCTTCATTTGGAGAGAACATGGAGATTTCTCACAGATGAAGAAGTTCAATTTATAAAAAAACATATACCGGAAACGAAGGAATTTGGCTCTAAGGGTATATCAATGCAGGAAGTATTATCTAACAAAGATGATTATATGATAAAGCCGATGGATGCATATGCTTCTAAAGGTATATATGCAGCAGGAAGAGAATATAATAATAAAGATTGGGAAAAGCTACTCCCTAAGGTATATGATTGTGGCTATATAGCTCAAAAATACTGCCCACAATATCTTACTCATAATATTGACTTTGCGTGGGGAGATGGTAAGTGGCATGATTATATGAATATGCAGGGGCTTTATATGTATAATGGGAAGCTTTCTGGATTTCTTATGAGGATGGCACAGGGTGATAATATAATATATGCACACGATAATGAGAGAACAGTGCCGGTGTTTTTTGTTGAAAGCAAGCGTTAAGTTTTTTGAATCTTAAATCATTCTATAGTATGAATGTGGAGGACATTAATTTGAAATCATTTTCGCGTTTTAGAAATAAGAATACAATATTAAGCTTTTGCGCTATTGCTATAGGCATCCTTGTAAATGTAATTTTTGGGTTTATATCCCATAAGTTAGACCTGCCCGTTTATTGGGACACAATTGGTACAATTGTTGTTGCGAGTGTTGCAGGACTGTTTCCGGGTGTTTTGGTAGGTGTGGTAACTAATGTAATATGCTCCATATTCAATGAGTATTCAATATATTTTAGTATCATTAGTGCGATTATAGCAATTCTTACAGTATGGTTTGTTAAGAAGAATGACAATGTAAATAATAAAAGGTCGCCACGTTTTATTAGGAATGCCGCATTTTTTGTAGCAGCTGTCGGTGCAATTAGTGGAGCGCTAAGCGGTGTTATACAATGGTTCCTTCTTGGAAGACCTGAGAATGCATCAATTAGTGCTATTTTGGAATCTATGGGATATGGTAGAGAAGGAATGGGTTTTATTATATTTATAATTCTTAATATCCTTCTTAATATATTTGACAAAGCAATGTGTTACTCCCTGGCGACTCCTATTATTCATTTTATTCCTCCCGAGATTAGAAAAAGAATATATGATAGTTCCTGGAAGCAAAAGCCTCTTTCTGATAGCGAAAGAGAATCTATTGATGAGTGGAGTCAGAATACGAAGCGTTCAGCAAGAAGAAGAATGACATTCGTGCTTGTTGTACTTACCTTTGCCGCGGCATTAATAACAGCGTCTATTGGTATCACACAGTATTTCAGGATGGCTAAAACTGATAGAACTAGTAATGCGGTAAATGCCGCAAAATTTGCTGCGAATGTAGTAGATGGAGACAAGATTGAAAATTATCTTGCGACTGGTGAAGATACACCGGGATATAAAGAGACGGAAGAAATGCTGTATCAGATTCGAGAGAACGCTCCAGGAGTGGGATATCTTTATGTGCTTAAAGTAGATAGGGACAAAGTAACGTTCGTATTTGATTTAGATGCAAGAACTGATTATGAGAGCTATGCTTATGTCGAGGATACAGAGGGTTATGCTCCAGGTGAGACGGAAGTAATAGATGATGAATTTGAGGAACACATGGATGATCTTATTTCCGGAAAAGAGATTGAACCTATAGAGTCAAAGGGTGCCTGGAATTGGGTAGTTACTGCATATAGCCCGATATATGACAGCGCCGGACATTTTGTTTGTTATGCGGGAGCAGATGCATCCCTTGATTATATGGCAGATTATGTACAGGAGTTCGCTCGTCAGGTTCTGTTTGTTATGGCAGGAATAATTGTTCTTATATTGGCATACGGAATATGGACGACTAATTATTACACAGTTTATCCCATTGAAGGAATCGGTATTCGCGTTCAGAAATTAACAAAAGCCGGTGACGACCAAGATAAGCTTGATGAAGCTGTAAGACAGATGCGAAACCTTGATATACGAACGGAAGATGAGGTGGAGAAGCTTTATCATGATATATGTGATATGGCATCGAATCAGACTGAACAATTAAGAAGTATAAGAAGGCTTTCTGAAAATACTGCACAGATGCAGGATGGCCTTATTATAACAATGGCTGACCTTGTTGAGAATAGAGACTCCGATACAGGTGCACATATTCAGAAGACTGCGGCATATGTGAAGATTATTGTATCAGGACTTAAGGAAAAGGGATATTATGCAGAGAAAATAACATCTAAGTTTGCATCAGATGTTGTGCGTTCCGCTCCACTTCATGATGTGGGAAAGATTAATATTCCTGACAATGTACTTAATAAACCGGGCAAGCTTACTGACGAGGAGTATGAGATTATGAAGACTCATACAACTGCCGGAAGGAAGATTATGGAGAAGGCTATAAGTACAGTTGGTGGTGAAAACTACTTGAAGGAAGCCCGTAATATGGCTGCTTACCACCATGAGAGATGGGATGGTAAGGGTTATCCCGAAGGGCTTCACGGTGAAGTTATACCGTTATCTGCA
Source organism: Pseudobutyrivibrio sp. UBA3626 (assembly GCA_002373675.1). Classification (GTDB taxonomy): domain Bacteria; phylum Bacillota; class Clostridia; order Lachnospirales; family Lachnospiraceae; genus RUG191. The sequence continues at coordinate 220,026 of DFLF01000016.1, forward strand.
AGAATAATGGCGGTAGCGGATGTATTCGATGCGCTCACTTCACCGCGTGTATATAAGCCTGCATTTTCTATAGAGAAAGCACTATCAATTATTGAAGAGGGCAAGGGAACGCAATTCGACCCGAAGTGTGTAGAGGTATTCATGGAATCCCTTGACGAAGTTAAAGTTATATTGAAGAAATACAATAAGGATGCGTAAGTGGAGGATGTTCCTTTGAGAAAAACTTTGAAAAAAAACAGGAAACGTCATATAGTTGCAATGCTACTGTCTATGACGCTAACAATAACAACATTATCGGTTGCGTGTCTTAATATATTCGCGGCAGGAAATAATACGAAAGAAAGTAATAACACTGAAATAATAGATTCTAAGAATGGAGGTGGATATTCTATTACCGGACAGCTGCCTCAGGTTGGATATACTACGAAGATATATGATGCTTCTAATGGTATGCCTACCAGTGATTCTATGTTCTTGCTTAGTGCGAAGGATGGCCATATGTGGATTGGTGGCTACAGCGGAGTAATCCAATATGACGGTTCTAACTTTGAGAGAATGGATACAAGTAACGGTCTGACAAGTGCTAGAGCTTTCCTTGAAGACAGCAAAGGAAGAATATGGGTTGGAACAAATGATAATGGTGTAGTTGTAATAGATGGAGATAAGCAAACTCATATTACATATAAGGAAGGAATACCTTCTTCATCTATACGTATATTTGAAGAAGATAATGCAGGAAATGTATACATAGGTACTACCTCAGGAGTATGCTATGCGGACGAGAACCTTACAATTCATAGCGTATCGAATGACTTGATTGATAAGGACAGGATTCTTAAATTGGATGCTGACAGCCGTGGGAAGATATACGGTTCTACTTCCAAAGGAGTAATATTTACAATAGAGAATCAGACAGTAACAGCTGCATATGAGAGTAGTGCATTAGGCTATGACAAGATAGATACACTAATGGTTGATCCGCTTAATGACTCTAATCTATATATAGGGACAGAAGGTGGCAATGTATATTACGGTGTATTTAATGCTAACGTTAATGACATGAAGAGAATCGACGCTTCGCAGTTGGGAGCCACCCAGTGGATAGCGTATTGCTGTGACAGAGTATGGATTGCTTCTTCAAGTAAAATAGGTTATCTCGACGGTGACAATTTAGTAGTCCATAATGATATTGCGCTTAGCGGTATTGAGATGATGACACAGGATTATCAGGGCAATATGTGGATTGCATCCTCTACCCAGGGTGTTATGAAGATTGTATCGAATAATTTCGTTGATATAATGGATACATATAAGTTAAGAGCAGGAACGTGTAATGCAGCATGTATTCATAATGGAGTTCTATATATAGGAATGGACAAGGGGCTCCAATTAGTGACTTTAGATGGTCAGATAATAGATAATGAGCTTACAAGATACATAGGCGACAGCAGAATTCGTTGCATAAAAGAAGACACAGCGGGAAATGTATGGATTGCAACATATACCAATGAAAAAGGTCTCTTATGCGTACTACCTGATGGAAGTTATAGATCATACACCAAAGAAAATGGTCTTCCTGACAATGAGGTAAGAACTGTATATGAGGGCACTGACGGTGATGTACTGGTGGGAACCAATGGAGGTCTTGCTGTTATTAATAATGGTCAGATAACAAGAACAGTGGGAGCAAGTGAGGGTATTAAGAATACGGTGTTTCTTGCAGTAACTCAGGATAAGGATGGAACCATATATGCCGGGTCTGACGGTGATGGTATATACGCTATTAATGGTAGTGATATTAAGAAGATAAGTCGTAACGAGGGGCTGACAAGTGATGTTGTAATGAAGATAATAAGAGATGATAAGAGAGAAGTTCTCTGGCTTGTTACGTCTAACTCCATAGAGTATATGAAGGATGGTAAAGTGACACAAGTTAAGTCTTTCCCATATAATAATAATTATGATATGTACTTTGATGGTAATGACAATGCGTGGATATTGTCTTCTTATGGGCTATATATAATCGAATCTGCTAAGATGATAGATGATAATGTCAGTGACTATAGACTATACACTGTTGAGAGTGGTATGCCATACGCTTTGACAGCTAATTCCAATAGTTATCAGGATGGTGAGGGAAATCTATATATGCCTGGAAGAAATGGTGTTATCAAGGTAAATGTTAATCATTTCTTCGAGCAAAATGAGAAGATACATGTGGGAATAGGCTCCATTACCTGTGATGGAGAGAAAGTTACAGCAAATGAAAACGGAAGATATGAAATACCTTCAAGTGAAGGACGTATTCAAATTACGACTTCTATAATGGATTATTCGATGCTAGATCCTCTTGTACATGTATACCTTGAGGATGGTCCGGATGACGGTATAACTGCGCCTAAGAGCAAGATGACAACTCTCGAATATACAGACCTTCCATATGGAAACTACAAGTTACATATTGAAATCCTTGACAAGAACACGAGACAGGTTCTGCAAGATAATGAATTTGATATTAACAAGAGCCCCAGGATAACAGAGATTTTGATATTTAGAATACTCTTTGTTGTTCTTCTTGTTGTCGCAGCTGGATTGTTTGTATGGAAACTTATTAATTCTACGACAGTTCGTAGACAATATGATGAGATTAAAGCTGCAAGGGATGAAGCTGAGAAAGCTAACAGCGCCAAGACAAGATTTCTTGCCAATATGTCTCATGAGATACGTACACCGATTAATACAATACTTGGCATGAACGAATTGACATTAAGAGAAGATACAAGTGGAATTCCGAGAGATTATGCTGATAGGGTTGTTAATAACAGTAATGATATTAAGAATGCATCCGAGTCCCTGTTAAGCCTTGTCAACGACTTGCTTGATATGTCCAAGTTCGAGTCGGGAAAGATGCATCTTGTTGAGCAGGAATATAGTCCGGAAGAAGCGATTCGCTCTATTGCAACAATGATTAGAGAGAGAAGTAACCAGAAAGAATTGATGTTCGATGTTGTAATTGATGAGGTTCTTCCGAAACGCTTATATGGTGATGTAGCCAAGATTAAACAGGTAGTACTTAATCTTCTGACAAATGCAGTAAAATACACTAGTGAGGGTGGAATATCATTTTCGGTTACGATGGTAGCCAGGAAAAAGGATATAGCAACTATTGAATTCTCTGTCAAAGATACTGGTATGGGTATCAAAGAAGAGGATATGGACAAGCTTTTTGTTGCATATGAGAGACTTGATGAAGAGAAGAATAGTGCAATACAGGGAACAGGCCTTGGACTGGACATATCTAGAAAGCTTTCTGAACTAATGAATGGAGAACTTACATGTGAGAGCACATATACAGAAGGTTCTGAATTCATACTTAAGGTAGACCAGACCATCATAGATGATACGCCTATAGGAGTATTCAAAGAGAAGGCAAGTGACTCTTCAGAAGAGGTATATGTACCACAGTTTATTGCACCGGATGCTGATATACTTGTGGTTGATGACAATCCTATGAATCTTAATGTTATTAAAGGACTTCTTCGTCCTACCAAAGTATTTGTCAATACGGCATTATCGGGAGAAGATGCGTTAGACAAGATAAGAGATTCGCATTTTGATATAGTATTCTTAGACCATATGATGCCAGGTATGGACGGTATAGAGACTCTTCAGGAGATTAGGAAGATTAATAATGATGTTCCTATATATGCTCTTACTGCCAATTCTACAGCCGGGGATGAATTCTATGTTCCTAAAGGATTTAATGGATGCCTTCACAAGCCAATAGATACTGCTCTGCTAGAGGAGACTATTAAGAAGCATCTGCCTGAGAATATTATGATTGAGCCTACGAGTGAGGATGCAGTAGAGGTGGTAACGACCATGCCTGATGACATGAAATGGATATATGATACGGAGGGCATTAATGTTGAAGAGGGAATCAAAAATTCCGGCGGTATCAGCGATTATATATTTGCACTTGAGATGTTCGAAGATACAATTGATGAGAATCTGAATGTCATCCGAAGTGCATATGATGAAGAGAATATAAGAATGTTCACAATTAAGGTTCATTCTCTTAAGAGTTCGGCTCGTATCATAGGAGCAGCTAAGCTATCGGCCATGGCACAGAAGTTAGAAGATGCCGGTAATAACAAAGATATGGAATATATCAATGATAATGTTGGAGAGTTCCTATCTGACTATGAGGCATATAAGAGTAAACTGTCGCGTATGAAGAAGGCAGAAGATAATGATGATAAGGAACTTATTGAGACTGAGATGTTAGAAGATGCCTATTCTGCACTTAGTGACGTAGTGGATCAGATGGATCTTGATGCCATAGAGATGATAGTAAGCGAACTGGATAATTATAAGCTTCCGATAGAAGATGCGAAACGAATTGAAGATTTAAAAGGCTATATGAAGAAGATTGACTGGGATGGTATTGAATCCGTCATAAGGAGGGACCCAAGCTAAGCTTGGGAGGATTCCTTGTGACAAGGCGACATTTTGCGAAGCAAAATGTTGGGAGTGAGTTTTCTTAGAGATGTTAAGGGAGGGACTCAAGATGAGCAAAGTAATATTCGTCGGAGAGAAAGAAACTTTTGTCGTAAGAGTTTTGATGAAAAAGATTATTGAAGCTGGGTTAGAGAGTTCTTTTGTGCAAACTATTGCGCCCATGATAGAAAGTGAACTGACTGACAAGTGTCTGATTGTATTCTATATTGATGATGATACGAAGCTTGATGATGATGTGATTCGCTTAGTTGAGGAACGTATGCGAGTTGAGTCCGGTGGCGTATTTATAATAGGTGAGCCGGCTCATATCAGCAGTATTAAGAGAAAAGTGTCTGAAGAATTTATATACAAGGAATTCACAAGACCTGTTAATAATGAAGAGTTTGTAAAGGCCGCAAAAGAATATTTAGATAACGAGACTAGAGAACAGCTCAAGAAGAGAATATTGATTATAGATGATGATCCTAACTATCTGTCAATAGTAAGAAAGTGGCTAAAAGATATTTATAAGATATCAGTGGCAAATTCAGGACTTCAGGGAATCAAGTATCTTGGTAAGAACAAGGTGGATTTGATTCTATTAGACTATGAAATGCCAGTTACAGATGGCCCCCAGGTTCTTGAAATGTTAAGAAGTGATGAGGATACAAAATCTATACCGGTTATCTTCTTAACTGGAAAAAGCGATAAGAATAGCGTCATGTCTGTTGTTGGTTTACGCCCTGAGGGATACTTTCTTAAAACCATTGAGAGAGAAGAATTAATTCAGAAGTTGGAAGAGTTTTTTGCTAAGAAAAAGTGATTGTAAGCAGGAGGAAATATAAGGTAAATGTTTGAGTTTTTAAGGACATATCAATTATCCATAATGTTTTCATTGTCTCTAGCGGCAATAGTATTTGTTATTTTGCTTCTTCTTACGAAATCAATGAATAAGAGAAGCAAAATGCTTCTTATATTCTCAGAATTGTCGGTATCAATATTGCTTATATTCGAGAGGTTTGCATATATATTCAGGGGTGATGTAAGTAGCCTTGGATATGTTATGGTTAGGGTAAGTAATTTTGTAGTGTTTTTCATGATTCTTGTCATATCTATGCTGTTTAATCATTACTTGCAAAGCTATGTTCGTGCAGACATGGATGGAGAGAATATACCTAAGAGATTTATAATAGTAGATATAATTGCTGTTATTGGAATGTTGCTTATTGTAATATCTCAATTTACTAATATGTATTACTACTTTGACGAGATGAATAGATATCAGAGAGGTCCGGCGTTTATCGTATGCTACATGATTCCTCTTGTATGTCTATTTATACAGTTGTCGCTTGTGCTTCAGTATAGGAATAGGTTTTCTAGTCATATAAGAGCGGCATTTATTATATATTTCGTACTACCTATTATTGCGTCAGTTGTTCAGTTCTTTGCATATGGTCTATCTCTTACGAATATGTCAATTGCAATAGCTATATTGACACTATACATATTTGCATATCTTGATTTGAATGATGAGGTTGAGAAGATGCACCAGGTAGAGATGGGGCAGTTAGAAGAAGAGAGAAACAGTATGAAAAGGCTCTTCGATCAGACAGCCACGGCATTTGTTTCTGCTGTTGAGAAGAAGGATGAAAGTATACAAGGGCACTCAAAGGCGGTAGCAGATATAGCTCGTCGAATAGCTAAGGCTTCCGGAGAAGATAAAGAAGAGTGTGAGAGGGTGTATTATGCCGCATTACTTCACGATATAGGAACTGTTGAACTTCCAGATAGGTTAATAGGAAAATCAGAGAATTTAACGGATGAAGACAAGAGAATTATAAGGAATAAACCTATTGATAGTGCTCAGATTTTATCTAATATCACGGAATTTCCCTATCTTAAAGAAGCGGTTATGTACCACAAAGAGAGATATGATGGCACAGGGTATCCTAACGGACTTAAGGGAGAGGATATACCCTGGATGTCCCGGGTCATATCTATTTCTGATGCCTATGCGTCTATGTCAACAAGACTTCGAAATACACGAATATTACCTTATCAGAAGATAAGAGAGGAACTAGTTGAAGGCTCGGGAGCTAAGTTTGACCCCAAGTATGCTGAAATAATGATTTCTATTCTAGACGAAGACTACAAAGAGAGCGCTGAGGCAGAGAATGTTGAGATTGAAGAGAGCATAAACTGTGAGGAATACAGAGATAAGGTTTCTGTCGGCATATCTATTACGGATGTAATCAAGAAAGTAAAGTTTGAATGCATAGCTGCAAACAACGAAGGGAATGGGTTCTCTTCCCCTTCCATTATATTGTTTGATTCCTATGACAGAAGGATACATAAGACTAATAAGTCGATAGATGTATATAAATATATTGAGTTTGGCGAATTGTTCTTCGACGGTCACTTCGTATCAACAGCTGCCAGAAATATCGAAGTGAAAGTATCAGATAAAGCACAGGATGTTGAAAAAACATCAAAAAGCCAAAATGCTAAAGGAAGATATAACATTACTATGTCAAGATATGAAGATCATATCTCTATTATTATGGAAGATGCAACAAGAGAAATAGAGTACATTGTTGCATTGCCTGATAAGACGAAGAAGGCATTCCTTGGTATTACCGGTGAACACTGTGATATTACGAATATTGAAGTTGAAGAGACAGAAGATAAGGTTAATAAAGACAGTATAAGAAGAATTGTAGCAGAAGAAAGCTATATTGATAGACTTGAATCGGATATTCCTAATACCCAGGTTGATGGGCCAAGGTATGCACATACAATGGGAGTCAAAGTCAAGAATTCCCTTTACGTAGATTTTCATACCATGAGTCTTCCTTCGGCGTCACTTGCATGGCATTGTCCGTATATTCTTGTATATTCTTCAAGTGACGGTAAGGTTGGCGGAACGGACTATAAAGAGTATGCACTTGTCAAGATTAACGGAGAGTGTAGTGCAGATAATGAGTATGCTCAGAATGATTTTCATATGAGAAAAAGCGATGAATTTCCAGGGTGGGAGGCTTGGAAGACTACCAATAAGAGAGGTAAGGAATGTAGTGTAGAGATTATTAGGAAGAGTAATAAAATTATGCTTCATACTGAGAATCTTGGAATTATAATAGACGATAATATCAATCTTCTTGATGATAGAGGGGATGTATATATGGCTCTTACCGGAGATCAGGTTGCCCTTACGGATATTAGAATCAGAGAAGATTAGTTTGTAGAATTGGAGTGGTATGTGGATAGGATTGAAAATATGAATGAGCAGTTTAAAAGGACTGAATTACTGATAGGTTCTGAAGGTATTCGAAGGTTAAATGAGTCAAGAGTCGCAATATTTGGAATTGGCGGAGTTGGGGGATATGTATGTGAAGCGTTGATAAGAAGTGGCATATCCTCTTTTGATATAATTGATAAGGATAAAATAGCAAGGAGCAATATCAATCGACAGATAATAGCGCTGCATAGCACAATTGGGAGACCTAAGGTTGAAATAATGAAACAGCGAATGTTAGATATTAATCCTTTGGCAAAGATAAACACTTACGAGACTTTTTTTCTTCCCGATAATTCTTTTGAATTTCCATTTGATGAATACGATTATGTGGTAGATGCTGTTGATACGGTTACTGCAAAAATTGAACTGATAATGCAATGTAAGAATAGAAATATTCCTGTAATCAGTTCTATGGGAGCCGGCAACAAGCTTGATGCATCCGCCTTTGAAGTGGCTGATATATATAAGACAAGTGTATGTCCCCTTGCTAAGGTTATGAGAAGAGAACTTAGAAAGAGGGGAGTGAAAAGTTTAAAGGTTGTTTATTCAAAAGAAGAACCAATAAAGGGGGCTTATTTTGAAGAGAAAGAGGAGATTGACAAGAAGGGGAATGGTTATGCACCGGGGTCTGTATCATTCGTTCCATCAGTACTCGGTCTTATTATTGCAGGTGAAGTAGTAAAAGATCTTACTAAGTAGCAGATTGCTATGGAATTAATAGTTGCTTAATATCAAATTATGCAATATAATAATATTCGGTGAGTATTACACAATGAAGTGTAAAATATGAATAATACGCGAGGGTAAAAAAATGGCATCGAATATTGCTAAATCAAAGAAAACAAAAAAGAGTGTTAGTGGGACACTACTTCTTGTAGTGATTCCTGTTATTGCATTAACAATCATTGCAATTATTATCTTTTCTACTATGCAATCGCGAAGCGGAATGAGAGACTTCGCAATGTCTGATCTTCATGATGTAACGGATTCTAATGCAAGGGATTTGGGCATTAAGGTTGGAGATATAGTGGATAAGAGTAATCAGATTGCAGAGACTCTTAATACTGTTCCTATGTCGTCGGCACAGATTAAAGAGCTTGTAGATGAGGCTAAGAACTTTGACCAGTCCATGAAGCCTGTACTTTATATAGGTTGGTCAGATAAATCAACAGTGTTCTCTAACGATTATGTACCAGATGCGGATTTTGATGCAACTCAGAGAGGTTGGTATAAAGATGGGCTTAAATATGATACTTTAAAGCCGGGAGAACCTTATGTTGACAAGACAACAGGAAGTCTGTGTGTTACATTTTCCAGAAAAGTAACTACGCCGGATGGAAGAGAAGGTGTAATGGGACTTGATGTATTCTTAGACCCATTAGTGGAGACTGTTGAGAAATATGTTCCACTTGGTTCTGGAAAATCAATGCTTTTTGGAGGTGGCTCTATATTATCATTTGCTGATCCTTCGCTAAATGGTAAGACTATATCTGAGGCTAATGATGAGTTTATTAATACATTAGAGAAGTATTATTCTGATGAGAGTAATCTTGAGAAGCCAACTACAATAGATGAGAAGGAGCGTGGTACACTTTATGTTGCGGCATCTTATGTGCCTGGAACAAATTGGGTTCTTGTTTCATCGATTGCCGAATCAGATATTATGGCAAGTGCTAACAGATTGCAGCTTATTAGTATAATTATTATGATAATCGCAATAATAATTATTGCAATTGTGTTGTTTATAATTGTTAATAAAGTAATAACGAAGCCGGTTAATAAATTGGTAAATCAGATTACAGAAGTATCTAATGGTAATTATACTGTTGATATTAAGAAGGGTAAAGATAACGAGATTGGTCTTATCCAAAGTGAGATGGGCAAATATGTAGCTCGTATGAAGGAAACTATTCATACAATTCAGAATAATACTATGCAATTAGAGGCTGATGTAGTAAACAGTAGAGATGCATCTGAAGTCCTAAACAAAGAGGCTACAGAACAGTCTCATAATATGGATTCTATTAACAGTGTAATGGATGGAATGAGTAAAGCTGTTGATGAACTTGCACTTAATGCTACAGCACTTGCACAGTCCGTTAGTGACCTTACCGATCTTGGTAATGAAGCTAATAGTACAATGGGTGAACTGGTTGATAAGGCAAAGGTCGGTCAACAGGATATGCAAAATGTTGCTCGCAATATGACACATATTTCAGAATCTATGGATGGTATGAATAGTGTTGTAGAGGCTATTGGTGAGTCGGCAGAAAAGATTAATAAGATTATTGAGATGATTAATTCAATATCTGAACAGACTAATCTGTTATCTCTTAACGCATCTATAGAGGCAGCGCGTGCCGGTGAGGCAGGAAAAGGATTTGCCGTAGTTGCTGGAGAGATTGGTACGTTGGCGGCAGACAGTTCTAATGCAACAACAGAGATTTCTCAGATTATTCAAGAGATAACTCAGCAGATAGCAGAGCTATCTGATAAGTCAGAGACCAACATGAAAGAAATATCTAAGAGTGTTGAAGCAGTTGCAACAGCAGAAACAACATTTGCTCAAATATTTGAAGACCTTGACAAGACCGGCTCAAATATGGATGAGATGATTGGTAAAATGAGTGATGTTAACGATGTTGCAAGTTCTGTTGCGGCTATTAGTGAAGAGCAATCAGCATCTGCCCAAGAGGTATTTAGTACCGTCGGTGATCTTACAGAAAGCGCAAAACAGGTTGCGGCTCAGTCTAAGGATTTGGATGATAGTGCTAACAATGTATCTAATTCTGCTGATGAGATTACTAAATCAATCAGTATTTTCAAGATAGAATAGTTGTTGTAGGTATAATATTTTGAGCTCAAAGTCTTTTATATAGATTTTGAGCTCTTTTTTTGATATATTATAAGGGCGAATAATATAGTAAATTGGTAGGTGATAGTATGCTAGAGAATATCGAACCTAAGTCAGTTTTTAGATATTTTGAAGAAATATCTCATATTCCAAGGGGCTCCTATAATGAGGATGCAATAAGGGATTATCTTATAACATTTGCAGATGATAGAGGGTTAGAATGCCATAAGGATAATGCAGGTAATGTAATTATTATAAAGGAAGCCACAAGTGGATACGAGAATAAAGAGCCAATTATTCTTCAAGGTCACATGGATATGGTATGTGATAAGGATGAAGACATCAAGAAGGATATGGAAAGGGAAGGCATTGACTTAGAAATTGTAGATGGTTATGTAACTGCAATAGGAACAACCCTTGGAGGTGATGATGGAATAGCATTGGCATATGGTCTTGCTATACTTGATTCTAATAAGATAAAGCATCCAAGGCTTGAAGTCATATTTACTGTCTGTGAGGAAGTCGGAATGGACGGTGCACGAGGACTTGATACCTCATATATTACTGGCAAGAAACTTATTAACATTGATTCTGAAGAAGAAGGAGTCCTGACAGTAGGATGTGCAGGTGGTGGCAGGATAAGTGTTAATCTTTCAGTAAAGAGAGAAGAATGTAATTATAGCCATGTCTTTTTAAGTGTTAGTGGTTTGCTCGGTGGTCATTCCGGTTCTGACATTAACCTTGGAAGAGCCAGTTCATATTCTTTGCTTGTAAGGATTTATAAAGCAATCTATGAGAAGATGGATATGCGTTTTGTAGAGTTTAGCACAGGAAATCTTATTAATGTAATATCTAATAGTGCCGTAGCAGAAATAGCAGTGGCTAATGCAGGGGATTGTATAAGAATTATCGAAGAACTGACAGATGAGATAAAAGAGGAGTATAAAGAGACAGATAGTAAAATAACAATCAAGGTGGAAGAGAAAGAATCTGGTATGATGCCTCTGACTCAGGAAGATACAATTAAAGTATCTACAATTCTTGCTTCTATGCCTCAGGGTGTAATAAGAATGAGCTATGATTTTGAAGATGCCGTAGAGACGTCCATTAATTGGGGCGTGTGTGAAGTGAAAAACGATGTTTTGGTGATGAAAGGACTCGTTAGATCCCAGTTAGATGACAGGGCATATGAGCTGTTAAATAGAGTGAGCTGGATTGCGAAAGGCAACGGAGCGAAAGCGGAGATTGATAGTAATTATCCAGCATGGCAGTATAATAAAGAATCAGTTCTTTGTAGTAGGATGTGTAGCATTTATAAAGAATTGTTTGATAAAGAAGAAAAGATTGAAGTAATTCATGCGGGGTTGGAATGTGGATTCTTCGTAGATAAGATAGAAGGATTAGATGCTGTGTCAATGGGACCGGATATACTTGATATTCATACTTCAAATGAGAGACTTGATATTGAATCTGTGGGCAGAACATGGGATTTTCTTCTTAGGGTATTAGAAGAATCATAAATTGATAGACCGGATATAAGAGAGACTAAAAGGATGGAAGTAAGTGTAGATATAATAAGAGAATTAAATGATACAAAACTTCAAGAATTAATAGAGTGTGATGAAGATACTTATAATGTGTTAAGAACAGAAGCAGATAAAGTTAGAAGAGAACGCTATGGGACGGAAGTTTTTCTGCGGGGATTGATAGAGTTTACGAATTATTGCAGAAACGATTGCTATTACTGCGGTATTCGATGCAGTAATAAGAACGCTAATAGGTATAGACTTAGCAAGGAAGAGATACTTGATTCCTGTAGGAGTGGATATAAGCTTGGTTATAGAACATTTGTATTGCAAGGTGGCGAGGATTTGTATTATACAGATGATAAGATATGTGACATTGTAAGTTCTATAAGAGAAGAGTTTGAAGATTGTGCCATAACATTATCAATAGGAGAGCGTTCATATGATAGTTATAAAGCTTATTATGAAGCCGGTGCTAATCGATTCCTTCTTAGACATGAGACAGCTGATGAGAAGCATTACCGTAGACTTCATCCAGACAGTATGAGTCTTGATAATCGTAAGAAATGTTTATTTAACCTCAAGGAAATTGGCTACCAGGTTGGCTCGGGGTTTATGGTGGGATCGCCCTTTCAGACAACTGGAAATATTGTAAGCGACCTTAGGTTCTTACAGGAATTAGAACCTGATATGATTGGAATTGGGCCATACATAATGCATAGCGATACTCCGTTTAAAGGATATGATAATGGAAAGGTTAGTATGACCCTTAGACTTATTTCAATTCTAAGATTGCTGTTTCCCTATGCTTTGATTCCGTCAACAACTGCTCTTGGCACACTTAGTCCTACTGGCAGAGAGGATGGACTTAAAGCAGGGGCAAATGTTGTTATGCCTAATCTTACACCTGTAAAATACAGAGAAAAATATGAGATATATGAAAACAAGATATGCACTGGAGAGGAAGCCGCAGAATGTAGAGATTGTCTTGAGAGAAGAATTGAGAGGGCAGGATATAAGGCAGTAACATCCAGAGGTGATGTAAAAAGCCTAATTAAATAAGATAATAATTCTACTTGTAAATATTATTTGTTATGGTATAATAGTTAGCAAGTACATAGAGAGTTCGCTATTTAGGGGCGGACTCTCTTATTTTATGCAAAAGTGACTGTATGAAGTTTGCATTAGCATAAGTCAGATGCATATTTAACAAGTAAATAATGGTAAGGAAATAACTATGGTTAATAATGTAGAGGATATTGTAATCGACAAAAATACAATTGAGGAGGATGTGCTTAAGTATTGGACTATAAGGACACCTTCCTTTAGTAAGGTTAGAGAGAACGAACTTATGGGAGACATAGGTAAGGGATGGCAATTCGCCCTTCGAAGTACACTTCCATTTAACAGATACAGAAAAATATTAGATGTTGGTACAGGAACAGGCTTCTTTAGCGTTCTTCTTGGTAGAAACGGTTATAAGATGACAGGCATAGATATAACCCCGACCATGGTGGAAGAAGCAAAAAGAGAGGCTAGAAAATTCAAGGTCAAGGCAAATTTCTTGGTTATGGATGCTCAGAAATTAGAATTTGAGGATGGAACATTCGATGCCGTTATTACAAGGAATCTTACATGGACACTTCCTGATGTAGAACGGGCATATAAGGAATGGCACAGGGTCCTTAGGCCAGGTGGAAGACTTATTAATTATGATGCCAATTATGCCAATGCTCTAAGGCAGGGTGATGTATCCCGTACTAAGACCGGCGAGAAGAAAGCATACGGCCATGAGGGCGTTACTGATAAGATGCAGCAGATTAATGATGAGATTACGCTAAGTATGTCTATAGGTGATAAAGACAGACCTTCCTGGGATAAGGAGTGCCTTGAAGAGATAGGATTTAAGAGAGTATTTATAGATATGGATGAAGCAGAGACCATTCTGGGACTTAAGAGTGACCCTGCGGCTCCAATGTTTAAGATAATTGCTAATAAGTAGAGCATGTTGGTAATGCTGGCGGATTTTGCTTGATAAGTGTCAGCTATTAGTATAAAGGGAGAATTTACATTTTGGGAAAGTATGTATTAAAAAGGGTATTACAGTTGATACCTGTACTTATTGGAATAACTTTTCTTACATTTCTTATGATGCATGCTGCAGGTTCAGATGCTATCACAGAGATGTATTCTAATAAAGGAGCAGTTAGTCAGGAGATTATAGATGCAAAGAGGGCTGAGCTTGGATTAGACAAGCCCTTTTTGGTGCAATATTTTACCTGGCTGGGTGGAATATTGACGGGTGATATGGGTGTGAGCTATGTATCAGGTAAGAATGTGTTTGATACATTTATATCCAAATTACCTGCTACACTTCTCCTTACTCTTTTGTCTATTGTTGCAACAGTCATAATATCTATTCCCCTGGGAATACTTATGGCTGTAAAGCAGAACAAATTCACAGATTATATTCTAAGAGTCTTAAGCTTTGTAGGTAATTCACTGCCCAATTTCTTTGTTGCGCTTGTTCTTATGGAAATATTTGCCATTAAGTTAGGGTGGCTTCCGGTAATTTCGGCGGGAACAAGTGTAGAATCTGCTATTATGCCTACACTTACGCTTGCAATCGCCATGTCTGCGAAATATATGAGACAGGTTCGTGCAGCAGTGCTTGAGGAGCTGAATAAGGATTATGTAGTTGGTGCAAAGGCAAGAGGTATAAGCCATAAGGTGGTTCTATGGAAGAGTGTTCTTCGCTGTGCAATGGTCACAATTATAACCCTGCTTGCAATTTCAATAGGAAGTCTACTTGGAGGAACAGCTATTATAGAATCCATATTTATGTGGGATGGAGTTGGTAAGCTTGCGGTTGATGCCATTACTATGCGTGATTATCCACTTATTGAGGCTTATGTGGTTTGGCTTGCGATTATATATGTGATTGTCAATCTGATAGCAGATCTTCTGTATCATGCTCTTGACCCAAGAATAAGAATTGAGGAGGAGCACTAATGAAGAAGATGAAGATCAACACTAAGAAAAAACTTATCTTTTTCGGTACGCTCGCTGTTCTTTTGCTTGTTTTTTCGATTTTTAGTGAGTATCTCACTCCGTATGATCCGTACGAACAGGACTTAAGTATTGCCAAGCAGGCGCCGAGTGCCGAGCACCTGTTAGGTACTGACAGATATGGAAGAGATATGCTTTCACGTGTAATTATAGGAAGTCAGGCGAGTATATATTCAACTCTTATACTTGTAGCGGTTATAACAATTATAGGAACAATTATCGGAATTATATGTGGATTAAGTGGTAAAGCTGTTGATGTGATACTTATGAGAATTTCAGATATATTTCTAGCTTTTCCAGGACTTGTATTTGCCCTTGCAATTGCAGGTGTATTAGGAGGCGGAATACATAATGCCATTATAGCATTGGCGGCGGTTAGCTGGCCGAAGTTCGCAAGATTGGCGCGAAGTCAGACATTGGCTATCAAAGAGACAGCCTTCATAGAGGCGTCAAAGCTATCGGGTACAGGAGTATTCAAGATGGTCTTTAAGCACATACTTCCTAATATTATTGGACCGATTCTTGTTACGGCAGTTCTTGATATAGGAACAATGATGATGGAGTTGGCAGGTCTTTCCTTCCTGGGATTAGGTGCCAAGCCACCAATCGCTGAGTGGGGAAGTATGATGAGTGATGCAAGGTCAATGTTAGCAACAGCTCCTTGGATAGTAATGGCACCGGGTATTGCGATTTTCATCTCGGTTATGATTTTCAACCTTCTAGGTGACACTCTGCGAGACTTCGCCGACCCGAAGGGGAGGTAAAATGTAATGAAAAATATAATCAGTTATGACAATGTAGAAATTAAATATGGAGATAATATTGCAGTAACTGATATTAGCTTCGGGGTGGGGAAAGGCGAGATACTTGGTATCGTCGGCGAATCCGGCTCCGGCAAATCCACCATCATCAAAGCAGCCATGGGACTCCTTGGTGAAGGTGGAACAGTCAGCGGCGGCGACATATTATACAATAATAGAAGCCTCCTTAATGTCAGTAAAAAAGAACGCTTGAACATCAATGGTCCGGAGCTTGGAATGATATTTCAGTTCGCAGGAAGCAGTTTCTGCCCGGTAAGAAAAATCGGCACTCAACTATACGAAGTAGTCAAGGCTCATAAGGACATTTCCAAGGAAGAGTTTCATTCTCAGGTCAATGAATTGTTAGATAAACTGGGTTTTGAAGATACTGTAAGGATATTGGAAAGCTATCCAAATGAGCTGTCAGGCGGTATGCAGCAGAGAGTTGGAATTGTAGCTGCAATGCTCCTTAACCCCAAGGTGCTTCTTGCAGATGAGCCCACATCAGCTATGGACGTTACCATTCAGAAGCAGGCTGTTGAAGAGATGCTTAAGGTAAGGGATGTATTTGGTACATCAATTATTCTTGTTACACATAATATCGGTGTAGTGAATGCTATGGCAGATAATTTACTTGTACTAAGACATGGACATATCGTTGAGATGGGTAAGACCGATGATGTAATTAATAATCCTAGTGAGGATTATACTAAGAAGTTAATGGAAGCAGTTCCTAGAATTAAGGTGTCAAATTAGATGGATAATATTTTAGAAGTAAAGAATCTTAATTGTATATTTAATAAGGGAAGGAAGACACAGGTCAATGCGCTTAAGGATGTAAGCTTTGAGCTTAAGGCTGGAGAATGTCTTGGGATAATTGGAGAGAGTGGCAGTGGCAAGAGTACATCTGCCAGAATTATAACAAGGCTTGTGAAGGCATCGGATGGAGAAGTTGTTATTGATGGCAGAAGCTCAAGTGATATATCTAATAAGGAGTTATACAAGATAGTCCAGATGGTATTTCAGACTCCTGTAGAATCATTCAACCCAAGGGTAAAGCTGGGAGACGGAGTAGGTGAAAGCCTTAGAAATAACGGCGTATCCAAGAGTGAGACGAAGGAGAGAGTAGAGAAGCTGCTTGTGGAATGTGGTCTTCCTAAGGAATACTATGACAAATACCCACACGAGGTAAGCGGTGGAGAATGTCAGAGGGCTGCGATTGCAAGGGCCCTTGCCAATGAGCCTAAGATATTAATATGTGATGAGGCAACATCATCTCTTGATGTAACAGTGCAAAAAGAGATTATAGCTCTTCTTAACGGAATAAGAGAAAAAAGGGGAAGTGACATTTCCATAATGTTCATAAGTCATGATATTGCATTGGTTCAGCAGTTCTGTGACAAGGTTGTGGTTATGAACAAAGGACAGGTGGTTGAAAAAGGAGATGCTAACGAGATAATTATGAATTCAAAAGAAGATTATACGAAGAAGTTAATTGCTTCAGTGCTATAGATCTTCTTGGAGAATAAATAACATTTAAGGGAGGAAAGACATGAAGAAGAAAATAACCTTAGTAGTGGCTATCATGATGATAGCAGTTATGGTAGTAGGTTGCGGATGTCAGAATTCGTCAACTAATGCTAATAAAGAAATGACTATTGGCGATACTACCTTCAATGCAGAGAATTGGGAAGAGACAGTTAATCCGCACAACACTTATAATGGATGGGCTTGTATCCGTTACGGCGTAGGTGAGACATTAGTTCACTACACCGACGATATGAAGCTTGAGCCATGGCTTGCTGATAAGTGGGAGAATGATGGAGCCAATAAGTGGACTATTACACTCCACAACGGAATTAAGTTCTCAAGTGGAAGAGATATGGATGCTAACGCCGTAAAAGAATGCTTTGAGCACCTGTTGGCTACACATGACAGAGCACCTTCTGATACTAAGATTGCAAGTATGGAAGCAAACGGCAATGTGCTTACAATTACTACAAGCGAGCCTAATCCTGCACTTATGAATTATCTCGGAGACCCATATGCATGTATTATTGATATGGCTGCAAGTAATATGGAGACAGGAGTAGTTGCAGGTACAGGTCCATATGTAGTACAGGAAATGGTAACAGATGACCATCTTACACTTGCTCCTAATAAGACATATTGGAATGGAACACCTAAGCTTAGCAAGCTCACAATCAAGACAATATCTGATGGTGATACATTATCAGCAGCATTACAGTCCGGTGATATTGATGCAGCTTATGGTATGGCTTATGAGTCATATCCTAACTTTGAGAATAGCAAATATCAGTTCTCAAGCATTCAGACATCAAGAGCATTCTTTGCTTCAATGAATATGACAAGTCCTGTAATTCAAGATAAGGCTGTAAGAGAAGCAGTTGCATACGGTATTAACAAAGAAGGATTTGTTAAGACACTTCTTAGTGGTCATGGTGTAGCCGGTAATGGAGCATTCCCTGATGGATTCAGTGACTTTGGTGGAGACAAGGTAACAACTGCTAAGAAATATGATGCTAATAAAGCTAAGCAGACATTAGAAGCTGCCGGATGGGTTGATAGCGATGGAGACGGAATCCGTGAGAAGAACGGACAGAAGCTTGTAATTAGATGGTTGACATATCCATCTCGTCAGGAATTACCACTTCTTGCTGAATCAGTTCAGGCATCACTTAAGGATATAGGAATTGAAGTTGAAGTAAATAATACAGCTAATCGTAGACAATTCTTGAAGGATATGGGTTCATGGGATATCTACGCATCAGCGTTAGTTACAGCACCTTCAGGTGATCCACAGTACTTCTTTACAACAAGCTGTGTTCCCGGCAATGATTATAACTTCGGAGCGTATGACAATCCTGAAGTTACCAAGATGGTAGAAGATTTATCCAAGGAATTTGATAGTTCCAAGAGAGCGAAGCTGGCAGTAGATTTACAGAATAAGATTCTTGAGGATGATGCATATGTATTCTGTTCATTCTTACAGATGAATATGATTTCTAAATCTAATGTTAAGAATTATACAGCTCATGCCTGCGATTATTACGAGGTAACAGCTGACTTGGATATTGAATAGAAATAAGAAATCGTGCGTTACTAATATGTGTCCTCCTTACCGAACAAGTGGTAAGGAGGGTTTTTAAAAGTGAGATTTTTATGAGCAATTTGGATATAGCAGGACATAGTCTTGCTGCTGGAAAGACAATAAAAGATCATATTCATGTAAGGGGAACTGAGATACATATACCACACGTTGTATTATGTGGAAAAAAACCGGGTAAGACAGTTGTAATAACAGCCGGAATACACAATGCTGAGTATATAGGAATTCAGGCGGCAATAGAGCTTTCCCAGGAGATAGAACCCGATGATATAAGTGGCAATATCGTTATAATTCCACTTGTGAACAGATCGGGATTTGAGAATAGAACCATGTCTTATGTATATGAGGATGGAAAGAATCTCAATAGAGTATTTCCGGGAAATGAAGATGGTACAGTAGCCGAAAAGCTGGCGAAGGTTGTATTTGATGAATTCATTATTCATGCAGATGCTTATATCGACCTTCATTGTGGCGATGGCTTTGAGACCCTTGAGCCATATATATATTATGTGGGGGAAGCTCCATGTAAGACGGTGGCAAAGGAGATGACCGACTGCGTAGATACAAAGTATAGGGTGCGTTCTAGATGTATATCTAGTGGTGCTTATAATGAAGCATCAATGAGAGGTATACCAAGTGTTCTTATAGAAAGAGGTCAGTTAAGTCTAATAAAAGAAGAGGAGGTTAAGGCGGATAAAAGAGATGTAGTTAACATCCTAAGATACCTTGGAGTGTTGGAGGGACAACATGATATATATCCTAAAATAGACATCTTAGAATATAGTAATGATGCCCCTGCAACAGGATGCTGGTACCCTAAAATGAAGGTAGGGGACAGCTTCAGAGAAGGTGATATATTCGGTGAAATCAGAGATTATTTCGGTAAAGTTATTCATACAGCAGTAGCCACAGAGGATGGCGTTCTTATACACCAGTGTTCATCTCTGAGTATAATCAAGGATGGTCCTATGGTGACTTACGGTGTTGCTACACTGCCACAATGACGCCACCCTGGTTGGCATACATGCTTGATAGACCAGACATATTTACTACAATAATGTCTTTAAAGTTACCAAGCATCTCTAATCTCTTCTTGGCAAAGTCTGCTCTTTCGGGACAATTACAATGAGATATAGCAATAACCTTGTCTTCAGGATTAGAGGTTGCATTAATAACCTTTTCTATCATCTTACTGATTGCACCATTAGAGCCACGTCCTTGTCCTGCGTTATATATAGCACCCTCATGAGTTGAAGCCATAATGGGTTTTATATTAAGTGTTGATACAATACCGGCTTTTAAGGAACTGATACGGCCTGTCTTAACAAATGTCTCTAAAGTATCAAGTACAAAGAATGTATGCATTGATTTGATATGCTTTTCAACTTTACTAACAACTTCCTCAAAGGAATAACCTGCCTCTTCAAATTCCTGCACCTTTAGTCCTATAAGAGTCTCTCCAATAGAAGCAGACTTGGAGTTAAATACATGAATATTCTTGGGATTATCTATATGTTCTTCATTATAGAGTTCTGCGCCAAGTACAGCACTGTTGTATGAACCGCTTAGTTCACCGCTGAGTGTAATAATATATATATTCTGAGCGTCTCCTTCGCATGATTGCATATAACTGTCTGGGCTAGGACAAGCTGATTTTGGCCCCTTAATGCTGTTTTTTACTCTTGTTAAAAAGTCTAATTGATCAAAGTTCTCATCATCAACAAAAGTCTCTCCGTCAATATCAATTGATAAAGGAACATTGCTAAAATGTCCGTCTTTCTTTAATTCCTCAGGTAATTCTCCAGAACTATCGATTACGATTTTATAATTGTTATTCATGGTTAATCCTCCTTGATAATGTTTCATTATGAGTTTTAAATCACATTTGGTGTAAAAGTAACAAAAACTCAAACAAAAAGTTAACGTTTCTTTTTGACGCGGTTTTCATTACCACATCATAATATCATCAAAACCATAATTATGCAATACTTATTTTGAAAAAATTATCAAGTTGTACATAATAATGGTATAATAGATTTAATTTGGAGGATGTGAAATGATTGGAAAAGTAGAGACAGAAGATTTTAAGATGAATTACGCAAAGTTTGGCTCTGGTAATAAGACACTAGTTATTGTTCCGGGATTATCACTTAGGCCGGTAACTCCATTTGCTATTGCAATTGAGAACGCTTATGACATTTTCAAGGAAGAATATACAATATATTTATTAGATAGAAGGGATAAAGCCCCTGATAATTATTTGAGCCGGGATATGGCAAGGGATACATATGTGGCTCTCCAAAGTCTGGGAGTTGATAAAGCATATTTTATAGGGGCATCACAAGGCGGTTCTATAGTCATGGAATTATCCATAATGCATCCTGAGATGGTAGAAGCTATTGCCGTTGCATCATCCGCTGCTTATGTTAATGAGATGTCCCATAGTATACTTGATAATTGGATTGACCTGGCAAAAAAGAGAGATGCAATTGGGCTTGCAACGCATATGGTGGATGTGGTTTATTCTACCAATATGTCTTCCCATACAAAAAAGGGATATATCAATTCCTTTAAAGATTTGAAAGAAGAAGAATTTATACAATTTATAAATCTTTGCATTGGATTTGGGACATATGATATAAGAAGTAAGCTTTCTTCTATAACTTGTCCTGCTATTGTAGTAGGATGTGAAGGAGACAGAGTGTTTGGAGACGGTGCATCAAGAGAGATTTATGAAGGGATTTCTTCTAATAATGATAGGTGTGAACTCCTAATCTATGATGATAGATATGGTCACGCTGTATACGACGAGGCAGATGATTTTAAGAAGAAGATATATGATTTTTTTGATAAATACTAATTGTTAAGTGGGGGAGGAATAATTCATATGAATATCACGAGAATATATAGAAGGGTACTCTTATCATTTGTCCTGGGTTTGGTCATGATTATTATCTCTTCATGTTCATGTGCTACAAATACGGCTGGAATCAGACTGGGAACTGGCGGTAAGGGAGGAATGTATTATAATTATGGTGAAGCTCTTTCGGATATTGATTCTGCCATATCATTAAAGTCCACAGCTGGTTCTTCGGCAAATTTAAGGCTTTTGGATAAAGGTTTTGTTGACGCTGCAATAGTGCAAAGTGATAGTATAGATATTTCCAGTATGAACTGTTCAGCACTAACCGGGCTATATACGGAAGCAGTTCAGCTGGTCGTCAGGACAGATTCAGGAATTAATAGTATTAATGATCTTCGTGGGAAACGCGTATCATTAGGGGAGGAAGAATCAGGAGTTGTTCGTAATGCTCATCAATTACTTCTGACAGCGGGCATGACGATAGATGATATTAATGCTGTAAATCTTTCTTTCGCAAATGAAAAAGAAGCACTTGAGAAGGGCGAGATTGACGCATTTTTCTGTACTGCTGGTGCGCCTACCAATATAGTTAGAGATGTTATTAAGTCTGGCAAAGCAAAGATTATTGGTTTTGATGATGATGTACTTAATCGTCTTATGAACCTTTATCCTGGATATAATGAATGTGTAATACCCAAAGGAACATATGAAGGACAGGATAGCGATATAAGAACCGTTGGCGTTAGAGCAATCATGGTGGTAAATCCTGAAATGGATGATGAGACTGCAACGCGTCTTATAACAGAGATATTTGATAATAGTGAAATGCTTAATTCGCAGATTGTTACAGATGGGGCTCTTGATGGAGAACATGCTGTGATGTCTGTAGGTATCCCTTTTCATTCGGCAGCAGCGGCCTATTTAGAAAAAAAAGGAGTTAAAGTTGCTAAATGGGCAGGAAAGAAGACTGCAATTGTCTTTGGAAGTCAGGATTAGAAGGGGGTACTTTATATGAATTTGTCTCTAGATATGTATCAGACAATGGGCATAGCTGTTATTGTACTTTTGATTGGTGGTTGGCTTCGCTCCAAAATTCGAATTATTGATAGGTTTTGTATCCCTGCACCTGTCGTAGGGGGACTGCTTTATGCAATATTAATGACGTTTCTTCATGGGTTTGGTGTATTGAATCTTGAATATGATGATACATTAAAGGATATATGCATGGTTGCATTTTTTACAACGGTTGGATTCCAGGCGGATTTCAAGGCGATAAAAAAGGGAGGAAAGAGTCTTGTAATCTTTTTGATTCTTGTTGTTGTGTTGATATTTACACAGAATGGAGTCGCATTAGGTGTATCGCGATTAATAGGAGTGGATAGTCTGCTTGGTCTATGTACAGGTTCTATTCCTATGGTGGGAGGACATGGAACAGCAGGAGCTTTTGGCCCTATACTTGAGGATTTTGGAATGCAGAGTGCCACAACGATATGTACTGCGGCAGCAACATTTGGTCTTGTTACAGGTTCCCTTATGGGTGGACCTGTTGGACAAATGCTTATTAAAAGGCATAAGCTCTGTAAAGAAAATGAAAAAACAACAAAGGAAGAAATAGTAGAAGATAACGACCGTTTTGAGGCATCTTATAAAAGATTTGCATCTGCAATCTATCAAATTGCTATTGCTATGGCACTTGGAACAATCGTTTCGTGGTTGCTTTCTAAGACGGGAATGACACTTCCAGCATACATAGGCGGAATGATAATAGCTGTTATTATGCGAAATGTTGGAGATAGAACAAGTAGGGTTAGTATCAAAACAAAAGAAATAGGAGTAGTAGGTGAGATAAGCCTTTCTCTGTTTCTGGGAATTGCGATGATTACGCTTAAGTTATGGCAGCTTGCAAGTCTTGCCATACCATTTTTGATTTTACTTTTGGCGCAGACAGTTGTCATGTTCTTGTTCGCATACTTTGTTGTATTTTCCGTAATGGGAAGGGATTATGATGCGGCAGTCCTTTCCTCTGGAATATGTGGCTTTGGAATGGGAGCTACGCCAAATGCTATGGCTAATATGCAGGCTATTACTCAGAAATACGTCTTTTCTATTAAGGCATTTCTTATTGTACCTATAGTAGGTGGAATGTTTGTTGATTTTATAAATAGTCTTATAGTTACACTGTTTATTAATATTTTGGTATAAAAGAAGAATTTTTTCATTATAATGTAGTATAATTATTTACGGAGTTGCTAAATTGGTACTTGAAAATGAAATGGGGTGTTTATTATGGGAAAAGGTATTTCAAAGTTATTTAGGAAGATTTTATTTGCTCCGGTAGTTACAGGAATTGGATATTTGGCTGCAATTATGCCAAGAATGTTTCAAAGACCAACATTTGAATTGATTGAGAAAAAACGTCTGTATGCTCACAGAGGTTTATATGATAATAAGACAGATGCGCCAGAGAATTCCATGAAAGCGTTCAAGAAGGCAATAGATGCAGGATTTGGAATTGAGCTTGACGTTCAACTTACGAAAGACGAAAGAGTTGTTGTTTTTCATGATTTCGATCTTAAAAGAATATGTAATGTTGATAAGAAGGTAAAAGACCTCACATATGCTGAAATTTCAAAGCTAAATATATTGGATACGGATTGTAAGATACCACTTTTTGAAGACGTTCTTGAACTGGTGGATGGTAAGGTTCCTCTTATTATAGAATATAAATTGCCTGATTTTAAGACAGATATCTGTGAGATAGTAGATGGAATGTTACAGTATTATAATGGTTCATACTGCATTGAATCTTTCCATCCGATGGCTGTTTTCTGGTATAGAATTAAGAGACCGGAAGTTGTAAGAGGAATATTATCAAGCGACTATGTGGCAACAGGCGATGTAGAGGGCGCATCTCCAATAGTTATGTCAATGTCGAAGAATTTGCTTTTTAACTTTATTATCAGGCCGGATTTTGTGGCTTATGATTGCAGATTCTTTACAAATCCATCCAGACAGATTTGTAAAAAGCTTTTTAAAGCACCATCTGTTGCATGGACAATAAAGAGCCAAAAGGAATTAGAACTTAGACAGGATGATTATGATGTGTTCATCTTCGAAGGATTTATTCCTGAATAGAATATAAATTATAATGTATTGGGAGAATTTTTTATATGTTTTCTACGGCAAAGTGGTTCAAACATTACGGGGTTCCAAAAGAAAGATTTGTCAAATATAATGATATAATTCAACAGGGTAATGATACAAGTCTTGGTGTTATAGTTGTATTGGATGCTTTGGTGTTAACTACATTTACAGTGTTTAAATATATAGCTGATTGGCCGCTTGATGCAATGATTATTTTTACTATTGTTGAGATTATTATTGCGTTAAGCTATTTTGTACTTGCTAAGTCCACAGAGGGATATCATTATATATTCTTTTATTTAACTGTGGAAGTTATGATAGTTTTTGGCACATATGCTATGTCTTTAGAAGACGCAAGTACTATTTTCTTGTACCCCGCAGTTGCTGTATTGTTGCCACTGTTCTATATGCACAATATGGTGTCTAATTGCCTGTTCTTCGGGATTAATTATGCTGTATTTCTATTGTTGGCATTTTTTGGTCCTGATGAACTGGAATATATGCAAAGATACGTAGTGGTTGTGGGAGTTTTTACTCTGGTGGGACTTATAATTCACTATGTATATCAATCTAATAGACTTAGGGAATTGATTAATTATCAGGATAGTCTTGAGAAACAATATGCTTTAGAGATTTCTTCAAGCTTTGATCCATTGTCTAAGCTTCTTAGGCGTAGAGCTTTTATTCGTCTTGCAGAAAAACAGATTAAAGAGCATTCATCAAATGACTTTATGATTCTGGGAATAATTGATATAGATCATTTTAAGCTTATAAATGATACATATGGACATCAAGTGGGTGATGAGACAGTAACGGTTATAGGACAGGTGTTATCAGATGAACTGGATGTTACTTTAGTTGCGCCGGAAGAAGGCAGCTTTACTTTGGACTTCGACTATGATTATGGCAATCTGGCAGGAAGACTTGGGGGAGATGAATTTATATTCCTAATCAAGTCGGTGGTTAATATTGATGATGGAAATCGTCTTATGCAATCTCTTATTGACAGACTGAATAGGACATCTTTTGGAGGAATTAAGACAATTCAAGGCTCCATAGGAATAGTTCCAATTGATAAAGAAGGCCTGTCATTTGATGCTTTATATCATGAAGCTGATATTGCACTTTATTCTGCCAAGAATTCAGGAAGAAACAGATGTGTTGTATATAAAGAGGGGATGAAAGAAAGCAAAATTAATTCTGGAATAGACTCTCTGACAGGGCTTTTTGAAGTCAAAACATTTAAGAAAAAGGTGGTTCGTCACCTGAGTGATAATATGGGTAAGAAAGAATCGATTGTCCATATCGATATTGAGAATTTCAAGGCATTTAATGCAAAATACGGCTTTGATAAAGGTGATGAATTGCTAGTTAAGGTTGCTGAAGCGCTTAAGAGAGTATTTGAGGATGATTTGATTTCAAGATTCTCTAGTGATCATTTTGTTATTCTTACAAGCACAAAAAATGATATTAAGAATAGAATCGAAGAAGTAAATGCATTGGTTAATGATGATTTGCCTGATTTTGTTAACGTTCTTAGGGTGGGCGTCTATGATATCGACAGAAGTAAACCTGTTGATGTTAATCTTGCGTGTGATAATGCCAAGTTTGCATGTGATACAATTCGTGGAAGATATGATGTGATTCTTCAAAGATTCGATGAGAATCTTGAGATGAGAAGAGACAAGTACCAATATGTAATAGATCATATTGACGATGCTATAAGCAATAATCAAATCAAGATTTATTTTCAGCCCATCATTGATGTTCAAACTAAGAAGCCACATAGTATAGAAGCTCTTGCCAGATGGGAATCGGATGAATATGGAATGCTTCCACCATGTGACTTTATTGAGACTTTAGAACAGACAAGGCTTATTCATAAGCTTGATATGTATATTGTTGAGACCATATGTAAAGAATACGAGAAAACTAAAGATAAGTATGGTGAAGAACTTCTTCCGGTTTCGGTTAATCTGTCACAGCGGGATTTTGAATTGATTGATGTTGTAGATTCTATAGAAACTATGGCGCGTAAATATAATCTGCCACGTTATATGCTTCATATTGAAATTACGGAGTCTACTATGACAGAGAACAGGGAATATCTGAAAAGTGTATCTGAAAGGTTTGAGGAACTGGGATATGAGATTTGGATGGATGATTTTGGTTCGGGATACTCGTCTCTTAATGTATTAAAAGACTTCATGTTTGATGTAATCAAGTTCGATATGGGATTCTTGAAAGGTCACGCAGCCCGATCTCATATCATACTTAAAAATATGATGAATATGTGTAAAGACCTTGGCGTTAAGACATTAATAGAGGGCGTGGAGACAGAGGAGCAATTTGAATTTATCAAAAGTATAGGATGCGATTATTGTCAAGGCTACTTATTTAGTAAGCCGCTTCCTAATAGAGATTTAATAACCTTTTTGCGTGGACAATAGTATTAGTTGGGTGTGCCAGAGAGATAGTAATGAAAGAATTTGAGAATGCTTTATCTAATTATATAAAAGATTTTGCAAATGGCGGAGCAATCCGCCATTTTGTTGAATTGGGATATAATGTTGAAGAAATTAAATCTTCTTTAGATTTTCCAATGAGTATAGATGAAGTGGCACTTATTGTCTGGAAAGAGTATGTTGACACAAAAAAGATATGTTTTAATGAAGAAGAAATGGACAGAGATTATATAGTTAAGACTAGTTATGTAAAAGACTATGATAAGTATGGAAAAACAAGTCTTCGCAAAGTTGAAACAAAAGAATTTGTAGGGGCGAAATCATATATTCCCTGTGATTTTGGAAAGAGAATATATCAGGATAAGGAAGGATTTCTTGAAGTTTTAAATAAACTAAAGGGAGAACAGAAGGCTATGATAGATAATTTGCCCTGGCCCCTTGAAAAAGTGTATGTGGATTTGTCAACACCTCTTGGTGAGGCGGTGCGTGCCTTCTACTCATTTTCTTAAGAAGGAAATTATAATAATAAAAAGTTTGAAAGGAATATACTTAATAAATGACATATAAATTATATGATGTAAAGCCTTATGATACGAAATTTGATGCTATAGTAGTTAAAGTAATTAAAGAGGGAAATAAAACAGTCATAGTTCTTGACAAGACGCTGTTTTTTCCGGAAGAAGGAGGACAAAGCCCGGACAAAGGCGTAATTATATTTGAAGACAGGTCAATTAATATTGTGGATGTTCAGATAAAGGATGATGTGATTTATCATTATGCTGAAAGCGATGCAAGTTTTTTGGTGGAGCAGTCCCCGGTTTCTGGAGAAATTGATTTTTCTCATCGTTTTTCCAATATGCAACAACATACCGGTGAACACATTTTTTCCGGTCTTGCGAAAAAGCATTTTGGATGTACAAATGTTGGATTTCATCTTAGCGATAATGAAGTTACCTTTGATTATGATAAACCTCTTACGTCAGAAGAGATACAATTTCTGGAGACAGAGGTTAATAATGTCATATATGAGAATCGTAAAGTGACAGCTTATTATCCTGATAAAGAAGAATTGTTAAACCTAGATTATAGAAGCAAGAAAGAAATAGAGGGTGATGTTAGACTGGTTGAGATAGAAGGAATAGATTTGTGTGCATGCTGTGCGCCTCATGTAAGAAGTACTGGAGAAATCGGAATATGTAAGGTGGTAAATTACATTAATTATAAAGGGGGAGTGAGAATAAGTATACTGTGCGGAAGAAGAGCCTTAGAGCTTTTTAGAAAGCTTGATAATACAACTAAAGATATTAGTAAATCCTTAAGTGCCAGGAGAGAAGATCTTGCAGAAGAGGTTAATAGATTAAGTGATTCTCTGCATAATGCTGAATACAAATTGATGGATATGGAAAAACAATATCTGGATTTAACATTTGAGAATATCGTTGCGCTTAAAGAGGGAAAGCATTCTCTGTCTAAACATATAATTACAGATGATTGTATAATTCTAAAGCTTGATGGCTTTAATAATAATTCTCTTAGGGGAATTGTAAATAATCTAAAGGAAAAGTATCCGGATTTGCTAGTGGGAGCTATTCAAAGAGTGGAGAAGGGATATTTCTTTATAATTGGAAGTGGCAAGATAGATTGTAAAAAGGTATCTACGTATCTACGGGATAACTATGGAGCTAAGGGTGGTGGCTCATCTTTGATGATTCAGGGTAATCTTGATACAGACTTATCAATAGAAGATGTTACTAAGATATACGAGGATATGTTATAATCAGTAAAGTATATAATATAAAAGTGGGGAAGTTATGAAGAAGATTTCCAAGAATGAAAGTGTCAGATATCAATTATATAATCATGCATCTAAAGTTGTAGAAGGGAAATACTATTGCAGGGCCATAAATGATTTATTAAATGCAGATATAAGATTCTGCGATAATTGCCCTTTGTACGGTGGGAGAAGCATTGATGAAAATAATATTTTTATGCCTCAGTGTTTTTATTTTGATATTGTTAATGGCTTCTCGGATTATATGAGTCCGAAGGAGCAGAAAGAAAGGATGTATGGGCTTATAACTGCCGGACTTGCTACGCATTTTCCAGAGTATTTAGAGGATGATGAGAGGGGCAAAAGGTTTGCGATTATAGAACAGGCCATAATATATGCTGGAAATGCACATGTTGGTCGTCACAGAAAAGGTACTCATATGCCTT
Organism: Pseudobutyrivibrio sp. UBA3626; assembly: GCA_002373675.1. Lineage (GTDB taxonomy): Bacteria > Bacillota > Clostridia > Lachnospirales > Lachnospiraceae > RUG191. The sequence continues at coordinate 249,892 of DFLF01000016.1, forward strand.
ATATTGCTCATCCTATGGAAACTATGATGATAACGGCGCATTTGACAGATGATATTGAGACCATAGCTGCGGCGGCTCTTCATGATGTTGTTGAAGACACTGAATATACATATGAAGATATCAGACTGGCTTTTGGCGAAAAAGTGGCAAGGCTTGTTGGAGAAGAAAGCGAAGACAAAAGAGAAGGCCAGGACAAGTCTCTTACATGGCGTATTCGTAAAGAGGAGACTATTAATGGTACAAGAAGTAAGTCGCTCGAAGCAAAGAAGATCATGCTTGCGGATAAACTGTCAAATCTTAGAGCGAGCAGAAGAGATTATAGGAAAATAGGTCTACAAATGTGGGATAAATTCAATATGAAAGACCCTTCTCAGCAGAAGTGGTATTATACATCGGTACTTCAGGTGTTAGAAGATTTAAAAGATACCCCGGAATACAGAGAGGCAGAAGAAATAGTGAGGGAAATATTCAAGGAAGTTATCTGACAATTCGTATAAAAATAAAAAATTTTTAGAAAATTCACGAAAAGGTGTTGATTATTTTATATTTCCTTGATATAATGTGAATAGGTAAATAGGTCTAGGGGATAAGTGCCCCCAAAATTAGACATGATTTACAAATCACAAGGAGCAATGCTCGTGACAAATACTAAAGGGAGGAGGATGTGTTATGAGTAGCTTTGGTACTATTACAACTAGTCATGAATTAAACACATATAGAATCCCGGATGGTATTAGGTCTGTTGATGTTAATCTGAAGCCGGATAAGCCTGTTATGCAGGATAAGAAGGTGGATACGGGCGTATCAGTGAACGAGTATGGCGACGAGTTTCTACGAAGCAGTATTGTTAAGACGGACGATGGTGCAGTGTACGAGAAACCAAGAGTCAGTGAAGACGATAAGGCAAGGGTTCCTGAAGAAGAGGAGTTGCCTAAGATCGATTCATTAATAGGGTATACAGCTGCACAGGTTGAAGAGTTTTACTACGAAGGCCGTATCTCTCGTTATGATTATGATGTCAAGATGGAACAGAAGAGAGAACTTATTCAGTCTGAGTCTGATGTTGTAGATAACGGTTCTAGGGATGCCAAGAGTGTAATTGGTACGGCTAATGATGCGAAGGCTATAAACTCTCAAGAAGCCGTTGCATCTGAAAGCGCTAAGAAGGAAGATGCGAAAGACATAGACAAGAAGGCTGAAGAGAGTGAGAGACAAGTCAAGGCAAGTAGTGACGAGATTTATAAGACTCGCAAGAATGAGATGGATGATGTTATATCCGACGCAAGAGAGCGAGACAAAGTGTTTAATGCACAGATGATGTCTATTAACAATGAGCAACGTAGTAATGAGGAATTTGAGATAATAGAATCTGGAAATGATCCGCTAGCAACATTCAAAGTGGTTCAGAATCTTAATAATCTAGGTTCAGGCGTAGAAGGTGGCACATGGAACATAGCGTAGGTAAAGTAGGAAGTGGCTTTTCTCAGGTTAAACCATTATCATATGGTTTATCTAATAAATCAGTAACATCTGCATCATTTGCTGAATCGATGCAGGCAGTAGGAGGAAGTGAAAATGTAGGACTTGTGACTCCGACACAATATCCTAATGCAAGACTCGTTTCTCCACTTGAGAAAGCTGATGAGACAGTTAGAGTATCAAAGGCATATAATGAAGTAGCAAGTGCTTTTGAAGGCGTAACAAATGGTTATAATAGAGAGAGCAAAGGAACTAATTACGGTATGGTTGGTGCTACAGTTGATGTGTACGCATAATATGTGATTTGTAATTAATGTAGAGGCTTCGCTATAGAGCGAAGCCTCTTTTTGGGTATAATTTTATCAGGAGCTTGTTGAAAAAGCTTCACAATCTATAATATAATTGTAGGTAGCGGATTTTTATTAGATTTAATGTGGAATTATAGATATGGAAATGTTAGAAATAATGGCGCCCTGTCATTTTGGGCTAGAAGCTGTTGTTAAGAGAGAAATATATGATCTTGGATACGAGATATCTAATGTAGAAGATGGAAGGGTAACCTTCTTAGGAGACTTTGAAGCTATAGCAATGGCCAATATTCATATTAGGTGTGCTGAGAGAATTCTTCTTAAGGTTGGAGAATTTAAAGCAAGAAGCTTTCAGGAATTGTTTGAGGGTATAGAGAATATACCCTGGGAAAAGTATATACCGAGTAACGGCAAATTCTGGGTCACAAAGGCAACGTCTGTTAAGAGCGAACTGTTTTCCCTTCCTGATATTCAGTCGATTTCGAAGAAAGCTATGGTAAAAAGGCTTTCTAATGTTTACAACATAGATTGGTTTGAAGAGCTGGGAAGTGAGTATCCTATACGTATTTTCATAATGAAAGATAAGGTAACAGTGGGAATAGACACCTCAGGTGTGCCTTTGCATAAGAGGGGATATAGGCGTCTTAGTAGCAAAGCACCTTTATCTGAAACCATAGCCGCGGCTCTTATTAAGCTTACACCTTGGAAAGCTGATAGGATTCTAGTTGATCCTTTCTGTGGAAGCGGGACTATTCTTATTGAGGCAGCGATGATGGCGGCTAATATTGCGCCAGGGCTTGATAGGACATTTACAGCAGAAAAATGGGACAATATCTATAGAGATGATACGTGGAAAGAAGTAAGAAGAGAAGCCCGGGAGCTAATAGACACAAGTGTAGAAACAGATCTGCAAGGGTTCGATATAGATTCTGATATGGTTAGAATTGCGAAAGAAAATGCTAAAATGGCAGGCGTTGCAGAAATGATACATTTTCAGAAGAGAGATGTGTCAGAACTTTCACATAGTAAGCCTTATGGCTTTATTATAACTAATCCGCCTTATGGAGAGAGGCTGTCGGACAAAGAAGAACTGCCGGCTATATATTCTTCCCTTGGAAATGTGTATTCTTCCTTAAAAGACTGGTCTTTATATGTAATTACAAGCTACGAAGAAACTAATAGATATATTGGACGTAAAGCTGATAAGAACAGGAAGATATACAATGGTATGATTAAGACTTATTATTATCAATATATGGGGGCAAAACCGCCTAAACCAAAGAGAAATAAATAATGACAACACGCAAAAAAGGAATAAATAAATGAAAGAAGCAAAGCCATATATTATATGCGGAGCGGTAGTTTTACTGCTTCTTTGCTTAAAACTTAATACCTGGAGTGCCTCTTTTGGAAGTATTGAGGAGTTTCGTGGCGCTACTTTGCAAGAGGATATATTCTATCCCTTGATGGCAAAAAGCATTAATAAAGATAAGCGCCTTGCAATCAAGGTGGATGGAGCAGCTATTCCCAATCAATTTGACGAGATTCACATTGGAAAGGACAAGAAGGTTCTTTTGTCATTGGATTTTCTAAGAGACAGGCTTAATCTATGTGCATTTTATAAGGATGATGATAATGCAATTCTTCTTTATAATGGTAAAGAGAGCAAAGTTGATCTTATTACCGAAGATAATATAGATTATGTTCGAGCTGATAAAGTGTGCGAGATTACCGGATTTACATGTGATGTGAATATGGACACATATGAAGTTAGTATCAACTCTAACTCTAATAGAAGTGTACTTCCCTCTAAGTTTGATTTGAGGGATTATAACAGGGTTGCTCCTGCTATGAATCAGGGAAATGCTACTACTTGCTGGGCTTTTGCGAGTATCCTTGCCCTTGAGAGTGGTGTTATGCCTAGAACGGCAGATTATGATGTTGATGCCATGATTGAGTTTAATGGTGAAGTATCCGGTGATAATGCCGGAGGAGCATTTACCAATGCTCTTGCATATCTCTTGTCTTGGAGTGGACCTGTTAATTCAAGTTCAAGTGCAGTTAAACTGTCTGGAAATGATGTTGATGAGGTTAAGCATGTACAGGAGACGAAATTCTATACGCATAAGGACATTAATGATATTAAGCAGGCGGTATATAGATACGGTGGTGTTTCGACGTCAATATACGCAAATGTGTCTACAACTAATTTGAATAAATCAAGTTATTACAACGCTTCAACTAATTCGTATTGTTACGATGGCAATAATGAACCTAATCATGAGATTACCATTATTGGATTTGATGATAATTACCCGGCAAGCAATTTCGGCGTATATGTTCCTGGTGATGGAGCTTTTATATGTCAGAATAGTTGGGGTAAAGATTTTGGCAACTCTGGCGTGTTCTACGTGTCATATTATGATACTAATGTGGGGTCCCAGGCCGTCTCTTATTCGCGTATAATGGCGCCCAGCTATTATGATAACATTTATCAAAGTGATTTATGCGGTTGGAAAGGACAATTAGGCTATGGACAAAGCAATGCCATGGCTGCAAATGTATATACTGCCAGACAGGGCGAGATGCTTAGAGCAGTCGGCCTTTATGCAATAGATAAAAATGCATCTGTTACTGTATATCTTGTAAGAAATTACGATGGAACAAGTAGTCTTAAGGAACGGGAGCAGGTTGCTGCAAGAACATTTAACGAGGCAGGATTCTATACAATTGAACTTGACCATCCCATAGAGCTTCAATCTGGAGAGAAGTTCGCTATTGTTATTGATATTAAAGTGCCAGGCTCTGTAAGACCTGTTGCAATGGAATATAAGGTTTCGGATAGCGACATTAACGTAAATGTAAAGGATGGCGAAGGATATATAAGTAAAGACGGAATGAACTGGGAGTCCGTAGAAGAGAAGGCAAATGGAAATCTGTGCCTTAAAGCCTATACTACTGATGTGGAGGAATAATATGGAGAAAAAGGTTATGCGAATATCCTCTGTAATCCTAGGGATGGTAATGGTGCTTTGTGTAGGGCTGTTTCTTGGAGTGTCAGATATTCATTATAAATCTGAAGTCTTTGCGAAAGAAGTAGAGGAATCTCGAGAATATAAACAGTCTCTTAAGGATAGGATGAGAGATGAGATTGAAAATGCGAAAGAATTAGCCAGTTTTGCTGATAAAGGTCAGATTAGGATTGCACTTCCAAAAGATATTACTGAGTCCGACATAAAATTAAAAGAGGATATAACTAATCGCGAATATCAGGTGGTTATACCAAATGTAAATGATGAATATTTCGACAGTAATCCGATAATGGGTTCTGTAAGTGTAATAGACGATTTCTCGGTATATGAAGACTTCGGCAAGGGATATTTCGATATAAAGCTAAATGGAATATATGAATGTAAGCATACAACAGATGGTGAGTATCTTTATCTGGATTTTGAAGACCCGCACAAAATATATGATAATGTCGTTGTAATTGATGCTGGTCATGGTGGCAAAGATGTTGGCGCAATTCAAGGGAAATATAATGAGAAAGATATTGATCTTGATATTGTCCTTAAGCTTAAGGCTTTGCTTGATAATGATACTTCGATTAAAGCTTATTATACAAGGCTTACAGATGTTAATCCGTCACTCGAAGAGAGGGTAAAACTTTCTAATGATGTGGGGGCAGATGTATTCCTAAGCGTCCATAATAACTCCCTTTCTGGATTTGGAAGTGCCACAACTTCAGGAACACAGGTGTTATATTATGTAAGCGACAATACAGGCAATTCTAAGGTGTTTGCAGATATTTGTCTGGATAAATTATGCTCTTATCTTGGAAGTGATAATAGAGGTCTGGTTAATGGTGATGACATCTATATTATTCATAATTCCAAGTCGCCAGTGGCATTAGTTGAGATAGGCTTTTTGTCTAATCAGTCAGATCTCATAAAGCTAACTAACGAAGACTATCAGAAAGAATGTGCTAAAGCGCTTTATGATTCAATTAAAGAAATGATAAGTAAGACTTACAAGGAGTAGAAAATGAGAATAATATTTGCAACAGGGAACGAAAACAAAATGAAGGAAATTAGAGAGATTCTAGGAGATCTAGGATTTGAAATTGTCTCTATGAAGGAAGCGGGAATCTCTGTCGATATTGTTGAAGATGGCGAGTCATTTGAAGAAAATGCAATGATTAAAGCTGAGGCTGTAGCAAAGCTTTGTAATGATATAGTTCTTGCTGACGATTCTGGATTGGAAGTAGACTATCTTGATAAGGCTCCGGGTATATATTCGGCGCGTTTTATGGGAGAAGATACTTCCTACGATATTAAGAATCAAGCCATAATAGATAAGCTGGATGGGGTACCAAAGGAGAAGAGAACAGCAAGATTTGTGTGTGCAATAGCTGCAGTTCTTCCATCTGGCAAGAAGATTTCAACCAGAGGAACGATAGAAGGCATGATTGGATATGAGATAAAAGGTGAAAATGGCTTCGGATACGATCCAATATTCTATGTAGAAGAATTTGGTTGCACAACGGCTGAGATTAGTCCTCAGGAGAAGAATCGAGTGAGTCATAGAGGGAACGCACTTCGAGCTATGAGAAAGGAACTTTTGGCAATATATGAGAATTCTTGTGATTAGTGATACCCATGGGCAAGACAGAGATATTGACAAATTAATAAGAGTTGTTAAACCGGATAGAATATATCATCTGGGAGATTCTGAGAATGAGTGCAGATATCTTACTAATGTGGCTACATGTCCTGTTGAAATGGTGCGCGGTAATTGTGATTGGTATTCTGAACTTCCGGATAAAGTGGTATTAGAAGTTGGACGACATGTTCTTCTTCTTACGCACGGTCATAAATTCTCATGTAAGATGAGCTACGATGGACTTGTAAAAGAAGCCAGAAGGGTCGGTGCAGATTTTATTTTGTATGGTCATACCCATCAACCGGAGATAGAAGAGTGGATGGGATGTGTTATAATAAATCCAGGAAGCCTCGCGTATCCAAGGCAGTCTGATAGAAGAGGAACATACGTTGTGTTGAATGTGAATGAAGCAGGAGATATAGAAGCAGCCATTAGATATATTGATATGTTACCTAATAGTATATAAAATCTGAGAAAAGTTAAAAAAATTGTTGACAACACATAGTGATTTTTATATAATAAATTTTGCGTGTGAACAAGCGCCGAAATCGGGGTGTGGCTCAGTTTGGCTAGAGCACCTGGTTTGGGACCAGGGGGTCGCAGGTTCGAATCCTGTCACCCCGAGTGGATTGACAATTTATTAGATAACAACCCTTAGTGGTTGTAATGTATGCGGGTGTAGTTCAATGGTAGAACACCAGCCTTCCAAGCTGGATACGTGGGTTCGATTCCCATCACCCGCTTAATTACATCATAGATGTAATTGTGTGTTCGTAGCTCAGCTGGATAGAGCAACGGCCTTCTAAGCCGTGGGTCGGGGGTTCGAATCCCTTCGAGCACGCTGTTGGGCTATCGCCAAGCGGTAAGGCACTGGATTTTGATTCCAGCATTCGCAGGTTCGAATCCTGCTAGCCCAGGTGATGGTTGAACGAGGAGAGAGGTTCCAACATTTTGCTTTGCAAAATGCAAGGAGACTCGCACATTATAATTCGACTTCGTCGAATGGGTGCTCGTCGTGCAGTCACTCGCTATGCGAGTAACAGCATATGGTGGACGTGGCGCAGTATGTCTCGATGCGAAGCATCGAAGACAGCCACATTCAGAAAGCAGAAGTTAATTTGTATGGTGGACGTGGCGCAGTTGGTTAGCGCGCCAGATTGTGGCTCTGGAGGCCGTGGGTTCGAATCCCACCGCCCACCCTTAAATAGATAGAATTGCAAAGTGGACACACCGGCTTCGCCGGAATGCTGTCACAAGGGACACTAGCTCAGTTGGTAGAGCACTTGACTTTTAATCAAGTTGTCGGGGGTTCGATTCCCCCGTGTCTCACTTTTTGAAAATGGCGTAAATGCGTGCTTGACGTGTTTGCGTTTTTTTATTACAAAAACCATATTTCTTATTGTAATATCCCTGTGTTTTTAGGTAAAATACTGTTAAGCTGAATTTATTAATAAGGAGGGGTTGTAATGAATGTACTTATACTAAATGGAAGTCCAAGGCTTGATGGTAACACATCAGTTGCGGTAAATGAAATTGTTAAGGTCTTAAATGAAGAAGGAATAGATACAGAAGTAATTGCCATTGGCAATAAAGCAATACGCGGGTGTATTTCATGTGGCAGTTGTGCCAAGACCGGTAAATGTGTATTTGACGATGAAGTTAATGAGATTGCGGCAAAGTTTGAAAAGGCAGACGGTCTTGTTTTAGCAAGTCCGGTTTATTATGCTTCCGCTAATGCAACTCTTATTGCATGTCTTGACAGGCTTTTCTACAGTTCAAGCTTTGATAAGAGTATGAAAGTTGGAGGCGCTGTAGCAGTAGCAAGAAGGGGAGGCTGTTCTGCAACATTTGACGAACTTAATAAATATTTTACAATTAGTAATATGCCGGTTGTATCAAGTCAGTACTGGAATAGCGTACATGGTGCGGCCAAAGGACAGGCTAATAAAGACCTGGAAGGCTTACAGACAATGAGAACTCTTGCAAGAAATATGGCTTTTCTAATTAAGAGTATAGCGCTTGGCAAAGAGAAATATGGTCTGCCGGATAAAGAAGAGCATGCGTGGACTAATTTTATTATGGATTAAGAGGAGGAAGATGTTATGTTGATTGTACTGGGTATTATTGTAGTAATAGTTCTTGTTTTGATTTGTATGTCGCTTAGGATTGTGCCTCAGACTCAGATTAGTATTGTTGAGAGGCTGGGTAAGTTTCATGCAGAGTGGGGAGCGGGTGTACATCTTAAAGCACCCCTTATAGATGCTGTTGTTAATAGGGTGTCACTTAAGGAGCAGGTGCTTGACTTTCCGCCACAAGGTGTAATTACTAAGGATAACGTTGCTATGCATATTGACTCGGTTGTATATATGAAAGTTACTGATGCAAAGCTATTTACATATGGTGTTGAGAATCCACTTGCAGGTGTTGAGAACCTTTGTGCCACAACACTTAGAAACATTATCGGAACAATGGACTTAGACACAACACTTTCCGGTAGAGATCAGATAAATTCTCAGCTTGAGGCTGAACTTGATGCGGCAACAGATAAATGGGGTATCAAGATTAACAGAGTTGAAGTCAAGACCATTCAGCCACCTCAAGACATCTTAGATGTAATGAGTAAGCAGATGAGAGCAGAGCGTGAAAGAAGACAGACTGTACTTGAAGCAGAGGCACATAAGGAAGGTGCAGTAAAAAGAGCAGAAGGTGATAAGGCGGCCAAAGTACTTGCTGCTGAAGCTGAAAGAGATGCACAGATTGCTCTTGCAGAAGGTAAAGCCAGGTCAATAGAGCTTGTATATGAAGCAGAGGCTCAAGGTTTAGAACGACTTAATCAGGCACAGCCTTCTAATCAGATTCTCCGCATGAAGAGTATAGAGGCTATGAAGGATATTGCTAATGGTAATTCTACCAAGGTATTTATTCCAAGCTCTATTATGGATTCTGTAGGGGACAATATTGGCAATATGTCTATTATGGCTGAAGCATTTGACTTGAAGAATCAGCAGGAGATTAACAGAAAGCCTAAGAAGGTTAATCTGGATGTGACGGCTCCTCATGTTAAGCCTACTAATTCCGAAGTGTCAAAGGAAGTTTCTAAGAAGCAGGTATTACAAAAAGAAGAAATAAAAGAGAATTTTGATAATATGGATTTTAAATATTAAAAAAAGCCGATTTGGTGGTTATAGATATGAAGAATTGTAATAGGATTTTAAAGAAGTATAATTTGGTTATATGTATTATACTGCTTACAGTGACTACACTAACAGGTTGTGGTAGCTTTTTTGGTTCAAATAAGGATATAACCAAGAGTTATCCTTTTGCGATTGAGTCTGTTCCAGAATACTCAGGACAGCCATATATAGAGATTAATGGTAATGAACCCTATTTTGCAGAAGAAGATAAGAAGACGACGAAGCCATTTGAATTATATAGTGACCTGGATGCTTTGGGAAGGTGCGGTGTTGCATATGCCGATATATGCACGGATACAATGCCAAGTGAACCAAGAGGGGATATCGGTCAGATACGTCCCTCAGGGTGGCATACCGTTAATTATCATGATTTGATAGAAGATAATTATCTGTATAACAGGTGTCACTTGATAGCACATCAGCTTGCAGGGGAAAATGCTAATGAGAAAAATCTTATTACCGGTACAAGGTATCTTAATGTAGAAGGTATGATTCCCTTCGAGAATAAAGTGGGAGATTATGTAAGAGAAACCAGAAATCATGTTCTATATAGGGTTACACCTATGTTTGAAGGCAAAAATCTTGTGGCATCCGGAGTGCTTATGGAAGCGTATTCTGTAGAGGATGGTGGCAAGGGGATTAAGTATTGTGTCTTTTGCTATAATGTTCAACCGGGAATTGATATAGACTATTCTACCGGTGAAAGCAAGGTGTCAAGTAATGCAGTAAATTTGACAAATCCCGATAACAGTAATGAAAATGAATCGTACGACTACGTAATTAATAAGAATTCCAAGAAATTTCATCGGCCGGATTGTGACTCCGTGTCTGATATTAAGGATAAGAACAAGGGGTATTTCAGCGGAAGCAGAGAAGAATTGATAAGTAAAGGGTACGAACCCTGTGGTGGTTGCAAGCCGTAAGCTATATTCAGAGGAGATAACTGCAGTCGACACAGGAAAGTTATCATATCGTTGGAGACGGGTACTCCTTATGCAATAAGAATGAGACATCCGCCCTGATTAAACCAAGCTGTACCTCGGTAGATTATTTTACCGAAAATGATCTGTCAGACACCGGTGTGTATCTAAGAAACTGGTGTCTGACACAATCAGCAAATGTAACACTTCATAGTAATTAGAGGGTCTTCTCTAATGATGGCAGCATATTATTCAGGCTTTTTAGAAGGCTTTCCCTGGTTTTCGACTTTTGAGTCCGGTTTTTTTGCGTCTGTGCTTTTGGAATCGTTTGTGTTGATTGCAATAGCATTTCCAGAAGAAGCATTATTGGCATTATAAGCAACACCATTTACATATAGTGTGTGTCCATTTAGGTTAATAGAGTTAGCGTCACATGTAAGTGAGCTTACATATGAATCAGCTGTAAGAGTCCATGTTGAACCATTTGTTAATTCTACATATACGTTTCCACTCTGACCATCGGGATTAATAGCTCCTGTAAATGTTGAATTATCGTTTAAATACAGGTTAAGAGTAGATATGCTGTCAACAATCATATTGCCGTTAATCGCCTGGTTTGAGGCTTTGAGATTAACTTTACCACCATTAGAGCCGGAGTTTCCCCATCCTGCAGCAGCAGCTCTTAGAAATACACCGTTAGCATCATTATTAGTAATGTTGGCGTTAGATAATGTAATGTTGCTGGTTGTATTATTGATGAAGAATATATCACCGTTTGCGTTGGATAGAGAACCACCGTTCATAGTGAAATTAGATGTTCCTTCCGATGCATCACCAGACATGGATTGATATATCATAACTGCTTGATAGTAATCTGATTTATTGCTGTTCTTGGTGTTGTTGTTGGCTATTAGATTAGTGTTGTTAAGTGTGACGGAATTCTTGCCCTCTACAACTACGCCCTGAGAAGCAGTGGATTCCAGATTAGAGTCATTAACCGTTATATCAGCAGTAGAATATATTGTCGGTGACCCCTTACCACTTGTCTTATAGTTGCCACCGTTAACGGTTACTGTGCCACCGCCCCGGTCGGAACGAATTGTAGCTGAAGAATTACCTGTGGTCTCGGCTGTAACATTCGTTGCATTCATTGTACCGCCACCAGTTGTCATAAGGGCACCGGAACAGTTTCCAGAGGTTGTTATATGAGAATTGGCAATGTTAACTGTAGTTCCATCTCCGTAGCTAAATACGGCATTTGCATGAGCGCCATTTGTGTCAATTGACATTTCACTCATATCGAGAGTTCCTTTATTTGTTGCAAAAATTGCGGCATTTTCACCATAGAAATCAGCCTCATCTCCGTCGCTATCTCCAGTCTTTATTACTTCTGTGTTGGAATAATTCTCTGTAGTACCATCAACTGCGATTACATGTTCGCCATCGCTACTGTTTTTTAGAGTTTCGTTAGCTGTTGTAGTAGTTGTTGTAGTAGTTGTTGTCTTTGTGCCACATGCTGTGGCGGTAACAGCCAGGCACATGGCAATAATTGGAATTGTAATTTTCTTATTAAGTTTCATTTAATCATCTCCCTTCTTGATGAGATTATAGTATATATACCTTAAACGAAATTTAAAAAATATAAAAATATTTACTTAATCATTATGTTGAGACAAAAAATGGTGTTCCACCACACAAGATGAAACACCATAAAATTAGATGCGGATGACAGGAATCATTTCGATAAGCACGATTTTACGCGCGATTGCATCCTTCTGACCACAGTTTTGACCACACCTATAAAAATGTATTTTTTTAGATACAATATGTTGGAATACGGTTCTTATTCGTCATTTTGCACAAGTATCAGAAACAACAAATTTGTTATTGATATTTGATAACAAATTTGTTATTATAATATTGAGGTATAAGTATGTATGAAATTGAGTTTTATGAAGATGATAGAGGAATAAGTGATGTGAAGGATTTTATATCTGAACTAAGAGAGAAATCCTATACGAATAAGGATGCTAGGATTAATTTTAATAAAGTAGTTGCTTACATGGATCTACTTGAAGAGTTAGGAACAAGAGTTGGCGAACCGGTAACAAAGCACTTGGATGGAGAGATATGGGAACTTCGACCACTTTCAAATCGTATATTATATGCTTATTTCGATAACGATACATTTATAATGTTACATCATTTTGTCAAAAAAACTCAGAAGACTCCAAGAGGCGAGATAGAAAAGGCAAAACGAGAAATAGAAGATTATAGAAGGCAAAGGGGACAACAATGAGTACATGGAAAGAGTTCAGAAAAGAATTACATATTACAGACGAAGAAGAAAAGGTTATCGAGATGGAAAAAGAATTAATCCGCTCTATGGTATCAATCCGTGAGGAACAAGGATTATCGCAAGCAGAGCTTGCAGAAAGAAGTAGTATAAAGCAACCAGCAATAGCTAGGATGGAAAAAAATGTGCATTCTCCTCAAGTTGATAGTTTGCTTCGTGTACTAGCACCGTTAGGTTATACACTTCAAATTGTTCCTATACAAAAGTTATAAAGAGCATTGACAAAGTCGTTTGGTTCTGGTTACTACACACGAAAAACAAGAGATGTCAATTCTCGTCGCCGTAGATGGTGCGAAGCAGGGGGTACATGACTAGATAGTGAGCCACCTATGAAGATGTATCAAAATTTAATATCTGGAAAGGTATAAAAGGAAAGGATTAATATGATCTTATAATCATATATATTTCGAAAATGTGGTGGATTATTATAACAATACTATCGACAATTTTAATAATATCTTTGATTATTACACATTTTAGTACAAAAAGGTCTCACGAGTATTGGACAGAAATACTAGAACTTAGAAGATTACTTGAAAAAAAGAATAGGGGACTGCTAGAAGTAAACGCTGAAATAAAAGAGTTAATACAAAAAAATGAGTTAGAAGCCAAAGAAAAAAACAAGTATAAACATCTAAATGAAGAAAGAGAAGAATTATTAAATAGGTTTCTCACAGAAGATAATATAACTAATATGCCCTATATTGCCTCTCTTGTGGCGGATTACAAAACAATAGACCTAGAAAAAATGGCTATGTCGCTTGACTGGGGGTCTAATATACAAAGACAAAATAAGGTTCGTAATTTAAGAGAACTGAGACAAGAAGAAAAAGAATATATTGAACAGTATAAAACCATTCAATATCAATTAGATTATCTGATTCTATTATATCCTGAGATAGAGGATATATTGACTGAAAGTTATTCAGACATAAAGGAAAAACCACATAAAGATCTAGGAGAAGATATTGATCCTGTAAGATATTATATTTCAAAAGAAGAATACGATGCATTATCAGACCAAGATAAAAACCAACTTGCGCTAGATAGATATATTGAAAGCCGGAAAAAAAGTAAATGGCAAATTGGAAGAGATTATGAGCTTTATGTTGGATATGGATACGAACAACATGGTTATGTTGTAAACTATTTTGGGTCTACAGAAGGTATAAATGATTTAGGAAGAGATCTTATAGCTACAAAAGGCGATATAACTTTGATAGTACAGTGTAAATATTGGAGTAAAGAAAAGACTATTCACGAAAAACATATTGCACAACTATACGGTACGTATGTATCATATTGTATTGAGCATAGCCAATCCAAAGAAAATGTGAAACCTGTTTTTATTACATCTACATTGTTATCAGATGAAGCAAAGAAATTTTGTGGATTTTTAAATGTAAGTTATAGAGAAAACTATGAAATGGGAGATTTTCCAAGGATCAAATGTGTAAAAAATGATGGGAAATATACCATGATTTATCATCTTCCTATGGACTTGCAATATGATTCAATCAAGCTTGATAAAGAAGGTAGATTTACAGTTATGACAGTTGCAGAAGCGGAAGAACTGGGGTATAGAAGAGCCTATAAATGGCGTGGTATTTGAATAAATATAATTATGATAAATGCGTATTATATACATAGATAGTCGTACAATTTAATACAACTCTTCTATATATAACAAAAAACTCCCCCTTTGATTTTACATCGTCTACTCCTTCCCTAACCTTCATTCTTTTCTTCTCGACTATAATAATATACATGGTCTGATAAGATGTCTTCTTCTAATTCCGCAGAATTAACCTGCATAGCTGGCATAGATATCCTTGTAAAACCCGACACCGATGTTGATTACTATATAAACGAAGCGGTCATAAAAAGAGTTTTTAGTGCCCTTTGTTTTGACTATTTTGAATCATGCCTAAGACTGGAATTCAGTGCTTTTCTACTATCTAATGACTGATTTTTACCCTAATTATAGTTTGCCGTTTGCAAAAAGATAGTGGAATTGTTTGAATAATAAGAATATGCTATGATGACACCTTTGATTCACAAGTCTTTAACTTCTTTTATACATTTAGAAATATCCACAAAGATGTATTCAAATGGTGGAAAAGGTTGTACATGTTTCTTTTTCTCTTGGTTATAAATATTTTCCAAACCTAAGGGTCTTAATGCAACTCTTAAACGGGTTTCACTTTCTACTTCCCAATTTCTTGATATACCACATCTGTCACTTCCGATTTTGCTTTTTATTATTCCGGCGTTTGATTCGCCGTATGAACCATCAAATTCAGAAATGTCGTCAGAATAGAAGATATCTAATAATGAATTGTCAAACACTTCCCAATCTGTTAATTCTTTGTATGATGTATGGTGTAGATTGGTTTCACTAAAACGTGGTATGGAATTATGGCAACCTTCGTCGTAGAATAATTGTGCCTTAATCAAATTCTCTGTCTTGAACACTATCCTAGCTCCGTCTTTTGCATAGTGATTAACAAAGTATTCTTCGTTATTCAATGTATTGGTAAAACATGCTACAAATATTTTTTTGTTCCAAATTTATGTTATTCTCTTGTTTTCTTCTGGGTCGTTGACTAAGTCTAACCTAGAAAGTCTAAAAGAATTATTTGTAATTATTCTTTCTAATGACTCTTTAGAAGTATAATGATATATATACTTATGTTTTTGTGCGTTGATGAACATTTTTTCGTAAATATCTTTCATATTATTACAATTACACCATTATAAGGAAAAACGATTTTGTTATCTAAAACAATAAAAATGGTACGGTGAACAGTGCATATTCGACACCGAACCATAGCTTGTGCATTTATGATACACTTATTGCTTATTAAAATCCATAATAATGTTATCTGAGCGGTTTTTGCTTTTTGAAATCTTGGAACGCGTGTAGCACCTTTTACTATATGTTTTAATATAAAATAACAAATTACTATAAATACATTTCACAGAAATCTTTAGCTGTAATGATTTGGATGTTCTCATATTCTCCTATAACTAATAAATCATTGTCGCCACTAACAATATACATCGCTTTTGCGTCTATAGCGCATTCGAGAAATTTATCATCATCTGGATCGCGACATACTTCAATATTCGTTTTAGATTCAATCATCTTAAACGATGAAAACAAAGGAGAAAGAATACTCTGATTCAAATGTCCTTGCTTGCGCTCAATCATGGACTCTATAATTCCCATATACTCATCAAGAATTCTAGTGGTCGCATATGCTGTTATGTCTCCATTAGCTACAGCTTCTATAATTTGTCTGGGCTTTCCGCCAAAAAACACACCAGAAATGACAACATTTGTATCTACAACTATCTTCATGTTTTATTTGCCTTTCTGTATGATTTTATAATATCGTTAACATCTTCTTGCTCATAGCCGACTTCCTTCGCCCATGATACAGCTTTATCTAGGCTTTCCTTAAAGTCTTGTTCGCTAGGTACAGAAATAGGTTTTAGCATTATCATATCTCCTATAGAGTATGCCGCGAGTTTAGAGCCATTTTCAATCGACATCTTTTTTCTCATTTCCATTGGTAGAACAACTTGTCCTTTTGACGAAACTGAAAGTACTTCAACTGCCATATAAATCACTCCTTTCTGTAAGAATGTAAGCATTTCTTACTTATAATATATCATATATTGTTTTATTTTGCAACTTACAAAACATTTTCGGCAGTGTATTTCTTGATAATTGGGGCAGTGTAAATATTTACTCGGAAAATTTTGGACAGAACATCCATAAAGCATATCAATGTTAATATGCCTCTCTTTCCAACAGCCTCCATATCCCATCTGTATAAACCATACGATACCTTTAATAATCCGTTCTCTCCCAAATGAATTAATCTTACATTCAAACATAACCCTAGAATATGTAGGGTTCTTAATCTCATCAGTTAATCCACAACATCTATATGACTTAACCATATATGCTTGGTATTCACCATCAGCATCACGCAGACGTAGTTTCAGAGGCACAATACTGCCGTCTGGCTTGTGCTGGCATATTACATCTAATGATTGCTGATAATGAACCGTTGCAGACATAATAATCTCCCTTCATAATTTACCCACATTATAAAACCAGAATGATAATAAGTCAAGAACATTTGTTCGATAAGTTAAGTGTGTACAGATAATTGGACATACAACAATTTATACTGTAAATATCTAATAAATCGTAATAAAAGGAGGCACAACTAATGGGGAAAGTAGAATTTAGACGTAACAAGGAAACGGGGATAATTGAGACATATAGAGACGGACAGTACGTAGGCTCAGTAATTACTATGGGAGATCAGATTATTAGTGTTGTTCCAATAATGCCCGGGCTTAGTAATAAGACAGATAAGTTGATGGGCGCTAGATATAATTGTAAAAAATATTATTTAGCACGTAAGACTGTTGTCGTATGAGAGTGATATTATTTGAAGAAATGAGAGGTAAAAAGATGTTTGTAACACTTGATAAGAAAATCGCAAAAGAGTTTTATGACTGTGCGAGAACAACTATAGAATATCCAAATGATTATGGAAGCATGAGAAGTCTTAGAGAAGATTTGCAAGAATTATGTGGTTTAACAGAGTTAGAAGCGCACAATGTTTTGATTAATAGAAATGTGGCAGATTATATAGGTAAGTACAATGGTTGTTCTGAGAAGAAAGAAAATGTTGACAGAAGGATATATGCTGAAGATAAGCTAGGCATTACGGCATACGTCATGATTGATATTCCAGGAGAATATAACAAATTTAGGAGGATTACACTATGAGCAATATGATTATAAATAATATGGACAAAGACTGGGGGACACTTATAATTACTTATGGCCTCTCAGATGAACAAGTAAAAGCGGTAGAGGCTAGTCTCCCTATAAAAAGATGCGAAGTATATAAAGCTGATTTTATATCAGATATTATAGCGTTGCCACAGATGGCAAGCATTGTTATGTGGAACGTATTAACGCAGGATGATAAAGAGGTTTTTGTTGATTATTATAGAGAGATGGCACCGTATATAGATGAGAAAGTGGTTTTGATTGGTGATGTTGATGTTCCTAAAGATTTAAAGAAGTATTTGGTTATATATCCTTCCTTTGAGGAATTATCTGATAAAATGAAGTATATTCTCCTTAATGCATATAAGAAAAAGAAAAAAAATATAAATTTCAGTCGATCCTTATCTAATACATTAATGGTCTTACGAAGGATTCGACAAAAGCCATATATTACTACAAGAGAGTTGAGTGAAGATATTGAGATGACTCCTAGAACTATTCAGCGTTATATTGAGACTCTTCGTATGGCTGGAGAATTCATAGAATATGACACTCATAAGAAGGGCTGGCATTTACAAGACGGGAAGTCTGTTTTGTTAAGGGATATCTTTGATTAAGAATTGCGATTAGAAGATTAGGGATGAAGAGTATGACTAATATCAAAATATATCAAGGGGACCAAATAGGTGGCTGTATAACAGTTATATCTACAGATAATACAAAGATAGTTATTGATTTTGGAGAATCGCTGCCAGGGGCTGAGGTTGTTGA
Source organism: Pseudobutyrivibrio sp. UBA3626 (assembly GCA_002373675.1). Taxonomy (GTDB): domain Bacteria; phylum Bacillota; class Clostridia; order Lachnospirales; family Lachnospiraceae; genus RUG191. Next base: position 268,404 of record DFLF01000016.1, read on the forward strand.
GAATATTGAATTTGGTTGGGATATGGAAAATGTGGATGCAGTATTTTTTACTCATTATCATGGTGATCATATTGGTCGGTTTATGGAAATTCCTGATGATGTAAAGCTATATATGGGTGAAGTCACTTGGAAAGTCCTAAAAAATCTATATACTGCTCTTAAAAAAGATGATATTGTAGAACATCTTGATAACAGACCGAATGTGTTATTTATAAAGCCTAATGATGCGATAGAAGTAGGAGACATAAGGGTTACGCCATATTCTGTTGATCACTCGGCTTTTGATGCATATATGTTTCTTGTTGAGACACCAGATAAGAACATTCTACATACTGGAGATTATAGAGACCATGGTCATAGAGGACATAATATCAAAAATGGTAAGGATATGAATGTTATGCTTGAAGTAATCAGATGCTATGTAAGAGACTTTGGAAGAAGAAAGATAGATTTCTTGATTACAGAAGGCACAATGATGGGTGATAGAAAGAATGATAAGCGTTATTCAGAGAAAATGATGTTAAAAGATGCAAAGGAGTATTTTAAGAATCATAAATATGTTTTCTTAAAGATATCATCAACTAATGCTGATTCACTAGCAACCTTTTACCATGCAGCCAGAGCAAATGGAATGGGCTTTTATGCTAACAAGTATGTCTTGAAGCAGTTAGATGTCTTTAAAGAAGCAGGAAGCCAATATACAGATTTTTATGATTTTAGAGATAAATGGGAAATACCATTTATACCTAACGATAATACATCAAAAGAAACTCGACAAAAGCTTAATGCCAAAATAAAACATATGCGTAAAGACGGCTTTGTTATGGTTGTATCTGAGTATTATGATGAGATTATGGAGGAGTTTGCAGATTTAGACCCGATTCTGATATACTCTATGTGGAAGGGTTACATCGATAAAAGGATAGGCAAAGAGGCATATAATCCTGAATTAGCAGAGTTCTGTAAGAGACATAATGCGATTGATATGCACACAAGTGGTCACGCATATCCTGAAATGATAGAAGCAGTGATTAATGCGGTTGATCCAGCTGATGTAAAAATTATACATACGGATGTTAAGGAGGAATAACAAAGTGAATCACTATAAAGATGATAAAAATATGAAGAAACTTAACAAGCATTTATCAGATTCGATAAAAAAAGAAGAGAAATACTTAAAAAAGATAGCTGACAAATGTAGAGAGGCGTATAAAAATGATGTGCTAAATGAGGAAGTGTTGTCTGAATTATTGATAGATGAGAATGCAACTAAGGGTAAACCACAGAAACCTGACCATAATAAATGCGCTTTGGTTAAGGAGTCTCCTAGAATGGGAGGGGAAAAGCAGATATGTAGATGTATGTATTTTTATAATACTGGTACGTATAAAGAATGCGAGAATGAATGTGACCTGACACCATGGAAAAATGTTGGGAATATACCTGTTAAGGAATATGAATATCCATCCAAGTATGTTATAGATGGTATAGGTGGAATTGATTTAGTTCTAGAATATAATAATAAAAGATATGGAACGGAAGTTAAGCCACCCAAAAGCGAAGAGACCGTTAGTCGTATGGTTGCAGAAATACTTACATACAGAGTAGTGGATAGATTAATAGAATTTGAACCAGCGATTGCTGTTTTTAAAGGTAGTAAACAACACAGTGTCATTAAAGAGTTAGAGAATAATGAGAACGAAGATTGGTTAGAAATAAAGAAAAAGAAACTTATAACCGTATTTGTTATTGAGTATGAAGAGAAAAATGGTGTAAATGAATTCTCTATTAAACCTTATGAAGAAATATAATAAGAAAGCAGTGTGCTAAAAATGCACATTGCTTTTTTGATATGTATTTGTATGGGAATTAAATAAGAATGATTACAATACTGTTGTCGCGTCAGTCTGATAGTATATGCATATGAAATGTTTCAGGCAGTAGATATAATGAGTTAGAAAATGTTATACCAACAGATTGGAGGGACAATACATATGGAGTTTGAATTATCAGTAATAAAAGAAACAATGAAAAGAGCATCAGATAAATGCGTAGAAGGTGTTGATATTTCATCAATCAATGAAAACGACGTTAAGGTATTTGATTATATTAATTCTGGGGGAATCAATGATACAGAATTACTTAACGAAATAGTGTATTGGGATATGGCTAAAGACATTACGGTTGAATCAATGGAAGATTTAATTGCTAGGATAGTTTTGAGTCGACCTAGTTTGGAAGAAAAATGTAAAGAGTTTATAAATAATAAGAATAATCCTGATAGTATTAATTATGGCTGCGAGGAATTAGAGCATATATTAGCACCAACATATGGCTGTATTATTTATCAGGAACAAATCATACAGATTTTAATTGAACTTGCAGGTTATTCAGAAAAGCAAAGTGAACTGGTAAGAAGAGACATGGCAAAAAAAGCACGTAAAAACTATGAAAGCTATAAAAATGATTTCGTTAGTGGCAATAAAGTAGGAAATATACCAGGTTGCGCAGCTAAAAGAATAAGTAAAGAAGTTGCAGAAAAGCTATATGATGATATGTGGAAAGCAGCAAGCTATTGCTTTAATAAATCCCATGCGACTTCTTATGCAACCCTAGCTTATCGCATAGCATGGCTTAAATGCTACTATAAGGATGAGTATATGGATGCCCTAGAACAAATGAAAGCATCTAGTGAAAGCAAGCAAGAAATCCATCCTTTAGGAGATGTTAAATGAACTTTTGTCAGTCAAATGATTATAGTGATATAGATTTACATACAATAATAGAAGACTATATAGAAGATAATAAATGGGATTTCTGTATAGATGATAATTTCTATGAAAACATATGGCCTGATGCAAACTTGAGTTTAATTGATTATGAAACTATTGATATATCATATAAGGAAATAGAAATAGGGATAATGACAGAAACCTCAGTAAAAGCTAGAATAAAAACAATGTTCGATTATGACTTTGGATATGATTTCATAATGGAAGAGCAAATACAAATTGCATATATCCAACCATTGTTTTGCCCTGACTACTAAAAACGAACAAGAAGATATGATGTTTCAGACGAGATGATAAATAAAGTGAAAGAATTACAGGTTATAGATGAAACAGTAAATCTAGAATTGCAAAAGCGTATCGATGAAAATGATAAAAGAAGAAAAGGGGCGGAGTATATGCCAAAAGGAGCAGTAAAAGAAGACTATTTTGATTTTTTAGAATCTGTAGGCGTAAGTTGTAAAGGACTTGAAGACAGCACCATTAGTTTTTGATAAGGGTTATCCGTATAGAGATTATATCGAGTTAAAGGAGAATAAACGCCCTAAATTAAAAGAATTAATGAAGGTATGGGGAGTTGATCATATATTTGTTTGTGATAAAAGTTCTGGAAAGTATACCACAAAGAAAATGATAATTGAGTAAAGCAATATGCTATTCCTTGAGGCGATACAAAATGTATCTTCTTTTTTTATTGCTGTGTAAGACTGTTGTCGCGGTAGTTTGTTATTCTTTATATGAAATAAAGAGTTGTAGTAACTATTGAAAGAAGAGATGGAGGATATAAGTATGGCAGAGAATAACAAAGATTATTTTGAAGATATTGTTGGTTATGAAGACGTTAAGAATGAGTTGAATGTTATTATTGATATGCTTAATAATCCAGAAGTTTATTCCAAGATGGGAACAAAGATGATAGATTGTCTAATGCTTGTTGGAGCGCCTGGTGTAGGTAAAACATCTTTTGCAAAGTGCATTTTTAAGGCAGTAAATAGAAAACCGTATGTTCTGCGTAAAAAATATAATGATGTTGAATTTGTAAATCATATTACTGATGTTTTTAAGCAGGCTATGGAAAATGCGCCATCGATTATTCTACTAGATGATATGGATAAATATAGTGATAAAGAGAAGGATAACGGTGAGCCTTTGGATGCTAAAGAGTTTGTCGCTGTACAAGCATGTATTGATGAAATATATGATAAGGATGTGTTTGTTTTATCTACAGTAAATGAGTTATTTAAAATACCATATTCGCTAAGACGAAATGGCAGATTTGGCAACATTATTAGATTAAAAAAACCGTGTAAAAATGAAACGGAGGAAATAGTAAAGCATTACTTGAATAGTGTTGGAGATTTTACTCATATTGATACTGAGATAATAGCGAAGATGTTGGTAGGGAAATCATGTGCAACACTTGAATCAGTTATTAATAATGCTGCTATTAAGGCGTCATATAATAGGCAAAAGAGGATTGAATTAGAAAACATTGTAGATGCCTGTCTTGATATAGTGTTTGAAGCCTCTGAGATCGATAAAAATTTGAGCGAGGCGACATTAAAGAGGATAGCTTATCATGAGGCAGGACATGCGCTTATATCAGAAGTATTAGATCCTGGGAGTGTAGCGGTAATGTCTATGAGAAAAACATGTTCAGATAAACTAGGGTTTGTTAGATACTATAGGGCAGAATCAGAAGAGTGGACACATGAATACTATGAAAACTTAATAATTACAAGTCTTGGTGGGAAAGCAGCTATTGAAATCGTTTTTGGAGAATCAGACTTAGGAGTAAATGCTGATTTACATAATGCATTTGAAAAGGCAAAAAGGCTTGTTGATAATTATGCTGTATTTGGATTTGATTGCTGGATTGAAGATAACAATGCTGCCTATGTTGAACAAAATAGAAATAGAGCTATGTCGATGGTTTTAGATAGAGATTATTTAGAGGCTAAAAGAATTATAGCTCGAAATAGATGCATTTTAGATGAATTAGCTAATAGGTTGTTAGAAAAAACAACATTGATTTGTACGGAAATAAGTGAGGTTTGTTCTTCATTGAAGAAAACAAGTGCGTGATTTTATTAGAAAAAACGATTGGAGATTATGTCTATGAATGTGGATATAGAAGAAAAAACATTAAAGGACGAATGTATTGTTTTAGATATCGAAACAACAGGGTTTTCTGCAAGAAATGATGCTATATTGCGAATTGATGCTGTAAAAGTGAAAGATGGAGAGATTATAGATAGTTTTTCAGAATATATTCATCAGGAAAAGGAACTTCTAGAGTCGATTGCGGAGCTCACTGGAATTACAGAAGAATGCGTAAAGTATGGAAAACCAGAGCATCAGGTTGTTGCTAATTTGATTAGTTTTATGCGGGATGGATTACTTATTGTATTTTACACTGATTTCGACATGGCTTTTTTAAAAGTGGCATACAAACAATGTGGACTTCATCTTGATACAGATTTCATCGATTTATACAAGGTCTGTAAGTATATACACCCTTCGAAAAGTATAAATAAATCATTTCTTATTGAAAAATATGAGATTGATGATAGTACAGATAATGATTGTATGATATATGCAAAAGTGTATAACAAAGTATGTAAAGAACTAAAGCAGCGCAATATTACCACGTTTGAGGAATTGAATAGAGCGATATTTTTATAAAAAGTCGAATGGGAGAAAGAGATATGATTAGTATTATTTACAACACTGAACACAATGAAGGGTTGAAGGTTGATATCCCTAATGGGGGAAGCTTATTAAGTTCCATATAAGTTTAGTTAGTTGTAGTTAAGTTGTACTTAAGTGCGACTAACAAACATTTAATATAATTATAACTGAATTAATTTGATGGAATTTTTTGATGGAATTTTTGAAAAACTAGACAACTTGAAAATGAAAAACAGTGGGCTAACCCCACTGTTTTCAACGGTTTCTGCGGATGACAGGAATCGAACCTGCACACCACGAGGGCACAAGAACCTAAAAAATCTTCGTAATCGCTCATATGGTGGGTTTTGTTTTTCTTAAATTTCTTTAAATCTCTTAAAAAATCGTGGTTTTTCGAGTGTAGTATTCTGTATTTTTCTCTGTGCTATGTATTTCAATGCTTTGAAAAAATTGATAGTAAAGTGGAATTATCGTGGAATTATTTGATGGCTCCACTTTGGTTATTAAAGTTACTAAGTGCTTCCTTTTTGTGCATCTCATCAGTCTTAACATATATGTCTGATGTAGTGCTGATGTTAGAGTGACCAAGAAGATCTGAGACAACTTTGATGTCCCCGGTATAATTAAATATTACGCTACCGAATGAGTGTCTGAGATCATGAAAGGTTATCTTTCGAAGATTATTATCTTCAATGAGTTTTGTAAAACGTCTGGAAAGATTATCGGGTTTAATTGGCTTGCCGTCATCCCATACGCATATAAGGTCTGTATCAATATATCCTTCGCCTAAGAAGTTTCTGAGGTGATTCTGACGATCCCTTAATGCTAACAGATAATCATATAGGTCATCCATCATCGGAACTTTTCGTCTTGACTGTCTCGTCTTAGTGGCTTCGGCGTACACTATCTTCGTGCCGACCTTAGAGCATGTGTTTTGGATTCGTAATAATCTGTTGTCAAAATCAACATCCTGCCATCTCAGTCCGAGAACTTCTTCTCGTCTAAGTCCGGTGTAAATGGCAATAATAACAGCTGCTTCAATATGAGTATTTGAAGCAAGTGTTATTTCTTTAAGAGCCATAAGTTCAGACCAGGAATATGGTTCGACCTCATGGACTACTTTATATTTGTTGACCTTTTTTAGCAGACGCTTCTTTATCTTAGGTACCGGATTTTCGATAATTGCATTTTCCTCAACAGCAAAGTCAAGCATACTTGATAAGGTGTTAAGATGCTTCTTAATAGATTGCATATAGTTCGACTTATTATTTTTCATCTTATCAAGACAGTCGTTGAACTCCAAGTCGAAGAAATATTTAACCGTATTAAGGTTAAAGTCTTTAAGTTTAACTTCTCCCAGTATGGGAATAATGTGTGCGTTAAGTTCCTGCTGATAAGACGAAGCAGTGCTGTCTCGAACCTCGTGCCGTATCTCGTCCATCCAATGAGCAGAATAATCGGCGATGGTGTATACGGAATAATCTATACCATCCCTGATACCGACAACGCGAAGCTTCTCGTTTTCAAGTTCACATAAGAACTCGTTCTTCGCCTGAACACCGATTGCTTCTGCTCTGGACATTTCTCGTTTTGATGTGTGGTTCTTAGGTACGTTAGTATTGATACTTTTGCCGCGCTTCCTACCGTTAGCATCTATGTATTCAAATTGATAGTACCAGTTCTTACCTTTTTCTTTTTTGACTAATCCCATATTATGCGCCTTTCCCGTAATTAAGAGTGTGATTCAAGAATTCAATCAATGCTGTCTTAGGTATCTTATATAGTCTGCCAAGTTTTATGGCACCTAATTCATTAGAAGCAATTGATTTCCTGACAAGTTGTTTTCCAACGCCGAGGATCTCAGCAACTTGTTCAACGCTTAATACAGGTGGGTAATCTTTTAATAATTCGTTCATAACTGTTTTCCTCCCTTCGGTAATTGATGTGAAATGTTGTAAAATGTACGTATAACGCTATCGTGATTCGCAATCACTTATTAGTGCTTATAATAATATATCATGCTGTTTTGTAAGTGTCAAGCACAAAATTGTGATTTTATAAAATTTTGTTCTTGTGAAGCTCGTTTTTGTTCTTTATATTTGGATAAAACTATGATAAAATCATTGTAGATGAGTAGAAAACACTTGGTAAATCGGAGGATAGATAAGATGCTTTTTAACGCAGAATTAAGAAATGATGTAGAAGCGTTTGATTCCAATAGCACTGCAAAGCGGATGGGCAGGAGAATACGTAATATCAGAACTGCCAAGAATCTGTCACAAGCAGAACTCGGTGAACTTATCGGCTTAAATGCGGATAGAGTTCAAAAGTATGAGAATGGCATTAGAAAGCCTAAGACCGATATGCTTATTAATATAGCGAATGCATTAGGCGTTAGCGCATATGCCATAATGGATCCTGACACAACAACATATGATGGCGCTATGTATGCTATGTTCGAGTTAGAGCATCTTTTCAATATGGAAATAGAAGAGCAGGAAGATGGTAAGCCACCGAGATTTTGCCTTTCGGCTAATCACACGGAAGAAATGTATTCGCGTATGGAAGAGTGGTATAAGGTTTATACTCAGACAAAATCACAGCTTGAAGCGGCAACATCAGATGAAGAACGTGAAGAAATAATGATGTCATATCGTATGTGGCAGTGGACATATCCTAAAGCCTTGGTTGATGAAACCGATAAGGCACATAGGAAGGCTCAATTACAGAAGCAAATTGATAAATTACAACAGATGAAAGATGAACTTGACGATGAGGGATAGTAGCAATAAAATATTCTTATGAAAAGAGAGCATACGATGCAGGAGGAAATAATATGCCTGATTTTGGAGATGCGGAAAGAAGAATACTTAGCTACTTTAAAGCCGGCACAAAAATATATCATGAAGGTAAAGAGTTGACCGTAAAAGAAGCCGGAAAACCCACTTGTCCTCAAGGAGAGCCTAAAACTGATATTTATATATTGTCCACAGATGGAGCGAATGATATAGAAATCAAAATTTCTTATAAAAAGGAAAATGCGGATTTCTTAGAGAATAAGACTAACGCTGTCAGAGCTGAACAACTATTTGGAGATGATTGGAGAGATGTGATAGAACGTTCAACTGAAGCTATCAGCGATCAGTTTGACAAAAGGATACTAATATATAAAGAAAAGATGAAGCGAACAGAAAAGGGCGCTATCACACTAGGTTGGAAGTTTGAACTACTTAATAAGGCCGGTGGTGATTTGTCCGGCAAAATGGATTTAACTTATCAACAGGTATATGATGTATATGCTGGGACAAATTTGTCTGAGGAAAAAAGAAATGCGTCTGTGAATGGCAGAATAATACCTGATTCTGGGGTCGCGGACTATTTACTTATTACTGATAAGGACAAGGTTGAATCCGCGCAGGACATAATAGATAAGATGTATAGTATTGACGAATATATCAAGGAACATCCGGAAATATACTTTGCATGCAAAGCGCTTAACTACAGAACGTTTACTAAAAAGTATGACGGTAACAGACCATTGGCGGTTCAAGTGGATTGGACGGTTAATGATGATAAGTTATCATCGGAACTGGTATTTAATAAGCCATTGGAAATGAATGGCGATGAAATGGCAAAGAGGCTTCTCAAGTGTATGGAATTATTAAAGATAGAAACAACAGATGATATTGATGATAGCAACACTGATATGAAAAATGTTAACAAGTAATGGAAGGAGAGATGAATCTGATGAAATTGATTAGTTTATTCTCAGGGTGTGGGGGATTGGATCTAGGATTTGAAAGAGCCGGATTCTCTATTCCTGTGGCTAATGAATTTGATAAGACTATATGGGATACATTCAAGGTTAATCATCCTAACAGTCATCTTATAGAAGGTGATGTAAGACAGATAACGAAAGAAGATATGCAGCCGTATATTAATGGAGAAATTGATGGGATAATTGGCGGACCGCCTTGCCAATCATGGTCAGAAGCTGGAGCATTAAAAGGAATTGAAGATGCAAGAGGACAGTTGTTCTTTGACTATATTAGAATCTTGAAGGAATTTAAACCTAAGTTTTTTCTTGCAGAAAATGTTAGTGGCATGCTTGCCAACAGACATTCTGAAGCAGTGCAGAATATTCTTGACATGTTTTCTGAAGCAGGATATGATGTGTCGCTTACATTGGTAAATGCGAAGGATTATGGAGTCGCTGAGGAGAGGAAAAGAGTTTTCTATATTGGATTTCGTAAAGACTTGGGAATAGATTTTGAGTTTCCACATGGATCTACGGAAGATGATGACAAGAAGATTACTCTTAGGGATATAATATGGGATCTTCAAGATACAGCTGTTCCATCGGGACCTAAGAATCATCGTAATCCGGAAGCAATTAATAATAATGAATACTTTACCGGAGCATACTCTCCGATATTTATGAGTCGAAATCGCGTTAAGTCATGGGATGAACAGGCGTATACCGTTCAAGCATCCGGTCGACAGTGTCAATTGCATCCGCAGGCACCTAAGATGGTTAAAGTTGGAAAAGATGCTTGTAGATTTGTAGAAGGAAAAGAAGATTTATATAGGCGGATGACAATTCGAGAAATTGCTCGAGTACAAGGATTTCCGGATGACTTCCAATTCTTATACGAAGACACTAATAATGCATACAAGATGATAGGTAATGCTGTACCGGTTAATCTGGCATATGAAATAGCTGTTGCAATAAAGGATGTGTTGGAGCAGAAGGATGTTGCGTAGAAATTGTAAATCGGACATCGGAATAATCATAGAAAGAGAGAATATTTTAAAATAATTACTGAAGAGACAAATAAACGTAATGAAACATAAGATGTGTTTGCTCTTTAAAAGACTATTTATTATGTGGGGTAAAAAATGAGCGAACATATTATATTAAGTGAAAAACCTGAAGATATCAAAAAAGCTGCAAAATGGGCAAAAGAACAAGAGGAAAAGCAAAGAAGAAACAATGAAGTAGGGGAACGTCTGTGGAAAAAGATGTTTCCGATAATTACAGGTGCGGCACCAACTACTAAATGATGATATAATTGAACTTTGCAGATCTGTTGTGGGTATAGAAATGGGGCTGTAAAAAAACTCCCCTAAC
>DFLF01000015.1 GCA_002373675.1 Pseudobutyrivibrio sp. UBA3626
GACTTTTAATAGTTAGTCTTTCTTAATTATGCACTTATATATTATCTACATTATTAAACTTTTCTGATTTATTATAAAAATGATTAAGTTTCTTCGCAATAGATATGGGCCAAAACTTTTGAAACATCTCAAGATTTTCTTCAGCTCTTATCCCGCCTTCCAAGGCCAATGTAGTAGTAGATTCTTCATGAATTCGATGACCGGTCAGCCTATCGGGTATATACAAAAAGTCCCCTTTCATTTTAGAGCATTTTTCCAACATCTCCCAATCTTCACATGCCAAATAATGATTATCAAAAATAGGTTGCTTTATCTTATTTAAATCAAAAGCAATAGAGGGACATATTACCGGATCTCCAAAAGACAAACATCTTCTCCTAACAAATCTACAGCCCTTAAACCTACTTATTCTCATCGGAAGCAGCAATCTTTCTTTAATATAAATCATTGTCGTATTATTATATCTTTTTCCATTTCTAATTTCATAATAACCGGTAAAGCCAAGAATAGGATCTTTGGACGCCTCCATTGCTCCTATAACTTGTTCAGTATAGGTAGGCTCATATTTATCATCTTGATGTGCCACCGTCACAAATCGGGTTTTAGCCTTACTAATTGCAAAATTCCAATCCTGCGTTATACCACTCTCCCCTTTATTAATATACATCGGCAAATTATATTTCTTAGTTACATTATCCAAAAACTTATTGGGTGTCGAAGTAGAAACTAAAATATTGGATTTTCTGGTCTGCGTCAACAATGAATTTATACACTCTTCCAAATATTCGCTTTCTTTATATGCACAAACCACAAATGTATGATTCATTTTTACAATTCCTTTTTCATTTTATTTAATTATATCAAACTACATCTTCGAATATATACTAAGAAATGGCCAAAACAAATGCATTTGTTTCATTCTAACCGATAGCCACACAATTCCACTGATTGTCAAAAACTCTCCTTTAGGTCTTCCTATTCGAATCAACGGATTTCTTTCATAACCTCTAAAATTCCTATCCAACCAATTCATACAATCTCTATAAACCTTAGACAATTGTTCTTTTGTTGTAGAACGAGCCACATACAAAAGATACCAATATACATGCTTTACAATAGCATATTCAACATATTTTCTCTCCAAGGTTACAGGTCTATGTATATCTTTCTTTAATTGATTAAGCATCGTCAAGATATTTCTTTCTTCAGAATACCGGCTCATATTACTATGCGACTCTGACTCACTACGAAGTACCCATCTATAACCTCTGTAAGAAATTGGGCATATCTTCTTTGCATAAGAAATAAAAACATAATTAAAATAAAAATCTTCACTGATTTTCGTTATCATGAAGCGGATATTATTTTCATCAATTACAGACTTTCTGTATATCCTTCCCCAAGGTGTAGGAATCCAGTATTTACTCCATGGATTCCCTTCCTGCAAGGTATATTTCTTCAGCAATTCCCCATGCTCATTTACCAGATCGTAGCCACCTATAACAAGATCAGCTTCTTTTTTTATAATATTCTTATATAAAACTTCCACACAATCTGGCAGAATATAATCATCCTGATCCATAAACATAATAAATTTGCCGGAAGCTTTATCTATACCGGTATTTCTAGCATAGCAAATCCCTTGATTATCTTGATGTATAACAATAATTTGTCTATTCTTATATTGTCTTTTAGAATAATCATCCAAAATCTGGGCAGATTTATCAAGGGATCCATCATCAACAAGGATTATTTCTATTTCACCTCTGAAAGTTTGATATATAACATCCTCTATACTGTTAGCTATATATTCCTGCCCATTATAAACAGGAATAATCACTGAAACCTTATCCATATTCTAAACTACCTTGTATATATTATACTCTCCATCCCAATACACATTTTCAAATGTGACTTCTTCATTATTTAACGACTCCGGAATCGACTTACAACACACATATGATATATTAAGCTTTTTTAGATATGATATCGGCAAGAACACCCTTATGGTATCTTGTTCTAAAAGTTCAACATCCACATCATCATCACTTGTTAACACAACGTCCATATGAGCATATCGATTCCAGTATTCTTCCATTTTCTTCTCAGGATCAAGTATTTTCCACAAACCATAATTCGGAGAAATGTTAGTGGAATTTAACGTCTTAGCACCGGTGGCAATCAATACCGAGGCTGCTATATTATTATCAAGCATAATCCATGTAGCTTCTTTATCATTTTGTACAATCTCAGCAACACCCTTAACAAGAGGTCTTGTGTAAATTGCATCCAATGTTCTGCTAATCGGATTGACGCACACACCTGTTACTAATATTACCACACTTGTAATCAATAATCCACTTTTGTATAGATAATCTCTGTTAACAATAATTGTACCAAAACCTTCTTTTTTTATCCTCAATTTACCAAAATCACTTATAAGTAATAACGAAATCAAAAATACAAATATTCCACCGCCTACAGACATTCCCACATCCATATATTCAGGATAATACAAATGACTCACCAGTAGCGCAAGCCCTGCATTTATAAGAGCAATTACTCCTCCTATCACAGGGTTTAAGAAACTCTTTCTCTTGTAATAGCCCAAAACGTGTATCAATAATAAAACCTGTATTAACCCTAGCGAATCTACCAACCTTACATCAGTAGAGAATGTTAATAAAAGTATCTTTGCAACAAATTCCGGCAAAGGAAACAGACAATATAATGTAAATATGAAAGAAAGCCCCAATAACAACGGTGTCAAAAGGTCTTTTTTCTTATCTTTATTTTTCACCCACAGAATAACTGCTATTATTGTCGGTAATGGATACAGAGTGAAGAACATGCTAATCTCACTAACTCCACCAATGTCTTTAAATGGGTAAAACAACGACTGCAAGTATAAGAATATTTTATAAAGAGAAAAGCCCCCTGTGCATACCCTGCCCGCCGGATATACAGTAGACATAATCTTAGCCATATAATCCTTTTCTTCCAGATAAAAACTAACCATCACTCCGGCAAGAAGAACAAGCGCTCCCAACACAATAGCAACATCGCTTTTCTTTAAGGCTTTTACCTTATCAAAATTGGAAACAATAATCCAAACAAATAAAACCAAAGTAATATATCCATTCGGAACCTGCCAAGCGGGATAGAGCTGTACAACAAAACTAGCTGCCGCTATAACCATTCCGAACGCGGCCAAAATCTTATGCCATTTTTTCTCTTTCATCAAGAAATAATACAAAAATACAACACATGCCAAAGAGCTGGTATAGGTAAAAGAAAGAGACCACCAGCCAAAGAATTGGTTAAATGTTAATAAAATTGCTCCAGCAAGAGACAATAAGCGCTTATCTTTGGATAAAATCCTACTAATCTCATATCCAACCATGAAAGTGGCAATGACTTTAAAGCACCAAAAAAAAGAAAAAGCATATTCAACATTTGCAAATAGAAACAACCACATTTCAGGCTTGGCAAGAGCCGCCAGACTCCACGAAATTCCACTTGCCGCATAGGTAGTGTCCATGGCAGCATTCATAATATCAGTATTTCCCATATACGGAGGATTGGTAAATTGACCTGCCAAAAGTCTAGGAATAGTTACCCTCCATTCATCTGAACGAATAGCTCTAACCTCACCAAAAATAGGATTCACAAAGGCACTATCCGTATCATCTTGCAAAAATGTACCATAAGCACCTATATTAGAGAAATGTATCTTATTAATTATCAAGAATAAAAGCAATCCAAATGCAAGCAAATACCTGTATCTATGCATAAAATGATACATTTTCTTTAAATCTAGCCAAAAATGAAGACCTATAAAAATAAAAACAATAAACAATAGTATAACTTTATAGACCAAGAACAAATTACCATTGTTTACTTTTTCTAAGAGCATAATTTGGAAATCGCCTTTTTGCTCTTCACCTTTGTGTATAGCCTCTCCACTAGCATACACGTCTTCAGAATTAGCCAAAAAAGAAATATCCAAATTATCATCTAAGGATGTAACTTCAATCTCAAATTTCGTGATCCCATCTATCTCATATGCCTTATCAAGAAAAACAAAATAATCCCCATTTACAAAAAGTGATGAATTAATTGTCTTATCAAGTACAACCTTGTTATTGCTTAAGTCCGTTAAGACAAATCTAAAATCAGACGCCTTTGGATTATCAGCAATCCTATTTGCAAAAGCAAATCCCTTTAAAGTTTTGTCTGTCTCAAAAGTTTGACCCAAGGTATCTCCCTGCGCAAATCCTTGATACATCATATCAGACTTAGCTACAATTCGTTCCTTGTTCATCGTATATTCAAATCTGTTATTATACAAATTATAGGTATATATTATAAATAAGAAAGCCAACGCTAAAGTTGCTATTATTCTTATTATAATTTTTACTTTGTTAGAAATCCTACTGTTAGTTACGGCCATAACAATCTCCGATTCTAAATTCTTCCCATCAACATCAATCCACGATATATTAGTTCTGATGAAAGCATACTCCTCCATCTATGTGGGTAAAAGGCCTTCTTAATTGCCTTTATGAAACTGTATCTATCATATACAAACCACGACACCACTTTATAATCACTATCATTTTTCAAATCACTATATATCCTATAAAACTCTTTGCAAACAGAAGTGAGTTCCGTATCACCCTTCAAAGAATTCATAAGCCATTTTATTCTTGCTCGCATAGAGCTTCCAGACACAGAATATGTAAGGCGTCTATGTAAAGACGTAGGCCTTTCATCAAAATACACATCCCCAAATTTCATAACTATCAATTCCGCCAAGTGATCATGAGATGCTAAGACATCAGGATTTGCTTTCAACATCTCCTCTCGAAGTTCTTTATTTATTACTGAGGAAAACCCCATATGTGTTACTTCTGTTATTGATTTACAAAAAGAAGGTTCTTTTAGTGGTGGTTTAACAACTCCCTCCACATTAAGCTTTTCATCTGTCAAATAATATGCGCTGTGAAACATTAATGGCATATCAACCTTTTGATTGTCCAGCCACTCAACAGCCCACTGAATTTTATGTTTTCCCCACACATCATCTTGATCGCAAAAAGACCAATAATCCCCACTATCAGCCTCTTTCAGAAGTTCCATAAAACTTCCTCCAAAGCCCTTATTGGTGCCTTCTATAAAACGAATATCCCCAGCCTTCTCATATTCACGCAAAATATTAATCGTTCCATCCGATGAGCCATCATCTCTTACATAAATATCTATATTCTTGTATGTCTGTCTTTTTATACTGTTAAGTTGTTCTCTTATATACTTTTCACCATTATATGTAGATATCAATACATTAACTTTTTTCATTTCGAACCTCTTAATACTTTCACCATCTCTAAGCCTTCTCTCCACATTCGCATTGCTACAAGACCTAATGTTATAATTAACAAAACATAACGAATTATAGGATAATCTATCAACCAATAAATTGCCAAAGCATATAGTAATACCATTATACTTACAAGAAACATTAGTTTCAAATTATAGATTTTTCTTTTATCAACCTTCTTCATAAAAAACATATGTAAAAACAGGAGCGCTAGATAACCTATTGCGGTTGTATAACCTGCAGCGGTATAACCAAATAGCGGAATAAAAATAGCATTTAACACAAGATTCAAGACAGATGCAGCAATTGATGCAATAGCTATGTAAACTGTTTTCTTATGGTAATACTCCACATCATAAAAGAATAAATATAAAAACATAAAATACATTCCCACAACCAAAATAGGAATTAGATACACGCACTCTTGATATTCATCAGCAAAAAATATCTTTACAGCCTCCGGAGATATTACCATCAGCCCAATGGCCATAACAAATGCAATAAAATAGATAATCTTAGAATACTTATATATAATCTCAACATTCCCCTCATACATTCTTCTATATACCCAAGGCGACCATACATTCATTATTTGAAAGAGTATAGTATACAGAACCATACCGATAGTATATGCCATACTATATATTCCTGCTTTGTCTGCGCCAGTATAGTAAGTAATCATAAGAAGATCACTCTGTGAGAGAACAGTTTGAGCTAGTAAATGGGGCACTAACGGAATCGACATGGTTAGAGCAAACTTAAGATGCTCCTTTGTAACGATTTTCTTAGCGTGAATCAAAATAATAACAGCAGATATCGCACCAATAACCCAATAAAATCCGTCAATACCTATAATTCTCCCCATGTATTTATCGGAATCCATATGTGTAATCAAAAAAACAGCCAATAATTGAGATACCGGCCCTATACACATATTGACCAGAAACATCCAACCATATCGATTATGAAACAAAAGATATGTAGTTCCTAAATTATATGCCATCCACAAAAAGACACTTGCAAATAGCATATAAACAAAGATTTTGGAAATTCCAAGGCCTTCTGAAATAATACCACTGAAAGGCAAACTAATAAAAAACAATCCGCCAATTACAATTGTATTAAATAAAAGAAGACTAGATAAATAAGAACCTTTTTCTTTCTTATATTCTAGCATTCCTTTATTAACAGTCATATATGTAGCAAGTGTAAAAATATTCAAACAAATATTTCTTACTGAGAAAAAATTTGTTGCCACTCCCAAATCAGTTGCACTTAAAATACGAGTAGTTATTGGAATCATAATAAGCGCAAATACCATTACTATTCCATTTGACACAGTATTTGATATGGCTGCCTTTACAGTTTTTTTATTATCAGACGACGTATCATTGTTTTGCACTATAATGCCTCTCAATTCTTTTTACTAATCTTACCCATAAGCAAAACGCAACCCAAAATATCGAATACTGTAAGAATTGCAACCTCGCCCACTGAATACATACGAAGTGCAGGGTCAGAGCTTCGAATAAAATGAGTAAACCAAGTTATTGAAATCGCATATATATACGACACACAAAGACTAGCTAGGGTCATCAAAAAAAGCATAAAATCTAAACGTTTTATCCCAAATCTCTTGGTTTTCTTTTTATTAATAATAATGCATACCAAATATTTTATTATTCCCGCGAAAGCTGCACAGAACAATGCCGTACATATTATTCTATATATAAATACTAACACCTTCTGTATAGCAGCACTTATCTCAACTTCATTTAATCTATATATCCTCTATCAGACTGATATGTAGTTAAATCCATATTAGCCATATAACTTAAAGGAACTCTTTAATACCCAGCCCAATTCATTTGAAGATAATGCAGGAAGAGAAGAAATTAGCCTAAATCCTTCATCCTTCTTGAGACGTCCATCAGCAAAAGCCTCCTCTAATTCATCATTAACTTTTTTATAAAACTGCTCTGCCTCAGCCCAATTTGACGCAACCTTAGAGTCAAACACAGCATCCTTAATAAGCCACGAAAAATAATCTCTTCTTTCTGATTCAATGGAATATATATTAGATATAAATCTTCCTGGCTCACCTGAATTTCTCATGTTAGTCTCATATACGCCAAAGTAATGATCATTAACACTCTTGTACACAACCGTCAAACTTTCAAAAATAAAAACTGGAACCAGTATAGCAATTAACATTCTTCCTATAATTCGCTTGTGTCTAAATGCCACGTAATCTGCAACAGAGCATATAGCATATAAAAGAGGGAATGCGAGGCACATAAGCAAATACATTGGTACAGATACCGAGGAACGATATGGCCTTACTCCACACCACTTATCAAATGCAACGAGATTAAAAACAATAAATAGGAAGAAAAAATAAGCCATTTTCTTCTTAGATGAAATCATATCTACTAACCGATAAGCTAGAAGTCCATTAACAATCCACAGCCCCGACATTACCATCGTTAAAGGTAGACCTGAAAGATTTACAATCCACATAAAAACAGGCTCACCCATTTCCTTGAGCATTGTCATACTAACAGCTGATTTTGCCATCTCCCCATAATAAACAGGAAAGTCTGCATATTGCATCATCAATGCATCATCATAGCCTTGATCACTAGGGAAAAATTACCAGCCAACGCCCCCAACCATATTCTTAGAATTGCTGTAACGACAAAGATAATCCATACATGCGAAGTAATAAACTCTTTGCATTTTATATACATAATACTATTGTTCCTCTCCTCATTACAGACCTTCCGCCACATCTATTAGATATTTACCATAATCTGTCTTCATAAGTGGCTCTGCAAGCTTACGCAACTGATTAGCATCAATAAAGCCTCTCTTATATGCAATCTCTTCTATACATGACACATATAGTCCCTGTCTCTTCTGGAATGTCTCAACGAAATTAGCAGCCTGCAGGAGCATCTCATGATTTCCAGTGTCAAGCCATGCAAATCCACGACCAAGTGTCTCAACATGGAGATTGCCACGACTTAGATACTCATTATTAACAGATGTAATCTCCAGTTCACCTCTTGCAGAAGGCTTAACATTCTTAGCAATATCAACAACATCATTATCATAGAAGTACAGTCCCGGCACTGCATAGTTTGACTTTGGTTTCTCCGGTTTTTCTTCTATAGATATCGCAATTCCATTATCATCAAATTCTACCACACCGTACTCTTTCGGATTACGAACATAATAACCGAATATTGTGGCTCCCGCTTCATTTTCAGTTCGCTCAGCAGTCTCACGAAGAACCTTAGAGAAGCTCTGACCGTAGAATATATTATCTCCAAGCACTAGTGCCACAGAGTCGTTTCCAATAAATTCATCACCAATAATAAATGCTTCAGCAAGTCCATTAGGCGCCTCCTGAATCTTATATTCGATATTCATTCCAAGCTGGCTTCCATCACCGAGTAGTTCTTCAAATACCGGCAAATCTCTTGGTGTAGAAATAATAAGCACTTCTCTTATTCCTGAAAGCATTAAAGTAGATAATGGATAATAAATCATTGGCTTATCGTATATCGGCATTATCTGCTTTGAAATTGCCTTCGTTAATGGATATAATCTTGTTCCCGAACCTCCTGCAAGGATGATTCCCTTCATAATGTAATGTCCTCCTTAATGTAATATATATGTTATTCTTAGTGATACACACTTATATATCCGAAGCATTAGTTCAAGCTTAGAGAATATATAAGTGTGTATATACGAAGAATCACCTATAGTAACAAAGTCTTATCTTCACCCATTCCGATACAACCTGTAAGATCGTATTTCTTACCAGTCTCGTCACGGATGTATCCTTCTAACTCGCCAAATGTAATATAGTAATCTATATTAACTACACCAGCATGAGTTATCATTGGATTTATACTATACACCTTTTGTGTCAAATTAACCATATCATATTGGTCTTTGATATAAACTTCCTGATAATCCTTGAAGTCTTTCGTCTCAGGATTTCTTGTAAACTTAACCGGCGGAAGTATGCTAGATGTACCCTCAAGCCAAAGTATATTCTCGTTATATCTTTCCTGATCAATCGACTGATTTCTCGTTAGATTAAACGCAAGATACATGTCCTCTCCGTCGATATTGTATCTTCCCAATGTCGTAACCCAATCATAATGAGCTCTTCTTGGATAATAACCTCTGTGATCATCAATGATGGCAACAGTATTCTCATTAGAAACCATTTTCTCACCGTTAAATGTCAACTCTCCCTCAGCCTTGAAGAAATCCTTTTGTGAGTATAAAGGACGTGGTCTCTTCTTGTCAAATGGAATACTTGCCACACATGGATCCGATATACGTGTAAGCTCAACATCATAGTCAATAGTTGCTTCACCTACATTCTCTTTCATAGCTGCAACTGCCGTCTTATCTTTTCTAGGAACAGTAATTAAACATTTACCTTTATGTGAACCGGACAGATGCGCTTTACCTTCATCAAAGGTATTAACATATTTTACAAAACTAACATCCGTCTTTGCAAATGCAACAGAACCTTTAATCAGGTTCGGTGCTATCTGAGTATCTTTGCTCTTAAGATCAGTATCCCAACAATAAGTAGTTCTAGTTCTCTTATCATAGAACACATTTAAGGTCTTACCAAAAATTCCCATGTCACATACAACTGCAAGAAGTATGCCATTATCAAAATGAACTTCTGTAGCTTCCCATAGGGTAAGCTTTAGTCTGTTAAATGCGTTTGGCAGTGCAGTAGGTCCATTTAATTTAAGAAGTTCCATCTCTTCAAACTCTTTGTCAAATGTTCCGAATTCGCAACTACCATCTGGTCTCACCATACTCTTTGGTGTAGGTACTGCTCTTCTTGTCTCGTTAATATATTTACTGTATTCTCCCCTAATTGGTTCTCTCTTAACCATAAGCCTCCCCCTTTCTTAAGTAAGGTATTTTCTTGCACAATGCATTATCACTTTGCTCTCAGAAAATACTAACCTAAATGTAAAACCCCGAAGGATAATATATCCTTATAGTTCATTATAACACATTTTAAGAGAAATGGCTTATTCATCAAATTCTACAACCACATAGAAGCCCTTTTCTGTCTTTTTGATATCAACAACTTTCCCTTCACTACTATTAATTCTCTCTGTTATCTTGAAATTCGCAGACATGGCATAGCTTCTGCCCAAAGTGTAGTAATATGAATTGGGAAGTTTGCTTTCTGTTATAGGAAGAATCTGACCTATTTCTACTAAGCCTTCTCTTTCCATTTTAAATTCAACCTGCCTCACTACTTTATCACCTTCGAATTTACTTCTATATCACCAGACATTTTCTTCTGATATTTTGAAACACGAATTGCAACAATTACAGTCGATATTGCATCTAGAATCAACATTACACCAACAATAACTGACGCAGCAACAAATGCTCCAAAGGAACAGAAGATACAATAAAAACCAAATATAACGCTAAGAATACCAACAATAAGCATTAGCCACCAGGTTTTTACTCCCATTGACTTTACTGAAAATGCAGATACTATACTTTGAATACCATGAACAGCAAGCATTACTCCTACCGCAATATAAACTATAACTGCGAACTTCAACGGATTAACAATAATCCATATACCTATAGCTCCAAGAAGTATTGCCAGAATGATTGCAGGTACCGATAACCCCATTCTATTTGCAATAGCTCCTATAAGCATAAATAATGCAAAAATCAGAATCATTATACCTGAGAAAACAGATATTACCGAGCCGGATTCTACAGGAAATACAACAAAAAGTATTCCCAAAACAAGTGACATTATTGCTGAAACATAAATATCAAATCTTATTGCCTTCATTGCTTGTTTCATATTCATTATCTCCTTTTAAAAAATATTATAATAACTTATTAATTTCTTCATCTATTCGTTTTCTAATCTCAAGCATCTTTTTTCGAATTACTTTTCTTCTCTTCCTATCATATGTATAGAGACCATTTATTTCATTTTCAACATCAGATAGTTGCGTGTAAATACAACCGCACATACCTTCCTCTATGACAGGATATACCATTTCTTCGTACATCTCACATATCTTATATGTAAGTGCATTTTCATTAGGACAGGCACCATAGCCATAACTTGTACCCTCGCTTACGTGACCTTCTACTACGTACGAGAAGCCACCACACTCCGACAAAAATAATGGCTTATCAATAACATGTAATTCTTTATTCTTAAAATACACGTGCCTGCTATCAAAATCACTTTTCTTCTGATGAAACCATCCCGAAGTAGAATCATATAACCTGGTAGAATCCTCTTTAGTAAGTATGTCATATAACCTATCGGATTCAAACTGTCCCCAGCCCTCGTTAAATATAGTGTAACACAGAATACTTGGATAATTATAAAGCTCTTTTATTGTATCTTTACAATGTTTTATAAAGAATTCTTTTCTATCTTTGTCTGTTCCTTTACTAAAATCATCTCTCTTATACTTTCCGCCAAATGTAGGAAGAATCGTGTCCCGAACATAATGATATTTACCTGAATTAACCATATCTTGCACTACATACATACCAAGTCTGTCGCAGGAATAATAAAACTGCGCCGCCTCAATCTTAATATGCTTTCTAAGAGTGTTAAAACCAAGCTTCTTCATCCTAAGAATATCTCTGTCATATTCCATATAATCAGGTGGTGTCAGATTACCATCAATATAATATCCCTGATCTAATACACCATGTAGAAATGCAGGCTTGTCATTTATGCAAAGCCTTTTTACACCATCCATATCCATAATGCAAACATTTCTGAATGCTATATAAGTATATACCGTGTCGTCTTTGTATGTGATTTCCACAGGATAAAGAGTAGGGGAATGTTCATCCCAGAGCTTTAGTTCGTATGGTTCATTAAGATAATATGATATTACATCTTCATCTACAACAACTTCACTTTCTGCTTTATTAGAATAAATCAGGCGCTCTTCTTGTATATAACTATACAAGTCATACTCTTTTGGCTTAAGTACTACTCCTTCATATACTTTATATGTAACTTTGTCATTTTCATTTTTGTTAGTTTTGTCATGGTTTACAGAAGAACTAGTTTCTACACTAATTTTAGCAAAAATATCAGTTGATGCTATTTTAACATCACTTATATATTCTTTAGGCACTACTTCAAGGAATACACTTTTCCATATTCCCGATGTAGGAGTGTACCACATACTATGAGGTTTTTTACATTGCTTGCCATAAGGATA
The DNA here is from genome assembly GCA_002373675.1 of Pseudobutyrivibrio sp. UBA3626. Lineage (GTDB taxonomy): Bacteria > Bacillota > Clostridia > Lachnospirales > Lachnospiraceae > RUG191. The sequence continues at coordinate 12,664 of DFLF01000015.1, forward strand.
AGTAACGTCTAGTTCATCTGTGACTTCCACAACAATCCTATTAACACCATCTGGATTTACAGCCTCCGTTACATCATATTGGAACGATAAGTAGCCACCTACATGCTCCCCTAGGAGTACATCATTGACATATACTTTAGCAATCTGGTCTATCGCACCAAAATGAAGTATAAATCTGCTGCCTTCATCAAATACCAGTTCATCTACTCTAAACTCCTTAGAGTATGTAAATCTATCCGGCACATCTTTTGAGTAACCGCTAAGCTTACTTTGTGGAGGATATGGCGCATTTATCTCATCTGTGTCAAGAAGCCATTTGCCATCAAGAAGCATTATATTATCTCTATATAAATTAGGTCTTGGATAATCTCTCTTCATAAACTTCTCTCTTTCTTACAGCTACACATAGCTTAATGCACTAATACAACATACATAACCTGACATCGTCATTAGGATAACGAATATATTATCTACATTTGGAATTCGTATCTTCTTCCATCTGCCTATTGAGAGCATAATGATAGAAAGTGTTGGAATAACGTATCTTCCTTGAAATCCCATAATAACTGTATCCGTAGGAAGCGTCCAGTATAGAAGCATTGCAAGGCTGGTTATAAGTATAGGCGCAAGTCCAGTCAAAAAAGCCAATATTCTATTTCCCACTTTAAACAAATCCTTCTCATCTTTATATCTCACAAGTGAAAGAAAAAGTAAAAGAAGATTAAAAATATATACGTACCTGGTAATAAATATTCTATTATAACCAAGCGCTGTTCCTCCAATTTGTGCCACGTAATGTCTAAAGTTCTCCTTTAGTGATTCGTATACTATTGTAAAGAATCTTCCAGGATTATATATATAATCTATAGGCGCAACTCCTTCCATTCCATATATCTCACGAATATTTTGAGGCCTTCCCCACAAAAATGAGACAATTCTCTCATATCCTCCAAGGAAAACAATATATATCAAAATGAAAGCCATTAATAATCCCAGTATTGGTATACTGACTTTACGATTACTCTTTTGGAACCATTTCTTATTAATACAAAGAACAATAGGTAGAATAAGTACAATAAGAAATACTCCTGATTTAATACCATACAATAAAAATCCACAAAGCACATACATTAGAAGTTCTGTTATTGTAAATCGAATTATTGGAATTTCTATATTCCATTTTATATTTCTTCTTGTTGAGTAATCGCCGTATTTTAAGAAAAAGGATAGGGAGGTAACAACCAAAACACAGGCAATAAGAATACAATCATATGAAAATGATGATACCTGCTGCAATGTAATAGGAAGAAGCGACACTAAGAAAAGCACTCTTTTTCCAACAGGAATTTTTGCTATGGCAAAACCTGTCATTAATACATACAAAATCAAATTAAGTAATGCACCAAATATATATACATACCCAAATCCGAGATGAAGAAGTCTTGCAACTGTTATTCCAAGTGCCGGCAAGAAATAAACTATATTACTTGCGTTTGAATTATAGTTTAGCGCAACAACTTTAGTGTCTCCTTCTTCACTAACGACACCCATATTATCAAATATCACATTATATATACCACTATCAACCCTTGTAGTAGTATTAGCAGAACTAATCTTTGCATCTTCCGCTCTCATATACCGATATGGCACGAATCCTTCTTCCACAACTTTGTCTTCATAGGGATTTCCATATCCGAGAATTACATTAGATTGATTGTATGCGCTACCAAAGTGGTCTTGTTCATCCGGTGTCTCAAATGGAGGAATTAATATAATAAAAACAATTCCAAAAGCAATAGCAATCATAGGATAAATCTTTCCTATACCAACATCTCTATATATCAAGAGAAATCCCAGAATTACAACAAGCCCCCCTATGCCGAATAACACGAAATAAGAAAATATATTAAACCCCATACTCGCGCCAATATTATGTCCAAATATACGGACATGACCAAATATAAAGCAAACAATGGCGACAGCAATAACTGCCACCATTCTCAGTAGTTTAATCTTATTCGAGTATTTATATTTTGCATATAAATAATTCATTATCTGCCAAATTCCTCTTCTACACAATCTAATGCTGCCATAAGAACTTTATCCATGTCATAATATTTATATTGGCCAAGACGACCTCCAAATATTACATTGCCTTCTTTCTTGGCTTCAGCAGCGTACTTCTCATAAAGAGCATTGTTCTTATCATTATTAACAGGATAGTAAGGCTCAACCCCTGGCTTCCACTCAGATGAATACTCTTTTGAAATAATAGTAGTAGGCTGTGTTCCAAACTCAAAATGCTTATGCTCGATAATGCGAGTATATGGCACTTCACGTTCTGTATAATTTACAACCGCATTTCCCTGATAATTATCAGTATCAAGTTCTTCTGTCTCAAATCTAACTGAACGATACTCCAGTGGACCAAACTTAGAATCAAAGTATTCATCAATCTGACCTGTGAACAGGATTCTATCGTATTCTACCTCTGTTCCATCAGATAGTTTATTATTCTTCTTAAGCTCAAAGAAATCTTCATTTACTTTTACATCAATTCCATCAAGCATTTTCTCAACAATCTTCGTATATCCTCCCATAGGTATACCCTGGAATCTATCATTGAAATAATTGTTATCGTATGTAAATCTCATAGGAAGTCTCTTAATGATAAACGAAGGAAGCTCAGTACACTTACGTCCCCATTGTTTCTCTGTATAACCCTTAATAAGCTTCTCATATACGTCTTTACCTGCAAGAGAAAGAGCCTGTTCCTCCAGATTCTTAGGCTCATCAATCTTATACTCAGCCTTCTGCTTCTCAATTATCTCTTTCGCCTCAGCTGGTGTCTTAATATTCCACATCTTACTAAATGTATTCATATTAAACGGAAGATTATATAACTCATCCTTATATACCGCAACCGGGGAGTTAATATAATTATTAAACTCTGCAAACTGATTAATATAATCCCATATCTTTTTATCTGAAGTATGGAAAATGTGTGCTCCATATACATGCACATTTATTCCGGCTTCTTCCTTTGTATACACATTTCCCGCAATGTGATCTCTCTTATCAATAACAAGGCATTTCTTATTACGTTTCTTTGCCTCATATGCAAATGTTGCACCAAAAAGCCCTGCACCAACCACTAGATAATCGTACTTCATTTTTCTTCCTCCATTATGTCTTATAGTACTATTCTAACTTCTCTTTGTATTACCAGATAATATATATCTCTTCAATTTGTTATACAAGAATGCCTCATTTTCATTCTCTGGTCTGTAACGAAACCTCAAACTCTTCTTGGCGTACTGTCTAAAAGAAGAATTTTTATAAATCTTATAGTCAGTATTATCAAGCATCTTATCTAGCAAATCCAATTCTAGTTTAACGATAGTTTTCTCAATAGAATCTATCATCTCTTCATCTTCAAAAACTTTCGCCTTATCAAGAATCATAAAGTATCCTTTTATGGCAGTAAGAGCTCTCTCTGTAGGTTTTCCATCCTTGAACTGTAACTTCGCCGCTTCTGACTGTCCTCTGTTAAATGTATAATGAACATAAGGAACCTGTCTTACATTCTCACAATGTGTCAAATACTCTACCATAAAAAGGACATCCTCGTAGTAATGAACACCTTCCTCAAAGCGTATATTGTATTTATCAATAATTTCTCTTCGGAACATCTTGTTCCAAATATATCTTAGACTTTCATCGCCCGAAAGAAGTCCTTTCACAACCGCCTTGCCACTAAGCACTCGAAACATCTCTTCTGGTGTAGAATACACCTTATTGCCATTCTCTATTATCTCACATCCACAGATAGACATATCGACGCCTTCTATGGCGTTGTATAGACACCTTGTTATTTCATCGCTTTGCAAATCATCATCATCCATAAAAATTATGAATTCGCCTTTTGCTTTCTCAATCCCAAGATTTCTGGCAGCTGATACACCCGGTGTAAATTCCTTGTAAAATCTTATTTGTCTGTATTTATTTGCCTGCATGCCGGCAAGAGAAGACGAATCATCAGAAGAATCGTTTTCTACATATAGAACTTCTATATCATCAAGGGTCTGGCTCACAAGATTTTCAGATGTTCTAATAATCCTTTCGCTTGCATTATATACAGGAATAATTATCGATACTTTTGGTCTTTTCATAAGGCTATTTCTAGTTCCTTTCTTTATATCCCCAAAAAATATACATATTATTTGAAATTTTATCACAATTTGTGCCAATTATCAAACCGATAAAATGACCGAAAAAGTACATATTTTAAGGACATTTTTCATATTCTACACATATTGACTAGGGATTTATTCTGGGCTAAAATTTTAATTGCACAAATTATCGAGGGGTCTATATTATGAATTTTCGTATGATTGTCTACATAGTTGGACAAATTATCAAAATTGAAGGCGTTCTATTTCTTGTACCCACAATCACGTCAATGGTTTACAAGGAAAGTCAGGGAATAGTATATGGCATAATGGCTTTGGCTCTATTTATTATAGGAATGCTCATAACATTTAAGAAGCCAAAGAATAACATCTTCTATATAAAAGAAGGGTGCGTAGCGACGGCTCTTTGCTGGATAATTCTATCTATACTTGGCGCAATTCCTTTTATTATCACGAAAGAAATCCCTTCATTTACTGATGCTGTATTCGAGGTTGTATCAGGATTTACCACCACAGGTTCAAGTATACTTAATGATGTAGAAGTATTATCTCACGCTTCACTTATATGGCGAAGCTTTACTCACTGGGTTGGCGGAATGGGAATACTTATTTTCCTTCTTGCTGTAATCCCTCTAACCGGTGGTTCTAATGTTAATCTAATGAAAGCCGAATCACCAGGTCCTCAGGTGGATAAATCACTTCCTCAGATAAAAGCCACAACAAGACTTCTATATATAATATATGGTGTACTTACTATTTCTGAATTTGTTCTTCTACTAATAACCGGACTTCCTGTATTCGATTCAATCTGTATGGCATTTGGTACAGCTGGAACAGGTGGCTTTGGAATACTTAATTCTTCATGCGGTGCATATCCTATTGCCTCACAATGGGTTATAACAATTTTCATGATGATATTTGGAGTTAATTTTAATGTATATGTTCTAATTGTTTTCAGAAGATTCAAAAATGCCTTATCTAGCGAAGAAGTTATTACATATTTCGCTATTATCGCTACATCAATAACAATTATAACTATTAATATATATAACACATGCGAAGGATTTTTTGACTCTCTGACAAAATCCTCTTTTCAGGTTGCATCAATTATTTCAACAACAGGATTCTCTACAACGGACTTTAATGAATGGCCCACGATTTGTCGAGTTGTTCTTGTTCTGCTTATGTTTACAGGCGGTTGTGCAGGTAGTACTGCCGGCGGGCTTAAGACTTCAAGAATATGTATTGCCTTTAAAGTGTTTGTTAGAGAGATTAATTCCTTCCTTCATCCAAGAGAGATAAAATCAATCAAAATAGACAAAAAAATCGTTGACAAGAAGACATTAAGAAGTGTCACCATATACTTTATTACTTACACATTCATATTTGTAATATCCCTTCTTCTTATTGCCCTAGATGGTCACGATCTTGTAACAACATTTACATCAGTTGCTGCAACCATTAATAATATTGGTCCTGGTCTCGACTTAGTTGGTCCTACAGAGAATTTCCATTTCTTTAGTACACCTTGCAAATGGGTTCTGATATTTGACATGCTTGCAGGAAGATTAGAATTATTCCCTATGCTGATGTTATTCCATCCAAGTATATGGAGAGGAACATTCTTCAAACACAGAAGGACGTACTAATTAATATGAGTAACAACACCAACTCTAAACGAGTAAAACAGATTCTTGATATTCTTGATAATACTTATGGTCGTGAATACATATGTTATCTAAATCACGAGACACCTTGGCAATTATTAATTGCTGTTATTTTGAGCGCACAGTGTACAGATGAAAGGGTTAATCTAGTAACAAAAGATTTATTTGTAAAATACCCTACGCTATCATCATTTGCAAATGCCAGCCCCAAAGAATTAGAAAAAGACATCTACTCAATTGGATTTCATAAGAACAAGTCGAAAAATATTATTGCATGTGCAAATAAACTAATTGACAAATTCCAAGGACAGGTTCCTGACACAATGGATTCACTTCTGACACTAGATGGTGTTGGACGAAAGACAGCTAATGTTATCCTTGGAAATGTATATAACATCCCAAGCATTGTTGTAGATACACATGTAAAAAGGATATCAAAAAGACTTGGATTTACAAGTAACACTGACCCTACTATTATAGAGAAGGACTTAATGTCTGTTCTTCCAAAGGATCATTGGATACTCTATAATATTCAAATAATCACATTTGGCAGAAATATTTGCTTTGCAAGAAATCCAAAATGCGATATATGTCCGCTAAATCAGTTGTGTAATTCTAAAGACAAAACCATATAATAAAGGAGATATCATGAAAATATATCTAACGAGGCACGGACAAACAGAGCTTAATAAGAAGGAACTAATGCAAGGTCGAACTGATGAACCCCTTAATGAAACAGGAATTAATCAGGCTAAAATGGCAAGAAAAAATGTCGAAAACATTCATTTTGACGCTGTATATTCCAGCCCTCTAATTCGTGCGAAAAAGACCGCTTCAATAATTGGAGATATTCCTATGGATGACATCATTGTTGACCATAGAATTATAGAAGCTGATTTCGGAGATTATGAACTAAGACCATATAACAGACTGGGAATTAAACTTACTTCATATTGGATGTTCCCGGAATTCTTCAAGGCTCCTTCATCTGTCGAAACTGTTGAGGAAATGATTGAAAGAAGTCACGCTTTTCTTAAAGATCTAGAAGATAAAGACTATGAAAACGTCCTTGTTGTATGTCACGGTGGCATAATACGACCAATGTGTGGATATCTAATGGACAAGAAGCGAGGATTCATATGGAGACCACGTCCTACTAATTGTGAGATTCGTGTGTTCGAATCAATTATGGGAAAGCACAGATTTGTCAAAAGCTATAGTTTAGAGAAATAAGGAGTTGCCTATGGAAAAAATTAAGTTCTCAATAGTAATACCCATATATAACAGAGTTGATAAACTCGACAAGTGTATCCAAAATGTTCTTAGTCAGGATTATAATAATTTCGAATTAATTCTGATAAACGATGCTTCATGTGATGGCACAGACGCAATATGCGATAGATACTCTGACAGATATGAAAATATTATAACTATACACAACAAGAGAAATCTAGGTCCCGGTCTTACAAGGAATGAAGGTCTAAAAAAAGCAAGCGGCGATTATATACTATTTCTAGATTCAGATGACACATACGATAGTAATCTACTTAGTACAGTATATAAAGGAATCATAGGTGATGATGAAGAGTCCCCAAGAAATCCCGATATCGTAGTATATTCTCTATGGGAAGAATATTACAATACAAAAGGTGATTTGCTCCATAGGTTTAGCCACTCTATTTCATCAAAATATCTGACAGACGCCGACGAAATACATCACACAATTGTACTCCTTGAGGAGGAGACAATGCTTGGCTACCCTTGGAATAAAGCCTATAATCTTGAGTATATCAAAAAGGCCGGTGCCACATTTACAGACGTAGAACATATAGAAGATATTCTATTCAACATCGAAGCGTTCGAATATATAGAGTCACTAGTAGTATTAGAAGACAAATTATATCACTATCTAAACGTATCTACTAACAGGCTTACCGACAAGTATCTTGTTAATTATTTCGAATTACAATGTAAACGTATATGGGAATTCTATGAACAACAAAAAAGATGGGGCACACTTGATGAGTATGCCCTTGGTGTTCTTTCAAAAGAGTATTACAGATGGTTACTATCAGCTGCGGAAAGACAGCTTAATGAAGGAATCCCAAAGAATGAAGTGAGAACATTTCTTGCAAAGGAATACAATTCCATGTTATATGCTATATTACATGATCATCTAAATGTAGGTCCCAAGCTAAAAGCTTTATATAAGCCTATGCTAGAGAAAAACACTAAGAAAACTGTTTCCCTTGCCAAGAAAATATCTACAATCAAGAGAAAAACTCCTGAGCTTTTTTCAATACTAAAGCAAAGCTAAATAATATCAATTAGAGCCGCCAAGTTTTACATCAACCTTGGCGGTTTCGTAATTACTACTTGCTTTAGAAATTGTTATCTTAACAACATCACCATTATTATGTGTTGATAATATATTCTTTATCTGTGACATACTTGTAACTTTAGCGCCATCAAATCCAGTAATTACATCGCCTTTACTAATTCCTGCCTGTTCCGCAGAGCTTCCTTCGTAAACTTTAGCAACATATACTCCTGTAGGTATATCATATTGTTTTGCCGTTGATTGAGATATATCCATACCGGCGATTCCAAGATATGCGCCCTTGGCGTTGGCATCTTCAACAGCATTTCCATCCGACTTACTTCCCATTATCTCATTTATAATAGAAGTCACTGACGAACTTGGGATTGCATATCCCATACCCTCTACTCCTGTAGACGCATATTTAGCAGAGACAATCCCCACTACTTCGCCCTTCATATTAAGAAGCGGTCCACCGGAATTACCTGGATTAACTGCTGCATCTGTCTGAATAAGATTATTCATAACACTCTTTCCATTAGAATCAGTGGTGTTAATCTGACGATTAATTGCAGATATAACCCCTGTAGTAACAGACTGGCCATAACCAAGTGCATTTCCAATAATTATTGCTCCATCTCCAACAACAAGTTCGTTAGAATCTCCCATTACACTAACCTTAATAACTGCAAGTGTACCTTGGTCAATATCACTTACCTTAACACATATTACAGCTATATCAGCAGAATTAGACTTTCCAACTATCGTTGCGGGAACTGCTGCTCCATCTGAGAATGTAACAGTAAGAGAATTGGAATTCTCAATAACATGATTATTAGTAACAATATATAAATTATCGCTGTCTTGACTGAATATTACTCCTGTTCCAGCGCTTGGTGTCTCTTGAACATAATTACCATATAATGTTCTATATTGCGTCAATGACACATTTGTAACAGAAACAACTGACGGCAAAGTATTACTTGCAATATCAGATACATCTGATACAGTTGTTGCCGTAGATACAGCTGTACCTTGTATTGTACTTCCTGTTGCAGAGCTTTTTGTTCCAGATATCTTGTTTGCTGCAAATGTTACTCCAGCAAACACGCCTCCAGCAACCAGACCAAATACAACAGCAATAATAACAGCCTTTAATACTTTTTTTCCATATCCATTATTTGAGTCCATATCACCAGTCACTCCTTGTATTTTTTTATGATAAGATATAGTTTAATTATAATATGTGATAAAAATGTGTAGTTAATAGTATAAAAATAAGGTGACATATAAATGTCACCTTATTATAAATATCTTATCACTGCTTTAATCTGGTTCTGCACTCTTCTCAGTTTTACCTGTCATATTAACAATTTCTTTACTTATCTTCTTAACCTCTTGTGAAGGCACATAATTCTCCTTGTTAAAGAAGAAGAAATAAAGCTTTGACACATTAGACTCTAATGTACAAGGAACAAGTAAATATCCCTTTGACTGGCCTCCATCATATCCAGCTTTGTCAAATGGGAATCCTGTTGTTGCACCAAGAGAATAATCTCTCATTGATTTTGCTAAAATCGCAATCTCTGAAGGAGAAAGACTTGTGGAAATCTCCTTTAATACATTATCATCTGTTGCTAACTTAAGCGCCTGTGTTGCGCTCATATTCTTAAGCTTATTAACCATCTGAGACATGACAGTTCTTTGTCTCTCGGCACGTTTAAAGTCACCACCAGCTGTAGAACGAATCCTACAGTATGCTGTTGCCTCTACACCATTTAAGGTTTGAAGACCTGGTGCAACGCCATCAGAATGCTTTCCTGTAACCTTAGCAACTTCACCTATATAACCGCCATAATCGCCAACAACATTATTCATATACTTACACTCTTCAGGTGTAAGTTCAATCTCAACACCACCTATATCATCAATTACGTCAGCTAAAGCATTAAAATCAACAGCAACATACTCTTGAATATTTAAGTCAAGATTCCTGTTAAGCATCTCTAATGCAGCCTCAGGTCCACCATTTTGGTATGCCGAATTACATTTAAGAATCATATCCTTATTCTTAATATTCATCATAAGAGAAGTATCTCTATAGAGTGATATTACTCTTACTTCTTTAGTTTCATTATTAATGCAGGCAACCATTATACTATCTGAATGACCTGTTGTGTAATCACCATTAGAACGATTATCAACTCCAAACAACGCTATACACTGATACCCTTGTAGTAAACCAATTGTTTCATCGTCCAGATCATTCTTTCCAATGTTTTTAAGCTTATTGAAATCAATAAGTCCAAACTTCAACCAAGCAAGTAAGAATAGAACAACAAGAATCAGAACTATAACTTCTACAATTATAAGAATCTTTCTTCTCTTCTTACGTTTTTGCTTCTTTGTTAATGGTTGTTTAATTTTCTTTTTAGACATATATAATACCTATATGAACCCTTAACACAGTTTCATCCTAATATCTTTAGTAATTATATCTGTATAACTAAATGATAATAGTTGTGCCGGTTTCTCATCATCCTTATCTTCAACTAATATAGTGAACACACTAGGATACGCACCCTTGATAACTCCTTCCTGAATATCAATTTTGTTTCTTCCTTTATCAAGCTGAATAATAACTTTGCTTCCGCATTGTTGTTTTACAGATGCTCGAACCTTATCGAAATCTGAATGTTCCATTTAAATTTTCCTCCTAACGCGTGTTTTTCAAAAAACATGCTTGCTTATTATAGCACTTCACATTATTTCTGTCAAAAAATACTATGCAAAGCCTATAATGCGTGGAAAACTAAAGACATTCTTTCATCTTAGTTGCCGCTTCATTAATAGTATCAAGTCTATTTGTCATCTCATTCATACGACCTACATTTTCATTACTCATATTAGTAAGATTAGTTGTTGACGCAGCAACTTCCTGTGTTGTTGCAGAAAGATTAGTTACTGAATCCATTATCTTAGAATTAGCCTCAACAACATCACGTATTACATCTGTAATCTCATTAATAGATCTCATAAGATCTACAATATTATTATTAATTACGTCGAATTTATCACCAGTTGTCTCTATCATATCACTTTGTTCTATGATACTATCAGAAGTCTTAATCATATTGCCTGTAGCATCTTCCATATCATGAGCAAGCTTAGATATAATCTCTGTAATCTTCTCAGTGGAAGATTTTGTTCCTTCTGAAAGCTCTCTAATCTCATCAGCAACTACAGCAAAGCCTTTACCTGCTTCACCTGCTCGCGCCGCTTCAATAGAAGCATTGAGAGCAAGAAGATTAGTCTGATTAGAAATATTAAGTATTGCTCCGGTAAATTCCTCGACCTCTTTAATTCTATCCTGTAGACGCTTTGTTGCTTCTACAGTTATCTTATTTATATCTGCTGTTTCAATAGATTTCTCCTTAAGTCTATTAAGTAAGCTAACACCTTCTTCGACAGCCTTAGACGTCTCGTCGCTGGCTTCCTTCATACTGTTTGCACTTTGCTCAGATTCTACTAGCTTCTGCTGAATCTGGGAAGTCATATCAGTCTGTTCTCCAATTGCTTCTGCAGTATTATGAATAGCATTGGATATATCAGATGAGGAATCGTTACTGCCTTCAATACCGGCATTTAGTTGATTAACAATATCTGTTGCTTCATTAAGCTTCTCAAGAATAACTCCTGATTCATTAATTACATTCTCTGCAACAGCACTCTGATCTCTTGTCTGCTTCTTAAGATACTCTTGCATCTCCTTAGCCTGCTTCTCCATGAAATTAGTAATAAATAAAGCAAGAATAGCAGAGGATACGCAGAATATATAACACACAATTTCTGTAAGCATTAATGACTTGTCTCCAATAAAGAAGAAAAGCACAAGATATATAGTATTAACAACAATACATGCAATCGCTGAAATAATAGATGTCTTCTTATCCTGATCCAATATAACAATGTATATCATTAGATACATAAGAACGAACAAATAAGGTTGATTAACCGTAAGAAAGAGCCACGTAAATGAAACCGACATCATAACCAGGCAAATCTTAGAAAGTGCTTCACCGCTTTTCTTCATTATATAACATATCAGGCAAAATAAAGCAGCCGCCCCCATAAATGCTGTTCTAATAATCCCATGAATCCCTTCTCCCATATACACAAATGAAAGAATTGTAAAAACAATTAAAGATACCGTACGAATCAAAAAGATCCATCGTTCTTTCTCTATCTTCTGTCTCTCATATATAGTCATGTCATGTCCTCCCTTTAAGTAAAAACAACCTACGAAAAACTACATATAGTATACCACACCTTATTAAATATACAACATTTACCAAAAAACTTACTATAATCGGGCCATTATCATTCTCTTTTGTTTTGTTTTTGATGCATTTTACTCACTTTTCCTTTCAAAAAAGTATTATTAAACCTAACGTCTTGTCGTTGAATTTCCTTTAATCATTTCATATAATAGTTTACAAGTATATGATTTTTTTATTCTAAAAATATAAATAAAGGTGGATTAGATATGGCAAAGAAAATATTTGGGCGAGTAGTTATTGTCCTACCTGCAATTGCACTACAAGTTCTATGGTATTTATTGGTATTTAGGTTTATTAATTACCTTTCTGATTATCATCTAGCCGATATTATACATGTTATCTTTTCAGTCCTTGCAGTTATTTTTGTTGCAAGTCTTATCTCCAGGCGAGATGAAAGTTCATACAAACTATTGTGGGTTACCGTAATTGTGGCTATGCCAATACTTGGTTCAATTCTGTATTTATTCTTAGGAAATAAAAGAACAGGAAAACACCTAGATCGGAATATAGAAGTTGCTTCAGAAGCTCTTGAAAGAAAAAAATTCTGTAAAGAGGAAAATGTACTAGAAGAAATAGACATTTCAAAATACGAAGCCAAAAGGCTTCTTCAGTCCCTTTCTCACATATGCGACGACACCCACTTTCCAATGTTACATAATGAAAGCGTCAAATACTATCCTATGGGAGAATTAGTATTTGAAGATATGTGTAAAGATTTGAAGAAAGCCGAGAAATACGTATACATCGAGTACTTCATTCTACAGGAGGGTAAATTCTGGAATACTCTAACAGATATACTTGAAAAAAAAGCAAAAGAAGGTGTTGATGTTCGCGTAATATATGATGACCTTGGCAGTATAGGAACATATTCTGTTAAAGATGTTGCAGGTCTTAGGAAAAAAGGAATAAAATGTATTCCATTTAACCCCTTTTTGCTAATCAGAACACAGTTAAACAATCGAACCCACAGGAAAATTATGGTAATAGACGGAGAGATTGCCTATAGTGGCGGTATCAACATTGCAGATGAATATATTAACGAAATACACCCTTATGGTGTGTGGAAGGACATAGGATTCAGGCTTACAGGTAAAGCCGTATATAGCTACGAATTAATGTTCTTGGAATTCTGGAATTCAAGCAAACACAGAGATGAAGTTATTAAAAATGAACCTCCATCTCTTAAGGATCGTCATATTATAAATGATATCCCAGAAAATGATGGATATATACTTCCTTATTATGATTCTCCAGAAAGAGACGATCATACAAGTAATGTATTATATACAGAGATTCTTACTATGGCAACAGATTATGTATGGTTCTATACACCATACCTTATGCTGGGGGATTCTCTATTTGATGCATTTATTCGAGCAGCCAGAAGAGGTGTTGATGTAAGACTTATTACACCAGGAGTATCAGACTCCAAACTAGTCCATAGAATTTCAAGGTCCTATTACAAGGACCTGCTTAATGCAGGTGTTAAAATATACGAATACACGCCTGGATTTGTTCATGCAAAAGCAATGATTTGTGATGACATAGTTGCAGGAATCGGAACTGTTAATCTAGACTATAGAAGCCTTTTCCTTCATTATGAATGCTCAAGTATATTCTATAAATCAAAGATAATCTTTGACTTAAAGAATGACTATTTAAAGACGCAATCAGAATGTACAGAAATATTAAAAGAGAACTGGAACTTTAGCGCATTTCACAGATTCATTGATAACTTGCTTAGACTTATAGCACCATTGCTATAAATATATCTATAGATAATCTGTTATATTATAAAAAAGCTCTGTACTAATTAGTCTTCTAATAACCAATAGTACAGAGCTTAAATTATGCGTTATTTATTCTCATTGAAGCACAATTCTAATTAAATCCAACTCTTGCTTCATAAGTTGTATGAAGAAGTTCATGTGCCTTATGCGAATTAGGCTCACCAAGGAACTTATCATACAGCTCCTTAATCTGCGGATTGTTGTGTGATTGACGAAGTGTGTTTCTCTCATCTTCTGAGTAAAGTGCATCCGCCCTCTTCTGTCTGTATGTATCAACAATATCATTGTCTTCATTAGGAAGGAAGCAGCTTCTAACAACCGGCTGTCCACCACCGTTGACACAGCCTCCCGGACATCCCATAATCTCGATAAAGTGATATTTGCTCTTGCCTTCTCTTATGTCATCGAGAAGTACCTTGGCATTCTTCATACCGTGAGCAACAGCTACATTAACAACGGTTCCGTCAATATCAAGCGAAGCTTCCTTAATTCCCTCGAAACCTCTTACAGCTTCGAACTTAATAGCTTCGTGCTCTTTGCCTGTAAGAACAAAGTAAACTGTACGAAGAGCAGCTTCCATAACACCGCCTGTAACACCAAATATTACTCCTGCACCTGTATAGTCACCCATAATATCAGCATCATATTCTTCATCAGGAAGTCTGTCGAATAAGATTCCCGCTCTCTTAATCATTCTTGCAAGCTCTCTTGTAGTAAGAACAGCATCAACATCAGGCAGTCCGTCTACTGCCGCATTTTGTTCTCTCTCTTTCTCGAACTTCTTAGCTGTACAAGGCATAATAGATACAACGAATATATCCTTAGGATCAATGCCTTTCTCCTTGGCATAGTATGATTTGATAATTGCACCCTGCATCTCGTGAGGTGACTTGCAAGATGACAGATGATCTAACAGATCACCGTAATTATACTCTGCATAGTTAATCCATCCGGGAGAACAGCTTGTTATCATAGGAAGAACTCCGCCATTCTTGATTCTTCCAAGGAGCTCTGTTCCTTCCTCCATAATTGTGAGGTCAGCACCAAAGTCAGTATCATATACCTTGTCGAATCCAAGCCGCTTAAGAGCAGCAACCATTTTACCAGTAACAGGAGTTCCAACTTTCATGCCAAACTCTTCACCAAGAGCTGCTCTTACAGCCGGAGCGGTCTGTACAATAACATGCTTTCCAGCCTTCATAGCTTCATCAATCTTAGAAATCTCTGACTTCTCCATCAGTGCTCCAGTAGGACATACACTTACACATTGTCCACATAAGATACATGGCGAATCCTTCATTGAGCGATTCTCAGCAGGTGCCACAATCGTATTAAATCCACGATTCTCGAATCCAAGTATTCCAAGACCATGTGCATTCTTACATCTTTCTACACAGCGTCCGCAGAGAATACACTTAGAAGTATCTCTAACTATTGAAGGTGTCAAGTCATCATAAGTTGTTGGTGTCTTAGAGCCTTCAAATCTGTCTTCTCTAGCCCCTGTAGCATAAGCAACATTAAGAAGTTCACATTTACCATTCTTATCACATTGCTGACAATTCTTATTATGATTAGAAAGAAGCAGTTCGACAGATGCTCTTCTTGCTTCTGATGCCTTAGGAGACGATATCTTAATCTCCATACCGTCATTTACCGGATATACACAAGATGCAACAAGCCCTCTTGCTCCTACCACTTCAACAAGACAAACTCTACAAGAGCCCTGATTACATTCTCCATGATTAAAAGTACAAAGTGAAGGGATCTCATAACCACATTCTTTGGCAGCTTCAAGAATTGTAAGTCCTTCTTCTACCTCATATGGGATGCCTTCGATTTTAATATTTATCTTAGCCATTTTCTCCCCTCCTTATTTCTTATAAATAGCCTTTAACTTACATGTTGCAATACAAGCGCCACACTTAACGCATTTCTCAGGATCAATTTCCATTGCAGGTAATTTCTTACCAGGTGCAACATAATCCGTCTTCGAAATAGCGTCAGCCGGACAACCCTTAGCACACATACCACAGCCTACACATTTATCCTTATCTATAACATATTGCATAAGATTCTTACATACGCCAGCAGGACATCTCTTATCCTGGATGTGTGCAAGATACTCATCTCTAAAATGAGCAAGTGTAGAATTAATTGGATTTGCACTTGTCTGTCCAAGAGCACATAGGGAGTTAGCTTTAACTGTCTTAGATAATTCTTCCAATTCCTCTAAGTCTTTCATGGTACCATTGCCTTCAGTAATTCTTGTAAGAATCTCCAGCATTCTCTTAGTACCAACTCGACAAGGTGAACATTTACCACAAGACTCATCACAGATAAATTCCATATAGAACTTGGCAACGTCAACCATACAGTTGTCTTCATCCATAACAATGGCTCCACCAGAACCCATCATTGAGCCCTTTGCAACCAGGTTATCAAAATCAATTGGCTCATCTAAGAATTCTTTAGTAAGACATCCTCCTGATGGTCCACCAGTCTGGATAGCTTTAAATTCTTTACCATTAGGAATTCCGCCACCAATATCATATATAAGTTCTCTAAGAGTAGTTCCCATAGGAATCTCTACAAGACCTACATTATTAATCTTACCACCAAGGGCAAATACTTTCGTTCCCTTTGACTTCTCTGTTCCAACAGATGCAAATTCAGTAGCACCTTCCCTTAATATAAATGGAACACAAGCTAATGTCTCTACATTATTAACTATAGTTGGCTTGCCCCAAAGTCCGGATACAGCTGGGAATGGAGGACGTGGACGAGGCATACCGCGTTTTCCTTCAATAGAGTTAAGAAGTGCTGTCTCTTCACCACATACGAAAGCACCCGCTCCAAGTCTGATATGTGCTCTAAAGCTAAAGCCTGAGCCCATAATGTTGTCACCAAGGAGTCCTTTCTCTTCCATTTGTTTAATTGCAATCTTAAGACGATTAACAGCTACAGGGTACTCTGCACGAACATAGAAGTATCCATTAGAAGCACCAATTGCATATCCTGCAATAATCATTCCTTCAATTACAGCAAATGGATTTCCTTCCAGTATAGAACGATCCATGAATGCACCAGGATCACCTTCATCACCATTACATACAACGTATTTCTCATCATTATCCTGATTAAGAGCAAATTGCCACTTGCGACCTGATGGGAAGCCACCGCCCCCACGACCACGAAGTCCTGCCTCGAGCACTTCATCCACAACTTCCTGCTGACTCATAGACAGGGCTTTCTTAAGTCCCTGGAATCCGCCAAATCCAAGAGCTTCTTCAATATTCTCCGGATTGATAACACCACAACCATGAAGTGCAACACGACGTTGCTTCTTATAGAAATTAATATCATCCTGTTTTGCAACTTTCTCCTTTGTTGCAGGATCAACATATAATAATCTATCGACTATCTGACCGCCAATTATATCTGTCTCAATTATCTCTTCAACATCATCTAACTTGACAAGTCGATATAATGTATCTTCTGGATATATCTTAACAAATGGACCCTGTGAGCAGAATCCAAAACATCCAACCTGATTAACTGTTACTTTATCGGAGAGACCTTTCTCTTCTACCAGTTTCTCAAATTTCTCTCTTATTTCAGCAGAATTAGAAGAGAGACATCCTGTACCCCCACATAATACAATTGCTCGCATACCGTTCTTGCCTGACAGTTTTGCGTCAAATGCGCTAGTGCAATCATGTACTACATTATTCAAATCTTCTTTACTCTTAATCATTACGCAGCACCTCCCGCATTTCTGTAAGATTCTACAATTGTAGGAACTTTATCAACGCTCATCTTAGGATAAACCTTACCATTAATAGATACAGCAGGAGCTATTCCGCACGCACCAATACATCTAAGGGCATCAATAGTAAACATACCATCCTTTGTGGTTTCACCCGGCTTAATGCCAAGCACTTCTGAAAATTTGTCGATAATCTGCTGTGCCCCCTTAACATAGCACGCAGTTCCAAGACAACATCCAATAATATACTTTCCCTTTGGCTCTAAAGAGAAAAACGAATAGAATGTTACCACGCCATAAATCTCTGCAACTGAGATTCCTGTTTTGTCTGAGACAATCTGTTGAACTTCCAAAGGAATATAACCATATTCATTCTGGATATCACTTAAGATCATCATAAGCGGTGTCTTCTCATCAACATATCTGTCACAGATTTCGTTAATGGTCTTAACACCATTCTCACTAATTCCTCCCATAACTAACCTCCTAAATTAATTATTCAACTTATACGTTGTTATCCCTGTAGAAATAGTATAACAAAAAATACAAAAAATTTTCACACTTTTTTCAAAAAACTTATTATAAAAGACAACTTACAAAAATTGCGTAAATACGCAAACAATCCGGAAACTAATTCTATTATTACAGTTTCCGGATTGTTATTTAATTAACTAATTTCTGTCTTGCATTTTGTGACTTTATTTTGTAATTATTGGCTAGGTATATAAATGATTTAACTTACCAAATCAACATGCGCCATTGTTCCTGCACTACCATCTTCATGAAGAAACAAACCTGTCTTTCTAATTAAGGCATTAGTTTCATTATTATCATTATTTACAGAAAATGTTGTATCAACATTTCCAAGGTATAATGCTCCAATGTCCTTATCCTTAAGTGTATAAAGAGTCTTACTTCCGTCAGAATTTACCTGCCACAGTCTGAGTTTATCAAACACCTCGTCAGCTTCGTCTATCCACCCGTTTCCATCTGTATCGTATAAAGAGAGATCCTTGAATCCATCTCCTGACGAAGTTCCAAAGAGTTCGCTTCCATCATCAATTTCTCCATTGCCATTTTTGTCAAGTGCAAGAAATGCACTTGAAGAACCAAGCATTGATATCGCTTCTTTCTCTCCATCAGAATCCAAGTCAAACTCAAACTTCATATCTTCTACGCTTGTTGGATTAGAATCAAGATTAATTACAAGAGGATCAATATATTTAAGCCCTTGCGATACACTCTCACTATATTCTGCTGCAAAACTCCTACTCATGGTAACATCGATTCCAAAATCAATTTCCCTTCCATCTGCTGTTACAACTTTACCCTGAGTACTAAAGCTTGTTGTCTCACTCTCATAATAGCTACTGGTATGATTCATAGATATCATATACTGATTAGGTGTATTCATACTATATTTTGCTTCCAAATCAGCTAAGCTCTCTGTACTTCCACCCATTTGCTTATAAAAAAGCAGTCTAAAAAGAAAGTTCATTGTCTGAAATTTAATAAGAGTTAAATCGTCCTCAGATATTCCACTATAATCGGCATTTGCCGCTTGTATACTTCCTGGGGCGTAGTTGTCTGATATTTCTTCTTGTTGTCCTTTTCCTCCCAGCTGTTCAATAAAATCCTTAAAGCCTTTTTGGTTAGGCTTAACCTGTTCTTTTGATACACTAAACGTATCTGTCTGCCTTCTTACAAACGTTCTCTGGCTAGACATTGCCACCTGGCTTTGATTAATAATCATATTCTTCCCTCCCATTATAATAATGGGCATCCGTGCCTATGCTTCCTTGCTTTATGCGAATTGCAATACAGAATAAATGAGAAACTATAGAATAAAGTCACAAATAACACGCAAAAAGGACGGGATAAACCCGTCCCTGGTCTTCCATGATCTCGCCATTCCTTGGCATATTAAGTTACATTATTATTATCGACAATGCTAGGCATTATCATTAGTTTTTATTTTCTTAGATTTCTTAACTAACACTACGCCTAGATACGCACCAGCCATTGCCATAAAGAATATTAGATAAAATGCAACTAATGAACTACCTATTATACTTACATCATAAAATACAAGTCTTGTTACAGAAAATAACATGTTGCATATTATTGGAATAATAATATTCTCTGTTCTATAGTAAACATATCCAAGGATTAGTCCAAACAAGAAATAATAAATCATCTGAGTTACATTCATTGTAAATATGCCGCAGAGAATAGCTTGCATTAAATTAGCCGCCATAAAATTCATTCTTCTTTCAGCAAAACCCAGTGTCAAACCTCTAAATACAAGTTCCTGACATACTGGAGATAAAACTACAAAATAAATAAGAAGAATTGCATTCATTATTCCAGATTCACCACTGCTAATTACCGAAACAATATCTACGTATCCTGATAAAAGATCTGGCTTAATTAATGCGACAAAATATGATATATAAGTTGCAAATACTCCTACCCCAAGAGATATTAGTATAACTCCTGGTATAATCTTCCAGTTTAATTGTCCTATGATTTTAATTTTATTCCTAAGAGATACATTAGCTGCATGAATTATCTCTTTTCTATACCATAGTAAAAAAACTATTACCAGAATAAATGTACTTACTACAGAAACAAGAAGTGTAAATTTATCTGAAGCAAGGGATGTCTGATAACCATTCATAAAATCATCATATGATCCACTTGAATAAGTATATCCTTTATAGAAGAATAACAACTGCCCTGCAAAAAGCTGTACCAATATTTGGACACATCCCATTATGGCAACTGGATAAATAAACTTGAGTAAGCTTTCATTTTGACCTAATCCATTTCTATTTTGTTCATTCATAATATAATCTCACTTTATTTATTGATATATTCTCTTAATCTTGACATCTTTGCTTTTGCCGATGCAACTCCATTGTCATATAACATTTCCATAACCTGAGTATCGGTCTTATAAGTATTAAGTGGAATTAATGGTGAAGGATAATATACAAAAGCCTTACCTTCCTTCTCAAGTTTCTTAATCTTATAAAGAGAACGATTGTAATTAAGATGGCGTCTGTCTAATGCTCTTTTTATATCAGGATACTCCTTTAATAAACGTGTATAAACGCGCTTATGCTTCTGGGGTCTCATAACATAGCCTCTAGGCTTAGACATTAGCACAATAAATTTGTCACAACCATCTAGAACCATTTTATTAATAGGTAGGGAATCGGAAACCCCTCCATCAAAATACTTAACGCCATCAATATCAACTGGTTTGCAAAGCGCAGGAAGGGCAGAACTTGCCATAATCACTTCATAATTATCCTTCTCCATATTCGACTTATCAAAATAAGCCGCTCTACCATTCTCATCTGTTGCCACAACAACAAGCTCACATGGATTAGAAGTCAGTGCATCATAGTCTAATGGGTCTTTTCCACCAGAATTAGATAAATCACCATATATATACTGAAGACCAAAAAGCGAACCACTCTCCCTTAAGCTTTTAATCCCAAAATACTCTGGATCTTGTGAATGCTCGCAGTAAAATCTTTTATTACGCCCCCTTTGCCTTGCGACAAATGACGCAGCATTTGCTGATCCTGCAGACACGCCATAGCACTTATCTATATGAACATCCTCATCTAAAAAGACATCTAACACTCCTGCTGAAAATGCGCATTTCATTCCTCCACCTTCAACAAGTAGTCCTATCTTATTATCCATTTAACTTTCTTCCTTCCTTACACAACCTAGATATTATAGCACAAAAGTATAAAAAAGTGTTGAATAATTAATTAACTTATGGTATTCTATCATTCGTGTAAAAACACAGTTCTTACAATAAGGCGCGCCCATTGTAGTTCGACTCTGTCGAAGGGGCTCCCCGTGCAGACATTTGCTTTGCAAATATCAGCATTTTGCGGATGTGGCGGAACTGGCAGACGCGCAAGATTTAGGTTCTTGTGCCCTAGTGGTGTGCAGGTTCGATTCCTGTCATCCGCAGAAACGTTGAAAACAGTGGGTTTCCCACTGTTTTTGTTTTTGTCAGAAATCTTCGAAAAATCGTAAAATTCTATAATTCCACTTAAAATTCCACTTTGCTATGTCAAAAAGATGCTTTGCAATCAAAAATGCGAGGTATTACTTATGGACATTAAATTAAAAACCGGCAACAAGATTGTTGATAAAGTTGGCGAGATGAATATTTCGGGAAATATTATTCCCGAAGCTTGGTATCATACTGTAAATAATAAGAACGGCAAACCAAATGCCCTTGCCATTCTAATCCTAGCTGATATTGTCTACTGGTATCGCCCTACGGAACACAGAGACGAAATCAACGACAATGTTACATATGTTAAGAGATTCAATAGCGATGATTATCTTCAACGAAGCTACGATCAGATCACGGACAAATTCGGCGTCAGCAAAAAGCAAGCAAGAGATGCACTGATTGCGCTTGAAGATCTTGGTGTCATTAAAAGACATTTTAGAAATGTTAATGTTTGTGGCATGACTTTATCCAATGTAATGTATCTTGAACTTAATCCTTTTGTATTAAAAGAACTAACCTATCCTGACGAATCAGGAAATAAAAGTGTTAATAATTATGTAAACACATCATTACATATTTGTAATGACCCTATAACAGAATCAGAATCACACATTTTCGAAAATGTAGACACATATACAGAGACCACTTCAGAGATTAATACAGAGATTATCACAACATCAGATTCAAAAATCGAGGTTATGGAAAAAGAGGATGTTGTTATTGAAGAACTCCGAGGACTCTTATTCGACTATGAATTATCCGATCAGGATCTTCATGCTATAGCCAAAGCAGCTGATTATAATATGGCCAAATGCATTACCGCTATAAACATACTTGAAGATCAAAAAGCTCAGATAAACAATGTTACGGGGTGGCTAATCCATGCTATCAGAAACAATTACAGACTCTCTAAAAAAGCAAAGATACGGAAGGTCAATTCCTTTAACAAATTCTCCGGACGAAAGTATTCTTCCGAAGACTTTGCCGACATGGAGAGACGCTTACTGTCTTCGTAGCCGGGGTTCACTTACTACCCCGGCGCAGCATACCCGGTTACGGCAAACTGCTTGGGGTAGTAAGGCAAGTTTCGCATAGTGGCAAGCCACTATGCTTAGCTTCAGCAAAAAGCCTTCGGCTTTTCGCTTCGCTAAACTTGCCAGGGGCTTCGCCCCTTGGAACCCCCGGCTTCGTATCACATTTTACAGAAAGGATAACACACTATGGGTGAAGTAAAGCGTAAACGAAATAAATCCGTCACTATCCGTATGAATGATTCTGAGTATTCCGACTTCAAAAACAGAGTTAAAGAATCCGGACTCACAGAACAATCTTATGTCATAGATGCAATCCAAAAAGCCAAGATTACATCTAATGATGAAATTGTTGTTCTTAAAAATATAAGCAAAATATTTTCGGAATATGTAAAACAAGTCCGAGGAATCGCAACTAACATTAACCAGATGGCACGTGTCGCCAACAGTCAAGGATTTCTTCCTGGGAGAAATACTCTTAATCATTTATCAAAAGATATTAGCGACATCCGAAAGGATGGTGAACAGGTATGGCAATTAATAAGGTCGTCAATACATCCGTAAAAAGTCATGGTGCTATGAACAATGTCTTAGAATATGTTCTTCAAGATGAGAAAATCAAAGAAGGCTATGTTACAGTTACCGGACCATATAATGAAGACGAAATTGATTACAAGAAAATATATCAGTCTTGGATTGAAGAAAAAAGGCTATGGGATAAAGATAATGGCAGGATGTATGCTCATAATATTATTTCATTTCATAAGGACGAAAAAGTAACGCCCAGTGAAGTTCTTGATATAGGGAAAGAATTTGCAGATAAATTCTTCGATGGTCACCAATGTGTTATTAGTGTACACCAAGACAAAGATCACTTGCATTGTCATATCGTCACCAATAGCGTGTCCTATATAGATGGCATGAAACTTCATCAGACCAAACACGATCTTCAGAAGCAAAAGGACTTTACAAATAACCTCTGTCTTGAACGTGGACTTACAGTCGCAGAAAAAGGTCATCACTTCGACGGTTCTGAAATTGCGCAAGGTGAAATAACATCTTGGAGCAGGGACAAATACAGCCTACTCACGAGCGATTCCAAGAAGAGTTATGTTGCTGAATGTGCCATCGCCATAGTTAATACACTTCCTAATTCTCGTTCTCGAGATGATTTTATATCAGGCATGCAAAAACTTGGATGGGCTGTCAAATGGACTGATAATCGCAAGCATATTGTCTATACAAATGAGAACGGGGATAAAGTTCGTGACACTAATATAGAAAAAACGTTTATCGGAATGAAAGCTAATAAGGAGGCTTTGGAATATGAATTTACAAGACAAAATGAAATCAAATCCGGAAGAATCAACTCAGAAAACCAAGACGCAGAACTCGGCAGATATTATAGAGAAATCGAGTCAGCAGTTGGAGACAGCAGAACTACTGGGAAAGCAATCGGAAGCCATAAGAACTCTAAAGATGCAGCTGGTAGAGCAAAGAATCGAATACGAAGAAGAGATTCAGACAGTCACATCCGAGAATTCAAATCTAAAGAAAACACTGAAAGAGGTCGACAAAATAATACGCTCTCAAGACAAGCAAATCGCTCAATTCGAGAAAAATTACGTGTCGCGGAAAGATTATGCGATTCTAAGCCGCCAAAAATCACACGAGCAAGAGAGAGCGAACTCAGCTTATGACAAGCGCATAGAGCTACAAATTCTTTTAAAGGAGCAGAAGAAAAAATATACTGAAGACCTTGAGAAAAGGCATAAAATTGAGATTGGTCTTTTCGTGTATAGTGTAGTAATTACAATCGTTAATGCAATTATATTAATTTGCTAATGGATTCCCATAAAATGAGGACGGATGTTGGTAATCCGTCCTCAAATCTTCTGATTATTAATGAATCTTACGCCTTGTTTCCCCAGTCTTTTGATTCAACACATCACAAAAACTTCCCACCGGGTTTTGTTTTTCCGTTTGCATACGAAGATATGCCGTGTTCGTATAGTTATTTGTTGTTATAGCATTTGATATTGTCATATTTTCCCCTCCATAACGTCTATATCACATTCGTTTTTTATCCTGATTATACGTCCGTATCTCAAATAATTCTTCCATGGTTCTTTGTCTGGCATTATTTATGATTTGTTTTATTTTTTCTTCACTTAAATTCTTTGTCAGGCCTGCCTGCTGACGTATTTGTTCATCCGTAGAAAACTGGGAATAAGCTCTTGTTACGCCTGTTTGAAAATGTCCATCACACTCCAAAATATCTACCGCGCAATATGGTGGATCATTCAAATCTCTGCGTGTGATATTTTCATAATTATAAACAACTGTTTTTAAATACCCTCTCAAGCTCTTTTCAAACTTTTTATCGTTTAAAGCTTTTATCAGAAGATTTTTATCAAGCGTAATACTCGGAATTCCAGGCTGTGAGAAGCCATCTTTGGTTTGATGAAACGAAAATTCAGACGATATATTATTCGTACCATTTAAATCATCTATCCGAAAACTAACATTTGGATAATCCTTACAAAGATCCATATATAGTTCCAATTCATTTGCGTATGTTTTTCCCTTTTGTTTTTCACTAACTCGTTCTAAAACGTCTGCCAGTTTATTTGCATCCAATGATTGTTCATACGTATTTGGATTGCCCAAATAAGCCTCTGCCATTTGTCGCAGCATTTTAATCCAATCCGTTCTTACGTTATAACCATCCACGCTCTGTAAATCCGGAAAGTCACCAAAATCTGATGCATTGTGCCCATATACTTTCATCTTATTATATGAACCGAACGTTCCCCGATCCGTCATTCCGTTTTCATCCATATAAGCAGAAAACGCAAACATCTCAACCGCAGACGCGTTTCTTGGATCCACCTCGTTCACATGAACATCGTAATATCTTTGTTCGCCCCCATAGTTTACGGAGATTTTTATAATAGGATCCTCCTGCGTCGACATATCAGAATCAAACGCAGCCATTCCATAACTCATAGAATCCGAATACGGAAGCATCGTTAATGCCAGCGCATTTCCTTTCGCATGAGATTTTGATTTTTCCGCTGCTGCAGACATTCCGGAATAAAAATCGTCGATCTTTTTATTTCCGGTCTTTTCATAGGTTAATCTTTCATTTGTAACATTTGATACCGTATTTAATCCTACTTCCATTATAACTTACCCCCTATTGCTCTTTCATGTTCTTCTCTCGTTCTATAGAATTAAATTTCCATAAAAAAAGAGAGTGCTTCTACACCCTCCATGGTTTATATCATAAAATAGCCAGTCCTTAGCTTCATACGTTTTGTATATCGGATATTTTATCTGTGATTTTAACCCTATTTTTATTTTTTTTCAATTATTATTCCTTTTCAAAGAGAACCCCTCATTCAAATACTACATAGCTTCTTCTATCGTCGTTTCTTCAAAGGGAGTAATCAAACTATATGTCCCATCTCTGTGCATCAAAACATAAGAATTCTTTGTGTCAAAATAATAGACTCCTTCCTCTTCTTCGTGCACCGGATCAAAAGACGATTGTAAAACAACGGAATAGGACATAATCAAAATAATAAGCATGCAGCCCACGACAACCATTTTCTTCCACATAGAAACATGATCCCAAAGCACACCGCCATCAATCACCTTCGTCCAAGGAAACTCTATCAGGAAGAGAATTATTGTCTGTATCTTCTGTATGAGATTACTCTTATAACACCTGTTGCAATTATAATCAACGTAACCGCCACTATAGGAAAAGCATCATCCTTGACTCTAACGATTGTAAAGCTTACCTTTTATTCTTTCGGAAGAGCCGTATATATTACAGTTAGGTCATCTGCCCTTGCAAATTAAACTTGCTTATAATTCGAATAACCAAATTCCATATTTTGCTTAAGATTAATAGGAATTTCAATCTTTTCCAGATGATAGCAACCGGCAATGAAAATGAGTTTCTTCCGTTCCCTTAATATATAAGTACTAATCACACATTGTTTTCGATTAGTTCCCTTAAAAAAATTATATAAACAATTATATATATGCTGTCAACTAAGAGATTGTAATTGTAGCTTTTTTTAGCTCCTACTTTCATTTTGCCTCGCACATTTTACATAAAAATACAGAGGCGTCAACTCTGCATTCGCACCACCTATGGTGGCTACGGAGTTGACTCCTCTGTATTTTTACGTTCCGGGCGGACAAGCAAAATGAAAGGATTGTTTTAGTATCATTTAGTATCATCATAGATTGATCTGGAACCTATATCCTTAAGCCTCTTTCTCTTTTCCTCAAGGCCGGCAAATAGTTTTTTACTTTTCTCTATTCTTGCTTTTAATTTATCCTCATCAACTCTATAATCGTTTGACGGAACAAACAATTGTAATGGTTCAAAATTATACTTCATATCATTCAATGCTGTATTACTCATATTGAACCTCCTTAACTATAATACAAGCCCACTTCACTACATTTTGCCAAAAAAGACAGGGCAGACAAATACAAATCCTTGGGTGATGACCCTGGTTCTAATTCATGTATACACTCTTTAAATAATTCAAAGCTTCCAAATTATTATCTTTACCTACTACCACATATATTATAACATTTATCAATTGATAATAGGATAGTATTATAAAATGTTGTCTCCTTAAGAATCCAATTCATCTTTCATCTGTTGTAATTTATCAATTTGCTTCTGTAATTGAGCCTTCCTATGTGCCTTATCGGTTTCATCAACCAAGGCTTTAGGATATGTCCACTGACACATACGATATGACATCATTATTTCTTCACGTTCTTCATCTGATGTTGCCGCTTCAAGCTGTGATTTTGTCTGAGTGTAAACCTTATACCACTCTTCCATACGCGAATACATTTCTTCCGTGTGATTAGCCGAAAGGCAAAATCTCGGTGGCTTACCATCTTCCTGCTCTTCTATTTCCATATTGAAAAGATGCTCTAACTCGAACATAGCATACATAGCGCCATCATATGTTGTTGTGTCAGGATCCATAATGGCATATGCACTAACGCCTAATGCATTCGCTATATTAATAAGCATATCGGTCTTAGGCTTTCTAATGCCATTCTCATACTAGCGTAATCTTTAATAGTACCGGAGATATCAAGGTTGTTTCTGACCTGCTCGGCCACTCCAATATCAGCACTAAGTCCGATATTTATGTCAAGACGAACGAGGCACACAAAAAGGAAGCTCTCGAAAAATTAGAAAATGGCAAAGATTAAGGGGCTGTAAAAATAGTCTCTA
>DFLF01000008.1:0-87298 GCA_002373675.1 Pseudobutyrivibrio sp. UBA3626
AACTACTACTATATAATACGAGGAATATACAAATGAAAGACAAGTTGCAACAGATTAAAGAAAATGCATTAAAGCAGATTGATGATGCAAAAGAAATAGGAAACCTTAATGATGTTAAGGTGTCGATTCTTGGTAAGAAAGGTGAACTTACAGCAGTTCTTAAGGGAATGAAAGATGTGGCACCTGAAGACAGACCTAAGGTGGGAGCACTCGTTAACGAGACAAGAGAAGCTATTGAGAAGCACCTTAATGATGCGAAGAATAAATTAGAAAAGAGAGAATTAGAAGTTAGACTTGCTGCAGAGACTATTGATGTAACACTTCCAGCTAAGAGGGAGAAACATGGTCATCGTCATCCCAATTCGAAAGTACTTGATGAAGTTGAGAAGATTTTCGTAGGTATGGGATATGAGGTGGTTGAAGGACCGGAAGTTGAGTATGACTACTACAATTTCGAAGCGTTAAACATTCCACCTAATCACCCTGCAAAAGACGAGCAGGATACTTTCTATATCAATAAGGACATACTTCTAAGAACACAGACTTCTCCAGTGCAGGTTCATCAGATGGAGAAGGGTAAACTTCCAATTAGAATGATTGCTCCTGGTAGAGTATTTCGTTCAGACGAAGTAGATGCAACACACTCACCATCTTTCCATCAGATTGAAGGTATGGTAATAGACAAAAATGTAACATTTGCTGATCTTAAGGGTACTTTAGAGCAATTTGCGAAGGAATTATTCGGTGATGATGTCAAGGTTAAATTCAGACCTCATCATTTCCCATTTACAGAACCAAGTGCGGAAGTAGATATATCTTGCTTTAAATGTGGTGGCAAAGGATGCAGATTCTGCAAAGGTGAAGGATGGATTGAGATATTAGGCTGCGGAATGGTACATCCTAAGGTGCTTAAGATGAGTGGAATCGACCCGAATGAATATCAAGGGTTCGCTTTCGGTGTAGGGCTTGAACGTATCACATTACTTAAATATGAAATTGATGATATGAGACTTCTCTATGAGAATGACGATAGATTCTTATCTCAATTCTAATATGAATAAATAACGATTATGAAGATTAAGCAAGGACGAGTTGCGTGTATGATAAAGGAGATATAAAATGAGAACATCACTTAAATGGATAAAGGACTTGGTACCAGGTCTTGATGTAACACCTAGAGAATATATGGATGCAATGACTTTGTCTGGTTCTAAAGTAGAGTTCTTCGAAGAGATGGACGAGAACCTTGATAAAATTGTTGTTGGTAAGATAGAAACTATAGAGAAGCATCCAGATGCTGACAAGCTTGTTGTATGTCAGGTGGATGTGGGAAATGAGAAACTGCAGATTGTTACAGGGGCTAAAAATGTTAAAGAAGGCGACAAAATCCCTGTTGTATTAGATGGAGGATGTGTTCTTGATGGAACAAAGCCTGTTAAGATTAAGACAGGAAAGCTTCGTGGTATAGAAAGCCAGGGAATGTTCTGTTCTGTTGAAGAACTTGGTTCAAGTACAGATATGTATCCTGAAGCGCCAGAGAATGGCGTATATGTATTTGAAGAAGATGTGAATCCTGGCGATGATGCTATTAAGCTTCTTGGAAGAGATGATGTTGTAGTTGAATACGAGATTACAAGTAACAGAGTGGATTGCTTTGGTGTTCTTGGAATTGCACGTGAAGCTGCAGCAACATTTAATAAAGAATTCAATCCTCCAGAGATTACAGTTACAGGAAATGATGAGGATGTTAATAATTATATAAATGTTGAAATACAGAATGAAGAATTATGTAAGAGATATACCGCAAGAGTTGTCAAAGATATTAAGATTGAGCCATCGCCAAAGTGGATGCAGAGACGTCTTATGGCACAAGGCATCAGACCAATTAATAACATTGTAGATATTACTAATTATGTAATGGAAGAATACGGTCAGCCGATGCATGCTTATGATCTTGATACGATAGAAGATTACAGGATTATTGTAAGAAATGCTTCTAAAGGCGAGAAGTTTACTACTCTTGACGGACAGGAAAGAGAATTAGATGAGTCTGTACTTATGATTTGTGACGGCAAGAAGCCTGTAGGTATTGCTGGTATCATGGGTGGAGAGAATTCAATGATTACAGATGATGCCAAGACTTTATTATTTGAGTCAGCATGTTTTGACGGAACGAATATAAGACTTTCTTCTAAGAAGGTGGGACTTCGTACTGATGCTTCAGGCAAATTCGAGAAGGGATTAGACCCTAATAATGCTATAAATGCAATTAATAGAGCCTGTCAGTTGATAGAAGAGTTGGGAGCCGGTACAGTTGTTGGAGGCGTTGTTGATGTGTATCCTAAGAAGAAAGAAGAGATTAAGCTTCCTTTCGAGCCAGATAAATATAATAAGATGCTAGGAACTGATATAAGCGCTGATGAGATGAAAGATTATTTCTCAAGACTTGAACTCAAAGTGGAAGGTAATGAGGTTACTATTCCAACATGGAGACAGGATTTACTCAGCTATGCGGATCTTGCTGAAGAGGTTGCAAGATTCTATGGATATGATAAGATTCCTACAACTCTTCCAAGTGGCGAAGCAACTGCCGGCAAATTAAGCTATAAGCTTTCAATCGAGAATATGATTAAAGACACGGCTGAGAATTATGGATTTTCACAGGCTATGTGCTTTTCCTTTGAAAGTCCTAAGGTATTCGATAAGCTACTCCTAGAGGAGGATAGTGATTACAGAAAGACAGTTGTTATTTCTAATCCATTAGGTGAGGATTATTCAATTATGAGAACGCTTCCTCTTGATGGAATGCTTACCAGTCTTTCTACGAATTACAATAGACGTAATAAGGACGTTAGATTGTACGAGCTTGGAAATGTGTATTTGCCAAAGCAAGTGCCTGTTGAAGAATTGCCGGAAGAGAGGATGATGCTTACTCTAGGAATGTATGGAGAAGGTGATTTCTATACTCTTAAGGGCGTAGTAGAAGAACTGTTCGATAATCTTGGGCTTGAATGTAAGAAAGTAAAATACAGCGTTGATAAGAAGGAGCCATTTCTCCATCCGGGTCGTCAGGCAAACGTTACATATAAGAATAAAAAACTAGGTATGATAGGGGAGGTTCATCCAATAGTAGCTTCTAATTACTCTATCAAAGACAGAGTTTATATTGCTGTTATTGATACTGTTGTGTTAAGAGAAGAAGCTTCATTCGATACTAAATTTACTCCGATTCCTAAGTTCCCGGCGGCTACCAGGGATATTAGTATGGTTGTGCCAAAAGAAATTATGGCAAGTCAGATTGAAGAAGTATTTGATAACAA
The DNA here is from genome assembly GCA_002373675.1 of Pseudobutyrivibrio sp. UBA3626. Taxonomy (GTDB): domain Bacteria; phylum Bacillota; class Clostridia; order Lachnospirales; family Lachnospiraceae; genus RUG191. The sequence goes on from DFLF01000008.1 coordinate 3,321, forward strand.
AGGCGGTTCTTACTTAGAAAGTTATAATTTATTCGACATTTATGAAGGTAATCAGATTCTTAGCGGGCATAAGTCTATGGCATATTCCCTTGTATTTAGAGCTGCTGATAAGAACTTATCTGATGAGGACGTGAACTCAGCTATGAATCGCATCCTCAAAGCACTTCAAGCTATGGATATAGAACTCAGGAGTTAAGATGAACGTAAGTGATTTTAATTATGAGTTACCTAAAGAGCTTATAGCACAAGACCCGCTTCTTAATAGAAGCGAGTCAAGGCTTATGGTGCTTGATAAAGTAACTGGCGAAGTGACTCATAAGCATTTCTACGATATAATTGAATACGTTAATGAGGGGGATTGCTTGGTTATTAATAATACCAAGGTTATTCCTGCAAGGCTATATGGCAGTAAAGAGGATACCAATGCCACTATTGAAATTCTTCTTCTTAAAAGGATAGATTCTAACACATGGGAATGCCTTACCCGACCTGGTAAGAAAGCAAGAGTTGGAGCGAGAATTATATTTGGAGATGGACTTCTTAGTGGTGAGATAGTTGATGTTGTTGAGGAAGGCAATCGATTAATCAGGTTCGAATATGATGGTATATTTGAAGAAATATTAGATAAACTGGGGGAAATGCCACTTCCGCCATATATTACTCATAAACTAAAGGATAAAAGTAGATATCAAACTGTATATGCCAAATACGATGGTTCTGCAGCTGCACCTACAGCAGGTCTTCATTTTACTCCTGAACTTCTTAAAAGATTACGAGATAAAGGAGTGAAGATTGCTGAGGTTACACTTCATGTGGGACTTGGTACATTTAGACCTGTTAAGGTGGAAAATGTGTTGGAGCATCATATGCATTCTGAATATTATGAGATTACCAAAGAGGCTTGTGATATTATTAATAGCACAAAAGAGAATGGTAATAAGGTGATATCAGTTGGTACTACAAGTACAAGGACAATAGAGTCGGCAGCTGATGAGAACGGGATTTTGACGCCGAAGAAAGGCGACACGGATATATTCATTTATCCCGGGTTTGATTTCAAAGTTATTGATTCATTGATAACAAATTTCCATTTGCCAGAGTCGACGCTTATTATGCTTGTATCAGCACTTGCTGGTCGCGAAAATGTGCTTGCGGCCTATGAAGAAGCTGTCAGAGAACGCTACAGATTCTTTAGCTTCGGCGATGCTATGCTTATTATATAGTGCGAGCATTACGAATTATGTGTGTACAGACCTTTGACACACAGACATAGTATAAGATATAATTTGCATTATAGGAGGAGAATTATGGAGGAGAAGAGAAAGAATAAGAGAACAGATCTTGATATTAATGTATCCCTGGGGATTATTACAGAAGATGTTAATGCCGAGAAAGAATATATTAATGTTGAGATAACTGATGTATCTAAGATGGGGCTTGGTTTCAAGAGTGATAGACAGCTTCTTGTCGGCGATTGCTTTGATGCTAGAATTCAGATTTGGACTAAAGAAGTAATAGATGCTGTCCTTAAAATTGTTCGATGCAAAGAAAACGAAGAAAAGGAAGGCGAATATCATTATGGATGTATCTTCGTTGGCATGACTGATACAGATGCTTTGAAGATTCAGATATATCAGATGTTTAGTGAAGAAGATGAGTAATGCAATAATTTTTCCGGGTATAGGACTTACCCTTTCAAATGTTCCGGAATTTCTTACTATTGGACCAATTAACATTTCTTTATATGGACTTATAATAGGACTTGCAATGATAGCAGCATTTCTTTGGTGCTACAATGAATGCGGATATTACAATGTGGATAGAGATCATTTTATTGATCTTACAATTGTTGTTATTATTGCCGGAATAATTGGTGCAAGATTATATTATGTCATATTTTCATTTGATTATTATAGAAATAACCCTCTTAGTATTTTCAAGGTCTGGGAAGGTGGTCTTGGAATTTACGGAGGAATTCTTCTTGGACTTGTTGCTGTTATAGTTTGCTGCAGGATATTCAAACTTGATTTTTGGCTTGTAGCTGATATTGTAAGTCTGGGCGTTATACTGGGACAAATTGCTGGAAGATGGGGTAATTTCTTTAATAGAGAAGCCTTTGGAGATTATACTAATGGCTTTACAGCTATGATGATTCCTTATGATAGAATAAGATCTGCTGATTTTGTTACAGATAATATGTTGAGCAATCTCATTGTAGAAAATGGTGAGGTGTTCGTAAGCGTTCATCCAACATTTCTATATGAGTCGCTTTGGAATCTCTGCGTTCTTATTTTCTTGATTCTCTTTAGGAAATACAAGAAATTTGATGGCCAAATATTCTTGCTTTATATGGGCTTATATGCCTTTGGAAGATTCTTTATTGAATTCTTAAGAACAGACCAATTGCAGATTGGAAGTACAGGTATAGCTATTTCACAGGTGGTAGCGGTAATAATATTTATTGTATCCATTATATTAAATGTAGTTTTTATAATTAAGAAAAAGCCTGTTACACCTAGAGTCAAGCCAACGAAGGAGAAGAAAGAGTAACGTAGTACAGGGCTTTGATTATTTGGAAACATCACGACAAAATATACAAAAACAATGTGAAAACTTTGTATAGTATTACATAGAATTTGATACGAACACAATATATTGTGGTTGCGATTAGTCGCAACCACATTTTTTTGTACGTAATAGTTCTCCACAATCCCCCACACCTTGTAAATCCGTGCTTTTTGGGGCTTCCAGGGGTTGAAAAATAGAAAATAATGGGGTAGAATGGATTTGCGTGGTGGAAAGTGGAAGAAAATGGAGAATCAACATTTTGCCACATAATCTATAAGGGGAGGAGGAATAAGCTATATGTTTATAGGCGAATTTGAGCATAATATAGACGACAAAGGAAGACTTATTATGCCGGCAAAGTTTCGTGAAGAACTGGGAAGTGAATTCGTCGTAACAAAAGGATTAGATGGATGCTTATTCGTATACACCCTTAAAGAATGGTCCAACATCGAAGAGAAGATGCACGAGAAACCAATGACCACACGCGAAGCCAGAAAGTTCATGAGATTCTTCTTTGCTGGTGCCGCTAACTGCGAGGTGGACAAGCAAGGAAGAATCCTTCTTCCTCAAAACTTGAGAGAGCATGCAGGACTTACGAAAGAAGTTGTATTTGCGGGAGTCTCTAGCAGGATTGAGATATGGAGCAAGGATAAATGGAACGATAGCAATGCTTATTCTGAGGATGAGATGGATGAGATTGCTGAGAACATGGCAGATTTGGGAATATTTATCTAGATATGGAATTTAATCATTATTCAGTTCTTCTTAATGAGACAATAGAACAACTTCACATTGACCCTACAGGGATATACGTTGATGGAACATTGGGAGGAGCAGGACACTCAATAGAAATTGCAAAAAGGCTTACTACTGGGAGACTTATTGGTATCGACCAGGATGATGATGCAATTAGAGCTGCAACCGACAGACTTAAGGATTATCAGGATAAAGTTACAATCGTCAAAGATAATTTCGTTAATATGCCTAATGTCATAAGAGACCTGGGGATAGATAAAGTAAATGGCATTGTACTTGACTTGGGAGTTTCATCATATCAACTTGATGAGAAAGAGAGAGGATTCTCTTATATGAGCGATAATTCACTCCTTGATATGAGGATGGATAGAGAGTCTTCGTTTAGTGCAGAAGATATTGTAAATGATTATTCTTATGATGAACTGGTTAAAGTCTTAAGAATATATGGAGAAGAGAGATTCGCTCCTAATATTGCAAAGAATATATGCAAAGAGAGAGAAATAGAGAGAATAACTACTACGGGAAAGCTTAATGAGATAATTGATAAAAGCATTCCCAGGAAGAACAAAGCTAAAGGTGGTCATCCATCTAAAAGAACATTTCAGGCTCTTCGTATAGAGGTTAACAAAGAGCTTGAGGTCCTTGAGAAGGGTATTAGCAGTATGATTGAAATGCTAGAAGCTAATGGTCGGATATGCATTATAACATTTCACTCTTTAGAAGATCGTATTGTTAAGAATATTTTCAAGGAAAATGAAAATCCATGTACATGTCCAAAAGAATTTCCTGTATGTGTATGTGGTCGGGTATCCAAAGGAGAGGTGGTTACTCGAAAACCTATTTTGCCTTCTGACCTGGAACTATCGGAGAATTCCAGGTCAAGGAGTGCAAAACTAAGGTGCTTCAAAAGGTGTGTGAATGAGAAATAAGAAAGAGGTTGCTATGGCTAAGTATCAAACAATTTATATTGAAGAGGGAAATGCTGTTAGAAAGCTTCAGCCAGAAGTCGAATATGAAGAGATAAGAAGACGAAGAATACTAGAAGACGAGCGCAGAAAGAGAGAAAAAAGACGCGCTAAAATGCTTCGCCAGAGAAAGAAGAAATTATATTCTATCTATGCTACGATGGCAATAGTATTCTGTGTATGTTTCTTCGTTGGCTATATATATTTACAGACTCAGGTAAACGAGAGAACAGATAATATTGCTAAGTTGGAAACACAGATTAGTGCGCTTAAAGCAGATAACGGTGCTACCGAAGCAAGGATTAATACAGCTGCTAATCTTGCCAATGTAAGAAATACTGCTTTGAATGAATTAGGAATGGTCTATGCAAATGCAGACCAAATAGTGTATTATGATATGGAGGCATCTGATTATATGAATCAGTATAACAAAATTCCTTAGATGCCAAGCATCAATTAAAGTAGGTATTTATTTTGGATAGTAGTAGAAATTCTAATTCTAATAGAAACGGTAATAGAAACAATCCCAATAGAAGAAAATATGACCCTAGAAGAGCAAGGCGCTCTAACAGGTATCATAAGATATTAAGAAGAATGCAAAGCAGACTGTGGTTAATATTCGCAGGTGTTTGCGTTCTTTTTGTGGTATTGATATTAAGACTTATGTATATTGAGTATTCTAGTGGCGATAAGTACGAGAAGATTGTTCTGTCTCAGCAGGGATATTCTAATGAGGTTATTCCTTTTCAAAGAGGTGACATTGTGGACAGAAAAGGTTCTGTTCTTGCAACTTCTGTAGATGTATACAATGTCATATTAGATTGCAAAGTTCTTAATCAGACACCAGAGAAAATTGAATCTACAATTTCGGCTATTACAGAGCATTTCCCAGAGATAAGTGAAAATCAGATTAGAGAGGCGTTGAAAGAGAGAAAAGACAGTCAATACGAAGTGTTGCTTAAAAAGACTGACAACGCTCGTATGCAGGAATTTGAGAATATGATGAAAGAAGACGCTAATAAGGATAAAATAGCAGGCGTCTGGTTTGAAAAGGAATATATGAGGCAATATCCATATGGTTCTCTTGCTGCTTCTCTTATAGGTTATTGTAGTGATGGTAATACGGGAGCCCTTGGAATTGAAAGCCAGTATAATAGCTCATTGAATGGCGCAAATGGTAGAAAATATGGATACTATGGCGATAATAATGCCATTGAGAATACTGTAATTCCACCGGAAAACGGAAAAACTGTTGTAAGTACAATAGATGTAAATGTACAATCAATAGTTGAACAGGAAATTCTTAACTGGAATGAGGCACATAAGCAAGATTCAGCAGATGGAAGTCTTAATACAGCCTGTATTGTAATGAATCCTAATAATGGTGAAGTACTGGCAATGGCAAGTTATCCTGGCTTTGACCTTAATAATCCAAGAGATTTATCTTACAGATTTACGCCTGAACAATTAGCTGCTATGCCTGAAGAACAACAGGTGGAAGAGCTTAGCAAATTGTGGAAGAATTTTTGTGTATCTAATACTTATGAACCCGGTTCGACTTTTAAGCCTTTTACAGTGGCAACAGCCCTTGAAATTGGCTCTATAAATGGCGATGAGACATATATGTGTGATGGTAAAGAGGTTGTAAGTACTCATGAGATTCACTGTGTTAATAGAGAAGGCCACGGACTTCTTACTGTTGAAGGATCGCTTCTACAGTCATGTAATGACGCCCTTATGCAGATTGCAAGAACAATTGGGCCGGATGTCTTCTATGATTTTCAATCTAATTTTGGATTTGGGCAGAAGACAACAATAGACCTTCCTAATGAAGCTTCGACCAAGAATCTTATTTATTCGAGAGAAGAGTTAGAGAGGACTGAGTCTAACCTTGCAACGAATTCATTCGGACAGAACTTTAATGTTACTATGATTCAGCTTGCATCTGCGTATTGTTCGCTTATTAACGGCGGGAATTTTTATCAGCCGCATGTTGTTGGAAGTATGCTTGATTCATCTGGTAATAAAGTATTTAGCAATAATCCGGTTATTCTCAAGAAGACAGTGTCTAAGGATGTATCAGATATACTAAAAGAGTATATGCTTCATGTAGTAACAGAAGGTACGGCTACAGGTGCTCAGGTAGAAGGATATAATATTGGCGGTAAGACAGGAACTGCAGAGAAGCTTCCAAGAGAGGATGGCAATTATCTTGTGTCTTTTATTGGATTTGCACCATATAATCATCCGGAGATTGTTATATATACAATAATTGATACACCTAAGGTGGAGGATCAGGCGCATAGTTCATATGCACAGGAGATTACACAAAGGATTCTTGACCAGATACTTCCTTATCTCAACATTAACCGTGTTGATGAAGACCCGGTGGAATAATTATATAATAGAATACTATATTATGTGGTATAATATTATGAGTTTGCATATTATGATTAATGGAAGGGAGTTGTTATGCAAAGTTTTCTAATTACAATAGTTATTCCAATGGTTGTGGCATGTATTATTACACTTGTTATTGGTAAATTCCTTATACCGTTTTTGACAAAACTCAAAGTGGGAAATACTGAGAGAGAAGAATTAGAGTCTCATCAGGTTAAAAATGGAACGCCATCTATGGGTGGAATAATGTTTCTTGTAGCAATTATTGTTGTATCCGCATTCTATATTAAGGATTATCCTATGGTTCTTCCAATTGCACTTACAACATTATTGTTTGGTCTTATTGGATTCATTGATGATTATCTTAAGACTATAAAGCGTAAGTCAGATGGACTACTTGCATGGCAGAAGTTCTTGTTACAGCTTGTTGTTACAACAGGTTTATGTCTTTATTTGATATTTTTTACAGATAATAAATTAACACTTCTTATTCCATTTTCAGGAACTTATGTTGATATTGGATGGCTTTCTGTTCCTTTATTATATTTTGCAGTACTTGGAACAGTTAATGGTGTTAATTTTACTGATGGATTAGATGGACTTGCATCAAGTGTGACCATTGTTGTTGCTGGATTCTTTACATTTGCATCATTATATTTTGCAGGTGGTATTGAACCTGTAACATCTGCTGTGATTGGCGGTTTGATGGGATTTCTTGTATATAATGTATATCCAGCCAAGATATTTATGGGGGATACAGGCTCCCTTGCCCTTGGAGGGTTTGTTGCAGCAACTGCATATGTGTTACATATGCCTATATTTATTATTATTGTTGGTCTTATTTATCTTGTTGAAGTGCTTTCAGTTATTATTCAGGTTGGATATTTTAAGATAACTCATGGCAAAAGAGTATTTCGTATGGCACCAATTCATCATCACTTTGAACTGGGAGGATGGTCTGAGACTAAGGTGGTATGCGTATTTACCATAGTTACAATTATTCTGTGTACAGTTGGATACGCTGCAATATTGTAGCAATCTTAGATTAGGAGTTTATATGAGCGAGAATTATCTTGTAATTGGTGCTGGGATAAGTGGTATTGCAGCCTGCGAATTACTTATTAAAAATAATGAAAATGTAACACTTTATGACGGAAACGACAAGCTTGATAAGAAGAAGCTTAAGGCTGATAATCCATTTCTTGTAAATGTTGATATTATTACGGGAAATGTGGATTTGTCTTTTGTAAAGGAATTTGACAAGGCAGTACTTAGCCCCGGTGTTCCTCTCGATATTGATATTGTTAAAAGGATTAAGAGAGAAAATGTTACAATCTGGGGAGAGATAGAGCTTGCTTATCGCTTTGGTAAAGGCAGAATTGTTGCAATTACCGGTACAAATGGTAAAACTACAACAACAGCCCTTACTGGAGAGATATTTCAAAGCTATTATGATGATGTAAGAGTAGTAGGTAATATTGGTATTCCTTATACGAAGATGGTTGAAAACTCAACTGATGATACAATTTTCGTAGCAGAAATAAGTAGTTTTCAATTAGAGACAGTTGATGAATTTAAGCCGGATGTTACGGCTATTCTTAATATAACAGAAGATCATCTTAACAGACACCATACAATGGAGAATTATATTAATGCCAAGAAGAATATTACTAAGAATCAGGACAAATCCGGTACCTGTGTATTGAACTTCGAAGATGATGTGCTCCGTGAATTTGGCGAAAGTCTCGATATGAATGTTGTATTCTTTTCAAGTGAGAGGGTTCTTAAATCAGGATTATATTATCAGGATGGTACAATTTATTGGGCACTAGACGGTAATTCTACTAAAGTAATCGATGTGGATGATCTTACAATACTTGGAAAGCATAATTATGAGAATGCCATGAGTGCTGTTGCCATGGGACTTGCAATGAATATTCCCATGGATAGTATTGTGAAATCACTCAAGAAATTCACCGCAGTTGAGCATAGAATAGAATATGTATGTGAGAGAAATGGTGTTAAATTCTATAATGATTCTAAGGGAACCAACCCTGATGCTGCAATTAAAGGTATATGCGCTATGAATCGTCCTACATTTCTAATTGGTGGTGGATATGACAAGGACTCGACCTATGATGAATGGGTATCTTGCTTTCCCGGACGTGTAAAGAAACTGGCAATTATAGGTCAGACAAGTGAGAAGATTGCAAATTGTTGTAAAGAACATGGATTTTTGGACTATGAGATTTGTGATACCCTAGAATCAGCTATGGATATGTGCTTTGAGGCTTCAGAGCCTGGAGATGCAATACTCCTTTCTCCGGCTTGTGCAAGTTGGGGCATGTTTACTAATTACGAAGAAAGAGGCAAGGTTTTTAAGACTCATGCAAGAGAGTACAAGAACGCGTAGCAAAATCAGAAGAAAGAATAAAGGTCAGATAGACTATACTCTTCTTGTTATTGTTGCATTTATGCTTGCATTTGGACTTATTATGGTGTATTCCGCAAGTTCATATAATGCAACTCTTAATACAGGAGATTCACTTTTCTATTTGAAGAAACAGGCTGCTTCCTGTGTAATTGGAATAGTGGCTATTATTTTGATGTGTAAGATTGGATACAAATTTCTTAAGAAATTTGCATGGGCACTCTATTTTGTTGCTATTGGGCTATGCGGATATGTTCTGTTCTTTGGTAGAACACTTAACAATTCTTCCAGATGGATTTATATTGGACCAATATCCTTTCAGCCGTCAGAAGTTGCCAAAGTTGCCCTTATTGTTCTTCTCGCATATGTTATATCCAAGAACCCTGCAAGACTTCGTAATGCCAAAGATTTAATAATTACTGCTGTTATTATAATTGGTCCTTTATTTGTACTTGTAGCTATTAATAACTTAAGTACAGCTATAATTATTCTTCTTATTGGTGGAATAATGCTCTTTGTCTCAAGTCCTAAGATATGGCCCTTTGTTGCCGTGGCGATAATTGGTGGTATTGGAGCAATAGCATTTGCCCTGACCGCCGGATACAGAACGGCAAGAATTAGTGCCTGGCTGGATCCTGAGCATCATGATGCATATCAGACTATGCAAGCACTATATGCAATTGGATCAGGAGGATTATTTGGTAAAGGATTAGGAGAGAGTGTACAGAAGCAGGGATTCGTTCCGGAAGCTCAGAACGATATGGTTTTTTCTATAATCTGTGAAGAATTAGGTCTGTTTGGTGCTATTTGCGTTATTGCCATGTTTGTTGTGCTTATCTGGAGACTTGTTCTTATTGCTATTCATGCAAAAGACATGTTTGGCTCATTCCTTGTGATTGGTATTGCGGCTCATATTTCCCTTCAGGTTATATTAAATGTGGCTGTTGTGACTAATACAATTCCTAATACGGGTGTAATTCTTCCTTTCATTAGTTACGGTGGAACATCCCTTGCTATTTTGCTACTGGAAATGGGTATTGCATTATCTGTCTCTAAAGGAGTAGATGTAGATGAAGAATAACGATATTAAGCGTTCTATGGATGACGTTACAAAAGATAAAATTGTTCTTGTTGATACTAAAGGTAATACTCTTGGTGAAGTAGAGCGGTCTCCTAAGAAAGAAACGGCAGAACCTGACAGGAATAATACTAGGGGAAAAAATAAAGAAAAAAAGCAGAATAAGAAAAAGGCTAAAAAAGAACCTGATAGAGAAGCTGAAGTTATAAAAGTAAGAAATGACTATAACGAAAGACATAATAAAATAAAGACTAAGAAAAGAATTACCAAAAAGGAGAGACGAAGAAGAAAAAGAAGAGCAATTATTGCTGTAATAGTTGAGATTGTATTAGGTCTAGCAATCCTCGTTATAGGTGGCGGACTCTTTGCATTTATGTGTTGCGATGTTCAAGATGTTGTTGTAGAAGGTAATAACATTTATACGCCTGAAGAGATAGAAGAATACGTAATTTCTGGCAAGTACAAGAATAATTGTGTATACAATGTTGTCCACAATTTCATAAAACCTAAGAAAGATATACCTTTTGTAGATAAGGTTAAAGTGACAATGACAGGTCTTAATACTAATAAAATCACTGTCACAGAAAGGATTCCATTTGGATATGTTGCAAAGGAAGGGGAGGATGCAAAATACTTTGACGAAGATGGTAAAATAACGGATATATCTGATAAAAGACTTGAGAATTCCACTGTCTGGCTTGATGTAGAACCATCTGGGAGTGAGATATCCGATCTGATTGTTGATGATGAAGTTATGCTGTCTTCCTACCTTGAAACGACTAAAGCTTTAAAAGCTAATAATATCTTTGTGAATTCTATTAAGATTGATGATAATCATAATATTTATGCCACAAAAGATGGTATAAAAATTAACTTTGGACTTAAGAATGATATGGATGATAAGTGTAAACGTCTTTCTATAATTTTGCCACAAGTGGAAAATCAGCAAGGAACACTACATTTAGAGAATTTTTCAAAAGAAAACACAGATATTGTGTTTAAGAAGGAATAATAGTTTTTATAAAAATTCAAAAAATAGGTTGATTATTTAAGAAAAAAAATATATTATATTATATAGCATTTTATGGGGTGATATACCCATTGATAATATAGAACGATAAGGTTCAAGAAGGAGAATATGTTATGCTTGAGATTTCGAATAATACCACTGATTCATCTGCAAGACTTATGGTTATGGGTGTAGGTGGCGCCGGCTGTAATGCTATTAATAGAATGATAGATGAGAATGTGTCGGACGTAGAATTTGTTGCAGTTAATACAGATAGACAAGACCTTGATAATAATAAAGCAACTAACACTCTTCAGATTGGCGAGAAATTAACTAATGGACTTGGAGCAGGAGCCAAACCTGAAATTGGTGAGAAATCAGCAGAAGAGTCAATAGAGGAGATTAATGCTACAATTAAAGGTGTTGATATGCTGTTTATCACTGCTGGAATGGGAGGCGGAACTGGTACAGGTGCATCTCCTGTTATTGCCAAAGCTGCCAAAGAACAAGGTATTCTTACTGTTGCTGTAGTAACAAAGCCATTCGAGATGGAGCAGAAGGGACGTATGAGACGTGCCATTGCTGGTATTGATAAGCTTATGGAAAATGTTGATACTTTGATTGTTATTCCTAATCAAAAGCTTTTTTCTATTATTGATTCTAAGACAAGTATTACAGCTGCATTCCAGAAGGCTGATGAAGTGTTACAACAATGTATTCGCGGTATAACAGATCTTATTACAATAAATGGTGTTATTAATCTTGATTTTGCGGATGTGAAATCAGTTATGTCTGAACAGGGCTACGCACATATGGGATTTGGCATAGGTACAGGAGACAACAAGTTCATGGATGCTGTTAAGATGGCAGTTGAATCTCCACTTCTTGAGACAAGTCTTAATGGAGCTAAGAATCTTATCCTTAATATTACAGGCGATAAAGATATGGGACTTGTTGAAGCAAATGATGCTGCTAATTATGTTACTGAGATTACAGGCGGCGAGGTTGAACTTTATCTTGGTGTTATGACAGATGAGTCACTTACAGATGAAGTTAGATTTACACTTATTGCAACTGGAATCGATGAGATTGAAGGTCAGACTGTTAAGGCGTCTTCCGTATCATCCACAGGTACATCTGCTTCTTCAATAAGTGGACTTGGTCTTGGATTAAAGTATGATAATGCTACACTTAATAGAACTAATGCGGCATCAAGTAGTACTGCGCCTAAGAGTGCTACAAGACCTCAGGTTAAGCAGGTTGCTCCAAAGCCTGTTACACCACAGCCGGCTAATACAATTAGTCAGCCAACTGTGAAGCCTAGTGTGGAAGCTAAGGATATACAGATTCCTGAATTTTTAAGTAAGAAATAGAATAGTAATGTATACATAAGCAAGGTGGCTATGCCACCTTGTTTTTTTATGTATAAAATGTGTAAATATCCGATAATATGTTAATTTTTCATTTAATATGATATAATTTTATTATTATTGCAATAGCAATAATTAAGAATTATTCCGATTTGGAGGATTCTATATGAATATAAGATTTATAGGTGCTGATCACGAAGTGACAGGTAGTTGTCATTTTGTACAGGTTGGTAGCATTAATTTCTTAGTAGACTGTGGAATGCAGCAAGGACCGGATATATATGAGGCACAGGAGTTAGATATTGATGCATCTAAGATAGATTATGTACTTATAACTCATGCTCATATCGATCACTCAGGGCTTCTTCCACTTCTTTATTCTCATGGTTTTAGAGGGGAAATTTATTCTACTAATGCTACGGCTATGCTTTGCGACATCTTGCTTAAAGATAGCGCCTATATTCAGATGTCAGAAGTTGCATGGAAGAATAAGAAAGCGAAAAGAAGCGGTAAAGAAGAAGTAACGCCCTTATATAATATGGCTGATGCTGTAAATGTTTTAAAACATTTCGTCCCCTGTGATTATCATAAGACAATAGAGATATGCAAGGAACTAACAATACGATTTGTAGATGCTGGACATTTACTTGGATCCTCTTCTATAGAAGTTTGGCTTCGTGAAGGAGAAGAGAAGCGTAAAATCGTATTTTCTGGAGATATAGGACATGGTAACAAGCCATTAATCAAGAATCCGGAATATATTAATTCGGCTGATTATGTTCTAATCGAATCCACATATGGAGATAGAGTTCATAATGCGCCGCCGGATTTTGCCAAAGCACTTGCTCAAACTATTAGAAGCACCTTATCAAGAGGTGGTAATCTTGTTATTCCGGCATTTTCAGTAGGAAGGACTCAGGAACTACTGTATTTTATACGGCGCATAAAAGAAGAAAAGATGCTTCCTGACATGCAGGACTTTCCGGTTTATGTTGACAGTCCTCTTTCTGTAGAAGCTACTCAGATATTTAGAGAAAACGTTGACGATTGCTATGATGATGAAGCCCTTTCCATTGTTAGAAGTGGTGGTAATCCTATAGGTTTTGATGGCCTTAAAGTCTCTGTAACTGCTGATGAATCTAAGATGATAAATGTTGATAATACGCCTAAGGTGATAATTTCAGCATCAGGTATGTGCGAGGCAGGTAGAATTAGACATCATCTTAAGCATAATCTGTGGAGAAGCGAATGTACAATTCTCTTCGTTGGCTATCAGGTGGCAGGAACTCTAGGACATACGCTTCTTAATGGAGCTAAAGAGGTAAGGCTATTTGGAGATACTATAAATGTTGATGCCAGAATAGAGAATTTGCCTGGAATAAGCGGTCATGCTGACCATAATATGTTAATTAAATGGATAGGAGAGATTGAATCACCTAAGAAAGTATTTGTTGTTCATGGAGATGATAGCGTATGCGATAATTTCGCCATGGACATTAGAAATACATATGGATATGATGCATATGCGCCCTATCCGGGGGATGAATTCGATCTATTAACAGGTAAACAGATAAGGGTTGGTGCAAGAATTGTCAAATCCAAGAAGAAATCTTCTGCTAAAGCCACGTCTAATGTTTTCGCAAGACTGGTTGCAGCTGGGAAAAGGCTTATGAGTGTTATAGAGAAGTCTGAGGGGATGGCGAATAAAGATCTTGGCAAATTTGCCGATCAGATTAATTCTCTTGCTGATAAATGGGAAAGGTGATTTATTAACTTTGCATTTAAGAAAAGGAAAAGATTATGGACAACTTGGAAGAAAAGAAAGAAGAAATACTAAAAGATTTACTGGAAGATGATTTCAATGAGAATGCCAGAAAAGCTTGTAATGAGAATAACGAAGACTGGACTACGTCTGCACAAGAGGATATGCTTGACTGGATTGAAGAACAGGGAATATATATTAGACAATAATATTTCTGGAATAATAATTAGAAGGGATGTTAAGAATAAATGGAACAGTTAATTGAAATAATAAGTGATGAAGTTAAAGGAGCATTTAATAAATCTGGATATGATGAGAGATACGGAAATGTTACTTTATCCAATCGACCTGATTTGTGTGAATTTCAATGTAATGGAGCCATGGCTGCTGCCAAGGAATATAAGAAGGCTCCTATTATGATTGCAGAAGACGTTTTGAAGGAATTAGAAGATAATGACATTTTTGAGAGTGTTGAAGCAATTAAGCCGGGATTTCTTAATTTCAAAGTATCTAACGCTTTTCTTGGTAAATATGTTGATAAAATGCATGAGGATGAGGACTTTGGTTTCGAGAAAACAAAGAATCCTCTTACTATTATGATTGATTACGGCGGCCCTAACGTGGCAAAACCTCTTCATGTAGGACATCTTCGTTCTGCTGTAATAGGCGAAAGCGTAAAGAGAATATCACGATATGTTGGACATAATGTAATAGGTGATGTTCATCTGGGAGACTGGGGACTACAGATGGGGCTTATAATTACAGAGCTTAAGCTAAGAAAACCAGAACTTTGTTATTTTGATGAGAATTATGATGGAGAATATCCTACTGAAGCTCCTTTTACAATATCAGAATTAGAAGAGATATATCCCACAGCTTCTGGCAAATCAAAAGAAGACGAGGAATATAAAGAAGCAGCACTTAAAGCCACAAAGGAGTTGCAAGCGGGAAGACGTGGCTATAGAGCTTTATTAAATCATATTTTAACAATTTCTGTTGGAGATCTCAAGAAGAATTATGAGAAACTCAATGTATCATTTGATCTATGGAAGGGCGAATCTGATGCTCAAGAGTACATTCCTGACATGGTACAGTTAATGAAAGATAAAGGTCTTGCTTATGAAAGTGAGGGGGCTTTAGTTGTTGATGTCAAAGAAGAAACTGATAAGAAAGAAGTGCCACCATGTATGATTCTGAAATCTGATGGTGCAAGTCTATATACTACCACAGATCTTGCAACCCTTGTATGGAGGGTAAAGGATTATAATCCTGATAGAATAATATATGTGGTTGATAACAGACAGGAGATGCATTTTATACAAGTATTTCGTTGTGCTAAGAAGGCTGGAATAGTAAGAGATGATGTTAGTCTTGAGTTTTTAGGATTTGGAACTATGAACGGACCTGATGGTAAACCATTCAAGACAAGAGATGGTGGAGTGATGCGCCTTGAATTTTTATTAGACGAGATTAACGATAAGATGTATAATAAGATTCTAGATAACGACACTATAGAGAAAAGTGAGGCGAAAGAAGTTGCGAAGATAGTTTCTCTTGCGGCTGTTAAGTACGGAGATTTATCTAACCAGGCCTCAAAGGATTATATATTTGATGTAGAAAAGTTTACTTCTTCAGAAGGAAATACTGGACCATATATCTTATATACCATTGTTAGAATTAAGTCTATACTTAATAAATATAAAGCTGATAATAACATAGATAATCTTCATATAGACACTCCTGATTCCGGAAGTGCCAAGAAGCTAATGCTTGAACTTGTGAAGTTTCAGAATGCGGTTGTTTCTGCATATGAAGATAATGCACCGTCTAAGATTTGTGCATATATCTATGATGTGTGTGACGCATTTAATCACTTCTATCATGAGACGAAGATATTGTCTTGTGATGATGAGGATAAGAAGAAGGGATATATTGCGTTATTAATACTAACTAAAGATATCCTAGAACAGTGTATTGATTTACTTGGGTTCAGTGCACCGGAGAGGATGTAGTAAGGAGGAAAGATTGTGGCACTAGTTAATACGAATGATAATTGTGTGGGGTGTAATAGGTGTATTCGTGCATGTAGTTGTGTAGGTGCAAATGTTGCGGAAATAGTTGACGGAAAGAACAGAATCGTTGTTGACCACGATAGATGCGTGGGATGTGGCGCATGTATAGATGTATGCGAGCACAATGCGAGAGAATTTGAGGACGATACAGAGCGTTTCTTTGAAGATCTTAAGAAGGGAACTAAGATTTCTATTCTTGTTGCACCTGCATTTAAGGCGAATTACTATAATGATTACGAGAAAATATTAGGTCAGCTTAAGACGCTTGGTGTTAATCGTATTATTAATGTTTCGTTCGGTGCGGATATTTCGACATGGGCTTATATCAAGTACATTTCCGGTAATAATGCCAGAGGTACTATTTCACAACCTTGTCCGGCAGTTGTAGGCTATATTCAGCGTTATACACCGGAACTTCTGTCTAAGCTTGCTCCTGTTCATTCTCCAATGATGTGTGGTGCTATCTATGCCAGAAAATACATGAATGTAACTGATAAACTGGCATTTATCGGACCATGTATTGCGAAAAAGGGCGAGATTGATGACCCAATTAATGATGGAGTTGTATCGTACAATGTAACATTTGACCATTTGATGAAATATTTACGTGAGAATCCTGTATCTAATTCTAAGCCAATCGGTGATGAGATAGAATATGGACTTGGTTCTATTTATCCTATGCCGGGAGGACTTGGCAGGAACATTGAGTGGTTATGTGGCGAAGATAAGATGGTTCGTGAGATTAATGGCGAATCACATCTATATCACTACATTGAAAGAAATAAAGATGAGATTAAGAAAGGACTTCCGTATTACTTAATTGATGCGCTTAATTGTAGTGGCGGATGTCTTCACGGAACTGGTCTTGAAGAGAAGAATAGTCGTAACGAAGCAATTTATTGCAATGCATTTAAGATTAAGGAAGATAGCAAGAACTTTAATAAGAAATCGCCTTGGGCTAGGCAGAATTCGCCTGAGAAGAGACTTTCAGCTCTTAATAAGCAATTTGCCGGTCTGAATTACAACGATTTTATTAGGAAATATACTGATCAGAGTGCACAGGTTTCTTACAAGACTCCAACGGGTGCCGAGGAAGAAGCAATATTTAACGATATGCTAAAGGATACGATTGAAAAGCGTTCTATTAATTGTGGCGGATGCGGATATGAGAATTGTAAAGAAATGGCATTTGCAATTCATAATGGCTTCAACTACAAAGAAAACTGTATCCATTATATTAAAGATTTGGCAGAAAGAGAAATGGAAAAAAACAAAGAACTTCTTGAAGAAATTAATGCTCAAAAGGAAGAAGCATCAAATCATGCAGCCGGTCTTGTTGAACAGGTTGATGATGACTTCAAGCAAATGGTTGATTCGATTAACAATATTGAAGATTCAGCAAAGGATGACAGCAATCAGATTAATTCTATTAAGCAATCTCTTGACGAGATGCATGAGTATTCAGAGAAGATGCAGACTGCACTTGAGAGTATTAGCGGACTTTTAGAGAAGCTTGATACTAATAACGATGCTGTAATTAGCATTTCTGCTCAGACTAACTTACTTGCGCTAAATGCGTCCATTGAGGCAGCGCGTGCAGGTGAAGCAGGTAAAGGATTTGCAGTAGTTGCAGATGAAATTAAGACTTTGGCTGAGAATTCTAATGCAACGGCAACTGATTCTAATGATAATAATCAGGATATTCGTCAGGAAATGGAGAATGTCAAGGCTCAGGCTACTAATATTAATTCTATTATCGGTCAGATTCTTAAAAATGTACAGGCACTTGCTGATGGTTCTGAAGCTACAGGAGAACACATTAAAGAGGTTTATAATGTAGTTGAAGGAGTTAAAGAATCCTTAGAACAAATTATTCAATGATATTAATAAAAAATCTAGGTCTTGATATTAAATCAGACCTAGATTTTATTTTTATGTGTTATTGCATAATAGAACATATATTGTTGTATAATACCGGCATTGTCACCGTAATTATCAAATGGTGATATGCCATTATATTTTGAATTAATAATCTTATTTATCCAAGTATCTATAGGAGCAAGAGACAATCTGTTATATGCAAATAATGCTATACAATTTGCGACTTTAATGCCAACTCCCTTAATACTCATTAGATGTTCGAGTAATTCTTCATCTGACATATTATATCCGTCACTTAAGAAATGTGGATTATTAGAGATAGTAGTAACTGCATCCAAAATATAAGGCAGGCGATAGCCTAATTTGCACTGTGATAGCTCATTAGAATTATCCTTCGCAAGCTGCTTGGGAGTGGGAAACAGGTAAATATCCTCATTGTGTGATGTGTGATATGGCTTTCCGAATCTTTTGCATATCTCTTCAATTGATGTTCTAATTGCAGGAATTGATTTTCGTTGAGATATGATAAATGATATTAACATCTCGAAAGGCTCCTGCTTTAGAATTCGTATTCCTTTTGAATATTCGTAGCATGTTTTCGTGAATTCTTCTTCCGGTTTTATACTTTTATAATTTCTGTCTAAATCAAAATAGTTATACCAGATATTCTCCCATTCATCAGAACTACAAGATACATTATAGCAAGATTTATCTGAAGAATCCTTGGAAATGTATAGTACATTTTCCATACTGATAAAACGATACAAATTATCATCTATCTTACAAGCACGAAAAGTCTGTCCGCTATCTATAATTTTGTCTAAATCAAAGTAATCATCAATAGTAATTAACATATAATTCTAATAGCCCCACTCTCCATCGACAATTAATACTTTAATTCTGCCTTCGTCTCTGGAATTACGTGTAAATACAACCTGATTACATATACAATCTGGTGAGAGACAGTTCTCGCATTTACCGGTTTTTGCACATGGAGTATTCTTGTCTAGTCTAATACAATTAGGAGGTGACGCAATATTCTTTACTCTGTTATATGCACTGTCTACATCATCGCATATCTTGTTAGTTCCGCATATTACATATACTTTCTTAGGACCGAAGATGAGTGCACTTAGACGATTGCCATTGCCATCAATGTTAACAAGTACACCATCTCTGGTAATAGCATTAGTGCTTAAGAAATAACTGTCACAGGTAAAAGCTTCTCGCATTAATTCTAGAACTTCTTCTCTGTCCTTTGCATTATTTCTATCTAGGTAATTAACATCATTTCTGCTTTTAATATGATCAATAACACCTAATTCTTTAAGGGTTACAGAACCTCCACTGGCGATTTTCTCACCACTTTTTATTTCTGTGTCTAAATAAGCGAGAAGTTCATCTTTAGTTTTGAAGAATTGGCCTTCCATGTGACGTCTTTTTAGATTCTCTAGTAGATTGTTTACAATAATTTCTGTATGTGTTTCTTTTGGCATAATGAAATCCTCCCAAACTAAATTATAAAACTATTAAATTCACTAAGAATTATATCATATTAAATCCTAATAAGCACGGTCAGAATATTAAATACAAATAGTGAAGGAAGCTTATCTCGTGCTATAGTATATTTCCCTTTTATATATTCTTAAAAAGTGCTATAATATTGAAGATTGTTGTGAAGTAATTATTTAATAGTTTTATAGAAAGAGGGCGGTATTTATGACTAAAATAGATATTATATCTGGTTTTCTTGGAGCAGGAAAGACAACTTTTATTAAGAAAATGATTGATGAAGTATATAAAGGCGAGAAGCTTGTACTAATTGAGAATGAGTTCGGTGAAGTTGGTATTGATGGTGGATTCCTAAAGGACGCTGGAATTGAGATTTCAGAGATGAATTCAGGATGTATATGCTGTTCTCTCGTTGGAGATTTTAATAAGAATTTACACGAAGTCATTGAAAGATTTTCACCGGATAGAATTTTAATTGAACCTTCAGGAGTAGGAAAACTTTCTGATGTAATGACATCTGTAATTAATGTTGAGAAGGAAGAAGATGTTAAGCTTAACGCCCTTGTTACAGTTGTAAACGGCTTAAAGGGCACAAAGCAGATGAAAGCTTTCGGAGAGTTTTTCAATAATCAGATTGAATGCGCTACAACAGTTGTGCTTTCCCGTACTCAGAAAGCTAAGGAAGAGAAGATAGAGGAGCTTGTCAAAGATATACAGAATCTTAATCCTAAGGCTGCGATTATTACAACTCCTTGGAATGAGATTAGTGGAGAAGCAATTCTTAAAGTGTTAGAAGGTCAGAATAATCTTAATTCTGAAATGAAGCACCTTGCTGAAGAGTTACATGAAGAGCATGAGCATGAGCATCATCATGAGCATGAGCATCATCATGAGCATGAGCATCATGAGCATCATCATGAACATGAGCATCATCATGACCACGACCACGATCATGAGCATGAACATGAACATAATCATGACCATGAATGCTCTTGTGGTCACGATCATGACCACGAACATCATCACCACCATCATGCAGATGATATATTTACAAGCTGGGGCAAGGAGACTCCTCATAAGTTCGAGAGAGCAACTATTGAAAACGCTATGAAGAAATTCGTGGATACTACGGAATATGGAACAATTATAAGATCTAAGGGAATGGTTCCTTCAACAGATGGTACCTGGATTTACTTTGACCTTGTTGATGGAGAGTATGAGCTTAGAGAAGGTGAACCTGACTATACAGGTAAAATTGTAGTAATTGGTACAGATGTAGAAGAAGACAAATTATTAGAGTTATTTGGAATATAGTTTTATTGTTGATAAATTTCATTTAAGAGGTGAGATGAGATGTCAGAAGAGACATTGTTATATCTTTTTACCGGATTTATGGACGCCGGCAAGACCAGTATGATTAAGGAGACCTTATTCGTTAACGGTTTTGCTAATGAATGTGGCAATTTTCTTATAATCTGCTGTGAAGACGGTGAAGAAGAGTATGATATTGATAAGATAAAAAGTTATGGAGCTAATATCGTAACAATTGAAGACGAAGAGGATTTCAATCTTGAGACGCTAGAGAAGTTCAAAGAAGAGTATAATCCTGAAGCCGTATTTATTGAGTATAACGGCACATGGGAAGTGGCTCCGTTATTTGAGATGGAGTATCCTGACGGTTGGACTATTGTGCAGATTCTATCAGCGGTTGATGCAACTACATTCGAGATGTATATGAAGAATATGCGTACTATGATGCAGGAGCAATTGTTCAAATCAGATGTTGTGGTATTTAACAGGTGTGATGACAATACACCCAAAGCGAAATTCAGAGCCAATATCAAGAATTTTAACAGACCTGCACAAATTGTATATGAGAGAGCAGATGGTACAATAGATGACAGTCCTGATGAATTGCCATTTGATATAGATGCTGATGTAATTGAGATTACAGATGCTGATTATGCACTATGGTTTATGGATGTTATGGACAATTATAAGAAATACAACGGTAAGAAGGTACATTTCCTAGGTTATGTATACAACCCTGCAGACGGTAAGATGAAGAAGAATACCTTTGTGCCGGGTAGATTTGCAATGACTTGCTGTGTTGAAGACATTCAATTCCTTGGAATTATTGCAAAATATGATGGCGCTAAAGATATAGAACATAAGAGCTGGGTAGATATAACCGCAGAGATTAAGTCGGAGTTTATGAAAGAATACAAAGGGAAAGGCCCTGTACTCTATCCCATAGAAGTAAAGCCGGCTGATGCGCCTGCCACAAAAGAAGATGAACTTGTATATTTTAGTTAAGTAGTTATAATTAGTCACTTTTTCTGTCAATATGTATTAGCACTGGTAATTCTTCGCTAAGAATATGTAAGTAATTGATATTCATTGTTCTGAGATTGGAACGTAAGGAATTCTCCCGCAAGCGGGTTCTTCCTTACGACATATGACGGTAACCGGTGTTCAACTCGGCTCAGCCGATGAACACCTATTTGTGCCATCCTTGGCACAAATTTACCTCATATAATCAATTACTAACATATTCTAAGCTCGAATTAATGTGCTAATACATATTAACAGAAAAAGTGACTGCTTAAGACTAATAATACACTAACTGAAAAAGAAGGAGGTTACTATGTACAAAATAGTAAGAAAGGAAAAACTGTCTGATAAGATATATCTTATGGATGTTGAGGCTCCTAGAGTAGCACATTCGTGTCTTCCGGGACAGTTTATTATTGTTAAGATTGATGATAAGGGTGAGAGAATACCTCTTACAATCTGCGATTATGACAGGCAGAAAGGAACAATAACAATTGTATTTCAGGCAGTTGGTGCATCAACTACCAGAATGGTTGATTTGAATGAGGGCGATGGCTTTGAAGATTTCGTAGGTCCCCTTGGTAATCCATCAGACCTTTGCCTTGAAGAGAATTTAGAAGAAGTTAAGAAGAAGAAGATTATATTTATCGCAGGTGGTGTTGGAACAGCGCCTGTATATCCACAGGTAAAATGGTTAAAAGAGCATGGCGTTGATTCTACAGTTATTATCGGTGCAAGAACTAAGGATTTAATCTTCTATGAAGATGAGATGAGAAGTGTAGCAACCGAATTATATCTGGCTACAGATGACGGTTCATACGGATTCCATGGAAATGGATGTCAGCAGCTACAGGCATTAGTTGATGAGGGTAAGAAGTACGATCATTGCGTAGCAATCGGTCCTATGATTATGATGAAGTTTGTATGTCTCTTAACTAAAGAACTTGGCATTCATACAATAGTATCTATGAACCCTATTATGGTTGATGGAACAGGTATGTGTGGAGCATGTAGATTAATGGTAGGAGACGAAGTGAAATTCGCCTGCGTTGACGGACCTGAATTCGACGGTCATCTTGTAGATTTTCCACAGGCTATGGCAAGAGCAGCTCAGTATAAGACTGAGGAAGGACGGAAGATGCTACAGTTACAAGAAGGAGATACCCACCATGGTGGATGCGGAAATTGTGGAGGTGACAAATAATGGCAGTAGATGTACTTAAGAAAGTTCCTGTTAGTGAGCAAGACCCTAAGGTTAGAGCTACTAATTTCGACGAAGTTTGCCTTGGATATACGAAAGAAGAAGCGATGGACGAGGCAAGTAGATGTATTAATTGCAAGAATGCAAAATGTATTACGGGATGTCCTGTATCTATTAATATTCCTGCATTTATAGAGCAGGTAAAGGATGGTAACTTCGAGAAAGCATATGAAGTAATAAGTGAATCATCAGCACTTCCTGCTGTATGCGGTCGTGTATGTCCTCAGGAAAGCCAGTGTGAGGGTAAATGTATCAGAGGTATTAAGGGTGATCCTATATCAATCGGTAAGCTTGAGAGGTTCGTAGCTGACTGGGCTTGCGACAATGGAATCAAGCCTAAAGCTAATCCTGATAAGAACGGTCATAAGGTTGCTGTAATCGGTTCAGGTCCTGCAGGTCTTACTTGTGCAGGAGACCTTGCTAAAGCAGGATTTGATGTAACAATATTCGAAGCACTTCATGAAGCAGGTGGAGTACTTGTATACGGTATACCTGAATTTCGTCTTCCAAAAGAAGGCGTTGTTGCTAAAGAAGTAGAAAATGTTAAGAATCTTGGTGTCAAGATTGAGACTAATGTTATTGTTGGTAAATCAATTACAATTGACGAACTGATAGAAGAAGAGAATTTTGAAGCTGTATTTATCGGCTCAGGTGCAGGTCTTCCTAGATTTATGGGAATTCCTGGAGAGCAGGCAATGGGTGTATTCTCTGCTAATGAGTTCCTTACACGTAACAATCTTATGAAGGCATTCAAGGATTATGATACACCAATCTGGCGTGGTAAGAAGGTTGTTGTTGTAGGTGGTGGAAATGTTGCTATGGATGCAGCAAGAACTGCTCTTAGACTTGGTGCTGAAGTTCATGTAGTATACCGTCGTTCTGAGAAAGAACTTCCTGCAAGAGTGGAAGAAGTACATCATGCTAAGGAAGAGGGCGTAATATTCGACTTACTTCAGAATCCAACTGAGATTCTTACCAATGAAGAAGGATGGGTATCTGGAATTAAGATTATTAAGATGGAACTTGGTGAACCTGATGAGTCAGGAAGACGTCGTCCTGTGGAGATTCCGGGAAGTGAATATGAGATTGAAGCAGATACAGTTATTATGTCTCTTGGAACTTCACCTAATCCACTAATTTCTAGTACAACAGCTGGACTTGAAATTAACAAGAGAGGCTGTATCATTGCTAGAGAAGATACAGGAGCAACATCT
Source organism: Pseudobutyrivibrio sp. UBA3626 (assembly GCA_002373675.1). GTDB lineage: Bacteria > Bacillota > Clostridia > Lachnospirales > Lachnospiraceae > RUG191. Next base: position 27,934 of record DFLF01000008.1, read on the forward strand.
AAAGACGGTGTATATGCTGGTGGTGATGCTGTAACTGGTGCTGCCACAGTAATCCTTGCTATGGGAGCAGGAAAACAGGCAGCTAAAGGTATAATAGAGCATTTCAAATAAAACTAGATATTACTTATACAATCTATAAGCTTTACATTTTCTTCATGTTTCATGAAGCAGAATCTAAAGTATTCACTTGTTAAGAATGGGAATGTTGAACAATCGCGTATCAACATTCCTTTTTTTATTGCATTCTCAAAGACATCATTACTTGTAAGGTTTTTCTTATTAATCTTAACAAGCATAAAATTCGCGAAAGGCTTATACGGCTTGAACCCATCTAATTCAAGAAATGCATTATAACAATAATCTCTTTCTTTATTGATTAGTTTAATTGTCTTGTCTATATAGTCTTTATCCCTAAACATTATCTGACCAGCTTCTGATGCAATAGAATTAATCATCCATGGCTTGGAAGTTCTGTTGATTTGGGCAATCAGATCAGGGTTTCCTGTAATTGCATATCCAAGTCGTAGACCTGGACAAGCAAAGAATTTAGATGTGCTTCTAAGTATTATTACATTGCTATAGAATTGTGACAGGGACACTGCAGAATATGCTTCAATTGCATTAACAAATTCTATATATGTTTCATCTATCAATACGTATATATGATTTTCCTTGCAGGCATCTAGTATGTGTCTCATAGTCACAAGGTCAATACAAGAAGATGTTGGATTGTTGGGATTACATACAATTAACATATCTGTAGATTTGTCTAACTTATTAAGCAGATAGTCGATATTAAGCTTGAAATCATCATCCTCATAAAGCGGGAGATAGTATGCTTTGCCACCGGTTTTGGATACTTCGTGTTCGTATTCAGAATATGTTGGTCCTATTATTACAGCTTTCTTAGGACTAATATATCTTATGAAGGATGATATTAATTCAGAAGTACCATTTCCCACTAGAATATTCTCTACATTTGTACTGGCATATTCTGATATGGCGTTCTTGAGATTGGTATACTCCCTGTCAGGATATGATGTTATTATGTCCAAATTGTTGGACAGCTCTTTTCGTAACTTTGGTGATATGCCAAGTGGATTAACATTGGCTGCAAAATTTGTTATATCCTCTGCTTTAACATTGTATTTTGCCTGAATTTCTTCTAAATCGCTTCCGTGAAAATAATAATCGTTTTTCATTTTGACTCCTTTTCAATATAGTGTGTATTAAATAATCTCAGGTCACAATATATTGATATAGTTTTATTGTAAAAAATAATCAAATAGTTTATAATTCATTATAGGTAAAAATGTCAAAAAATCAAGTATACATATACTTTTGATAAAGGTAGGGAGCAAGTTTTGCGTAAGAAAATATATCGATTGTCTGAAGGACAATTTGATACACGACAAATCAATATTGTTAGCTCTGTAGATAAGATAGATGTTACATGTAATGTGGGAAGTGAGCTTGATGGTTCATTTGAGATAAGTGGCGAGAATGATATGCCAATCAGGGGAGTAATCTATTCTACTAATCCTTACATTGTTACTAAGGATTATCAATTCGATGGAGTTCATAATACAATTAAATATTCCCTTAAACACAGCAACTTTAAGAAGAATGATGTACTGCAAGGCTCATTTATTATTGTTGCTAATGGCGCATGTCTTAATATTCCTGTTAGTATTATATTTACAAAGAAGACTATTAAGTCTTCTATCGGTGAGATTAATACTTTAGAGGATTTTGCGAGACTTTGCCAGGAGAATTTCTTTGAAGCTAATAATATATTTCATACAGATGCTTTTCTCGATGTTATTCCTGAGGATGATATTGAGAAAAGACTTCTATATCAAGGTTATAGAAGGAGTGTGCCAAGTCTTAATAATCTTGAAGAATTTCTTGTTGCATGTAAGCTCAAAGACAGAATAGAAATTACTCTTGACAAACATTCTGCACAATATACAGATATATCTGAGAATCAGAAAGAAGAGATACTTATTACAAAAAGCACATGGGGAAATGTTGAGATAGATGTAACTTCTGATGCTGATTTTGTAACTATCGAGAAAGAACACATTGATTCTGATTATTTCCTTGGCTCAATGCTTCACTTTGATTACTATATTCATAAGAATCGAATGCATAAAGGAACTAACCTTGCCAAGATATGCTTTGATACAATTAATCAGCACAAGGAATTTACTATCACAGCCAGCTTAGAGGGAGAGGAAGTATATGTTGATTTCTCTTATCAGGATAAGAAGAGACGTCAGATTGAATTCCTTAGAAATTATGAAGAATATAGATTTCGCCATATAACCACAAGTGAATGGGCAGACAAGTCAATTGAGCTTATTGATACATTTATTACTGATATTAAGTATGCTGCAGAAGAAGGAATAGATGTACATACTGATAAATGTGATAATGACATAGAATTCTATGAGCTTATGAAAGCTCATGCTTATATTGCTGATGGTAGAAGGCAGGAAGCTCTTTGGATTATCCAGAAAATAAAAAGAGATATTAGCGACAAGAAGAGTGTTAAGTGGGCATATCTCTTGTATCTATGTACATTGATTGAGAAAGAACCAAGTTATGTAGATAGATTAACCGGGGAAATTGAGGTGATATTCAGAAGTCATCCTGATGATGTAAGGGTATTTTGGTTTTTGTTATTTTTAAGAGAAGAATATACTACGAATACTGCCCGCAAATTAAAAGATGTTATATTATGGCTTGACAATGGGTATGATACACCCTATTTGTACATTGAAGCATATGCGATTTATAGGCAGGACCCTTATCTAATTAAGGATTTGTCACCTAATGTAATTAAGATTATTAACTGGGCTAGAATGCATAATGCGCTTACCAAAGATATATGTAGTCAGTTCATTACCCTTCTTAATTCTTGCAATACATATGATGAGAGATTATATAAGATTGCATGTGAGGCTTATGAGATAGACCCTACTAATAATGCTATTGAATCTATTGTTGGATATCTTATGCGTACTAACTCCTATGGAGAGAAATACCTTAGGTGGTATGAACTGTGTCTATATAAGGAGATGAGAATAACAGGTGTATACGAAGCATATCTTATGTGTCTTGAAGGGGAAATGTTAGTAAGTCTCCCGCAGGTTCTCCTTATGTATTTTAAATACCAAAGTAATTTGTCTTATGATAAGAAAGCAATAGTATACAGTAATGTTATTTTGCATAAGAATGATTTTCCATCTCTATATCAGCAATATCTAAGAACAATTGAGCTTTTTGCTATAGAGCAGATGCAATATGGCAGGATTGATGATTCTCTTGCAATTATATATCAGGATGTACTTGATAATGGGATTATTAACGAAGATGTGGCGGCTAGTATTGCGCCTCTTCTTCATACTGCAAGAATATCAATGGCAAGGGACGACATATCAAGAGTTCTTGTTATCACAGAACAATTAGAGAATCCCATAATTTCGCCAGTGAGAGATAATGTATGCTATGTACCAATTTATGCTAAGAATTATTGCATTTTCTTAGAAGATAATAAGGGCATACTTCATTCATCAACAGATGATTATATGTACGAATTCCTTCTTAAGACAGATGCATTAGTTGATAATCTGAAGAAGTTATCTCCAAAGTCAATGCCATATGTAATTAGATTCTTCGATGAATTAAGAGATTCTTCGCTTCCTAAATTGCTAATGGGCAAAGACGATGAGGCACTTAAGATTGAAGATTTACATTGCGTAGAGACATTTATTTCATCAAAGGCTATATCTGCAAGTTATAAGAGTAAACTGTATCCGTTGATTATATATTTCTTACAGAAACATGGTAGAGAAGAGATGATAGAGAAGCATCTGTGTGATGAAGTATCTTATGATAAGATTGATTCCACAGTACTTTCTTATATTATTAATCTCTTTATATCTAATGAGAATTATGATAGAGCATATTATTTAATCAGTACCTATAATGCAAGTATGGTTGATAAGAAATATATAAAAAAGCTATGCGAATATATGATTAAAGAAGATTTTGAAGAGATTAATTCTTCATTCTTTGTATCCCTTTGTGCAGATGTTATAGGAAGTGTATCTCTAGATGCGGCAATGTGTATGTTTCTTTGCGAGGAATACGTGGGACCTACAGATACAATGGTGAAGCTGTTTAAAGAAGCAAAGAGCCTTGGAGTTGATACGCATAAGCTGGAAGACAGAATACTTGTGCAAATGTTCTATAGTGAAGACATACATGAGGCCTGTCATGATATATTTAAATCATATGTTGCTGGAGATTATAATAAAATGCTTGTTGAAGCGGTGCTTACGTATTTCTCTAATGAATATATGAACGATAGAATTGATACTTTAGATGAATTTGATGCTTCATTTATATTTAAGCAGTATAATCGCTCAGACAAGATGAATGATGCATGTAAGATAGCATTGATGAAGTATCTGTGCCTCTCGGATGATCTTAAAGAAAACGAACTTAATCTTCTTGATAATCTTGTTAGAGAATATGTTGTTAAGAATGTATATTTCTCTTTCTTTAAGAAGATGGATAGGCAATTAATTGTGAAATATCATATGTATGATAAGAAATTCGTTGAATATCATGGCAAACCTAATGAAAGGATTAATATAGTCTACAAGAAGAACGATGATGAGATTGCAATTGAAGAAATGCTTGAGATGTATCCTGGTATTTATGTAAGGCAATTTGTAATATTCTTCGGAGACAACATATATTATGAGGTACATAGGTTAGACGAGGAAGAGATTCTGCACAAAGATGTACTTGTATATAATGACATTGTTAATGAAGATAACAGTAGATATGATATGATTAACAAGATGCAGTCATCACTTATCTATTACGAAGAGAAGGAGTTGATAGAAGAGATGAAAGCATATCACGGACTTGATTACGTAACAAAGCAACTGTTTGCAAGAGTATAGAGGTGTTAAATTGCAGGATAATTCTAAGGGCGTGTACTTTGGAATAGAGTTAAGAGAAAGCTACACGCTAGTAAGCTATTATCAAACGAATATGGATTCCCCAGAGACAATAAGTACTATAATGGGGACAGATCATTACCAGATTCCCACTTTCTTGGCAAAGAGAAGGGGAGTGGGACAATGGTATTTTGGCAGTGAGGCAAAGACGATGGTTAAACTGGGTCAGGCTGTGGCTGTCGATGATATACTCCCCAAGGCGTATGCAGATGAAGACGTTCTCATTGAGAATGAGAGACTTAAGGCAAGGGATTTATTATTAATCTATATTAAGAAGCTTCTTAGTATGCCGGGATATTTCTATGCAAATGCACGTCTATCCAAACTTGTTATAGCTGTTGAGAAAATAGATATGGATATTGTAGATACTTTCTCATATATAATAGCTGAGCTTGGAATTACAAGAGACAGGCTTATGGTAATTGATTATAAAGAAGCATTCTATTACTATACCCTTAATCAGAGACCGGAATATTTTCTGCATGATGTTGTAATGTTCGACTATTCTGACAACCAGCTAAAGCATTACTATCTGTCAAGAAATCTTAGGACAACACCACAGATAGTATATCTTAGTGATGGTATTCATAATACTTTAGGAAAGAATCCGGATCTTGAATTTGATGAACTTATAGATAGAGTATTTGCAGGTAAGATAATTTCGGCGGTATATCTTCTTGGAGATGGATTTGATGGTGACTGGCTTAAGGTATCTCTTCAGAAACTCTGTCGAAACCGTAAGGTCTTTGCAGGCAAGGATATGTATTCTAGGGGTGCCTGTTATGCAGGGGCAGTAAAGGACGGCACTAGAGACTGGCCATTTGTATATATTGGTGATAATGAGCTTAAGATGAACCTTTCAGTTAAGGTGGTTGATAATAAGGTTATGGATTATCTTACACTTCTCAATGCCGGAGAGAGCTGGTATGAAGCATATGGAGAATGTGAGGTAATACTTGACGGTTCAGGTGAGATAGAAGTGTGGATTCAGAAACCTGATAGTCGAGATGCCAAAGTAGAGATATTAGAACTTACTGATTTGCCAGAGAGAGATAATAGAACTACAAGGCTTAGAATCAGTGCAAAACCAACTTCTGATATAGAAGCTGTTGTTAGTATATGTGATCTCGGATTTGGTGAGATAGCACCAAGTTCTAATAAGACTTGGGAACATATTATAGCTCTTAGGTAGTAAGACACTTAGGAACATAACTAATACAAGGAGTACTTATGGGAGAATTAATACTTTGTAAAAAGCCCATTGCGGCAGTTCCATATTATATAGAAGACGTTTCACTTAATATCTATTCTCTAGAAGAACTATGTTATTATGTGTCCCATAATGCCTATCTTATTAACGCAGATTTTGCAAGTGTAGAGCTTTGCAACTGGATTGGCAGAGAAGTTGGAAAGGATGAAGAGAAGGTGCTTCTTGATATAATTGAAGAAGAGAAACCTCTTCATGTATTTGTTAATGCACTTCTAAGTCTTTGTGACTATCTGCCTGGTGAAGAGATAAGAAATGTTACAGAGATAATTAGTTCTTTTGAGAACAAATCGCCAATAGAATGCAGCAAAATCAGGGCTGACAGACTTCTTGACAAAAGCAAGATTGTTGATGCTTTATATGAATATGAGAATATATTAGATAAATGTGAAAAGGACAAAAAAGATATATCCAAGGAATTTATGGGAGATATATGGCATAATCTTGCAGTATGTTATTCCAGACTTTTCTTCTTTAGGGAAGCAAGTATCTGCTTTGAATATGCATATCAGCTTAATCGTAAGAAGATATCTCTTGAAGCTATGCTGTGTACTTATAGATGTATGAGGGATGAAGAAGGATTTAATATGCAGGTTGCAAAATACTTTGTTCCCGAAGATCTTGCAGATAAGATTAAGAAGATTGTTACTGATACCAGTACAAGTATTGATGTTAAGAATTTCTCTAATCGACTTGACAAGATGAAGACGGACTTCTATGAAGAGAAGTCTTATCAGAAGCAACTTGGAATAATTATTGATAAATGGAAAAGTGAATATAACATGTTATGTAATATTTAGAAAGGCATATTATGAAGCTATTTGGAAGAAAGAAGAAAAAAGAAAAAGAGCTTGATGAAGCCTTTGCGAAAGTTACGAAAGAATTAAAGGATATAGATGCCTGGGACGATCCCAAGAAATTAGAGCATTATATCCTTGATTCCTGTGAGCAAATAATTGGTACGACCAAAGAAATCAAAGCCGAGAAGAAGGAATACAGGATTGTTACAAAATATCTTGATGACATACAGATAATTGATAATCTTCCCGAAGAAAGGGCTAATGAAGTAAGAAACGCTGCAGCAAATATTATAGAGACTGACAAGGCAAGAGTTGCATACTTAGAGAGCTCTAAGAAGATTACAGACGAACAGTTTGTTATGATGGAACAGGAACAGGATGATATTCCTTCTGTTATCAGTAGAATGCAGGATAATGAGAAGTACCAGGCTAAAGTAAAGCGTGAAATGAACGAGTTAGAAGGTAATAAGAGTTATCTTGAAATGGAAATAAACGAAAGTAAGCGTTCCCAGAAGAGATTTAGTATATTAGCAATTCTTATTGCCGTTGCCTTTGCGTCATTTCTTATATTGTCCTTTGTAATAGAATCCTTTGTGAAAGTGGATGTGGGACTGTTTAGAATAATTCTATTTGCAATAACTGCAATAGCCGCAGGCGTTCTATTCGTATTTATGACGAATATGGTTAGCGATCAGAGAAGAGACACGAAGAGACTTAATAATACTATTTCTCTTCTTAATGTTGTCAGGATGAAATACGTTAATGTAACGAAAGCTGTTGATTATGTCAGTGAGAAGTATGACGTTGAGAATTCCTATCAGTTATTATACGTGTGGGAACAATATGTTGAGGCAGTCAGGGAGAAAGAGAAATACGAAAGAAATAATGATGATTTAGAGTATTTTACCGGTCGTCTAATGAGGCTGTTAAAACAAGCCGGGCTATATGATTGTAAGATATGGCTTACGCAGACAAGCGCTCTTGTTAATAGGGATGAGCTGATTGAGATTCGACACAAATTAGTTGAGAGACGTTCGAAGATTAGAGACCGTATGGAAGAGAATACGAAAGCTGTCAAAAGTGAAAGAGACGAGATTGATAATCTTATGAGAGAACATCATTATTATGTTCCAGAGATTATGGAGATTATTGATTCGGTAGATAAGATATGTGGACTTAATAAATACAAGACGGCTTAGTGAGGAGATAAAGTGGAAATTGTACAGCTTAAGAAAGGGCAGATGTTAGCCCAGAAGAACAATCCAGTAAAAGATTGGTATATTATTCAAGAAGGAACTATTATACAGAAAAACGACTTTGTAGAAACAGAACTTGGCATTAATTCAATAATCGGTATTCTAGAACAGGATTTCTTTATATGCGATTATATAGCTAAGACTGATTGTGTGCTTATTATGTTTGCCTGTAGTGGTGTATCAGATCTTAAGCATTTCCTGGAGAAAGAAGCGAAGATGAGAACTTTGTTTTTGCGTACTGCAATGAATCAGAGATTTCAGCAGTTTAAAATATATGACAGGTTATATCGTTCTGCCAACAAATTCTCAGCTTATGTAGATAAAGCATTTCAGGATTATCAGTCATATGTTATTAATAATCGATTTGAGAATCAAAACAGCCCTGATTTATCTTCATTTCAACCGCTTAATGTAACCCATGCTCTTCAGCAATGGGAGATAGATAGCTGTGCCAGTCTTATGACAAATTGCATAGGCGAATATATGAAGATATATACATCTGATGATAAATTGACAGTTGGTGCAATTATGGAAGCATCGGCACAGATGCATCGTGTTATGCAGGGTATTTCCCAGATGATTGATTTCTTCGGGATTAACAGAGAACATTTGCTAAGTGATAGAAAACGTGATTTGTTCCATGCATATATTGCCCTTTACGTATTCCTTAAGAGGAATAATAAGGATACAGCAGAAATTGAGAAGAAGATTTCAGATATGCTTAAATTTGCCAAATCCCTTGGCATTTATAATCTATCTCTTATTAAATCCTGTATTCAGGAATTTGAGGATGCCAAGACTATTGAGGTGGTAGAGGAAGAGGAAGCAGAAGAACAGGAAGGTCCTTCTTCAGATCTTGAATTTATATTAGATTATGCTGGTTTTATTGGCGAAGAAAAGGACAATTTGCTTAAGGACTTTACTGAATATTCAAAATGCTATACCAAAATACAGCGTGATAAGGACGCTAATAAACTTAGAAAACAGATTAATAATGAATTCTATGAGATTTACAAGAAATGTTTCTTTAGAGCTGTAAATGATAGAAATATTCCAGCAACAGTGGAGATGTATCTTAACTTTGGGTATATGGATGGAGCATTTCTTGAAGAAGAGAAGATTAACGGATTGTTTAGCATAACCACGCATATGGAACTTGTAAGTTCAGAGCATGTATTTACTATTTTTAACTGGCTAAAGGCTGTATATCGCGGAGACAAGGAGCCATCTAAGAATGAGTTCGATCTTGATTTTGAGCATTACTTAATAGAAGAATATAAGCAGGGTAATATTAAGAAAGAAGATATAGATAGGATTAAAACAAAGCCGGAAGAAAGAACTGTATTCGAGATTGACAATATGTTCAAGACTGTTAACAGACTTACATATGGTAATATCAGCAGCTTTAATGCAATTCTAACTGATACTGATATGTTTAATGATCCTGGAAGTATGCTTATAACCAGAAATAAACTTTACGAAGCAGTTAATCTGATTAGAGGTGTTGATTTCTCGGCGTATTATAGACCAATATATGCTAATAATCTGCCGGAGCTTTTCCAGCACGAAACACTTATGCAGGAGATTCTACCGGATATTATCCTTATGCCAAATGCAGGCTCTAAGGGAATGATGTGGCAGGAGACTGCAAGTATTAAGAATGATACTCCAGCAAGATTTATGCTCCCTATTTTTGCCACATGTGATATAAATGATGAAATTATTGAACTTACAGCAAGATACAGATGGGAACTTTGCAGGAAGATTCAAGGTCCTAGATGGAATGATATAAGAGAGCACAGTCTTACATCTGACTATTATGATTATCTACAATTCTACAAGAAGAATCATGACCTGTCACAGGATGCCAAAGAACAGATTAAGAGTTCCCTTACTCGTGCCAAGAACAGCTTTAGGGAAGTCTTTGTAAGAGATTATCTTAACTGGATTAAGTATGAATCTAAAGGGGGATTTCGTCTTAATAAATTTGTTAGAAATATTGTATTTGAGTATTGTCCTTTTGCAAAAGAAATCAGAAGTAAACTAGAAGACAGCCCAATGTTCTCTAACGCAATTCACAAATTCAATGTTAATAATGCCAAGTCACTTAAGAGACTTACGGCATTATATGATAAATATTCAAAGGATGGTGGAACTATAACACCGGAATTAAAAGAGAATATCAGTTACTATGAGCTATAAATTATTAATTCGTAACTGGTATGAAAAATAATTAATTGTGAGGTATAAAATGAGTAAAATAAGAACAAGATTTGCACCAAGTCCAACAGGAAGAATGCATGTTGGTAATCTACGTACAGCACTTTATGCTTACTTAATCGCTAAGCATGAAGGAGGGGATTTCGTACTTCGTATTGAGGATACGGATCAGGAGAGATATGTAGAAGGTGCAGTAGATATTATATATAGGACGCTTCAAGCAACGGGTCTAATTCATGATGAAGGTCCCGATAAGGATGGCGGCGTCGGCCCTTATGTTCAGTCGGAACGTCAGGCTAAGGGCATATATCTTGAATATGCCAAAAAGCTGATTGATAAGGGCGAAGCATATTATTGCTTCTGTACGCCTGAAAGGTTAGAGTCAATAAAGCAGAACTTAGATGGTAAAGAGATATCTATATATGATAAGCATTGTCTTGGTCTGTCTAAAGAGGAAGTTCAGGCTAATCTTGATGCAGGTATGCCATATGTAATCAGACAGAATAATCCGCGTACTGGCACAACAACGTTTGATGATGAGATATATGGCGAGATTACAGTAGATAATGCAGAGCTTGATGATATGATTCTTATTAAGTCTGATGGATATCCTACATATAATTTTGCCAATGTAGTGGATGATCATTTAATGGGAATTACACATGTTGTTCGTGGTAATGAATATCTTTCTTCATCACCAAAATACAACAGACTATATGAAGCTTTCGGCTGGGATGTACCAATATATGTACACTGTCCGCTTATTACCAATGAAAATCATGAGAAGCTGTCTAAGAGAAGCGGTCATTCTTCTTATGAAGACCTGGTTGAGCAGGGATTTCTTACAGAGGCAATAGTGAACTTTGTTGCACTCCTTGGATGGAGTCCGGAGGATAATCAGGAGATTTTCTCATTAGAAGAATTAGTCAGAGTATTCGATTATCATCATATGTCTAAGTCTCCTGCAGTATTTGATATCACTAAGCTTCGCTGGATGAACAGCGAATATATTAAGGCAATGGACTTTGATAAGTTCTTTGAGATTGCAAAGCCTTTTATTGATAAGACTATTACACGACCTATCGATAAAGTTAAGATTGCCAATATGGTTAAGACCAGAATAGAAGTATTTCCTGATATTCCTGGTCATATTGATTTCTTCGATGCAGTACCTGATTATGATATAGAGATGTACCGTCATAAGAAGATGAAGACTACACCTGAGAGCTCACTATCTGTTCTTAAGGAGCTAGTTCCTGTGCTTGAAGATCATGATGACTATACTAATGATTCTCTATATCAATTACTCGTAGCATTTGCCAAGGAGCATGAGGTTAAGAATGGCTATGTGCTATGGCCAATAAGAACAGCCCTTTCTGGAAAACAAATGACACCGGGGGGAGCCACAGAACTTATGGAACTGCTTGGCAAAGAAGAATCTATAAAAAGAATTAATGATGCAATTAATAAGCTTGAAAGTGACATTTCATTGTAAGTATTAATAATATTACCTGCTATCTAAGGGATGGCAGGTTTTTTCTTGCAACTAGCATCTTATTATGTTATATTATCTTCACTTAAGTGGGATGAATTATTGATTATTACATGTCAAGCCAGGGAGAATTATGCTTGATAATAATCAATTAGAAGCTGTAAATTTTTATAAAGGACCTTGTATTACACTTGCAGGTCCAGGTAGTGGTAAGACTACAGTATTAGTTAACAGGATTAAGACTCTTATTGAATCTCATAATGTGGCTCCAGAGTCTATCCTTGTTATTACATTTACCAAAGATGCGGCTCTTGAGATGAAGAGCAGGTTTGTTGCTTCAACAGTTAATGACAGAGCAGGACTTGTTAGTTTTGGTACATTTCATTCTGTATTCTATAATATTCTTAGAAGAGAGAGTCGTATAGACTCCAATTCTATTTTGCAAGGACAAAGTCTCATTTCATTTATCAAAGAAGCGATTATTTCCATGGAAATCAAATTAGACGAACAATTGATAGAGGGGCTATATAAAGAATTTAGTTTTGTTAATAATACTTTGACACCTATAGATTTATATGAGCCGGCAGGCTTTGATAAAGACGAATTTCGAAGAATCTATAGAGCATATCAGGATATGAAGAGGGAATTTAAGAAGATTGACTTTGATGATATGCTTTATCTTACATTTAATCTGTTTCGCGACAATTCTATGATTCTTAAGAAATGGCAGGACAGGTTTGAGTTCTTCCTGATTGATGAAATGCAGGATATGAACGATATACAATTTGATATTATCAAAATGATGGCAAGGTCTAATAATATATTTGCAGTTGGAGATGACGATCAGTCAATTTATGGATTCAGAGGGGCTAATCCTCTCATAATGAAGAAATTCCCTGATGTATATAATGGTTGTACTAAGATTATTCTAAGTAAAAATTACAGGTCATGTGCAGGCCTCGTTAGAGCCTCGTCGAATCTTATTAATCATAATGAAATGAGATTTAATAAGAACTTTATAGCTAATAGTACCTGTGATGGAATTATAAGAACAATTGGGTTTTGTGACAGCAATATGGAAGCAGAATGGATAAGTAAAGAAATTATATCTATTCTTAATACATATAATAATACCAGTATTGGAATTCTATATAGAAATAAGAATCAGAATTCCAATATAATAAATGCTTTATCTAACAAGGGAATTCCCTTCTATGTCAAAGACAAAGTGTCTAACATATATAATCACTTTATCTTTAAAGATATAATGAGCTTTATTAAAATATCACTAGGTTGTTCTGCCAGAGGAGATTTTCTTAGAATCTATAACAAGCCTAATCGTTATATTAACAGAATGGCTCTTGACAAAGAAAATGTTACTTTTGAAGATTTGATTAGTTATTATAATGATAAACCTTATATGATAAAAAGAATAAGAGAAATGAAGCAGGATATTGAAAGAATCAGGATACTTCGACCAGCTTCGTCAATACTATATATAAGAAAAAAGATAGGATACGATTCTTATATTGAAGAGACTGCCAGAACCAAAAAGCAATATGATTCTTATATGAAAGTATTAGATTCAATTCTTAGTCTGTCTAAAGAATTTAACAGTATCAAATCATTTCTTGATGAATGTAATATTAGAACTACATTTCAAAATAATGATAATAATGAGTCAGGTAGTAGAGTCTATCTCTATACATTTCATGCATCAAAGGGATTAGAATTTGATAATGTGTTCATATTAGATGCTAATGAGAACATAACTCCTTCTAAGAAAGCTGAGAGTATAAATGATTTAGAGGAAGAGAGACGAATGTTCTATGTTGCAATAACAAGAGCTAAGACGAATCTTACACTTTGTTACATTAATTCGAGAAATAATGAGAAACTCTATCCTTCCAGATTTATTGAGGAAATGGAAGTATAGTTACTTTGCTTCCTCTAATAATTCATTAAAACGCTTATTGACGCGATTATATTCTTCGTCAGACTGGATGTTATCAATACTATATTCTCCGTCATTTTCAAAGTATCTATATATGTATACAAGTGTGTCGTCAAGAGGCTCGCCATTCTCGTCAACAGGCATAAGAACGATGTAATCCTGGTTATCAATATCGAAAATCGTAAGGATTTCGCAGTCTAAATCTTCGCCATCCAGTTCAATTGTTACCATTACGTCGTCATCAATCTCTTGATTATTGTTTTCTTTCATAAGTTTCTCCTGTATTTACGTAATTCCATAAACCTTGTAAGATTATAATTTAATATGATATAAAAAGCAATAGATGTGGTATAATAAGTCGTGAGGTGTCAAAAAGCGACGATTTTATTGTTTTACAAGGCGGAATTTTTATGAAACTTAAAGAAGGTAATTTCTGTGAATTTGGAGCTAGAGCCTCTAAAGATTTAATCACATTTACCTATCAAACCAAAACTAGAAAAAAAACATATATTTACATCTATGATATCAAGACGTATAAGTTAATTGATAAAATAGATGTTACTTCTGAGTACAGAATAGGTCTTGTATGTTCAATTAGTGTACAAGGTCTTAATCCTGATGAGATTTGTTATCTTATATATAGAGATGGCAAGGAAACTTTAGATGAATATTCAACAAGAATTGTTGGAAGAGAAGTGTGGAATGATAAGAGCAGAAAAGATAATGAATATAAGGTTTATTCTGCTATTGCTACTGATAATTATACATTTAAATATAAGAAACCAGGCATCTTACCCAAAGATATGATTATTTATAAGCTTCATATGAGAGGCTATACAATGAAGCATGGACTTAACCGATGGGATAAGGGTAATTATAAGGGATTTATCAAATGCTTGGATGAGATTGTAGATCTTGGCGTTACTTCTATAGAATTTCAGCCTCTATATGAATTTGAAGAAATGGGGCTTGTGGAGAGTACTGTCCTAAATGAACATTTCCAGGCAGAGAATGTTATTGAAGATAGTGGTAAAGTGAATTATTGGGGTTATGAGAAAGGCCATTATTTTGCGCCTAAGGCATCGTATTTTGGCGGCGAAAATGCTTCTTATAACATGAAGATGATGATTGATGAAATCCATAAGAAGGGTCTTGAAATTATTATGGAAATCGCATTCAATAGATATGTAAGCGAAGAGGTAATGATTGATTCCCTTATATACTGGACTCGTGAGTATAATGTGGATGGAATACATATTCTGGGAAATGATTTGCCAATTAAGAGGATGGTTAAGAATCCATATCTTTATGATACAAAGCTTTTCTATCACGAATATCCATTTGAAGTATTAGATAGCGAGAAAGATAATAAGCATTTGTTTGTATGTAATGATGAATTCTTATATGCTCTTCGTCAATTACAGAATCATTTTGATGGCTATATATCTGAACTTGCCAACAATTCTAAGAGACAGAATGAGAAATACGGTTTCGTTAATTATGCTGCCAGTAGCTACGGATTTACATTGTTTGATTCTTTTGCCTATGGAGAGAAACATAATGAAGATAATGGTGAAGAGAATCGAGATGGTAATAACTACAATTGTAGCAACAATTATGGTATTGAAGGTAAGACTAGTAATAAAGCCATTAATCAGATAAGGCTTAACAATATGAAGACTGCGATTTGCGCAGTAATGCTTGGACAGGCAATTCCTCTTATTCTTGCAGGAGATGAAGTTGGAAATTCTCAGAATGGTAATAATAATGTATATTGTCAGGACAATGAGATAGGATGGGTTGATTTCCCTAAGAATAAATTTGCAACTGAACTTAGAGAATTTACCAAGTCTATGATTAGATTCAGGAAGGATAATCCTATTATAAGATTAGAAGAGCCAATGCATATGAATGATTATCACCATACTGGTATACCGGATTTGTCTTATCATGGAAGAGAACCATGGATGATGGGTATTGGTGATGAGAAGAAAGCCTTAGGGGTACTTTATGCAGGTGAGTATTCCGGTTCAGATAATAAAGATGATATTCTTGTCTGTTATAACTTCCATTATGACGAAGAGAAGTTTGCTCTTCCTAGAATGAGAGGCAATAAGAAGTGGTATGTTGCCTGCAATTCATTTAAGAATTTTGAGGAGTTAAAGTATGTAAAGTCTCAGCATTATATTATGGTTTCTGGCGGTTCCATTACAATTCTTGTTGGAAAAGAGACTAAGATAACTAATGATAGTGTAGAAATCCTTGATAATAAGAAGCGAAGAGGCAGGAAATGAATACTAGAATAATTAATGCCTCGATTCTAAAATGGATTGCAGTAATTACAATGTTAATTGATCATATTGGGCTGGTTTTCTTCCCTGAATATGAGATATTAAGATTGATAGGAAGAATCAGCTTTCCAATTTTTGCTTTTCTACTATGTGAAGGATACAAACATACATCTAATATCTGGAAATATTTTTTACGGCTTGGAATATTTGCAATAATTTCTGAGATTCCATACAATATATGCTTTTATAATCAGGTTTTCTATCCTTATAGTCAGAATATTTTCTTTGAACTATTACTTGGTCTTTTAGTTCTATATTTGATAGATAAAGAATATGTTATTAAGGGTAAAAATTTTACAATTTACTGTCAGATTCTAATCGTTGTACTTGCATGTGTGGTTTCTTATTTCGCGAATTTTAGTTACAAATACGTGGGTATATTATTAATTGTAATAATGTATTATATACAAGAGCATTTTCTTGTATTTTCACTTGCTGCATTTGTTGTATATTTGATACCTTATGGAGTTGTTAACGCCGTATTTATGCTGCTTTCGCTGCCACTTATTTATATGTATAATGGTAAATTGGGGATAAGCAGTAAGAAGTTAAAGTGGATGTTCTATGCAATTTATCCTTTGCAATTTGTAGTATTTATAATAATTAGGGATTATATTTTATAACATATTGAATTTATATGTGAATGCAATACTTAATAGAAAGGAGTCAATATGTTTCATCCAATAAAGCATTACAAGACAATTACGAGACACAGGCATCTTGTTATGAAGGGGTGCTTTGAAGTTGGACTTTATAAGCAGGGGTTGCTTCATGATTTGTCTAAATACAATCCTATAGAGTTTATTCCTGGAGCACTATATTATAAGGGTACTGAAAGCCCTAATAATTCTGAAAGAAGAAAGAAGGGATATTCTTCGGCGTGGCTGCACCATAAGGGGAGAAATAAGCATCATTTTGAATATTGGATTGATTACACATTAAAGGAAGGTCATCCCATTGAGGGCAATAAGATGCCTGTAAGATACGTTGTGGAAATGTATGTTGACAGAGTAAGTGCCAGCAAGAATTATCAGAAGAGTAAATATACTGATAAAAGTGCGTTAGAGTATTATGAAAAAGGGAAAAACAGATACATGATGCATAAGGATTCAGAAGAACTTCTTGTTATGCTTCTTAAGTATCTTGCTGACAATGGAGAAGAAGCAACTAATGAATTAATTAGAAAAAAAATTCTGCATACAGATTTTAAAGTTAAAGTTGTAAAATGGATAAGTAAGAAGGGCGCGATGCTTATTGATAAGAGTCGCAGTATATTATCTGGTAAAGTATTATAATAATAAAATGATAAGGAAGATAGAAAATGAGTGAAGAAAAGAAAATATTATATTCAGGAATGCAGGCAACTAATGCTCTAACATTAGGCAATTATCTTGGTGCATTAAAAAACTGGGTTAATCTTAATGAAGAATATGAATGCTTTTTTGGAGTAATGGATTTGCACTCCCTTACTGTAAGACAAAATCCCACAGAGTTTAGACAAAATGCAAGAAAATTATATGCTTTGTATGTTGCGGCAGGTCTTAATCCAGAGGCAAATTGTGTATACTATCAATCCCATGTGCCGGCACATGCACAACTTGCATGGATTCTTGATTGTTTTACTTATATGGGCGAACTTAACCGAATGACACAATTTAAAGATAAGTCTCAGAAGCATTCGGATAATATTAATGCTGGTCTATATACATATCCGGTTCTTATGGCGGCAGATATTTTATTGTATCAGACAGATGTTGTTCCAGTTGGCAAAGATCAGATGCAACATTTGGAGCTTACAAGGGATATTGCAGAGAGATTTAATAATATCTATGGTAATATCTTCAAGATTCCAGAAGGATATATTGGTAAGAGTGGAGCTAAGATAATGTCTCTTCAAGATCCTACGAAGAAGATGTCTAAATCTGATGAAAATGTTAATGCAACTATACTTCTTGTTGATGACAAAGATACTATCATTAGAAAGTTCAAAAAGGCTGTAACAGATTCAGAAGCATCTATTGTATATAATCCGGAGAATAAGCCTGGTGTCAGCAATCTTATTGACATATATCGTACTGTTACTGAGAAGTCTATTGAAGATGTGGAGAAGGAGTTTGAGAATAAAGGTTATGGCGATTTCAAACTTGCGGTTGGAGAAGCTGTGGCAAATGAACTTTCACCTATTCAGGAAGAATATAATCGACTTCTTAATGATAAAGCATACATAGAGAAATGCATTAAAGAAAATGACGAGAAAGCATCGTATTTTGCTAATAAGACTCTTAGAAAAGTTATGAAGAAGGTTGGATTAACAGAAATGATTAGATAATAGACATTTTGTTTTCTTAAAAAAAAGATATGGTCAAATCATATATTATATGTTAGTATATCTTCATCTTAATTCAAAATGTTTTATTAAATTTTCATGGATTTCCAATATGAAATGTATAGTTGTATCAGTACAGCGATTCTTCAGGGAATCACATCCACACTTGTAACAGTAGAGGCTGATGTAAGTTCTGGCATGCCGTATTTTGAGATGGTAGGCTTTCTTTCTGCGGAAGTAAAAGAGGCGAAAGAAAGAGTTAGAACCGCTTTGAAAAATTCTGGCTATGAATTACCACCTAAAAGAATAACAATTAATATCTATCCTGCATCAATTAAGAAGCAGGGATGTGGCTTTGATTTGCCCCTTGCAATTGCTATATTAAAAGCTATGTCAGTGATTAATTATGATGATGATAGAAAGATTATGATGATTGGAGAACTAGGACTCTCTGGTCAAATAAATTCTGTTAATGGAGTTCTTCCAATTCTTCTTGATGCAATAGATAATAATATAACTGAGTGTATTGTACCATACGATAACAGAAATGAGGCATATCTTGCAACAGGAATTAAGATTATTCCTGTAAAGCATCTTCTTGACGTTATTAATTATCTTAATATCGGTGACATACCGGCTTTAGAGGACGTACATATAGACAAATATGAAAAAGACGATTTGTCACATGATTTTGCTAATATAAATGGGCAGAAAATCCTTAAAAGAGCATGTGAGATAGCGGTTTCTGGTATGCATAATTTTCTTATGATTGGACCTCCGGGTGCAGGTAAAACTCTAATTGCTAAATCTCTTCCGTCTATTCTTCCCAAAATGTCTAGAAAAGAATGTATTGTAAGCTCTAAGATAGCAAGTGTAAGCAATACATTTAAAGATAATCCCAGACTCATTAATGAAAGACCATTTAGAAGTCCACATCATACAATAAGTCCACAGGGTCTTGTGGGTGGTGGCAGTATTGTAAAGCCTGGAGAGATATCTCTTGCTCATAATGGCGTTTTATTTCTTGATGAACTTACAGAATTTAAGAAATCAACGTTAGAACTTCTTAGACAACCAATGGAAGATAAAGAGATTAGTATATCTAGAACATCGGGCAAATTTACTTATCCATCTAATTTCATGCTTGTTGCGGCAATGAATCCTTGCTCTTGTGGCTTTTATCCAGATCTTAATAAATGTAGATGTGATAGAAACTCTATTAAGAGGTATTATAACAAATTATCACAACCACTTCTTGACAGGATTGATATGTGTGCAGAAGCATCAACTGTAAGCTACTCAGATATTGTTAAAAAATGTGATAATGAGTCATCGAAAACCATTAGAGGCAGAGTGATTGAAGTTCATAATATCCAGAAAAAAAGATTTGCTAATGAATCATATAATTTCAACAGTGACATTACGTCAAGTGATATTGAGAAGTATTGTGGACTTGGCAAAGAAGAAGCGGACTTTATGGAAGAAATATATGATAAGTATTCCCTTACAGGTAGAACATATTATAAGATTCTTCGTGTTGCAAGGACTATTGCTGATATGGCAAGAGAAGATAATATAAGTATAATGCATCTTCGTGAATCTCTAATGTATCGAGGTTTAGACAAGAAGTATTTCGAGAACTTTTTATAGGAGAAATGCTATGGAAAGTGATTTATTAAAATATGAATTATGGTTTACAAAGTTAGATATATCTAATACTTCGAAAAATAGACTTTCTGATTGCTTATATAACGCAAAAAACATATATAATTCCAATAAAACACAGCTGCTATCAACTAATATTATTAACGAGAAAGTTGCTGACAAAATCATAGATAATAAAGACAACCTGGATATTGATAAATTATATGAAAAGTTCCAATCATATAATCAGAAGCTTGTTACAAGACCAATGGCACATTTTCCAGAAAAACTAAAGGTTATTTCGAATGCTCCATATGGAATATTTTATATTGGTACTTTCCCTGAGAAATTTGATAAATGTGTATCAATTGTTGGGGCAAGAAGGTGTTCAGAGTATGGGAGATGGGCAGCAAAGGAGATTGCAGGAGCACTGGCAAGGAGAGGATATATAATTGTTAGTGGAATGGCACTGGGGATTGATAATGAATCACATATAGGAGCCCTTAATGAAGATGGTATTACTGTTGCTGTACTTGGTTGTGGTGTAGATATATGTTATCCGAGAAATAACATTAATACATATGTACAGATTCAGAAAAAGGGTGCAATAATATCAGAATTTTATCCTGGTACAAAACCTCTTAATTATAATTTCCCATCCAGAAACAGAATTATATCGGCTCTTTCTAATCAGGTTGTTGTAATAGAGGCAAAAGAAAAGAGTGGTTCTCTTATTACTGCTGACTATGCATTAGAACAGGGGAAAGATATCTATGCGCTTCCAGGGCGAATATCGGACTTGCTTTCACATGGATGTAACAGGTTAATAGAACAGGGAGCAGGTATAATTACGTCAGTTTCTGACTTTGTTAATGCCTTAGATGACGTGCAAATTAACACTTTATATACTGGGGCTTTAATGAATTGTCAGAATTTTCTTCTTGAAAAAGAGGATTTGTTGGTGTATAGTTGTTTAGATTTCTATCCTAAAGATATTGAGAGAATAATTGCAGAATCTAATCTGGAAATGATGCAGGTTCTTAATTCTATCATGAATCTCTGTGATAAGAAGCTTATTAAGGAAGTCTTCGTTAATCAATATGTTAGGATAAAGTAATATCTAGGAGAAAACTAATGGCTAAGAATCTTGTAATTGTTGAGTCACCAACTAAAGTAAATACTATTAAGAAATTTCTTGGAAAGAATTACGAAGTAGTGGCATCTAATGGACATGTTAGAGATTTACCCAAAAGTGCACTTGGCGTTGACGTAGATAATGATTTTGAACCCAAATATATAACAATAAGAGGCAAGGGAGAACTTCTTGCGTCTCTTAGAAAAGAAGTTAAGAAGGCAGATAAGATATATCTTGCAACTGACCCTGACCGTGAAGGAGAGGCGATTTCCTGGCATCTTATATCTGCTCTTAATCTTGATGAGAAGAATACCAGAAGAATCAGTTTTAATGAGATTACTAAGAAGGCAGTAAAAGATGCATTAAAGTCTCCTCGTGAAATAGATATGGACTTAGTTGATGCACAGCAAGCCAGAAGAGTTCTTGACAGAGTTGTGGGATATGAGATAAGTCCTGTTTTGTGGGATAAGGTTAAAAGGGGGCTTAGCGCTGGTAGGGTACAGTCTGCGGCACTTAATATAATTTGTCAAAGAGAGAAGGAAATCTCAGAATTTATTCCAAGAGAGTATTATACATTAGATGTATCTCTTAAGAACAAAAAGAATACTATAGAAGCAGCATTCTATGGTAACAAAGATAAGAAATTAGATATTGATGGTAAGAAGGAATTAGATGTAATTTGTAAAGAATTAGATGGCGCAAGTTATGAAGTTGAGAGTATTAATGAATCAAAGAGGGAGAAGAAGACTCCGCTTCCATTTACCACATCTACAATGCAACAAGAGGCTTCTAAACAGCTTAATTTCTCAATATCCAGAACAATGAATATTGCCCAACAGCTGTATGAAGGTATCAATATTAAGAAGATAGGAACTGTTGGTTTAATTACATACCTTAGAACTGATTCTATCCGTATATCTGATGAAGCCAAGGCTTCTTGTAAAGAATATATTGAAAGTGAATATGGCAAAGAATATGCAGGTGATTATACTGGTGGCAATAAGAACAAGGGCAAGATTCAGGATGCTCATGAGGCAATTAGACCTGCTGATGTTACTTTAACACCTTCAATGGTTAAGAGTTCTCTTAATGCAGCACAATTTAAGCTATACCAGCTTATATGGAAAAGGTTTGTTGCAAGTCAGATGACAAATGCTGTTTATAACGTTGTTAAAGTTAGGATTTCGGCTAAGGATTATATCTTTACTACTTCAACCTCAAAGCTTGCTTTCGATGGTTTTATGTCAGTATATAAAGATGCAGATGATGAAGATAAGAAGAATCAGAAGCTTGACTTGCTTAAAGTAGGTGACAAGCTGGAGTTAGTGGAACTACTAGAGAAGCAGCATTTTACCCAACCACCTGCGCACTTTACAGAAGCATCTATAGTTAAGACCTTAGAGGAACTGGGCATTGGTCGCCCAAGTACATACTCTCCGATTATTTCTACTCTTCTTAAGAGAAGATACATTGGTAAAGAAGGCAAGAACATCTTCGTGACGGAGATGGGGGATATTGTTAATGACTTAATGACTAAAGCATTTCCAGAGATAGTAGACGAGAAATTTACAGCAAGATTGGAAGAAGAGCTGGATGAAGTCGAGGACGGAGATATGTCATGGAAACAAATCCTAAGAGATATTTATCCAAGGCTTAATACAGAAGTAAAAGAGGCACTAGACAAAATTGAGAAGGTTACAATTCTTGATGAAGAAACGGATGTTATCTGTGAAGAATGTGGAAGGAATATGGTTATAAAATACGGTAAATTCGGCAAATTTCTTGCATGCCCAGGATTTCCGGATTGTCGTAATACCAAGCCTTATCTTGAAAAAATCGGAGTAGATTGTCCGAAGTGTGGCAAAGATATAATTATCTGTAAGACTAAGAAAGGTAGAACATATTACGGATGTGAAGGATATCCTGACTGTGATTTTATGAACTGGAACAGACCAGTGTCTAAGAAGTGCCCTAAATGTAATGGCTATATGGTAGTAAAGGGTAAGAAGCTTGTGTGTCAAAATGATGAATGTGGTTATGTATGTGATGACGAGGAGAAGAATTAATACAAGATGAGTGTTCAGTTATTAGATAAGACAAGAAAGATTGGTAATCTTCTTCACAACAATAATTCTACGAAGGTTGTATTTAACGATATATGTAAAGTGCTTCGTGAAATACTTGATTCAGGTGTAATTGTTATTAGTAAGAAGGGTAAGGTGCTTGGAATTAGTCATGGCAAAGAGGATAACGACCTTTCTATAGTATCAGACCTTATTGTTGATGAAATTGGTGAATTCTTAGATCCTATGCTTAATGAGAGACTTCTAAGTATTCTTTCTACTAAGGAAAATGTTAATCTTTTGACTCTGGGGTTTGAAGATGTGTCATATGATGATTATTCTGCAATTATTTCACCTATCTATATTGCGGGAGAGAGACTTGGCACTTTGTTTGTGTATAGATTTGATAAGCCTTATAATATTGATGATATAATTCTTAGTGAGTATGGAACAACAGTAGTAGGCCTTGAGATGATGAGGGCTGTAAACGATGAGCATGATGAAGAAGTTCGCAACAAACAGATTGTTGAATCGGCAATTAGCACTCTGTCATATTCGGAACTTGATGCAATTAAGCATATTTTCCATGAATTAGATGGAGATGAAGGGCTTCTTGTAGCATCTAAAATTGCTGACAGAGTAGGGATTACAAGGTCTGTAATTGTTAATGCTTTAAGGAAATTTGAGAGTGCAGGAGTAATTGAGACAAGATCTTCTGGAATGAAAGGTACATATATTCGTGTAATTAATGATTTAGTTTTTGAAGAACTTGCCGATATAGATAATAAGTAAATATAAGATTTTATTTTCATGGATGAAAATGTTTTGTAAAAAAAGGACTTTATTTTAAAGTCCTTTTTGTGTTTTTACCACAGAAAAGCCTGATTTCTATCCTTTTCAAACCCCTAACAAAGGATATATGTTGTGCTTTTTATTAGATGCAAACACAATATATGCAAAAAAGTCTTGTATTTTGCGAAATATTTTATATAATAATGTAAAGGAGAGTGGGGAAGCATTCCCTGATTGGAGGAGCCTATGTTTAATTCTAATGCTTTTGATTACGTCAATATCTTAGATAAGGCTGCGGATGCAAGCTGGATGAGAGAGAAAACTATTGCTCATAATATAGCAAATGTTGATACTCCAGGTTATAAGAGACAGGATGTGGAATTTGATACTACATTAGAACAGGCAATTAAAAGAACTAAGGCTGATAATCTTCATGGTGCTGTAACTAATCTTGATGTAGCCAGTTTACAACCTAAAGTGTTTACTGATTATGCTGGTTATTCCTACAGACTTGATGGCAATAACGTTGATATTGATACAGAGAACGTTGAGCTTGCATCAGAACAGATTAAATACCAAGCCCTTACAGAGAGTATTTCGCAAGAGTTCTCTCGCTTTAAGGCGGTAGCTAAGTAATTATTGCCAGGAGGTATTTGTATGGCTTTATTTCAGTCTTTTGACATTGCGGCATCTGGAATGACAGCACAGCGTTTCCGTATGGATACTATTGCTGAGAATATTGCCAATGTCAATACAACAAGAACAGAAAACGGTACACCTTATCGTCGCAAAATTGTCACATTTCAGGAGAAGAATACTTCGCCGACTTTCTCTGATGCTATGAAAAGAGCAACAGAATTCAGAGGTGATGGTGTTAAGGTTGTCAGAGTATCAGAAGATACAACTACAGATTACATTATGGAATATGATCCATCTCATCCTGATGCAGATGAGAATGGATATGTATCATATCCTAATGTTAATACAGTTACAGAGATGACTAACTTAATTGATAGTAGTAGAGCATATGAAGCCAATGTAACTGCATTTGATGCTGTTAAGAACATGGCACTTAATGGTCTTAAGATTGGTCAATAATAATTCTGATTATAGGAGTTAGATATGGATGTAGGTAATATTAATGCTATGTATAAGACAACTAACGTTCCTGCAGCAGGTTACGGAACGAATTCGGTTGTTGATAATAATAACAAAGCAGGCAATTCTTTTGATAGTGTGCTTAATTCTGTAATGGGAATGGTTGGTGAGACTAATACTTTACAGAATAAGGCATCAGCAGAAGAGATTAAATTCGCACTTGGCGAATCTGATAATACACATGATTTGCTTGTTGCTGAACAGAAGGCAACAGTTGCACTTCAATATACAGTAGCAGTTAGGGATAAGTTTTTAGATGCATATAAAGAAATAATGAATATGCAGATGTAACATGATAATTAGTTAGGGGAAATATCATGCCAGAAGCGATACAAAACATTTTAAATCGAATCAAAGAATGGTGGTTAAAATTTACAACTAAACAGAAAGCAATTATAATCAGTGCAGTGGCAATAGTCATAATTGCACTGGTTATTTTGGCGTATGTAGTTACTCGTCCAACATGGATTACTCTTGCTACAGCAACAAGTGCTGAGCAGGCAAGTAAGATCAAGGAACTTCTTGATGGAGAGAATATTGAATACCAGACATCTCAGGATGGTATGACTTATTCTGTTAAGACTGAGGATGAGGCTAATGCTAATATTCTTCTTGGAACTAACAGTATTCCATCCAAAGGATATAGTATCAATGATGTTATTGATGGAAGCTTTAGTACTACAGAAGCTGATAAAGAGAAGAAATATAAATTATACTTAGAAGAGAAATTCGCAAAAGACCTGTCTGCCCTTAATAGTGTAGAGAAAGCGGAAGTTACTCTTAATATCCCTGAGAATGACGGAACCATGAGTTCTAAGAAGGAAGAGGGATATGCTAATGTTATTCTTCATTTGAAGGGCGGAGAGAAGATGGAAGAAGATACTGCCGCAGGAATTGCGCAGTATATAGCAACTGGTCTTGGTAATAAGACAACAGATAATATTGTTATCCTGGATTCTGATGGAAATGTGCTGTTCTCAGGTGGCGACTCTGCATCAGGTGCAGGAACTGCTTCATCTAATCTTAGTGCCAAAGAGAAAGCGGCAGCAGCTGTTTCTAAGAGAGTTAAGGATGTCCTGCTTGGCTCGCAAATGTATGATGATGTTAAAGTCGCTCCTAATCTTAGTATGAGTTTTGATAAGGTTAATGTAGTAGATTACAACTATTATCTTAATGATGATCAGACACAAGGATATCTTGATTCCAGATCAGAGTCCAACTCGGAATCTGAATCAGGTGTTGGTGGAGTGCCGGGAACAGATAATAACGATAATGATACGACTTACGTAATTCAGGATAATGGAGTTAGTCGTTCTACTACTTCTGATGTTACAGAGGATTATCTTCCTAGTGAAAGAATAACAACAACTGATAGAGAAGTTGGCGCAGTTGATTTGGAGAATTCATCTATTTCTGTTGTGGCTAAGAGATTTGTCATATATAATGAAGATGACATGAAGGAGCGTGGCGAACTTGACGATCAGACCTTTGCTGAATTTGAAGCAGAGAATAGCGATATTCAGAGAGCTGATGTCGATCAGGATATGATACAAAGCGTTTCTCGTGCAACAGGAATTGCCGAAGAGAATATATCTATGACGGCATATAATGTTCCTATGTTTCAGCCTTCATCTGGCATTGGACTTGATCTTAGAACTATAATCGAGATTGCACTTGCAGTTCTAATCTTTGCACTTCTTGCATTTGTTGTATTTAGAACACTTAGAAAGAATAAGGAAGAAGAAGTCGAAGAAGAACTTACAATTGAAGAATTAATATCTAATCAGGAAGATGAACTTGAAGATATTGGATATAATGAGAAGTCAGAAGCGAGACTTCTTATTGAGAAATTTGTAGACGAAAGACCAGAAGCAGTAGCAACATTACTTCGTAACTGGCTTAACGACGATTGGGGATAGAAATGGCAACTGAGGAATTAAGTGGTGTACAGAAAGCGGCTATACTTCTCATTTCCCTTGGACCTGAGAAATCAGCTGACATATTTAAACACCTAAAGGAAGAAGAAATTGAAGAATTGACCTTAGAGATTGCTAATACCAGAAGTATATCTCCAGAGGTAAAGGACGAAGTAATTGATGAATTCTATCAGGTTTGTCTTGCTCAGCAATATATTGCTGAAGGTGGTATAGGATACGCTAAGGAATTATTAGAGAAGGCACTAGGTGACGACAAGGCTCATGATGTAATTACCAAGCTTACTGCGTCACTTCAGGTTAGACCTTTTGAATTTATTAGAAAGACAGAACCTTCACAAGTGCTTAACTTTATTCAGGATGAACATCCACAGACCATTGCTATGATTCTATCATATCTTGCACCTGCGCAATCGTCTATGATTCTTAGTGCACTTAGCCCTGAGATGCAGGCTGATGTTGCCAGAAGAATTGCTCTTATGGATAGAACCAGTCCTGAGATTATCAAAGAAGTCGAGAAGGTACTTGAGCGTAAGCTTTCATCTCTTATCAATCAGGATTACACTATTGCCGGTGGTGTTGATGCTATCGTATCAATTCTTAATGCAGTTGATAGAGGAACTGAGAAGAGAATTATGGAAGCACTTGAGATTGAAGAACCAGAGCTTGCTGAAGAGATTCGTAAGAAAATGTTCGTATTCGAGGATATCCTGCTTCTTGATGATAGAGCTATTCAGAGAGTACTTCGTGATGTTGATAATGGTGAACTTGCTAAGGCTCTTAAGGGAGCAAATGAAGAAGTTCAGAATTGTATCTTCCGTAATATGTCATCACGTCTTGCTACTATGGTTAAGGAAGACATGGAATACATGGGCCCTGTTCGTATGAAGGACGTAGAAGAATCACAGCAGATTATTGTTGGTATTATTAGAAAACTTGAAGATCAAGGTGATATTGTTGTATCTCGTGGCGGAGGTGACGATTTAGTTGTCTAATGAAAAAGTATTAAAACCTTTCTTCACGCTCTTTGAAAATGAAAGTGGTACAAATAGAGAGATAGATTCTAATAGACTTGTTGAAGAGAAGATTCAGGAATTTCAGAGGAAAGAGGAAGAACTTCGTCGAAAGAAAGAACAAGAGCGACTGGATAATATGACTCCTGAAGAAAGGGAGGAATATGAACAAGAGAATAATGATATGTCCGCTATTTTTCAGGATTTTGGCGATGGAGAGGGGGAGGCGCCTTCTCAGGTAGAAGTAATTCCCAACGATCTTGTTGAGAAAGCTCAAGAAGAAGCTGATAATATCTTGGCTGAAGCCAATGCAAGGGCAGATGAAATACTAGCCAGTGCTACTGAGTCTGCTGAGTCCATGAAAGAGCAGGCGATAAAAGAAGGGCAGAAGAATGGCTATGATATGGGTCAGGCAATGGCGGCCAATGATTTAGAGGCAGCCAAGGCTGATATGGAAGACAGGATAGAACAGATTCGTCAGGAATATTTGGACAAAGAAGTTGAAATGGAGAAAGAGGTTCTTGAAGTTGTATGTGATATTATGAGCAAAGTCTTCATGATTGAATTTGGCGATAAGAAAGAAATTCTACTTCATTTGTGTGAGAATGCTATTACTAATGTAGAGAGCAGCAAGACTCTTCTTATAAGAGTTAATGAACGTAACAAAGATTATCTTGATGATAATAAAGATATGTTACAAGAGAAAGTTGGAGAAGGCGTTCAACTTGATATTATTCTAGACCCCCTTCTTGAAGATGATAAATGTATCATTGAATGCGACGGTGGAATAATAGATTGTAGCATCGGCGTTGAGCTTGATAATTTTATCAAGGATTTGAGAGCTTTAAGCATATAATGATTGGTTGGTTATGATTGATAGTAATAAATATTATAGTCTTTTGGATAATACTTATTTTGATAGGCTTGGTAAGGTCTCTAAGATAGTAGGTTTAACTATTGAATCAATAGGACCGGATGCCAAGCTTAATGATTTGTGTGAAATAATTGCAGAAGACGGTAAGAGAATAATGGCAGAAGTAGTAGGCTTTAGAGATAAAAGCCTTCTTCTTATGCCTTTTGATAGTGTGGAAGGCGTTGGCGTAGGCTGTATGGTAGAGAATACAGGAAAGCCCCTTTCTATTCCGGTAGGTGATGAACTACTTGGACATACCTTAGATGGTGTTGGAAGACTTGATGATGGAAGTGTTCTTGAATTGGAACAGGAATATCCTGCAGAGGCGGCACCACCAGATCCAATGGATA
The DNA here is from genome assembly GCA_002373675.1 of Pseudobutyrivibrio sp. UBA3626. GTDB lineage: Bacteria > Bacillota > Clostridia > Lachnospirales > Lachnospiraceae > RUG191. The sequence continues at coordinate 57,641 of DFLF01000008.1, forward strand.
GAGAGATTATATCAGAAGTTCTTCCTCTTGGTGTTAAGGCGGTTGATGGTCTTATAACTGTAGGTAAAGGACAGAGAATAGGTATATTTGCAGGTTCTGGTGTAGGTAAAAGTACCTTAATGGGAATGTTTGCAAGAAATACCAAGGCGGAAGTTAATGTTATCGCTTTAATCGGAGAGCGTGGACGTGAGGTTAGAGAATTTGTTGAACACGATCTTGGAGAAGAAGGAATGGCAAGATCTGTTGTAGTTGTTGCAACAAGTGATAAGCCTGCACTTATTCGTAACAAAGCTGCCAAAACCGCAACTTCTATTGCTGAATATTTTAGAGACCAGGGTAAAGATGTTCTTCTTATGATGGATTCTCTTACACGTTTTTCTATGGCACAAAGAGAGATTGGACTTGCATCCGGAGAACCCCCTGTTACAAGAGGATATCCACCTTCTGTGTATTCTGAGATGCCTAGACTGCTTGAGCGGGCAGGTAATTCAGATAAAGGCTCAATAACTGGTCTTTATACTGTCCTTGTTGATGGTGATGACTTTAATGAACCTATTACCGATACAGCAAGATCAATTCTTGATGGACATATTATGCTTGATAGAAGGCTTGCTCAGAGAAATCATTATCCGGCAATTGATGTGCTTCAAAGTATTTCCCGTGTTATGTCTGCCATTGCAGACAGAGAACATAAGAAGGCGGCAGGAATGATGAAAAATGTTCTTGCCACATACAGAGAAGCAGAAGATTTGATTAATATTGGAGCATATAAGAATGGCTCTAATAAGAACATTGATTTTGCCATTGAGAAAATTGATAAAGTAAATGATTTCCTTATGCAGGAAACTCATACAAAATACGAATTTGAAGATGAAATAAAGACATTAGAAGAATTGTTCAAGGAATGATAGATGGCTAGATTTCGTTATAGGATGCAGAATATCCTAGATATCAAAGAGAAGATAGAAAGCCAGGAGAAGATTGCATATAGTCAGGCGAATGCCGCACTTCAAGAAGAGCAGGATAAGCTAACTAATCTCCTTATTAGAAGCGCAGGTTATGAGCATGATCTTAAGGAGGCAACCTCGGGTGAACTTGATTTCAAAGAGATTAGAAGAATCAAAGAAGCTATTGAAACCATGAAAGTTCTAATCAGAGATCAAATGGTTAATGTACACATGGCTGAAAAGAAAGTTGAAGAGGCAAGACAGAGACTTGATGAAGTTATGAAAGATAGAAAAACTCATGAGAATCTTAAAGAGAAAGCCTTCGACGAATTTAAAGCTGAACTTAATGCAGAAGAGAATAAGATAACAGATGAGTTGGTAAGTTATACATACAAACCAGATGAAGATGGAGAAAGCTAATGGCTGATAAGGAAGAGAAGAAGAAAGCTAGAGCTGAGAAGAAAGCTCAGAAGAAGAAAGAAAAAGAGAATAAAAATAAAAAAGGAAAAGAAGGCGAAGAAGAGGATGAAGAAGACGAAGGCTCAGGTAAAGGTCTGGTTATCTTTGTTGCAATTCTCATTGCCCTTATATGGCTTGTGATTCTTGGACTCCTTATTAAGATGGATGTTGGTGGATTTGGCTCTACTGTGCTTTATCCAGTGCTTAAAAACGTACCGGTTGTTAATAAGATTCTTCCGGAAGTAGAAGAAGAGTATGCAAAAGAAGATTCACAATATACATTTGCCACTGTTGATGATGCTGTAAAAAGGATTAAGGAATTAGAAGCAGAACTTGCTGCCGCCAAATCTGCGGGTGGAGTTGATAGTGCTCATCTTGCTGAACTTGAGGCGCAGGCAATTGAACTTAAGACTTATAAGGATAATCAGAAAAAATTCGAAGAAGATAAAGAAAAATTCTATCAAGAGGTTGTCTTTTCGGATAAAGCACCCGATATAAAAGAATATAAGAAATACTATGAGTCAATACAGCCTCAGAATGCTGAGGCTATTTATAAGCAGGTTGTTACTCAGACGACGCAAGATGAACAGATTAAGCAATATGCTTCGACATACTCTAGTATGAAACCGGCACAGGCGGCAGGAATATTCAATACAATGACTGATAATCTTGCACTTGTAGGTAAAATTCTCTGGGCGATGGATGCTTCATCAAGAGGTAAGATTCTTGGAGCCATGAATGCTGATACAGCAGCACAGGTTACAAGAATTATGGAGCCTAGATAGGATAACTGATCCGCTATGGATTTGTTATAGATAAAATTTAATATGGAAAGGAGGAATTGTATGACAAGTGGAAATGTTGCAAACATTGGTCCTAACTTAATGGTTAATCCTAATGTGTCTGCAAGCGACAAAGATAGTTCTACAAGTTTTATGGATGTTATGAACAAAAATGTTACTAACATGGATAAGAAAGTAGAGAATTATTCGAGTCAAAACAACGTATCCGACAAAAAAACCAGTGATACGGATAATTCTAAAGTTGATAAAACAACTAAAGAAGATAAAGTTTATGATTCTAAAGTTGACAAAGCAGATAGTAGAGACATTAAGAATGTAAAACCAGAGGATACAAAGGTTGACGATTCGAAAGCTAATGCAGAACCGGTAGAAGATACATCTACAGTAGCAGTTGAGGAAATTCCAGAAGAAGTTGTTTCTATGGTAAATGAAATACTTGACAATTTCGCTAATGAAGTTTCAAAGGTTCTAGAAGATGCACTTGATATTACAGGGGATGAACTTGTAAATGCAATGGAAAGCCTTGAAGTTACATTTGCTGATTTGTTAAATCCTAAGCAGGTAACAGAACTTATGGTTGAAGTTGCTAATGTAGAAGACAGTGTATCTCTCGTGCTTAATGAAGACTTATCCCATGCGTTATCCCAGGTTAGAGACTTATCCAGCCAGGTTCTAGAGGATACAGGACTTGAAGCATCGGTAATTAAGGAGGTTTCTACTCAAACCAATACTTTTAACGAAGTTGTTACAAATGTTGTTAATAACAATAAGGAAATGACTGAGGGTATAGAGCTAGATGAATCTTTTGTTAAAGATGCTGGCAAAGCAGTAACTTTAGAGGAAATGGCTAAAGTATCAGATGAAAATGCATTATCTGATGAAGATGTAACACCTATTATTGTTAACAAGGAATCAAATGTAACTAAGGATGATGTATCAAAGGATGCTAAAGTATCAACTGATAATGTAGATGAGGTCAATAATCCAGAAGAAGCATTTACAAGAAAAGAGGTTAATACTAATAATCCTAATAACTCTGATAACATGGCAAGACATAATGATTCTAATAATCATTTTGTGGCAAATCCTACAATGGATTCTCAAAACATCCAGACAGAGCAAAACATAGCTCCTGAGACAAGGCCGATATTTAACAGATTCCAGACAATGCAGCTAATCAGCCAGATATCTGAACAGGCAAGAGTTAATATTACCAAAGAAGTTACAAGTCTTGAAATGATTCTTAATCCAGAGTCACTTGGTAAGATTTATCTTAATGTTTCGGAGAAGCAAGGCGCTATGAAAGCACAAATTGTTGCTCAAAATGAAATTATTAAAGAAGCGCTTGAGAATCAGGTAGCCCAACTCAAAGAAAGTCTTAACAAAGCAGGTGTTAAAGTAGAAGCGGTAGAAGTATCTATCGGAACCCACGAATTCGAGAGAAATCTTGAAGAAGGAATGCACGGTAAAGAAGAGCAGGGCAGAAGACAGGAAGAGCAGGCTTCTAACAGAGCGAAAAGAACAAGCATTGACCTTAATAATCTTGATGATTTACAAGGACTTATGTCAGAAGAAGACAGGCTTGTTGCTCAAATAATGAAAGACCATGGCAATTCAGTTAATTACATGGCTTAGAAAGGAGACAAGATGGCATTAATACAAGAAATAAAAGATGGTAAAGTGGTTACTGACCAGCTTGCTAATAATAAGAAAGAAGAAACAAAGAATAATTTCGACAAAGATATGTTTCTTCAATTACTGGTTGCAGAGATGAAATACCAGGATCCGCTTGAACCGACAACTAATACAGAATATGTATCAGAACTTGCAAACTTCTCACAAATCGAAGCAACGCAGAATGTTCAAAGTAAAATGGATGAAATGACAGCAAGTAATTATGTTGGTAAATATGTAATCATTAATACAACTGATTCACAAGGCAATCAACAATATGTATCTGGTAAAGTTGATTTCTTAGAGAAAAAAGATGATGGCTATTATGTATCAGTTAATGATGGATTATATAACATTGACAAGATAGAGACGGTTGCTGATGAAAGATATTACACAGCAATGCTAACAACTAAGTCTTTTGAAGATGCAGTAGCAAAGCTTCCTACACTTCAGGCACTTACACTTCAGGATGAAGAGAAAGTTAACGCTGTTAGAAAATTATATGATTCAATGGATGAGTATCAGAAACAATTTATCAACAAGGAATCCTATGATACATTAGAATCACTTGAAAAAAGAATTTCATCCCTAAAGGAAAGTTAATAATAAGCCGAATAATATAATAGCAGTATTAATTAGAAGATAGGAGATGAGCTTATGAATGAGATTGGTAATAATTTTCAATCAATTCAACAGATTGCCGACACATATCTTAGCAATCAACCAAGTAAGTCGCAACAATCTTCTGGAATTACTAATTCTTTTGAAAATGTATTAAGACAGAAGCTTTCAGTTGAAGAATCTGGATTAAAATTTTCAAAACATGCAACGAAAAGGCTTGATGAAAGAAATATTTCTCTCTCAGAAGAGCAAAACGTGCGACTAGAAGCTGGTGTAATGAAAGCCAGTGAAAAGGGAATTAACGAATCCCTTGTGATTATGGATCAATTAGCATTTATTGTTAATGTACCTAATCAAACAGTAGTAACCGCATTAGATCAGAAAGAATCTAACGGTAATGTATTCACAAATATAGATGGAGCTGTTATTGCATAGCTGGACCTTATGGAAGCTATGGCCGCTGACTGATTGATGCGGCCTATACAGCCCTCTAATTAAAGAGGAGGTCATTTATTATGATGAGATCACTTTATTCTGGTGTATCAGGTCTTAAGACTCACCAGACAAAAATGGATGTTATTGGTAATAACATCGCGAACGTTAACACAATTGCGTTCAAATCTTCTTCAACCACATTTACTGATATCATGTATCAGACAACATCAGGAGCATCAAGAGCTACAGCGAATACTGGTGGTAAGAATGCCAACCAGATTGGTCTTGGTGTAACAAGTGGTTCAACAAAGGTAAGTATCACAGCAGCTGGTGCAGCTCAATCAACTGGACAGGCTTTTGATATCAAACTTACTGATTCAAATAATACCAATTTCTTTATTGTTAATAATGGTTCAGAGAATTTATTCTCACGTTCTGGTTCTTTCTATATTGATGGAAATGGTAACCTGTGTATGTCCTCAACAGGATATATGGTAATGGGTTGGCAAGTTGATCCTACCACTCAGGCAATCAGGAAGGATACTGTATCAGCCCTTCGTGTTATGAGTGCAGAAAACCTTACTTCTCCACCGGAAGCAACTGAGAATGCCAATGTTAAAGGCGTTATTGATAAGAATGATACTAACGTAACAAGTGATGATGGATATGCAATGAGTCTTTCATTCTTTGATAACTTAGGATATCAATATACAGCTAAGTTTGCTGTAAGATCAGTGGATGGAGATAATGGTACATATTCTGTAGAATTATCTAATATCTATGATGATGACAATAACGATATTCTTAAAGCATGGATGGATGCAGACCCTGTAAACAATACTCTTGACAAAGTATTTGGTACTAATACAACTGCAACAAAAGGCTTCAGTCTTCAGAATGGATTTACATTTAATACGTCAGCAGGTAACATAATTGAAACTGTATATGAGGGGAAGACATATCAGAGAAATGGTGGTATTGTAACTGAAGGTGGAGTTCAAGGTTTGTGGTTTAAGGATGCAGTAAGTGCAGCAACACATTTCTTCTCACTTGCTGAAATCTATGGTGTAGATGATGCGACAATCAGTAAGCCGGGCGCTACATTAGATATTAGTGCAACAAATGGTGACCTTCAGATGACATATCCTACAACCAATCATACATTACAGTTTAATAAAGCTGATGGTTCCTTCTCATTTATTGGTTCTGCCGGTAATAGGTCACAGAATCTTGATATGACACAATTTGGTGTTCAGTTCAGAACTATTGATGTTAACTTCCAGAATTCATTAAACTATGATAATGGCGGTACATCAACAATGGCAATTGACAAAGGTGATATATCAGGAACAAGGGGCGTAGGTAAGAAACTTGGTACAATGACAGGTCTTTCTGTTGATGGTACAGGTAAGATATACGGCTCTTATGACAATGGTAATACAGTACTTCTAGGACAGATAGCAGTTGCTCAATTTGCTAATGCATCAGGTCTTGAAGCTACAGGTAATAGCTGTTATAGAACTACTCTTAACTCTGGTGACTTTGATGGAATTGGTGTTGAAGTTACAGCAGATGGTGGTAGCATGAATACTGGACAGCTTGAAATGTCTAATGTTGACCTTTCAGCAGAATTTACTGAAATGATTACAACACAGAGAGGTTTCCAGGCTAATTCAAGAGTTATAACAACAAGTGATACGATGCTTGAAGAACTTGTAAACCTTAAGAGATAATTAGTTCAAAGTATATAAAGTCTACACAGCATCAAACATAACATATCTTGATACTGAGTTATTCTTCGCTAAGTATATGTAATTGTTTGATACTAAGTACTATAGGGAAATTATGATAGAAAACAGCGCTCAATGCACCATCCAGGTGCTGAGCGCTTTTTTGCGCATTCCATTGCGCAAAATTTCTTCTATTAATCAAACAAAAACATATACTATAGCTTGAATAAAAAACGTATCAAGATATGTTTTATGTGTTGCTGTGTAGACTTTGCGTTACTTTGTAAATGAGTTCTTAAGCTTTATCAAAAGCCAAGTGCTGGTGATTTGTGGGTGTAGCATGTAAGTGTTCAGCGCCACGATGGCGCATTGAACGCTGGTTTTCGTCTTTCTAATTATGTGTCTTTTTATCAATATCATACATACTCTTAGTGAAGAATCACTAAATAACTAGATATTATTATATCTATTATAGATGCTATATATGAATTTCAATAGCACTTGGCGTTAATTAATTATTAAAAAACTTCCTTTATAATGGATAAATTGTATGTTTTTATTCTTTTTTTCAAAAAAAGCACAACATTTAGTAATTTTGTTATAAAATATATATAAAATAAGGTTTACAAGAAAGCCAAAATCTAGTAAGATTAAGTAAATGTATGATTATGCACTTTTGTGTTGTTTTTTAAGTATACATAATATTTATTAGGTGGTGTTTAGTTTTGGATTTAGCGTCTCTAATCGGACTAGTCGGTGGTATAGGACTTATGCTTTTTGGAATCATTTCTAATAATGGTTCTATTCCCAGTTATTTGGACGTTCCATCTTTTATCATTACATTTGGTGGATCGCTAATGTCCGTTTTGGCTTCTTTCAAGCTTAAGGATTTTATTAATGGCTTGAAGGGTGTCCTTCTTACAATTAAAGAACCTAAAGTTGGTAATGTTAATGATGTTATTACTAACATTATAGACATGTCTAACGTAGCCAGAAAAGAAGGACTTCTCGCCCTTGAAGAAGCTGCCGGAGACATTGATGATGAATTTCTTAAGAAAGGAATTATGCTTGTTGTCGATGGTACTGATCCAGAACTTGTTAGAGGTATCTTAGAGACTGACCTGGTATCTATTGAGTCTAGACATAAGAAAGTTATAGGTGTCTGGGAGAAATGGGCAGAGATGGGTCCTGCATGGGGAATGATTGGTACCCTTATTGGTCTTATTCAGATGCTTAACAATATGTCAGATGCTTCTACCATCGGACCATCAATGGCGGTTGCCTTGATTACAACTTTATATGGTTCGGTAATTGCTAACTGGCTTGCTGGTCCTACAGCAGCAAAGCTTGGCGTTAATAATGCGCTTGAGATTATGTTAAAGGAAATAACTGTTGAAGGACTTTTATCTATACAAGCAGGTGAGAACCCTCGTGTTATTGAAGAAAAGCTTAAGACATTCTTGCCACCTAAGGATAGAGGTGCACTTGAATCAGATGAAGAAGGTGGAGGTGAAGGCTAGTGGCTAAGAAGAAACAAGAAGAGCCACCTAAAGGCTCCCCTGCCTGGATGGCCACCTTTAGTGACCTAATGAATTTGCTTCTTTGCTTCTTCGTATTACTTTTCTCAATGTCTACTGTAGATGCAGAGAAATTCGAGATGGTAGTTGCTTCATTTCAACAGTCTTTTTCAGTACTTCCAGCAGGTGGTACATCAATAGGAGAAGGACAATTGGTTTCATCTGGAACATCAATGCTGGAACAATTCGATGTTTTCTTGGATAATTCTACTGGCTCAGCTGGTGAGAATGATAATGATAAGAAAGCTCCAGAGGAGCAGGAACAGACGGAAGAATTTATTCAGCAACAAACTATGGCTGCCAGCGAGAAGATGGCTGAACAAATTGAGAAGGCTATAGAAGCACAGCAAATGCAGAATCTTGTTGAGACAGAATATAATGGACAATACGTTAAGCTAACACTTAATGGAGCATTGCTTTTCGATTCAGGAGATGCCGAAGTTAAGGAAGAGGCTATACCTATTATAGAGAAACTTGCATCTATTATTAATTCTTATCAAAGCAATGAGATTGATGTTGAGGGTCATACTGATAATGTTCCTATTACCGGTTCTAGTAAGTATGAGGATAACAATGTACTTTCAATGTATCGAGCACTTGATGTTGCTGATTTGATTAGAAGTTTTTCTAGTGTACCGGCTGAGAATATCAAATCATCCGGCAGAGGAGAATATGTTCCTATAGCAGATAATTCTACTCCAGAAGGAAGAGCAAGGAATAGAAGAGTCGAAATTAAAATATTTAACTCATATACATCTGATGTATAATGAATGAAAGGTTTTGTAATGAAGAAGAATTTATTAACTGTAATAACATTTGTTCTTGTTTTGATTAATTTAATACTTACTGGAATAATAACATTTGTTCTTGTTCCATATGTTAATAAGGCCAATAGTCTGGTGGCTTCTGTTGCGACAGCAATTGAATTAGAGCAGAAAGCCGGTGCTGGCGATGAAGCTGGAGGAAGTGGCTCATATTCAATTGATCAATTAGAAGTATATGATCTTAATAAAGAAGCTGATGATAAAGGTATGACAATTAATCTTAAGAAGGGTGCAGATGGCAAGGATCATTACGCTGTACTTAAGGTTTCTCTCACTATTAACAAGGAAAGTGATGTATACAGTAAGTATATGGAAGATCTTGAGACGAAGAAGAGCCTTATAACAACTGAGATTAATAATGTTGTATCACAACATACTATTGATGAAGTAAGAAATGATCAAGCTGCAATTCAAAACGAAATCCTTAAGAAGATTCAGGATATGTATGGAGTTGATGATTTTATAGTAGGTGTTGGTTTCCCAAGTGCTACTTATCAATAAGACTAAATAAAAGGTGGTGAGAAAGCGTGGGAGACGTATTATCTCAAAGCGAGATAGATAACCTGTTACAAGCGCTTAGCTCTGGTGAAATAGACGCTGAAGAGATGAAGAGCAATAGTTCTGAGAAGCAAGTCAAAGACTATGATTTCGCGCGTCCTTCCAAATTTTCTAAGGAACACCTTAGAACACTAGAGATTATATTTGAGCATTACGGTCGATTGTTATCAACTAATCTTCCGGTTTATCTTCGCAAGAATGTACAGGTTGAGGTGATGAACTCCGAAGCTGTTACATATATGGAATTCTCTAATGCGCTGTCTAATCCCGTACTTCTTGGGATTGTTGATTTCGCACCATTAGAGGGGAGTATAATAATGGAGATGGCTTCGAAGCTGGGCTATGCTATTGTTGATAGAATGCTTGGTGGAGAAGGAGAGCCATTAGATAAAGTAAGAGATTTCTCAGAGATTGAACTTTCAATCGTTGAGAGAATAATGGTGGCTTGTGTAGAGCTGCTTAGAGAGCCTTGGGCTAATGTTGTTGATGTTGTACCAAGACTTGAGCGTATTGAGACTAATTCACAGTTCGCTCAGATTATTTCACCATCAGAGATGATTGCTATTGTTACAGTTAATATTAAGATTGGTGAAGTTGAAGGACTTATGAATGTATGCCTTCCCTATCTTACATTAGAGTCTGTAATGGACAAATTGAATACTAAGTTCTGGTATTCTAATATGCAGGAGAGAGAAGATTACGAATATGCTGATAATATTGAAGCATTAATATCAAAGGCATCTATTCCTGTCAAAGCAGTACTTGGCAATAATGTAATTTCTGTTGCTGATTTTGGTGCTCTTCAGGTTGGTGATATAATTAGACTTGACAAGAAGGTTGATAGTGAACTAGATATATATGTAGGCGACATGAAGAAATTTACCGCCTTGCCAGGATCCTCTGGCAAAAACTATGCTGTTCGTATTACGTCAGTAGTTAGGGAGGAAGAAGAATGAGTGACGTTCTATCAGAAGAAGAAATAGCCGCTTTGTTCGCCCAAAGCAATGCTGAAGGTGGAGGAGTTGCTACTGATGGTAGTATTGGTAATGAATTATCTGATCAGGAAATTGATACAATCGGAGAAGTTGCCAATATTAGTATGGGAACTGCTGCCACTACACTTTTCTCGCTAGTTAATAAGAAGGTCGATATTTCAACGCCTGTCGTTAGCCTAGCCTGTTGGAATGATATTGTTAACGAGTATGAGAAACCCTGTGTTTTAATCAAAATTTCATATACTAAGGGACTTAATGGAAGTAATGTGCTAGTATTATCTGAGCATGATGTTAAGGTTATTACAGACCTTATGATGGGGGGAGATGGTACTAATCTTGATGGAGAACTCGGAGAGATACATTTAAGTGCCATAAGTGAAGCAATGAACCAGATGATGGGCTCAAGTGCCACATCCCTTTCTACAATGCTTAATATGATGGTAGATATCAGTCCACCATCGTCAGATTTAATCGATTTGCATGAGGCTGGTGATGGAAGCGAGATTGATGACTTCTTAAAAGAAACTTTCGTTAAGATTACATTCAAATTACAAATTGGGGACTTGGTTGATAGTTTCTTGATGCAACTGTATCCTATTCCATTAGTTAAGGAGATGTGTTCATCAGTAATATCTAATATGGAGGACGATTCAGATTCTACTGTTAATGATGAAGCATTTGCTCAGGAACCAGCACCTGCACCGGCTCCGGAACCTGCTGCAGCACCACAGGCTACACCCCAACCGGCACCACAGGCTGCACCGCCACCTATGGGAGCGGCGCCAATGCCAGATATGCAGATGCAACAGATGGCAATGCCACAGCAACAGGTAAATGTTCAACCAGCTCAGTTCCAACCATTTGCTGGTACATATCCTACAGCATTGCAACCTGAGAATATTGATTTGATTATGGATGTTCCGCTAGAAGTTACTGTTGAACTTGGTAGAACCCACAAGTCAATACAAGAGATACTCGATTTTGCACCTGGAACAATCTTAGAACTTAACAAGATTGCTGGTGAGCCCATAGATGTACTTGTTAATGGCAAATACGTTGCCAAAGGAGAAGTAGTTGTTATTGAAGAATCTTTCGGTATTAGAATAACCGAAATAATGAAATAATTAAGGAGATTAGAGAGATGGCAAAGAATATTTTGATTTGTGATGATGCAGCATTTATGAGAATGATGATTAAGGACATTCTTACTAAGAATGGCTACAATGTTGTAGGTGAAGCAGAGAATGGTGTTAAAGCTATTGATGCTTATACAGAACATAATCCTGATCTTGTTCTTATGGATATTACAATGCCTGAGATGGATGGTATTGATGCATTAAAGGGAATTAGAGAGAAAGATCCTAATGCTTGTGTAATTATGTGTTCTGCCATGGGACAACAGGCGATGGTTATTGAAGCTATTCAATCTGGAGCCAAAGACTTTATTGTTAAGCCTTTCCAAGCAGAGCGTGTATTAGAAGCTGTTAAGAAAGTAATTGGATAGGTGCATAAATGATTTCAACAAGCCAGAGCTTCTTTCAACTAATTGTTGTATTAGTATGCTTTGTTGTAGTGCTTGTATTAGCATATTATACGACTAGATGGCTGGCTAATTATCAGAAAGGACGCTCCTTTAATAAGAATCTTAAGATTATTGAAACCCTTAAGCTTTCACCGGATAAGTATGTTCAGATTATTGCCTGTGGTAAGAATAAATATCTTATTGTGGGATTAAGTAAGAATGAAGTGACATTACTTGGTGAACTTAATGAAGATGAATTAATAGATCTTGATTCTATTGTATCTGAGAATAATAATAACAATAATAATGCGTCTACAGGTTTTAGCCAAATAATAGAGAAGATGAAATCTAAGAAGTAATAGGGTCTATATACTAAAATGAGTAAGTGGAAGAAAATATATTGTATTGCTAGTGTAATAAGTCTAGCTATTGCAATAGCTATTGGCTGTGCACTTTTCTTTGGAGACACAGCATATGCAACTGAATATGGCGCAACGCCTAATGCACCTAATGCAAGTAATTCAAGAACTGCTACCGGAACTGGATTTAATCTATCCTTTAATGGGGATACAGGTTCTCTGTCTGCAACAGTAGAGATACTAATAATTCTTACAGTTATTGCATTAGCACCTTCAATTCTTGTAATGCTGACTAGTTTTACAAGAATTATTGTTGTATTACACTTTACAAGGTCTGCTCTTGGAACACAGACTTCTCCGCCTAACCAGGTAATGATTGGTCTGGCACTGTTTCTTACATTGTTTATTATGTGGCCTACATTTACAAGCATTTATGACAATGCAATAAAGCCGCTAGATCAAGGTGAGATTACACAGGAAGAAGCAATTGAGAAGGCTGGCAAGCCTATAAGGGATTTCATGTATGGACAGACACAGACGAAGGATTTGGATTTGTTCTGTGAGATTTCTAATACTACATATAATGACTATGATGAGATTCCATTTACTGTGCTTGTTCCTAGTTTTATACTTAGTGAACTTAGAACAGCATTTATTATTGGATTTTTGATATATATTCCATTTATTGTCATAGACATGGTAGTTTCGTCAGTACTTATGTCAATGGGTATGATGATGCTGCCGCCAACGACAATTTCTTTGCCTTTTAAGATACTTTTATTTGTTTTAGCAGATGGATGGAATCTTGTAATTGGAAGTTTGGTTAAGACATTTTATTAGCGTAAGTGAGGAGAAATTATGACAGAGGGACAGGTCTTAGATATAGCAAGAGAAGCATTGTACAATGTTATTATTTGCTCAGCTCCCATACTACTTATATCTCTTGTTGTAGGTCTTATAATTAGTATTTTTCAGACTGTAACATCTATTCAGGAACAGACGCTTACTTTTGTTCCTAAGATTTTGGCAGTTTTTATAGGAATTATTATTTTTGGCTCATGGATTCTTAATAATCTTACAGGTTTTATGAACGATTTATGGTCAAATTTTAGCGTATATATAGGCTAGTGCAATGATAAGTACAACATTTAATCTTAATACTTTTGAATATTTTTTGCTGATTTTAGTAAGAGTAGCCACCTTTGTTTTTGTTGCACCTTTTTTTGGACAAAGGAATGTGCCTTATCGTGTTAAGGTTGGTGTGTCAGTCTTTATGTCGATTTTGGTTTTTTATGGCATCTCACCAACTATGGCAAATTATACAACTACAGTTGGATATGGTTTTTTGGTTTTGATTGAGGGAATTACAGGATTGCTAATTGGGTTTATGGCAAATATATGTAATTCCATTATTTCGTTTGCGGGAAATATGATAGATACCCATGTGGGACTGTCTATGGCTCAGGATTTTAATCCTACTCTTAATATGCAAATAACTGTATCAGGAGAGTTGTATTATTATTTCCTCATGATGCTTCTTGTTGTAACTAATATGCACCAATATGTGTTAAAGGCGTTTATTGATTCTTTTTCAGTAATCAATTTGGGAGCAGCAACATTTAATGTTGATTCTCTTTTGTCCACAATGGTTAGCTATATTACAGACTTTTTTATAATTGCATTTAGAATAACACTTCCTGTATTTGCATGTGTTATGATTCTTAACTGTATTCTTGGAATTATGGCCAAGGTAGCACCACAGATGAATATGTTTGCGGTGGGAATTCAAATTAAGGTGTTAGTTGGATTTGCAGTGATGTTTCTTACAATATTCCTGCTACCGGATATTTCGGATTTTATATTCAAAGAAATGAAGAATATGATTAAAATGACTATAGAAGGATTAACTCCTAGTACGTAATATAGGGGATGAATTTGTTTTGGAAGATAGATTGATTTTACAATATAATCTTCAATTCTTTGCCAAAGATGGAGATGGCGGAGAGAAGACAGAGCCTGCTACACAGAAGAAATTAGAGAAAGCCAGAGAAGAAGGGCAGGTTGCAAGAAGCAAAGAGATAGGAAATGCAACAGGACTATTAGTTCTATTCATTTCACTTAAAATATTTATCTCATTTATCGGTGAAAGGATGATTGGTAGTTATTCTAGAGTATATAATGCGATACCAGGCATTATTTCTACTGATAGAAAGGGCTTATCTACACAGACTGTAAGTAGTGTATTTATAGATGCAATGCTTCAGATGCTTCTTATGTGCGCACCATTCTTTCTAATAGGTATGGTCGCGGCATTTATAGTGACAGTGGCACAGGTTAAATTCAAGGTTTCAGCAAAGCCGATGATTCCAAAGCTTAGCAAGTTTAATCCTATTAATGGTTTTAAAAGGATTTTCTCAAAACAGTCATTATTTGAACTGCTTTTATCTATTGTTAAGCTGTTTATAATCTTTTATATAGCTTATATGTGTATAAAAGACCATGCCAACGAATTATTTTTCTTGTATGATATGTCTCTTTGGCAGGCTGTTGGACTTATTGGTGAGATTATAATAGATACGGGGCTTCGAATTAGTCTTGTCTATATTATTGTTGGTGTTGCGGATTTTATATTCCAGAAACACAAATTCAACGAAGACATGAAGATGACTAAGAAGGAAGTTAAGGATGAATATAAGGATGCTGAAGGAGATCCACAGATTAAAGGTCAACAGAAGCAGCGTATGAGAGAAGCTTCTATGCGGCGTATGATGCAGGATGTTCCTAAAGCGGATGTTGTTATCACTAACCCTACACATGTGGCGGTTGCACTTCGATATGATATGGGTCAAGGTGGAGCACCTGTTGTAGTTGCCAAAGGTACTGATTATCTGGCACAGAGAATCAAAGATGTGGCAATTAAGAATCATATCCTTATTCATGAAGATGTGTTTGTGGCAAGAAGTCTGTATGCAGCTTGTGATATAGGACAGGAGATACCACCTGAGATGTATGAAGCTGTTGCAACAATTCTTGCTGAAATCAGGAAATTTAATCCTAATTTATAGTATTTTTACATATTTAACTTTGCATAATTATAGAAAGGAGGAATACATATGAGTTTTGCTGTAAAAAAGACCGATCTTGCTGTTGCGGCATATTTACTTGCAGCTGTTATATTCTTTATTATACCTATTCCTTCTTTTTTGCTTGATGTAATGCTTGCTGTTAATATATCAATGGCACTTATTATTTTGTTAAATGTGTTATTTGTTAAGGAAGTTCTTGATTTATCATTCTTCCCTACTTTGCTTTTGTTTACAACAATTTTTCGTATTTCTCTTAACGTATCATCAACAAGACTGATTCTTACAACAGGCTCTCCGGGTAACGTAGTAGAGACCTTTGGTTCTTTCGTTGGTGGCGGTAATTTAATTATTGGAGCAATTGTATTTATTGTTCTTATAATCATTCAGTTTATGGTTATCAACAAAGGTTCTGAGCGTGTTGCTGAAGTATCAGCAAGATTTACACTTGATGCTATGCCAGGTAAGCAAATGGCTATTGATGCTGACCTTAATACTGGTGCAATAACAGACCAGGAAGCCAAAGAGAAGCGTGAGAAGATTCAACAGGAGTCAAGCTTCTTTGGTTCTATGGATGGTGCGACTAAGTATGTAAAAGGAGATGCTACTGCAGGTCTTATCATTACATTTATCAACTTTATTGGTGGTACAGCTATGGGTGTAATTAATTCAGGACTTGGATTTACAGAAGCAATCCAGCAATATGGTGTCCTTACAATCGGTGATGGTCTGACTGCTCAGATTCCTTCTCTTCTTATATCTCTTTCCACAGGTATTCTTGTAACCAAGGGTGCCAAAGAAAATGAAGAGTTTTCAGAGACTCTTATACAGCAGTTATTTGGACTGCCTAAGGTTTTGTTCATTGTAGGTGGTGTACTTATTGGACTTGGTATTGTAACACCTCTTAATATTTTCCTTTTTGCAGGCTTTGGAGCGGCATTTATTGTTGCTGGTATGTCCATGAAAAAGACAATAGGGGAAGAGACAATACAAGAGGAAGTCGCCCAGGAAGAATCAGAAGCAGAAGAGATTCGAAAACCGGAGAATGTGGTCTCCCTTCTTTCGGTTGACCCAATCGAATTGGAATTTGGATATGGTATTATTCCTCTTGCTGATGTTAACCAGGGTGGAGATTTGCTAGATCGTGTTGTAATGATTAGAAGACAGATTGCTCTTGAGCTTGGTACTGTTGTACCAATTATTCGTCTTCGTGATAATATTCAGCTTAATCCAAGTCAGTATATTATCAAGATTAAAGGTATTCAGGTTACAGAAGGCGAGATAATGTTTGATCATTATATGGCAATGAATCCTGGATACATTGAGGAAGAGATTGCCGGTATTCCTACTACTGAGCCATCATTTGGACTTCCTGCTTTGTGGATTACCGAAAGTCAGAGAGAAATGGCAGAAAGTCTTGGATACACTGTTGTTGATCCGCCTTCAATTATTGCTACACATTTGACAGAAGTAATAAGAAAGCATATTGCTGAACTTCTTACAAGACAGGATGTATCTAACTTAATTGACAATCTTAAGGAGTCTAATCCTGCTGTTGTTGATGAGCTTACTCCTAAGCTTATGGGACTTGGTGCTATTCAAAAAGTACTTCAAAATCTTCTTAAGGAAGGTATTTCTATAAGAGATTTACTGTCTATATTCGAGATACTTGCTGACAAAGCTACAACAACAAGTGATACGGATGTGCTTACAGAATATGTAAGACAAGGCCTTAAGTCTGCTATCTCCGGCAAATACTTTGTGCCTAATGAGAAGACAGATGTTGTAACTCTTGATCCTAAGGTTGAACAGGAGATTATGGGTTCAATTAAGCAGACAGAACAGGGAGCATATCTTACATTAGATCCTGAAACCATTAGAAAGATTATGGATTCTACGGAAGCGGAGATTAAGAAGCTGGAAGATGTTGGTAAGATGCCAATTGTAGTATGTTCGCCTATTGTAAGGATGTATTATAAGAAATTAACTGAGGAATACTTTAAAGATTTAATTGTAGTTTCTTTTAGCGAAATTGAATCAAATATCGAATTACAATCAGTAGGGATGGTGACCTTAAATAATGACAATTAAGAAGTATTATGGCAAAACGAAAGAAGAAGCTATTGCTCTTGCAAAAAATGAGCTGGGTAGTGATGCTGAAATAATGAATATAGAAGAAAAGAAGTCAGGTGGCTTTCTTGGAATGGGTAAAAAGAGCTCATTTGAAGTTACAGCCATGGTAGATAGGGATATTGACAATTCTAATGGCGTTAATAGACGTTTTGAAGCTGTTGCAGATCAGGATATCAAGGTATCTTATGAAGATGTAAAAAAAGAAAACAGTGATGCTCAGTTAGAGGAGACTAAGAGACAGTTTGCTGAATTGAGTAAGATTTTTAGAGAAAATGAAAATGTCGTAAGTACCAAAAAAGAAGTTAAAGAAAACCCTTTGCCTAATACAGAAGAATCCCAAAGTATTAAAAAAACAGTTAATGAAACTTCTAGTGAAGAATTTATAGAGAAGAAAAAAACACCTAAGAAATCTAATACAAATCATAAATTTGTTAAGACGTTATATAATACACTTCTTGATAATGACGTTGATGAAAAATATATAAATCAACTCCTTTTTGACATGGAAAAAGTCTTTAGAAATGGAAATAATGTTAATTTTCTCATTTCAAACGTATATCAGAAGATGATTCTTAAGATGGGACAGCCTTCTACAATTTCCTTTGCTAAGAAGGGGCCTATGGTTGTATTCTTTATTGGTTCTACCGGTGTTGGTAAAACAACAACTATTGCCAAGCTTGCATCTGAATTCAAGATGGAGAAAAAGAAAAAAGTTGCATTTATTACAATTGATACATACAGACTTAAAGCTACAGATCAATTAGGCGAGTATGCTTCTATTATGAAGATTCCTATGTCGGTTATCTATGAACCGGAGGAATTATCTGAGAAAGTATCTAATCTTTCTGACTATGATTTGATTCTTGTGGATACATCAGGATTCTCTCATAAGAATAATGAGATGCGGGAAAATGTTGTAAAACTAATCAACGGTCTTGATGACAAATTTGAAAAGGAAGTATATCTGGTGCTTTCAGCTACAACAAAATATCGCGATTTGAAAGAAATACTTGATTCTTATAAAGAGTTTACTGACTTTAATATGATTTTTACCAAATTAGACGAGACAACTAATTTTGGCAATATACTAAACTGTAGATTGTATTCAGGAAACAGCTTATCTTATGTAACTAACGGTCAAAATGTTCCTAATGATATTGAGGTTGTTGACACTCAAAAATTAGTTAAACAATTATTGGGAGGCAACTAGATGGATCAGGCAGAACAGCTAAGAAGCATAGTTAAAAGGGAACAGCAAAATATAATTGAGAACGCTAAAGTTATAACAATAACAAGTGGTAAAGGAGGCGTTGGGAAATCTAATATGGCTGTTAATCTTGCTGTGCATTTTAGACGCATGGGCAAGAGAGTAATTATATTTGATGCGGATTTCGGGCTTGCTAATGTTGAAGTAATGTTTGGAACAGTGCCGAAGTTTAATCTTATGAAGCTTCTTGAAGGAGAAATGAGGATTGAAGATATAATTACTAAAGGACCAGAAGATATAGGATTTATCTCAGGCGGTTCTGGAATAGTAGGACTTAATAATCTTACTAAAGCACAGATAGATTATCTTGTATCTAATCTGTCTTCCCTTAATGAACTTACGGATATTCTTATTATTGATACTGGAGCCGGTGTATCAGATTCTGTTCTTGAGTTTGTTTTGGCATCTCCTGAAGTGATTCTTGTAACTACGCCAGAACCCAGTTCCCTTACTGATTCATATTCCCTTGTTAAAGCCCTTTATAAAAGTCCGAATTTTATTCAGAGTGGAACCAATATAAGACTTGTTGCCAATAAAGTTAATTCAAGAGACGAAGCATTGGCAGTTTATGATAAAATAAAAACAGTAACAGGTAAGTTCTTGGGAGGCGATATTAAGTACCTTGGGATGGTACCACAGGATTCTGCTTTGGAGAAAGCTGTAAGGAATCAGAAGATTGTATCTATAGTTTCGCCTAATGCAAAGTCGGCAAGAGCATTTGAGACAATTTGTCATAGCTTATTGGAAGATAAAGTAAGCTATAAGTGGGGAATATCTCAATTATTTAATAGTTTTATAAAAATCTAGTTATGTTAGATGGAGAAGTGTATGGATATTAAGGATATCAAACCTGGAAGTAAAGTTGATCTACGATTATTACAGGAAGTAAATAGAAATGAAGGCGGTGCTAATGTGGGAACCTATATGAGCTCTGTCTTTGATTTTGACGAAAATGATAATTTTATCTTACATATGCCTACACGGGGGGGCAAGATTATTTTGCTTCCTCTAAACGTAAGATATGAATTTGTCTTTACTACTTCAAATGGTTTATACAAAGCGGAGGGAATTGTTACTGAGAGATTCAAAAAAGATAACTTCTATCTAATGAAAAGCGAGATAACAAGTGACATTGTTAAATTCCAAAGAAGAGAATTCTATAGAATGGAGTGTAGCATACCTCTGTTATTCCTTTCACTTGAAGATGACGAGGGTGAAGCTGAGAAGATGGCTGACGTGAAAGAAATGATTAAAGATGTTACAAGACCTGTTGCCATAAGAGGTCTTGGAACAATTCTTGATATTTCCGGTGGTGGAATAAGGTTCATTTCTGAGAAGGATTTAGATGAGATTAATTATTTGTTTCTTCATTTTGAAGTAGTTATTAATAATAAAAAGACTAATCTTGAGACTGTAGCGAAGATTATTGGCAAAGAATACAACCCGGATACTAGAAAATATGCATATAGAATGAAATTTCTTTTCAAAGATACCAAGATTCAAGAGCGTATAATAAGGTTCATTTTTGAAGAAGAGAGGCGAAATCGTCATAAAAAGTTTGAATAGTCAGACAATTTTTGTTATTTAAGATGACTATGCACTACTGAGAAGCATTTGTAGTGATATAATCGATACAAATAATTGTTGAGGAGTTTTTGCGATGGGAAAAGCCAGAAAATTTGGCATAATTGCCCTAGCGTGTTCTACAGGTGGTCCTCAGGCTTTGCATACTTTAATTCCTATGCTGCCAGAGCATTTGGGAGTCCCAATGGTTATACTTCAACATATGCCATCGGGATTTACAAATTCCCTTGCAGAGAGGGTTGATAATATGTCTAAAATTAAAGTCAAAGAAGCAACAAATGGTGAATTGCTTCTTCCTGACGTTGCCTATATAGCACAGGGTGGCAAGCATTTCGAAGTTGACACTGACAGGTCAGGTAATCTTATTTCTAAAGTTTACGATGGTCCGCCGATTAATAATTTAAGACCTAATGCTGATGTAATGTATAAATCCTTGATTGATACTAAAATCGACAAGGTTTTGTGCGTTGTTTTGACAGGTATGGGGTCTGATGGCGCTAAGGGCATTGAAGCCTTAAAAGAAAAGAAAGAAATATATTGTATAACACAAAATGAGGAAACCTGCGTTGTATATGGTATGCCGAGGGCTGTTGAGTTAAATGGCCTGTCTGACGCATCTGTTCCTTTAAATAAAATAGCACAAACTATATCTAAAAAATTAGGGGGTTAAATATTATGGATATTAGTCAATATCTCGACATCTTTATCGATGAAACTGCAGAGCATATTCAAAGCTTAAGTGATAATATTATGGCACTTGAGCAGGAGCCGGAGAATGCTGATACAATTAATGAAATTTTCAGAGCGGCTCACTCGCTTAAGGGTATGGCTGGAACAATGGGATTTAAGAAGATGCAACATCTTACCCATGATATGGAAAATGTATTTCAGGAGATTAGAAATGGCAATGTAAAGGTTAATTCCAACATGATTGACATCTTATTTGAGTGTCTAAGTGCTGTTGAAGAGTACCTTGAAACTGTTAAATCAACTTCTGATGAAGGTTCTAATGATAATGAGGTTCTTATTAAGAAACTTAATGATTATCTTATTGATTCAGAAGGAGGTTCATCTGAATCAGGAGATGATTCTTCAGAAGAAGCTAGTGATTCTGAAGAGGATAAGTCAGAAGGAGAAGCGGCTTCTTCTGGTGAAGCTCCATTTAAGACGATGGAAGTGGATGAGTCTAGTAAAAGTAAATTAGTAGAAGCTTCTGAAGCTGGACTTAAACTTTATGGGTGTACAGTATATATTCAAAGTGATTGTCTTCTTAAAGCAGCAAGAGCATTTCTCGTATTTAAAGCAATAGAAGATTTTGGCGAGATTCTTGCATTTAATCCAAGTTCTCAGGATATAGAAGATGAGAAATTCGATTTATGCTTTAGTGTTATTATTGCATCACAATCAGAATTTGAGCCTATTAAGGACGCAATCTGTGCTGTATCTGAGATTGATAGAGTTGAATATGATGTAGTTACTCCTGATATGTATAATCAGGATGATCAGGAAGAGGGGCTTCCTAAAGAGGAAGAGAAGAAGGTTCCGGCTAAAGCTGAGACTAAAGCTCCTAAGAAAGATGCTTCTAACAAATCTAACAATAAGCAGGCTAAGAAGACTGGCAACAAGCCTGTTACAGCTAGAACTGTTCGTGTCGATATAGAGAAGCTTGATGCATTAATGAATCAGGTATCTGAGCTTATTATTGCGAAGAACTCCCTTGTATCTATTAGTACAACTGAAGGTAATAATGGTAATCAGGGATTTGAAAGTCAAGGTTTCCATGAACAAATTGAATACTTAGAGAGAATTACAACTAACCTGCATGAATCTGTTATGAAGGTTAGGATGGTTCCTATAGAGACAACTGTTAATAAATTCCCACGTATGATTCGTGACTTGTCTCGTAAATTAGACAAACCAATGCATCTTGTTATGACTGGTGAAGAGACTGAGCTTGATAGAACTGTTGTTGACCAGATTGGTGATCCACTTCAACATTTACTTCGTAATTCAGCCGATCATGGTATAGAAGATGTTGACCTTCGTTTGCAAAGAGGTAAGCCTGAAGAAGGTAAGATAGAACTTAATGCTTATCAGGAAGGTAATAACGTAATTATCGTTGTAAAAGATGATGGTGGCGGAATTGATACAGAAGCTGTTAAGAGAAAAGCTATTGAGCGTGGTATTGTTTCAGAAGATGCTGCAGAAGACTTGACAGATAAAGAGATTATAGACTTCTTGTTTATGCCAAGTTTCTCTATGGCTAAGCAGATTACAGATATCTCAGGTAGAGGT
This sequence comes from Pseudobutyrivibrio sp. UBA3626, assembly GCA_002373675.1. Taxonomy (GTDB): domain Bacteria; phylum Bacillota; class Clostridia; order Lachnospirales; family Lachnospiraceae; genus RUG191. The sequence continues at coordinate 80,507 of DFLF01000008.1, forward strand.
GTAGGACTTGATGTAGTTAAATCTAATATCGAGGCTCTAGGTGGTGACGTAGAAGTTAAGAGTGAATATGGCGTTGGTTCTAAATTCACAGTTAGACTTCCATTAACACTTGCTATTATTCAGGCACTTATGGTTGAGATTCGTGATGAGAAATACGCTATAGCACTTGGCTCTATCATGAATATTGAGAATATCTCTAAATCTGATATCAAATACGTTCAGGCTAAAGAAGTTATTCATTTGAGAGGACTTGTTATTCCTCTAATCAGGCTTGATCAATTACTTGATTCTGAACCTAAAGAGGAAGAAGATGATAATTTAACAGTTGTTATTGTTAAGAAGGGTGATAATCATGCCGGCCTTGTTGTAGATAATTTGATGGGACAACAGGAAATAGTTATTAAATCTCTTGGTAAAGTTATTGATAATAATAAGATTATCAACGGTGCTACAATTCTTGGTGACGGTGAAGTTGCATTAATTATTGATGTTAATGCTTTAGTATAATTTGGAGGTTTAATCATGGCTAATAATGAAATGGAAGTTGTTAATCAGGAGAAAGTTCAATATATTGTTGTCAAAATCGGAAGCGAGCAATATGGACTTAATATTTCATATGTTGACAATATAGTTCGTATGCAAAAGATTACGAGAGTTCCTAAAGCACCTCATCATTATGTTGGTGTAATTAATCTTCGTGGTGAGATTGTTCCTGTAATGAGTATTAGACGTAAGATGGGACTTGAAGATGACGTTTATACTAATAAGACACGTATTATTATATTGAAGCTTGAAGCGCAAGGTTTAATAGGTGTTATTGTTGACGAGGTTAGGGAAGTAATTAATCTTGGTGAAGATGAAATCGATAGAAATGTTCAGAATACCAGCAAGAAGGTTGATGCTAACTTTATTAATGGTATTGGTAAAGATGGTGATGAGCTCATTTCTATATTTGAGATTTCAGCAATTGTAGATGCAGTTGAGACAATATAATGATTGGAGAAAAATGATATGTCAAATCTTAGCTTGGAAGAGGTTAACGAATTATATCTTGATGTATTGAAAGAAATAGGTAACATTGGGGCTGGTAACGCTACAACAGCAATTGCTAATATGCTTAATCTGCGTATTAATATGCATGTGCCTAAAGTAGAATTATTGCCAGTTGAGAAGATTGGTTCGTCAATCGGTGCAGAAGATGAAATTATTGTTGGTATTATGCTTGGCGTAGAACATGATATTGAAGGTTCAATGATGTTCCTTATGGATATGCAAAGCGCAAGGCATCTCGTTAACAGGCTTATGATGAAGCCTGCTGATTATGAAGGCGAATTTGACGAGATGGATTTATCAGCAATAAAAGAAATCGGTAATATTATTGCAGGCTCATATTTGTCTGCACTGTCAGGACTTACTAATTTGGTTATTATGCCAACTGTTCCATATGTGGCAGTTGATATGGCGGCAGCTATTCTTAGTGTTCCTGCAATTCAATTTGGTATGTTAGGTGATAATGCTCTTATGATTAAGACTGAATTTGGTGATGATTTCGCTATTAACGGCTATTTCATCCTTATGCCAGAAGAAGGCTCTTATGATAAGATTTTGAAGGCTTTAGGTATTCCACTATAGGGGTTTTTATGGGAGAAACAATTAAGGTTGGTATGGCAGACTTAAAAATTTGCAAAGAGCCAGATAGTCTAACGACAATAGGACTTGGTTCCTGTGTAGGAATCGCTTTATATGATCCTTTGACTAAGATTAGTGGACTTGCACATATTATGCTGCCAGACAGCACACAAATTAAAAACAACTCGGTTATTGCAAAATTTGCTGATACAGGTATTAAGAAGCTTTATGATGATATGATTAAAGCCGGAGCCAACAGAACGCGTATTGTCGCTAAGATAGCCGGCGGGGCTAGGATGTTTGCTTTGAAAAATGCAGCAACATCAAGCATCAATATAGGCGATCGTAATGTTGAAGCCAGCAAAGCCATGTTAAAGCAACTTCGAATTCCTCTTCTGGCAGAGGATACAGGTCTTAATTATGGTAGAACTGTTATATTAGATAGCAATACAGGAGATTATATTATTCGTTCCGTTGGTAAGGATACGAAAACAATTTAACTTGGAGATAATGGTATGAAGAAGAAGGCGATTCCACTAATAATTACTTTGGTTGCTTGTCTTATTACTTGTATAGTATCTATTATCCAAAGAGTTGAGTTTTCTGTTTTCTTTATTAGATTCTTAGTCGTACTTGCCATTTTTGGGGTTATTAGCATTATTATTGCCGTTGTTATCAATAAGAATTTTCCTGATGAGGAAGAGGATGATAACAAAAAAGATGATAAAGATGAAGAGAAATCATCTGATAAAGATAATTCGTCAAATGAGAATGTTAACAGCAACGAGAATGATAATTCTGACGAAGATGATGAATTTGAAGACGAAGAAGATTACTAATTATGGAGGCTTTTTAAATGAAAGCTGTAGATAAGGATAAGCTTTGGAAATCCTATAGTCAGAATCGTTCACAAGATACACGAGAAAAGCTTATTGTTGAGTATGCTCCACTTGTAAAAGTGGTTGCAGGAAGACTAAGTATGCACCTTGGTAATACAGTAGAGTTTGATGATCTTGTTGGTTATGGTGTATTTGGATTGATTGATGCAATTGACAAATTCGATGTCAATAAAGATGTCAAATTCGAGACATATGCAAGTGTTAGAATAAGAGGAGCGATTCTTGATCAAATCCGTAAGATGGATTGGATTCCAAGAACTGTTAGACAAAAACAAAGAAAAATTGATGATGCTGTTAAGGCTATAGAAGCTAGAACAGGTAAAGTTGCCACAGACAAACAAATTGCTGAAGAGCTGGGTATTTCCCATACAGAGCTTATAGAATGGCAATCTATTCTTAAGACTACAAATGTTGTGTCTCTTAATGAATATGTTGAACAGGGGGCAGAGCCTGTCATGGATGCAAGACGTAATTCTCAGTTCCAGCAGCCTGAGACGGCTATTTCAAAGCAGGAGCTTAAGAAGGCACTTGCCGAAGCACTAGAACAATTAACAGACAAAGAGAAGAAGGTTATTTTACTATATTATTATGAAGAAATGACACTCAAAGAGATTAGCATGACTCTTGAGGTGTCTGAGTCTAGAATATCTCAACTTCATACTAAGGCACTTGGTAAAATGAAAAGCAAGATGGGTGATTACATGGATGTATTTGCTGGATAAATAATCTAGTATGGGGGAGACTTATATATGAACCAAGAGAATGGATATATACAAGTTGAATATAGAGAAGATAATGAAGCCTTTGTTGTCTATTATCCGCCTGTTTTGAATGGCGTAAAACCTGATTATAAAGAATGTACTGAGTATTTGAAAGGTCATGGCTTTGAGAACTATAATAATCAGGAATTTCGTGCATTGATTTGTGGTGATGCAAAGTCGGAGATGAGTCTCGGAGTTGGTGATGGCTTAGAATTTATTGAGAGCATGTCTTATAAGATATCTCTTGATAAGATGAAAGTTACTTGCAGATTCTATCCACCATCTAAGAACGGTATGACTATGGATGCCAAGGATATTCTTGGTGAGCTTGCCAAGAAAAATGTTAATTTTGGTATCGACCAGGACTTTATTATAAACTTCATGAATAACAGAGTTTACTTTACTGATTTTGTTATAGCTGAAGGTAGGGCTCCTGTACATGGTATTGATGATAAGATAGAATATTTCTTTAATACTAATCCTAGTCTTAAACCCAAACATAATGAAGATGGGTCTGTAGATTATCATAATCTTGATAATGTATGTCAGGTAAAAGAAGGGGATTTGCTTGCCAGACTTCATAAAGGCGACAGGGGTACTAATGGTAAAGATGTTACAGGAAGAGATATTCCTTGCCGTACCGTCAAGACTCTTAGACTAGAGAAGGGGAAGAATCTTCATTTGAATGAAGATATGACAGAGATTTATTCTGAAGTTACAGGTCATGTATCTCTGGTAAATGGTAAGGTCTTTGTATCTGATGTATATGAAGTAAGTGGCGATGTTGACAATTCAGTTGGCAACATTGAATACAATGGAAATGTTCATATACGAGGTAGTGTAAGAGGTGGCTTCCAGGTTATTGCCAAGGGAGACATAATTATAGATGGTGTTGTAGAAGATGCATTGATTCAGTCTGATGATGGTCAGATTATTGTTAAATGCGGAATCCATGGTATGAAGAAAGGTCTTCTTGATGCAGGTGGCAACGTAATTACGAAATTTATTGAGAATGCAAGTGTGTTCTCTGGTGGTTATGTTGAGGCGGGAAGTATAACGTATTCTGATGTATCAGCTTCTGATGATGTTATTGTATGTGAGCGTAAAGGTACTATTGCCGGTGGTGTTATTAGAGCTGGCGGCAAAGTTGATGCTCAGACAATTGGTTCACCTATGGGTGCGGCAACCCAGATAGAAGTTGGAATGGCACCTGATAAGAAAGAGAGATATGTCCAATTACAACGGGAGATATCTGTTCTTAGTCAGAATATTAATAAGCTCAAACCGATTATCAAAACATATAACAAATACATTCAGGAAGGAAAGCAATTAGATCAAAAAAATGCTTTATATCTTCAAAAGGTTGCAGGAGAGCTGACCAAGAATACCAAGATGCTAGAAGAGAATCAGCAGGAATTCAATGCTCTTCATCAGGAATTAATTACTTCTAGACACGCTAAAGTAATGGTTTCAAAGGATATTTTCCCTGGTGTATCCATTACTATATCGGATATTACATTTAATGTAAAAGATAAGAGAAGCTTCTGTCAGTTTGAGAAGAAGAATGGGGAAATAGTTGTAAATAATCTGTAGGAGGTGGTTAGTATGTCGCTGAGTCCAATTAATTTTAATGGAATGATTCAGAATACCGCTGAGATTGGTAATATTAAAGCTAACGAAGATAGTAGACCTGAAGTAAACCAGTCTAATATACAGGTTGGCTTCGAGCAGGAACAGGATGAACAGAGTCGTTCTGTTAATCAACTTGAGCAAAAGACTGACAAATATGATTTGGGTGATGGCTCAGGAAATGGTGCCTATCGAGGTAATAAAAAGAAAAAGAATAAGAAAGAAGAAAAGAAAAAAGAAGGAGACGGTGTTGTTAAGAGAAAGGATGGACACTCATCCTTTGATATATCAGTATAATATGTAAGGAGATAATATGGCAGGTCTTGAGATAGGGCTAGTTGTAATCGGAATATTGATTTTTGTAGGCAGCTTCTTTATAACTGAGAAGCTGTCTTCTTCTGATATGAAAGAGATTACCAAGATTAGTGAGAAAGAAATTAAAAATATTGTTAATAAGGCTGTTGCTGAATCTGATGATGTTATAAAACAGAGATTTGATAACAAGCTTGAAGATTATGTAAATGATTTTGCAATACGAACTGATGATGAATACGTAAGTAAAATGAATCAGATGAATGAGTATTCAGAGAAAGTTCTTGAAACTATGGAAAAAACTAATAATGAAATAGTATTTATCTATAGTATGCTAAATGATAAGCAGGAGAAAGTTACTGATCTTTCAGCCAGATTAGATACAACAAAGTCTCAACTATTGCAATTAAAAAGTGATGTAGATGAGAGTATTAATGAATTAAGAGAGCAATATGAATCTAATATACAGCTTAAGAAAGAACAGGAATTTGTAACGGGAATAGAGGCTGCAAGAGTTGAGACAGCAACAGTAAAGACATTTGAAGATGAATTAATAGAGAGAATTTCTGATGAGGAAAATGATGCACCGGAGGGATTTGTACACGCTGTAGAGTTGGCTAATAACAATTCAGAAAGTGAAGATGCAAAGATAGAATCTGATGGAGGTAATAATACGACCTCTGAGAATGACATTGTCAAACTATATAAAGAAGGATTTAGTGAAGTGGAAATTGCAAGAAAGCTTGGCAAAGGAATTGGGGAGATTAAATTAGTACTTGGACTTTACAATTAATAAAAGGATAATGATATGAAACTAAAATACTATATGAGAGGAATAGGAATAGGAGTTCTTGTTACAACAATTATTCTCGTGATTGCATTTTCATTTACGGGTAATAATATGAGTGATGAAGAGATAATTGATAAGGCTAAGAAACTTGGAATGGTTGAGTCTAGTAAAACAATGACAAGCAATTCGACTAATTCTACTAATACTACTAATTCGACTAATAATGTAACAGAAGGTAATCAGACAATACCTGGCGCAACTAATCCTATGCCTGATAATTCAACAGCCAGTAACACGGCAAATGTAAATAATGATAGTGTAGAATTCACAGTAAGTGAGAATGATGTATCAAGGACAGTTATAGAGAGATTAGCCCAGCAAGGACTGATAAGTGATGCAGCCGCATTTAATAAATACTTAAATGATAAAGGATTAGATAATAAACTTCAGAATGGTACATTCAAGATAAAGAAAGGAATATCAGAAGAAGAACTTGCTAATTTGCTTGTTACGAAACAACAATTTAGAGAGCAGTGATATTGGTAAACAATGTTCAAAAACATCTTGTTTTATTAGTGCAGTTGTGCTAGAATGTTCAAGGCTTTAAATAAACACACATAATGATTAAGGATATGGTGCTTATTATTAAGTAAATTCTTAAGATGAATTATGTGGAAGAATTAACCATGGAGGTAAAGAAAATGAGTGTTATTTCAATGAAGCAATTATTAGAAGCAGGTGTTCACTTTGGACATCAGACAAGAAGATGGAA
>DFLF01000008.1:87406-149096 GCA_002373675.1 Pseudobutyrivibrio sp. UBA3626
GATCTTCAGAAGTCAGTTGTAAAGGTTGATGAGGCATATAATGCTGTATTCGATATTGCATCACAAGGTGGTAAAATCCTCTTCGTAGGAACTAAGAAGCAGGCTCAGGATACTATCAAAGCTGAAGCAGAGAGATGTGGTATGTACTATGTTAATGAGAGATGGCTTGGTGGTATGCTTACTAACTTTAAGACAATTCAAAGCAGAATTGAGCGTCTTAAGGCTATTGAGAAAATGGAAGAAGATGGAACATTTGACGTTCTACCTAAGAAGGAAGTTATTGCACTTCGTAAAGAAATGGATAAACTTACTAGAAACCTTGGTGGTATCAAGGAAATGGGACGTGTTCCTGATGCAATCTTCGTAGTTGATCCTAAGAAAGAAAGAATCTGTATTGAGGAAGCACATGCTCTTGGTATTCCTCTTATTGGAATTGCTGATACAAACTGTGATCCAGAAGAATTAGATTTTGTTATTCCTGGTAATGATGATGCTATTCGTGCAGTTAAGCTTATTGTGTCTAAGATGGCTGATGCTGTAATTGAAGCTAATCAGGGAACAATTGACGTTGATTCTGATGAAGAAGCAGAAGAAGAAGCTAGTGAAGTTGAAGAATAATTTATTATAGATTTAATTGGAGGATTAAGTTATGGCTATTACAGCAGCTATGGTTAAAGAATTGCGTGAGAAAACTGGCGCAGGTATGATGGATTGTAAGAAGGCATTGACAGAAGTTGATGGTGATATGGAAGCAGCAATTGATGCTCTTAAGAAGAGTGGTGCTGCTAAAGCAGAGAAGAAAGCTTCTAGAATTGCTGCTGAAGGAATCGCAAGAGTTGCTACTTCTGGTAATGAGGCTTGTGTAGTAGAAGTTAATTCTGAGACAGACTTTGTTGCCAAGAATGAAATATTCCAGGAATTTGTACAGGATGTTGCTGAGAAGGCTCTTGCTTCATCGCTTAAGGGTGGCTCTAATGGTGAGGATGTTGAGGAACTATTGTCTTCAACAGGTCTTAAGGACGAATTAGTTGAGAAGACTGCTACAATTGGTGAGAAACTTTCAGTAAGACGTTTTGAGAAGGCTTCTGGTGATTTGGTTGTATCATATATTCATGGTGCAGGTAGAATCGGTGTTCTTGTTGCAGCAAATGGCGAGAATAATGATGCTAATAAGGAAGCTCTTAATAATATAGCTATGCAGATTGCTGCTATGAATCCTCAGTACATTTCACAGGCTGACATCTCAGAAGATGAGAAGGCTAAATTAGAGGATATTGTTAAGGAAAGTGCATTAAATGATCCATTCTCACTTCCAAAACCAATTCTTATGGAGTTGATTGAGGAGGCTAAGGAGAAGCATTGGAACGATGAGGATAAGAAGATTTTCGAAGAGAAGAAGTCTAAGATGAACTTCCTTCCTAATTTCTTGTCAGAAGAGGCTAAGAATGCTCTTTCGGATATTGCAGTAGCTGCCAAAGAGAAGATTTATAGCAACAAGATTTTCAGTGGTCTTGTAAGTGGCCGCGTTAACAAGCAGTACAAAGAGATTAGCCTTATGGATCAGGTATATGTTAAGGCTGAAGATGGAAAGCAGACAGTAGCTAAGTATTTAGAGTCTGTTGATAAGAATTTACAGATTACTAAGATGGTTCGTTTTGAAGTAGGCGAAGGCATCGAGAAGAAAGAAGAAGACTTTGCTGCAGAAGTTGCTGCACAGATGAACTCTTAATTTATTAATATTGATTCAGGTGTTTTTACATCTGACTATTGGGGTGCATGTATTCTATTATAACTTAGTATAAGTTGTAATAGTTTGCCTGCACTTTTTTATAAGGAGTAGTTAATGAGCCAGGATAGTAATAGGAATGATAACAAAGTGGCTAGTGATATTAAGAAGAATAAATCTAATCTTAAGAATACAAGAGATAAGAGGAAACGAGTTAACAGGATTAAATATGGAATAATAATTACCATTGCAATATCGATACTTGTTGCCTTAATCTCAGTTATATGTCTTATTGTTTCAGTGGTCAAAATTAATTCGAGATTAAATAAAATCGAAGAAGGGACTTCTGCAAAGACTGGTGCTGACGAGGTGACTTTAGTTAATTCTAATGCTAATGCTAATGTAATACCTCCGGATAGTAATGAGAAAACAAATGTATATCTTACATTTGACGATGGCCCAAGTGATAATACTGATTCCATTCTTGATACGTTAGCAAGATATAATGTTAAGGCAACATTTTTCTTAGTGGCAAAAGATGATCAGCCGTCGAAAGATAAGATAAAGAGGATTGCAAGTGAAGGTCATTCAATAGGTATACATTCATTTAGTCATAAATACTCTGAGATATATTCATCTCTTGATGCATTTAAGAATGATGTAAGCTCTATGGTTGAATATCTTGAACCGATTATTGGATACAAGCCTAAATTGTACAGATTTCCAGGTGGAAGTAGCAATAAAGTAACTAATGTAGACATTCAGGATTGTATTTCATATATTAATTCTCAAGGCATGAAGTATTATGATTGGAACGTATCTAGTGGAGATGCTGTAAGTAATGCATATACTCCTGATGAATTAGTTGAAAATGTTATGAAAGATGTGTTAAAATACAAGACGTCGGTAGTACTTTTACATGATGCTAATGCAAAGGGAGCCACAGCCGAGGCATTACCTGGACTGATAGAGGCCTTGCAGGCAGCAAATGTGAATATTTTGCCTATTACAGACAGTACACCTCTTGTGCAGCATGTAGAGGCTAAATAAATAAAAACTGGAGGAAAATATTATGGGATTTTTTAAGGAATTTAAGGATGATTTTTCAGATGCAGTAAATGAGCTTGTCCCTGAAGCGAACTATGATGATTCTAATGAGAATTTAGATACATCAGACGATATGGTTGATACACTGGATGAAGAAATCGATGTAGATAATGAATTATCAAAACTTGATGGTTTGTTTGAGCAGGTTTCTAAGAAGGTTGACAACAATGAGACAATTGCTGTAACTGATAAAGCTGAGTCTGAAGATAAAAAGGCTGATAAGAAAGATAAGAAAGACAGGAAAGACAAGAAAGATAAGAAGGCAGACAAGAAATCTGATAAGAAGGAGAATAATAGCATGGATTCATTTCAAACATTTACACCCAATGATACAACAAGTGATAATACTCAGACAACTGCAACTACTATATCAACAGCAGCTGCCAGTGATGAGAATGCAGTAATTACAAAGGGTATGACAATTACAGGTAACTTAGAGTCAACAGGTTCTATCAATGTTGAAGGAACAATTAATGGTGATATTACTTGTAATGGTAAGCTTGTTATTACAGGTCTTGTTGAGGGAAACAGTAATTCTGCAGAGTTCTTCGCTGATTCTGCAAGAGTTGTTGGTGAAGTCAATACATCAGGAACTGCTAAAGTTGGTGTTGGTTCAGTAGTAGTTGGTAATATTGTAGCTACATCTGCTGTAATTGCCGGTGCTGTTAAAGGCGATATTGATGTTCAGGGACCTGTTGTTGTTGATACATCAGCTGTTGTTGTTGGTAATATCAAGTCGCGTTCAGTACAGATTAATAATGGTGCTGTTATTGAAGGTTTCTGTTCACAGACATATTCAGATGTTGATGTTGAGGGTGTATTTGGATAATGAAGAGAGTATTATTAAAGCTTAGCGGTGAAGCGCTTGCAGGAGATAAGAAGACAGGCTTTGATGAAGACACATGTATCGAAGTTGCAAAACAGGTAAAAGCAATTGTTGACGATGGTAATCAAGTTGGTATTGTAATCGGTGGTGGCAATTTCTGGCGTGGAAGATCAAGTAACACAATAGAGAGAACCAAAGCTGATCAGATAGGTATGCTTGCTACTGTTATGAATTGTATATATGTATCTGAGATATTTAGATATATCGGCATGAAAACAATGGTTATGACACAGTTTGCATGTGGAGACTGTTCTGTTATGTATTCTAAAGATGAAGCCATGAAAGCTTTAAAGGATGATAAAGTTGTATTCTTTGCCGGGGGAACAGGACATCCTTATTTCTCCACAGATACAGCTACAATTCTTAGAGCAATTGAGATAGAAGCTGATTGTATACTTCTTGCCAAGTCAATTGATGGAGTATATGATTCTGATCCTGCTACTAATCCTAATGCTAAGCGTTATGATACAATTTCTATTCAGGATGTTATTGATAATAGACTTGGTGTTGTTGACCTTAGCGCATCAATTATGTGCATGGAAAACGATATGCCAATGTATGTATTTGCTCTCAATGAAGAAGGAAGCATTAAGAAGGCAATTTCTGGTAAGTTTAATGGTACAATAGTTACAGTTTAGGGGGGAAGTCATTTATGGACGAAAGATTAAATAAATACGACGAGAAGATGCAAAAGTCATTAAATAATCTTTATACAGAATATAATTCAATTCGTGCTGGAAGAGCTAATCCACATGTACTAGACGGTGTGCAGGTTGATTACTACGGAACACCTACACCGATTCAACAGGTTGCAAATGTGTCTGTTCCCGAACCAAGACTTATCCAGATTCAACCATGGGAAGCATCTATGGTTAAAGAAATAGAGAAAGCAATTCAGACTTCAGATGTGGGAATTAATCCGACTAATGATGGTAAAGTTATTAGATTGGTATTTCCTGAACTTACGGAAGAACGTCGTAAAGAACTTGCCAAAGATGTTAAGAAAAAGGGTGAGAATGCGAAAGTTGCTGTAAGAAATATCAGAAGAGATGCTAATGATTCTTTCAAGAAATTATCTAAAGAAAGCGATATCTCTGAAGATGAAATTAAGGAATTAGAAGATGATGTACAGAAGCTTACAGATAAATATATCAGTAAGATTGATGGTGCTGTAGATGAGAAGACTGAGGAAATACTTAAAGTATAGTAAGAATTAAAGGACACATATATAAAGTGTCCTTTTTTTATAAAAGATTAGGGGGAATAATCATGGTACCAAATCATATAGCAATTATTCTTGATGGTAATGGAAGATGGGCGAAGAAGAGAGGACTTCCGCGTACAGCTGGTCATACACAGGGAGCTAAGAATATAGAGACAATTAGTAGAGCTGCGTATAAAATGGGTGTAAAATATCTGACAATATATGTATTCTCTACAGAGAATTGGAAGAGACCTCAAAGTGAAGTAGATGCAATAATGAAACTGCTTAATAACTATCTTTCTAATTGTCTTAAGAATGCGAAGAAAAATAATATGCAGGTTAGGATATTAGGCGATAAGACAAGACTTGATCCTGATATGCAGAAAAAAATTGCAGAACTTGAAGAAGTGTCTAAACAATATGATGGACTTAATCTTAATGTTGCAATTAATTATGGAAGCAGAGATGAGATTGTAAGAGCAACTCGTACCATAGCAGAAGATGTTCGGTCTGGAAAGATTAATCCTGATGATATTACTGATGAGATGATTAGTAATTATTTAGATACGAGGGAAGTGCCGGATCCGGATTTCTTAATTAGAACAAGTGGAGAAGAGAGACTTTCCAATTACCTGCTTTGGCAACTTGCCTATAGCGAGTTTTATTTTACAGATGTTCCATGGCCTGATTTCTCGGTTAAGGATTTGGAAATGGCTATAGAAGAATATAATAGAAGAAATAGAAGATATGGAAATGTGTAATACATTTCTGAGGAGGAAAAATGGCAGAGAATAGTAAAGAAACTAACATAGATAAGAAAAGTGGATTTGTTCAAAGATTAATATCTGGAATTGTACTTATCGCAATACTTCTTGTTATTATTATCCTGGGCGGTCCGGTACTTCTAATATCAATGGGAATTATTTCAATAATTGGTATGTGGGAGTTATATAAAGTATTTAATGTACACAAAAGTGTTGCCGGTATATTTGGTTACATTTTTTGTGCGCTTTTTTATGTGAATCTACAATTTGGATTTTTGAGAGAGACTTATCTCCTTTTTGTTGTATTTCTAATTGTTGAACTTGCAATATTTGTTTTTTCATATCCTAATTATAAAGCTGAACAGATTATGGCAGTCTTTTTTGGATTATTCTATGTTGCAGTAATGATTTCATTCATATATCAGACAAGGAGTCTTCCAAGTAACGGAGCATTTGTTGTATGGCTTATATTCTGTTGCTCATGGGGAGCAGATACATGTGCATATTGTGTGGGTATGCTATTTGGTAAGCACAAGATGTCACCAAAGCTTAGTCCTAAGAAATCAGTAGAAGGAGCTATTGGCGGAATTGTTGGAGCTGCTCTTATTGCAGCAATATATCTTATTATCGTAAGAAACTATATGAATATAGTTTGGCTTGATATATTAATTCTATCTGCTATTGTTGCAGTAGGTGCTTTTATATCAATAATTGGAGATCTTGCTGCTTCTGCAATCAAGAGGTTTTATGATATAAAGGATTATGGCAATTTAATACCAGGCCATGGGGGAATACTTGATAGATTTGATTCAGTGATTATAACTGCACCAATAATATATTTATTATCCTTCTATTTTGTGTAAATATTTTTCAAATAATTTAGTATTATATTGTTAGGAGATGAGTATGAGAAAAATAGCAATTCTTGGAACGACAGGTTCTATTGGAACACAGACACTTTCAATTGTTAGAGAGAAGAAAGACCTTGATGTTGTTGCTATGTCTTGTGGTTCAAATATTGATTTGTTTGAAAAGCAGATACGAGAATTTAAACCGCTTCTTGTCTCTTGTGGAAATAATGATAAGGCATTAGAACTTAAGAAGAGAATATCAGATCTTGATGTTGAAGTTATGTCTGGTATGGATGGCCTTATTGCAGTATCGACTATTCCTGAAGCAGAAATTGTTGTTACAGCAATTGTAGGTATGCTTGGTATAAGACCGACTGTTGCTGCGATTAATGAAGGTAAAGATATTGCTCTTGCTAACAAAGAGACCTTAGTTACAGCAGGACATATTATAATGCCCCTTGCAAAAGAGAAGAATATATCAATTCTTCCTGTTGATAGCGAGCATTCTGCTATATTTCAATCCCTTCAAGGCAATGAAGTAAATAACATTCATAAGATTCTACTTACTGCCAGTGGTGGACCTTTTAGAGGCTTTTCGAAAAAACAATTAGAAAATGTTACTTTGGAAGATGCATTAAAACATCCTAACTGGGAGATGGGCAAAAAAATAACCATAGATTCTGCTACAATGGTAAATAAAGGTCTAGAGGTAATGGAAGCTAAATGGTTATTTGGTGTGGATTTGGACAGAATTGAAGTTGTAGTACATCCTCAATCAATTCTTCACTCAGCTGTTGAATATGATGATGGTGCAGTAGTTGGACAACTTGGTCTGCCTGATATGAGACTTCCAATTCAATATGCACTATACTATCCTAAGAGGCTTCCCATGTCAGGAGATTATCTTGATTTATTTAAAGTACAAGATATGACATTTGAAAAACCTGATTTAGACGTATTTGTAGGGTTAAAATATGCATACGAAGCTCAAAGAAAGGGTGGCAATATGCCTACAATATTTAATGCTGCAAATGAGAAGGCAGTGGCATTATTCTTGAATAAGAAGATTGGCTTTACGGATATTTATAGATTGATTAAGGATTCTATGGATTCTATGGAATTTATTGATAATCCTAATCTGGATGAGATTCTTTATACGGAAAGTGAAGTATACAAATATTTGGACAATTATTAATTACGGAGATTATACATGCTTAAAATCATTCTAGCTATATTAATTTTTAGTTTTATTGTTATATTTCATGAGCTGGGGCATTTCTTCGTTGCTAAGAGATGCAATGTCAAAGTAAATGAGTTCTGGCTTGGAATGGGACCAACAATCGTTGGATTTACTAAGGGTGAAACAAAGTATTGCTTAAAACTCCTTCCATTTGGCGGTGCATGCGTAATGGAAGGTGAGGACGAAGAGAGTGATGATGAAAGAGCCTTTAATAAAAAGCCTGTATGGCAGAGATTCTTAATAGTTCTTGCCGGTCCTTTTAACAATTTTATTCTTGCGCTTATATTATGTGTTATAGTTGTTGCCACCATGGGAATAGATAAACCGATAGTTGATTCTGTTGCTGACAATTCTTCTGCCTCAGAATCAGGGCTGTTATCCGGTGATGAGATTACTCGTCTTGATGATTATAATGTGCATTTCTCCCATGAAGTATCTGCATATGTATTCTTTCATTCAGATGAAAATATTGAAGTTACATATGAGAGAAATGGAGAAGAGAATACAACATATGTAACACCAAAGTATGATGAAGCTAAAGGAAGATTTCTGATAGGTGTTAATTGGAATGGAGAGTATTATGATGGCAATTTCTTTGAGGATATATATTATGGAATGTGCCAGATGAAATACTATATATATTCAACATTTAAGAGTTTATCATCTCTTGTTACCGGCAGAGTATCTATCAAAGAAATGTCCGGTCCTGTTGGTATAGTCAAAGTTATAGGAGATACTTACGAACAGTCTAAGAGTTCAGGAGCGCTGTACATACTTATGAATCTGCTTAATCTGTCTGCTCTTCTTTCAGCGAACTTAACTGTTATGAATCTTCTTCCTATTCCAGCGCTAGATGGTGGAAGACTAATACTCTTTATTGTTGAGGCAATTCGAAGAAAGAAGCTTAATCCTAATATTGAAGGAAAGATTCATTTGGCAGGATTTGTCCTTCTTATGGGACTTATGGTATTTGTAATGTATAATGATATTGTTAAGATATTCTTTTGATTAAATGTGTGATATAAGGGGGCTTTTATGAGTAGAAATAACACTAAGGAAATTCATATTGGTAACAAAGTAATTGGCGCAGGTAATCCGATTCTTATTCAGTCAATGACTAATACTAAGACTGATGATGTAAAAAGTACGGTAGAACAGATTAATAAACTGTCTGATGCAGGATGCGATATTATAAGATGTGCCGTTCCTAATATGGAAGCTGCAAATGCTTTGTCAGATATCAAGAAAAATATTGATATTCCTCTTGTTGCAGATATTCATTTCGATTATAGATTAGCACTTGCAGCAATAGAAAATGGAGCTGACAAAATTAGGATTAATCCTGGAAATATTGGATCAATAGATAGAATCAAAGCTGTAGTTGATGCTGCCAAGAATAAGAATATTCCTATTAGAGTCGGAGTAAATTCGGGTTCTTTAGAGAAAGAAATTGTTAAGAAGAATGGTGGAGTAACTGCTGAAGGTATAGTAGAATCTGCTATTGATAAAGTAAGGATTATAGAAGAACTTGGATATGATAATCTGGTTGTTAGCATTAAGTCTTCTGATGTTCTTATGTGTGTTAAAGCACATGAGTTGATATCGAAAGAGATTAATTATCCGCTTCATGTTGGAATTACAGAATCTGGAACAATTATCTCAGGTAATATTAAATCTTCTATAGGACTTGGACTTATCCTTAATCAAGGAATAGGAGATACTATAAGAGTCTCTCTTACAGGAGATCCTCTTGAAGAGATTAAGTCAGCAAAACTTATTCTAAGAACACTTGGGCTTAGAAAAGGTGGAATAGAAGTTGTGTCATGTCCTACATGCGGGAGAACACAGATTGATCTTATATCACTTGCTAACAAGGTTGAGAATATGGTTGCTGATATTCCACTTGATCTTAAGGTGGCTGTTATGGGATGTGTTGTTAATGGTCCCGGTGAAGCAAAAGAAGCAGATATTGGAATCGCAGGTGGAATTAACGAAGGCCTTATAATCAAGAAGGGTGAAGTTATTAAGAAAGTGCCAGAGGATAAACTTGTTGATGAACTTAGATTAGAACTTCTTAATTGGAATAGTTAAGAAGTATTAATGCGGAGTATTTGATGGAGCAAAAATTATTTTTTGAAACATTTCCTTCCATACAATTGGATGATGATTTGTGCAATGCACTAAATGATACAATGGTTACAAGGGTAAGTACTAACAGGTCTAGAGATGCTGTTAGTGTTTACCTTTATTGTCATACATTAATACCTAAGAGAAGAATCAGAAGATTGGAAGAACAGATTAAGAAACAGGTATTTTCGCTTGATGATGTGAGTATTAATGTGATTGAACGATTTGAGCTTTCTTCGCAATACGATGCGAAGAGTTTCTTTGATGCATATATTGATAGTATTTATCAGGAGATTAATGATTACAGCGCATATATGCTTGCGGTAATTAAAAGGGCTGATTTTACCTTCTCTGATGATAAAATGATAATTACATTAGAGGATACTAAGTATACTAGAGACAGAGAGGAAGAGATTCTTCATATATTTGATAAGATATTCTGTGAAAGAGCCGGTATCAAAGTAATAATAGATATAGATTACAAGGATGCTAAGAAGACTAATTATCAAAAAAAGAATGATATATATGTTAAGAACAAAGTAGATAGTATTATAGATAATCTAGAAGCACTTGAAGAGAAGGAAGAATTAGAGAAAGAAGCAAAAGAAGATAAAGACTTTAAGAAGAATAATAAGATACAATATGGCCTTATCAAGTCAAGTAATAAAGATGTTATATACGGTAGAGATTTTGATGATGAAGCCATGAAGATTATTGATCTTAATGCTGCTGACTGTGGTAATGATGTTGTAATTCTTGGTGAAGTATTTAGTATTGATTATAGAGAGATAAGAAATGAGAAAACTATTGTTACATTGTCTATCTATGATCATACTGATTCTATTAATGTCAAAATTTTCCTTCGTAATGATTTGCTAGAAGAATTCAAATCACATTTTAAAGAAGGAATAGGAATTAAAGTAAAAGGCCTTCTTGAATACGATAGATATAGTGAAGAAATTGATATATCAAGAATATATGGAATTATGAAGATAGCGTTATCAAATGAAGGAAGAATGGATAATGCTATAGAAAAAAGGGTAGAACTGCATTGTCATACGAAGTTTAGTGAGATGGATGCAGTATCTTCTGCTACAGATATCTATAAACAGGCCAAGAAATGGGGACATAAGGCTCTTGCAATTACAGACCATGGAGTTGTTCAGGCATTTACCGAAAAAGGACTATTGGACGGTGGATTTGATGATCCTGATTTCAAGATTATCATTGGAACGGAAGCATATATTGTAGATGATTCTAAGAAAATAGTAACAAATCCTAAAGGGCAGAATTTTGAGAATTCATATGTTGTATTTGACATTGAGACAACAGGTTTTAATGCACTTAAGGATATGATTATAGAAATAGGTGCAGTCAAACTTGTTAATAATGAAATTGTAGATAAATACTCTACCTTTGTTAATCCGAAAAGGCCTATTCCTTATGAGATTTTTCAATTAACATCTATATCAGATGATGATGTTATATCAGCACCAACAATTGACAGTGTCTTACCAGAATTCATAGATTTTTGTAAAGGTTCTGTTATGGTTGCCCATAACGATGAATTTGATATGGGATTTATATCTGCAAAAGCAAGAGAACTTAATTTGAATTGGGACAAGACATCTATTGATACACTTGGTCTTGCAAGATTCTTAATGCATGATATAAGTAAATACACATTAGATTCAGTTGCCAAGAAACTTAAGATTGACCAGGGACATCATCATAGAGCTGTTGATGATGCCTTGTGTACTGCCAAGATTTTTCAGCATTTTGTAAAACAATTAGGTAAATATGATATAAAGAATCTAGATGATATTAATGTTAAATGTAGCATGGATGAAAGAACAATTGCCAAGCTTAAATCATTCCATTGTATTATACTGGCAAAAAATGATATTGGCAGGATTAATCTATATAAATTAATATCTGATTCACATCTAAAATATTTTAATCGTCGTCCGAAGATGCCAAAGAGTCTAATTAACCAATATAGAGAAGGATTAATTATTGGTTCTGCTTGTGAGGCAGGAGAGCTATATAGAGCATTATTAGATGGTAGAAGCGAAGAAGAGATTGCAAGTATTGTATCCTTCTATGACTACCTTGAGATTCAGCCTACTGGTAACAATGAATTCATGATTGATAGTAGTAAGTATCATATATCATCTATTGAAGATATTAGAGATATTAATAGACAAATTGTTTCTCTAGGTGAAAAGTTCAATAAAATGGTATGTGCCACTTGTGATGTGCATTTTCTTAATCCGGAGGATGAAGTATATAGAAGAATAATTATGGCTGGAAAAGGATTTGAAGATGCTGATAATCAGGCCCCGCTTTATCTTCATACAACGGATGAAATGATTAATGAATTCTCATATCTTGGATTTGATAAGGCAAAAGAGATAGTAATTGAGAATACTAATAAGATTGCTGACATGTGTGATAAGATAAAACCTGTTCGTCCTGATAAATGTCCACCAGTTATTGAGAATTCTGATAAGATATTAAGAGAGATTTGCTACAATAAAGCACATGAAATGTATGGAGAGACACTTCCTGAGGTAGTAGAAGAGAGACTAGAACGAGAATTAAAATCCATAATAGGAAATGGATATGCCGTTATGTATATCATCGCGCAGAAGCTTGTGTGGAAGTCTGTAGAAGATGGCTATCTGGTAGGTTCTCGTGGTTCAGTTGGTTCTTCTTTTGCAGCAACAATGGCCGGTATAACAGAAGTTAATCCTCTTAGTCCACATTATTTATGTAAGAAATGTCATTATGTTGATTTCGATTCTGATGAAGTCAAAGAATATGTTGGACGTGCAGGGTGTGATATGCCAGATAAGGTGTGTCCTAATTGTGGTACACCTCTTTCTAAAGAAGGATTTGATATTCCATTTGAGACATTCCTTGGATTTAAAGGTAATAAAGAGCCTGATATTGATCTTAACTTCTCAAGTGATTATCAATCTAAAGCCCATAAGTATACAGAAGTAATATTTGGTGAAGGACAGACTTTTAAAGCGGGAACAATAGGAGGTCTTGCTGATAAAACTGCATATGGTTATATTAAGAAATACTACGAAGAGCGTGGAATTGATAAGAGAAAATGTGAGATTGACAGACTGGTTGGTGGATGTACAGGAATAAGACGTACAACAGGACAACATCCTGGAGGTATTATAGTTCTTCCAATGGGTGAGAATATTTATTCATTTACGCCAATTCAACATCCTGCTAATGATATGAAGAAAGTTGATATTATAACAACACATTTTGATTATCACAGTATTGATTCTAATCTGCTAAAACTTGATATTCTAGGTCATGATGATCCGAATATGATTAAGATGTTAGAAGATATTACTGGAATTGATGCAACTAAGATACCACTTGATGATCGGGATGTAATGTCACTCTTTATGAATACTAAAGCACTTAAAGTATCACCTGATGAATTATGGGGTGATTGTGACCTGGGAACATTGGGAATACCTGAATTCGGAACCAATTTTGCTATGGGAATGCTTAGAGATGCAAAGCCTAAAGAATTCTCAGATCTTGTAAGAATATCAGGTTTGTCCCACGGTACTGATGTGTGGCTTGGTAATGCACAGGATTTAATTTTAAGTGGTACTGCAACAATTTCTACTGCAATATGTACTCGTGATGATATAATGACTTACTTAATATCTAAGGGTATAGAGTCTGAAGAAGCATTTACCATAATGGAGAATGTACGTAAAGGTAAAGTTGCAAAAAATCCGTCATCAGAAGAATGGCAATCCTGGAAAAAGGATATGTTAGAACATGATGTTCCAGAGTGGTATATCGGTTCATGTGAGAAGATTAAATACATGTTCCCTAAGGCTCATGCCGTTGCATATGTTATGATGGCGTGGCGTATAGCATATTGTAAGATTAATTATCCTCTCGCGTATTATGCTGCCTATTTTTCAATAAGAGCAAAGGCATTTAATTATGAATTAATGTGTCAGGGTAAGAATTCAGTTGAATCGCACTTGAAAGAATATGATAACAAAGAGAATTTGTCTCAAAAAGAAGAAAATGAATACAGCGATATGCTACTTGTTCAAGAAATGAATGCAAGAGGTTACGAGTTTTTACCACTTGATTTGTATAAGTCAGACTCCAGATATTTTAAAGTAGAAGACGGCAAGATTAGGCCTCCATTTATATCAGTTGATGGAATGGGTGAAAATGCTGCTGATTCTCTTATGATTGCAGCCCAAAACAGTCCATTTATATCTAAGGAAGATATTAAGAATAGAGGAAAGGTGCCTAAAACTATTATAGAGACATTTGACAGACTTGGTGTTACGAAAGGTCTTCCAGAATCAGATCAGATATCATTATTCGATATTATGTAATACAGTCTGAATATTAAGGTTTATTGAAGAAAGGACAAAAATTTTGAATACAGAAGAATTACTTTTATATACAGAAAATGAAGACTCGCTTCTATGTAGATTCTCGAATATCTTTAGAGAAGAAGATGTAAAAAAAAAGGAATTATATTATTGCCTATCTAATCTTGTTAAATTCGGAGCAAATCATGGATTCTATGGCAATCTCTGGCATTGCTATATAACTTATATAATGGTATACAATGAGAATCCATACAGTGTAGATTGCGAGATGAAGGGTAATACAGGTGGTACATTTGATGAACTTGCAATTCATGATTTCTCTATTCTTAAAGAATTGTTTGATTATGATTTTAATGAGTTGGATGTTGATTTTGACATGAATCTGATTACTAACTTTTCAGATGGCGATAATAAGGATAAAGTATTTAATAAGCGTATTAGAGATTGTATATGTGATTTGTCTGAAAATCTTGAGAAAGCAAATGATACTAAAGAATTTCGCAATCTTGTAGTTGATTTCTACAAACATTTTGGAGTTGGGATAATTGGACTTCATAAGGCATTTCGCCTAAATGATAATGGTGATATTATTCCTATAACAAGAATCACGCATGTATCATTAGATGATTTAGTTGGATATCAGATTCAAAAGGATAAACTGACACAGAATACTAATGCATTTGTATCTGGAAGGAAAGCCAATAATTGTCTCTTGTATGGTGATGCCGGCACAGGAAAGTCTACTAGTATCAAAGCTCTTGCTAATACATATTATGACGATGGACTTAGAATCATAGAAGTATATAAACATCAATTTCAGAATTTGAATAAGTTAATATCTAATATAAAAAATAGAAATTATCGTTTTATAATTTATATGGATGATTTATCATTTGAAGACTTTGAGATTGAGTATAAATATCTTAAAGCTGTAATTGAGGGTGGACTAGAGAAGAAGCCTTCTAATATTCTTATTTATGCAACATCTAACAGAAGACACCTTGTTAGAGAGAGGTCTTCTGATAATTTTGAATATGATGATTTACATAAGAATGATACTAAGCAGGAAAAATTATCCCTAGCAGGAAGATTTGGCGTTTCTATCTATTATGGAGCCCCAACTCCTAAAGAGTTTAAAGAGATTGTCCTTGCACTTCGTGATAGAAATAATATTAAAATGAGTGATGATGATATCCTTCTTGAGGCTAATAAATGGGAGCTTAGTCATAATGGCCTGTCTGGAAGAACGGCACAACAATTCATTGATTATCTATTGGGATTAGAATAGTAATAAAATAAGGAGTATGTAATGAATTCTGAGAAAAAGATAATATTTGTAGATATGGACGATACACTTCTTACAACTGATAAGAAGATATGCAGTGAAAATATTGAAGCTATTAATAAGATGGTTTTAGCAGGACACATTTTCGCAATCAACACAGGTCGTCCTCTTAATGCAGTTAAAAAGCTTGTTACCGGGCTTAACATGAATAAAAATTGTTATATATTATCTTTTCATGGAACTAATATCTACGATTGTGAGAAAGATAAAATAATTCATGCTGACTCAATGGATGCATCAGAGTCAATTAAGATTCTTAAAGCGATTGATAATGAAGGTATTCATTCCCAAACATTTACAATAGATGGGATTTATACAACGAGGGATGATGATGTATTGAAAGAATATAACAAGTATTCGGATGAACCATATAAGATTGTTGATGATTATGATGAACTTAAAGGATTAGCATTACACAAAATTATGGCCATTGACTTTAACAATCATGGAAGACTTGTTAAGTTCCAGGAAAAATATGCCAATGCAACCAGTAAGAATTTCTCTACTTTCTTCTCTTGTCCAGAGTATCTAGAATATACAATGAAGGGTGCAGATAAGGGTAACGGTGTCAGATTTTTATCTGATTATCTGGGTATTCCGGTTTCTAATACAATTGCTTGTGGTGATGAAAGAAACGATATTTCCATGCTAAGAGCTGCCGGACTTGGTGTTGCAATGATTAATGGAAATGAAGAAGCTAAAAGGGCTGCTGATTATATTACGAGAAATAATAACAATAATGGAGGAATTGCAGAAGTTATTAATAAATTTATTCTAAAAACAGAATAAAAAGAGCTGCTAACACTATAAAATGTGTTGAAAACACTGGATTATTCACAAAAACACAATATATTGTGGATAACACTTGATTTTTATCACAATAGATGTTATTATAATTGTGAGCAAAGGAATTGCTCAGGAACTTATTTAATTTAATATGCGCCAAGGAGGGGATCTATTATGCTTGATATGAATTTCCGAGTTTCAGAAATCTTTCAAAGCTCCGATTCTGATGATTCCCGAAGACAGGCTGTCATTAACCGTAAACCTCTTCAGCGGGACAGTTCGTCAGAGTTCGGAAGCATATTCAAAGCTGCTTGCGACGAGGTTAACACCAAAGCAGGCATCACACACCAAAATAGGGGTTATGTCCCTAAGGTCAATGCAGCGTGGCAACCGACTGTGTTGATAAAATAGAAGTAAGTTCGCATTCGAGAAGGATCGCATATGCGGTCCTTTTCTATTTGTGCTTTTTTGCACAAAAAGTTCACAGAAAATTCACATTCGTTTTGTTAAATGCTACGAATATGTATTACTACTAGATATATTCGTTGTATTTATTGATTATTAACATATAATAATAGTCAGATGTTTTGAGTATTTTAATGTTATTACAACATTAATCTTAGATAATTTAAATAATAAGGAAATATTTATTGTGAGTAAGAAAAAATTAATTAGTATAATTTTATTATGTATTTTCGTTGTATCAATAACAGGTTGTTCTTGTACTTATAGTGATTATTTTGAAAATGATACATATATAACTGGAGATTTTAGTAAAATCAATAAAGATTATATTAGAGATTCTGGTCTTGTTATTGGAAAGTATGTTGTTGAATTACCATCTTTAGTTTGTGAATTGCCATTTAATTCAAATACAAATTTCTGTTTTGTTGCTGATAATAAATTAGTAACTTCTGATTCTAGAATAAAACCATATCAAATAATACAATATAGTTCATCTGATTCAATAACCACTTCAGGGATGATTAAGGATGGAGTATATTATGCATACAATGATAAAGAAAGCGACAACTTACCTGATTATTGCAGGGTTTTTGCAATATATTTAAGTATGAATGCTTTGTCTGACGATGATTATCTGCAAATAGGTCAGGATAGAATTAATAA
The DNA here is from genome assembly GCA_002373675.1 of Pseudobutyrivibrio sp. UBA3626. Classification (GTDB taxonomy): domain Bacteria; phylum Bacillota; class Clostridia; order Lachnospirales; family Lachnospiraceae; genus RUG191. The sequence continues at coordinate 104,974 of DFLF01000008.1, forward strand.
TAAGACAAGTTATAGTGAAGCATGTTCTATTTTTAGAAATAATGTAACTAGTCCTGAATATTTTTGTGAGAATCTTACCGATAGTAGAGGTACATATTCAGTGGCATATTATAATGATATTCTCTATAGGATAGGGGATAAATTATCAACTAATAGTTTTGATATTGTAATTAGAATTGATAAGGATATTAATGATGCTGGTATTTTAAATGATATTCCTTGGAGGTATTATTAATGATTAATCGCAAGTTAAAAACTATAAAAACAATATATATTGTTTTTTTGATAATATATATTGTCTTTTTCTTTTTTGCTTTGCTTTTATGCATTGGTGTTTGTTCAATGGCAGAAAGTGTTGCATCTATAATTCTAATGATAATTAACATTATAAGAATGATTCTTATAGTTGTATTTCTTGCAAAAGGTTTAAGTAATGTTAATTCAGCTATTAATAATGAAGAATACTTAGATAAATATATGAGAAATTATAGTTTTATTAAAGGTATTATTGCTACAGCTTTGCTTTCACCAGCATTTTTATATTTTACAATTAGTAAATATAGACTTTCACAATTATATGTTATAACCAATCTTGATAAAGAAAACATATCAAGCATTAAAAAGCCGATTTCAAAGACAAAATATCTTACTTTGATAATAGTATCTTCTATACTTGGTATATTCAGTGTCTTTGGTTATTATATGACAACAATTTATCTAGAGGTTTATCATAGTATGTATGATACATTAGATGAAGTTGTTGAGCCAAATGATGAATTGCCTAGCATAAGAATTCATTATGGCAATAATGAAACGGATCTTTTTGATCAAAACTTTAACTTCAATTATCTAGATGAATATATGGGAGAAAATATGAAGGATATTAATCCCGACACTACTGTTAAAGCCAAAACTCATGTGATGGGGTACACGAATGGAGAAACACAATTTAATCTGGAATTTTATACAGATAAAAAATGTAAAGTCAAAGAAATGAAAATAAAAGATATGCGTATTAGGTTCATTCCTTATAAGAATGAGTATTATGCACCTTATGACGAACAGAGGATTAATGAATTTTATAATAAAGTAGATTCATATTATATTATTATTAATGGAACTATAATTAATAAAGATACTAGTTATAATACAGTAAGAGAAATAATAAAACAGCTGTCTAAAAAAGAAAATGATATTTATGAATATACTTATAGTGATTACAAAGTATTACATTATTATGCATATCCTTATTATGAATTGAGTTTTAACTATACTTTAGATGATAAACTAGAATCAATAGATATAAGTACACGAAGCTATTATTAAGGAGTTAATTAATAGATGAAATTTTCAAAAGAAGAACAAGAAAAAATCTTGCAAATGTCACCTGAGGAGTGGCAGGAATATAAGAAGGCGCACAATCAATTAGAAAATGACAATAAAGAGTTTATTGAACTTAAACTAAAGCTAGAAGCAGAAAAAGCCAAGTATATTGAAAAAAGTAAAGAACTTGATAAAGAGGAATCTGATTATTTTCATGAGGAAAATCTCAAGGAGTTTGAAAAACTACAAAATGAGATTATAAAAAAGGAAAAGCAAGATTATATAAAACAATTAAATGCTATAAATACAGTAAGTGATGACAAAAAGAAAAAGTCATTTCCTTATTTATGGATTATCCTTGGAATAATTGTTGTAGCAATTATTATCATTGCTGTTTCTTGTTCGATAAATTCAAAAGATGATACACATTTTACTGGAGAAGAAGAATACAATATTCGTAAAGAATATGAAAGTGAAGAACAGGGATATTATTCAGAAGATGGTAAGTATTATTTGAATAATGAGACAGAACAATCGAAACAATTAGATGATAAACTATTTGCAGATAGTGCTGCTAAACTACACTTTGGTAAAAATGAAATAGGATTATTATGTTTTTCTAGAAATATTAATACATCCTTATTTGTCCAAAGAAAGACAATAGAAAAACTAATTCAATTAGAACCTAAGAGTGCAGAGTATTATTTGATTAATCTCAATGATAATACAAATAAGGACGAAAGAACTATTAATAATATAGTAATTGATTATGATAATTTGAATTATTTAAATGATGATAGTATTTTCTTTCAATATGAAGATTTTATTATTAATAGATCAACAACTTATGATGATGTAAAGAACTATTTCGCATCTAAAACAAGTGATATTAATGAATATAGCGATTCTAAAAAACATATGGATATTAACATTGATAATTACAAGATAATAATTGATAGTTTTGAAGATCCAAGTATTAAACCAGTTGGTACAGTTGATAAGATAACAGTTAATGTTATTAATAGATAATAAAATATAACAATTAATTTATGCTGTCAAGAAAAAATACTTGACAGCATCTTTTTATACTAGTATAATGACTATCGTTTGATATAGTATCTGTATATATGGGTGCTATAGCATGAGGATATGTTATGGAAGATAAATTGCGACAGGGTTTTTTGTATGATTTCTATGGTGAACTTCTTAATGGACACCAAAGGAATATATATGAAAGCTACATAATAGAAGACTTATCTTTGTCAGAGATTGCAGAGGAACAGGGTATATCAAGACAAGGCGTACATGATTTGATTAAACGATGTAATAAAATGTTAGAAGGTTATGAAGATAAATTACATCTTGTAGATAAGTTTATGCATATTAGAGAAGATGTGAAAGCAATTAATGATTTAGCTAAAGAAGCTACAGAAGATAATCTGGCTAAGATTTGTAGTATTTCAAATGATATTTTAGAGGAACTGTAATATGGCATTTGAGAATCTGTCTGAAAAATTACAGAATGTATTTAAAGGCTTAAAGAGTAAAGGTCTTCTTACAGAAGAAGATGTTAAAACTGCTCTTAAAGAGGTTAAACTTGCCCTGCTTGAAGCTGATGTTAACTTTAAGGTTGTTAAGCAGTTTGTAAAGTCTGTTCAAGAACGTGCAGTTGGTTCTGGTGTATTAACAGGTCTTAATCCGGGACAAATGGTTATTAAGATTGTTAATGAAGAAATGGTTAAGCTTATGGGCGAAACCGGGACGGAACTTACATATGCCAAGGGACAAGACATTACTGTATATATGATGGTTGGACTTCAAGGTGCTGGTAAGACTACAACTACTGCCAAACTTGCTGGTAAAATTAAGGAAAAAGGCAAAAAACCTCTTCTTGTTGCATGTGATGTATATAGACCTGCTGCTATAAAGCAATTGCAGGTTAACGGTGAGAAGCTTGGAATAGACGTTTTCTCCATGGGAGATAAACATAAACCCAGTGATATTGCTAAGGCTTCGCTGGAACATGCCCGGAAAAAGGGTAATAACGTTGTTATTCTTGATACAGCTGGCCGACTTCATATTGATGATGAGATGATGGATGAATTAATATCTATTAAGGATTCTGTAGATGTTACAGAGACATTTCTTGTTGTTGATGCAATGACTGGACAAGATGCTGTAAATGTTGCAAGTAAGTTTGATGAACTTATTAATATTGATGGCATTATTCTAACCAAGTTAGATGGTGATACAAGAGGTGGTGCGGCACTTTCAATTCGTGCTGTTACGGGTAAACCTATTATATTCTGCGGTATGGGTGAGAAGCTCTCTGACTTAGAGCAGTTCTATCCGGATAGAATGGCTTCAAGAATTCTCGGAATGGGTGATGTACTTACTTTAATTGAGAAGGCAGAAGAATCTATTGACGATGAGAAGGCAAAAGAACTTTCTCGTAAAATGAAGAAAGCAGAATTTGATTATAATGATTATCTTGATTCCATGAGTCAGATGAAGAATTTGGGTGGAATATCTTCCATTCTTAATATGCTTCCGGGTATGGGTATGCAAGGCTTGTCAAGTAAGCAAATGTCTCAGCTTGAAGGAAGTATGGATGAGAAAAGCTTGTCCCATGTTGAAGCAATTATTCTTAGTATGACACCGGAAGAACGAGCGAATCCCAAGCTTATGAATCCCAGCAGGAAGAAAAGAATTGCTAATGGCGCAGGGCTTGATATTAGCGAAGTGAATCGCTTTATTAAACAATTTGAACAATCAAAGAAGATGATGAAGAAGATGCCTGGTATGATGGGTGGTAAAAAAGGAAAAATGAAATTCCCTTTTTAACATAGATAAATTATTTACACATTATTAGGAGGAAAAAGAAAATGGTAAAGATTAGATTGAGAAGAATGGGTCAGAAGAAAGCACCATTCTATCGTATTGTTGTAGCTGATGCTAGAGCACCTAGAGATGGAAGATGTATCGAGGAGATTGGTACATATGATCCAACAAAAGATCCTTCAGAATATCATGTTAATGAAGAACTTGCTAAGAAGTGGTTAGATAATGGTGCTAAGCCAACTGAGACAGTTGCAAGAATTTTTAAGTCATGTGGTATTACTAAATAAGGAGTTACTTATGAAAGAATTAGTTGAAGTAATTGCTAAGGCTCTCGTTGATAATCCTGATGAAGTTGAAGTTATTGAGAAAGAGAATGGTAATACTCTTGTACTTGAGCTTCATGTTGCAGGATCTGACATGGGTAAAGTTATTGGCAAGCAGGGACGCATTGCAAAGTCAATTCGTTCCGTGGTTAAAGCAGCTGCCACTAAGACAGATAAGAAGGTAGTTGTTGATATTATGTAATATGTGTTGATTTGGACTTTGGATTAGCACTTACTCCCACCATCCGTGGTGGGAGTTTTTAATCTGGTTGTAGGAGATATAATGCAGAAATTTTTACAGGTTGGAACAATAATTAAGACACATGGAATAAGAGGAGAGGTCAAAGTATATCCTCTTACTGATGATGTTAATAGATTTAAGCAGCTTAAAGAAGTTATATTAGAACCGGAAAAAGATAATGTTATATTAGAAATCGAAGGTGTCAAATTCTTTAAGAATCTTGTGATACTTAAATTCAAAGATTATGATAATATTAATGATATTGAAATCCATGTAAAGAAGGGCATATATGTTACAAGAGAAAATGCAGTAGAATGCGAAGAGGATGAATATTTTGTTGCTGATCTCATAGGCCTTAATGTTATAACGGATGAAAATGAAGAATTTGGTAAAGTAAAAGATGTAATTCATACTGGCGCAAATGATGTATATGTAATTGAGCATATGGATAAAGAGGTGCTGCTTCCAGCAATAAAGCAATGCATCAAAGATATTTCTATTAAAGATAATAAGATGATTGTTCATTTGATGAAGGGATTATTATAATATGAAATTTTATATCCTGACTTTATTTCCTGAAATGGTGATGTCTGGTCTTAATACCAGTATTATAGGCAGGGCTATTGATAATGGCTATATAGAGATAGAAGCTATTAATATAAGAGATTATACTATAGACAAACATAATAAGGTGGATGATTATCCCTATGGTGGCGGTGCGGGAATGGTTATGCAGGCACAGCCTGTATATGATGCATTTAAAGCAATTGTTGAGAAGGCAGGACATGACTTGCCTTGTGTATATCTTACACCACAGGGAAGGACATTTAATCAATCAATAGCTAAAGAGTTTGCCATATTAGATGAAGTAGTCCTATTATGCGGACATTATGAAGGAATTGATGAAAGAGTTCTAGAAGAAATAGTTACTGATTATATCTCAATAGGTGATTTTGTATTAACAGGTGGTGAACTTCCAGCAATGATGATGGTTGATGCAATATCCCGTCTTGTTCCGGGAGTACTTCATAATGATGATTCTACAGTACAAGAATCTTTTAGTAATAATCTGTTAGAATACCCGCAATATACAAGACCCGAAGAATGGAATGGCAAGAAAGTTCCAAGTATTCTGTTATCAGGCAATCATGCCAAGGTAGAAAAATGGCGATATGATATGTCGGTTGAACGCACTAGAAAGTATAGACCAGATCTATTAGAACAATAAAAAAGTCTATATTTTCCTTGTTTTTTATTGCTTTTCGTGTTATAGTATACAAGTTGTGAATGATAGATAGTCCGCTGATACATTATGTATTAAGAATGTCGAAGAATAATTAGGAGGTCACATATATGAGCGCTAATGAAATTATTAAGCAAATCGAAGCAGAACAGTGTAAAGAATCTGTTGATGAATTTGCAGTAGGTGATACTGTTAAAGTTCATTGTAACATCAAAGAAGGAAATCGTGAGAGGATTCAGATTTTCGAAGGAACAGTAATTAAGAGACAGAACGGTAGCAACCGTGAGACATTTACTGTTAGAAAGTTCTCTAATGGTGTAGGAGTTGAGAAGACATTTCCTCTTCACAGTCCTAACGTAGTTAAGATTGAAGTAGTACGTAAAGGTAAAGTTAGAAGAGCTAAGCTTAACTACTTAAGAGAGCGTGTTGGTAAGAGAGCAAAGGTTAAGGAAGCTATCCAATAAAAGAAACGAATTAAAGAACAACCTTTGGTTGTTCTTTTTTTCTGATTATTGTATTATACATCTATACGATATATTGGTGAGATTATGTGGTTTAAGGATTTATTTGACAAGATTAAGAACTTTTTTAGTCATAAGTTTTCTAGAGGGTTGAATTTTCAACGCAGACGGAGAAGATTTAAGATTAAAGAGCTACAGACTGTGGCAATTAATGTGGGTATTGTTGTTGGAGTTGTTTTAGTAGCTTTTCTTTTGGTATTTACATTTTTTAATAGTGTTAAAATGTCAGGTGTCTCTATGCAGCCTACAATTGAAGACAAGACTACTCTTCTTGTTAATAGAGGTAGTTACCTGTTCTTTAAACCGAAGCATAATCATGTTGTCGCATTTGAATCATTATCTAATGAACAGGATACGACATATGTAAAAAGAATTGTTGGTGTTCCAGGGGACAAAATTGTTATTAAGAATGGAAGACTATATGTAAATGATGAGAAGTATGATGATGTTGCTGATACTGCGAGTATTACATACAAAGGACTTGCGGAATCAGAGCTGATACTGGGAGATGATGAGTATTTTGTTCTTGGTGATAACAGAAATAACAGCGAAGACTCCAGATATCCAAGTATTGGATTAATTAGTAAGAAACAGATTAAAGGTAAAGTGTGGTTTAAAATGTCCTTTGGAGATTTTGGTATTGTTAATTAAGGAATAAGGTATGGATTATCAATGGTATCCCGGTCATATGACGAAAGCTATTCGTCAGATGAAAGAAGATATAAAATTAATAGACATTGTTATAGAACTTGTGGATGCAAGAATTCCAAGTAGTTCAAGAAATCCTGACATAGATAGTCTGGCAGGTAACAAGTCCCGTCTTATTATTCTTAATAAAAGCGATTTGGCAGATAGTGTTAAGACTAAAGAGTGGATGGAGCATTTTAAAGAAAAGGGTTTCTTTGTTATCTCAATTGATTCTAGAAAGAAGAATTCAATCAAAGAGGTTGAAAAGATTATAGAGAAGGCATGTGAGAAAAAACGCGAACGAGACAGGAAGCGTGGCATCAAGAACAGACCAATTAGAGCTATGGTTGTAGGTATACCCAATGTTGGTAAATCAACATTTATTAATTCATATGCAGGCAAAGCTGCAACTAAGACTGGTAATAAGCCTGGAGTAACTAAAGGAAAACAGTGGATTAGACTTAATAAATCAGTTGAATTATTAGATACACCGGGAATTCTTTGGCCAAAGTTTGAAGACAGACAAGTTGGATTTAATCTTGCGTGTATTGGTTCTATGAATGATAATATCTTAGATAATTCTGAAATAGCAACGGGTATTATTGAATTTATTATAAACAACTATCCGAGCCTTGTTAATAATAGATATGAGGTTGATGAAAAGAACAACCTTAATGATATAATTACGGAAATTGCAACTAAAAGAAATTGTATCAAAAAGGGGCAGGAAATAGATTATAATAAGGTATATAATCTTATTATTGATGAATTTAGAAGCGGAACAATTGGTAGAATTACATTAGAATAATTTGAAGGTAGTGGTAATATGTCTAGAAAAGAAGATATCCTGTATAACAAAAATAATAATATTGGTAATAACGAAGAGAATACCGGTTCTGAAAATGAATCAAAAGATAATCAGAATAAAAGCAAAGTTACTAAGATGGAAGTAGTTAAATTTTTGCTGTATATACTTGCAATATTTTTAATTACATTTTGTATACTTCACTTTCTCGGTCAGAGAACAAGAGTGAGCGGTTCATCTATGGAAGCAACACTTAGTGATGGAGATAATCTGATAGTTGATAAATTGACTTACAGGATATGGGAGCCTGAGAGATTTGATATTGTAGTATTTCCATATGAGGGGCCAGGCTCATCTGATTCTTTCTTCGGTAAGACTTATTATATTAAGAGAATAATAGGACTTCCTGGAGAGACGATTTATATTGATTATGACGGCAATATATTTATTAATGGTGTCAAATTAGACGAAAACTACGGGCTTTCTAGGATTAGCAATCCGGGAATTGCGGCAGAACCATTAAAACTTGGCGATGACGAATATTTTGTTATGGGTGATAATCGCAATAATTCTAGTGATAGTAGGTTTAGTAATGTGGGTCCTATTAAAGGGTCACATTTTACTGGAAGAGCATTATGTAGAATATATCCATTTGATAAAGTGTGCTCACTTACAGATAAGTAATTAATAAGGGTGAATTGATGAGTGATAAATCTATAAAACAGATTCAAGATGAATATAGAGAAACATCTGAGAATATGCTACCTGCTTTTATTGAAGAATATATCAGGGATGGAAGACCTGGTGTATCTAAGATTATAAGTCAGGCTCAAAAGAAGATTATGAAACTTCAGAATGAAAGAGCCCGTGTTCTTAAGATGACAGAATTTGAAAAGAAGTATTCGGACTATGAATACATATGTGGAATAGATGAGGTTGGAAGAGGACCTCTTGCAGGTCCCACAGTTGCTGGAGCTGTTATTTTGCCCAAAGATTGTATAATTTATTATATAAATGATTCTAAGAAACTCTCCGAAAAAAGAAGAGAAGAGTTATATGACGAAATAATGGATAAGGCTATTGCATGTTCTGTAGGGATTGTTGGTGTAGAATCAATTAATCAAACTGATAATATATCACTCTCTGTTCATGAGGCCATGAGACAAGCTATTGATAAGTTGGATGTAAAGCCTGATCTTTTGCTTGTTGATGCTGTTAAGATACCAGAAGTTACAATTAAGCAGGTGCCTATTATTAAAGGTGATGCCAAGTCGATTTCAATTGCAGCCGCATCTATTATTGCGAAAGTAACCAGAGACAGAATCATGGTGGAACTGGATAGTGTTTATCCGGGATATGGTTTCAAAGATAATAAAGGGTATGGTACCAAAGAACATATAGATGCACTTAAAACCCTTGGTAAGACCCCGATTCATCGTGATAAATTTATTAGAAACTTCTAGTGAGGATGTAATATGCAGATATCTGATCTTGTTAATCAATATAATAACAATTTAGCAACAGGTAATGAGATATCTACTAAGTCACAAGGTGTGGAACAACTTGTGTCAACTGTATCAAAGCTTACTGCTGGACAGGTCTTTGAAGGAACTGTTAATTCGGTTAAAGGTAATACTGTTATTCTTGGCCTTAGTAGTGGACAGAATATTACTGCTACTTTAGCCAAAGATATTCTGTTAGAACAAGGTCAATCGGTCTTTTTTCAGGTAAAGTCTAACGATGGTCAAACTATTCAGATAAAGCCCGTTTCCAATAATGCTATGAACAATCCAACTCTTCTTAATGCGCTTGATTCTGCCAATCTGGCTGTTAATGAGAGAAATGTTAATATGGTTAATAACATGATGAGAGAGCAGCTTCCTATAGATGCTAACTCTCTTAATAATATGGCAAGGCTTGTAAACAGCAATAATAATATTAATGTATCTACCATTATTCAGATGACAAAACTTGGTATGGATGTTACACCTGAATTGGCGGCACAATTCGAAAACTATAAGTCTAATCAGGCATCTGTTATGAATATGATATCTGATTTGTCTAGTTCTATTCCTTCAATGCTTTCATCTGAGGAACTTAGTTATGCAGAGGCTACAATGCTTAATAAGAATATTATTAACATATTATCACAGGAGGCTGTATCTACTGCTAATTCAGAGGGCGAAGTGAACCAGATTGCAAGTCAGGCGGTTAATAGTAATGGCGAGATTATTTCAGAATCTAATGTTGGTTCGTCTGTAAAAGCAGCTGGTGAAGAAGTAGCACAGTCGGGGAATACCATAATTGAGAATTCAGGTGCAAGTATAGATAAGGGTATTGATTCTTTTATACAACAGGTCAATAATTCTACTAATGAAAATGTTAATAATACAATAAATCCTAATGTGAATGAGAACAGTTCGCAAGTTGAAAATGCTTTAAGACAGGCTATAAGTTCTGATGTGGAGATTAATTATAATCAGGAGTCCTTTCTTAGAAATACAATTGGTAATACATTAACAGAAGAACAATATAAAGCATTAAATGAAATGATTAAGAATGATACAACATTTCTTAATAATAATACAAAGCTAATTGATGAAAATGGTAATCTTAATCCTAAAGCAAATGTGGCAGAATTCATGAAGAGTTTTGCTGAATATATTGAAAATGTAAATGTTTCAAAACCTTTTATAAAGAATCTGTTTGGAAGTGATTCATATAAAGCATTGATTAATAATATGACTGAGCAGCAATGGACTTTAGATCCATCAGACGTTGCCAAAAAAGACCCTGTTAAAGCGTTATATGAGAAGCTTGAACTTAGTATGAGACAACTTGAACAGGTAACTTCTCAGATTAATAAGGTGGGAAGTAATGTTACAAAAGCTACGACTGAAATTAGAAGTAATATTGAGTTTATGAATCAGGTTAATCAGACATTTTCTTATGTTCAATTACCCATAAGAATGTCTAGTCAGAATACAAATTCAGAACTTTATGTATACAGAAACAAGCAGAGTAAATCAGAAGATGATGAGATAAGTGCGTTTCTTCATTTTGATATGGATCATTTGGGTTCAACAGACATATCAGTGAAGCTTCATAATAGAAATGTTGATACCAAATTTTATATGGAAGATGATAGAAGTTATGAGCTTATTATGAATAATATTGATATCCTTCGAAAAAAAATAGAGAACAAAGGATATAATTGTAATATTAGCGTGGAAAATGAAGAGAAAAATGTTAATCTGGTAGAAGATTTTCTTACACACAAAAGCGGAGGGACTACAAGTCCGGTATCGCGATATTCATTTGATGTTAGAGCATAACAAAGTATGGAGAATTCTATGCCTGAGAAGAATTGGAAACCTAAAGAATTTGATAAAATAGATAAAGATAAAACTGCAGTTGCGCTTTCATTTGAGCCAGGGGATGTTGCGCCTAAAATTCTTGCATCGGGAAAAGGCGCGGTTGCTGATAAGATTATTGAAAAGGCAAAAGAAAATGATGTCCCATTCTATAAAGATAATAAGCTTGCTGATACATTATCAAAGCTTGATATAGGTGATGCTATTCCACCAGAGCTTTATGAAGTGGTTGCTGAAATCCTTCTTTTTGTTGATGGAATGGATAAAGTTAAGGCAAAACTTGATGGATATTGAAAGGAATAAAAAATTGAATAAACGCGCAGTAGGATCAGCATACGAGAATAAAGCCCGGGAATACCTTCTTAGTAAAGGCGTAGAAATTATAAAACTAAATTATCATTTCCATCAAGTTGGAGAAATAGATATAATATACTACGATAATGAATTTGAAGGCGGAAATTTAGTAAAATATCTCTGCTTTTGTGAGGTAAAATATAGAAAGAATAATTCATGTGTTAGTGCAATTGAAGCTGTGGATTTTCGTAAAAGAAAAAATATAAGTAAAGTTGCAATAGGATTTGTAAAACAACACAATATTAATATGAATCATCCAATGCGTTTTGATATAGTGACAATTGATGGAGATAATATCAATTGGATTAAAAATGCATTTTTTTATGTTCAGTAAGGAGTAGACAATGAGCAAACCGGTTGTTGCTGTGGTGGGACGGCCTAATGTAGGTAAATCCACACTGTTTAATTCTCTATGTGGTGAGAGAATATCTATTGTAAAAGACACACCTGGCGTAACAAGAGACAGAATATATGCTGATATTAATTGGCTGGATATTGAATTTACGTTGATAGATACAGGTGGTATAGAACCTGATTCTAAGGATATAATATTGTCGCAAATGCGTGAACAGGCACAAATCGCAATTGATACAGCAGATGTGATTATGTTTATGACAGATGTAAGACAAGGTCTTGTTGATGCTGATTCTAAAGTATGTGATATGCTTAGACGTTCTAATAAGCCGATTGTTCTTGTTGTTAACAAAGTTGATGACTTTGATAAATATATGCCTGATGTATATGAGTTTTATAATCTTGGAATTGGAGAACCACATCCTATCTCTGCGTCATCACGACTTGGTCTAGGTGATATGCTGGATGAAGTAATATCACATTTCCCAGAGCAGGAAGAATCAGAGGAAGAAGATGAGACACCTAGGATTGCAATTATCGGTAAACCTAATGTAGGTAAATCTTCTCTTGTTAATAAACTGTGTGGTAAAGACAGAGTTATTGTATCAGATATTGCAGGAACAACAAGAGATGCTGTAGATACAAGAGTAAAATACGACGGTAGAGAATATATTTTTATTGACACAGCGGGAATCAGAAGAAAATCCAAGATTAAAGAGGAATTAGAACGCTACTCAATTATAAGAGCGGTAACAGCTGTAGAGAAAGCAGATGTTGCTATAATGATGATAGATGCAACGCAGGGTGTAACAGAGCAAGATGCTAAGATTGCAGGTATTGCTCATGAGCGTGGTAAAGGAATTATAATTGCTGTTAATAAATGGGATGCAATAGAAAAGGATAATAAGACCGTTAGTAAATTTACTGAGAATATAAGAAGTATATTGTCTTTTATGCCTTATGCCTCAATTATATATATTTCAGCAATGACGGGACAGAGGCTTCCTAAGATATATGATATGATTGATGTGGTTGTTGCCAATAATGCAATGAGGGTTGCAACCGGCGTTCTTAACGAAATTGTTTTCGAAGCGGTGGCAATGCATGAACCGCCTTCTGATAAGGGTAGAAGACTTAAGATCTTCTATGCAACACAGGTTGCAGTCAAACCGCCAACATTTGTAATATTTGTTAATGATAAGAAACTTATGCATTTCTCATATGTAAGATATCTTGAGAATAGAATTAGGGAATCATTTGGATTTGAAGGAACTTCTCTAAAATTCATTATACGGGAGAGAAAAGATGACTAATCAAATTGTGATAAGAATTATAGCTGTAGTTATAGGTTATGCTTTGGGTAATTTCACCACAGGATATTTCCTTGGCAAAAAGAAAAATATTGATATTCAGAAAGAAGGAAGTGGTGGAGTTGGCATGACTAACACCATGCGTACTCTTGGTAAGAAAGCTGGTATTATAACATTTGTAGTAGATTATCTAAAATGTGTAGTGGCAATGTTTATTGTCTATTTTATATTCAGAAATCAAGTTGATTATATTGGAATGTATATGATATATGCAGGAATCGGTACTATACTTGGACATAATTTCCCTGTTATTCTTAAATTTAAGGGTGGCAAAGGTATAGCATGTTCTGCCGGACTTGTATCAATAATGTTCCCTAAGATTTTTGCAATTGCCCTTACAGTTTTCTTGATAACTGCATTAGTCTCAAAATATATATCACTTGGTTCAATACTTGGTTCTATTACTTATGGAGTATGTGTTGTGTTATTTGGACAAATGGGTTGGCTAAGAATTGACTTATTTCCATGGTTGTCATATCCAGATGAGTACTTGCCTGAAATATATATTGTGATGCTTCTTGCAACAGCACTTGCAATATTCCAGCATCGAAGCAATATTGTAAGGCTTATTAATCATAATGAGAATAAATTCTCAATAGGTTCTGGCAAAAAGAAAAATGTTGACTAGCAATATATAGCGTGATAAAATTAACACGAGCACAATATGTGGTGCTCGTGTTTTTTGTGTCTAATAAGGAGATGGCGATATGGTATATGTTGTTAAGAAAGATGGCGCACTAGAAGAATTTGACGTAAAGAAAGTAGAAGATGCAGTTAATAAATCAGCCTGCCGTGTTCTCATTGAATTTACAGATGAAGAAAGAAAGTTTATCTGCCAATTTGTTGAAGAAAAGGTAAGTGAACTTAATATTGATAAAATTGAGATTGCTCAAATGCATAATATTGTTGAAGGGGCATTAGAAAGAGTTAATCCTCAAGTGGCAAAAAGCTATAGGGATTATCGTAATTACAAGCAAGACTTTGTACAAATGCTTGATGAAGTATACATTAAGAGTCAGTCTATTATGTATATTGGAGATAAAGAGAATTCCAATACTGATTCTGCCCTTGTATCTACCAAGAGAAGTCTTATCTTTAATGAGCTTAATAAGGAACTATATAAGAAGTTTTTCCTTACTACTGAAGAGATACAGGCAATACGTGATGGTTATATCTATATTCATGACATGGCAGCAAGAAGAGATACTATGAATTGTTGTCTCTTTGATATTGAGACTGTTCTTACAGGTGGCTTTGAAATGGGAAATCTCTGGTATAATGAGCCAAAGACGCTAGATACAGCATTTGATGTAATAGGTGATATTGTGCTTTCTGCTGCAAGTCAGCAATATGGTGGTTTCACAATTCCAAGTGCTGATTTAATCCTGGATAAATATGCAGAGAAGTCATATAAGAAGCACACTGACAAATATATTGAACTTGGTCTTGATAAGAAGAAGGCAAAAGAGATTGCATTAAAGGATGTAGAAAGAGAGTTTATGCAAGGTTTCCAGGGATGGGAATATAAGTTTAATACTGTTGCTTCTAGTAGAGGTGATTATCCATTTATTACTGTAACACTGGGAACTGGTACAACAAGATTTGCGAAGATGGCAACAATTTGTTGTCTTAGAGTTAGAAAAGGCGGAGAAGGTAAAGCTGGCCATAAGAAGCCTGTTCTATTCCCTAAAATTGTATTCTTATATGATGAGAATCTTCATGGTGAGGGTAAGCCTCTTGAAGATGTATTTAATGAAGGAATTGAGTGTTCTAGAAAGACAATGTACCCGGACTGGTTATCACTGACTGGAGAAGGATATATTGCAAGTATGTATAAGAAATACGGTAAGATTATATCACCAATGGGATGTCGCGCTTTCTTGAGTCCCTGGTATGAAAGAGGTGGAATGAAGCCGGCTGATGATAAGGATGAGCCTATATTTGTCGGCAGATTTAATATTGGTGTTGTAAGTCTTCATCTTCCTATGATTCTTGCAAAATCAAGACAGGAAAGTAGAGACTTTTATGAAGTACTTGATTATTATCTTAATCTAATAAGAAAACTTCATATAAGAACATATGCTTACCTGGGTGAGATGAGAGCATCAACGAATCCTCTTGCATATTGTGAAGGTGGTTTCTATGGTGGTCATCTTAAGTACCATGATAAGATTAAGCCTTTATTAAAGTATGCAACAGCTTCATTTGGAATTACAGCCTTTAATGAATTGCAGCAACTCTATAATGGTAAGTCACTTGTAGAAGATGGCAAGTTCGCAATAGAAGTACTTGAACATATTAATAAGAAAATTAATGAATTCAAGGAAGAAGATGGCAATTTATATGCAATATATGGAACGCCAGCTGAGAATCTTTGTGGCTTGCAGGTCAAACAGTTCAGGAATAAATACGGTCTTATTGAGAATGTATCTGATAGAGAATATGTATCTAACAGCTTTCATTGTCATGTGTCAGAAGATATTACTCCAATTGAGAAGCAGGATCTTGAGAATCGCTTCTGGGAACTGTCTAACGGTGGCAAGATTCAATATGTAAGATATCCAATTAGTTATAATGTTGAGGCTGTTAAGACATTAGTTAGAAGGGCAATGAAGATGGGATTCTATGAAGGTGTTAATCTGTCTCTTGCTTATTGTGATGATTGTGGATATGAAGAGTTGGAGATGGATGTTTGTCCAAAATGTGGCTCTAAGAATCTAACTAAAATTGATAGAATGAATGGATATCTATCGTACTCAAGAGTTAAAGGCGATACCAGACTTAACAATGCTAAGATGGCAGAGATTGCTGAAAGGAAATCAATGTAACTATGAATTATCATAACATTACGAAAGATGATATGTTAAATGGTGATGGCCTTCGTGCAGTGCTTTGGGTTGCAGGTTGCAATCATGCGTGTAATGAATGCCAGAATCCTATTACATGGGATCCTGATGGCGGGCTTTTGTTTGATGATAGTGCTAAGAAGGAACTCTTTGAGATATTAGATAGAGACTATATATCTGGTGTAACATTTTCGGGAGGAGACCCGTTGTTTCCGGGAAACAGAGAGGATATAACAAAGCTTGCAAAAGAAATAAAGGATAAATATCCTACTAAAACATTGTGGCTCTATACAGGATATCTCTTTGATGAAATCAAGGACTTGGAAGTTATAAAATATCTTGATGTAATAGTTGATGGTCCGTTTATGATTGATAAGAAGAATAATCAAGCCAAGTGGAAAGGTTCTGATAATCAGAGAGTTATAGATGTAAAGAGGACAATAAGTGAAGGAGGAATTCATGAACATACAACTTAAGAGATTAACTGACTCTGCTATGCTTCCAGAGAGAGGAAGTGACTTCGCTGCAGGATATGATTTGTTTGCTGATATATCTGCAGAAGAAGAGATTAAACCTCATGAAACGAAATTAATTGGAACAGGACTTAGCGTAGCAATTCCAGAAGGTTACTTTGGCGGTATATTTGCGCGAAGCGGTCTATCTCTAAAGGAAGGCTTAAGACCGGCTAATTGTACAGGTGTAGTTGATAGTGATTATAGAGGAGAAGTTAAGGTGTCTCTTCATAATGATAGTGATACTGTAAGGACAATTACACCGAATCAGAAGATAGCTCAGCTTGTAATTATACCATTCCTTTCTGCTACTTTTGATGAAGTTGATGAGTTAGATGAGACAAAACGTGGTGTTGGTGGATTTGGTTCCACAGGAAAATAGATTAGTACTAAGGAGTTTTTACTTAAAAAGGGGGAGACAAAATGAGTAGTTTTTCAGATTTTATCCAGGACAACAAAGCATTAAGAGAGGAAAACAGGAACAAGAAGCCAATTCATGAGCGATTTATAGAATTCCATGCTCATGATGATGAACAGATTGTATTAAATGCCGTTCCAGGACATTTCGCAACAATTCAGTCACATATCAATTACTATGTTGATGTAACATCCATGAAGGTTAGAACAAAAGAAGCAACAGAGGCTGCAAAATATCTTGCTGCGAAGATGCTTCATAAAGTTGAAGTGGTTGATACGATTGTATGTATGGATGGTACACAGGTTCTTGGTGCATACCTTGCAGAAGAGTTAGACAAATCCAATATTCGTTTGTCAGGTTCACATGAATCTATTCGTGTTGTATGTCCAGAAGTAAATTCTGTCAACCAGCTTTTGTTCAGAGAGAATATCAAACCATCAATTCAGGGAAGAAAAATTTTCCTTCTTCTTGCTACAATGTCAACTGGTGAGACAGTAAGACAAAGTATGGAATGCATTGAGTATTATGGTGGAGATATTGTTGGTGTCAGCTCAATATTCTCAACAAGAAATGTTGTAGAATCAACATCAGTATTTCCAATATTTACAATAGAAGATTTGCCTGGCTATGAATCATATAAGCCTTCAGAATGTCCTTTCTGTAAGAAGGGAATACCTATCGAGGCTATGGTTAATGGTTATGGCTATTCTAAGCTTAGATAGTTTTATAGGAGACAGTAATGGCAAAGCAAGCTTATAATGAGAACAGTATATCAGTATTAGAAGGATTAGAGGCGGTCAGGAAGAGACCCGGTATGTATATCGGTTCTGTCACAAGAAAAGGTCTTAATCACCTTATCTATGAGATAGTAGATAATGCCGTTGATGAGCATTTACAGGGGGAATGTGATCTTATACATGTTACATTAGAGAAGGATGGCTCTTGTACTGTTGTTGATAATGGTAGAGGTATCCCGGTAGGTATGCATGAGAAAGGTGTTCCGGCTTCCCGACTTGTATTTACCACCTTACATGCCGGTGGTAAGTTTGATGATGGAGCTTATAAGACATCCGGTGGTCTTCATGGTGTAGGTTCTTCTGTTGTTAATGCTCTGTCCTTGTATATGGACGTGGAGATTTCAAGAGATGGATATATTCATCATGATAGATTTGAGCGTGGTAATCCAACAGAGAAGCTTGTTAAAGGCCTGCTTCCTACAATAGGTAAGACTAAAGAGACAGGAACTAAGATTAATTTCCTGCCCGACCCTGAGATATTTGAGAGGACTGATTTTAAAGGTGATGATGTAAAGTCAAGGATGCATGAAACTGCATATCTTAATCCCAATCTTACAATCATCTATGAGGATAAAAGAGGGGAAGAGGTAGAGCATATTGAATTCCATGAGCCTGATGGTATCAAAGGATTTGTCAAGGCACTTAATAAGAATAATGAAGCTGTAACCGATATAATCTATTTTGAAGGTAAGACAGATGGTATAGAGGTTGAAGTGGCTTTTCAATATATCAATGAATTCCATGAGACAATCCTTGGATTCTGTAATAATATCTATAACTCCGAGGGTGGAACACATATTACAGGATTTAAGACAGTATTTACAACTGTAATTAATAATTATGCAAGAGAATTAGGTGTTCTAAAGGAAAAGGATGATAATTTTACAGGTGCCGATGTCAGAAACGGTATGACTGCCATTATTTCTATTAAGCACCCTGATCCTAGATTTGAAGGTCAGACTAAGACGAAACTTGATAATCAGGATGCGTCCAAAGCTACTTCTAAAATTGTAAATGATGAAATTATACTTTACTTTGATAGAAATCTTGAGACATTAAAGTCAGTAATTGCTTGTGCAGAGAAGTCTAGGAAAATAAGGAAGACAGAAGAGAAAGCTAAGACTAATCTACTTACTAAGAAGAAATTTTCTTTTGATCAGAATGGAAAATTATCAAATTGTGAAAGCAGGGATGCTTCTAAATGTGAGATATTCATTGTAGAGGGAGATTCCGCCGGCGGTTCAGCAAAAGAAGCAAGAAATAGAAAGTATCAGGCCATCTTACCCATTAGAGGTAAGATTCTTAATGTAGAGAAAGCCAGCATTGATAAAGTTCTTGCTAATGCAGAGATTAAGACGATGATTAGTGCTTTTGAATGTGGTTTCTCAGAAGGATATGGTAATGATTTTGATATAACAAAACTTCGTTATGACAAAATTATTATTATGGCTGATGCGGATGTTGATGGTGCTCATATCTCCACACTTCTTCTTACATTATTCTATAGATTTATGCCAGAGCTTATATATGAAGGACATGTATATCTGGCAATGCCTCCTTTATACAAAGCTATTCCAAGTAAAGGTGAGGAAGAATATCTATATGATGATGCTGCGTTAGAGAAATATCGTAAGAGACACAAAGGCCCCTTTACACTTCAACGATATAAAGGTCTTGGAGAGATGGACGCGGAACAACTCTGGGAGACAACCCTTGATCCAGAGAGAAGAATTCTTAAGAAGGTTGAGATAGAAGATGGAAGAATGGCAAGCGACGTAACTGAGATGCTTATGGGGTCAGAAGTTCCCCCACGTAAAGCCTTTATATATGAACATGCAAGAGAAGCAGAACTAGATCTGTAAGGAGTAATAAGGTGTCACGAAGTGACGGATTCCTTATTACACGGCGAGCACCTCGACGTAAGTCGAATATAAGGTGCGAGCCACCCATTAGAACAGGAGAGAAAAATTATGGCGAAGCCAGAACAATTACTCCATATGGAGTATTCAGAAATAATGCAAAAATCCTATATTGATTATGCCATGTCAGTTATAGTATCACGTGCTTTACCTGATGTCAGAGATGGACTGAAACCGGTTCAGAGACGTACTCTATATGACATGTATGAACTTGGTATAAGACATGATAAGCAACATAGAAAATGTGCCCGTATAGTAGGTGATACTATGGGTAAATATCATCCACACGGTGATTCTTCAATCTATGGAGCTCTTGTTGTGCTTGCACAGGACTTCAAGATGGGAATGCCGCTTATAGATGGACATGGTAACTTTGGCTCTAAAGAAGGAGATGGGGCTGCTGCTATGCGATACACTGAGGCAAGACTTCAGAAGATTACAGAAGATGCATATCTTGCAGACCTTGATAAAGATGTGGTTGACTTTGTTCCTAACTTTGATGAGACGGAGAAAGAACCGGAGGTTCTGCCTGTCCGTATTCCCAATATTCTTGTTAATGGCTCCGAAGGAATTGCTGTCGGTATGGCAACATCGATTCCAACACATAATTTATCGGAAGTAATTGATGGTGTAATTGCCTATATGAAGAATCCTGATATCAACACTGCACAGATGCTTGAAATTATTAAAGGACCGGACTTTCCAACCGGAGGAATTGTTACTAACAAAGACGACTTGTTAGAGATATATTCTACCGGTGTAGGTAAAATCAAGATTCGTGGTAAAGTTGAAATTGAGAAGATAAAAGGTGGTAAGCAGGCAATTGTAATTAAAGAGATTCCTTATACAATGCTTGGTGCTAACATTGGTAAATTCTTAAATGATGTATTCGGACTTGTTGAGAAGAAACTTACTACAGATATTACAGATATTTCTAATCAATCTTCTAAGGAAGGAATTAGGATAGTTATAGAACTTAAGAAGGGTGCTGATGCTGAAAATGTATGTAACCTTCTATACAAGAAGACAAGGCTTGAAGATACATTTGGAGTTAATATGCTGGCAGTTGCAAACGGCAGACCTGAGACTATGGGTATTGTCCCAATAATTAGACATAATGTTGACTTCCAATATGAACTTTGTACAAGAAAATATACTACACTTCTTAAGAAAGAAAGAGATAAGAAAGAGATTCAGGAAGGTCTTATTAAGGCTTGTGATGTAATAGACCTTATTATCGAAATCCTTCGTGGAAGTAAATCTGTTAAGGATGCCAAGAATTGCCTTGTTACAGGAGATACGAAAGATATTAAGTTTAAGACAGAGACATCTAAGAAGGATGCATCTAAACTCAAATTCACTGAAAGACAAGCCCAGGCGATTCTGGATATGCGTTTGTCGAAACTGGTAGGTTTGGAGATTCAGGCGCTAATGGCTGATTATGAGAATACAATGAAGAATATTCAAGAATATTCTGAGATTCTTGAGAAGAAATCAGTTATGGCTAAAACTATCATTAAAGACTTGAAGGCTATTAAGAAAGAGTTCGGCGTTGAAAGAAAGACGAAAATTGATAATGTGGCAGAAGCTGTATTTGAAGAAAAGCCCATAGAGGAAATTGATGTGTGTGTTCTCCTTGACAAATTCGGTTATGCAAGAGTTATTGATATTCCAACATATGAGCGTAATAAAGAAGCAGCGGATAAGGAAAGCAGACAGATTATTTTTACCACCAATCTGTCTAAACTTGGAATATTTACAAACGAAGGAAATCTTCATCTTGTAAAGATTCTTGATTTGCCTTTCGGTAAATTCAGAGATAAGGGAGTACCAATTGACAATGTTAGTAAATTCGATATTTCCAAGGAGAATTTTCTACTTGTTGAGGCATTAGAGAACCTTAAGGGCAAGAAGCTTGTGTTTGGAACAAAACATGGTATGCTTAAACTTGTTGATGGCGGTGAGTTTGACGTATCTAAACGAACGACGGCTGCCACAAAACTTGCAGATGACGATGAAGTCCTTAGTGTTTATATTGTTGATGATGGCGATACTGTTGTTATGCAGTCTAAGAATAATTATTTCCTTAGGATAGATGCCATGTCTATACCTGAGAAGAAGAAGGGAGCCATTGGCGTAAGAGGAATTAAGCTTGCCAAAGATGATGAACTTGTTAAAGTACATTTTATTACGGATGGTAAGAACAAATCAGTTACTGTCAAAGGCAAGAAGATACAACTTAACAGGCTTCATATTGGTAATAGAGATACAAAGGGCGTTAAGAAATGATAGATAAGAATACTGCGGATGCATTTGTCAATAAGATAACATCCCTTGGTTCTAAACCTGGACTTGAAAGAATAAAAAAGATTCTTCTTAGACTTGGCAGTCCAGAGAAAAATTTAAAAGTAATTCACGTTGCAGGCACAAATGGAAAAGGTTCCGTTTGTGCTATGTTACAATTTGCACTTATGGCATGTGATTATAAAGTCGGTAAGTTCTCTTCACCATGTGTTTTCTCACAATATGAACAATATACTATTAATAATGATGAGATAAGTGAGATAGAATATCTTGGCTTCTTATCCAACATTATTGATGTCACCAAAGATATGTCTGATGATGAACTTCCAACGCTTTTTGAAGTTGAGGTGGCAATTGCGATTCTATTCTTTCAGGCTAATCATTGTAACATTGTTATTATGGAGACTGGAATGGGAGGACTTCTGGATGCAACTAATGTATTTTCAGAAGTGGCATGTTCTGTAATTACATCTATTGGCAAAGATCATATGCAGTTTCTAGGAGATACTTTGTCTGATATTGCCAGGCATAAGGCAGGAATCCTTAAGAAGGGATGTTATGGTATCTCTGTAAAGCAGGAAGAAGAAGTAGCTGATTCTCTTACAGAATATGCAAGAGAAATTGAAGCTAAATTTCAATTTGTAGATTATCATCATGTGAAATACATGACTAATAGAAATGAAATATCTGTAAGAGAGTTTAAGAATGTCAAATTGCCTTTCTTTGGAGATTTTCAATTTGATAATACAGCCCTTGCTTTAGAGACTTTGCATATACTAAGATATCAGGGATTTGATATTGATGTTGATAGGGCAATAGAAGGATTGGAAGCAGCATATCTTCCGGGTAGAATGGAGAAGATTAGTGATAAGCCTCTTATATATATTGATGGATGTCATAACAAACCGGCGGCAATTAGAATCAAGGAAACTATTACGAATCATTTTGCCGAACAAAGTATTACATTTATAATGGGAGTATTAAAAGATAAAGAAGTATCCAAGATGTTACAGGTACTTCTCCCTCTTGGTAAATCCCTTGTTACTGTTACACCGGTAAATGAAAGAGCCCTGTCAGCTAATATGCTTGCAAATGATTGCTTCTTATATGATATAGATGTTGCTATTGCAGATAGTTTTGATGATGCTGCTAAGAAAGCATTAGATTATAATAATGATATGATAATTGCACTTGGTTCTTTATCTTATCTTAAGGATATAAAGGAATCATTTGAGAGGTTTATATAACAATAATGGTAGATGAAATCATATCTGATAGTAGATATCTTCATGAACTTGATATTATTAAAGAGATAGAGAAAGACAGAATATTCTGTAAGCATGATTATAATCATTGTAAAGAAGTGTCTGAGATTCTTACAATTCTTTCGAAGAGAAGAGGATTAGATAACTTCGAAGAATTATCAGTACTTATGTCTTATTTTCATGATATTGGAAGAGCCTTTAGGTATGATGATTCTCATGACAAATGTTCTTCTGACTTTGTGAGACTTCTTCTTGAAGAATATGAGTATCAAGAAGAGGATGTTGAATTAATATGCTATGCAATTAATAATCATAGTGGCAGAATGAGTGAGAATAAGATATATGATTATATTGATAATAATCTGGTTGAAGACAGTATAAGGGATACCTGGGCAATGCTTCTTCGTATAGCTGATCAACTATCTCGTAATTGTTATAGTTGTAAAGCAAGAGAATTGTGTAAATGGCATGAAGGGGAGAAAATAAGTGAGAATTGGAAACAAAGAATTTGATGTTAATAAGACTTATATTATGGCAATATTGAATCTAACACCAGATTCTTTCTTCGATGGTGGCAGATTTTTCTCTAATAAAACTATTAATATTGATAAAGTCTTATATACTGTAGAAAAGTTAATAGATGACGGAGCTGATATTCTTGATATTGGAGGAGAATCCACAAGACCGGGTTTTGCCCCTGTATCGGTTGGTGAAGAATTAGATAGAATAATACCTTCACTTGTTGAAATAAAGAAGCGTTTTGATATACCTGTTTCTGTTGATACATATAAAGGGGATGTTGCAAGACAGGTCATCAAAGAGAAGGCTGATTTGATTAATGATATTGGCTTTTTGTCAGATGCTATGCTCAAAGCTATTAGTAATAAAGATATCTGTTATTGTCTTATGCATAATAGAAATTTGAACAGTTTTAATAGAGATGATGAGACAATTTCAATGGAAGAATTGTATAATGAGTTCCATAACAAAATCATACTCCTAGAGGAGTATGGGTTTGATAAGTCAAATCTTATTATCGATCCGGGGCTTGGATTCGGAAAAAGTAATCGTGATGATATAATGATACTTAGGAATATGTCTAAATTAAGAATTCATGATTACCCTGTTCTGATTGGAGCATCTAATAAGTCTTGTATTGATTATGTCAGCCATCTGGATAAAGATGACAGATTAGAGGGGACACTGGCAATTACTGCCAAAGCGTTCTATAATAATGTTAGTTTTGTAAGAGTTCATAATGTAAGAAGCAATAGATTATTTCTTGATATGCTTCAAGCTATGAAATAAATAATAAAATGGAGGCTCATATGGAGATTAATATTGTAAATCTTAAAGCTTTTAGTCATATAGGTGTATTTGAAGAAGAGAAAAATAACGGTCAGGAATTTTTTATTACAATAAATTGTAAGTTAGATGATAGTTATAGTTATAATTCCGATGATTTGGATAAAACTGTTAACTATGGAAGAGTATGTAACCTGGTAATTGATTATATGGAAAATGCGAAATGCGACCTTATAGAGACAGCATGTGAAGATATTGCCAGCATGATTCTACAGACTTATGAAGTTATTAAGGAAATTACAGTAGAGATTCACAAACCCAATGCACCTGTTGATGCAGAATTTGGTGATATATATGCATCCTGCAATAAGAAGTGGGAGATTGTATATCTGTCTCTTGGTTCTAATATGGGTGAAAGAGATAATTACATCAATGATGCAATCAAAGAACTTAAACTACAAGATAAGATAAGAAATGTTAAAGCATCAAGTCTCTATACAACAAAACCTTATGGTAAAGAAGACCAGGATAATTTCCGCAACTGCGTATGTGAACTTGAGTGTTTCTATACGCCTATAGAGTTACTGGATATTTGTCAGGAAATTGAATCTAAGAATGGAAGAATAAGAGAGGAAGAATGGGGACCTAGAACACTTGATGTAGATATTATTCTCTTTGGTAATAGAATTATTAATACACCGGAACTTACTGTTCCTCATATTGATATGCAATTCAGAGAATTTGTTCTTGAGCCGCTTTGTGAAATTTCAAAAGGAGCATATCATCCTGTTCTGCATAAGAGAGCAATTGAATTATATAACGATTTACTTAAGTTAGATTAACTAGAAAGAAAAGGTATTATTATGTTTGGTAATTTGAATAATAATGTTGTTTATAGAATAATTTTTCCGCTTGCAGTTTATTTTATACTGTTTAATTTACTGTTTTCTCTATTTAGATATATTAGTGAAAACATGTTTGATAATGGCATTTCAGGGTTATATTGTGCATCTATTTCTGCTGCAATTACTCTTGTTGTTATGTATTTCTTTTATAGGAATGCTTTTGTTTATAAAGCAGAACCAATGTTTGAAGTTGACAAATTACCTAAGGAGATTCTATTTATTCTAGGGATTATCGTCTTAGGTGTTGTGCTTAATTTGATTGCGACTCATTTTCCTCTTAAGGAGGTATCGGAGTCTTTTAATAATGCTGACTCATATCTTAATGACGGCGATTTGTTCTCTAAGATTCTTGCAAATGTTATACTTGTTCCTGCTCTTGAAGAATTGGTATTTCGTGGAATTGTATGTGGAGAACTTGAGAAGAAATTAAATGTCTCATATACTGTTGTTATTTCTGCTGCGATTTTTGGCTTTCTTCATTTTAATTGGGTACAGATGATTTACGCATTTCTAGTAGGCCTGCTTATTGGATATGCCTATGAAGAGACACATAAATTATGGGTTGTATATCTAGGTCATGCTTTATTAAATCTCACCGTTGTATTAATTGTGAGTTTTACCTAGAAGCAATTAATATATAATATTATCTGTATTAAGGAGTGCTTTTATGGCTAATATGGTAGATTATATAAAATGGAGAGGTGATCTTACATTTGAACAGGAACCTTTTAATGAAGTTGACAATGTGATTTTGACAGAATTATGCTATAGCGAATTTGACTCAATTGTACCCGGACCTTATATTAATGAGAAAATCTCATTGCAGGAAGTGTATACAAAGTTCTTCCATAAATATGACAGAAAAGAGCTTATGAATAGGAAGACTTCACTTAAGGTTGCACCATTTCTTATGGATGAATTGGTTAATGCTAAGAGATTCTCGGATATGTATCTTACCGGTTATGTTAATGAGGTTGTAGATGAAGATGATGTTCAATTTTCTGTAACAACATTTATCTTAGGAGACGGTACATATTTTGTAGCCTACAGAGGTACTGATTCAACTATTACCGGCTGGAAAGAAGATATCAATATGGGATATCTATATCAGACACCGGGGCAAAAGAAAGCAATGCAATATCTTGATATTAATTTTCGGGATGTAGATGTACCTATCAGAGTCGGCGGTCATTCTAAGGGTGGTAATTTTGCTGTATACGCATCATCATTTTGTGATAAAGCTATTCAGGATAAGATAATAACCGTCTATACTAATGACGGTCCGGGATTTAGACAAGAAGTCATTGATTCAGAGGGATATGAAAGGATTCGACCAAAGATTTATAGTATTGTCCCGGGAAGCTCTGTTGTTGGAATGCTACTTGAAAACAACTTAGAACATAATGTGGTTAGAAGTGAGAATACGGGAATTGCACAACATGATACTATGTCATGGAATGTATATCGTAATAGATTTATCAGATGTGAGAGAATAGGAGATAGTAGTGTCAAATTAGATAAGACCCTTACAGGTTGGATTGAAGAACTCAGCGAAGAAGACAGGAAGAATTTTATTGATACTTTATTTCAACCATTAGAGGATGCGAATATTAATACGGTAGACGAACTGGGAACCCTTTCTTTTGATAATATTAAGACTCTGAAAAATGCTATTAAGAATCTTACAGAAGAGCAACATGCTATCCTTAAAGGCTCTATGACAAAGTTCTTATCTGTTTTTCTGGAAATGTTCTTTCCCAGAAAAACAAAGAATAAGAATAACGCGGGTAATAAATCTTTCTTTGATAATATAAGGAAAAAATAATGAAGAAATTCTATTTTATAAAAAGAATCAGCTACAAAGAATATATCATGGCTACAGTTGGTATACTCCTTGGTATAGGCGGAGTGGCTTTTATATCATTTCTCTCTGATCAGCCGCTTATGATTGCACCTTTTGGGGCAAGTGCGGTTCTTTTATTTGGTGCCCCCTTATCGCCCTTTGCTCAGCCTCGGAATTTCTTTGGAAGTTATATTGTATCAGGATTAATTGCAATTACATGTGTCATTATATTAGGTGATGAGTGGTATGTGGCACCTATTGCGGTAACCCTTGCTATTCTTGCGATGATGGCAACGGATACCATACATCCGCCGGGTGGTGCTACTGCTTTACTTGTCGCACTTCAAGGAACAGACGATTATTTGTTTATAATTAATCCTGTTGCAATTGGACTATTGATACTATTCATATCTGCAGTTTTATCTTCAAGGATTTTTAGAGGGATTAGGGAATATCCATTAAGTAAAAAAAGAAATAAAATCCCACCACTTGTTCTTGCATCTTCATCACCAAGAAGAAAAGAATTATTAGAAAAGAATAATATAGAATTTAGAATAGAAGTATCTAATGTTTTAGAGAATCACCCGCTTATGGAGCCGGAGGAACTTGTAAAAGAGCTTTCTTTCAGAAAGGCTAAAGAAGTATATGAGAGATTTCCGAACGAAATAATACTTGGAGCAGATACTGTTGTATCTATTGATGGCAATATATTAGAAAAGCCGGTAGATGAAGCTGATTCCTACAATATGATAAGTACTTTAAGCGGTCGCGCACATCAGGTGTATACTGGAGTTACAATATATTCTAAGGATAGAAATGTTACTTTTGTTGAAAAGACTGATGTATATGTTAAGAAACTAAGTGAAGAGGAAATAAGAAATTATATTAAGACCGGCGAAGGCAAAGATAAAGCTGGAAGCTATGCTATACAGGGTGAGTTCAATAAGTATATTGAAAAATATGTAGGCGATTTTGATAATGTTGTAGGACTGCCCATCAGTCGCTTAATTAAAGAGCTTTCCTTGTTATAATCATGATATTTTCAACATTTTAATTATAAATGATATTAAAAAAAAGCTAATAAAAATCAAAAAAATGAAATTTTACTTGCACTCACCCTCGGTGAGTGCTAATATATTTTATGGAAATAATATTTCTATTGCATAAAGTATAAAAATGCATAATTAGTATCTATTAAATAAAGGAGGCGTTTAATTATGAAATTAAATCCATTATCTGATCGTGTTGTATTAAAGCAGCTCGAAGCAGAAGAGACTACTAAGTCAGGAATCATACTTGCTTCTTCAGCTCAAGAGAAACCACAAGAGGCAGAAGTAATTGCTGTAGGTCCGGGCGGAGTTGTTGATGGTAAGGAGATTAAGATGCAGGTTAAAGTCGGACAGAAAGTTATATATTCTAAGTACGCCGGAACAGAAGTAAAGCTTGATGGCGATGAATTTATTATTGTTCGACAAGATGATATTCTTGCAATTGTAGAATAAATATAGAAAGAAGGTAATTATAATGGCAAAAGAGATTAAATATGGTGCAGAGGCAAGAGCTGCACTTGAAGCAGGTGTTGATAAGCTTGCTAATTCTGTTCGTGTAACAATCGGACCTAAGGGAAGAAATGTTGTTCTTGATAAGTCATATGGCGCACCACTTATTACTAATGATGGTGTTACTATTGCAAAAGAGATAGAACTTGAAGATTCATTCGAGAACATGGGTGCACAACTTGTTAAAGAAGTTGCAACCAAGACAAATGATGTTGCCGGTGATGGTACAACAACAGCTACTGTACTTGCACAGTCTATGATATCAGAAGGTATTAAGAACTTAGCAGCCGGTGCTAATCCAATTGTTCTTCGTAAAGGTATGAAGAAGGCTACAGACACAGCTATTGATGCAATTGTTAAGATGTCTAAGGCAGTTAATGGCAAAGAGCAGATTGCAAGAGTTGCTGCAATTTCTGCCGGTGATGATGAAGTAGGCGAGATGGTAGCTAATGCAATGGAGAAAGTATCTAACGATGGTGTTATTACTATCGAGGAATCTAAGACAATGCAGACAGAGCTAGACCTCGTTGAAGGAATGCAATTTGACAGAGGTTATATCTCAGCTTATATGGCAACAGATATGGACAAGATGGAAGCAGTACTTGAAGATCCATATATCTTAATTACTGATAAGAAGATTAGCAATATTCAGGATATATTACCACTTCTTGAGCAAATTGTTCAGTCAGGTTCTAAGCTTCTTATTATTGCAGAAGACGTTGAAGGTGAGGCACTTACAACTCTTATCCTTAATAAGCTTCGTGGAACATTTAACGTAGTTGCTGTTAAGGCTCCTGGATATGGTGATAGAAGAAAAGAGATGCTTCAGGATATCGCAATCCTTACAGGTGGTACAGTCATATCTGAAGAAGTTGGTTTAGAGCTTAAGGATGCTACAATGGAGCAACTTGGTCGCGCTAAGTCAGTTAAGGTTCAGAAAGAAAACACTGTTATCGTTGACGGTTCTGGAGAGAAAGCTGACATAGAAGCAAGAGTTAATCAGATTAGAACTGCAATCAAGGAGACAACATCTGACTTTGATAAAGAGAAGTTAGAAGAGCGTCTTGCAAAACTTGCAGGTGGTGTTGCAGTAATTAAAGTAGGTGCTGCTACAGAGATAGAGATGAAGGAAGCAAAGCTTCGTATGGAAGATGCTCTTAATGCAACAAGAGCTGCTGTTGAGGAAGGAATTATAGCAGGTGGTGGTTCTGCATATATTCATGCTTCAAAAGAAGTATCTAAGCTTGCTGATTCATTAGAAGGTGATGAGAAGACTGGTGCTAATGTAGTACTCAAAGCACTTGAGTCCCCACTATATTATATTGTTGAGAATGCTGGACTTGAAGCTCCTGTTATTATTAATAAGGTAAGAGAGTCTAAGGTTGGAATGGGATTTGATGCATATAAAGAAGAGTATGTTGATATGGTTAAGGAAGGTATCCTAGATCCTGTTAAGGTTACTAAGACAGCACTTCTTAATGCAACATCAGTTGCATCAACACTTCTTACTACAGAATCTGTTGTTGCTGATATCAAAGAACCTGAACCTCCAATGCCACCACAGGCTGGCGGAATGCCCGGTATGATGTAATAGGGAATAAGGAGGGACCCATGCGAAGCATGGGAGGATGCCTTATGACACGGCATAAGGTGTCGCGAAGCGACGGATTCCTTATGCCACGGCGACAATTTGCGTAGCAAATTGTTGGGTCGTATATTTGAAATAACTACTTAGTTATGCTATAATACACTTCGTGTGCGAATTTGCCACGAAGTGTTTTTTATAGAATAATATATGAGGAATTAATATATTGAAGATTGCAATTTTAACTGATAGTAATAGCGGAATAACAAGAGAAGAAGCAGATAATCTTAATATATATGTTCTTCCTATGCCTTTTTATATTGATGATGAAGTATTCTTTGAAGATATTGATTTGACACAGGAAGAGTTCTATAAGAGATTAGAAGATAATTGCAAGATTACAACGTCAATGCCGGTTGTTGGTGATTTGTTAGATAAATGGGACAAACTATTAGAAGACTATGATCAGATTGTATATATTCCTATGTCTAGTAGTCTTAGCAGTTCTTGTCAGACAGCCCATATGTTATCTCTTGATGATGAATATGAAGATAAAGTATTTGTGGTTGATAATCAGAGAATCTCAGTTACTATGAGAGAATCTGTTCTCGATGCAAAATACCTTGCCGAGAAAGGATATAATGGAGAAGATATTAAGAATATCTTAGAAGATCACAAGAGGGATTCGAGTATCTATATATCTCTTGTTACACTTGAGTATCTAAGCAGAGGAGGAAGACTTACGAAGGGTGTTGCAGCACTGGGGAATATTCTTCGCATCAAACCTGTTCTTCAGATTCAAGGTGGTAAGCTTGATACATTTGCAAGAGGAAGAACATTAGAGCAATGTAAGCAAACGATGATTTCTGCTATTAAAGAAGATATTAAGAATAGATTTGATGATGATCCATCAATTGTAGAGATTGCTATTGCACATACTGATAATGAAGAGGAAGCAATTAAGTTTCGAGAAGAGGTTCTTGAGATTTGGCCAGATAGAGAGATTGTGATTAATCCCTTGTCTCTATCTGTAGCTTGTCATATAGGACCAGGCTCCCTTGCTATTACAGTTGGGAGAAGAATTGGCAGCTTCAAGCAATATAAATAGATATGACATAATATTTATGGAGGAAAAGAAATGGTTAAAGCAGTTGTAGGCGCTAATTGGGGCGACGAAGGTAAAGGCAAAATTACTGATATGTTGGCTGAAAATGCTGATATTATAGTTAGATTCCAAGGTGGCGCTAACGCAGGTCATACAATTATAAATGATTATGGTAGATTCGCGCTTCACACATTGCCATCTGGTGTGTTCTATAATCATACAACGAGTGTTATAGGTAATGGTGTTGCTCTTGATATACCTAAGCTCTTTAATGAGATTCAAGATGTAATTAATGGTGGCGTTCCCAAGCCAAAGATTCTTATATCAGACAGAGCACAGATTGTCATGCCTTATCATATACTGTTTGACGAATATGAAGAAGAGAGACTTGGTAAAGCATCTTTTGGTTCAACCAAGTCCGGTATTGCACCGTTTTATTCTGACAAATATGCTAAGATTGGATTTCAGGTTCAGGAATTATTTGATGATGATATTCTTAAGAAAAAAGTTGCAAGAATATGTGAAAAGAAGAATGTACTATTAGAGCATCTATATCACAAACCGTTACTTAAAGAAGATGAGCTAATGAATACATTACATGACTACAGAGATATGGTTAAGCCTTATGTTGCTGATGTATCATCATTTCTTGATAAAGCACTTAAGGAGAATAAGACAATTCTTCTTGAAGGACAACTAGGCACATTAAAAGATCCAGACCATGGAATATATCCTATGGTTACATCTTCATCAACACTTGCTGCTTATGGTGCTATCGGTGCTGGTATTCCTCCTTATGAGATTAAGCAGGTAATTACAGTATGTAAAGCTTATTCTTCAGCTGTTGGAGCTGGTGCATTTGTATCAGAGATATTCGGTGATGAAGCTGATGAGCTTAGAAAAAGAGGTGGCGACAAAGGAGAATTTGGCGCAACAACAGGTCGTCCTCGTCGTGTTGGCTGGTTTGATTGTGTCGCAAGCAAATACGGCGCCAGATTACAAGGCGCTACAGAAGTAGCATTTACAGTATTAGATGTACTAGGCTATCTTGACGAAATCCCGGTATGTGTAGGATATGAGATAGATGGTGAAGTTACAACTGATTTCCCTGTTACAGCTAAATTAGAGAAAGCAAAACCTGTTCTTAAGACACTACCTGGTTGGAAATCAGATATTCGTGGAATTAAGGAATACGATAAGCTGCCAGAAAATTGTAGAAATTATATCGAATTTGTTGAAGAACAGATTGGATTTCCTATTAAGATGGTTTCTAATGGACCGGGAAGAGATGAGATTATCTATAGATAATTAATTGATTTCTGGACTAGTATAATAATAAGGAGGCGATTTTCGTGATTGAAATTCGTAATTTGACGAAGAAGTATGGTGAACATATTGCAGTATCTGATATTTCATTAGAGATAAAGCCTGGCAAAGTATATGGATTCCTTGGTCCTAACGGTGCCGGCAAATCAACTACTATGAACATTATTACCGGATATCTTGCACCTACAAGTGGTGAAGTTATAATTGATGGTCATGATATCTATAAAGAGCCTGAAGAAGCAAAGGCATGTATAGGATATCTTCCTGAGATTCCACCACTTTATGTTGATATGAAGGTAGAAGAATATCTTAAGTTTGTGGCAGAACTTAAGAAGGTTAAGAAAGAAGATATTAGTAAAGAAGTTAATCGTGTAATGAATCTTACAAGAATTGATGATGTTAGTGGAAGAATAATCAATAATCTTTCTAAAGGTTATCGTCAAAGAGTAGGGTTTGCACAAAGTATAATCGGCTCGCCTAAGATTGTTATTCTTGATGAGCCTACTGTTGGTCTTGATCCTAATCAGATTAAGGAAATGAGAGATTTGATTAAGAGTCTGTCAGATTCTCATACTGTTATATTAAGCTCACATATCTTAAGTGAGATAAGTGAGACTTGTTCTCATGTATTTATTATTAATAAGGGAAAGATTATTGCTAATGACTCAATAGAGAATTTGTCTAATTACTTTAATTCTCATCAGGTACTTGATATTCTTGCTAAGGGTGATTTGGATAAATGTAAAGAGATTATTACTAAGCTTGAAGGTGTATCAAGTGTTGATGCTTTGCCTGGAGCAGAAGAAGGTACTGTAAAGCTTGTAGTAGAAGCTGAACAAGGCAAAGATGTAAGAGAAGATGTATCTCTTGCATTATCATCAGAGAAGATTTCTATTTTCGAAATGAAAGAAGACGTGAAATCATTAGAAGATGTCTTCCTGGAGTTGACAAGTGAGGAGGGCGAAGAATAATGATAGCTATATTTAAGAGAGATTTTAAGTCTTTATTTACTAACGTTATTGGTTGGATTTTTATCAGTGTGCTTTGTGCATTCTTTGGATTATATTTTCTTCTATATAATCTTATTAATGGAATGCCATATCTGTCATATGCATTATCAGGAATAGCACCTATTGTTATAATAGTTACGCCAATTCTGTGTATGAGAGTTTTCTCTGAGGAGAGAAAGAATAGAACAGATCAGTTGATTTTTACTGCTCCTGTATCTCCGCTTCAAATTATAATTGGTAAATTCTTAGCAGTTGCATGTACATTTACAATTGCAGTTGTATTCATGGCATTTTCACCAATTGTACTTGAAGTATATGGTGCTTCTGCCCTTGGTCAGAACTATGTTGCACTCCTTGGATTCTATCTATTCGGACTTGCTTGTATTGCAATTGCACTTTTCGTATCAACTCTTACAAGAAGCCAGATTATATCAGTGATTCTGTCTTTTGTTATTCTATTTGTTGGATATATGATGGATGGAATACTTGGACTTATATTTACAGAGGAGAATTTCCTTACTAAGATACTTGATTTTCTCTGTATCTCTAAACCTTATCAGAATTTCCTTAATGGAATATTCGATATTAAGGCTTTGATATATTATGTCCTGATAATAGTACTCGTTATCTTCTTTATCTATTGTGTTATTCAGAAGAGAAGATGGACTATGTCTAAGCAGGTACTTACACGTTCTCTTTCTAGAGGTGCTTCTATTGTGCTTGCTATAGCTATTGCTGTTTTTGCCAATCTGGGTATCAGCTATATTCCGGATAAATATATGGAGTTTGATGCCACAGCGACAGGAATCTATACTGTTTCAAAGCAGGGTAAAGAGTTTTTGGAGTCATATGATAGAGAAGCTACAATCTATGTCCTTGCTTCTGAAAGTGAATGTGATGAGAATCTTAAGAAGACGTTAGATGAATTTGATTCTTATGATAAGATATCTGTTGAGTATGTTGATCTTGCAGAGAATCCTATGTTCGCATCTAGCTATACATCTGAGAATCTTAGTGCTAATAGCTTAATTATCGTAAGTGGAGATAATTACAAGACTGTAAGCTATGATAATATATATGAGCAATCAATGAATCAACAAAGTTACAGCTATGAAGTGACTTCTTATGATGGTGAAGGTCAGATTATTAGCGCACTAGAACGTGTTGTAAATAATAATGATGCCGTTATATATACACTAACAGGTCATGGTGAGCAGGAACTTGGCTCTAATGCTACTACATCACTTACTAAGGGAAATTATAAATTGCAATCTCTTAATTTATTAGAGAATGATACTATACCGGATGATTGTAGACTACTTGTTGTAAATGCACCTTCTAAGGATTTATCTAAAGATGATGCAGCTAAGATTAGCGAGTATACATCTAGAGGTGGCAATGTAATATTCAATATTGCAAATGTTGATGATACAGCAAGAGCGATCGTATCAATTGACGATATGCCGAATTACAAAGGACTTCTTGATAGTTATGGTATTTCAGTAAAGACTGGTGTAGTGTGTGAGAATACTAGTGGATACTTCTATAAGCAGAATTTTGCACTTCTTCCTGAAGTGTTAGAATCAGATGTATCTACCGGTGTTGAAGGAAAGCAATCAATACTTCTATATAGTGCTACAGCTTTATCTTATGTTGAGAATAATAATGCAACATTTACACCGTTAATACAGACATCTGACAGTGCATATATTAAGACTGGTCTGGATGGAAATAGTAATAGTACAGAGAAAACAGATGGTGACGAGACAGGTAAGTTCTATCTTGGAATTGAAGAGACTACATCCCAGGGAAGCGGAATTGTAGTATATGGATGTCAATATCTATTTAATGATGAGATGGATAGTTATGTGGCAAAACACAATTCACAATTATTTGTTAATACTGTAAATGCAATGGTTAAGACGAATGATAATAGCACATCTAATGTTGTTATTCCGGCTAAACAGGTTAAAGTAGATAGTATTATGGTTACAGGTGCAGCACTTGTAATATATGGAATTATTTGGGGACTATTAATTCCACTTGCATGTCTTGTAACAGGAATTGTAATCTGGGCTATCAGAAGAAAGAAATAAATTAATTAAGGCTGAGTTTGAAAATAGACTGGCAATGCCAGTCTATTTTTAGTAGAATGATATGTGGTTTTAGGAGTAAATCGGAAGGAATAGTTATGTTTAGTAAGAACAATGTAATGCATATAATAATACTGGCTGTGGGTTTCTTTACCTGCAGCTGTGTATATCTTACGGAAAGTATTATATTAAAAAACGTATCTGACGAAGTCTATTCTAATTATGTATCATCATCATTTGGTAACCTGGCAATGGCGCTGGGTATTCTTTTGTTTATTCTCATACATTATAAGTTACATGAATTCAAGAATCTTTATGTTGTTTCAATGCTTTTCTCTATTGTCAGCATCATAGTATTCTTTGCATCTGATAACGTAATAATTATGAGCATAAGTATGATAATGTATTGTATATTCTGTACATCAGGTTTTTGTGGTGCATATCATTTTGCTCTTATTGGTGCAAATGTTGATAAGGAATACAGAGGCAGAGTATTTGCAATTGGATATGCAATAGCATCTGTACTTTCATATCTTATGACATTATTACCGGAAGTAATATATGCATCTTATATATCACTCTTTATATATATCCCACTTATTGTACTTAATACAGTACTTGTAGTCAGGTCTAAAAGTATTGAGATTAAGCAGTCTGTAAAAAGTCCTGTGGGACTTAAGAAATCTGTATTGATTCTTTTGGTAATAATTTTTTTGATGTCTGTTTTGTCGACTGTATCGGCAGATGTTATTTCCGTTAATTCTTTTGATGCGAAAGAGTTATATACTTATTCAAGAATATTCTATGCTGTTGGACTTGTGGCAGCTGGCATTCTTGCTGATAAGAAGAGAGAATTGTTTGATATTATAACACTTGCCACATTTATTTATTCTCTTCTTGCTATAGTATTATTTAATCATAATATTTTTGCGGGAGTAATTCTTGAGCTATCCTATGTATGTATGGGATTCTTTGTTATATTTAGAACAGTTCATATGATGAATTTTGCTGATTCCTCTAAGAAGCTTGTTATATTAAGTGGCTCGGGTCTTATGTTACATAGAATTGTAGAAGGAATTTTAGTATATTTTGAAAAGAGTATCATTGACAGATTCCTGATAACAATTATTATTGAGACTGTCTTAATGTGTATCCTGATACTTGTATATGTATTATTCTTTGTAAAGAAGAACGTAGCAAGTAAGAATGATAAGGTGAAAGAGATTGCTGTCAAATACGAATTATCTATTCAAGAAGAGAAAGTTCTTGGATATCTGATTCAAGATATGACTAATCAGGAAATTGCAGATACAATGTATCTATCCATTAATACTATTAAGAATCATAATGCCAGAATATATAAAAAAACCGGTATGAATAAAAAAGAATTAAGAGAAAGGTGCCAAAATACTAATTAGTTCTTTTTTAGTTCTACCCATTTTAGACACCTCATAATATAATAACTTTCAAATTGAGAGGTGATATGACGTTGTTTGTCACCTTTTAGTTTAATATGAAGAAAGTTAAGGGGGAACTAAAAGTGAAAAAATTAAGTAAAAAATCAATTGGTTTTATGCTAACATTTACATTAATAATGGCAGTATTTATGCCTACAATGGCTAGTGCATCAAGTTATGAATTAAATGATGGAGATATAATCAATTCATATAATGTTACATCAGATGTAGTAACTTTATATGTTGGTAATATCTCAGTTGATGGAACATCATCATTAAAGTATTTATATACTGATAAGAGTGTTAATACAGAAACATTAACAGAAATGAGAAAAATATTAACTTCTGATTATGCAAGTTTACTTCCAACAACAGCAGGACAAGTAGCAGTAAGTAATGATAGTTCATTAACAGTAAATGATGTATTTACTGATGCTGGAATGGTAGCAATAAATAAGTACCCTAGTGGAACAGTAAGTGATACATCAAGCACAATACTATACAATCAAACACAATTTAATAGTTTAGCAACAGCAAGTCAGGCAGAAATATCTGATGAAAAAACTGCTGAAGCGAATAATTTAAGTGCTTGGAATACAAGAAAAACAGAATGGGAAGCAGCAGAAAAACAAAAAGAAACTGTCGATCCAGAATATTCACCAGTATCTTTTCCGGAAGAATATGTAAAAGCATTTAATGATTCGACATCATATCCAACAACATCATATTTTATAGCAGATAATAAAGGAACAGAATTTAGAGGTTATATAATTAGAAATGGTGTAACGACTCAAGTTAATACATATCCACTTAATAGAACAATAATAAAAGTAGTAAATACATCAGCAAATGTAGTTCAACCACATAATGTTGGAGATACAGCAACTGAAACAACTTATGAATATATAGAAGGTGCAAATCAAACCTATACAATAGGAGAAGATGGTATAACTTTTAGAATAAATGCAGATTATAGTTTATTTGAAAATGGTGGAAAAGTATATGTAGATGATACTTTAGTAAGTTCTGATAACTATTCATCAAAAACAGGAAGTACAATAATAACATTTACAAAAGATTATATGAGTTCTTTACCAGAAGGAGAGCATACATTAAGAGTTGCTTTCAATAACGGTGGTAGTGCAACAACAAAATTCACAGTAGCAAAAGCAGATACAACAACTACTACGAAAGCAGCTGCTGCTAAGACTGCTGACGCACTTCCATACGTGGGACTTGTACTTGTATTTATGGGAGCATTTGCTATTGCCGTAGTAAGTGTTAGACGTAAGTTCTAATAACAATCATAGTAAGTACTAATAGTTGTTATTGCATTAATTCAACGCTAAGTAATATAATTCCCTTAAAGTTAGATTGCTAACTTTAAGGGAATTTTTATATTTGTTAATACTGTAAATGCAATGGTTAATTTGAGCCTTATTTTTCAAGAAAACATATTATCATTTTCTTCTTTCTTTTCTTTGATTTTCTTGGCTATCTCAATTCCGCAGAATAGTAAGATTGGTATTATTAGTGTGGCTGCAATGGATAGGCCGAGGAACGTCATTACATTAGGACCGCCTATTAATGCAATAATAAGAGTTGAGGCGTACATACCAACAAGTAGTATAATAGCAATTACTGCCAGGATTCTTTTTATTTTGTCCATGATGTATATCCTTTCTTACATATAGAAATAGCGTACTCAATAAGATTATATCAAAAAAAATCGGATAATTATATTGTATTTTTTGAGTTTATGGTGATTTTTTGATATAATAATTGAGTTATAATAATGATAATAGATTGATAAGGAGATAATATAAATGACATTACTTGAGACATGGAGAAAAGTAGCATATGAGAGCCAGCAGGATGAAGTTAGTGCGAATAATTTCTGGAATGAATATTTTTTGCAGGAAAAGAGCGTATACGAGAAGCTCCTTTCTAATCCGGATGAGGTAATTACCGGAACTGTAGAGGAACTGGCAAAAAAGTATGATATGGAAGTTCTTACCTTTGTAGGATTCTTAGATGGTATCAATGATAGCTTAAAAGAGCCTAATCCTATAGAAGAGATGAAGGAAGATACTGTAGTCAGTCTTGATTTTGACAATGAGAAGCTCTTTAGAAACATGGTAGAAGCAAAGGCTGAGTGGCTCTATACACTTCCTGAGTGGGATAATATCTTTGATGCAGATACAAGAAAGGCTATGACGCTAGAGCAGAAGAGAAGCCATACATTTGTTGCTGATAAGAAAGTTGGACGTAACGATCCATGTCCATGTGGAAGCGGTAAAAAATACAAACATTGCTGCGGAAGATAGTAATTAAAATATAAATAGTTATTTTTTTTATATTAAAGGTGGCATTATTTATGTTTTCTAAGAATAATCTTTATCATATATTAATATTAGCTCTGGGTTTTTTTGCTTGTAGTTCCATTTATATGACGCAGAATACAATATTATCAGAATATACAGGCGTTGAATTTGCCAATCTAATAACTGCAAGTTTTGGTAATCTTGCTATGGCTCTTGGTATTCTTGCTTTTGTATTGTTATACAAAAAAATTAAGAATATTAAGAGATTTTATATCGTTGCAATGATACTTTCTATTGTTTTTTTAATTGTTTTTTGCTTTATTGAAAATGTTATTGCAATGAGCATACTTATTGTCCTCTATCTATTCTTATGTACATCAGGTTTTTGTGGAGGATATCATTTCTCATTAATTGCATATAATATTGAGAGCGGATATAGAGGAAGAGTATTTGCCATAGGATATGCTATTGGTTCAGTATCTTCCTTTATTATGTCAATACTTCCAAAGTCTATAAATGCTTCATATATTTGTCTATTTATATATGTGCCGGTTATTATTGTTAACATTATTCTAGTATATAAAGGCAATAATATGCCTGTTATTGAGAAGATTGAATATACATTAGACTTTAAAAAGATTTTCTGTTTGCTTTCCATATTAGTTGTTGTTATGGCGTTTTTATCTTTAATGTCAGCTGATGTTATTCCAACTTATTCTTATGATGCGCAAAGCTTTTTTGGAGAATCGAGAATATTCTATGCTATTGGTTTGATAATAGCTGGAGTTATTTGCGATAAGAAGAAAGAGATATTTAATATTGTTACAGTAGCAAGCTTTGTATTCTTCTTTTTGGGATTGTTTTTATTTGAGCAACAGATTCTTACAAGTATAATTATAGGATTGACTTTCGGATTGTATGGATTCTTTACAATTTTTAGAACTACAGCTTTTATGGATTTAAGTAAAGATAATAAGAATCATATTGTATATGCGGCATTTGGACTTATGCTCGCAAGAGTTGTTGAAGGCATAGCCGTTTACTTTAAGAATAGCTTTATTGATGATTTCTTTTATCTTGTTATTGCTGAAGCAATAGCTCTTTGTATATTGTTAATTACATATTTTGTTTTCCATAACATTAACCATAAGACGCCTAAGACGACTGTGGATAAGGTTAAAGAAGTTGCACTACAATATGATTTGTCTTCTCAAGAAGAAAAAGTATTAAGCCTTCTTATACAAGATATGTCAAATCAGGAAATAGCCGACGAATTATATCTTTCTGTCAATACAATCAAGAATCATAACACTCGAATTTATAAGAAAACTGGAATGAATAAGAAAGAACTTAGAGAAAAGTGCCTTATGGACAATTAGAAAACTTGAAATAAAATAGCACGTAAAATAGCCAAAAAGACTAGATAGTACCTTTTTAGTCCTTGAAAAATTGGGGAGGGGTGTTAAGATGATTACATATTTTTATGTACGAGGAAAGGAGAAAAAGATGAAAAGTACAAAGAAAAAAATCGTAGCATTATCTACAGCATTTGTAATGGCATTTGCACTTGTTGCAGCAATGTTACCAGCGACAGTATCGGAGGCGGCTTATAGTGGAACTGTTGAGGCAACAATAACATTACCTAGTGCTGGGGATGAAGTGAAGGTGGTTACGAAGGGAGAAGAGTCATTTACTTATAAGGGACAAGAACCAGCGCCACAGGTATCTTCATCAACTGCTAATGTTAAAGGAACTGGTTATTTTTATTTAACATCACCTGAAATGAAAGATGATTATAGTACCTTGTTTAGTGGAAAATTTGAGGCTGGACAAACTATATATGTAGCTGGTGATGTCCAATGTGAGGAAGGATTTAGTAAAAACACTACTCTTAATATTAAAAACGCAAAAAATGTAATCTATGAAGTTGCTGCTGGAAATCCAACTTCAATTGACTTTTTTGCTGAAATAACAATTCCGGGTGGCGGTTCCACAGATGCAGTCCCAGTAAAAGAGGGTGACAACCAAACAGTTGCTTCTGGTTCACCTGTAGTAATAAGTTTTGATAAAGATTTTTCTAAGTTTGAAAATGGTGGAGCAGTATTTCTAGATGAAAGTACTGAACCATTATCTACAGATTGTTATAAAGCAACTAGCGGAAGTACAGTTATTACTCTACTTGATAGCTTTACTAAGACTCTAAAAGAAGGTGCACATACATTAAAAGTTAAGTTTAATGATGATTCTGTAGGTACTGCTACATTTACAGTTTCTGCTTCTGCAAATTCTGATGGAAGTGCATCAGGTACATCTGGAACAGCAACATCTGGTACATCTTCATCTGCCGCTACAACAACTAAGGTAGCAGCACCAAAGACAGCTGACGTATTACCATTTGCAGCAATCGCAGTTGTATTCGTAGGTGCAACAGCAATAGGTGTTATAGCAATTAGACGTAAGAACTCATAATAATTAGGCGTAAGTACTAATATTTATTTTTACGATTAATTTAATACTAGGTAATAAAGTGGTCACACATTATTAATACCTTTATCGAATGAGGTATTCAAAACTAATTATTCTACCATTTTTAGTCCTTATATATTTTTAGCCTTTATTGTATCATTTATTATATATTTTGTACGAAAAAGGAGGTAAATGTACATGAGACAAACAAAAAGAAAATTTGTAGCGCTTAGTACAGCGTTAGCAATGGCACTTGTTCTTGTGGCAAGTTTGGTGCCAAGTTTTGGAGCGAGGGCGCAGGAGATTAAACCATCAGGAGGAGGAGATAATCAAGTTACGTTGATGCCTGATGGTACATTGCATGATGGTTATACTTCTGGTGGTATTGCAAGATTAAGTGCAGGGTCTGTTGATTCATTTACGGTTGATGCTACTAATAAGGTGGCAACATTTAAAAATTTGTCGTTGTCAGGTACTTTTGATATTGACGAATCTGGTTGGACTTTTGTTTTTGAAGGTACAAACGTAATCAAAAAAAATGAAACGGAGTTTGGAGCCACTGGTGGTCAACTAAATCTTGAACAAGGGTCTTGTACCATTAAGATGGCAAATGATGCTAAACTAACTGCTGTGGGCGGTGTTGGTGCTCCTTCAGAAGATGCTATTAAACTAGCTGATGGAACAACAGTTAATAAGAATCCTTTTGTAACAACTTTTGGATCCCAAAATCCTATTACAGATGTAGTTTTTTCTGGTTCTGCATCTGGCGGTGGCGGAACTGACCCAAGCGAAGACCCAACAGTTGACCCAACTGAAGATACATCAACTGT
Organism: Pseudobutyrivibrio sp. UBA3626; assembly: GCA_002373675.1. Classification (GTDB taxonomy): domain Bacteria; phylum Bacillota; class Clostridia; order Lachnospirales; family Lachnospiraceae; genus RUG191. The sequence continues at coordinate 148,279 of DFLF01000008.1, forward strand.
AACAACAGTTACAGATGGTTCGTCAGCTACAATAGCACCTGCAGAGGATGGAACATTATCATTTAGAATTGATAAGCCATTAAGCTATTTTGAAGATGGTGGCGAATTATATATTGATGGTATATTAATTGAAAGATCTCAATATACATATAAAGAAGGAAGTACAATTATTACATTAGTAAAAGAACTTGCTACAAAGCTATCTGACGGAGCAGCACATGTATTTAAAGTGAAATTCAATGATGGAACAGAAGTAACATCTAATATCACTGTAGGTACAGCAGCTGCATCATCTGCAGCAAACGGAACAAGCGGAACAGCTTCTTCAACAGCTGCAACTACAACTAAAGTAACTTCACCTAAGACTGCTGATGTTCTTCCAATAGCTGGAATCGCGTTAGTATTTGTAGGTGCAACTGCAATAGGTGTTATTGCAATTAGACGTAAGAACTCATAATGATTAGGCGTAAGTATTAATATTTATTTTTACGATTAATTTAATACTAGGTAATAAAGTCTCTCGAAGTTAGATTACTAGCTTCGGGGGATTTTTTTGATTTATGATTAGACTATATATCAAATATGATGCCGCGGCTAACAATGTAACCATATCTAACACAATTGTTAGCCACCATAACTCGACAACTAGGCATAATTAACCACCGTGGCTAACAATGTAACCATATTTAACACAATTGTTAGCCACCACACCCCGATAACAGCGCATACTCCACCACCGCGGCTAACAACATAACCATATCTAACACAATTGTTAGCCACCGCCCCCGGCAACAGCGCATACTCCACCACCGCGGCTA
>DFLF01000008.1:149211-149360 GCA_002373675.1 Pseudobutyrivibrio sp. UBA3626
TCCACCACCGCGGCTAACAATGTAACCATATCTAGCACAATTGTTAGCCACCGTACCCCGATAACAGCGCATACTCCACCACCGCGGCTAACAAAAGAGCCTAATTTAGCACAATTGTTAGCCACCGCCCCCGACAAGAGCGCATACTC
>DFLF01000008.1:149422-408558 GCA_002373675.1 Pseudobutyrivibrio sp. UBA3626
CACCACCGCGGCTAACAATATAACCATATCTAGCACAATTGTTAGCCACCGAACCCCAACAACAGCGCATAATCCACCACCGCGGCTAACAATATAACCATATTTAACATAATTGTTAGCCACCACACCCTTAGGTAAAGAGTTTGCTTCAAAACTAATTGACGGTGTTGAACATGCTGTTAAAGTTGAATTTAACGATGGTGAGACAGTTGAGGCAAAGCTTACAGTAAAGGCAGCTGCTTCAGAGGCATCAACAGCAACTTCTTCCGCGGCAACTGCTGCTTCTACTTCAACATCTACGACTAAGAAAGCTTCCGCACCAAAGACGGCTGATGCACTTCCGTACGTGGGACTTGTGCTTGTATTTATGGGAACATCTGCTATAGGTGTTATATCATATAGACGTAAGAACTCATAATAATTAGACGTAAGAACTAATTATTTGTTCTAACCATTTTAATATTTTTGTAATAAAGTCTCTCGAAGTCAGAATACTAGCTTCGGGGGATTTTTTTGTTAATAAATTCTTAATAAAGTTGTCACACATTCATTCAAGCATAGTGCTATACTCCTTATATCAAAGCAACTCTGCTTTGATAACATAGGCAGTCGCTTATGTTAATTCCACTTCTACCAATAACTAAAAGGAGGAAGAGATTATGGCGCATGAGTACGACAACGCTTTCCGAACCATGGAAAACGATTGTCCCAAATTATTAATACCTTTAGTGAATGAGGTGTTTAAAACTAATTATTCACTAGAATCACCAATTGAGTTATATCCAAACGAGCAATTGATTACATCGCCAGAAGACAAGCAAATGATTAGGATTACAGATTCAAACTTTGTAATTATTGGTTCATCAGAAGACAGATATCATATCGAGTGTGAATCCAATCCGGATAGTAATGAGTTGCAGGTTCGTATATATCAGTATGATATGCAGGTTGCTCTATATGGACATACATTTATTGAAGATATAATGCATGTGGAATTTCCAAGAACTGCAGTATTGTATCTCAGACATAACGATAACACACCTGATACGCTAAAAATATGTATACACAATGAAGACGATGTATTACAACGTGAAATACAAGTTATTAAGGTGCAACAATACACCCTAAAAGAGATTTTCGATAAGAACTTATTTATTATATTGCCATTTCACATTTTTGTACACGAGAAGGAACTTTCGTTGTATAATAAAGATAAGAATAAGCTCAATGAATTGATTCACGAATATGAGTACATAGTAGGAAAACTAAATGACCTAAATCAAGTGGGAGAACTTACCTCCCTTGAAAAGTATTGTATAATAACTTCAATGAGAAGCGTACTAGGTCTAATTGCGAAGAAATATAATAAAGTTATAAAGGAGGCAGACAGAGTTATGGGTGGTGAAATATTAGAATACGAAGCTAAAACTATATATAGGAATGGATTCAAGAATGGAGAGCTAAAAGGTGAACTTAAAGGTGAATTAAAAAAAGGGCTTCAAGCCTACAAGAATTGTATTGAAAGAGGCATGTCCAAAGAAGATGCTCTTGCTATATCGGAGTTGAAAGAGGAAGATATTTCTAAAGAGCTTAGTTGATGGATTTATCTTGCCTGCTGTTTATATAATTCAATACTAAATAATAAAGTCTCTCGAAGTTAGATTACTAGCTTCGGGGGATTTTTATTTGTTGTTCTTCCTTATTTTTACAGTTTTAGGATATCTCGTGGCTAATAATTTAGAATATTCGACTATTATGTTAGCCACTGCCCCCGACAACAGCGCATACTCCACCATCGCGGCTAACAATGTAACCATATTTAACATAATTGTTAGCCATCACAACCCGACAACAAGGCATACTCCACTACCGCGGCTAACAAAAGAGCCTAATTTAACACTTTTGTTAGCCACCACAACCTGACAACTAGGCATAATCCACCACCGCGGCTAACAATGTAACCATATCTAGCACAATTTTTAACCACCGCCCCCGACAACAAGGCATACTCCACCACCGCGGCTAACAATGTAACCATATCTAGCACAATTATTAGCCACCGCCCCCGACAACAAGGCGTAATCCACCACCGCGGCTAACAATATAACCATATTTAACACAATTGTTAGCCACCACACCCCGACAACAGCGCATACTCCACCACCGTGGCTAACAATATAGCCATATTTGACGCTTTTGTTAGCCACCACACCCCGACAACAAGGCACAATCCACAACCGCGGCTAACAATATGAATAGATTTATCGTTTTTGTTAGCTTTGACATCCCAATAACAATTAATAAAAATCAGTATGTTGGATAATATAGTAATTCTAATTGCATTGTTGTATAATGTTGGTGAAGGAAGAGTGACTAGCGATGGTTGATTTGTTCGATAGTATATATGAATGATAGTTATAATTGAAAATAAATGTAGGTCAAATGAAAGGAGAATGTTATGTGTCAGATTTCTTTTTACATTCCAGATGAAGTATTATATGATACAAAAATGAATACCTCAGAGGCGAATGTCTTTGCAAGAGAAGCAGTTGCACTTAGTTATTATACTAAAGCAGGTGTTTCGCTGGGATATTGTGCTGAAATTGCGGGAATGAATAAGGGAGAGTTTATAAGATTATTGGGAGAGAATAACATATCGATTTTTCAATTTGAATCAGAAGATGAGTTGAAGGAGGATGTTCTAAATGCGTAGAGTTGTTGTGAATACGACGCCCTTAATAGCTCTATCTGAAATAGGAAAGCTTAATATTTTGAAAGATATGTATGGTGAAATTTCTATTCCAAAGGCTGTGTATGATGAAGTTAAACTTGAGCCTGCATACTCAGAGGTTAATACATCATTGGATTGGATAAATGTTGTCGATATAGATGATACTGTATATGCAAAGATGTTTAGTGCGAGGCTTCATGCAGGAGAAGTGGAAGCTATTATGTATGCTATAGATACAAAAGCTGATTTGATTGTTTTGGATGATAAACTTGCAAGAAAAACAGCTAAGTATATGGGGCTAACTGTTACAGGTACATTAGGGGTTGTTATTAAAGCAAAGGAAATGGGGTATATAGAGGCAGTTAGACCTATTATGAATAAGCTGATTCAAAATGGATTGTATATAAGTGTAGATGTTCAAAAAATGGTTTTGGATATGGTGGATGAGTAATGATTATCACACAGAATCTATAGTAATAATTAGTAATAGACTTGGATTTCAGTTCGTCGCTTCATCGACGCTAGAATTAGAAGAATATTTGCTAAGAAATAATTGAAAGGAAAATCCCATTGGATATCCTATGGGAATAATCAGTTGGTACAAAAGCATCACTCTCGAAGTTAGATTACTAGCTTCGGGGGATTTTTTTACTGTGAGACAACAATAATACGCTCCACCATTTCGGTGGAGCGTATATAGGATTAATTGTTCTTATATTTCTCAAGTTCAGTCTGAAGTTGTTCGATTAAAGAATCTTTCTGGGACAATTGTTTCTCCTTCTGAGACAATTGTTCATCCTTCTGAGACAATTGTTCATCTTTCTGAGACAGTTGTTTCTCCTTCTGAGATAATTGTTTCTCCAAGCTTTCCATCTTGTTCTGTACGTATTGCTCATGGAAGATGGCTTCTCTTCTTGCTTCACACATCATTCTTACAGTCTCATCAGAATTCTGCTCGTATATGGAATTGGCGGCTTCTGAATATACCTTGTCTTTCTCAGCAATCATCTTCAGTTCCTCCCATGTGGTAGCTTTGAATAGCCTGGCCCATTCATCAATGTGCCATCTCTTATCCTCTTCAGTGGCAAGTTCTATCTGATTTAATGATAACACGCGAAGACAGAAATTTCTATTGTAAATTGTTCCTGTCTTAACATTTTGGAGCATATTTTTACTATAAAATTCCTTCTCTTCTGGGAATAGGTCATAATCAAGAAATCCGATGTGTGTAACAGGCATGACAGAATTATAATCTTCTCCCTTTTGTACGTTCTCAAATGTTCTACACAAATAAGAAAGAGATCTATTCTGCCAGTTGCCTAAGTCAGCAACCTGCATCTCAAGATTGATAATTGAATTGTCATTGAGTTTGACTTTAATGTCTAGCACATAGTCTTTGTCCTCTATGTATTTACCTAATTCTATTGGATTAGCAATCTCAACTGTAGTAATTGTATCCGAAGGAACATGCATCATAGAACTGATAATCCCTTTTAATACATTATTGTTTGACTGGAGTACCATGCGAAACATATAGTCATTAGTCATGCCATACGCTATTTTGCCATTCGCATGTCTCCATCCCTCCTTATTTAATTTTAAATCTATTGTCATAAATACCTCCATATCTATGACATGGTAGAAGTGGAACTGAAATAAGTATAACACAAACGCATACGAACAAATTATTAACTTTTTATTAATTCTGTAAATAATGCAAAATCTGGGACATGAGTGTTTTGTACTATTTACGACATAATTATAAAAGAAAATTAATTATGAATTACATAATGAATTACACTATAATTATTTATGCAATAACATAATAAATGTGATATTATATATAGGTATGCATAATACAATAGAATAATAAGACTATGCCGTTTGTGTGGTGAGTCACCGGAAGGGAGATACGAAATGATTATTACATTAAAAGATGGAACAAAAAAAGAATACGAAGGAAAGATGACTGGTTTTGATATTGCAATGGATATTAGCGAAGGTCTTGCTAGAAATGCTTGTGCAATAGAAGTTGATGGCGAGGTAAAAGATCTTCGAACTACAATAGAGTCTGATTGCAGTCTTTCCATTCTAACATCTAGAGATAAAGAAGGACTTTCTGCTCTTAGACATACTTGTTCTCATATTATGGCTGAAGCTGTTAAGAAGATTAGACCAGATGCTAAGCTTGCCATTGGTCCATCAATTGAGGATGGCTTCTATTATGATTTTGATACAGAGCCTTTTTCAAGAGAGGACTTAGATGGAATAGAAGCAGAGATGAAGAAGATTATTAAGTCTAAGCCTAAGTTTGAGAGATTTGAGCTTGAGAGAGCTGAGGCCGTTAAGTTTATGGAAGATAGAAATGAGCCGTACAAGGTTGAATTAATTAATGACCTTCCTGAAGGCTCGACTATTTCATTCTATCGTCAGGGTGAAGATGATTTTGTTGATCTTTGTGCAGGCCCTCATCTAATTAATACTAAGCTTATCAAAGGATTTAAACTCCTTTCTTCTTCTGGAGCATATTGGAGAGGTGATGAGCATAATAAGATGCTTACTCGTATATATGGTACAGCATTTGCAAGTAAAGATGAGTTGAAGGCACATTTAGAACATTTAGAAGATATTAAGAAGAGAGATCATAATAAGCTTGGTCGCGAGATGCAACTATTTACAACAGTAGATGTAATAGGGCAAGGTTTGCCACTATTTATGCCTAAGGGAACTAAGATGATTCAGACATTGCAGCGCTGGATTGAAGACTTAGAAGACAATGAATGGGGATATACAAGAACAAGAACGCCTCTAATGGCTAAGTCAGACCTTTATAAGATATCAGGTCACTGGGATCATTACAAGGAAGGCATGTTCGTTCTTAATGAAGGACGAGATGACAAGGATGTTATGGCACTTAGACCAATGACTTGTCCTTTCCAATACTATGTATATAAGGCAACTCAGCATTCATATAAAGATTTACCATGTAGATATTCTGAGACTTCTACATTATTTAGAAATGAAGATTCAGGTGAGATGCATGGACTAACTAGAGTTCGTCAATTTACAATTACTGAAGGACATTTAATAGTAAGACCAGATCAGATGGTAGACGAGTTCAAGCGTTGTCTTGCTCTCGCAAAATATTGTCTGGAGACACTTGGTGTGGAAGAAGATGTAACATATCATCTATCTAAATGGGATCCTGATAACAGAGAGAAATACATTGGTGACAAAGAGGTTTGGGAAGAGACTGAAGGTCATATCAGAGATATTCTTAACGAACTAGGAGTGGAATTCTCTGAGGATGTTGGTGAAGCTGCATTCTATGGTCCTAAAGTAGATATTAATGCTAAGAATGTCTATGGTAAAGAAGATACAATGATTACTATTCAATGGGATGCTTTGATTGCTGAGCAATTTGATATGTATTACATTGATGAAAATGGTGACAAGATTCGTCCATATATTATTCATAGAACTTCTATGGGATGCTATGAGAGAACTCTTGCATGGCTTATTGAGAAATACGCAGGTAAATTCCCTACATGGCTTTGCCCAGAGCAGGTTAGAGTTCTTCCTGTCTCCGAGAAATACGCAGATTATGCTTCAGAAGTTGAAGCAGAGCTTAAGAAGAATGGTATTCTCACTACAATGGACAATAGAGCAGAAAAGATTGGATTTAAGATTCGTGAAGCAAGACTTAATAAGCTTCCTTATATGCTGGTTGTAGGCGAGAAAGAGCGTGATGATAAAACAGTATCGGTTCGAAGCCGATTCGCAGGGGATGAAGGTGTCAAATCCCTTGATGAATTCATATCTCAGATTACAGAGGAGATACGTACTAAGACTATTAGAGAAGAGATTCAACAATAATTATATCATATAATAGAGGTGTAACAATGGTTATAACAGAATTCCTGGAACGAAATGCTCGCTACAATCCCTCAGGCGAAGCTCTTGTGGAAATCAATCCAACTGAAGAAAGAGACAACGCTCAGACATGGCGTGAAGCAAGCCTTATAGAGCTTGCACTTCCTGATATGCCTTATCGACGCTCCATGACATGGCGTAGGTTCGATCGTATGGCTAACAGAATAGGTAATTTTCTTCTCACACGAAATGTTAAGAGAGGAACAAAAGTAGGAATACTTATGATGAACTGCATAGAGTGGCTTCCTATATATTTTGGTATACTCAAAGCAGGATGTGTTGTAGTTCCTCTTAATTTCAGATATGCAAGTGATGAGATACAGTATTGCTGTGACTTGGCTGATATTGAGATACTTATATTTGGTCCTGAATTCATTGAGAGAATGGATTCTGTTCATGATTCTTTGGAAAAGACATATCTTAAGCTATATGTGGGATTTAAAGACAAGTGCCCTGATTATGCTGAGGATCTTACTGAATTATCCAGATTTGCTTCAAGCGGTAATCTGCCAATTGAACTACATGAAGATGATGTTGCGGCAATTTATTTCTCTTCCGGTACAACAGGTTTTCCCAAAGCTATTCTTCATAGGCATAGTGCGCTTGTGGCATCCTGTGAGACAGAGGCTAATCATCATGGTCAGACAGCAGATGATGTGTTCCTGTGTATACCTCCTTTGTATCATACGGGTGCAAAGATGCATTGGTTTGGCTCATTAATTACTTGTTCTAAAGCTGTAATTCTTAAGGGTGTAAAGCCGGAGTGGATTCTTAGAACTGTAACAGAAGAAAAATGCACAATCGTATGGTTACTTGTTCCATGGGCTCAGGATATATTAGACGCTATTGATGATGGAAGAATTGACTTAAAGCACTATCTTACAGATCAATGGAGACTTATGCATATAGGAGCACAGCCTGTTCCACCAAGTCTTATCAAGAGATGGAAAAAGCATTTTCCTAATCATAAGTATGATACGAATTACGGCTTGTCAGAATCACTTGGCCCTGGATGTGTACATCTTGGAGTGGACAATATTGACAAAGTCGGTGCTATTGGAAAGCCGGGTTATCACTGGGAGGCTAAGATTGTAAGTGAAGATGGAACTGAAGTTGAGAAAGGTGAAGTCGGAGAACTTGCTGTAAAAGGACCAGGGGTTATGCTTGGTTATTATAAGAATAAAGAAGCTACTGATGAAATCCTAAAAGGAGACTGGCTGTGGACAGGTGACATGGCAAAAGAAGATGAAGATGGTTTCATATATTTAGTTGATAGAAAGAAGGATGTTATTATTTCTGGTGGAGAGAATATATATCCGGTTCAGATAGAGGATTTCCTTCGTGCTAATGATAAGATTAAGGATGTGGCTGTTATCGGACTGCCTGATGCGAGACTTGGAGAGATATCGGCTGCAATTATTGAACTTAAGCCTAATGTGGATGCAAGTGAGGAAGAGATTAATGAATTCTGCATGGAACTTCCAAGATATAAGAGGCCTCGTAAGATTATCTTTGCTGATATTCCGAGGAATCCTACAGGCAAGATAGAAAAGCCGGTGCTTCGCGAGAGGTATTGTGATATGCCACTTGTTGAAGCGCAGATTAGAAGTTAGATACTTATAGGGAAAAATAATATATGTACTATCCGTCTGCTATATATTTATAGCTGATAGTTCTTCGCTAAGAATATGTAAGTAATTGATATTTATTGTCCTGAACACATATGACGGTAACCGGTGTTCAATTCGGCTCAGCCGATGAACACCTATTTTCGCCATCCCTGGCGAAAATTTCCCTCAATTAATCAATTACTAACATATTCTAAGCTCGTCCTAAGGCTAATAAATATATAGCAGACGGATAGTACTATATAGTATTATTCGCTAATAGAATTGATTTAATCAGGCGCTTTCAATAATAAATATACATTAATGCCTTAGTTCAAGCTTAGAATATGCTAATGATTAATTCAACCAAGAAAATTTTCGACAAGGATGTCGAAAATAGGGAGCACTGAGCCCGGATGGCGAATTGCGACCGGTTTCTGTCATATGTCGTAAGGAGGGACCCGCTTGCGGGAGGATTCCTTACGATCAAAGCTCAAGACATTAGATATTAATCATTTGCATATTCTTAGCGAAGAACTATCAGCATAAATGTATATTTATTATAGAAAGTGCAAGAATAAAACTTTATTGGAGGAAATAAATTATGTCAAAATGTTTAATGCTGGGAAATGAAGCTGCTGCTCGCGGTTTATACGAAGCAGGATGCGAATTCGTATCAAGTTATCCTGGTACACCAAGTACAGAAATAACAGAATTTGCTGCAAAATATGATGATATTTATGCAGAGTGGGCACCTAATGAGAAGGTTGCTATGGAGTCTGCTTTTGGAGCAAGTTTCGCTGGTAAAAGATCTTTCTGCGGAATGAAGCATGTAGGTCTTAATGTTGCTGCAGACCCCCTGTTTACACTTAGCTATACCGGAGTTAATGCAGGACTCATTATTGGCGTTGCAGATGACCCGGGAATGCATTCTTCACAGAATGAGCAGGATTCGAGACATTATGCTATTGCATCTAAAGTACCAATGTTAGAACCTTCTGATTCTGCTGAAAGTAAAGAATATACGAAGATTGCTTTTGAATTATCTGAGAAATTCGATACTCCTGTTATTCTTAAAATGTGTACAAGAGTTGCACATTGTCAGGGGATTGTTGAATTAGAAGATAGAGATATTGTAGAAGATGTTGAATATGTAAAAGACCCTCAGAAGTATATTATGACTCCTGCAAATGCTATTAAGAAGCATCCGATTGTGGAAGAGAGACTTGAGAAACTTCGAAAATGGGCTGAAAACAGTGGAATTAACAGAATAGAAGAAGGTACATCTAACGAATATGGTTTTATCACAAGTTCAACATGCTACAATTACGTCAAAGAAGTATTTGGTGACAAATACCCTGTCCTAAAAATCGGACTCATTAATCCGCTACCTAACAATACAATTCTTAACTTTGCAAGTAAGGTAAACAACCTAGTTGTTGTTGAAGAATTAGATGGAATAATTGAACAGCATTGTAATACACTTGGTCTTAAACCGATTGGTAAAGATAAGTTTACTAATCTGGGAGAGTTTTCACAGACAATTGTTGCTAATGCATTTGGTATTAAGAAAGAAGTTCCATTTACGTTTAAAGAAGAACTTCCGGCACGTCCTCCTGCATTATGTGCTGGATGTCCCCATAGAGGAATTTTCTATGTGCTTCATAACAGAGATATTACAGTACATGGTGATATAGGTTGTTATACACTTGGAGCAATGCCTCCACTTAACGCACTTGATTCTACTGTATGTATGGGTGCAAGTGTATCCGGTCTTCACGGATTTAACAAGGTGGCACCAGAGAGGGCAAATAATACTGTGGCTGTAATCGGTGATTCTACATTTATGCATTCCGGAGTAACAGGACTTATTAATATAGCATATAATGAATCTAACTCTACTGTTATTATTCTTGATAATTCCATTACGGGTATGACAGGTCATCAGCAGAATCCCACAACAGGTATTAACCTTAAGGGTGACCCTGCCGGCAAGGTGTGTCTTGAAGACTTGTGTAAGAGTATAGGAATCAAAAGAGTAAGAGTTATAGATCCATATGATATTAAGAAGAGCGAGCAGGTAATTATTGATGAACTTGATGCTGATGAGCCATCAGTTATTATTTCAAGAAGACCTTGTGCACTTCTTAAAAATGTTAAGCATCCTGGGCCAATTAAGTGTGATACAGAGAAATGTGTTGGTTGTAAAGCATGTATGAGAATTGGTTGTCCAGCAATAAGCATGGTTAAGGATAAAGCATTTATTGATGAGACATTATGTGTTGGTTGTGGCGTATGTGGTCAAATGTGTAAGATGGGTGCTTTGCCACTTAGAAAGGAGGCTGACAATGACTAAAAATATAATGATTGTTGGTGTTGGTGGTCAAGGAACTCTACTTGCCAGCAAGATTCTTGGTAAATTATTCCTTACGAAAGATTATGATGTAAAGGTTTCTGAGGTACATGGTATGTCTCAGAGAGGCGGAAGCGTAGTTACATATGTAAGATATGGTGATAAAGTATATTCTCCAATTGTAGATAAAGGTGAAGCTGATATAATAATATCATTTGAACTTTTAGAAGCAGCACGATGGGTTGAATATCTTAAAAAAGATGGAGTATTAATTACTAATACTCAACAGATTAATCCTATGCCTGTTATTACAGGTGTATCAAAATATCCAGAGAATATTAAGAAGAAATTGATGGATATGGGTGTTCAAGTTGAAGGTTTTGATGCACTTACACTTGCTGAAGAAGTTGGTTCTCCTAAGTGTGTTAATATAGTATTATTAGGACATCTTTCTCATCATTTTGATTTTACAGAAGAAGAGTGGCATGAAGCAATTAGAAGTTGTGTCAAAGAGAGATTTGTTGATATGAATATAAAGGCATTTGAACTTGGTAGAAAAGCAGGTTATACTGTTCTTAACCGTATTGGTGATTTTATTTCAAATGTTATATCATAAGTTATTGTACTAGAATAAAAGGAAAGAAGGTTATTATGGAAAGGTATTTTCAAGAAGAAATCGAATGCATGAATCGTGACAAGCTTAAAGAATTACAGAATGAAAGATTTCTTAAGCAGGTACAGAATGTATGGGACAATGTTCCATACTATAAAAAGAAAATGAAGGATGCAGGCTTGACACCCAGCGATATTAAGAGTTTAGATGACCTTCATAAATTACCATTTTTAACCAAAGATGACTTGAGAGAAACATATCCATATGGCCTTTTTGCCAGACCTATTAAAGATTGTGTAAGGATTCATTCCACATCAGGTACTACAGGAAGAAGAGTTGTGGCAGGATATACACAGCACGACATCGATTTGTGGAATGATTGTACAGCTCGTGCTCTTGTTGCTGCAGGTGCAACGAAGGATGATGTGGTACAGGTGTGTTATGGTTACGGTCTGTTTACCGGAGGAGCAGGACTTGACGGTGGAAGTCATAAGGTTGGTTGTCTTACAATTCCTATGTCTTCAGGTAATACGTCAAGACAGCTACAGTTTATGACAGATCTTGGCTCTACGATTATATGCTGTACTCCAAGCTATGCAGCTTATCTGGCTGAATCTATTCATGAAGCAGGAATAAGAGATAAGATTAAGCTCAAAGCTGGAATATTCGGTGCAGAAGCATGGTCTGAGGGTATGAGAGAGACAATAGAAGATATGCTTGGTATTAAGGCACATGATATATATGGTCTTACTGAATTGTCAGGTCCGGGTGTATCATATGAGTGTAATGCACAAGAGGGAATGCATATTAATGAGGATCACTTTATTGCAGAGATTATCGACCCTGATACATTAGAGCCTCTTCCAATGGGAAGCAAGGGTGAACTTGTATTTACATCAATTACAAAGGAAGCATTTCCGCTACTTAGATATAGAACCAAAGATATATGTATTCTTAATGATGAGCCTTGTTCATGTGGTAGAACTCATATAAGAATGAGTAAGCCAATGGGTAGAAGTGATGATATGCTTATTATCAAGGGTGTCAATGTATTCCCGTCACAGATTGAAAGTGTACTTATCGAAAAGGGATATCAGCCTAATTATCAGATTGTTGTTGACAGAGTTAAGAATTCAGATACTTGTGAAGTTAAGGTTGAGATGCCTTCAGATAAGTTCACAGGTGAACTTACAAGGCTTAATAGAATGGAAAAGGAATTATCAGACGCAATTAAGAATATGCTAGGTATCAGAGTCAAGGTACGCCTTGTTGCACCTCGCTCCATTGAACGAAGCGAAGGTAAGGCAAAGCGTGTCATTGATAATCGTAAGATATAGGAGGTGAATAGTATGAATACAATTAGTCAAGTTAGTGCCTTTATAGAGAACAGACCTGGAATGCTAAGAGAGATTCTTAGTATCCTTTCAGAAGAAGGAATCAACTTAAGAGCACTTAATGTAGCAGAGAATGAAGATTATGGAATTCTTAGAATAATTCCTGATAATATTGAGAAGACGATGAAAGTACTCAAGTCAAATGAATATCTTGTATCGGAGATACAGGTATGTGCAATAGAAGTTCCTGATGAACCGGGCGGGCTTGAGAATCTATTGGGGCTTCTTGCTGCAGATGGAGTCGATATTCAATATATGTATTCTGTATTTGCTTTCAAAGAAGGAAAAGCTTACATGATAATTAGTGCCAAAGATGTTGTTATTATGTCTCGCTCAATTGAGAAGAATAATATTACAACAGCTGATAAGGAAACTTTAGGTATTAATTAGCGGTATAATTAGATTAACTAATTATGTCTAGCTTATCGTAGAAGTCAGGGAAGGAGATGGCTACACAATCGCCGTCGTCAAGTATTACACTTCCTTTACATACAAGATTAGCAATAGCAAAGGCCATAGCAATCCTATGGTCTTTTTTTGTTGTAATTTCCGCTCCGAATAATGGGACACCTCCATTAATTACCATGCCATCATCACAGGCTTTGATATTTGCACCCATGGCATCTAGTCCGTTTACAATGGTGTCAATTCTATTAGATTCTTTTACTTTAAGTTCAGCTGCATCTTTGATTATCGTCTTACCATTAACACAAGTTGCAAGAACTGCAATTACAGGAATCTCATCAATAAGAGTGGGAATTATATCACCGCCTATTGTAGTGCCGCACATATCAGGAGAGTAGGATACATGGATATCAGCAACATCTTCGTTTGATTGTTTTCTAATGTTTTCTAGTGATATATTACCATTCATGTCCTGGATTACTCTTATAATACCAGCACGAGTTGAATTGATATTTACATCTTTGATAAGAATATCGGAGCCTTCGCATATTAGACCAGCAACCATATAATAAGCTGCAGAAGATATATCGGAAGGAACCATTACATGTTGCCCTATAAGTCTTGGATTAGGTTTGATTGATACTTCTGTTTTATTATGACATTTTATATCAGCACCGAAATATTCAAGCATCAGTTCTGAATGATTTCTAGACTGACTAGGCTCAACTACAGTCGTTGGGCAATCTGCATATAGACCTGCAAGTAGACAAGAGGATTTGACTTGTGCAGAAGCCACTTTAGATTCATAAGTTATTCCCTTAAGGTTTCCACCTTTAATTGTAAATGGAAGATAGCCATCATTATTCATGCATAGAAATTTGGCACCCATTTTAGATAAAGGTTCTATAATTCTTTTCATTGGTCTGCCTTTAAGAGAATCATCACCTGTAATAGTTGATTTGAATGACTGACCTGCAAGTAATCCAGATATTAAACGTGTAGTTGTGCCACTATTGCCTGCATCAAGAATTCCACTAGGTTCTTTCAGACCATTTAGTCCAACACCATTAACACTGACCTTGTTTTTTGATACATTAATATCTACACCCATTTTTCTAAAACAGTTTATTGTTGATATACAATCTTCACCAGTTAAGAAGTTGTCAATCTCGGTAATTCCATGTGCGATAGAACCAAGCATAATAGCTCTATGAGATATTGATTTATCTCCCGGTACTGTTATTTCACCTTTTAATTCTTTTTGGATTCCTTCTTTGAGTACTTTTTTCATTTTGTGTTACCTTTTTAATTGTGTATTTTGAATGTATATTTTAAATGTATATTTATATATTCTGTATTCAATCTTGGCGTATTTACGCATTAAGAATAGATACTGTATTTATTTGCCCTTAATACGTTAATTGCCTTAAACATTGAAAATTCATCATACATTTCAATTCTAAGAGCACCTTCCTGGTATTCTCTGTTATTAATAATTCCAATGTTTTTAATATTAAGATTTTCATTTGCAAGAATAGTTGCAATTCTGGCAATAACTCCAGTTTCATCAGCAATATCTACATAGAACTCATATACATTTTCAATAAGGCCTTTACCAGTACTTATTGAATCTCTATATTCCTTGGCTTCTGCGAATAATTCTTTTATTTCATCGGCATTACCCTTGTTTATTGATTTTTTGAACTTATCAATTTCTAGTAGATATGAATCAAGAAGTTTTAGAATCTTATCTTTATTAGTCAGACAAATATTTTGCCACATAGTAGGAGATGAAGAAGCTATTCTTGTAATATCTTTGAATCCGCCAGCAGCAACAGTTTTCATTGTTTTCTTATCACTATCATTATTCATAACGAAATTAACAAGACTTGATGCAATAATATGAGGAACATGTGAGATTGATGCAGTTACATAATCATGTTCATCTGGAGTAAGTTCAAGTGGTAAAGCACCAATGGAACTAATGAATTCTTTAAATGTAGTAATTTTATTCTGGTTTATAATATTATTATTTGTTATTAAATAATATGCATTTTCAAGTAGCCTGTCATTAGAATTAGAATAACCTGTCTTCTCTGAGCCACACATTGGATGACCGCCAATAAAGTATTCTTCCAGATTATTATCAATTATAGCCTGTTCCATTTCGCCTTTTACGGACCCTACATCAGTTATTATTATATCTTCATTTACAAACGCTTTTAACTTAGGAAGATAAGATATATTTATAATAACTGGAGCACATAGGAAGATAATGTCACAGTCTCTTAATTCATCTATTGGGAAAATGTTATTATTATCGATTGTCTTATCCTTATAGGCATTTTCAATTGATTCTTTTGTATCATCAAGTGCAACAATACTTATATCTTTGTATTCTCTACGTATGGCGCGTGCTATTGAGCCACCAATTAATCCTAGTCCTATAAAACCAATTTTCTTATACATAGAAGTCTCCATTCTATATGTCAATAAATTTCAGTCATTAACAATACATATTATAGACTATTTATTAAATAATACAAAGAAAATGAATATTTATTTTTGTTACACTTTTGTGACAGTTTTATTTCTCTTTTGCGGATATTTGTTTTACAAAACATATTATTATATAGACAAGTCAAGAAGATATGACTAAATAAAAAGCAAATAGGAGGATGATAATATGAATAAGAAAAAATTATTAACAGGAACAATTACAGCAGTTGCACTTTCAACATTACTAGTAGGTGGAGTAACAGTATTTGCGGCAAATAATACAGATGCTGGTGCTTCAGAAGAAGTATATGAAGAAGAATGCTACTACGAAGAAGAAATTGATTATGGAACACTTAACGAAGATGAAATTAACAGACTTAACGCAATATACGATCGCATGAATGCAATATATGATGAAGTATATGGCGAAGATGAAGAATTAACTGATGAAGAATTCAATGCAAGATTTGCCAGGTTTGAAGAGGAATATAACAATCTCGATAACGAAGCATTAGATTTAGAAATCAAAGCAGGATGGTATGGTGACCTTAATAAAGAAGAAATAAATCGTTTATATGATATCTACGATAGAATGGATGCAATGATTGAAGAAGCAATTGCTTTAGAGACAAGAGCAGGATTTTTAGAAGAATAGATATATTCTTTAATTAAATTACTAAATATTTATTGATAAATTGTCACTTAGTTTGATAATATTTAATTATTAAACAAGTGGCATTTTTAGGAGCGAATATGAATAGTACAATTTATTTGGCAGATGATGAACAGGATATTAGAGATATTTTAGTGGAATTTCTAGGCAACGCTGGATACAAGGTGAAGGGGTTCCCTACTGGAGATGACCTTTATAATGCTTTTTTTGAGAATGAGTGTGACTTGGTTATACTAGATGTTATGATGCCTGGAAATGATGGCCTTACCATATGCAAGAAGATAAGAGAGATTTCGCAGGTTCCAATAATAATTCTTACTGCAAAAGAGACAGAAGCAGATCAAATGAAAGGTTTTATGTACGGAAGCGATGACTATCTTGTTAAGCCATTTTCACCATCACTTCTTGTCCTTAGAGTAAATGCACTTCTTCGAAGAGCTAGTATGAATAAGACTGAAAGTAATATTACTTTTGGTGATATTATTTTCTCAGAGAAAGATCATACAGCGACTTGTAATAATAAGGATATTGGACTTACAATGACAGAATTCTCCCTTCTTGAATGCCTTATAACAGATGCAGGAAATGCAATATCGAGAAATGACATATTAGATAAGGTGTGGGGAATTGATACAGATGATGTGGAGACTAGAGTTGTTGATGAAACCATAAGGAGAATAAGACAGAAGTTAAAAGCATGTAGTAGTAGTGTCGTAATCTCTGCAGTATGGGGATATGGATATAAATTGGAGATTAAAGATGAGCACTAAATTTAAAATATCACTTCTTGTTGGTGGAACAGTTACAGCCACCATATTAATTGTATTAATATTTTTCAATATTGCTAGAAATAGTCACTTGGAAAATAAAGCAGAAGAAGCTATTGATGAAGTAATTAGTATTAATACTGAGTATATTTATGAAGATTCTGAAGAAGCTAAAGATTCTAAGGAATTTGTATACGAAGATGAAACTCAATCAACATATTATGCAGAACTTATATATTTGACTGATTATGAAGATTCAAATAGCGAATATCCTATAAGTAAGAAAGAAGAGAAAATAGTAGAATGGTATGAGATGCATCCATCTTCGGAGATGCAGTTTGCTGTAATTGGCAGTGCCTCTTATTATATTAAGTCATTTTATATTACATATGATGATGGGGCGTATGTCCTTCTTGCTTATGTAAATGTTAGTGGGGAGCCAGAATTAATTTTTGAAATTAATATTATGATGATTATTACTGCAATTCTTATTGGAGTGATTGGCAGTGTTATAGGATATAATCTGGGAAGAAAAATTGAAGAAAATGAAATAGCAAAGAGGACATTTTTCGAGAATACATCCCATGAACTTAAGACACCACTTATGACAATAAGTGGTTATGCTGAAGGGTTAGAAAAAGGTGTAGTTACTGATTACAAGAAGACAGGTCATATTATTAATTCTCAGACAAGACGCATGAGTAGTCTTATTGAAGATATTCTATATATTTCTAAAGTGGAAAGTGGAATGGTTACTCTTTCAAAAGAGAAAATAGAAGTAGATTCTTATATTCAGGACATTCTTATGCCGTTTGAAGGTGTTGTTATGAATAAAGGTATTGATGTAAGTATTAATCTTCATGAAGGATATATTAATGCTGATCCAGATAAGCTTGAACATGCAATATCTAATCTTATTACTAATGCAATAAAGTATGCCGATGATAAAATCAATATTACATATTCAGATAATCGCCTTACAATATGGAATGATGGAATGACCTTGTCTGATGAAGAAATAAAACATGTATTTGACAGATTCTATACAAGTAGTAAAGGAAATACTGGTATTGGCCTTGCTCTTGCAAAAGAAATATTTAAGCTACATGGTTATGAAGTTATTGCTAAAAATTACAATGAGGGTACAGAATTTATAGTAGCAATGGACTAATGTAGAAATTCTAAATATTTTGAATTGTTTGTACAATTCTGACAAATCAAAAACATATTGAGAATTGTATAAGCATTTAGTAAAATATTATTTAAGTGAAGTATTCCTCGTTATTCATATTAGAAATAATATCGGAATTCTTCTCAATATAATGTACGGAGGGGAAGTACTATGAAAGTTTACACAACAGAGAAAATCAGAAACGTAGTATTGCTTGGTCATGGAGGGGCCGGTAAGACAAGCCTTGTAGAAGCAATGGCTTATCTATCTGGAATCACTTCTAAGATGGGCAAAGTCGAAGATGGTAATACAATAAGCGATTTTGACAAGCAGGAGATTAAGAAAGGTTTTTCAATTCACACATCACTTATTCCTATTGAGTGGGAAGATTGTAAGATAAATATTCTAGATACACCTGGCTCTAATGATTTTATAGGTGAAGCAGAAGAAGCAGTTTCTGCTGCAGATGCTGCAATTATTGTTGTATCAGGTAAGAACGGTATTGAAGTAGGAACAAAGAAAGCATGGGAAATGTGTGAAAAGTATAAACTCCCTAGAATGTTCTTTGTTACTGAAATGGATGTTGATGATGCCAGCTATAGAGAAGTAGTAGAAGGCTTGTCAGAATTATATGGTAAATGTATAGCACCATTCCATCTCCCAATGAGAGAAAATGGTAAATTCACAGGTTATGTTAATGTATTACAACAACGTGCAAAGAAATGGAAAGATGACGGTACAGTTGAGAAATGTGATGTTCCGGATTATTCTAATGAATATCTTGAGAAATATAGAGAATTGTTAATTGAAGCTGTGGCTGAGACATCTGAAGAATATATGGAGAGATATTTTGATGGTGATGATTTCTCGGATGATGAGATAAGGCAGGCTCTTCGTGTCAATGTATCAGAATGTTCAATTGTTCCTGTGCTAATGGGTGCTAATACAGAAGCTAAAGGAATGTATACTCTTATGGTCGATATCATCAAATATCTTCCAAGTCCTGATAAGAAAGAGTGTTCAGGAATTAATGCTAAGACTAACGAAGTATATCCTGCAAATTATGACTTCTCTAAACCAAAGTCTGCATATGTATTCAAGACAATGGTAGATCCGTTTGTTGGAAAATATTCGTTTATTAAAGTGAATTCCGGTGTAATTAAGACGGATGATACGCTTTTCAATCATCATAAAGATGTAGAAGAGAAGGCAGGAAAGCTATACGTTCTTAGGGGCTCTAAAGCAGAAGAAGTGCCTGAACTTCATGCAGGAGATATAGGAGCACTCAGCAAGTTAAATAAGGTTTCGACAACTGATTCTTTATCTACAAAAGCTAATCCAATTGTATATATTAGAACAGCAATTTCTACTCCTTATACATATATGCGATATAAGGTTATGAAGAAGGGGGAAGAGGATAAGGCAGCACAGGCACTTAGTAAGATTATGCAGGAAGACTTGACTATTAAGACAGAGAATGACCCTGCTAATCATCAGACTCTTATATATGGTATATCGGAACAGCAATTAGAGCTTGTTGTAGAAAGACTTAAAGAGAATTATAAAGTTGAGATAGAACTTAAGAAACCTAGAATCGCATATAAAGAGACAATCCTTGGTAATTCTGATGTTGAATATAAACATAAGAAACAATCAGGTGGTCATGGTCAATATGGTCATGTTAAGATGAGATTTGAACCGCTTGGAGATACTAATAAAGACTTTGAATTTGAACAGGTTGTTGTAGGTGGCTCTGTACCTAAGAATTATTTCCCTGCTGTTGAGAAGGGATTGGCAGAAGGTGTTCTATCCGGTCCCCTTGCAGCTTATCCTGTTGTTGGTGTTAAGGTTACATTATATGATGGTTCTTTCCATCCGGTTGATTCTTCAGAAAATGCATTTAAGATTGCTTCTAAGGGAGCATTTAAGAAAGGTGTTATGGAGGCAAGACCAGTTCTCTTAGAGCCTATTGCAAGTATGAAGGTTGTGGTAGACAATGATTATACTGGTGATGTAATGGGTGACCTTAATAAGAGAAGAGGACGTGTAATGGGAATGAATGCCCTCGATAATGAGAAGACCGAAGTTGAAGCTGAGATTCCTTATGCAGAACTTTATGGCTATGGAACAACTCTTCGTTCAATGACAGCAGGTTCTGGTGAATATTCTTATGAATTCTTAAGATATGAACAGACTCCTCATGATGTTCAGGAGAAAGAAGTTGAAGCTAGAGCTAATCAATTAGAAGGTGAAGAAGAATAAATATTATCCATACTAATTAAATGATTAGGGGAGGTCATGTATGCATAACTATAAGAGGATAATTTCAATTATTCTAATAGGGGTAATAGTTTCACTTTCATTTGCTGGATGCATTGGTAACAGTGAAATGATTAATGAAACTAAGGCTCTTAAAGATGGATTAACTGAGATAGAAATTGATGCTGATTCTTACAATGTTATAATTGAACAGGGAGAAGAAGCAAATGTCTCTTATAATGCTTTAAAGGATGCTAATATTAATTTCACATACGAGAATGGCAAGCTTTTCTTTAAGGATGAAAGCAAACTAACATTTTTAAGTGGAAATGCTAATAGAGAAATAAGAATTACTATTCCTAAGGACAAAGAACTTACCGGTATGAATGTGGAAACTGATTCGGGAAATATCACAATTAGTAATATCAAATGTGAAATGATTAATGTTAAAGTTGATTCTGGTAATATTAATATGAGTTCAGATATAGCAAAGAAGCTTATTGCAAAAGCAGATTCTGGTAATGTTGACTTGAATGGTGAATTAGAGAGCATTGAAGCTGATGTAGATTCTGGTAATCTTAACTTATCAGGAAATGTATATATTGTTAAAGCTGAGACGGATTCAGGTGATATTACAATTAATTCAACTAAATCTCAATCAGAAATGCGACTTAATCTTGATACTGATTTCGGTAATATTACAATTAATGGCAAAAGTCTTAATTAATCTAATAAAAACAGCTGGTTTTATTTGAAACCGGCTGTTTTTTGTGTATATAAATATATACTTTATTAACTTGTTAATTCCTTGACAAATAAGGGGCTTGTGCTAGAATAATGTATGGTAAAAAGGCATATTTTGTGCCACAAAGTGTTATATAAGGAGAGTTCTTAAAATGTCTAATACTTATAACCATAAATCCATTGAGAAGAAATGGCAGAAATACTGGGAGGAAAATGAAACATTTAAAACAGATGTATGGGATTTTGATAAACCAAAATACTACGCGCTAGATATGTTTCCTTATCCATCAGGAGTAGGTCTTCATGCAGGACATCCGGAAGGATATACAGCAACTGATATAATGTCTAGAATGAAGAGAATGCAAGGATACAATGTGCTTCATCCAATGGGTTATGATTCTTTTGGCTTGCCTGCGGAACAGTATGCTGTAACAACAGGTAATCATCCAGCAGAATTTACATCGAAGAATATCGAGACATTTTCAGGTCAGCTTAAAGAACTCGGTTTTGATTATGATTGGTCTAAGATGGTTGCAACTAGTGATCCCAAGTTCTATAAATGGACTCAGTGGATATTTAAGAAGTTATATGAAGATGGCTACGCAAAATACATTGATATGCCTGTAAACTGGTGTGAAGAACTAGGAACAGTTTTATCAAATGATGAAGTAATAGATGGAAAGTCTGAGAGAGGTGGTTATCCTGTTGTAAGAAAGAATATGAAGCAATGGGTAATTGATCAGGCTGCTTTTGCTGAGAAGCTTCTTGAAGGGCTAGAAGAGATAGATTGGCCGGAATCTACAAAGCAGATTCAACGTAACTGGATTGGTAAATCAGAGGGTGTTGAAGTTGATTTTGAAATAGAAGGTGGTGGAAAGTTCTCAATTTTTACCACATGTATTGAGACAATATATGGTATAACTTTCATGGTTCTTGCTCCTGAAGGAGATATTGTTAAAGGACTTCTTGATAGAGTTGAGAATCGTGATGAAGTAGAATCTTACATTGCCGAGACCATGACTAAGTCTGATATGGATAGAACAGAACTTAATAAGACTAAGTCAGGTTGTCCTCTTAAGGGCTTGTATGCAATTAATCCTGTTAATAGTAAGAAGGTTCCTTTATATATTGGTGACTTTGTACTTGCTAATTATGGAACAGGTGCTGTAATGGCTGTTCCAAGTCATGATCAACGTGACTTTGAATATGCACAGGTTCATAATATTGATATGATACAAGTTATTGATGGAAGAGATGTAAGCGAATGTGCATTTGAGAAGCAGGATTATCTTGGCAAAGGCTGTAAGCTTATGAACTCTGAAGAATTCGATGGACTTACAGTTGAAGAAGCTAAAGAGGCAATTACTGTTAAACTTGAGAAAATGGGCGTTGCAAGACGTATGGTTAATTATAGATTCCATGAGTGGATTTTTGCCCGTCAACGTTATTGGGGAGAGCCGGTTCCTTGTGTTCATCTAGAGGATGGTAAGATTTATTTTATTCCTGATGAAGAATTACCTCTTGTTCTTCCTGAGCTTGAAGATTATAAGGGAAAGAACGGTAAGGCTCCTCTTGAAAATGCTACTGAGTGGAAGCAGTATGACAGAAATGGTGTTAAAGGTGTAAGAGAGACATCTACAATGCCAGGTTCTGCCGGTTCTTCATGGTATTATATGAGATATATTGACCCTGATAATGATAAGGAATTTGCCAATCAAGAGTTACTTAAGCATTGGCTTCCTGTTGATTTATATGTAGGTGGTCCTGAACATGCAGTAGGTCATCTTATGTATTCAAGAATCTGGAACAGATTCCTTTATGACAAAGGTTTATCACCTGTTAAGGAGCCATTCAAGAAGCTTGTGCATCAAGGCATGATACTTGGCGAGAATGGAATTAAGATGGGTAAGCGTTTTCCGGAATTTGTTATTAATCCTAGTGATATCGTTAGAGATTATGGCGCTGATACTCTTAGATTATATGAAATGTTCATGGGACCTCTTGAAGTATCTAAGCCTTGGAATTCCAACAATGTTCAAGGTGCTAGAAGATTCATTACAAGAGTATATAATTTCTTTACAGAAAGTGAGAATATTGTAGAAGACAGTGATAATTCATTAGAGAAGATTTATCATAAGACTGTTAAGAAAGTAACTAATGACTTTGAAGCTTTAGCTTATAATACTGCTATATCTCAGATGATGATTTTTGTTAACGAAGTATATAAAGTTGGAAAATGCCCTAGAGAATATGCTGATAACTTTATTAAGATGTTCTCTTGTATCTGTCCTCATGTGGGTGAAGAGATATGGCAGATAATGGGGCATGATGATACAATTGCCTTTGAGAAATGGCCAGAATACGATGAAACAAAGACTATCGATGATGAGATAGAGATTGCGGTTCAGGTTAATGGTAAGACTAGAACAACAATTAAGATTGCAAAAGATATTGATAAAGAAAGCGCTATAGCTGCTGGTAAGGAGGCACTTGGTGATAGGCTGCAAGGCAAGAATATTGTTAAAGAGATATATGTACCCGGCAGGATTATTAATATTGTGGCAAAATAAAGGAGATTACAATGGATAAGATTAAGATGACAACTCCGCTTGTTGAGATGGATGGAGATGAGATGACAAGAATACTTTGGCAGATGATTAAGGATGAATTACTTCTTCCTTACATTGATCTTAAGACTGAGTATTATGATCTTGGTCTAAAGAAGCGTAACGAGACTAACGATCAGATTACAATTGATTCTGCTAATGCAACTAAGAAGTATGGTGTTGCTGTTAAATGTGCAACTATCACACCTAATGCTGCGAGAATGGAAGAGTATGATCTTAAGGAAATGTGGAAGAGTCCTAATGGTACAATAAGAGCAATTCTTGATGGAACAGTATTTCGTGCTCCGATTATTGTAAATAATATTAAGCCTAATGTAAGAAGCTGGAAGAAGCCTATAACAATTGCAAGACATGCTTATGGTGATGTGTATAAATCAGTTGAAATTGATGTTCCTTGTTCTGGTACTGCAAAGCTTGTTTTTGAAGGAGAAGACGGTAATGTACTAGAAGAAACCATACATGAATTTGATGGACCCGGTGTACTTCAAGGTCAACATAATATTGATAAGTCAATTGAAAGTTTTGCAAGAAGTTGCTTTAACTATGCCCTTGATACAAAGCAGGATTTATGGTTTGCAACCAAAGATACTATCTCTAAGAAGTATGACCATACATTTAAAGATATATTCCAGGAAATATTTGATAATGAATTCAAGACGAGATTTGAAGAAGCCGGCATAGTATATTTCTATACATTAATTGATGATGCTGTTGCTCGTGTAATGAAATCAGAAGGTGGATATATCTGGGCATGTAAGAATTATGATGGTGACGTTATGTCTGATATGGTTTCATCTGCTTTTGGTTCACTTGCAATGATGACATCTGTACTATGTTCACCTGATGGTTATTTTGAGTATGAAGCAGCTCATGGTACAGTTCAGCGTCATTACTATAAGCATCTTAATGGTGAAGAGACTTCAACAAATTCAGTAGCAACAATTTTTGCCTGGACAGGTGCCCTCAGAAAACGTGGAGAACTTGATGGCATTAATGAACTGGTTGATTTTGCTGATAAGTTAGAGAAAGCATGTATTGATACAATTGAGTCAGGTAAGATGACGAAAGACTTGGCTCTTCTTACAGATGAGAAGAATCCAACTGTTCTTAACAGTAGAGACTTTATTGTAGCAGTTAGAGAGACACTTGAAGGATTATTATAATTCATATTTCGTTATGTGAATGGAGACTTTTATGACATTAGAAGAAGCTAGAGATTTTTTTTCACAAGATAGATATGCAACTGTTGCAACAGGAATTGTTATTGATGAAATAGGCGATAATTATTCTAAAGTCAGCCTTCAACTTGAAGATTGTCATAAAGCTGCTGGTGATCATGTTATGGGGGGAGTATTCTATACAATTGCTGATTTCTCATTCGCAGTTGCAACTAATACTCCTGAGCATCTAACTGTTACAACTAATGGTAATATTAGTTACTATAGCCAGCCTAAAGATGATAAGT
Source organism: Pseudobutyrivibrio sp. UBA3626 (assembly GCA_002373675.1). Taxonomy (GTDB): domain Bacteria; phylum Bacillota; class Clostridia; order Lachnospirales; family Lachnospiraceae; genus RUG191. The sequence goes on from DFLF01000008.1 coordinate 174,664, forward strand.
TAATTGCAACCTGTAAATGTATGAAAGAAGGAAGACGCTTTTGTTTCTATGAAAGTACTATAACTGATGGACTTAATAATATAGTTGCGAAGGTCAGTTTTAATGGAGCACATTTATGATTATTTCTGCTAATAATATTACTAAGTATTTTGGTGAAGAGAAAGTTCTTAGTGATGTTAGCATACAAATAAATAATAATGAAAAATATGCAATAACCGGTAGCAATGGAACTGGCAAATCCACATTGCTAAAAATTCTTATTAATGAACTTTCTCCTGATGAGGGAGAAGTGAATAAAGCAAAAAATATTCGTATTGGATATCTTGCGCAGTACATTGATAATTCATCTAAAGATACAATACTTTCAACTGTCATTAATGCAAGGCAGGATTTGATTCTAATGGAAAACAAACTTTCCGATTTAGAGAAAAATATGACTGATAAAAAGTCGTTTGAAAGTCATGAGAAGCTCCTTAAAGAGTTTCAGGATAAAGGTGGACTTTATTATAAAAGTCTTGCTCACTCTGTACTTAAAGGACTTGGATTCTTTGAGGATGAAATGAATAAGACATTAGATGTGTTATCAGGTGGTGAGCTTACAAGAGTATTTCTTGCAAGGATTCTTGTTGAAGATAATGATTTATTAATATTAGATGAACCTATTAATCATCTTGATATTAATGCAATAAGCTATCTTGAGAATTTTCTGTCCTCTTATAATAAGCCGTTAATTATTGTTGCTCATGACAGATATTTTCTGGATAAAGTAGTAGACCATGTGCTGGATCTTAATACCAGTCCGGCTAGAACCTATAAAGGTAATTATACTTCTTTTATTTCTCAGAAGGAGAATATTCTTCTTACTAATGAAAGAGAAGTTGAAAAGCAAAACAAAGAGATTTCCCATCAGAAAGAAGTAATAGAAAAGCTTCAATCATTTAATCGTGAAAAATCAATAAAGCGTGCAGAAAGTCGTCTTAAAGTTCTAGATAAGATGGATGTGGTTGATAAGATTATAGATAATACCAGTGACATAAGGCTGTATTTTGAAGCTAGTAACAGAAGTGGTGATGATGTACTTTCTGTAAACGAATTATCATGTATCTATGATGACGGTAAGATTTTTGAAAATGTTTCTTTTGAATTAAAGAGATTAGATAGAGCAGCACTTCTTGGTGATAATGGAACTGGTAAATCTACAATTCTTAAGATGATTACCGGTAACAAAGACAAAACATCAGGTACGATTAAATTAGGCACAAATGTGGATATAGGTTATTATGATCAGGCACAGATGAATTTATCTGATGATAATACTATTTTTCAAGAGATTCATAATATGTACCCTGATATGAATAATACTAAGGTCAGAAATTCGCTTGCTGCACTTGGCTTTGTACAGGATGATGTTAATAAATTGATTAAGTCTCTTTCAGGTGGTGAGAAAGGACGTGTATCTCTTTGTAAATTAATGTTAAGTGATGCAAATTTCCTTATCCTTGATGAACCTACTAACCATCTGGATATGGAATCTAAAGATATATTAGAGAAGGCACTTATAGAATATGAAGGCACTTTGTTATTCGTAAGTCATGACAGGTATTTTGTTAATAAAGTTGCCACTAAAGTCTTAGAGCTTACTGACAATGGTATTAATGAGTATCTTGGCAATTATGATTACTATATAGAGAAAAAAGATACTATTAATAACAAGTACACATTTACAAGTAAAGAAGTAGAAGTCAAAGATAAAGGCTCCAAAGAAGACTGGAAAAAGCAAAAAGAAGTTGCAGCTAAAAAGAATAAATTAAAAAGAGAATTTAATCAGATTGAAAATCAGATTGAAAAACTTGAAGAAGAATTAGAAAAGCTAGATAATGAATTGTTAAATCCTGATAATGCTACTAATTCAGCCAAACTGAATGAGCTTACTAATAACAAAAATGAAATCAATCTTGAGTTAGAACCATTGTATGAAAGATGGGAAGAACTTAGTCAAGAGATTTGATGGACGAGGTAATTATTTATGAATGAACAAATATCACAGGCAGTAATTAGACGTTTACCTAGATATTACAGATATCTTGGTGATTTGTTAATGCAGGGCACTGAAAGAATATCTTCTAATGAATTAAGTGTTAAGATGAATTCTACAGCTTCTCAGATAAGACAGGATCTTAATAATTTTGGCGGATTTGGTCAGCAGGGCTATGGCTATAACGTCAAATTCCTACATGATGAAATCGGTAAGATTCTTGGACTTGATAAAGTGCATAATATGATTATTGTTGGTGCTGGTAATCTTGCTAAAGCTATTGTAAGATATGATAAATTCGAAAGACTGGGTTTTCCGACTCTTGCTATGTTTGATGTTAATCCAGAACTATTTGGCAAAACAATTAATGGCATTAAGGTGTATTCCCTTGATGAATTAGAATCATTTGTTAAAGAGAATAGAGTTGATATCGCAGCTCTCACATTGCCAAAACAAAATGCTTACGATGCTGCTAATAAGTTAGTTGGTCTTGGTGTTAAGTCAATATGGAATTTTGCTCATGTTGACTTGGAGTTTGAAGATGAAGATGTTGTTGTTGAAAATGTTCATTTGTCTGACAGTTTGATGCAATTATCATATAATATAACGAGTAGGAAGTGATTATATGAACGAACAAGGTTTTCTTGCTGCTCTTAAAGGTGTTAAAGTACCAATTCTTGTACTTGACCAGAAGTGGCACAGGCTTTTTGCTGTAAGTGGTAAGCCTAAAGAAATAATCGAAAATGAAGCTGAACTTAAAACGCTACTTGCAGAACAGGGAAAGCTTACAACTGAATTAAAAGAATATAAGAAAGCGAAGAACAATCTTATGCATGGGATTGTTCAGAATATGGAAGGTGTAGATAGCACCAAACATGTAGAAGAGGCTCAGAACTTAAATGATAATCGACGCCTTATGGAAGAATCTAAGAAGAAGATTGAAGAGATAGAAGATAGACTACTAGAACTTCCAAAACAAATTAAGATAGTTAATGAGAAACTTATGCTTGATACTATGTCTTTTTGTTATGAGAAACTTAGAACTAACAGTTCTGAAATCGAAGAGATTAGTGGCTGGATTACAGAGATGAGAATTGAGCTTAAGAAGAATCTTATAAGAAAACAGAATCGTGAGATTAATAATAGAGAAATCTATGTCTATATGAATGATATCTTTGGCAAAGATGTTATGAATTTATTTGATGTTAAGTACGAAGATTATGAACAGAATCTTAAAGCTAATGAAATGGCAGTTCAAAAAGCTAAAGCCAAGGCATTAGAGAAGGCTAAAGAAGAGGAAGAAAAGGCCAAAAAATTAGAAGATATTAAGGCTGATTAAAACTTTAATTTAATACATCCATTTGGCTTGATGCTTATGGATGTATTTTTGTATATGGGAAAGAGGCTATATTATGAAGACAATTCTTACTGCAAATGAAATGAAAAGATGTGATTATAATACTATTAATCATTTCGGTATTAAATCATCAACACTTATGGAAAGAGCATCCCTTAGTGTATTCTCAGTCCTAAGTGAACATATAGATTATAGTAATAGAATTCTTGTATTTGTCGGTACGGGGAATAACGGAGGAGATGGTGTATGCCTTGCCAGAATCCTTCATAATTATGATTTTGAAGTTGCAATCCTATTGTGTGGCGACGAAGATAAATTCTCAAATGATTTGAAAGAACAACTATGTATTAGTAGAAAATATGGTATTAATGAAGTCAGTGCAGATGATATTAATCAATATGATGTCTTTATTGATGCAATTCTAGGCATTGGTTTATCTCGAAATGTGGATGGAGTTTTTGCAGAATATGTTAATGCCTTTAACAACGCCAATGGATTTAAATTGGCTATAGATATACCAAGTGGAATTAATACTGATAATGGAAGCATAATGGGTGTTGCTTGTAAGGTGGACGCTACAGTTTCATTTAATTTTAGAAAACCGGGTCATCTTCTATATCCGGGGAGAGAATATTCAGGCAATACTTTCATATGTGATATTGGTATTAATTCTAGAAGTTTTCTCAAATGTATTAATCCGAAGATGTTCTGCATAGATAATGATGATTTATCTGTTGTTAATAACAGAAGAGAAGATACTAATAAAGGAGATTATGGTAAAGTCTTGATTATAGCAGGCTCAAATGGTATGAGTGGTGCCGCATATCTATGTGCTAAAGCAGCTCTTAGAATGGGAGCAGGGCTTGTGAAGATATATACTACAAGTGATAATAGACAGATTTTGCAGACTGAATTTCCTGAAGCTATAGTATCCTGTTATGATACATTTGATAGAGATTCTATTGATGAAGAAATGAAATGGTCAACTGTTTGTGCAATAGGTCCGGGTATTTCCAGAAGCGATACCGCAAGAAGGATTGTTGAATATGTTGTAGAAAAATATGATAAGCCACTTGTTGTTGATGCTGATGCTATTAATGTTATTAGTGAAGAATTATCGATTCTGAAGAAGCATCATGCGCAAATTATTATCACACCTCATCTTGGTGAAATGAAAAGGTTGACTGGTGATGAAATCTCTGTCATTAAAAGCAATATGCCAAGTATAGCATCAGAATTTGCTGAAAAATATAATGTGATTACAGTATTAAAATCAGCTTCAACTGTAATAGCAATTAATAATGATAATACATTTGTTAATACCTCGGGGAATAGCGGTATGGCAACTGCCGGTAGTGGAGATGTTCTGACCGGAATTATTACAGGGCTTATTGCCAACAATTTAAGTGTAGAAATCGCTGCGCCCCTGGGCGTATATATTCATGGACTATGTGGTGATAAAGCCAGTGATAAATTAGGTGCACACTTTGTTAACGCTTCTGATATAATAGATATGATAAGCCACGTTATGAAAGAAGGTTCTAATCGATGAATAAAGAGAGAGTATGTGCTTATATAGATCTTAATAATCTAAGACATAACATTGAAGAAATACATAGATGTAATCCTAATGCTGATATAATGTGTGTTATTAAAGCAGATGCTTATGGTCATGGTTCGATTGAATTTGCCAAGATACTAGAGGAATATGATTATGTATACGGTTTTGCTGTTGCAACAAGTGATGAAGGAATTGAACTTAGAATTAACGGCATAAGTAAACCTATTCTTGTACTTGGATATACATTTAAATCTTCATATCATAGCATGATTACTTATTCTATTATGCCAACAATTATTTCTTATGATATGGCTAAAGATTTTGATGATGAATGTAAGAAAATGGGATGTAGCATTAATGTTCATATCAAAATAGATACCGGTATGGGTAGAATTGGATTTAGAGACAATGAAGATGATCTTAATGAGATTTCTAGAATAAATGAACTTTCTAATATTAAGCTTCAAGGAATATTTACACATTTTGCCAAAGCAGATGAAAAGGATTTGTCATATGCAAGAAAACAGCTTGATACATTTCATGATGTAATTAATAAATTGTCAGATAAGGGAATTTGCTTTGATATTATTCATGCTGCTAATTCTGCTTCTATTATTCAGTTCAAAGAAGCTTCTTTTGATATGGTTAGAGCTGGGATAATTCTATACGGTCTGTGGCCATCAGATGAAGTATCGCATCTTGTTGATATTAGACCAATAATGTCTATTAAGAGTCATGTTGTATATGTCAAAGAAATTGAAAAGGGTGATTCAATAAGTTATGGTGGAACTTTCATTGCGCCTGAAAGAATGAAAGTTGCAACAATTCCTGTAGGATATGGTGATGGATATTCAAGAGGACTTTCCAACAAAGGATATGTCCTCATAAATGGACATAAGGCTGATATAATTGGACGTGTATGTATGGATCAGTTTATGGTTGATGTTACAGGTATAGATGTTAATGTACTAGATGAGGTTACTCTTCTTGGTACAGAGGGTGATTATACAATTACAATGGAAGAATTAGGAGATATGTCAGGTAGATTTAATTATGAATTTGCATGTGATATTGGTAAGAGAATACCAAGAGTGTATGTGCAAGATAGGAGTTAATTTTGGCTAAGGGTAAGAAACTATTCAAACTATTAAAAAAATCCGATAATATTTCGGAAGAATTAATTGAAGTAGTAAATGAAAGCCACGAAAAAGGTGTTATTAATACTAATGAAGCTGATATGATTCAGAACATTGTGGAGTTTCGAAATAAAGATGCAAAAGATGTTATGATTCATAGAAAAAATGTTGTGGCACTTGATGGTAAAATAACTGTTAAAGAGGCTATTGAATTTGTTAATGAGAATAGCTTCTCTAGATACCCTGTCTATCTTGATGATATTGATGATATAATCGGTAGTGTTCACATTAAACAGTTGCTTAAATACGTTAATGATTCTAAGAATCTTAATAAGAGACTTCAGGATATTGATGGTCTTATAAGAGAAATTGGTTTTATTCCAGAGACTAATGCTATCTATACAGTATTTAACAGAATGAAAATCAAGAAGAATCATATAGCAATAGTTGTTGATGAATATGGTCAGACTTCTGGAATTATTACTATGGAAGATATACTAGAAGAGATAGTTGGCAATATTTTCGATGAAAATGATACAGAGAAAAACAGTATTGTTGAATTGAAAGAAGGAGAATATCGTATAGAAGGAGTTACAAGTATTGAAGATGTTGAAGCTTTACTTGGAATTAAGATTGAAGGCGAATTCGAGACGCTTAATGGTTTCCTTACATATATGAATGGTAAGATTCCATCTGATAATTCAACATTTCTTGTTAGAGCATATGGATATAAATTTCAGGTAATTGATGTCAAAAATAAAGTTATTCAAGATGTGAAAGTTTCAAAACTTGATAAGAATAGCGATAAATGATAATATTCTATTTATAAAGTTGAAAAGAGGTTTAAATAAATGTCAGGACATTCTAAATTTTCTAATATCAAACACAAAAAAGAAAAGAATGATGCTGCAAAAGGCAAAATATTTACAGTTATAGGAAGAGAGATTGCAGTTGCAGTTAAAGAAGGTGGACCAGATCCGGCAAACAATAATAAATTAAGAGATGTTATAGCTAAAGCAAAAGCTAATAATATGCCTAACGATACAATTGAAAGAGGTATTAAGAAGGCTGCAGGTGATGGTAATTCTGTTAATTATGAATCATGTACATATGAAGGATATGGACCTAGCGGAACAGCGATTATTGTAAAATGCTTAACTGATAATAAGAATCGTACTGCTGCAAATGTTAGAAATGCATTTACTAAAGGTCATGGAAGTATTGGCACACAAGGTTGTGTATCCTTTATGTTTGATGAGAAAGGTCAGATTCTTATAGACAAAGAAGAATGTGATATGGATGCAGATGATCTTATGATGCTTGCCCTTGATGCAGGTGCTGAAGATTTTAATGAAGAAGAAGATAGCTTCGAGATATTTACTGCGCCTAATGATTTCTCTAGTGTAAGAGAGGCATTAGAAAAGGAAGGAATCAAGATGGCTGATGCCAATGTAAGTATGATTCCACAGAATTATGTTACTTTAACTACAGAGGAAGAGCTATGGGACATCAACAAGATCCTTGATTTGTTAGATGAGGAAGATGATGTTCAGGAAGTATTTCATAACTTTGTTACAGAAGAATAGATTTATTCTAAATAAACAGCAGAAGGAGAATTTACTATGAGAAAGATTTTGTATGCTGCTAGCGAATGTGTACCATTTGTTAAAACCGGGGGACTTGCAGATGTTGTTGGGGCGTTGCCTAAAGAATTTGATAAGAAGGATTGGGATATAAGAGTAGTACTCCCCAACTATACATGTATTCCACCTGAATTTAGAGATAAGTTTGAATATGTAACTAACTTCTATATGGGTATGGGGCATCTCATAGGTGAGAAGTATGTTGGAATATTTAAGTATGAATATCAGAATATCACATATTATTTCATTGATAACTTAGAGTATTTTGAATGTTTCTATCCATATGGCGATGTGAGATACGACATGGAGAAATTCACTTACTTTGACAAAGCAGTGCTTTCAATGCTTCCTGTTATTGATTTTAAGCCTGATCTTATTCATTGTCATGATTGGCAGACAGGTCTTATTCCTGTGTATCTTAAGAATGAATTTCAGGGTAATCAATTCTACTGGGGTATCAAGACAATTATGACAATTCATAATCTCAAATTCCAGGGAGTGTGGGATGTTGAGACATTACAAGGTCTGTCTGGATTATCAGCTGATTTGTTTACCTCTGATAAACTTGAATTTAATAAAGGCGGTAACATGCTTAAAGGTGGTCTTGTATATGCGGATTATATTACTACTGTAAGTAAGTCATACGCTGATGAAATCCAGATGCCTTATTATGGTGAAGGATTAGATGGACTTCTTTCTGCAAGACATTTTGATATGCAAGGTATTCTTAATGGTATTGATTATGAAATGTATAATCCTGATACTGACAGTCGTATCTATAGGAATTTTAATGTTGATAATTTCAGAACCAATAAGAAAGAAAACAAAGAGAAGCTTCAGGAAGAACTTGGACTTACTGTTGATAAGAAGAAATACATGATTGGTCTTATATCAAGACTGACAGACCAGAAAGGTCTAGATCTTATTAATTATGCAATTGAAGGTATTGTTGATGAGTTTACCCAGTTTGTTATTATAGGAACAGGCGAGTCTCGTTATGAGAATATGTTCCGACACTACGCATGGAAATATCCTGATAGAATCTCTGCTAATATTTGTTATAATGAAGACCTGGCAAGAAAGCTTTATGCAAGTGCGGATGCATTCCTGATGCCTTCAAGATTCGAACCTTGTGGACTTACTCAATTAATATCATTTAGATATGGTACTGTTCCAATAGTCAGAGAGACAGGTGGTCTCAAAGATACAGTAGAAGCTTATAATGAATATGAGCATACTGGTGATGGTTTCTCATTTACCAATTATAATGGAGATGAACTTCTTAATACTATTAATTATTCAAAACATATTTTCTTTGATAAGAAAGTTCAGTGGAATAAGATGGTTGAACGCGGAATGAAGAAAGATTATTCTTGGAATGCGTCAAAATTCAATTATGAAGGCCTATACAAACATTTGATAGGTGCCTAAGTGTGCAAATCCCGTCTATATGGCGGGATTTGTTTATTATTACTATAATAGCAAGAAAAATATTTAATTTTTAGTAAGAATGTGCTATATTATAATTTATAGGGGAAGGTTATTTTTTTAACAAGTTAAAAAGGGGGGAGTGCCATGCGAGATCTTAAGCATTTGATTTGGTTTGAGAATTTGCTTCAGGAAGCAAATAATGAACTTGTACAGCAGGCAAAGGGCGAAGGTAAACGAGCCCTTGGATACACATGCTATTTTATGCCGGAAGTATTACTTGATCTTCCAGGATGTTTTTCTGTAAGACTTCGCGCTCCGCGAAGTACAAGTCCCGATATTGCAACGTATTATATGAGTAATCGTACATGTATGTATGGTCGCTGTCTATTGGAACGTGCCCTGGAAGGAGGATTTAACTTTCTTGATGCACAGATGGCTACTGAGACTTGTACGGTTACTTGTCGTTTTCAGGAACATTTACAGATGATGGATGTTATTCAGAGCCCTGATTTCTTCTGTGAATTTACTGACGTTCCATTTAAAAAGAATAAGAATTCTATTGCTCATTACGAGAGGCAATTACAAGAACATGTTCTTAATCCGTTAAAAGAACATTTTGGTATTGATACTTCTGATGAAGCTATAATGAAATCAATTAATGAGCATAATGAACTATGCCGTCTTATTAAAGAAATAGGGGAATACAGAAAGAAAGAGAATCCTGTAATTACCGGCTATGAATTCCAGTTAATTATGCTTGTATCACTATGTTGTCCTAAATATCTTATTATTCCTAAGATTAAAGAAGTCTTAGAAGATCTTAAGACAAGGGTTCCAGATGAGAAGAATCCATATAGAGTAAGAGTTGTACTTGCAGGTTCAGAAAATGATGATCCTGATTTTACAAAACTTATAGAAGAATGTGGTGCCTTGGTTGTAGCTGATCGTCATTGTTATGGGTCACTTCCAGGACGTGAGGAAATTGAGATTAGAGAAGGTGAGACACCTCTTAGAGCTGTTGCTAGACATTACTTAGAATATAATGAGTGTTGTAGATTTATGGAACAGCATACAATGAGAGAAAGAAAGGATTATATTGCTAATCTGGTAAAGGAATATAAAGCAGATGGAATAATTGTTGAATCAATGAAGTTCTGTGAATATTGGAGTTATGAAAGAACTATTGATACTCTTATATTCCCAAGGGACTATGGAGTTCCTACCTGTTCAATTGAGAAGGAATATGTTAATAACGCTGTAGGACAGCTTAGAACACGTTTTCAGGCATTTATTGAAAGCATCGAGTTGAAACAACTTCATGCAGATACAGAGACATAGGGGGGTGTGAGTATGAAGAATTTCAGTGTTAAGGGGTTTTTGAATCAATTCACCGGTGTACAGGCTGGCAAGAAAGTTGTAAATGATGCAAAGTCAGGTGTGATTTCAGATAAAAGAGAAGAATTACATGAGTCATTTTCCGATAAAAGAGAAGGCTTTAATTTGAAGAAAACTCTTCGTGATTTCTGGTATGGAAAACCTCATGAAGAGCGAAGGCTTGGGGATTTGTATATAGGCAATACCGGTCTTTACAAACATCGTGAATGGCGTGGTGTCAAAGATACAATGTATTATTTTAATATGATTTGGCTATATAACTATATCAATATGGTTAAAGATATATTTAAAGGCGATGAACCACTTATGTTCTTCAAAGGAGTACTTCGTTATCGTTGGATGGGACAGACATACCTTTCTGTTATGCATTGGTTTGATAGAGGTCTTGAAGGTCTTAGAGGTGAAGCGCTTAAAGCTTCTGCATGGCATTATCGTGCTATGGTAAGTGAGACTATTCGCCAATTCATGAGAATGTTTTCTGCGGACAAGAAATTACATCTTGGTGAAGCTAACGAATATTGGTATAAGACAATTGCTCATGATGAGACAGTATCAGGTAATATCTTCTATGGATGGAGAGATAGATTTGATGATGTAGCTCTTCAAATGATACCTTATTTCGTATCATGCCATGTTAATAATAAGACTGTTCTTAATTATATTGATGCAATGCAGTCTATAGGACTTCCTGCAGATCCATGTCCAATGTGTCAGGCAGAATCTGGTATATTCGTTCTTGATGATTATCCGGATTATAGCCCTGTAATGGTAACAAGTAATGAAGCTTGTGATGGTTCTGTTGCAACATCAATTATTACTGACTGGTTCTTGGACAGACCGCTCTTTGCAATGCCGCAGCCAATGAGATTTGATGATCCTTTAGTACATAAGCATTGTATGGAAGAGATTGAAGAGTGCTGGAAGTTCATTGAGAAAGAGACAGGTGAACCATTTAATTGGGAAGAATTTAAGAAGCATGCAGATGCCCAGAATGAGCTTACATTATTTGAACGAGAGAAGTGGGATGTTGCTGCTAATACACCTTATTATCCTATTAATGGTGTTGCACAGGCTCTTTATCGTATCTACTATTCGCAAGATGGTGATAGAGAGATCTGGCATGAAACTGATGCGCATGTTAAGAAGATATTGGACAAATGTGTAGAACAAAAAATAGAAACATTTCCAAATACACGTCATCGTGCCATTGCATGGTCTTGCGCACCTCTTTATTATTCTAACTGGTGTACATGGGCATACAACTGTTGGGGTATTAATACTGTTATTAATATGGATTCTCTTATGTTTGATCAGACAATACGTACTGATACTTATGAACATGCACTTGATGATCTTGCAAGATATAACGAACTTGCGCCTATGCGTTCTATGGCAGTTGGTGGACATGAACATATATTCCAACTATGGGAATATATGGAGAAATTCAATTGTGACATGGTTATTATGTATGATCAGTTACAATGTAAAGGAATGCAGGGTATTAAGGGAATGTTTGAAGATGAATTCAGAAAGAGAAATATTCATGCGATTTGGGTTCCTCATGCACTACCGGATAAGCGTACTGTTTCTAGAAAAGAAATACGTTCAATAATTAATAATTATATGATTACAGTTATGAATGAGAAGCCACTTGATCCATCATTACTTGATTTTGATGATGATGAATCATGGTAATAATCGTAAAGGAGGGTTCATGACTATGGGAAAAACTATTTGGAAAATACTTTCTGTTTTGGGAATAACATATATCATCCTATTTATTGTATTCTACTTCGATTTAGATGGAAAATTCTTATATTACATCTGGGAGCCTAATGCAGTAACAAGGTATGACAAGATGAAGAGAAAAGATAATCTTAAGACACCTTACAAAAAGAAAGAAAATGTTATGTCTGATTCTGAGGTTGAGAAGAGGACAATAAAATAAAGGAGTAATTGAAAATGAGTAACAAATCTACAGTGATTGCCCTTGCAGGTAAAGGTGGTGTTGGAAAGACATCCCTTTCCGCAGCAATTGTTCGTATACTTACTGAAGAAAAGAAAGATAAGAAAATTCTCGCTATTGATGCAGATCCTGCAATTGGTTTATCAGTTGCATTAGGTGTTGATGTAGCAGAGACACTTGATGATATTCGACTTCAAGTTGCAAAGGACGTAACTGAAGGTCTGTCTGAGACTCAGGATATTCTTGCTGAAGCAAAATTCAGACTACTTGATGCAATGAATGAGGACAGGGGATTTGCTTTTCTTGCAATAGGAAGACCAGAAGCTGCCGGATGTTATTGCGCAATCAATACATATCTTCGTCAGGTAATCAGTATGCTTGCAGATGAATTTGATTATGTTGTAATTGATGGTGAAGCAGGTATTGAACAGATTAACAGACGAGTTATGGAGAAGGTTACACATTTACTTCTTGTATCTGATCAAAGTAGAAAAGGTATTGAAATTATTAAAACAATAGATAATGTATCTAAGGAACTGGTAATGGCTGAAAAGAGTGGTGCTATTCTTAATAGAATATTGCATCCTGAAACTCTTGATGAAAGTATTCTTAATGGAATACCACTTCTATCAGTTATTGGTGCGGATGATGTTCTTGTAGAAAATGATATCGAAGGTATGAGTTCTTTTGAATTACCTAATGATGCAAAGATTCTTCAAGGTGCAAGAGATGCCCTTTGTAAACTTGGCATTATCTAAATATTTATTTAATAGTAGGTGAAGGTAGTTTCTAATTTAAGAGAGGGGGGAAAAGCGTGAAAGATTTAAAGTACATGATCGAGTTCGAAAATCTATTGCAGGATGCGGACAATGATCTTGTAAAGCAGGCTCAGAAAGACGGGCAGAAAGCCATAGGTTACACTTGTTATCACATGCCGGAGGTACTCCTTAATGTTGATAATTGTTTTTCGGTCCGACTTCGTGCACCTCGTAGTACATCCATAGATATATCTACTTATTACATGAGTAATTATACCTGTGAATTTGCGAGGTCACTACTTGAGAGAGGTATTGAAGGGGGTTATCAATTCCTTGATGGTATTGCTGGAGTTGACGCTTGCTCTGCAATGAACAGATGTTATGAGCATATGGAGATTCTTGAGATTAATAACAAGAAAGATTTCTTCGTTACTCATTGTGACATCCCGTATAAGATTGAGGACTACACAGTTGAAGCAATGACGATTCAGATGCGTCATCGTCTTCTTGACGTCTTGAAAGAGAAACACAACACTGATACATCAGATGAAGCTCTTCTTAAAGCTGTTGAAGAGCATAATAAGATGTGTAAAGTTATGACTAAGATTGGTGATATGAGAAAGAAAGTGAATCCACCAATTACAGGATATGAATATCATGTCTTATGTCTTGTGTCATATTGTTGTCCAACATCACTTATTCTTCCTAAGCTTGAAGAGACTTTAGAAGAAATCAAGAATCGTAAACCAGACAGTAAGCCTTGGTATCGTGCAAGAGTTGGTCTTGTTGGTTCAGAGGTTGATGATCTTGATCTTACAAGACTAATTGAAGAAGCTGGTGCAATGGTAGTATTTGATCGTTATTGTTACGGTTCAAAGCCTGGTAGAGAAGAGATTAAGATTGATAAGAAGAAAGATATTTTAACTCAGATTGTTGAACATTATATGAGAACTTCTGAATGTGCAAGATATATGAGTGAAGAGAAGATTAACCAGAGAAGAGAGACTGTTGATAAGTATGCAAAAGAGTATAAAGCCGATGGAATCATCTATGAACAGATGAAATTCTGTGATTTCTGGGCATTTGAGAGACCACTTGCTTCTCATATCTTGCAAGAGGAGTATAATTGGCCGGTTCTTTCTATTGACAGACCTTATAATGTACGAAGTTCTGGACAGCTTAGGACAAGATTCCAGGCATTTGTTGAAGCACTTGAAATTAAGAGAATACAAAAAGGGAAAGGGGGTAGTGTAGCGTGAGTGGATATCCTGATTCCAAATTTTTCCGCATGAAGGATCATATGAATTTCAAACTTCAGGCAGAAAATATTAAAGAAGTTTCCGGTATTATCGGAGATATGATTAAAGAGACAGATTGGAAAGAAGTAGGGAAGCATATTAAGTCTGATTTCAATGCAACAAAGAAAAGACTTAAGAAAGAAGCTAATCTTGCTAAGAATATGAGCATTGATGAGTGGAAGGATTTTCTTGTTAATGGAGAAAAACAACTAGGTAAGCTTTATCAAAGTGGTAAAATGGCTACTGCCAGACGAGAATTTAGAGGCATTAAAGATACAGCAGCTGATTTCTATGAATGGATGAAGATGTGGGGAATGCTTCTTACAACATTTAGTAAAGATCTTGTTCCGGCACTTAATGGAGCACTTCATTATCGTTGGATGATTTCATACTTCTGCTGTCATAGTTTTATGGACAAGAATACATTAGGTCTTCGTGGTAGAGCACTTAAGATGCATCATGAACTAATATATGCAATCTTTCGTTATGTAGCGGAGAATCTTGTATTCTTGATGAAAGCTGATGAAAAGGGTGGTAACAGTAAGGAACTATCGAAGAAGATAGTTCTCCTTGATGAAATGACAATGGCGCAGATTATGGCAGGTTTTCCTGATCTTGTTGGAATTCCTTATCAGCTTATGCCGGTATTCTTGCTATCTGAGATTGACCAATTAGCTTGTATGCCTTACATTGATGCTGTTGAATCATATGGACTGCCATCTGATACATGTCCTGTTCCAACATCGGAATGTGGTGCCTGTGTTATTGATGCCCTTCCACATCTTGGCGCTTGCTTTATATCAAGTTCAATGCCTTGTGATGGTTCTGTTATGGCATCAAGTTATACATCTAGAAGGTTCAAAGACCTTCCTACATATCATCTTACATTCCCTGTTCGTTATGAAGATGAATCAATAATGAATTCGGCTGTACAGGATATTAAAGGTTGTATCAAATTTATTGAAGAACAAACTGGTGCAAAATGGAGCTGGGATGCTTACTTTGCTGCAATGAAGAGATTTAACAAAGAGACTCAGTATGAATTGCAGAAATGGGAGGTTAACCAGACACCTTATCCTCAACTTATTGGCCCTTGTTATGAGCTATTTAGAAAATGGAATTATGAGATGGATGGTGGTATCGATCCTCGTATTCTTAAGACCTTCGAGAAGGTTGATGAGCTAATGATGGAAGCTTATGAGAACCGTGAAGAACCATGGAGAGGTAAGATGAGACATCGTGCTATTGTATGGTCTGTTCCCGCTCATTATTATGCTAATTTCTCAAATTGGCTTGCTAATTGTTGGGGTATTAATGTACTTGTTGAAATGGAAAGTCTTAACTATACAAGACCTCTTGAGACTGAAGATAAGGAAGAGGCATTAAAAGATATGGCAAGACTTTATGAACGTATGGTTATGAGACGTCATACTAATGGTGGTTATGATCACGTTCTTACAGAATTATGGAGACAAGTTGAGATATGGAAACCTGATATTGTAATTATGTACCAACATGTATCTTGTAAGAATATGGCTACTTTAAATGGTTTGTTTGAAGATCAGGCTAGAGAGCATGGCGTACGTCTAATCTGGATTGAACATGATCTTATGGATCCTCGTACAGTATCTAGAAAGGATATGCGTTCAAAAGTTAATGAGTACATGAGAACGGTTATGAGAGAGGAACCTCTAGATCCGTCATTGGTTGATTTTGAAGATGACGCAAGCTGGTAGTATGCAATGAGGAGGGACCCAATACGAAGTATGGGGAGGAGTCCTGATTGCACGGTTACCGGCGATACCTCTGAGAGGTACCGCATACGACAATTCACGTAGTGAATTGTTGGGTAATAAGGCTTTGAATATGACTTTTAAGGGATAAAATAATATACAACAGGAGGGTTAAAATGAAATATTTTGGAGGATGTGATGTAGGAAGTACCTACACAAAGGCTGTAATTCTTGATGAAAATGGTAAAATTGTTGCTGATACTACTATTAAATCTAAGATTAATGCAGAGGAATCAGCAAAAGCGGCTATGGAAGAAGTTATAGGAAAGGTTGATGATTTAAAATCTTCTAAAGACTTAACTTATCTTATTGGTACAGGTTATGGTCGTAATAAAGTACCATTTGCTGACGAGAATATTTCGGAGATTTCATGTCATGCCATGGGCGTACATGTAACAGATCCTAATGCAAAAGCAATTATTGATATTGGTGGACAGGATATTAAAGGTATTGCCATTGATGATGACGGTACAGTTAAGAATTTCGCAATGAATGATAAATGTTCTGCTGGAACTGGTCGTTTCTTTGAGGCAATGGCAAGATCTTTTGAGATGTCACTTTCTGATTTCTCTAAATTATCTCTTTCTGCTAAGAATGTAGTACCAATTTCTGCTCAATGTACTGTTTTTGCTGAATCAGAGGTTATAACACTAGTTGGTGAAGGCAAAGCTATGGATGAAATTGCTGCTGGAATTGAAATGTCCGTTGCAAAGAGATGTTTCGTTATGGCTAAGAAGTCAGGAGCAACAGATTCTGTTACTTTAACAGGTGGATGTGCTAAGAATGATGGACTTAAGAAAGCAATAGAGCAGGTTCTTAAGTTGAAGGTTGTTAATCTTAAAACTGACCCTCAGCTTATGGGAGCTCTTGGAGCCGCTGAATACGCCCGTCAGAAAGGATCGGTGAAGCGTTAATGAAAGTTATTAAGAAACTGTTGTTAATTCTTTTTATAACATTTGGGGCTTTGTTCTTCGTATATTTCTGGAACATGGATCAGAAACTCATGGAATGGGCATATCGCCGTGTTAATGAAATATTTGACAGAAAAAAAGCTGATATTAATTTCTAGTAATTATTAAAAAGAAAGAATTAGAAGATATGAAATTATACGATAATATTATAAAAACTGTTCTTGAAGAAACAAAAAAAGCAGGTGTTATTGATATTACAGATGATGTAAAAGATGCGTGGCCGGTAACTGAAAGCAGTGAACTTGTTATGCAAAGGGACGCTGCATTAGAACTGGGTGGCGGTACTAATCCATCTGTTAACTTTACACTCGTTTCTACAGAAGGTTTTGTATCAGAAGATGGTATATTTCTTGTTGGAGATGACATTCCGTTTATTAATTCAGATTGTGCTTTTGCCAGAATTGTAATATTAGAGACAGATGAAATTGGTGAAGCAGAAGATGCTTATGACGCAATTAGAAATATGGAATTTGCTCGATACCATGTATTCCCTAAGGGATACATGGTTCGGGTGTCTTCTCTTAGTAATCAGGAACAGGTTAGAATAAGTAAAGAAGCAAAACAAAAAGGAATAAACTTCTCTAGCGTAGGGAAGGCTTATATTGAGAAATATAGGGCTATTAAGCATGTAAAAAATGCAAGAGTAATATTTATTACAAGTAAGGAACTTGTTGAAAGTCTTAGCCAATACGCCAAGACTGCAGATGATATTACAAAGTCGCTTACTCATATATTCGATGGACTTGCTACTGATTGTGGTCATTGTGATTTCAAGAAGGTATGTGATGAAGTTGATGGAATGAAAGAGATGCATATGGGAATGGCTAAGAAAAAGAAATAATTGTATAGGAGTAATTATATATAATGGAAGATGATAAAATTATAATTTTGATGGATCATACAATACATCATAATGAACATCATGCAGAAGACTTTATATCTCTTGCAAATGATTTAGAGAAGGCAGGAGAAACTGATGCCGCTAATTTAGCAAAAGAGGCGGCAAAAGATGTTGAAAATGCTGTGAATAAGCTTAAAGAAGCTAGAGAAATATATAAGAAAAATATAAAGTAGGAGATTGTGCCATGTGTCTTGCTAATGCTTATGCAGAAAAAAATAAAACGCTTCTAATGGAAAACGCAAAAACAATAGATGTTAAAGATGATACTGTAATACTTACAGACCTTTTTGGAGGGGTAAAGGAGATAAAAGGTGTAATATCACATATTGATCTTGAAGAAAACATCATAATTATTAAAGTGTTATAAAGCATAGTAAAGGGGGGATTTTATGCCGATGAACAAAGATTATGAGCCATTATTTACCGAATGGAAAATAAGAGATCTCACAATTAAGAACAGAATTGTTCTTGCACCTATGGGTGGTACTTGTCTATTTGGTTGGATGGAGCCTAACCATTTTGACAAAGAAGCTGCGAAACTTCTTAAAAAAATTGCAGATAATAATTGTGGACTTATTATTCCTGGAATTGCGCCTGTGCGTGATGTCCTTGGAAGACAATGGCTGTATAAGAATAAGAAGAAATTTGTACAACTTGCTCAGTTTATGGATGAAGTTCATAAGACAGGAGCTAAGCTGTTTATTCAGCTTACTGCTGGATTTGGACGTTCTATGGCTCTATCTGATTCTCTTGCTCTTCTTGCAAAGAATAAAGTGCTTAACACTCTTGCAAAGCCGGTAATTGATGCTGAATATCTTACAGCTGCACCTTCTGTATTACCTAATAGGTGGGCAGATGATGTAACAACAAGAGCAATTACGAAGAAAGAAATTGATGATATTATCTATGCTTTTGCAGAGACAGCAAGATTGTGTAAAGAAGCTGGAGTTGATGGTGTAGAAGTACATGCTGTTCATGAGGGTTATCTATTAGACCAATTTACACTCAAATACACTAATCAGAGAACTGATGAATATGGTGGCTCCTTTGAGAACAGATATCGTTTTCCAGTAGAGATAGTACAGGCCATTAAAGCTTCATGTGGAGAAGATTATCCTGTGTCTCTTCGTTATTCAGTACTTTCTAAGACTAAAGCATTCAGAGAAGGTGCTATGCCGGGAGAAGATTATATTGAAATTGGACGTGATATGGAGGAGTCTGAAAAGGCAGCAAAGTATCTTCAAGATGCCGGATATGATATGCTTAATTGCGATAATGGAACATATGATGCATGGTATTGGGCACATCCGCCTCAATATATGCCTCTTAACTGTAATCTGGAAGATGTATCCCATATCAAGAAATTTGTGGATATTCCTGTTACTTGCGCTGGTCGTATGCAACCTGATGCAGGTGCTAAGGCAGTTAAGAATGGCGATATAGACGCTATGGTAGTAGGACGTCAGTTCCTTGCTGATCCTACATGGGTTAAGAAGCTTATGCAAGGAAGAGAAAAGGATATTCGTCCATGTATCTGTTGTCATGCAGCTTGCTTTAATCTATCTAAGCATGAGGGAACTGGTAATGATCAGGATTTCAACGATACAATTCATATGTGCCGTTGTGCTGTTAACCCTGTATCTATGAATTCTAAGCATTATAGACTTAAGAAAACTAATAATCCTAAGAAGGTCGCTGTAATTGGCGGTGGTATTGGCGGTATGGAAGTTGCAAGAATTCTTTCTATAAGAGGTCATATACCAACTATATACGAGAAGTCTGATAAGCTTGGTGGAATATTTATTGCCGCTGCTGCACCTTCCTTTAAAGAGAATGACAAAGAATTAATTGAATGGTACAAACGTCAGGTTAAAAAGAGAGGTATCGAAGTTAAGCTTAACTATGAAGTAAAGAGCCTTGATGATATTGATGCTGATGAATACATTATTGCAACTGGTGCAGAGGCTAATCATATTCCTGTTCCTGGAGCAGATGAATATGCAATGGATGCTTGCGATTATCTTCTTGAAAAGAAAAAAGTTGGTAAAAATGTTGTAATAATAGGTGGTGGTCTTACAGGTTGTGAGATGGCGCTTGATTTGTATAATAAAGGCAAGAAACCTGTTATTATTGAAATGAAGAATGACCTTATGGCTGTTCCTAATCTTTGCCTTGCTAATTCAAGTTATCTTAGAGACTTCTTTAGAACGAACAAGGTTCCTGTATATCTTGAAAGTGGTGTTAAAGAGATTGGCAAAGACTATGTTTTAGTTGAAGAGAAGAATAAGAAGCAGACAAAGCTTCCTGCAGATTCTGTAATTATGTCAGTTGGATATCATAGTATGCCACTTGAGAAGGCATCTTCTAATGTACACTTAATTGGTGATGCTAAGAAGGTTGGAAATCTTAGAAGCGTTATCTGGGGTGCATGGGATGTCGCAATGAAAATTTAATATAATGTTTCTATCCCCGCCATTTGTGGCGGGGATTTTTTTGTATATAGTCATAACATACGAAATATACCCTGAGAAACAACCACAATTTATAGCATATTTTTAGTAAAAACTGTGACACAGACAACAAAATATGGTATTATATAGTAGTTGTATAATGGCTATAAAGGAGATGAAATAAAAGTAATGTCGGCAAAGAATAATAATGCCAATAGTAAATCAGCAAATAAAGATTTAAAAAAAGACATTTTTCTTTTTATAACTATAGGATTTTGTCTTCTTCTTTTCCTAAGCTGTTTTGGGCTTTGTGGCAAAGCGGGTGACGCACTAGCCGGTTTTTTCTTTGGATTATTTGGCGTAATTGCATATGCATTTCCTATTCTTTTGCTACTTGGAGTATTCTATGTGGCAGTATTCTATAAAATGTTTAGCAAAAGCAGGTCTGTTGCAATAATCAAAATGGTGTATATTTTCTTCTTCTATATCTGTTTTGCTGCCTTTATAGAAATTGTTATTAATGGTAGTGATGCCATAGGGCCTGTTATGGCATTTAACGAAGGCTTTGATAACAAAGTAGGTGGTGGATTCTTTGGAGGCTGTATAGCATATGTTTTATGTTTGGCTTTTGGAGAAATTGGAGCAATTATAATTGATATTATTCTTATTGTTATATTTTTTGTACTTCATGTGAAGAAGACAAGTTTCCAAAGTATATTTGAAAGGCTTGGTAATTCTTCTAAAGATGCTGTTGACAGGAATAGAGATAATAGAAGAAGAGTACAGAATAGAAGAGATGTTGCTGCTAGAAAAAAACAGCATGATATAGAAAGAAATATAAGTGATTCAACAAATGAACGATTTAGCCATAAAGTGCATGGGGTGGATTTGTCTTCTACATCTCTTAGAGAGGTAGAAGTAAAACCTAACGAAACAAGCAATAATAATGTTAATGTCGCTGATGTTGACGGTATGAATGAGATTAGCATTAATATGTATGACGAGAAAACAGATGAAAATGTTGAACCAACAGATATTAAAAGAGTTCCATTAAAATCTGATTCGAGTTCTATATCTAAGATACATTTTGCAGATGAAAAGTCATATAATGATTCCTTAGATGATTCAGATATGGCATTATATGATGATGAGAATAGCAATAGTGGATATAATGAACCAGCTACATCAACTGTTGTTGATAAAGATATAGATACAGAAAGTTCTGAAGATAAGAATCTTATGAGCGAACTTAACAAAGGTTCTAATAAGAAAAAAAGTATTAATTATAAATTTCCACCACTTAATCTTCTTGAACCTGCAAAAGCATCTTCTAGAGATTCGAAACAATATATCAAAGAACAGGCAGATAAGCTTATACATGTTCTTGAAATATTTGGTGTTGAAGCAGAGCTTGGAGATATTACTTGCGGACCTACTGTTACAAGATATGAAATCTCTCCTAAGATGGGAACTAAAGTCAGCAAGATTGTCAATCTTGCTGATGATATTAAGCTTAATCTTGCTGCAAAAGATATTAGGATTGAAGCGCCTATTCCAGGTAAGTCTTCTGTTGGTATAGAGATTCCTAATGAGAAAAATACTGCAGTTCCTTTCTCAGATCTAATGAGAGATAAAGAATTTAAGAATACCAAGTCTAAGATTGCTTTCGCTGCAGGTAGGGATATTGCAGGTGATATTGTTATTGCTGATATTGCCAAGATGCCACATATGCTTATTGCTGGTGCCACGGGTTCTGGTAAATCAGTATGTATTAATACAATTATAATGAGTATTCTATATAAAGCAAGCCCTGATGAAGTTAAGCTTATTATGGTTGATCCGAAAGTTGTTGAGCTAAGTAATTATAATGGAATACCTCATCTTCTTATTCCTGTTGTTACAGATCCTAAGAAGGCATCTATGGCACTTAATTGGGCGGTGTCCGAAATGATGGACAGGTATTCAAAGTTTGAGAAAGCCAAAGTTCGTAATATTGAAGGATATAATGAAAAAATAAAAGCGGGTGAAATCAAAGTTCCTGACGAAAATGGTAATGATGTAACTGTTAATGAGAAAATGTATCAGATGGTTATTATTATTGATGAGTTAGCTGATCTTATGATGGTTGCTTCTAATGAAGTGGAAGCGGCAATTTGTCGTATTGCTCAGCTTGCAAGAGCAGCTGGTATTCACTTAATAGTTGCTACACAGAGACCTTCTGCTGATATTGTTACTGGACTTATCAAAGCAAATATTCCATCTAGAATTTCATTTGCAGTATCGTCTGCCATAGACTCAAGAGTTATCCTTGATGAAACAGGAGCCGAAAGGCTGCTAGGTAAAGGTGATATGCTTTACTTCCCACAAGGTGCTACCGGACCAGTCAGAGTTCAGGGGGCATGGGTATCTGATGATGAGATTCACAGAGTTACAGAATATATTATTAATAATAATAATTATGATACTTCTGAGTCGGAAGAGATTGTCGAGAAAATCAGTCAAAGTACTTCTGTGAATGCAATAAGTAATGCAGACGATGAAGATGAAAGAGATCAGTATTTTGCTGATTGTGGTCGCCTTATTATTGAGAAGGAAAAAGGCTCTATTGGAATGTTGCAGCGTAATTTCAAAATTGGATTTAATAGAGCTGCAAGAATTATGGATCAATTAGAAGATATGGGAGTTGTTGGACCTGAAGAAGGAACCAAACCCAGAAGGGTTCTTGTTACATTAGATGAGTTTGAGCAAATGATTAAATAAATGTCAAAGTAATTAGGAGGATTAGTCATGAAAAGTGATATCGAAATTGCACAAGAGGCAGAACTTCTACCAATTAAAGAAGTGGCAAAAAGTCTTGGACTTGAAGAAGATGATCTTGAATTATATGGCAAATACAAGGCAAAGCTTTCTGACGAATGCATGAAGAAGGCTGAAAAGAATGAGGATGGAAAGCTTATTCTTGTTACAGCAATTAATCCAACACCTGCCGGTGAAGGTAAGACAACAACTAGTGTGGGACTTGGTCAGGCTTTCGGTAAGCTGGGAATCAAAGCATGTCTGGCGCTTCGTGAACCATCTCTTGGACCATGTTTTGGCATGAAAGGTGGAGCTGCAGGTGGAGGGTGCGCACAAGTTGTTCCAATGGAAGATTTGAATCTTCATTTTACCGGAGATTTTCACGCAATAACTACTGCCAATAATCTTCTTGCTGCTATGATTGATAATCATATACAACAAGGTAATGAACTTGGTATAGACCCAAGGATGGTAGTATGGAAGAGATGCCTTGATATTAACGATAGAAATCTTCGCAATATTGTAGTTGGACTGGGTGCCAAAGCTGATGGAATGGTAAGAGAAGATCACTTCGTAATTACAGTTGCATCTGAGATAATGGCTATTCTTTGTCTTGCTGATGATATGAATGATTTAAAGAAGAGGCTTGGAAGAATTATTGTTGCATATAATTTCGATGGAGAACCTGTTACAGCTGATGATGTTGGAGCCACTGGTTCTATGGCTGCTCTTCTTAAAGATGCCCTTAAGCCTAATATGATTCAGACACTTGAACATACACCTGCACTTGTACACGGTGGTCCATTTGCTAATATTGCTCATGGATGTAATTCTGTTAGAGCGACTAAGATGGCTTTGAAGCTTGCTGATTATACTATTACTGAGGCAGGATTCGGTGCCGATCTTGGAGCCGAGAAATTTTTTGATATTAAGTGTAATATGTCTGGATTAAAACCGGATTGTGTTGTTCTTGTTGCAACTGTAAGAGCGCTTAAATATAACGGTGGCGTTCATAAGGATGAACTCACTAATGAAAATGTTGATGCTCTTAAGAAGGGTATATGTAATCTTGAAAAGCATATTGAGAATCTTCAGAAGTATAACGTACCAATTGTTGTAACGCTTAATGCATTTGTATCTGATACCGAAAAGGAAGTAGAATTTGTTAAGGATTTCTGTGAGGAAAGAGGCTGTGAATTTGCCCTATCTAAAGTATGGGAAAAAGGCGGCGAGGGCGGTATAGAACTTGCCAATAAAGTAATTGATTCTATTAATAGTAAAGAGAGTAATTTTGCTCCGTTATATAATAATGATTTGACAATCGAGGAAAAGATTAAGAAGATTGCAACTGAGATTTATGGTGCGAAAGATGTATCTTATTCGAAAGCCGCTGAAAGAGAACTTAATAGACTTAAGAAGCTTGGCTTTGATAATATGCCGGTATGTATGGCTAAGACTCAGTATTCATTATCTGATGATGCATCACTCCTTGGAAGACCTACTGATTTTACACTTAATATAAGAGAAATGTATGTATCTGCAGGTGCAGGATTTGTTGTTGCAATAACAGGTCAGATAATGACTATGCCGGGACTGCCTAAGAAGCCTGCTGCACTTAATATCAATGTAACAGATGACGGAGTTATTACTGGATTATTCTAATATAAAACGTATTACTTTAGGAGGAAGATATATTAATGGAACCACTTATTATTGATGGTAAAAGAATATCTAAAGAGATTAAGGATGAATTAAAAGAAAAGGTTGCAGATTATAAGAAGAAAGGCATAGAAATAACACTTGCTGTTATTCAAATTGGCGATGATCCTGCAAGTACAGTATATGTAAGAAATAAGAAAAAAGCCTGTGAATATATAGGGATTAATTCTAAATCATTTGAACTTCCGGGGGACACTTCTGAAAAGGAACTTCTTGAGCTGCTTGAACGGCTTAATAATGATTCATCTATTAATGGGATTCTTGTTCAGCTTCCTGTTCCAGATTATATTGACCCTCTTAAGGTGATAAATACTATATCACCGTCAAAGGATGTAGATGGCTTTAGTCCATATAGTGTTGGATGTCTTAATCTTGGAGAAAAGGGATTTTTGTCATGTACACCTGCTGGTATTGTTGAACTTCTCAAGAGAAGCGATATTGAAATTGATGGAAAGCATTGCGTTATTATGGGTAGAAGTAATATTGTTGGAAAACCAATGGCATCTTTAATGCTTAATAATAATGCCACAGTTACTATAACACATTCTCATACCAGGAATCTGAAAGAAATATGTAAGACGGCGGATATTCTTATTGTTGCTCTGGGACAGAAAGAATTTGTAACATCTGAATATGTAAAAGAAGGTGCAGTTGTAATTGACGTTGGAATTCATAGAGATGAGAATAATAAACTGTCAGGTGACGTGTTATATGATGATGTAGCACCTCATTGCAGTGCTATAACTCCTGTACCAGGTGGTGTAGGTCCAATGACCATCGCAATGTTAATGTATAACTGTGTAGAAGCTGTTGAAATCTAATAAAGAATAATAGACGGAGTAGTTTATGAAATGTTCTAATTGTGGAAAAGAAATACGAGTTGGTAGCGTCTATTGCGAATATTGCGGCAAAGAAGCAATGATTGTATCAGACTATAACGTATTAGAAGATGAAGTATTGCATTCTCTTTTAGAGGATGATGATGCCTTCGCAAAGAGACAGGCGGCTCTTAAAAGAAAACAGGAAGAAATGGAGAAGCAGAATGCTATAAATGAATCAGAGGAGAATGATGATGTCAAGAAAACAGGAAACGCATTTCTTGACAATATCTGGAACATTAAGAAGAATAGAATTATTTTTATTATATCTTGTGTTGTATTGGTTTTATTTATTGCGGCAATTCTTTTCTTTACTTCTTTTAGATTTAAGATGATTCAGGGAAGCAGCCTTGACTCCAAAGCAAAATATGAAGAGGCAATAGAAGTATATAAAGAGGCTTTAGACAAAAGAAAAGATTCTGTTGAAGCAAGAGTTGCTCTTGGTAAAGACTATATTATAACTGAACAATATGATAAAGCAGAAGAAATTCTTCTTGAGGCATTAAGTCTGGATAAAGAATCTGTTGATGTATATAAAGCATTAATTGTCTTGTATACAGCAAGTAACGATACAGAGAAGCTTCTGGATTTGGAGAATAATGCTCCTAATTCTACAATTAAGAAATTATTTGAAACAACTGTGGTTACTGCGCCTAAAGCATCAGTAAAAGGTGGTAAATACAAAGAAGATCAGGAAGTTAAATTAATCTGTGACAATGATTCAACAATTTACTATTCAACAGATGGAACAACTCCTGATAAAGTGTCAGGTAAACTATATACCGAGCCAATTAAAATAGAGAGTGGAGACACAACTCTTAAGGCTATTTGTTACAATAAAGATGCTGAAAAAAGTGCTGTTATGACTGAGAAATATCAGATTAATTATGAAGCACCGGATTATCCTACTGTATCGCCTGGAAGCGGACATTATGATAGTCCCACAAGTGTAAGAATCAGTTCTGATGTTGAAGGTGCTAAGATATTCTATACATGGGATGGCTCAATACCAACTGCAAGCTCTGAAATGTACTATGGTCCTATTGATATTCCTGAAGGCAACAATGTATTATCTGTTGTTGTAGTTGATAAGCATGGAATGACATCTAATGTATTTAGAGCTAATTATGAATATACTCCTTAATAAGCAATAAGGTACCATATGAATATTAAAATAATTACAGTCGGTAAAATCAAAGAAAGTTTTTATAAAGAAGCAATTAATGAATATACGAAACGCTTGTCTTCATATTGTAAGATTAAGATTATTGAAGTAAATGATGAGAAGACGAAAGAGAATGCATCTGTTAATGAGAATAATATTGTATTAAAAAAAGAGGGAAAGCGTATATTAAATTATTGTAGTGATAATGAATATATAATAGCTCTTGCTATTAATGGCAATAAATTAGATTCTATCAGATTTGCTTCGAAAATAAATGGATTAGGACTTCATTCTAATTCTAATATTTGTTTTATTATAGGAGGGTCTTTGGGACTTCATGAAGATGTGTTGAATAAGGCTGATTATAAACTTAGCTTTTCAGATATGACATTTCCACATCAATTAATGAGAGTTATTCTTCTAGAACAGATTTATAGAGCATTTCGTATTAATAATAATGAACCTTATCATAAGTGATTTGGAGGCACTTCATGAGAATACCGCATCTCATAATTAAGAAGAAACTTAATAAGGAATTGTCTACAGAAGAAATCAAGTGGATAGTTGAGAATTATACTGCTGGGAAAATTCATGATTATCAAATGTCTGCTCTTCTTATGGCAGTATATTTTAATGGACTTAGTGACAGGGAGACAGTAGATCTTACTCTTGCAATGAGAGACTCAGGTGAGATTCTTGACCTTTCTTCAATAGATGGTATCAAGGTTGACAAACACTCCTCTGGAGGAGTTGGCGACAAGGTAAGTATTGTACTTGTTGGAATAATTGGAGCACTTGATATTCCATTTGCCAAAATGAGTGGAAGAGGTCTTGGTCATACTGGTGGTACTATTGATAAATTAGAAAGCATTCCTGGATTTAGAACTAATCTTTCTATTGATGAATTCATAGATAATGTCAAATCCATTAATGTGGCTATATCGTGTCAGACTTCTAATCTTGCTCCTGCAGATAAGAAGTTGTATGCACTTAGAGATGTTACTGGTACTGTTGATAATGTATCTCTAATTGCCAGTTCTATTATGAGCAAGAAACTTGCAAGTGGATGCGATGGAATTGTTCTTGATGTAACTACTGGTAGTGGTGCTTTTATGAATGATATTGAGGATGCAATTGAGCTTTCTAAGAAAATGGTAAATATTGGTAAAATCCTTAATAAAGAAACGATTGCTGTTGTAACTAATATGGATGAACCACTTGGCAATGCTGTTGGAAATGCTCTTGAAGTTGCAGAGGCTATTCAAGCCCTTAAAGGATATGGACCGGCAGATTTGATGGAAGTTGTTATTACGATTGCATCATATATGCTTATTGTAGCAAAGAAAACAGACGATTTAGATAAGGCAAAAGATCTTATTCAATCTGTAATTGATAATGGTAGTGCGTATAATAAGTTTATTGAATTCGTTGAACGACAAGGCGGAGATTCTTCTTATGTAAAGAATTATGATTCTCTTATTAATGCTTCAATTATTCGTGAGGTTAAAGCTGAAAAAAGCGGATATATTCACAGAGTCAATGCATTAAATATTGGAAATGCTTCTCTGATACTTGGAGGAGGAAGAGAAGAACTTGACGATATCATTGATTCTAGCGTAGGAATTTATCTTAATAAGAAAGTATCAGATAGTGTTAAAACTGGTCAAATTCTAGCGTATATATATGGTAATGATGAGAAAAAGGTTAATGATGCATATAAAGAAGTAGTTACAGCTTATGATATACAAGATGAAGTAATAGATAAGCCTAAAATGATTATAGATATTATTAAATAGCTTAAGAGGTTATATGGATAAATATACAAGTAAGATAAATATTGCTGACAACGAAATATCTGTTATATTTGGCGAGCTTGATATGTATGCCAAAATGATTGAAAAGGCACTTGACGTAGATATTATTCCGAGAGATGATTTTGTCAAAATTGTTGGGAATAAAGATAATGTATTAAGCTGTGAACGGGTTATATATAATCTTATTGAATCTAACAAAAAAGGCAATGAAATTAATGAGCAATCTGTTAATTATGCAATTAGTCTTGGAATAGATAAGAACAATTCTTTCCTTAAGCTGGATGATATAATATGCCATACAATATATGGAAAACCAATCAAACCTAAAACTATTGGGCAGAAGAAATATATAGATTCTATTAAGGAAAATATGATTACTTTCGGTATTGGTCCGGCTGGTACCGGCAAGACATATCTTGCAATGGCAATGGCAATATCTGCTTTTCAACGGGAAGAAGTTGGCAAAATAATTCTAACAAGACCGGCAATTGAAGCAGGAGAAAAACTGGGCTTTCTACCGGGTGATTTGCAAAGCAAAGTTGACCCATATCTTAGACCTTTATATGATGCACTATATCAGATTATGGGGGCTGATAATTTCCTTAAGAATATGGAGAAAGGTCTTATTGAAGTGGCGCCTCTTGCTTATATGAGAGGAAGAACCCTTGATAATTCATATATTATTCTTGACGAAGCTCAGAATACAACAAGTTCGCAGATGAAAATGTTTCTTACAAGAATTGGATTTGGCTCTAAGGCGGTTATTACTGGAGATAATACACAGATTGATTTGCCTAAAGGTGTAAGTTCCGGCCTGAATAATGCAACGAAGATATTAACGAATATTGATGATATAGGAATTTGTACATTATCAGGCGTTGATGTTGTGAGACACCCTCTTGTTCAAAAGATTGTAAATGCTTATGAGTCTTATGAAAACAAGAATAAGAATAAATAAATCCGTTGATTTAGAAAGAAATGTATGAAAAGTTCAAAGCAAAAAATAATAAAAAGAGAATATATAGCTAAAATTAGAGTGTTTTACCTATTTTTGTGCTTTATTATAAGTCTCATTGGTGTAATTTCCATTTCTTTACTTAATAATCTGCTGATAGATCAGACGCTATGTACTGTGTTTATAACAATTGTCTTTTCTATTGTTATTAGTATATCTATTATGCATAAGCGTAGTAAGAAAGAACTGGTGGATTTTGATACATCTTATAGCAGACTTTGCCTTAGAATACTGTATTGTTGGGCAATTATTATAGTTGGTAATTTTATTCCTGAATTCTTTGTGCCGGTATTTTTACTGCCTATAATTCTTACAACTGTATGTGATGAAATGGTATCACTATGCGCATCACTTTATATGGTTGTATGCCTTTGTTATGTTCATCATTCTAATAATCTTGTGATTATTTGTTATGTGTTATTAGTTCTTATTTCTCAGGTTGTATCTTCTTATATGAAGTCAAGTAAAGAGAAGATGAGAGTGGATGTAATTGTAATTATATTTACATCTAATGTGATTATAACTTTGATTTGTTATTATCTTGCTAACTATAATATGAACTGGCTGATTCTTATATATTCTGCTTCCTTAGGAGCATTATCAGCATTGTTTTTTGGATTGTTGTTTAATCTTCTTTTAGAGAAGTCAAGAAAGGATTTTACCAACAAATATCATATTATATTAGATAAGAATTATAGCCTTGTTAGAGATATTAAGAATTATTCTCTTGCCGAATATACTCATGCAATTAAAGTATCTGATTTGTCTAGGAAATGCGCAAATGAAATTGGAGCAAACGAATTATGTGCTGCATGTGGTGGATTCTATTACAGACTAGGTAAAATGGAAGGCGAGCCGGAAATCGATAATGCTGTTAAACTGGCCACAAATAATTGCTTTCCAAGAGATGTGATAACTATTCTTTCTGAATATGGTGGAATTATAGAGAAGCCATCTTCTCCAGAGTCAGCCATTGTTCATATGGTTGATGTACTTGTGACAAAGATTGAACTTCTGGATGAAGAGACAATGTCTTCCTCATGGAATCAGGATATGGTTATATATCAGACTTTAAATGATTATTCACAACAAGGATTTTATGATAATTCAGGGCTTAGTATGAATCAATTTCTTAGAGTAAGACAAAGACTTGTTAATGAGGAAAGTTTTATATGACATTATATTTTGTGGAACAATTTAAGTTAGATAATATATTTGATTTTGATTATAAAGAGGTTGCCAGAACAGTAATTAATAAGACACTTATACAAGAACATTTTAATTATGATGTGGAAGTAAGTATAACCCTTTTGGGTGAGAATGATATAAAAGATATCAATAGAGAATATCGAGATATTGATAAAAAAACTGATGTGTTGTCTTTCCCAATGATAGAATATGATTCTTCATATTCAACATGTTCTGATAGAACAGAAGAGATGTATGAATTTATAGAAGATAGTATAGATGCGATTAATCCGGATACTGATGAAATTATTCTTGGGGATATTGTCTTATGTGTTCCTGTTATCTTAGAACAGGCAAAGGAATACAATCATAGTATTTTGCGAGAATATGCATTTCTTATTGCACATTCTATGCTTCATTTATTAGGATATGACCATATGAATGAGAAGGAAAGACTTATTATGGAAAAAAAGCAAAACTTGATATTAGAATCTCTAAATATAACAAGAGATTTATAATATATATTCATTTATGAGGGAGGATTTAAAATGAGTAAAAAGGCAATAATTGCAATTATTGTAGCTGCTGTTGTATTAGTAGGTGGTGGTGTGACAGCATACTTCTTGCTTAGACCAACTGAGGAAAAGACGCAAGAAGCAGTTGTAGTTGATAAACATCCTAATCAGGCACAAAGTATTCTTACAGGACAGTGGATTGATAAGGGTATTCAAAGTCAAAGACCACTTGCAATAATGATGGAAAATGAGAAACATAATCACCCATTATTTGGACTGAATTCGTCTGGTGTAATCTATGAATGTCCTGTTGAAGGTAGTTCTACAAGATTCATGGTTCTATATGATAATAATATAGACGATAATTTGAAGCTTGGAAATGTGCGTTCCAGCAGACCATATTATATATATTTCGCACATGAATTCGATGCTCTTTATGTAAACTGGGGTGCATCAGTTCGTGCCATTGATATTCTTGCTACTGATTATATAGATAACTTGAGTGGTGTAATCAATGCTAAGCTTGATACGGTATGTTTCTTCAAGACTAAAGACCATCCTTCACCAAGTAACATTTACACTAATCGTGGTATGATTATGCAAGGTGTTCAACAGATGGGATATAGAACAACTCTTGATACTAATAAGCCTAAGAAATTTACATTTACAGAAGAAGCAGATCAGCCTAATACACTTGCTGTAGAAGGAGCAACTGATTGTATGGTTATTAAGCCATATTTCTTTGTGAATCTACCTAGATTTGAGTATGATCCTGCTACTCAGAAGTATAAGAGATTCCAGTTTGGCAAAGAACAAATTGATGGAAATGACAATTCTCAGATAGTATGCGATAATATTATCTTCCAGGATGTTGATAGTCATGACTTAGAAGAGCATGATACTGCTAACAGCCCATATATCTGGTGTGAGACTACTGGTAAGGGTACTGGTAAATATTTCACAAAGGGTAAGATGATTGATATTACATGGTCTCGTCCTACAGAAAACGATGTTACAAAGTATTATGATATGCAAGGTAATGAAATCGTAATTAATCAAGGTAGAACCTGGGTTTGTACAACTGAGAATAAATACAAAGATAAGAATAAGTATTATGCAACAGTTGAAGAATATAATGCTGCTAATACAAAATAATTAATGCAAAGTTTATTGCATAATAGAAGTAAGGACTAGTATTTAATGAGTAATGCAAAAAAGAGTGACCATAATTTTTTGCTTCAAGGCTCAATACTTGCTATAGCTCAGATTATTAGTAAGATAGTTGGTCTTGTATATAGAATTCCACTTACTGCTATTATTGGCAAACGTGGAAATGACTATTATGGTACAGCTTTTGAAGTGTACAATATAATACTGATTATTTCATCCTTTAGTATTCCTTTAGCCGTCTCTAAATTAGTGGCGGCTAGGATTGCTAATGGTGAAGCAAAAAATGCCAATAGAGTGCTTATAGGTTCTCTGATATTTTCAATATTTTCAGGGGGTGCTGCAGCCTTTATTGTCTATTATTTTGCTGACTTTTTTACTGGTACATTATTAAAGACACCTTATTCTATAATTGCCCTTAAGATTCTTGCGCCTACTTTATTTGTCGTAGCTATTGTAGGAGTTTTTCGTGGATTCTTCCAGGGGCTTAATACGACTATGCCATCTGCAATATCGCAAATTGCAGAACAAATTGTTAATGCAGTAGTGTCTGTTATAGCAGCCATTGCTTTAGTTGGATATGGCGCTAAAGTTGGTGGTGTGCTTAATGATGTAGAAGGATATAAAGCAGCATATGGAGCAGCTGGAGGTACTCTTGGTACACTAAGCGGAGCAATAATAGCTCTTGTATTTATGCTTCTTGTATTTTTTGCTTACTTTAAGAGATTTAGAAAAAGAATAAGAAAAGATAGAAGCAGAAATATTGAATCTTATCCAGAAGTCATAAAAATTCTCGTTTTGACGATTGTTCCTGTTCTTCTTAGTACTACTTTATTTAATATTAGTGCCATTATTGATCAGGGTATATTTAAGAATATTGCTGTGGCACAGGGATATAGCCCACAGCAAATCTCTGAATGGTGGGGAGTGTTTACTGGACAATATAAGGTACTTATTAATGTACCTATATCTATTGCTTCGTCAATAGCGGCATCTGCTGTTCCTGCGCTTACAATGGCTTATGAGAGAAGAGACAGGAAGACATTAAGGAGTCAGATTCATTCTGCCAACAGATTTATAATGATATTCGCATTCCCGTGTGCAGTAGGACTTACTGTTCTTGCTATGCCAATAATGGAACTGTTATTCGCAGATTCTGATCCTACTAGTGGTATGATGCTGATTGTCGGTTCTTGTGCGGTTATTTTCTATTCAATATCCAGTCTCTCTAATGGATTGCTTCAAGGTATTGATAAAATGAGAATTCCTGTTATTAATGCTGTTATTGCACTAGTGCTTCACGTGGCGCTTCTTCTTGTGCTTATGGAATTCTTCTACTTGAATATCTATGCAGTAGTAATTTCCAATGCCTTCTATGCGCTACTTATGTGTATTCTTAATGCTATTCCTCTTAGAAAGAGTACGAGAGCAAGACAGAATATAAAAAGTACATATATAATTCCTGGAATTTCATCTGTAATAATGGGGCTTGTGGTATATGTAATTTATAAGCTGATTATGGTAATTATTAATTCTAATCTTATGGCAGTAATTGTATCTGTTATAATAGGAAGTGTTGTCTATGCAGTTGTAATGCTTCTGTTTAGAGGAATAACACGATACGATTTGCTTAGAATCCCTATGGGTGATAAGATTGTAGATATTTGTGATAGAATGCATTTGTTAAGATAAAAATGATTAGGATACAAGATGTCAAGATTAAATTAAATAATGATTTAACTTACCAAGAGAGTTCACTTTATAAGAAATGTTCGAAGCTCCTTAGAATCAATTCAAGTGATATTAAAGATTTAAAGATTCTAAAAAGGTCAATTGATGCCAGAAAGAAACCGGATTTATTTTATAATTATCAGGTTGCTTTATGTGTTAATAATGAAGATAGAATTCTTAAGAGAATAAAGAGTAATAGAATATCTAAATATAAAGAAGTTATATATAATGAGCCTAAGTTAAAGGATAGTATTAATAAAGATATATATATTATTGGAGCTGGACCTGCAGGATTATTCTGCGGGTTAATTCTTGCAAAGGCAGGTCTTAATCCTGTTATTGTAGAAAGAGGCTCTAAAGTTGAGAAGAGAAGAGATGACGTATTATCATTTTGGAAGACTAATAGATTAAATCCTGATTCAAATGTTCAATTTGGTGAGGGAGGTGCTGGTACTTTCTCTGATGGAAAATTGAATACACAGGTTAAAGATAAATTTGGTAGAATCAAGTATGTGCTTGAAAGCTTTGTGAGAAATGGAGCCAATCCAGAGATATTATATGATGCCAAGCCACATATTGGAACAGATATATTAATGAAAGTTGTCTCTAATATGCGTAAAGAAATTATACAATTAGGTGGTAGGTTCTTATTCGACACAAAACTAGAAGAAATTAATTATAGATTTAATAAGATTGATAGTATAAGGCTATCTGGTTCAGGACAGGGAATATATAATTGTGATTATATATGTCTTGCTATTGGTCATTCTGCAAGAGATACATTTAAAATGCTATATGAATCCAATGTTTATATGACAGGCAAACAATTTGCAGTCGGCCTAAGAATTGAACATCTGCAAGATGAAATCAATAAAGTTCAATATGGATTTAATTATAAGAAAGAGTATAGAGATATTCAGCCGTCACCATATAAAGTAACTGCCAATCTGGATAATGGAAGAGGTGTGTTTTCATTCTGTATGTGCCCAGGGGGTTACGTTATAAATGCTTCTTCAGAGAAAGAAATGCTTGCTATAAATGGTATGTCTGATTACGCTAGAGATTCAATCAATTCTAATTCTGCAATAATTGTAACTGTAGGGGAGAAGGACTTTGATATAGAAGATCCTATGGCTGCCATAGAGTTTCAGCAGGAATTGGAAAGAAAAGCATATAGAATTGGTAATGGTAATATACCTATCCAATTATATAAAGATTATAAAGATAACATTAAAACAGAAAAATTAGGAAAAGTTATTCCAACTAATATCTGTAGGACGAATTTTGCTAACTTAAGAGAATTATTCTCAGATGAAATTAATAATAGTCTTATACAGGGTATTGAAGATTTTGGAAATAAAATTAAAGGATTTAATTGTGATGATGCCCTCCTTTCCGGTGTGGAAAGCAGAACTTCTTCGCCTGTCAGAATTAATAGAAATAATGAAATGATGTGTAATATTGATAATGTATTTCCCTGTGGTGAGGGTGCAGGATATGCAGGTGGAATTATGTCTGCTGCAATGGATGGAATGAAAGTGGCAGAGGCAATGATTAGTAAGATAAATCGTGACTTGTAATTGTTAAGAGGTTTAAAATGAGCGAATTAACTCCGATGATGCAACATTATATTGATACAAAGAATGAAAATAAAGATTGTATTATTTTCTACAGATTAGGTGATTTCTATGAAATGTTTTTTGATGATGCTAAAGTTGTATCTAAAGAATTAGAACTTACGCTTACATCTAAATCATGTGGACTTCCGGAGAAAGCTCCTATGTGTGGAGTGCCTTACCATTCTGCAGAGACGTATCTTACACGTCTTGTCAAAAAAGGATATAAAGTTGCTATCTGCGAGCAGGTAGAAGACCCAAAAGAAGCCAAAGGAATGGTGAAAAGAGAAGTTGTAAGAATTGTTACACCTGGCACTAATATTGATTCTAATTCTCTTGATGAAACAAAGAATAATTATATTATGAGTGTTGTTAATATGGACAATCAATTTGGAGTGTCTATATGTGATGTTACAACGGGAGATTTCTTTGTTACAGAAGTGGAAGATGAGAGAAGTCTTATGGATGAAATTAATAAATATTCCCCTAGTGAGCTTATATGTAATGAGGCTTTTATGCTAAGCTCTATAGATTTTGATGATATTAGATATCATTTTAATACTGCAATATCTCCTCTTAATAATTATTATTTTGAAGAACATTCATCTAATGATGCGCTTACCAGTCACTTTAAGGTGGATAGTATAAAGTCTCTGGGGTTATCTGATTTTCAAGTGGGGTCTGTTAGTGCTGGTGGACTTCTTTCATACCTGATAGAGACTCAGAAATCTAACCTTAACCAGTTGAATAATATTAAGACATATATATGTGGTAATTATATGCTTCTTGATACATCAACAAGAAGAAATCTTGAACTGTGTGAGACTTTAAGAGATAAAGAGAAGAAAGGTTCACTATTATGGGTTCTTGATAAGACCAAATCAGCTATGGGTGCAAGAACACTAAGACGATTTGTAGAGCAACCTCTTGTGAACCCAAGGGATATTAATAATCGTCTTGATGTTATTAGTGAATTAAATGCAGATATCATTAATAGAGAAGAGATAAGAGAATATCTTAATGCTGTATATGATTTGGAACGTCTTATTACAAGAGTATCTTATGAAACGGCTAATCCAAGAGACTTAATAGCTCTTAAGAATACAATTAAAGTTATACCGGGGATAAAATCATTAATTAAAGATTATAAGTCTGAATTATTTCGGAAAATGTATACAGAACTTGACGAATTAAATGACATTTATAATCTTATTGATGAAACCATTGATGAAGATGAGCCACCTGTATCTGTTAGGGATGGCGATATAATTAAGGATGGCTATAGTGAAGAAATTGATATGCTTAGAAAAGCCAAGACAGAAGGTAAGAACTGGCTTGCTTCACTTGCTGAAAAAGAACAGAAGAAGACGGGTATAAAGAATCTTAAAATCAAA
This sequence comes from Pseudobutyrivibrio sp. UBA3626, assembly GCA_002373675.1. Taxonomy (GTDB): domain Bacteria; phylum Bacillota; class Clostridia; order Lachnospirales; family Lachnospiraceae; genus RUG191. Next base: position 212,357 of record DFLF01000008.1, read on the forward strand.
TATAATAAGGTGTTTGGCTATTACCTTGATGTTACAAATTCGTATCTTGATCTTGTTCCGGATTATTTTATTAGAAAACAGACCTTAGCTAATAGTGAAAGGTTTTTTACACCTGAACTAAAAGATTTGGAGAATAAGATACTTAATTCTCAGGACAAACTTCAAAGTATTGAATATGACATTTACAAGGGGGTAATTAAGACTATTAATGATAATATTGCAAGAATTCAGGATTCAGCCAAGATTCTTGCCTTGATTGACGTATTTACTTCCCTGTCTTACGTATCAGAGAAGAATCATTATGTTAGGCCAACATTAAATAGCAATGGATCTATTAGTATTAAAAGAGGACGCCATCCTGTAGTTGAGAAAATGATGGATGATAATTGTTTTGTTGATAACGATACCTTTCTGGATCTTAAGAATAATCGTGTGTCAATAATAACCGGTCCTAATATGGCTGGAAAATCAACTTATATGAGGCAGGTTGCACTTATTACCTTAATGGCTCAAATTGGCTGCTTTGTCCCTGCTGAATCTGCTGATATCAGTATTGTGGACAGGATTTTTACTAGAGTTGGAGCTTCGGACGATTTGGCATCCGGGCAGTCAACTTTTATGGTGGAGATGAATGAAGTTGCAAATATATTACGAAATGCCACTTCTAATTCTCTTCTTATTCTTGATGAAATTGGACGTGGTACTTCAACATTTGACGGCCTTTCAATTGCTTGGGCTGTTGTTGAACATATAGCAAATCCTAAGCTTATTGGTGCAAAGACATTATTCGCAACTCATTATCACGAACTTACAGAATTAGAAGGTAAGCTTAGTGGAGTTAATAATTATTGTATTGCTGTTAAAGAAAATGGCGATAATATTGTATTTATAAGAAAGATAGTCAAAGGTGGCGCCGATAAGAGTTATGGTATACAGGTTGCAAAGCTTGCAGGAGTTCCGGATTCTGTAATTGATAGAGCAAAAGAGATTATTGAAGAATTAGTGGAAAATGATATTGCAGATATTGCAAAATCTATAACGGTAAAATCTAAAGCTTCTAAGGTTGAAAAGATGGATGAAATTGATATGTCACAAATGTCTATGTTTGATACCGTAAAAGATGAAGATATAATAAGTGAACTTCGGGAAATCAATGTTAATAATCTAACACCTGTTGAAGCAATGAACAAATTAGATGAATTGTCTAATAAAGTAAGGAATAGATGGTAGTATGTCAGATATATTATTATTAAGTCAGGATACAATTGATAAGATTGCGGCAGGTGAAGTGGTTGAAAGACCATCTTCTGTTGTAAAGGAATTAGTAGAAAATGCTATTGATGCAAAAGCAAGCATTATCACTATTGAAATAAAAAAAGGTGGTACTTCTAAAATCCGTGTATCAGATAATGGAATTGGAATACCAGCCAATCAGGTTTCTATGGCATTTCTTCGTCATTCTACAAGTAAGATAAGAGATGTAAATGATTTAAATCTTATTAAATCGCTGGGATTTAGAGGCGAAGCATTATCTAGTATTGCTGCAGTTAGTCAGGTTGAACTGATAACAAAGACGAAAGAGGAAGTCCTTGGTACGAGATATGTTATTGAAGGTGGGATTGAGAAGAATATTGAAGAAATTGGAGCTCCTAATGGTACGACATTTATTGTAAGAAATCTATTCTATAATACATTACCCCGTCAGAAATTTTTGAAAAGTGCTAAGACAGAAGGTAATTATATTCATGATATTGTAGAAAAACTGGCTATATCACATCCTGAAATCGCATTTCAACTATCAATTGATGGTAAAACCAAAGTGTCTACAGTAGGAAGTTCAAAGTTAAAAGATTCTATATATCAGATATATGGGAAATCAATTACAAATAATATGCTTGAAATTGATGAGTCACTAGATGGTTACAGGCTATATGGATATATAGGGAATTCTGTTGTTTCAAGAGGAAATAGGAATTTTGAAAATACATTTATTAATAATAGATTTGTAAAGAGTAAACTCATATATTCAGCTATAGAAGAAGGGTATAAAGGATATCTTATGCAACATCAATATCCCTTCTGTTCACTTTTTATTGAAGTTGATACTAGAATCGTTGATGTAAATGTGCATCCAACTAAGTTGGAAGTTAGAATAGACGACTCTGCTTTCCTAAGCAAATTTATAACAGAGAGCATATATAACAGATTACATCTTATAGAGGATATTAGAGAGGAGACTGTTTTTGCACCTTCTGTAAGAGAATCACAAGTAGAAGAATCTGGGATAGAAGAATCAAGTGTAGAAGAAAAAATAGATGAGCCTGCCTTTATAGAACCATATGAAGAAAAGAAATATGAAGAAGTAAAAAAGAAGGCTGATGATGTTATAAGTAAAATTACAAGAGAAGAAGAAATTAGAGAGAAAGAAGGTTATAATCAGCTTTCTTTTCTATCAGAAGAAGCAAAGACAAACCATAGAATAATAGGACAGTTATTCGATACATATTGGCTTGTGGAATTTGGTGATAGTCTCTATATTATTGATCAACATGCTGCACATGAGAAGGTATTGTATGAAAAGACATTAGAGCTTCTTGAAAGTAAGGAAATGTCGTCGCAGACTGTATCTCCCCCTGTAATTGTGACATTGTCTTCTAGAGAAGAAGCATTTCTTAATGATAATATGGATTCTTTTACTGATCTTGGATATAAGATTGAACACTTTGGTGGCAAAGAATACGCTATTAGTGCTATACCTTATAATATATTTGGTATTGATGAGAAAGCCTTGTTTCTTGATATGATGTCAGATTGTGCAGATATTAACAAGACGGATAATAAGAAACTTCTTCTTGAAAAGATTGCTTCAATGTCATGTAAAGCTGCTGTTAAAGGTAATATGAGATTATCTTTTGAAGAGTCTAATAAGTTGATAGATGATTTGATGAAGCTTGATAATCCATTTCACTGTCCTCATGGAAGACCAACAATTATTAAGATGACAAAGCATGAATTAGAGAAGAAATTTAGAAGAATTGTATAGATATGGATAAATTAATTGTACTTACAGGGCCTACTGCTGTAGGTAAAACTGAACTTTCTATAAAATTAGCAAATAAAATCAATGGTGAAATCATATCTGCTGATTCTATTCAAGTATATAAGAATCTTGATATTGGAAGTGCCAAAATAACTATAGAAGAGATGCAAAATGTTAAGCATTATCTGGTTGATGTTCTAAACCCTACTGAAGATTTTAATATTTATATATTTAAAGAAATGGCGAAAAAAGCAATAAAAGAGATTCAAGCTAAGGGTAAGATTCCAATAATAGTTGGTGGAACAGGATTCTATATTCAATCTGTTATCTATGACATTTCCTTTAGTAAAGAAGATAATTCAATAATTAGAGAAGAGCTAGAACAAATAGCAAGAATTAAAGGAAATGAATTTCTTCATAATGAATTAAAGAAAATCGATAAAGTATCAGCAGAAAAAATCCATCCTAATAATGTCAAACGAATAATTAGAGCAATCGAGTATTATAAGCTTAATAACAGACCGATTTCTCAACATAACGAGGAAGAGTCGATTAAAGAAGCTGTATTTAATACTAAGTACTTCGTGCTTAATGACAAGCGAGAATTGCTTTATGATAGAATCGACAGAAGAGTTGATAAGATGATAGAACTTGGCCTTGTGGATGAAGTCAAATCCCTTATGGATAGTGGCCTTGATTCTACTTATAACTCTATGCAGGGAATAGGGTATAAAGAAATCATTGAATATCTTGATGGTAAATGCACTTTAGACGAGGCAATTAATAATATTAAGAAGAATACCAGACATTTTGCCAAAAGACAGCTTACCTGGTTTAGACGAGAGCAAAATGTTAATTGGATAGAAAAATACCAATATGATTATGATGATGAAAGGATTCTATCGAAAATGATAGAGGTAATAGAAAATGACTGATTTGTATGAACAATATAAACAATTTAACATTTCCAGAAATGTATATGATTATTGTGAAAAAATCCTTGATTCTTTAGAAGAAAGATTCAAGGCTATTGATAATAGAGCAGAATATAACCAGCTTAAAGTACTTAAAGCAATGCAGGATGCCAAAGTATCTGTAGAATGTTTTAACTCTTCAACTGGCTATGGATATGGTGATATAGGAAGAGACAAATTAGAAGAGGTATATAAGAATGTATTTAAGGGGGAGGATGCGCTTGTAAGACCACAGATTACATGTGGAACTCATGCATTAGCTCTTGCTCTTATGAGTAATCTTAGACCTGGGGATGAACTTCTAAGTCCTGTAGGTAAACCATATGACACATTAGAAGAGGTGATTGGGATTCGAGAATCGAAAGGGTCCTTATCTGAGTATAATATTTCCTATAGACAGGTTGATTTAATTAACGACAAAGATTTCGACTACGAAGGCATAAAAAATGCTATCAATGATAAGACGAAGCTTGTTACTATTCAAAGAAGTAAAGGTTATGCCACAAGACCAAGTTTTGGCGTAGATGAAATAGGAAAGCTGATTAAATTCATTAAAGATATAAAACCTGAAGTAATAGTAATGGTTGATAATTGTTATGGAGAATTTGTAGAGGACAAAGAACCCCTAGAAGTTGGCGCTGATATGATTGTAGGTTCTCTGATTAAGAATCCGGGTGGCGGACTTGCGCCAATTGGCGGATATATTGTTGGTAAGAAGGAATGCATTGAAAATGCTTCATACAGGCTTACATCTCCAGGACTTGGTAAAGAAGTTGGTGCCTCTCTTAATGTTATATCTTCTCTGTATCAGGGGCTTTTTCTTGCTCCTTGTGTTACCGCAAGTGCTCTTAAAGGTGCAATTTTTGCTGCAAATGTATATGAAAGCTTAGGATATAATGTATTCCCTAAAGCTAATGATATAAGGCATGACATAATACAGGCAATTGAACTTAGAGAAGAAAAAGCTCTTCTTGAATTCTGCAAAGGAATTCAATATGCAGCACCTGTTGACAGCTTCGTTACGCCAGAACCCTGGGATATGCCGGGGTATGATTCCAAAGTTATTATGGCTGCCGGTGCTTTTATATCAGGCTCATCAATTGAGCTTAGTGCTGATGGTCCGCTAAAACCTCCTTATAATGTGTATTTTCAAGGGGGGCTTACATGGCCACATGTTAGATTCGGGATTATTAATTCACTACAAAAATTACACGACGCGAATCTTGTTATAGATAGCAGGTTGTGATACAATTTAACCTAGGTTTGTGTGTTTTTTAGGCAGATATGTCTATTGAAGGGAGATATTAATAAATGAGTAATGCTTATGGAATTGATTTGGGAACAAGCTATTTGAAAATATATGATAATTCCTCAGATACTGTTCTTAATACCAGTAATACAATTGCAGTAATAGACGGTAATCAAATGTATGCATATGGTGATGATGCTTATTCTATGTATGAGAAGGCGCCAGATAATATTGATGTTTCATTTCCAATATCATGTGGCGTAATAGCAGATTTTGATAATATGCAGACAATGGTATTTAAGATATTAGAGTCTGATCTCAATGCCAGACTTAAGAATTCTGATATTATAATCGCTGTTCCAACTGATATTACAGAAGTTGAGAAGAAGGCTTTTCAAGATCTGTTCTTAAAGTCCAAGACTAAGGTTAAAAATGTCAAATTATGTGAGAAACCAATTGCTGACGCTCTTGGAATAGGTCTCGATGTTACAGAACCAACAGGTGTAATGGTAGTTGATATAGGTGGTGATACCACAGAAATATCTGTTATTTCTCTTGGTGGTCTTGTGCAGACGCAGCTTCTTGAATTTGGAGGTAATCTCTTAGACGAATCTATTGTTACTCATCTTAAGAGAAAATACAATTTGCTCATAGGTAAGAAGACTGCAAAACAATTAAAAGAAAACATTGGCTGTGCAAAGAAGGGCAAAGAAGAGAAGATGACAATTGTTGGAAGGAATGTTGTAAGCGGTCTTCCAATAGAATTTGAAGTTGATTCTGATACTATATTTGAAGGAATCAAGACAGAACTTTCCAATATTTGTTCTGCTGTAAAAAGAGCCTTAGAGAAGGTTCCGCCAGAACTTGCCAAAGATATTGTTCATTCTGGTATTTACCTTACAGGTGGTGGTTCTAATCTGGATTCTCTTGCGGAGTTTTTTAATGAAGAGACCAACATTGATGTGATAGTTTGTGAAGATAGTTCAGAGACTGTTGCTAAAGGACTTAACAGAGTTGCATCTGATCCTAAGTTTTCTAAATTTGGTTTTGAAATGCATACAAGAATATTTGGTTAAAGGATAATTATGAGAAGAAAGAATCGTAATAGAATACCTAGCAAAATAATATTGGCTGTTATGGTACTTGTTTGTATAATTCTTCTATTTACAAGTTATGTTGTGAATTTTACAAGCGGTCCAATTCATACAATAGCAAATTATCTATTCGTACCTATGCAAAAGGGAATAGATTATGTGGGAAATACACTTTTCCTTAATTCAGAAGAAAGTAAGACCAAGGAAGAACTTCTTGCTGAAAATGAAGAATTAAGAATAAAGGTAAATGAACTTACAGATCAGGTTAATAATATGGAGCTTTCACAAAATGAATTAGAACAGCTTCAGCAATTATATAAATTAGATCAATTGTATGGTAATTATGAGAAGACTGGTGCTCGTATAATTGCCAAGAATACAAGTAACTGGTTTAATTCATTTACAATTAATAAAGGTAGTTCAGATGGTATAGAAGTAGACATGAATGTTATTGCAGGTTCCGGACTTGTTGGTATTGTAACTGATGTAGGGACTCATTATTCTATAGTTCGTGCAATCATAGATGATACTTCATCCGTATCTAGCCTTATTACATCAACTAATGATAATTGTATTGTGTCAGGTTCATTAAAAGATATGACTAATGACAATATGATTCTTCTTAGCAATCTGGAAGATGCTAATGATGCAGTTAAAGCAGGTGATTCTGTTGTTACATCTAATATTTCTGATAAGTATCTGCCAGGACTGCTTATTGGATATGTGACAAGCGTGTCAGACGATGATAATCATCTTACGAAATCAGGCAAGATTACTCCTGTTGTTGATTTTAAACATCTTCAGGACGTATTAGTAATTACTACAAAGAAGGAGACTGGCGATGTTGGAGTGGAAACCTCTAATTAAAAAGATTGTTATTATTGCTTTAACAATTATAGTATGTTATTTGCTCCAGACATGTATCTTTTCTCACCTTTCTCTTGCAAATGTGACACCTAATCTATTAGTTATCGTCACATCTTCTTTTGGATTTATGAGAGGCAGGAAAGATGGCATGTTTGTTGGCTTTTTCTGTGGCCTGCTACTTGATTTGAGCGCAGGCACTTATTTTGGAATGTATGCTTTGATATTTCTACTTATTGGATATCTTAATGGATTGTTCTCTAAATTATTCTATGGAGATGACATTAAGCTTCCAATTGTATTAATAGCTGTTAGCGATCTGTTATATTCATTTGTTGTATATATTGTACTTTTCCTTGTTAAAGGTAAATTTGACTTCCTGTTTTATTTAAGGGCTGTAATATTACCGGAAGTTGTATATACAATGCTTGTTAGTATATTTTTGTATTTGATATTATATAAACTTAATTTACTTATAGATAAAGAAGATAAAAGGAGCCATAGTAGGTTTGTTTGATTGGTTAGTTTCATTAAAAAACAAAATATTTTCCAGCAGAACCAATATCATAGTAGCTGTTTTTGTTGTATTTAGTATTATTCTATTAATACGTCTTTTTGTGTTACAGATAATTCTAGGCTCTAGTTATCAGGAAAATTATGACCTAAAGGTAGAGAAGACTCAGACAATTGAAGCTACAAGAGGAAATATATACGATAGGAATGGTAATTTGATAGCGTATAACGATCTTGCTTATGCTGTTACTATTCAGGATGTTGGCGATTATGAGACAACAAAAGAGAAAAATGAGAAGCTTAATAAGATTGCTTATGACTTAATTACTAATATTGAGAAGAATGGTGACTCTATTATTAACGACTTTGGAATTACTATTGATTCTAATGGTAATTATCAATTTGTAGATAATGATGGAACCAAATTAACAAGATTTAGAGCAGATGTATTTGGCTATGCTGATCCAAGCGATCTTACATACAATAAGAAGATGAATTTTGATGAATCAACGACTACAGCAGATCAAATAATGGAATATCTATGTAGCTCGAACAGATATGATATTTCTTCTGATTTGCCTAAAGAAATGCAATATAAAATTGCAATTGTAAGATACAGTATGGGACTTAATTCGTATCAGAAATATATATCTACAACTATTGCCAATAATGTCAATGACAAAACCGTAGCATATGTTGAAGAGAATAAGAATGAATTAACCGGTGTACAGATAGAAGAGAAGTCCATAAGAAAATATGATGAAGCAGAAGCGTTCTCATCAATTGTAGGTTATGTGGGCAAAGTGTCTACTGATGAATTAGAAGAATTAAAAGAAGAGTTCGGTGACGCGGAACTTACTGATTCTACAGGTAAAGTTGGTATTGAAAAGTATATGAATACTTATCTTACAGGTAAGAAGGGCTCAGAGACTATATATGTAGATTCACTAGGTAATCCAATATCTTCTACTAAGACAAAAGAGCCGGAATCCGGTAAAGATGTGTATCTTTCTATTGATAAGAATTTGCAGATAAGTACATATAAATTGTTAGAACAGGAAATTGCAGGTATACTATGCTCTAAAATTGCAAATATCAAAGATTTTCCAACAAATGAGAATACCAATGGTTCTGATATTCTTATTCCGATTTATGATGTATATTATGCCCTTATTAGTAATAACCTTGTGGATTCTACCAAGCTTGATGATTCTGATGCTACTGAATGTGAAAAGAATATTTATAATGCATATAATGCAAAACGAGAAGAAGTACAAGAGACTTTAAGAGGTATACTTCTTAGTACTGATCATGTTGCATATAAAGATTTGCCTGATGAATATCAGAATTATATTACTTATATTATAAGAGCCCTTAAGTCTAATAATGTGCTTATTGATGACAAGATTGATAAGGAAGATGATACATATCTCAAATGGGCTGCACAGGAATTAAGTGTTGATGAATATCTAAAATATGCAATAGAAGAAAACTGGATTGATATTTCTTCACTTAATACTTCTTCAAAATATAATGATACAGATGAGCTATATGTGACACTTGTTGATTATATTATAAATGCTATAAATAGCGATAAAGATTTTACAAAATCAATATATAAATATGCAATATTAGATGATTATATATCACCTAATGATTTGTGTGCTGCATTGTATGATCAGGGATTTTTGCCAAATGATGATAATACAAGAAATGCTCTTGCAAGAGGTTCTCTTGCACCATATGGATTTCTTTTATCAAAGATTAAGTCCTTAGAGATTACGCCGGGACAACTTGGGCTTGATCTTTGTTCAGGCTCATCAGTAGTTATGAATTCTAAGACTGGTGAGATACTGGCATGCGTATCATATCCTGGTTATAATAGTAATATTTTGTCGAATCCAAAAGATTCGTCCTATTATTCATTTATTAGTCTTAATAATTCTAAGCCAATGTATAATTATGCTACACAACAAAAGACTGCGCCTGGTTCAACATTTAAGATAGTAAGTACAGCCGCAGGTCTGGGGGAAGGTGTAATTGATACTGGTACTGTAATTACTGATTTGGGAGTATATGAAGGGGTATCTAACAAACCTAAATGCTGGATTTATCCAGGCAATCATGGCTCAATAAATGTTGCACAGGCTATACGTGATTCTTGTAACTATTTCTTCTATGAAGTAGGTGATAGACTTGCCGGAGGGCCTAATTATAATGATGCTACTGGTATTAAGAAAATTTCCAAATACGCAAGTCTCTTTGGCCTGGATAAGAAGACTGGAGTAGAAGTAGAAGAAAGTACCTCTACACTTGCTACAGAATTCCCTGTTATGGCTGCAATTGGTCAGTCTAATCACAACCTTACAACCATTGCACTTGCAAGGTATTCTAATGCCATATCTAACTCTGGTAATATATATAATCTTACATTGTTGGACCGTGTAGCAGATCAAAATGGTAATGTAGTTGAGAAATACTCACCTACTCTAGAAGACACAATAGATGTTATAGATGCAAATGGGTGGAATGCAATTCATTCCGGAATGAGAATGATGGTTGAAGCATATTCGGGATTTTCCGGTTTTCCTGTCCCTGTTGCCGGCAAAACCGGTACAGCTCAGCAGTCGTATGATAAGCCTAACCACGCTTTGTTTATTGGTTATGCGCCATATGATAATCCTGAGATATCAATTGCAACAAGAATTGCATTTGGTTATACTTCCCATAATGCTGCCGACGTATCTAAGTGTATTATTGGTTGTTATTATAATATGCCTGAATATCTACAGATGATTAATGGTGAAGCTACAAACGTTGCTGCAAATACTGCAAGAGCGGATTAATATAGGAGTTATCATGCGTAGTTCAGTTATAATTAAATCAACTAAATATGGGATTCTCATTATGCTTGATGAAAATGTCAGCTTTGAAGAACTTGTTAAAGATATATGTACCAAGTTTGCTGAATCAAGGAAATTCTGGGGGGATTCCAAAATGATAATTTCCCTTGAAGGCAGGGATTTGACTCCGGAAGAGACGCAATGTATTGTTGATGCAATAGAACTGAATTCGGATGTAAAGATTATACTTATAGAAGATAGAAATGTAATTCGTGATATTAGAATGAAGGATAAAATTGACAAATACTTTCATGATGATATCTATGTTAATGCCAAAGTTATTAAGGGTTCTATTAAGAAGAATTCCAAGATTACATCAGATAGCAGTATAGTAATCTTAGGTGATGTTAAAAAAGGTGCTAAAGTAGAAGCCGCTGGCAATATTATTGTAATTGGTACATTAGAAGGTGAAGCTTATGCAGGATATCCTGAAGACAAAACCATGTATGTTGTTGCTCAGGAATTCTTAAGCGATGTGGTTACAATAGGTGGAATCACAAGAAAGCCTGAGATGCACAAGAAATGGTCTCTTCGAGCTTCTAATAGAGAAACAGAACCTCTAGGTGTAATTGTATGGAATAATAATGAACTTTTGATAGAACCTTTGAAATCAGGTATTTTGAAACATATTAAGTAGGAGTGTAAATGTTATCTTATTTAAGAAATTACAAATTCAAAAATTATAAAATTAAACTAATTATATATGTTGTAATACTGACTATTATAGGTATTCTTGTTATTGGTTCAGCTAATCAGGATTATCAGTCAAAACAGATTATCGGATTTGTTATTGGTATTGTTGTAATGGTAGTTGTATCATTAATTGACTATGACTTTATACTTAATTTCCATTGGGTATATTATGTAGCGGGATGCGTTATGTTAGTACTTGTTCTTATATTTGGTACAACAGTTGGTGGTGCTACAAGGTGGATTGATTTAGGTATTCGTTTTCAGCCCTCTGAGCTGTGTAAGATACTGCTTATATTGTTCTTTTCAAGGTATCTTATGGTATATGAGGATGATATTAATAAACCTAAGAGACTACTTATTACAATTGCTCTTGCAGCTGTGCCGCTATTTTTGATATTAAGAGAGCCTGACCTTTCTACGACAATTGTTACTTTTCTTATTATTTTTTCGCTTATGTTTATTGCAGGTCTTAGTGCCAAAATTGTTGCAATATTCTTTGGTGTTACAATTCCATCCATAGGAATATTACTTCTTCTTGTAATGAGAAAAGGTCAGACTATTTTAAGTGAATATCAGGGACTTCGTATCCTGGCATGGCTTAGACCGGAAGATTATCCGGAAAGTGCTTATCAACAACAGAATTCAATTATGGCTATTGGATCCGGTCAATTCCTTGGCAAAGGACTTTATAATAATAGTGTAGATTCAGTAAAAAATGGAAATTATATATCAGAACCGCAGACAGATTTTATTTTTGCAGTATCTGGTGAAGAATTAGGTTTTATTGGATCGGTAATTATAGTATTATTATTATTAGCAATAGTTATTGAATGTATAGCTATTGGCAGAAAAGCGAAAGATTTATCAGGCAAACTTATTTGCATGGGAATGGCTTGCTTTGTTGGCTATCAAAGTTTTGTTAATATTTGCGTTGTTACCGGACTTATGCCTAACACTGGACTTCCACTTCCTTTCTTAAGTTATGGACTTACAAGTCTTGTTACATTGTATATAGGTATTGGACTGGTGTTGAATGTCGGTTTGCAATCTAAGAAATATTAACTAACGTATGGAGGTATTGATATGAATATTGGGTTTGTAGCTCATGATTCAAAAAAGAAGCTTATGCAGAATTTCTGTATAGCTTACAGGGGGATTTTAAGTAAAAATGAATTATTTGCAACAGGCACAACTGGTCGTTTGATTGAAGAAGCGACTAATCTGTCAGTGCATAAATATCTTGCAGGACATCTGGGGGGATGTCAGCAGTTAGGTGCACAGATAGAACATAATGAGATGGATCTTATTATATTCTTAAGAGATCCGCTTACAGCTAAATCTCATGAGCCTGACGTTAATAATATTGTTAGGATTTGTGATGCTAATAATATTCCTTTGGCTACGAATCTTGCAACAGCTGAACTTCTTGTTAAATCTCTTGACAGAGGAGACCTTGAGTGGCGTGATATGTACAAATAAATTTAAAAAAATTTCATTAATTGTAATTATTTCATCTATTATTGTGTTATCTCTTAGTGGATGTACTAATGATGAAGATTTAATGTACGATGTCTATGATAATTCTAAGGGTTATAATCTGATTGAAGGTGAATCTAATTCAGATAATAATTTATTTGCAAAGGATTTATGTGTAACTAATGGTGTAGATAAGGGTACTGAGAATGTTGAATCAAGAGTTGCCGGTGGTGCACTTCTTGCTAATCGCATGACAAGGGAACTTAAATACTCGCAGAACATTTTCCAGAAAATGTATCCTGCCAGTACAACTAAGATTCTTACAGCTCTTGTATGTGTAAAGTATGCTAATCTTAATGATACTGTAACAGTTTCGCAAAATGCTTGTAATCAGACATCTGATTCTTCTGTATGTGGATTAAAACCGGGAGATAAGATAACATATCGTGATTTGTTATATGGACTTCTGCTAAGAAGTGGTAATGATGCAGCTATAGCAATAGCTGAAGGTATGTATGGTAGTCAGGAAGAATTTGCTAAAGCAATGAATAATGAGGCGAGAATTGCTGGAGCAACTCATTCGCATTTTGTTAATTCTAATGGACTTCATAATGATGATCATTATACAACAGTATATGATATGTATCTGATATTTGAAGCAGCATTAGATTATAAACTCATATATGATATTGTGACTACATCAAACTATGATGCGGCTTATACAGATGCTGCAGGAAATCCTGTACAACAGAATTGGAGTAATACTAATCTTTATCTTACTAATCAGGTAAGACAGCCTATAGGCATAACAGTTCTGGGTGGTAAGACTGGTACAACTAATCCGGCTGGATATTGTCTTGTGCTTTTAAGTCGAAACAGCAAAAATGAAGAATTGATTTCTATTGTATATAATGCTGATTGTCGCCAAAACCTTTATTATCTAATGAATCAGATTCTTGATACGTATGGGTCATAAATTAATATTGTAGTTGTTATTTTAATACTGTTATAATATAATTTACATATAAATCTTTTGGACAAAAGGGGGATTACATATGATTGAAATTGTTTCAGGAGAAAAGGGCAAAGGAAAGACAAAAATTCTTTTAGACAGATGTAATGATGATATAAAAAGCATCAATGGAAGTAGCATTTTTGTTGACAAGAGTTCAAAGCACATGTATGATTTGGATTCTAAAGTAAGGCTTATTAATATTACTGAATATCCAGTAGATACGACAGACGAATTCTTAGGATTTCTAAGTGGAGTTATATCTCAGAATAATGATATCGAAGAGATATTCTTGGATTCGTTTTTGACAATTGCATTTATTGATACTAATAATGGCTTATTATCATCACTTGAGAAATTAGAAAAGATTTCTGAGTGCTTTAACGTCAAATTCATTATTAGTATTTCACAGAAAAAGGAAGATCTCCCAAGCGAAGTACAAAACAAAGTTGTGGTTTCTTTGTAATATTACTATTAAAGGAAGAGTTCGCATTGCGAACTCTTTTTATATGAGAGGCATATTTTGAAGAAAGATAGGAACAAAAGTAGTAACACAATTAAATTTCAAAAAGACTTCAAATTTAATATAAGTATAGTAATTGTTATTATTATTTTCATATATGTATTATTTCATGTTTTTTCTTTTATAACTGATAAGAATATTAAAGTATATGAGGTAAAAGAAGGTACAATAAGTGATTCTATACAAAAGGACGCTCTTGCCCTTAGAAATGAAGAAGTTTTTAATGCACAAAAGAATGGGCAAATTAAGTATTTCAAGCAGAATTCTTCCAGGGTAGGTATTAAATCCATAATTTATTCCATTGATTCTAAAGGTGATATTACTAACAAAATTATTGCCAGTAATTCTGACATGGATAAAATCAATAATTCTACGCTAAATGGTATTTTTAATGAAATAGATTCTTTTGTAGAAGGTTATTCTGATAGTAATTTTATTCGTTCTGGTATACTTAAGAATAATATATCTGCAGAACTTGAACAAATACAGACTAATAATGCTTTAGAAAAATTAGATACAGATATTGATGCTGCCATAAAAAGCGGTGATTATTCTATAAATTATGCGCCTAAAGCAGGTCTTTTCATGACTACGTTAGATGGATTTGAGACGGTTAATTTAGAGAATTTTGATATGGATAGCTTTGATGTTAACAAACAAAACAAAGTTACATTGTCTAGTAATAGTAATGTGAAAGAGAACGATCCTATATATAAGATTATAACTGGTGATAAATGGAACCTTGTATTTCCTGTAAGTGATGATGAGATTGAAAGCTTAAAAGATGAAGAATATATCAATATCAAATTTAAACAGGATGATTATACAACTTATGCTCAATCTAAGATTATTAAACAAGGTACGAAAGATTATATGAGCCTTGAATTTGATGATTCAATAGAGAGATATGCTGACAATAGATTTCTTACAATTGAATTACTTCTTAATAATAAGACAGGGCTCAAAATTCCAAATTCAGCCATAACAACCAAAGAATTCTATGTTATTCCTAAGAATTATTTTATGAAGGGGAATGATTCTAATAAACAAGGGTTTATGGTTAAGAAGAGCAGTGGAAATGAGTTTATAAGTCCCACAATTTATTATGAAACGGATGATGCTTATTATATTGATGGTGAACTGATTGATTCAAAGGATTATATATTAAAACCTAATTCTAATGAAGAATACAGAATTGATACTAAAACAGATGAACTTAAGGGTGTGTATAATGTTAATAAAGGATATGCTGTATTTAAGCAGATAGTTATCCTTAATCAGAATAAGGAATATGCTATTGTTGATAAGAATACAAGTTATGGTATTTCCTTATATGATAGAATTGCACTTGATGGTTCATCGGTTAAAGAGAATGATCTTATATAGGAGGTTGTATGGAGGATTTTAAGAAGAATTTAGATGTAATTGAAGAAAATATATGTAAAGCTTGTAAAAAAGCAAATAGGAGTCGCGATGAGGTCACACTGATTGCTGTTAGCAAGACAAAACCTGTATCTGATTTGCAAGCTGTATATGACCTTAATATTAGAGATTTTGGCGAGAACAAGGTTCAGGAATTAAAAGATAAGATAGAAGTAATGCCGGATGATATTAAATGGCATATGATAGGACATTTACAAAGGAATAAGGTTAAGTACATTATTGGTAAAGTAGAATTGATTCATTCTGTGGATTCTCTTAGACTTGCTGAGGAAATAAGTAAGCAGGCTGTTAAAAATAACGTTACAGCTAATATTCTTGTAGAGATTAATATTGGTGACGAAGATAGCAAATTCGGCATAAAGGCAGATGATGTTATATCGCTTGTAAGAGATATTGCGTCACTTCCTAATATTTCAATTAAAGGATTAATGTGTGTAGCCCCATATGTTGTGGATTCTGAAGAAAATCGCCCACTTTTTCACAAAATAAAGGATTTATCTGTTGACATTATGGCCGAAAACATAGATAATGTATCTATGAGTATATTATCAATGGGAATGTCTAATGATTACCAGGTTGCTATTGAAGAAGGAGCAACAATGGTTCGTATTGGATCAAACTTATTTGGTAAAAGAGACTATTCAAAGAATTAGTTAGATGGGAGAAAGAGATGAGTTTTTTTGATAAATTTCTTGGCTTAGATGACGATGATGAATACTATGATGATGAAGATCTTTATGAAGAGGAATTAGAGGAAGAACCTAAGAAGAAGAAATCTCTCTTCAAGAAGAAAGATGATACTGAATCAGATAATTCACCTGTTGAGAGGAAATCTCCACCTAAATTTACTCCGATTAGAAATAACAAAAAAGGAAGTGGAACGCCAATGGAAGTGTGTATTATTAAACCAACAAGTTTTGAAGATTCTAAGGATGTTGTTAATACAATATTATCCGAAAGAACTGTACTTCTTAATATAGAAGGACTGGATATTGGTATTGCACAAAGGATTATTGATTTTACATCTGGTGCCAGCTTTGCTGTAGGTGGAACATTACAAAAGGTAAGTAATTATATCTTCGTTGTAACACCGGCTTCTGTTGATATTTCAGGTGATCTTGCTGGAATAATGGATGCCTTTGATTTCTCTGGAGTGCAGACGGGATTTTAAGATGAATTAATTTTTATAACCTGTGATTCTTGTCACAGGTTAATTTTATATTATACAAAACAAGGAAGTTAAATCATGAATAAATTACTAGTTGTAAATAAAGGCAATATTGAGACAGAATATGATATTTCATTGAATGAAGATTTTAGTGGGCTTACAGATTATATTTCTAATAAACTGGGTAAAAAATACGCAAAGATTTGTATCGTTACGGATTCAGAAGTGGCAAATATTTATCTTGACGAGGTTAAAACCCTATTAAACAACCTTGATTCGACAATATTTTCTCATGTTTTTGAAGCTGGCGAAGCCTCTAAAAATTGGGATACACTTAATAAATTATATGAAGATTTAATTAAATTCAAGATGGACAGAAATGACCTGCTTGTTGCTTTAGGTGGTGGTGTTGTTGGGGATTTAACAGGCTTTTGTGCTGCGACCTATCTTCGTGGTATAGATTATATTCAAGTTCCAACGACACTTCTTTCGCAAGTTGATTCTAGTATTGGCGGTAAAACGGCGATTGATTTTATGAAATACAAGAATATGGTGGGGGCTTTCTATATGCCAAGGCTTGTATATATCAACGTAAATACGCTTAAAACCCTTGATTCTAAGCAGTTTAGTTCGGGTATGGGCGAAGTTATTAAGCATGGTCTTATTCAAGATAATCATTATTATGAGTATATCTGGAGTAATAAGGACAAAATCAAAAATAAGGCCGTAAATAGCCTCATAGAGCTAATTTATGGCAGTTGCCTTATAAAAGCCAGGGTAGTAGAAGAAGACCCCAAAGAAAAAGGAATTAGAGCGTATCTCAACTTTGGACATACTGTAGGTCACGCTATTGAAAAGCTAAGCGATTATAAGCTGTTTCATGGTGAATGTGTTGCACTTGGTATGATGTCTTCTTTGTATATCTCTAACAAATTAGGGTTTGTTAGTAAAGAAGAGGTGGATAATGTAAGGAAGTTACTTGATTTTTTTGATTTACGAACCCGTTTAGATACCAGTGATTTTGACAAAAAAGCAGTATTAGAAGCCACAAAATCTGATAAAAAAATGGACAATAATCGTATTAAATTTGTTGTCTTAAAAGAGATTGGAAGAGCAGAGATTAATCGCGATTTAAGCGACGAAATGTTGCTTAAATCTATTTCATATATTCTTGAATAAGGTTGTTAAAATGGACGAAAAGAAGATTAAAATTAGACCGCTGATATCGGTTTTGATTATTGGTTTATTATTTGCAATTGACCAGGTTTCTAAGTCTTTTGCCTATAACTATCTATACTTAAATGGTGAGGAATCAGCTTTAAAAAACGCCATATTTTCCTTGTATTATGTGGAGAATACAGGCATTTCTTTTTCTATGCTTAATTCAAAAATGGCACTTATAATTATAATTACATCAATAATCTTGGCCATTCTTGTATATGTACTTTTAAGGACACCAAAATACAAGTATTATATGCCTTTTTCCTGTGTGCTTTCTGTTATTATTGCAGGTGCAATTGGCAATTTGTATGATCGGATTTTCAGAGGGTATGTAATTGATTTTATAATGCTTGAATTCATTGATTTTCCTGTGTTTAATTTTGCTGATATTTGCGTCTGTGTTGGACTTTTTGTACTTGTTATTCTTATATTTTTTAAGTATAAAGATAAGGATTTTGATTTTATTTTTAAATTTAAGGGCAAATAGTGGTGGAAAGTATAACTATAAACGAAGAGCAATCTAATAATAGACTTGATAAGTTCCTTAATGAGTGCTATATGGATTTATCAAGAAATCATATAAAAAACTGCATTAAAGATGGCAAAATACTTGTTAATAACAATAAAGTGAAGGCTGGATATTCTTTAAAAAATGGCGATATTGTCAGCATTTTAGATATTGAGCCAAAAGAAATTGATATTGCAGCTCAAGATATTCCCTTAGATATTCTCTATGAAGATGGTGATGTACTTGTTGTAAATAAGCCAAAAGATATGGTTGTACACCCGGCTCCGGGGCATTACGATAACACTCTTGTAAATGCAATAATGTATTATTGCAAAGAGGATTTATCAGGGATAAATGGCGAAATCAGGCCGGGGATAGTGCATAGAATTGATAAGGATACTACAGGCTCCTTGATTGTCTGTAAGAACGACAAAGCTCATAATTATATAGCAGAACAAATCAAAGAACATAGTATTCTTAGACAATATATTGGCATTTGCGTAGGCCATTTTAATACTCCTGAAGGCGTAGTCGATAAACCTGTTGGCAGATCTTCAAGCGATAGGAAGAAAATGTGCGTAAATGCAAAGAATAGTAAGGAAGCGTGTACATTTTATAGAGTTATTTCGCAAAATGATAAATATTCTCTGGTAGAATTTACATTAAAAACCGGTAGAACACATCAGATTAGAGTCCATATGTCGAGTATTAATCATCCACTTCTGGGAGATGAGGTATATGGTACAAAGAAGTTTGCAAAGTCTATCTGCGGAGTAAATCTAATGGGACAATGTCTTCATGCCAAGACAATTGGATTTAATTTGCCAAGTACAAAAGAGTTTGTGAAAATTGAAGCACCTCTACCTGAGTATATGGAAACTCTAATAGATAAATTGGAACTGAAGCAGTCTCAGAATGGGAGAACGTAGATGGTGAATAAGAAGAAAATCATAATAATTGTTATAATAGGGATTGCGGCTGTTGTTTGCTCAGGGGTTTTATATTATTATCTCGTATTTATTGATAATAGTGGAAATAATTCAAAAAATACAGAGATTGACATGAATAATCCTGCCTATGTTGCTGAAATGAACAGTAGTAATAATAATGTAAATAAAGAAGATGAAATAACCAGAAATGAAGTCGTTGACTCAAATACCAACAACTTATTATCCGCTAAAATAAGCGAAAAAGTTAACTTGCTTAATGATGTCAAATTGGATAATATTAAGATATATAAAGCAAATAATCTTGGTGCTTCAACTACAGGCAATCCGTTGAATCAAGAATCAACTTATAATAATATTGAAAATACCATTAATAATGCAGATAACAATAGCCAAAATAATAATTTCAATAATTCTTCTGATATTCAGAATAATAATGGTGCAAATAATTCAGAAAATGTAAATGTAATACTTGATCTTACGCTTAAACCAAGTAGTGATAATATGGAAACTGTGAGACAAGATATGGAAACTAAAGCAAATAATCTTGCTGTATCTATTGCAAATGAGAAGCCTAATATTATGATCGCAATTGTTAATTTTGGAGTTGATGGAAGGCCAAATGCAAAGGCATCTTTTACATTTGAAAGAAGCGGAAACAATATGTTTTTACAAGAATTTATGATGTCTAGTGATTTTAACTAGTTATTCGACAGAGGTGAAGTATGCGATTAGTAGTACAAAGAGTTAAAGAAGCAACATGTATTATAGATAATGAGGTGAAATCTTCAATAACTCAAGGATATATGGTTCTTCTTGGTATATCTAATGATGATAATAAGGAAATTGCTGATAAAATGATACGTAAACTTCTTAATTTACGTATTTTTGAAGATGAAAATGGTAAAACAAACCTTTCAATAGATAAGATTAAAGGTGAAATAATGATTATTTCGCAATTTACCTTATACGCAAACTGTAAAAAAGGAAACAGACCTTCATTTATTGAAGCCGGTTCACCTGATATGGCAAATGAATTATATGAATATGTAATTGATAAAATAAAAAGTGTAGGAATTAAAGTTGCATCCGGTGAGTTTGGTGCAGATATGAAAATAAGCTTAATTAATGATGGACCATTTACAATTTGTTTAGATTCTAATGAATTATTTTGACAAAAGAGAAGTAATGAGCTAATATATATCTATGTGATAAATATCAGTTTATCATATAGATAGCGTGTGGAAAGTACAATATGTAGTATATAGCTTCGGATTTATTTACTATTAGACGCAAGCTTGTGTTGAGTTTTATTATGTAACTATATGTAATAATATATCTACTTAATAATTCTTCGCTAAGTATTTATAAGAAATTGTTATTATTGTTTTGTTAATATTTAATACCAACCGGTCCTCGATTCGCCGTCCAGGCGACTCGGACCTATTTCCAACATCCATGTTGGAAATTTCTTACTTAGAACAATTTCTAATAAATCCTAAGCTCGAATTAAATGTCGTAGATATATTATTACATTTAGTTACATGCTAATAATCTCATGCCAAGCTTATGTATATAAAAAATGACGGCTTGATTCTATAATTATTATCAATATTAGATCCTAAAAACGCCATACAGAGCCGCTATCTGAATTAATATAAATTTTATAATAATAAACTACAAAGGAGAAATCATGGGAAAAGATTCAGAATTTTATAAAAATAAGAATAAAAATAAAAAAATCAAGCTTCGTTCGCTTATAAATGAGCTACCTGGTTTTGCTAAAGATTATATTCATAGTAAGGAAGTTACTGCTCAAACAAGTACTTTAATTAGTTATTGCTATGATCTTTTAACGTTTTTTAGATTTCTTCAAAGTAACAATCCTAGCCTTAAAAGCAAAGAAATCGTTGATTTTGACTTTAAACTATTAGAATCTATTACTTCTGAAGATATTATTGAATATCAGCGTTATTTAGAGTTAAATGTTGATGGTGAGCTTCATGAGAACGGTAAAAAGGCAATCGCCCGTAAAATGACAAGTTTACGTGGCCTTTATGAGTATCATTATATGCATAAGAACATTTCCGAGAATCCAATGCTTCTTGTGCCTCTTCCTCATATAAAAAAGGATAAAAATATAGTTAGAATGAATAATTATGAGGTTCAATCCATATTACAGGCTATAGAAATGGGAAATGCCAATATGACCGAAAGACAGCGAAAATACGTGAAAAAAACACAAAAACGTGATCTGGCAATTCTCACATTAATGCTTAATACGGGTATTCGTGTCAGTGAATGCAATGGACTGGATCTTATAGATGTTGATTTTGTTGTTAATTCTTTAACAATAGTTAGGAAAGGTGGCGGTCAGGATGTAATCTACTTCGGAAATGACGTTCATAACGCGTTATATGACTATGTAGAGACAGAAAGAAAACTTATTAATCCTGTTGAAGGCCATGAAAAAGCTTTATTCTATTCACTTCAAGGCAAACGAATAAGTGTTAATGCTATAGAAAATCTTGTGAAAAAATATGCCAGAATGGCTGTTCCAAACAAAAAAATAACGCCTCATAAGCTTAGAAGTACGTACGGTACTGCCCTATATCGTGAAACCGGTGATATAAGGCTTGTAGCAGACGTATTAGGCCATGAAAACGTTAATACTACCATTGACTACTATGCTGCTATAGAAGACGAACATAAGCGCCAGGCAGCAAATGCTGTTAATTTTCAGAGGAAAGATTAATAATTCTTTTTCGCTGTTCTACACCAAATTCTGCCATCTTGGCAATGATTCTTGATTTTACCTCTTCTGCAAGCTGCTGTGTATTCATATCGGCATATTCTTCTGGCATAATTGGTTCTAAGAATATTACCTTATTCTTAACAGGCTTAATTGAGAATGAATTAAACGCTTTATATGTATCGATTAAGCATACAGGAACAACAGGCACCTTTGCTTTCGTAGCACTCTTGAAGCTCCCCGGTTTAAATTCCTGCAAAGTATTACGATTATTGCTATATCCACCTTCTGGGAAAATAATATATTTCTTGCCGTTCTTTACTTCATTAACAAGGTCGTTAATTACAGTCAGAGCCTGTCTTACATTGTCAATCTCCATTCTTTTTGCGTCCATAAGATTAACAAGTTCTCGCACCATGAACATATATGATTTCTTCTTGTCCATAACAAAGGAACAAGGTGCTTCATGACCACATACAATAGCCAGAACATCGTATTTACCTTGGTGGTTTGGAAACATCATATATCCACCTTCTTTGGGAAGATTCTCCATTCCAAAGCATTCAGTCTTAATGTGACCGGTTTCTCTTACGTATTTAAATGTCTTTTTTGCCATTAAATAACGCATTTCAGGCGAATATTTGTCGGGATTAGAAGCCATCCTTCTTAATTTAGTTACCAGATATGGAGCCCTAAACATATTCAATAAAAGAACATATATAAAGCGAAACATTTTTCCCTCGATTCTATAGATTATAATGCAAATATCTATATCTTATTTAAATAAAATTATAATATGACAGGCTCTATTTTTCAAGGAAAACGGGAATTAACTATGTAGTATATAATTCGGATATAATTAACTCTAGAAGAATCTCATTACTCCAAATACTTTGCCAAGAATCAGGCAATCATCTACAATAATTGGATCCATATCGTCATTCTCGGGTTGTAATCTAATATGTCCGTCTTCTTTATAAAACGTCTTGACTGTTGCAGAGTCGTCTACAAGAGCAACTACAATATCACCATTCTGAGCAGTTTTGCATTGTTTAACTAGTATGGTATCTTTATCAAAAATTCCTATATTAATCATACTATCGCCCTTTACTCTAAGCATAAAGGACTGCTCATTAGGCATATATTCTGAAGGAATGGGAAAATAACTCTCAATGTTTTGTACAGCAAGAAGCGGCTGTCCGGCAGCAACCTGTCCAACCATAGGCACAGATACAGTCTCTCTTCTTAACATATTATAATTGTCATCAATTATCTCGATTGCTCTAGGTTTACTTTCATCACGCTTGATGTAGCCATTCTTTTCTAATTTCTCTAAATGCTGAAATACAGATGATGTAGACTTAAGATTAACTGCTTCACAGATTTCTCTTACTGTTGGAGGATAACCTGTGCTGAGAATTGTATTCTTAAGATAATCAAGTATTTCCTGCTGTTTTGCTGATATTTTACCGTATTCCATATGGAACCTCCTTATATTAATTCCTATTATAATACGCACCTCGCTTCGCTCGGAATGCTGTCTTAAGGCATCTTTCCGCAAGCGGGTCCCTCCTTAAGACATATTGTAACACAACGAATGTATTTTCGCAAACAAATTTTCGGAACATATATTTGCGAAAATTTGTTCGAAAAGTTCTTGACAAACGAATGTTTGGTTGATAATATATGAACAGAACAAATGTTTACGAACATTTATTCGGTTATTGGTTATAGTTTATAGAAAGAGGTATAGTTATGAGAACAAGACAGACAAGGGCAAAGGTTTTATCATTAAGAAAAGGTTTATTTCTGGGAATCCATAAGAAATTAATAATTACAGGTTGTGTAATTATTGCTGTATTATCCCTTATTCTTCTGTTTAATGTGACATCATCTGCCAAGAATACATACAATTATAGTACTGTATATTCTAATGTATGTGTTGATGATGGGGATACTCTTTGGAATATTGCTACAGAGAATTATTCTGTAGAATATGGGGATTTTGATGATTATATTAATGAGATACGAACACTTAATCATCTAAATGATAATGATAGAATTCATGCAGGTGAATATCTTGTAATACCAGTATGCAAATAATCTCTTTATATAAGTCTCTTATATGGAGTTTATATCTACTTCTATTCCATCTCTCCAGATACGCTCAAGATCGTAGAAATCTCTACCTTCTTCTGTGAAGAGATGTACAATAATATCGCCATAGTCCATAAGAATCCATGGCGAGTTTTTACCGCCCTCTACCTGCTTTGGCAGTATGTCTTGTTCATACATAACTTTATCAGCGGCATCTTCTAGTGCTTCTAACTGGTTTGGATTACTAGCTGACGCAATTATAAAGTAATCTGCTACAATAGATACTCCTGATATATCTATAACTTTAATATCAATGGCTTTCTTATCATCAATTGCTTCATATATTTTCTTTACATTTTCTTTTATTTTACTCATTTATTTTTCCTTATTTATATTAATCATTAATTAATTCAAGATAATACTCGTATGTTTTATTAGTTTTATCATCGATAAATGCATCTATATCTGTGAGATAGCTAATTGTATCCTGAAGAATCATTGCCGTTGCAATATCAATATCATAGTATGCCATAGCACGTATTTCATTTAATCTATTAGCCTTGCATCTATTAGGTTCGATATAGTCAGCCACGAACACAACTTGCTCTAGAAGTGACATATTAGGTCTTCCGGTTGTATGGAATAGAATTGAATTAATTATTCTCTCATCTGTAACATTATACTTGTTTCTGGCTATATATGCCCCTACTTTACAATGAAGTAGATGTGGGGCTTTGTATTCTGAATCTGTTATTTCTATATTCTTGTCTTCACAGAAACTAATCAATTCTTCTTTTGTAAAGCTTTTCGCACAATCGTGAAGCAGTCCTGCGTATTGACAAAGATATAGTGGAATGTCATAACGCATACCAAGATTAATTGCTGTATCCATTACACCAAGGGTGTGATTATATCTTTTTGGCTTCAATATATTAACAAGATCTGTTTTGATATCTTCTATACTATTGAAACTGGAATAGTCATATTCTTCATATAACATATGTTCAGATATGTAGGATACGGTAGTTTCCTCAATATTAGATGTATTATACAAATTATCTTTACTAATAGTATTTCTAAGTTCTGTGGAAGATATATCAATATAATCACAATTTAAGAGAATAAATTCTCCATTAAACCTGATAGCATATTCCGATATTAATTTAGATAGAGAATTTGCGTTATTGCTTCTAATAGCCACAATAATTGAAGCATATTTGCATATTACTTCCGGCTTTCTCCATGAATCAAAACATCTAAGTGAATCTTCCCCCATAATAAAATAATATTTGTTGTTAGGGAATTTGTTATGTAATTTCTCTAATGTTTTGTGGGTATAATTGTATTCAATAGAACTAAGCTCAATATCATTAATATAGAATTTATCTTCATTTGCTATTGTATTTGCAACCATTTTATATCTTGATATTGCAGATACTTTGTCATCAACGTTTTTATGAGGTGGACAGCCATTAGGAATAAACCATATCTCATCAAGATTACATTCTTCTAATGCAGATTTGGCAATATTGATATGGCCGCTATGTATTGGATTAAATGTTCCGCCAAGGATTCCAACTTTCCTGCCATCATTAAGTTTATTAGTGTGATTCATATAATACCTCTGGATTAATCCGGTAATTGGATTTTCGGCTTCTTTGCCGGTCTGTATAATATAATCTTTTTGCCAATAATCCTTACAACATCAGAATGAGTCCTTTCTGAAATTGTAATTGCAAGTGTACTTGTAACTTCTGGACAATTTTTTAGAACTGAAATTTTAATAAGTTCTCTAGCGGATAATGCTTCATCAACACTATCTATTATCTCGGGTGTCAATGACGACTTTCCGATATTTACAACAGGTTGCATGTCGTTTGTCATTGAATATAAGTATTTTCTTTGTTTTGAATTAAGCATAAAAAACTCCTTCAATATTATTTGTAATATTCGAACAAAAGTCCATACATTTTAACTGTATCGCCCTCTTCTATGCCCATTTCTTCAAGTTTATCATTTATCTTTTGTTCTTTAATAAAATTCTGGAAAAACAGAAAACCTTTTTCTGATTCCAAATTGGTATAAGATAACATTTTCTCAATTTTAGGACCTTCTACTACATAGCGTCCTTCTTTGTCGATTTCTATAGTATAAGGTTCTTCTTTGGTAATAAGATTCATAGGATCAAATTCTTGTTCATAGGTTATTATATCATCATCACATGAATTAAGTAAGCTGTTAATGTGCCAAAGTACATCTTTTACACCTTTGCCGCTTACAGCAGACATGCCGTAAACGTCTACATTATCTGATTCTATATTATTTCTAATCTTTTCTAAGATTTCATCTTCTTTATCAGGACAGACATCCATCTTGTTAGCCACAATTACCTGTGGCTTTTTGAGCAGATTGTCGTCGTATTCAAGCATTTCTTTATTGATTGCATTAATATCTTCAATGGGGTCTCTACCTTCCACAGAAGCACCATCAATTATATGAACAATAACTTTGGTTCTTTCAATATGGCGTAGAAATTCGTATCCTAAGCCCACACCTTCTGATGCACCTTCTATAAGACCTGGAATATCAGCAATAACAAAGCTATTTGAATTATCCAAGTCCACAACCCCAAGATTTGGCTGTAGAGTAGTAAAATGATAATTGGCAATTTTAGGATTGGCATTACTTACACGAGATAGAAATGTGGATTTGCCAACATTTGGAAAGCCAACAAGTCCCACGTCTGCAATAACCTTAAGTTCCAGTATAACTTCAATTTCTACAGATTCTCCACCTGGTTTTGCATATTTAGGAGCCTGCATTTTAGAAGTGGCAAAATGCTGATTGCCTAGTCCTCCACGACCACCTTCAAGAACTACAACTCTTTTTGTATCACCTGATAAATCGCATATGACCTTTTTTGATTCTGCATCATATACAACAGTTCCTTCAGGTACTTTAAGAATAATGTCTTCACCATTTTTGCCATGACAATTCTTTTTCTTACCCTCTTCACCGGGAGTTGCTGCAAATTTTCTTCTATGACGATAGTCGGCAAGTGTATTTACACCGGGATCTACCTCGAATATTACATCGCCGCCTTTTCCGCCATCGCCACCATCGGGACCGCCATTTGGAACGTACTTTTCGCGTCTAAAGCTTACATGACCATCGCCACCGCGACCTGATTTAATTATTATTCTTGCTCTATCAGCGAACATTTTTTTCACCTTTCATTACAAATCAATTTGTAATATAACAAATAAAAAGCCCTTCTAAACTATATTTCTATTAGAAGGGCTTTAAAACTATTTCTCTACAGGATATACAGAAGCAACTTTCTTGTCTCTTCCCTTTCTTTCGAAATGTAATACACCATCAACCTTAGCAAAAAGTGTATCATCTCCTCCGATTCCTACATTTGTACCAGGATGAATTCTAGTACCACGTTGTCTGTATAATATGTTTCCAGCTTTAACAAACTGTCCATCAGCTCTCTTAGCGCCTAATCTCTTAGACTCAGAGTCACGACCGTTCTTTGTGGAACCCATTCCTTTTTTATGAGCGAAAAATTGAAGGTTCATTTTCATCATTTTCTACACCTCCCTTATAATAATCTGTAAATACTTCTTAGAATAAGAATCTCTTATTCCTTCTAATCCAAGAACTAGTGATTTTATAAGCAAATTACTATCATGTCCAGGATTATTAATTATACAATTAATATAACCCTCATCATCATTAGATTCAACATTTAATGTAGTATCTGTAAGTCTATCAATAGAATTAATTGTATTAATAACTAGTGATGATACTCCAGAACATACTATATCACGACCATATTCATCGAAATTGGCATGTCCATCAGTAATAATTCTTACAAAATCATTATGTTCTTTGTAAATTGTAACTTTAATCATAATTGATTAACCGTTGATCTTCTCAATCTTAACTTGAGTAAATGGTTGTCTATGACCATTCTTCTTATGATAACCAGTCTTTGGCTTATACTTATAAACGATAACCTTCTTAGCTCTTCCTTCGCGAACTACAGAAGCTTCAACTGAGGCACCTTTTACAGTTGGATCACCAACCTTAAGTGAATCGCCACCAATTGCAAGTACTTGGTCGAACTTTACTTTCTTACCAGCTTCAACGCCAAGCTTCTCAATTGTAATGATATCGCCTTCAGATACTTTGTACTGTTTACCACCTGTTGCAATAATTGCGTACATAAGCTTTCCTCCTTTTTATCATTACTCGCCAGTTACGGGATATGTCACAATCAACATAATTTAATACCCTTCCTGAGCGGCACATACTCTAATATAATACAGAGTTCATACACATTTGTCAATATTTTTAATGATTAAATAGATTTTTTCTTAATATATTTCTTATTTAAATGTCATCTATCCACCCCAATATCATCAAGGGATATTAAATTGTTATCAATTCGTGTATATATGTCAAGTCGTTCAATATAGAGATTAACTCTGTCTAGTTCAAATTTGTAGCCTAGGTATTTGAAGAATTCATTCATAATAACTTCTGGTTTAATATTATCGCCTGAACTTGATGAACATTTGATATAGAAATATTTTTCTTCGTATTTGAATTCATATATAAGTGGCAAAATATCAATATCTCTTGTTGATTTCTTAGTCTTTTTAGTGATTATACATTCTTTTTGTGACATGAATTCATCTATGCTTTGGGAAATGTCTGACATATCTCCTATTGCTACCTTTATTTTGTCGTTTAATTCAATCTTATAGGAGGAAGCCCAAGTTGCAGACATGGCGTTTTTGGCCTTATCTGGAAGGTATCTGAAGGAGAGAATCTTAATTCCTTGCACCATCTCATTATTAAGACGATTAATGCCTTCTAATGAAGGAATCTCTTCTAACAATTCAATATCCATATATTCTGCACTTGATGTCATTCCAAGTCCTAAGGGATTTCCAAAGGACATAATTTGATGCGGGTTAAATCCTTCAGAATAAGCGATAGGAAGATTGGCACGACTTATTGCTTTCTGAAAATACCGCATCATATCTAAGTGACCAATGTACTTTAGTACACCCTTTTTCTCAAATCTTACTCTAACCTTCATAATTGATATCCAATAATTACACTGAAAATATAATTAAATAGATTAAACCTCCAAATTAAACTTATGAATTATCCTTATTTCTATTAACACATATTCCACCTTTATATACTTTGGCTCCACATCCACTACATTGCTCTCTGCAATTAGGAGTTACAATACCCTTCTTGGCGTTCTCCCACTCTCTGATGAGGAACTTCTTAGAGATATTGACATTAATGAAGTCCCATGGGAGTATCTCATCAATACTACGCTCTCTATATGCATAGAAATCAAGACTTATACCACATTTGTCGAAAGCTTCCTGCCATATATTATCATCATAGAATTCAGACCAGGCATCGAATAATGCACCATGCTCGTAAGCATAATATATAGCTTTAGATAGCTTCCTATCTCCTCTTGCAAATACACCTTCTAGAACAGATACGTCAGCTTCGTGGTAGTGATAACGAAGGCTCTTCTTATTAAGCTGTTCATTCATAGTATCCTTAACAAGATGCGCTCTTCTCAGATATTCTTCCTTTGGATACATTCTAGCCCACTGAAATGGCGTAAAAGGCTTAGGAATAAAAAATGATGTAGACATTGTAATCTGACATCTGCCATTTCTCTCCTCCTTAGGGAGTATATCATAGTAATTTGAAGCAATCTCGTTACCAAGTTCAGGAATAGCTTTAATATCCTCTTCTTCCTCAAATGGAAGTCCAAGCATAAAATATAGCTTAACCTTGTTCCAACCGCCTTTAAAGGCCATATTAGAGCCGTTAATTATGTCTTCCTTTGTAAGGCCCTTGTTAATTACATTTCTCATACGTTGAGAACCGGCTTCCGGTGCGAATGTAAGAGAACTTTTCTTTACATCCTGTACTTTGCTCATTACATCAAGAGAAAAAGCGTCAATTCTAAGTGAAGGAAGTGATATATTGACATACCTTTCCTTACAAATCTCAATTAAATAATCTATAAGTTCAGGCAAATCAGAATAATCACTTGATGATAAAGAACATAGAGATATCTCTTCGTGTCCAGTAGCTTCAAGCATTTCTAACGCCTGCTTTTTTAATAATTCAACACTTTTCTCACGATTAGGACGATAAATCATACCAGCCTGACAGAATCTACAGCCTCTTATACAACCTCTTTGAATCTCAAGTACGATTCTGTCCTGCGTAGCCTTGATATAAGGAATAATAGGCTTGGTCGGATAAGGTCCGTTGTCAAAATCTGTAAGCACCACACGATTAACCTTACTTTTTGCCTTGGCGGGAATCTTTACAATTCTTCCGGATTCGCATATGAAGTCCATATCTATTCCATCATTATATTCTATAGGCTCAAATTCTGCTATAGTGCCATCCTCATTATATGTAACATCATACAGACTTGGGACGTAGATACCCTCGACTTGAGATATTGCTCTTAAGAATAGTTCTCTTGAATAATCAGATGAAGCCTTCATATCCTTATATATATCAAGGAATTCATCATAGCTGACCTCACCTTCGCCAATATATATAACATCAAAAAATGGCGCAATCGGCTCGGGATTATAGGTACAAGGACCGCCACCCATTACAATAGAGTCAGAATCCGTTCTATCCTTTGCCCATATTGGAATCTGTGCCAAATCAAGAATCTGAAGTACATTAGAATAACACATTTCATATTGAAGTGTTATTCCAAGAAAATCAAATTCTTTCAGCTTATCCTGTGATTCTAACGCAAATAAGGGTATGTTTTTCTCCTTCATGATTTTGTGTAAATCTGGCCATGGAGAATATACCCTTTCACAATACGTGTCTGAACGTTGATTGAACATTTCGTATAAAATCTGAATTCCCAGATGTGACATGCCAATTTCATACACATCTGGGAAACACATTGCTATTCTGATATCAATTTCAGATAAATCTTTTTTTATAATATTAAGTTCGTTACCTATATAGCGTGCAGGTTTTTCTACAGCCATAAGGATTTCATCGCTAAGAGCAAGTTTTTGCATATTACCTTCTACTTAATTCCTTTGTTACTTCTTCCCAGGAAATTCCACATTCCACCATAAGCACCATTACATGATATAGAAAATCCGATATCTCATATTTAATCTCTTCTTTGTTGGGATTCTTAGCCGCAATAACAATCTCTGTTGCTTCTTCTCCAACTTTCTTGAGAATTTTATCGATTCCCTTATCAAATAAGTAATTAGTATAAGAACCTTCCTTTGGATTCTTTCTTCTATCTACAATAATATCATATATTGTTTCGAATATTTTTAGTGGATTTTTCTCAATATACTCTTTTGTCACAATATCATTGAAGAAACAGCTAGGAGCCCCTGTATGACATGCAATACCACCAACTTGTGATACAAGAGCAAGAAGTGTATCTTTGTCACAATCAGCTGTCAGTTTCTTTACAAATTGATAATGGCCACTAGTTTCACCCTTTACCCAAAGTGTATTACGACTTCTTGAGAAATATGTCATTTTACCAGTACGAAGAGTTGCTTCAAAGCTTTCTTCATTCATATAAGCAAGCATAAGAACTTCTTTAGTGATATAATCCTGCACTATAACAGGAATAAGCCCCTTGTCATTTGGCGTCAAATCATCCCATTTAAGAAGCGGTTCAAAATTATCGAATGATATACCTCTGTCAGAAAGCTTACTCTTTAAGCCCATAATATCATATCTATAAATTCTATTAACTACCAGACCGGCAATACCACGAATCTGTGGTGAAGATAATATCTTAACCAGATAGTCTTCATCATAATCGTCTACATATACAATGTATGGAATCTTAGTGCTTCCTTCAAAACCATCATTTTCAATTAAGTCTTTGTTGAGAATCAATACTTCATGTACATATTCATCAAGTATTTCATGGTTTTTGAACACAAAATCCATATTTTTAATAGATACAAGTATCTTCTCTTTGCCAAATCTATTAGCAGCTTCAACTACAAGATCTGCAGTCTCTGGCTTAGAGCCATTAAGAACCACTTCATTACATCCTGCATATAGAAATTTCTTGACATCTTCAAGTCTCTTGATATTGCCACCAGCGCAGGATTTGATTTCAGAGTTATTATTAATCTCTCTTATAGTCATAATGTTCTTCTCGTGTTCCTCATCATCTTCTGATAAGTCAAAAAGAACTATTTTATCTACTCCTGAATCATTAAATTGATTGGCAAGTTCTACGGCATTAATAGGAGCTTCAAGACCTTCTGGTGATTTTACAGCCATGCCGTCTTTGATATAAATTGTAGATATAATAGTTTTTTGTCCCATTATAGTTATTATCCTTTCAAATTTGTTTGATTAAATATTTATGTTATAAATTACCCTTGGTAGAAAGCACATCTATAATGCGGGGATCTTTGAGTGTGGCATAGTCAAGGGATTTAGCAAAAGCTTTAAAAATCGCTTCAATAACGTGATGTGCATTGCCACCTTCTAAAACTTTGATGTGTATATTCATTCCTGCAGAATAACTGATTGCATAGAAGAATTCCTTTACCATCTCAGTATCAAAGTAGCCTACTCTCTCAACTTCGAATTTATAATCAAAAGTAAGATATGGTCTGTTACTTAGATCTAGTGATACAAGAACAAGACTCTCATCCATAGGAATAATTGTACTTCCAAATCTTACAATCTGCTTCTTGTCACCTAGTGCCTTCTTAATTGCCTGTCCTAGTACAATACCAATATCTTCTATTGTGTGGTGGCAATCAACTATTAAGTCACCTTCACATTTTACATCAAGGTCAAAAAGACCATGTCTGGCAAAACTTTCAAGCATATGATCTAAGAAACCTACCCCTGTGGATACATTAGAATTTCCTTTTCCATCAATATTTAATTCTAAACTAATATCTGTTTCTTTTGTCTTTCTATTTATACTTGCTTTTCTTTCCATAATTTTTCCTTCGTATTTTTTACTATAAATAATATTTCGCAATATTATCTTACATATATTTATTCCTCAAATCTTACTTTAATAGAATTTGCATGTGCTGTCAAACCTTCGCACTGCGCAAAACTTTCAATATCGTTATGAATAGCTTCTAATGCTTCTCTGGAATATGATATTATTGAAGATTTCTTGATGAAGTCATCAACAGATAATGCAGAGAAGAATTTGGCTGTTCCATTAGTTGGAAGTACATGATTTGGACCTGCAAAATAGTCACCAAGAGGTTCAGATGAGTACTCCCCTAAGAAGATAGCTCCGGCATTCTTTATCTTGGTCATAGTATTAAACGGGTCTTTTACAACAAGTTCTAAATGCTCGGAAGCAATTTCATTAACAGCAGATATTGCTTCATCCATATTAGAAGCAACTAGTATATATCCGTAGTTTTCAAGGGATTTACTGATTATATCTCTTCTGGACAATACTTCCAGGAATGAATCAATTTCTTTTGATACACTACTAGCAAGTTCTCTACTTGTAGTAATAAGAATTGCTGAAGCGAGTTCATCATGCTCTGCCTGTGATAATAAATCGGCAGCAACGAATCTAGGATTAGCTGTTTCGTCAGCAAGCACAAGGATTTCAGAAGGACCGGCTATTGAATCGATGCTTACGTGTCCAAAAACCGCCTTTTTTGCTAGAGCCACATATATATTACCAGGGCCAACTATCTTATCGACCTTTGTAATTGATTCGGTCCCAAATGCAAGAGCTGCAATAGCCTGTGCGCCACCGGCTTTATATATTACGTCTACACCGGCTTCATTTGCTGCAACCAATGTATTAGCACATATTTTGCCGTTTTTATCACATGGAGTCGTCATATAGATTGTATTAACTCCAGCTACTTTTGCTGGAACTACATTCATTAGAACGCTTGATGGATATACGGCTTTGCCACCAGGAACATAAACTCCTACTTTGTCAAGACTTGTAACCTTTTGCCCTAGAATAATACCATCATTATTATCAAACCAGCTGTTTTGTAATTGTTTTTCGTGAAATGATTTGATATTAACAAGTGCTTTTCTGATTACTTTAATTAATTTCTCATCAACTTCGTTATAAGCTTCTTCTAATTCTTCTTTTGTAACGATTATATTATCACTATTAATAGTCGCCTTATCGAACTTTAAAGTATAGTCAAATAAAGCTTTATCGCCATTTTCTTTGACATTATCTATTATAGCTTTAACATCTTTTTCATAAGAATCATAGCTTGTAGGGCTTCTTTTAAGAAGGTTTTCTAATAAGTCTTTTGTATTTTCCTTGTTTAGATTAAGTATTCTCATTTTTACACCTTTATTAATTATTCTTGTAACGCTTGTTTCAACTCATATATAAGTCGGGTTATCCTTTCATTTTCCATTCTCATACTAACCTGATTAACCACAACTCTGGCTGATAAATCGCACACTTCT
Organism: Pseudobutyrivibrio sp. UBA3626; assembly: GCA_002373675.1. Taxonomy (GTDB): domain Bacteria; phylum Bacillota; class Clostridia; order Lachnospirales; family Lachnospiraceae; genus RUG191. Next base: position 247,355 of record DFLF01000008.1, read on the forward strand.
TCTAATACACTAAGACCATTTTCCCTAAGAGTTGAACCAGTCTCTACTATATCACATATTACATCAGAAAGTTCAACAATTGGAGCAAGTTCAATAGAGCCATTTAGTTTAATGATTTCAACTGTCTGATATTTCTTATTGTAGAAATAGTCTTTTGCAATTCTAGGATATTTGGTTGCAACTCTTATTAATTCCTGATGTTTTAGAAGTTCTTTCGCTTCTTTAGGCCCGCAGATGCACATTTTACATTTTCCAAATCCAAGATCTAATACTTCTAATATATTTCTATTCTCTTCTAATATGGTATCTCTTCCAACAACACCTATATCTGCGGCGCCATACTCCACATATGTTGGAACATCCGGACCCTTTGCCAGAAAAAATCTTAATTTATATTCTTCGTTTACAAATATAAGCTTACGGGTCTTTTTGTCCTGCATTTCAGTACATGTTATTCCGATTTTTTCGAAAAGCTCCATTGTAGATTTGGCAAGCCTTCCTTTACCAAGAGCTATTGTTAGATATTTCTCGTTCATTATTTAATCTCCATAACTGTTACATTTTCATCTTCGTATAAAGCTTTAGCTTTATCAAAATCATCTTTAAGTAAGATTAATTCAACAATATTGCTTTGTTTTCTAAGCTTTATTGCTTCATTTATTGCTTTTTTTCTATCACATGATTTATAACATATGATTATTTTGTTGCTTTTTTCTATGTATAGAATATTCTGTCTGTCAAGAGCAAGCTGCAATTGGTCAACGAATATACCAAATCCAATAGCTGGTCTCTTATTTCCAAAATTAGAAAGGAGATTATCATATCTTCCGCCTGTAACAATAGGCTCGCCACTTTTGTATGTATAGCCAGCAAATGTGATTCCTGTATAATAATCATATTCGCTTAAACTTCCTGTTTCGAAGGAAATATACTTTTCCACACCATATTTTCTTAGCACTTCATATAAATCATTAAGATAATTAAGGGATTTGCTAAGAATCTTGTATTGATTTGCTTTGTCTAAGAGTCTATTCCAGTCATCAGAACCCGGTGTATACATCTTGCAAATTGATAGAAACATATCAATTAAATCTTTACTGGTATTATTGGATTCTAAAAATTCTTCTAATCCAAATACATTACGATTAAGCATGTATTCCCGAATTGTTTCTGTATCATCCTCATCAAACTTTCCTATGTCTATTAAGCCTTTGAAAATATCTGCATGCCCTACGCTAATCTGAAAGTCATCTAATTTACATGATTTTAAGGCATTTACAATAATAGATATTATTTCGGCATCAGAATCAATGGATTCTTCGCCAATCAATTCTCCGCCAAACTGGCATGATTCTTTGAGGCGTCCCTGATATCTTCTGTTATTAGCAAAAACGTTTCCTACATAAAAGAGCCTGATTACTTTATCATCAGTAAAATATTTAGACACGGCTCTTGCAATTGATGGGGTAAAATCAGGTCTTAACACCAGTGTATTCCCATCCTTGTCAAAGAATTTGTACAAATCTTTTGATTTTCTAAGAGTTATATCCTTATAATATACGCTCATATACTCAAAAGTTGGTGTTTCTATATTGTCATAACCATAAGTTTTAATCAAATCTTTGAGCTGTTTTATAATAACTTCTCTTTTCTCAATTTCCTCATTATAAATATCTCGTACTCCTTCGGGAGTATGCAATATGGTTTTTTTCATAGAGTCTCCTTGTTAAATAGAACTTTGATTTAGTAAACAGTATATATTCACTTTATCGCTTTACTACGCTAACACATTAATCTGATAACATAATAAAATATATAGTGTATTCTGTCAATCTTTTTCTTCTAATTCTTTACTTATCATATCAAGATATGGCACTAAAAGATTGCCTTTTCTCTTGAAGAAATGACTATTATCCAATTCATCAAATCTAATACTTTTTCTGCCGCCATTAAGTGCTCTATTATTATACTTTTCGATTTCGTCAAAGGATAAATAATAATATATTTCTTTTTTGGTATAGTAGATTATTATAAATGCAATTCCATCCTGAACTATAAACTCTCTCATGAAATCAATCTGATGTTCGTGTATATTATGCATAGGAAATGTGTCGGTATTACACTCTTTTGCATCAAAACAAACTGGAATACCCTGAACAGCTCCGATATAATCTACAGTACTCTTCTTCTCAAAATATGCTAAAGTGATTTGCTTTGTAGAAGAATCAATATTAATTGGCGTAATTGGTGTGGGAATCTTCTGTATTAACGCAAGTTTATTTTCTTTATACACATCATTGGTCTTATTAATCATTTCTTCAAGGAAAGAGCCTCTAAGACCTCTAGAATTCCATGTTGCCATATTTATCCTCTATTATTTGCTTCATTACTTCTGGTAAAGGGGCTTTAATCTCAATTTCCTTATAAATTGTGATATATGAATGTAGAGCCTGGGAATTAAGATTGTATTTATCTTTATAATAATTATTGATTTTGTTATCACCATACTTAATATCACCAATAATTGGATGATTAATTGATGATAAATGTGCCCTAATCTGATGGGTTTTACCTGTTATCAAGTGAATCCTAAGAAGGCTTATATCATTATTTGACGAAATAACTTTAATATCTGTTTCTATTTGAGGCTCATTTCCATCAGCAATAATTTTAACCATATTTGTTCTTTTATTCTTTGTTAAAGAGCCTTTCAATAGAATGTCTTTTGCTACTTTGCCTTTAACAATACAAATATAGTATTTATCTATGGTTCTTTCCTTAAGAGCAAGGGATAATTCCTGTTGGCCTTGCAACGTCTTAGCTCCAAGAATTACGCCTGTTGTATTGTAATCTAGCCGGTTGCTGATTGAAGGATGAAATAACCTGTAATCTTCTATTGAATAGTTTCTTTCGTTTATAAGATAAGAAATGATATACTCATTAATTGATATGTCACTTGCTTTACTCTTCTGAGATAACATACCAGCCGGTTTATTACAGGCAATTATATTATCATCTTCATATATTACATCAAGATTATAATTAAGTCTCTTTAAATAATTATACTCATCAGCGCTATTATCAAGACCTCTCATTTTGTCAAATGTTTCATCAGAGAAGAATACTTTAATAGTATCCCCCTCTAAGAGTATAGAACTACCATCATCTTTCTTGTCATTTAAGATGATATTCTTCTTTCTAAGCATTTTATAGATAAAGCCATTAGAAGATGCACTAAAGTATTTCTTTAAGAATTTATCAAATCTTTGATTTGCAGCTGAAGAATCAATAATTATTTCTTTCATTAACTATTCCTTTAATAATCCTATGATAATGGAAGCTATAATACTTCTGTAAAATCTTTTATATAATAATCTGCAGTTTCTCTAATAAGCTCTTCTCCATATGCCTTAATGCTTCTCTTGTCATATACAGCGACGCTTCTCATATTGGCATCGTTTACAGCTTTAATAACAGGGTATAAATCATCAAATACGATGATATATTCCGGCTCTACATCGAGCCTTCTTGCAGTCTCTTGAAATATATATGGAGTATCCTTATTAGTATTGAGGCTGTCGGCTGTAATAACAAGGTCAATATAATCATACAAACCATTATTCTTAAGTCCTGCTTCAATTAATTCATGGGAATTACTTGTAACGATTGCTGTCTTAACGTTATTATCTTTTAAATGACTTAGTAATTTCTTGGCACCCTTTTTAGCTTTGACAGTTTTTTTATACGCGTCATATGCCATGTTATGCCATATTTCTACAAGCTCTTCGGGAGTTTCTTTGGTGTTGAATTTCTCATGGAAGAATTCTGCCACCTGATTAAAACTTAGGCCATCAAGCCAGTTCTGAAGATTGTCAGGATGTGACATATTCCTTTCTTTCATGAAATCAATATCAATTTGATGCCATACTCCATTAGAATCAAGTAATGTACCGTCTACATCAAAAATTGCCGCTTTAATATTACTTAGCATACATACTCCTTTACTATCAAAGAAAAAAGAGTGTGTATTCCACACTCTTTGTAATTAATCCTGGTTAAAGAATACATCAGGAACATCTATCCCCTTGTTGCTACTGTCATCTTTCTCGGAAGAATTCTTAGATGAAACATCTGTATTGACGGTTTCAACTGGCACATCCTCCTGGAAAGTTGAATTAGCAACCTGTTCTGCAATAACTGGTTGTGCCTCAGCTGGTGCAAGTTCATTTCTGTTAGAAACAACAATATCAAGATAACCCTGCATTTGATTGAGATAGCTATCTGCTTTCTGCCTGGTTTGTTCCATTGTAGCTGTCATTATCTCTTGAACAATCTTAAGCTGATTATCTGTATATGCTATCGCGCTTTCTTTAATTCCATTAGCTTCAAGAGTTGCTTTGTTAAGAATCTGCTCAGCTTCTTTAGAAGCAACAAGTACTACTTCATTAGCACGGGCATATGCCTGTTGCATAATTTGATGTTCTGATACAAGTTGATCTGTTTGAATCTCAGCCTCTTTTATAATAGCATCTGCTTTCTTTCTTGCATCAGCCAAAATATATTCCTGGTTATTAATAATTCTCTGATATTGTCTTATCTCATCAGGAATTGTAGCCCTCAAATCCTCAATATAGCTTTCTAAATCATCTCGATTAACTACAATAGAATCTGCTTTAAATGGAGCATTCTTACATCCATCAACAAAATCCTGTAATTCATTAATCATATCTTCAATTTTACTAGCCATAATACTTATTCTCCTTAATTATTTATATATAGATTTTATAATAGGAACTATTATTTCCGGTACAAATTCACTTAAATTACCGTGAAGCATTGCATGCTGCCTTACAACAGTAGAACTAAGATAAGAGTACTTAGAATCTGATGCAAGCATTATGGTCTCTACGTCACTGACTTGTGACTTATAAATACTTGCAAGTGATGCTTCATACTCATAATCTATTGTGTTTCTCACACCTCTAATTATAACATCAATATTATTATTAGCAATATAATCAGATGTTAAGCCTGAATAAGTGTCAATAACAACACCGGGAACGTCTTTGGTGACAAGCTTAATCATTTCTATTCTATCTTCTAGAGAATATGTAATGTTCTTTTCTCTATTATCAATAACAAGAATAACTAAAGTATCACATAGCTTAGATGCTCTTCTAATTATATCTATATGACCGTTTGTAATTGGATCAAAACTCCCAGGATAAATCCCTTTCATATGACGCTTCCTTAATATCTCTTTCTTAAGAATAAATGTTTATTGGTTTTATATTCTTTAATTCTTTCAAGTTCTAATGAGTATTTATTCAGATAAGTAAAATCAGTGTTCAAATCAGCCTCTACTATAATAAGACCATCATTTCTTATAATACTTGATTCGTCTAAATATTTTAAGATATCCCTTTCAAATCCCTTATTATATGGAGGATCAAGAAATACAATATCAAAGCTGTTATCTTTAAATCTTTTAATTGCACTAAATACATTATCACATATTACATTAGAATTATCTTCTAGACGACATCTTTTTATATTGCTATTAATACAATCAATCGCCAATCTGTAATTATCTACAAATGTTGCAGATGAAGCATATCTGGATAAAGCTTCTATTCCAATTTGTCCACTACCTGAAAACAAATCAAGAAAATCACTATCAACTACTTCATCGCTTATTATATTAAATAAAGTCTCTTTTATTCTATCTGTAGTAGGTCTTGTGTTGTCACCTTTGATTGTGTCTAGGTTAAGACGTCTACATTTTCCTGCAATAACTCTCATATATTATAAATCATTTTTTAGAACATATAGCAACAATTTAAATGCTGCAATTGTTGTTTTCAGTCTAATTTTATCTCTGTTACCTCTAAAATGGTATTTTCTTACAATAACATGTTCTCTTGAAGCGCAACTAATGTATACAGTACCTACTTTCGTATTGTATTCATCGCTTTTAGGGCCGGCGACCCCTGTTGTGGCAAGGGCATAATCTGTATCAGATACATATAGTATTCCTTTAGCCATTTCTCTTGCAACAGGATATGATGCAACACCGTTTTTGGCTATAATAACAGGATCTACTAACAGATTCTTTACTTTAGAAAAGCTGGAATATGTAACAAATCCTTCTTCATATACAAGGGATGCGCCAGGCACGCTTACAAGGCGTTCTGCTATCATTCCGCCAGTAAGGGATTCAGCAGTTGCAAGATTTAGACCATGCTTTTTTAATTTTTTTACACATTTCTTAGCAAGTTTATATTCATCCATATCTTAGATATTCTCCATAAGAATACTCTTATTCTTAACTAAATAATCGATTAAAGATACAACTGTAAGTATAAGTGAAGCATAAATAAGTACAATTTCAACATATATAATTATACTACCAATCAATGTTCCGGCAAAGAAATATGATAGATTAAGAATCAGAACAATTATCATAATCATCTGGAAAGTAGTTTTGACTTTGCCCCACATACTGGCTGCAATAACAACTCCATTATCACTGGCAATCAATCTAAATCCGCTAATAATGAATTCTCTTGAAATAATAACAATAACAATCCATGCATCAATCTGATCTGAAGCCACAAGGCATATCAGTGCAGAACAAACTAGCAGTTTGTCAGCAAGGGGATCCATAAATTTGCCGAAATTAGTAACTAAATTCTCTTTTCTTGCAATTTTACCATCAAGCATATCTGTAATTGAAGCCACACAAAAAATTACTTCAGCAATAATCCTAAATGTAAAGCTTTCAGGTTCAAATAACATGAAAAATACAAAGAAAGGAATTAGAATTACCCGAAAAAGTGTTAACTTGTTAGGTACATTCATTATATAATCTCTCCTATCAAATCATATTCATTAAAAGAAGTAACCTTTCCTCTGACAAAATCACCGGAATTAAGTACTCTGTCAGAGTTTAAGAAGAATAATCCATCCACCTCAGGAGCATCTCTATAGGTTCTTCCAATATATACATTATCATCAACAAGTTTACCCTCAATAAACACGTCAAGCTCCTGCCCAATTAATTTCTCGTTGTTGGCAGTGGAAATTGCTTGTTGAATCTCCATTATTTTATCTCTTCTAAAATCTTTTACTTCATTATCAATCTGATTGTCCATGTCATAAGCTTTAGTTCCCTCTTCTCTTGAGTATGAGAATACGCCTAAACGATCAAATTGACTTTCTTTTACAAATTCTAAAAGATTATTATAATCAGCGTCAGTTTCTCCGGGAAAACCAGCTATTAGTGTTGTTCTAATAACAATATCAGGTATTCTTTCCCTAAGTTTATTAATTATTTTATTAAGACTAATAGAATCAGTCTTTCGTCCCATTAATTTTAATATTTTGTCACTGCAATGTTGTATAGGCATATCAATATAGTGACAAACCTTATTGTTTCTAACAATTGAAGAAATAAGCTTTTCATCTATTTCCTCAGGGTAACAATATAATAGTCTAATCCATCTTAAATCTTCTATCTCCTGGAGCCGGTCTAATAATTCTGGTAACATCTTCTTATTGTAAATGTCCATTCCATATACAGTAGTTTCCTGTGCCACAAGAATTAGTTCCTTTACACCCTGTGAGACTAAGACTCTTGCTTCTGATACTACATCTTCAATAGGAACTGATCTGTAATTGCCACGAAGTGATGGAATAATACAATATGTGCATCTCTTATTACAGCCTTCTGCAATCTTAAGAAATGCGAAGTGACCGCCTGTTGAAAGCATTCTTTTCTGGGGATTAACCAGTTTATCAAGGCTCTTTATATAAATGTTCTCGCCTTTTTTCGCAAAAACATTATTAATGGCATCAACTATCTCATCATAAGAATTTGTGCCGAGCACTGCATCAACCTCAGGAAGTTGTTCACTAAACTCCTTACTAAAGCGTTGAGACAAGCAACCTGTTACAATTAAAGCTTTAAGCTTTCCTTCTTCTTTGAGTTTGCCATATTCAATTATTGAGTTGATGCTTTCTTCCATGGCATCATGTATAAAAGAACAAGTATTAACAATAATTATGTCAGCTTCATTCTCGTTATCAATTATTGTATGGCCGGCATCATCTAATAATCCAAGCATTTTCTCAGAATCTACAAGATTCTTGTCACAGCCTAGTGATGCAAAAAATATTTTCATAAAGAATTATTCCTCAACAACAGCTTCAGTTTCTTTTTCAGTATTAATGTATTTCTCATAAGCATATTTGTCAGTAGAAAGATCTTCTTTAAGTTCTTGCAACTTCTTATTCTTCTCCTCTACTTCTTCTTCAGAGAGAATCTTTAAGTCGCCATTATAAAGTTCTTCAACAGCAATAGAAAGTGCTTTTTTCTTATCTGCATTTTCAATATTCATAGGTTCTGCACCATCAATTATCTCTCTGGCACGCTTAGCTGTTGCGCATACAATACTGTATCTACTATTTACTACAGGCTCCTCACCAACTACAACGTCCTGATTTACCTTTTTCATTAATTCAACATACGATGGATGTATCATCTGTTCTATTCTCCTTTCGAATACTCTTTTAATTCTTCTTGCATTTTCTTTATTGAATCGTTATTTCTAACGGTTCTTGCATGTTCACATTGAATAATATTATGAACTTTATTAACACTATCTTCAAGCACATCATTAATAATTAAATAATCATAATTATTCATAAGATATGACTCTTTAGAAGAAATGGCCATTCTTTGAGCAATAACATCGTGAGCTTCTGTTCCTCTGCCAACAAGTCTTTCTTTTAATATTTGGGCGCTTGGTGGCGTAACAAAGAGAAGTAAAGCCTCTGGAAATTGTTCCTTTACTTGTAATGCTCCTTGTACTTCTATTTCAAGAATAACATCTTTTCCTTCATTGATTAGTTTTTCTACATAGCTCTTAGGCGTTCCATAAGATCTGTCATTAAACGTCGCATATTCGAGCAATTCGTCATTATCTATCATTTTCTGGAATTCTTCTTTTGACTTAAAGAAATATTCTCTTCCTTCCTGCTCTCCAGGACGTTTCTTCCTTGTAGTCGCTGAAATAGACAAATGATATTCATCAGGATGACCCTGTAATAAATGTTTCATGATTGTTCCCTTACCAGCTCCGGAAAAGCCTGATAAAACAACAATTAAACCTTTATCATTCTCCATAGTATTCAGCTCCTTTCTGTTATTATTCTATATTCTGAATCTGTTCGCGAATCTTTTCAATTACAGTCTTCATGTCTATTCCGGTGTTAGCGACATCTACATTAGTTGACTTAGAGAGAATTGTATTGGCTTCACGATTAAGTTCCTGAGCCACAAAATCAAGCTTTCTACCAACAGGTTCATTACTTGTAAGGGCAGATTTGACTTCGTCAATATGGCTCTTTAATCGTACAATTTCTTCGTCAACACAGATTTTATCAGCAAATATCGTGACTTCCATAGCAATTCGATTTTCATCAATGCTGTTATCTTCAAGTAAATCTGCTATCTTTTCACGAAGTTTATTCTTGTATTCATTAACAATTTCCGGAGACTTCTTCTCGATATAATCAACATCTCTAGACAGGTTATCAAGCTTTGACAGAAGGTCTTCTTTTAATCTTTCACCTTCGTTCTCTCTGCTTAGAATAAATTCATCACAGGAGATTTCCAAAGCCTTTAACAATAGTTTCTCAATCTCTTCTGTGGATTCTTCAACTTCATGAAGTTCTAGTACTTCGTTATACCTTGACAGACTAGATGCACTGATGCTTCCGTCTAAGTTAAAATCCTTAGCCATCTCCTGTATTTTGTCATAATACATCCTGGCAATATGCCTGTTATATAGAATCTCATATTGCGAATCAGCATTTTCTTCAAAATTAACGAAGACATCAATTTTGCCTCGGTCAAGACGACTTGTAAGATATTTTCTGATTAAACCTTCAAATTTGTCAAACCCGCGAGGTGTCTTAATATTAAGGTCCAAATATCTATGATTAACAGCTTTGATTTCGATTGTAATTCTCTTGTCATCAGATGAGGATTCTCCATGACCAAAGCCTGTCATACTTCTTATCATAATTATCTCCAATATATTATATTTTTCCTGCGTATAGGCATACGCATACATAATATATATTATAGATGTTTTAAGTATTTACGTCAAATAATTCTAAAAATAATCGCAATATTTATAAGTAGTGTAGCAGTCTATTGATTTTTGTATAATAACTAGGTATACTTTGTACGAATATTTAATTAAGAGGTGCTTATACTATGTCATTTGACGGATCTACAATACATGAACTTGCATATGAACTTAATAATGAACTGTCGAATTGTAAAATAAATAAAATAGCACAGCCAGAAAATGAAGAACTTCTTCTTACAATCAAAGGAAACGGCAAAACAAACAGACTTCTTGTATCATCAAATGCCTCTCTTCCCCTGATTTATTTAACTAATAACAGAAAAGAAAGTCCTCTTACTGCCCCGAATTTTTGTATGGTTCTAAGAAAATACTTAAATAATGGGACAATAAGAAATATTTCGCAGGTTGATTTCGAAAGAGTTATAAAAATTGAGATTGAACATTTAGATGAACTCAAAGATTTATCCACGAAGTATCTCTATATTGAAATAATGGGCAAACACTCTAATATTATATTTACAGATAAAGATAATATAATTATTGACAGTATAAAACATATCTCCCATGCTGTTAGTTCTATAAGAGAAGTCCTTCCGGGAAGAGATTATTTCATACCTCGTCAGGAGAATAGAATCAATCCTCTTACTGCAACAAGGGATGAATTCATGAAGATATTAGATAAGCCCACAACTGTGTCTAAAGCTATCTATAAATCTTTTGTTGGCGTTAGTCCCAGTATTGCAATAGGAATATGTGAAAATGCAGACGTTGATGCAGACTTTGCTACAGATGCACTAAGCCTTGAAATGAAAAACCTGCTTTATATGCGCTTCTCGGAGTATATAAGTGATATATCTAATAATGTGTATAAACCTAATATAATGTTTGAAAACGGCATACCTAAAGATTACGCTCCTGTTATACTAAAGGGACATAATGATATTAAAAGATTTGATAATATGTCTGAACTTCTTGAATCATATTATTCTGAAAAAAATCGCATAACTAATATAAAACAACGTTCTTCAGATATTAGAAAAATTGTTCAAATTCATATAGAAAGAGCTGCAAAGAAACTGGATATACAAAAAAAACAGCTTGATGATACTAATAACATGGATAAATTCAAGTTGTATGGAGAACTTCTGATGACTTATGGACAAACTCTGCCAAGTGGTCAGAAAGAAATAACAGTAAATAATTACTACACAAATGAGGATATATCAATACATCTCGATAAAGATTTAAATGGCATAGAAAATGCCAAGAAGTTCTATAACAAATACAACAAATATAAAAGGACTAAAGATGCATTAATCCCTCAGATTAAGCAGACAAAGGAATCCCTGGAACATCTAAAGGCAATTGAAGCTTCTATAATGCTTTGTGAAAACGAAAGTGACTTAAAAGGTGTAAAAGACGAACTTATACAATATGGATATATAAAAAAAGGCGGTAAAAAGAATAAAAGACAGGCGAAATCCAAACCGCTTCATTTCGTAACAGAGGATGGATATCACATTTACGTTGGAAAAAACAACCTTCAAAATGATGAACTTACATTTAATTTTGCAAAGGGAAATGACTGGTGGTTTCATGCTAAGAAGATTCATGGCTCTCATGTAATTGTAAAAGTCAAAGACAATGAAGAACTGCCTGATCATATATTTGAAATAGCTGCAAATGTAGCTGCTTACTATTCTTCTGCTAGAAACTCTAGCAAAGTAGAAATTGACTATATACAGAAGAAAGAAATAAAAAAGCCAAGCGGTGCTGTGCCTGGCTTTGTAATATATTATACTAATTATTCTATTGTTGCCACTCCAAGTCTTGATGGAGTCAAATTACATAATTAGATTAATTCTAGAGGATATCTTCATAACCATTATTATGCCCTAGCTTATCAAAGGTATAACCTGATTTAATAAGCTCTTCTATATCCTGTTTTGCGCTTTCAAAAAGTTTGGCATCATTGTAGATATCTGCAATTCTAAAATTGACATCTCCTGACTGCCTGATTCCCATAATATCTCCAGGCCCACGCATCTTTAAATCTTCATTAGCAATAAAGAAACCGTCATTACTAGAGTTCATTATTGAGAGGCGTTTGTTAATTTCTTTATCATCAGTTGAATCAATGAATATACAATAGCTTTGTGAGCTTCCTCTTCCTACTCTGCCTCTAAGTTGATGAAGTTGTGCCAGACCGAATCTATTAGCATTTTCAATCATAATAGTTGTAGCATTAGGATTATTAACCCCTACTTCAACAACAGTTGTTGATATAAGAATATCAATTTCTTTTCTAATGAAACGCTCCATTATATCATTCTTCTTTTGGGGATTCATTTTACCATGTAGAACTTCTATTCTTATATTATCCGGCATATACTCAAGTAGCATATCTCTATAATCCATAACATTTTCAGCTTCGGTAATCTCTTTTGCTTCTACAAGAGGACATATAATATATGCCTGGTGCCCTTTCTGAATCTCTGATAGTATATGTTTGTATGAATTTGGACGCATATTCTTTTTGACAACACAATTCTTAATTGGCAGTTTCGTCTTGGGAACATCCTTGATATTAGAAATGTTCATTCCCATATAAATTATCATAGAAAGAGTTCTTGGAATTGGCGTTGCAGACATTACAATCGTAAAAGGATTAATACCCTTCTCTGTAAATGCCTCTCTTTGCTTTACGCCAAATCTATGCTGTTCATCTGTAATAACAAGCCCAATGCTTTTATAATCAACTTTTTCTTCGATTAATGCATGGGTACCGACAATAAAAAGATTAGGATTTTCTTTGATCTCTAAAAGAACCTCCTTTCTCTCTTTACCCTTAGTGGATCCCGTAAGACATACAACATTATACTTTAAACCGTTTTCTTTAATTAAATCAACAAAATCCTTGTAGTGTTGTCTTGCAAGAACTTCTGTTGGTGCCATTATAGCAGCCTGATAGCCATTACTAACCATTGTAAGCATAGCAAGAAAAGCAACGATTGTTTTACCGGAGCCAACATCTCCTTGGATTAACCTTTGCGTTACATAAGGAGATTTAAAGTCGGATATTATGTCGTGTAATGCATCATTCTGACCTTTTGTTAATTCATAAGGAAGATTTTTGATAACTATATTGGTATCTTCTATTGAATTAATTACATATGAATTAGCCGCTTTTTCTTCATTATGGATATTATATTCAACTCCAAGCATGAATTTAAATATCTCATCATAAGCAAGTCTTCTTCTGGCTTCCATATAATCATTTAGAGAATCGGGGCTATGAATTAATCTAATTGCTTCATTTATGCCAATAAGTTTATTCTTAGCTATTACAGATTCTGGCAAATGTTCCTTAAAATCTATTTCTGATAGAACTTCTTTTATGGTCTTAATAATTAATTTGTTAGATATACCTTTAGTAAGAGAATATATTGGATATGGTCTCTTGATTAGATTCTCATACTCTTTGGGTTGATAAATCTCAGGTTGTTCCATCTTAAAGGAGCCATACTCTTCTATCAACTTACCGAAGAATACTAAAGGTGTATATGTATAAAGCTGATTTCTGATATAAGGCGTTCTAAACCATACTAATTCAATTTGAAGATTAGGAGTAAAGCCTTTGGCAAGAACTATATCAAATCTCTTTGTTTTTTTGAGTATAGCGCTTGAACGAAGTTCAAGAGTTATTGCAATTCTCTCCCCGATATGCTTAGACAACTCTTCTTCTTTAACAGGTTCTTTGTACAGATAATAAGTCCTGGGAAAAGAAAAAAGTATATCACCAACGGTGTATACTTTCATTCTTTTAAAACTATTGGCCTTACTCTCGCCTATACCTTTTACTACTGTAATAGGTTCATTAACATTCATTAGTAATTCCTTAATTAATATGTATAAGAGATATATTATTCAACAGATGCTACATAATAATATACCGGTTGTCCGCCAGGTTGAACTTCAACTTCAAGTGAATCAAAATCTTCTTCAACTTGCTTTCCAAGCTTAATAGCATCTTTTTCTTTGACTTCATCACCATAGTATATTGTGATAATAGCTGTAGAATCATCAACCATTTCTTTAAGCATATCAATAAATACCTTGTTCATGTCTTTATCAACAGCGAGAATGCCTGAGTCTCCGATTCCCATGTAATCGCCTTGAGAAATCTCTTTGTCATCAATAACTGTATCTCTTACAGCATATGTAACTTGTCCGGTTTTGACATTTTTGATTTCTTCTTCCATACGACTAACATTTTCTTCCACAGACTGATCAGGTATAAAGTTGATTATTGCAGTAATTCCCTGGGGTATAGTCTTAGTTGGAAGTACAATGACATTCTTATTCTCGCATAGAGATGCAGCCTGATTTGCAGCTAAGATGATATTCTTATTGTTAGGAAGCACAAATACATTCTTAGCATTTACTTTCTCAATTGCCGATAGAACGTCATCAGTTGAAGGATTCATTGTCTGACCACCTTCTATAATATAATCGCAACCAAGCTCAGTAAATATTGAATTCATACCATCACCAATTGATACTGATACAAATCCCATCTCTTTTTCCGGCTCTTTATTTTCTGGTTTTTCTTCTTTGCTGCCAGAATCAGTAACTCCGGCTATCTCAGAAGCCGCCTTCTTACTAGATGCACTCTTAATTGTCTTCTCGTATTCTGTCTGAATATTCTTAATATCAATCTTAGTAAGAACACCAAGCTCTAATGCTCTATTAATTACTTCACCAAGCTCGTCAGTTCTTATGCTTACTGAGATTTCATCTCCATTCCAGTTAACCCTTACATGGCCACCTTTAGATTCTAAGAATGACTTAAGTTCCTGTTCGTTCTTATTACTGAATTTCTTGTTCAAATTAATAACAAAATCAGTATGATATGTATATTGAACTTCTGCTGGAGTTTTTGGCTTCTTGTCAGAGTCATCCTCACCAATTGTAAGTTTGACGTCCTTGCCTAGAAGATAATCATATCCGCCTTGAAGTACACATACAAGACCTTGTCCGCCTGAATCAACAACTCCAGCCTGTTTAAGAACTGGCAGCATATCAGGTGTCTTAGATAATACAAGTTCAGCTTCTTTAATTACTTCATCAACAAAATATACCAGATCATCAGTTACTTCTACCATTTCAAGTGCTTTATCAGCTGCACCTCTTGCAACTGTAAGGATTGTACCTTCTTTAGGCTTCATAACAGCTTTATATGCAGTCTCAACAGACTTTTGCATTGCTTCACAGAGAACATCTGTTGTGATTTCATCGCATTTTCCCATTACTTTGCTAAATCCCCTAAATAATTGTGATAATATAACACCAGAATTACCTCTGGCTCCACGAAGAGAACCTGATGAAATTGCCTTTGCCAAAGTCTTCATTGTAGGATCTTCTAATTCACTGACAGCTTTAGCAGCTGACATAATAGTCATGCACATATTAGTTCCTGTATCACCATCCGGTACTGGGAATACATTAAGTTCATTAATCCATTCTTTCTTAGATTCTAGATTATTTGCTCCAGCAAGAAAAGCATTCGCAAATTGTGAAACAGTAATTTTATTGATTTCTTTCACTTGTTCGCCCTCCTTTAGTCAATTACACGAACGCCTTCAACGAATACGTTCATCTCTTTAACTTTCATTCCGGTAAACTCTTCTATTCTGTATTTTACGGTTTCCTTTAAATTATCTGTAACTGTTATTATGCTTACGCCATAAGATACAATAACGTGAAAATCAAATGAAATCTCATTGTCACCGTTAATAACCACGTTGATTCCATGATTCAAATAATCCTTCTTGAGAAGTTTTACTAAACCATCTTTCATATTTACTGCAGCCATACCTACGATGCCAAAACATTCAACTGCTACAGCACCGGCATAAGTTGCAATAACATCAGTATCAATAACAACTTTTCCAAGTTTTGTTTCTATTTGTCCTTGCATAATGAACCTCCATAAACGTTCTTTGATTTAATGCATAACACTATTACAATTATATACGTTTTATAATAAAAAACAACGAACTTTTATATTTTTAGAAAAAGTAACAAGTAAATTCTAAAAATGATTAATTAATTGTATATTTTTATATACTAAACTTTAATATATGTAAAAATCAAAAAAAGTACATATTTTCCTTGTAAATTTCTACACCTTATGATAAGATGTTCGTGTTGCGATTTGCTTATGTATGCGAATCGAGTTTGATTTAAGGAGGAAAAGACAAATGGCTAAATGTGCAGTTTGTGGTAAGGGAGCTCATTTCGGAAATAATGTAAGTCACTCACATAGAAAGTCTAACAGAATGTGGAAATCTAACATCAAGTCTGTTAAGTGTATGGTTAATGGAACACCTAAGAGACAATATGTATGTGCTAAGTGCCTTCGTTCAGGTGCTGTTGAAAGAGCATAAATTATCATAAGTTATATAGAGAATAGTAAAGACCTGCGAAAACTATTAGTTTTACGCAGGTTTTTTTATGAGCTAATGTCATCAGTATATATCTAACGCTTCACACACCATAGTTCTATATTATTCAACAATATCATCCGTTTCAGATAAACGATTCTCTTGCTCAAACAAAGACAAATCTATTTCATCATTAATAATCTTCTTGTCAATAAGATATACCCTAACATAACACTTATTAATCATTTCATTACTGCAATAATGCATTAGAGCTGATTTATCTTCCTCCATCAGAACGTATCTAATGAAATTATTAGGACTAATAACTCTATCATTATCATCAATATGACACGGAACAATAATTCCTTTTTTATAATATAATTCAAAATAATCTATAATAATATGTTTTCGGCCTATATTAAACACCTCGACACTATATTCTGAATTTCCTGTATTTGTTCTGGTTTCAATATCATCTATCAAATCATTTTGTGTATTTTTAATCGCAATAGATAGTTTAGGTTTATTCATCAAATGAGAACTAAGTAAGTTTAAAACAAAACCTAAAAATACACATATAACGCTTATAATACTCGGGATTAACCAGTTCATAATTTCATTTATCATAATTATTCTTTTATTACCTGTTTTAATAATTCAATAGAACTTTCATCGGAAGGATTATTGGTACCAAGTTCACCACGGAAGGCTTTGGCAAGGATAGATTTTTTCATAGCATCGATTTGTTCAAGAGCCAGCTCTGCAGAATCCCTAGCTTTCTGCTCCACTGGTGCAAGATAATCTAAGATTTCGACTATTTTATCTTGCTCTTCAACATTAGGAATTGGAAGCTGTAACGTTTTCAGTTTATTTCCATTCACCCCAGGCTGAGCTATTCCTGAACTAAGTTCTGTTATCTGCTGCCAGTATAACGGACATTGTAAAAAATAATAAAGGTACTTGCTTCTAAGCAAATCTTTTCTATTTATTGATATTCTTATCAAATACGATGCATATACTGCATCTATTTCATCAATTACCATATAGCTTTTTCCTGTTGTCGCTCCTGTTCGTGCTACAACAATGTCACCTATGTTTAACAAATACGTTTCCTTTAATTCTTCATTGATTTTACAATATGGAACATCCTTCCATATAACTTGCCCATCTTGAATATCTGTAATACGAAGAAACTTGGGACCAATCTTTTTAGATGAAGATTTTTCTGTATAACCATATTGACTGTTTGCATAATTACCTAGAGTATCCATTTTCCATGTATCAGAATAATCAACACCTTTATTCTCTCGCCACTCCTTCGTTAACCCTCCAGTAAACGCCCTATGAAGAATTGTCGCTTTGCGATCTAAAAAGCCATCCACAACCGCCTGCGCCTTTTCCTTCGCCTCATCAAGCTTAGAAAATAGGCTTTTAATTCGTTCCACAATACGCTGTTGCTCTGGGAGGGGAGGAAGTGGAAAAACTGCATCCATTATTGTTTCCCCAGATACTCTTGGAAGATTGATTCCTTTTGAATTATTCACAGTGTATGATATAAAACTATCCATATCTAGAAACTTATTAACAAATTGTGTGTCTACAACATTCTTTACATCAATAACAAGAATATCTGTTGAACATACACCATCAAAACTGGCAATATCATGTTTGTTTAAGTAAGGACGTAGTTTCCCGTAAAGTATCTGTCCTGTATGAAATATGTTTTTAAGACTCTTTATTCCTTCTGTAGTGCCATATCCGCTAAGACCTTTATTGTTCTCAAGATGCTCCAAACCAACATATTTAACCGATGTATCGCTAAAATCATCTGTTTTTTCTTTAGAAATTGAAATAGTCACTCCCAGTTTTGTCCAACACCAATTCTCAGGCACTTCATACGGCTGTTCTTCTACAGGTACAAACGCGTCTTCAAGTTTTAATTGTTTCTTGTTTTTTTTCATCATCTTCCTCTGTATCTCATCTTTTTGTATCTTCCTCTGTATCTCATCTTTTTTACTTGACACTTACAATATTTTATGATAATTTATTGATGTAAAGGAAGCGGTTTTCTACCGTACGGTCTTTTGACTAATGCGGCGTACTCGCTTCTTTTTTTATGTTTACAATATCATACAAATATAATGTATCGTCCTTAATCCTTATAACTGCTGTCCCCTTATATACATTCCGCCGAAACTCTCCATTTTGCTCGATCGGAATTGTAAAACCCACATCATACCTATACCATCCACCATTGGCCTCTTTATTATGCTTTGAGTCTTTATTCTCTACCCACCGTCTATTATCAGCGGTCTTAAGCATCTCGCCTATCACTTGGCTAGCATTAGCCTTTGCTTTTGCTAATGCTCCTCTTAACCCCTTAGTATATTGTGACTCAGTATATTCATCCGGAAAATCACCCGCAATATGAACTACATCGCCATACTTTTCGACAGAAAAACTCATTCCTATGTATTTTTTTAAATATTTTTCAACGTCATTCCAGGGTATATTTTGCTTATTTCTAAAAAGAATCTGTGACACATCAACATAATGTTTGCCTTCAATTATTTCTTCATTATCTATCATGATTATCCTCCAGCGACTTAAGCTCCTTAACAACACTCTGTAATAAATCAACAGCCTCTTCTAACTGTGCAATACATTCTTCGCCGCTTTCAATAGGATCTGGCAGGTCACTATAATCAATTACGGAATCATCCTTTATTAGACCAAGATCAAGACTATGGTTTTTCCCTTCTTCTGCTATCTGCTCATATGTGTATACACTCCATCTCTCATCCTTTATGTCATGTCTATTACTTGCAGTATATGCTTTCTTAAAGTCTTCAAAGTGTTCTTCCTTAAGGGGATTTGTCTTACCAAAGGACGGCATATTAGTTCTAAGGTCATAGAACCAGACTTCGCTGGTATTATCATGATCTGATGTTCCTCTTGTAAAGAAAAGAACATTTGTCTTTACTCCCTGTGCGTAGAAAATACCTGTTGGAAGACGAAGTACTGTATGAAGATTACACTTATTCATAAGGTCTTCTCTGATACGCTGCCCATCACCATCTGCAAATAATACATTATCAGGTAAAACTACAGCCGCTCTTGCTTTTCCATTATTCTTTAGAGAACGATAAATATGTTGTAGGAAATTCAACTGCTTATTACTTGTAGTAAATGTAAAATCGTCACGAGTTGCACGCTCTCCACCCTTCTTAGTGCCAAAAGGCGGATTAGTTAGAACAACATCAAAATCATTCATGACCTTACCTTGATTAGATAGCGTATCACATAGATATATCTTACCTTCGATGTCATGAAGCATTGCATTCATAAGCGCTAGTCTATGGGTTTCATGCACAAGCTCTCCACCTGTAAATGCATCATATTTCTGAAACTTTTGCTCTTCTTCATCTAAGTCAAACAAATCATTAGTATGTTCCTTTACATAAGCATCTGCCGCAATCATAAATCCAAATGTACCACATGCCGGATCATTACATTTTTCTCCTGCCTTAGGGGCAATTAATTCTGTCATTAAATCAATAAGAACTCTTGGTGTAAAGTATTGACCGGCCCCTGATTTTTTCTCATTAGCATTTTTTTCTAACAGACCTTCATACAGATTGCCTAATCCTTCTTCCTTTGCAGAATACCAATCCAAACCGTCAATATTAGTAATAATCTTCTTAAGGTTAGCAGGCTCTTCTATATTACTACGCGCACCATTATAAATTTCCTGTATACGACCGCTACACTCCTCACCTAATACTCGAAGCAGCTCTTCATAATATTTCTTTAATTCAAGACCATCCTTACTCTTTAGAACATCCCAACGATAATTTTTTGGAATTCCCTTTTCAGAATCTGTTTCCTTTGCCATCTTAAGAAAAAGAATATATGTAAGTTCAGTAACATATTGATGATATGTAATTCCATCATCACGAAGAACATTACACAGATTCCACAGTTTAGCGACAATCTCGTTATTTGTCATTATATTAATCCTCCAATATATTGTGATTACTCTAATTATATCATTAGAGTTTTAAGTTAGGCAGAATACATATTTATATTAATCTCTTCAATAACATCATCTAACTTGCCGTCAAAAGCTTTATTAATTGCATTAAAGCCACCTTTATTCTTAAAAGCTTCTGCATCAAATGATTCTCTATTAAGTACAGTTTCTTTTATTAGATATGATTCTATCTTATCAAGCCATCCTTTTTGAACCTTACTCATATTAGGATGTGCCTTTTTCATTTTATCTATAGCTCCATGTATTCTATCCTCTTTACTAATCAAAGGATCACCTATACTTTTTTGCCTAATAAAGCTTATTATATCAGCAGTAATTTCTTCATTAGTCAGTTGAGAATGTGCAGTATTAAGCATAGTTTCAGAGAAATTATTACGATCTAGAATGAGTCGAAGTTCTTTTAATTCTGACCTTGTAAGCTCTCTAGGTCTTGTAGCAATGATATTAAGAGCTGCAATCTCATTCATATTATTATCTACAAATTCATGAAATTCCTCAAGATAATCCTTAGGATTCTCAATATCTCCATAGCTTCTAGTATGTTCTAGTAATTCATCATCTTCGCCACTAATAAACACCGGATTAGATTGATGCTCACTTCTTACATACTGAAATGCGGCCCTATGCTTTCTAACATTTTCAACAGCTATATCTATTGGTTGTTCCTTTAATTCATTAACAAATTTTTCTACAGGCTTTCCACCACTAAGAGAAGCAAACTGTTCCTTATTCTCATCAGACATTCGTCTTGCAGTTCGCAGAATTTTTGCAATAATCATATCAATCTGATTGCTCTTCTCTCCATCAGTTTCTAATGCATCAAGTCCATCAATAAGTTCGCCAAATGTCACTTTAGGATTAGCTACTACAGGCTTCATAGTTGATACTGTCTCAAGCACCTCATATATTCCAACAGCATCATATATCTCGAAATGGGTTTTGCCAATCTGCGGGCATAGTCTCGTTGCACGACCTAGCATCTGTTCAAAGAGAATTCTAGAACGAATCCTTCTTAGGAATACAAGATTAACGATCTCTTCCACATCAATTCCTGTTGTAAGAAGGTCAACTGTAACAACAATATTAGGATATTGCTCGTTCTTAAATCTACGAATTGCTTCTTTTATTTTAACAGGGTTGCCATTCTCAATAGACCCTGTAATCTTCATAACAGCTTCCTGATTGACACCTTGCGCAGTATAATAATCTTTCAGAATATGTGTAACCATATCAGCATGAGAATCATTTACAGCAAAGATAAGCGTTTTCCCAGGTTCATTAGGGTCAATATCCTTCGCAATCTCTTCTAATACAGTCTTATTGTAGTTCTCATTAATAATCCTTCTATTGAAATCCTCAACATCAAAATGTAAATCATCTTCAAGTTCCGGACTATTTATTAATCCATGAGTATTAGGGTCATATATTGGAGCCACATCCCCAGCTTTTATTGTTATTCCTTCTTCACTAAGCTTAGTTTTGATATAGTGTGGTGCGTCATGGTCGCAAAGATATCCATCAATTACTGCATTACGATAACCATATTCATAAACAGGCATACCAAATATTTCAGTAGTATGAAGAGCCGGCGTAGCGGTAAGTGCTATCTTAACAGCATCAAAATAATCAATAACTGCTTTATACTTACTTCTATAATCATCCTGATTGCGATAGAGGACATCACTCTCCACCATTTCTTTATCTAAAATATATCCTCTATGAGCTTCATCAACTATTATTAAATCATAATCAGATACACCTAGCTTACTATCTGAATCGTTATAAAGAATTCTTTTAACAAGGCTTTGTACTGTAGCAATATGTACTCTTGTATCCTTTTCAAATTCCTTCTCGCCCAAATCTTTAATATCATATAGTTGATTCAATGTCTTTAAATCTTCAAGGCGAACTTCCTTAAATGTATCCATAGCCTGATCACCTAGAGCTGTTCTATCAACAAGATAAAGAATTCTTTTGAACCTTCTTGCAGACAAGAATCTATATATCATTCCAAGAACTGTTCTAGTCTTACCAGTTCCCGTTGCCATAGCTAGAAGAATCGAATTTTGCTTATTGGCAATTGCTTCTTCAGTAGCCTTAATAGCTTCAATTTGATAATATCTAAGAGCCAATCCATCAGGATCTTCAAGTATCTCATATCCTGTTGATGCCAATTGTTTGTCTGCATTTGTTATATCACGCTCCAAGTCTTCTTTCATACCTTTAGGAGAAGGCCAGAAGGAAAGAGCCTTTGGTGCATTAAATTGTTCTCTGGTATCTAAAAACCATACGCCAGACTTCTCTTCATATTGCTTGATATATTCTCTGCCATTAGTTGCAAAAAGAAATGGTACATAGTATTTGCCGTATTTATTTATTACATATTTACTGTGTTCCGACTTAATATTACTAGCATAATCCCTACATTGTTCATCAATAACAGATGATATATCCTTATGCGTTCTCTTAGCTTCTACCACAGCTACCATCTTTTCGCCTATAAATAGAGCATAATCAACATAACCGCCTTTTGTGATTTTAGAATCTGTTGGCCATTCTGCAATAGCAATATTTCTTCCTTTTTCAGGTCTTACTCCCTTAGAATACCTAAGATTAGTAGTGTCAGCTTCCCAACCCACTTGACGAAGCTGGTCATCTATAAGTTCTCTTGTCTGCGCCTCAGTTAAATGAATATTAGTCGCTTTCTTATATGCTATAAACCTACGGTCACTATTAGCTTTTCCATTACTTTGTATCTGTAAAATCTCTTCTGATAGTTTTTTATTAAGTTCTTCTAATTCATTATTCTCTTTTTCAAGCTCTTGAATACTAACTTCATAATCAACCGGCGATACATATTTTTCTGGTTCAAAGTCATAATCACCATAAGTCTGCATATACCATACACATAGTTCAAAACAAAGTTCAAGATTCTCTAAAGCTTTATTTTTATCATCTGATGCTTCATGCGTAGCTAAATTACGCGCTTTTCTAAGAATAAATAATATATTACTAATATCTACTGGTAGCAAATCATTTCGTTTTAATAGATTAATTCTATTAGCATGAGTATTATCATATTCCGGTTCAGCTATTCCATCATATGCAAGCATATACTTAACCATAATTTCAGCAAGCATACCTTGTTTGATTATTGATGTATTAGGATCAGAATATACATATTTTTCAGATAAATCTCCTAATTTAGCCAAATCTTCCCAATGACTTTTCATAAAAGCAAAATTACTCATATGACGTATTACCCCCATATTGATTAATGACTGTAATTATCTACATTTAATATAAATTACCAGTCGTAAGGAATCCTCCCGGCTTCGCCGAGTCCCTCCTTACGACATATTATAACATACATAATTTATTCTAAGTGTATATGTTTTATTATTATATGGGCGTGGGTGTGAGGCGTTAGATATATACTGATGACATTAGCTCGAACTTAGAATATGTTAGTAATTAATTAATTGAAGGAAATTTGCGACAGGATGTCGCAAATAGGCGGTCACTGTTCGAACCCAGAAGGTGAGTTTGACCGCCGGTTCCTGTCATATGTCGTAAGGAGGGACCCACTTGTGGGAGGATTCCTTACGATCAAAGATTTAGACACTATGTATTAATTACTTACATATTCTTAGTGAAGAGCTACCGACATCAGTATATATCTAACGCCAACACCCACAATACAATATAATAACAAAGGCGCTTAACACAAGGTTAGGCGCCTAAATTAATTCAGTATAATGATTATTTTATCTCTTATCATTATCTACAAATCTAAGGGATATAATTGATTCATCCCTTTGATACATAAACATGTAATTCTTAGTATATATACTACTTCTCTAATGCTTCATTTACTGAATCACTTACTTTATCCCTAATCTCTTCAGCAGCCGCTTCTCTTGCAGCAGGATCTTTTCCTTTATTCGCATTAGCTTTAGCTTCTTTTTTGTCTGCAATCTTATTACTAAATCTATCTACAAAATCAGGTACCATATCAAGAATCTTATCAATTCCAGAATGTGTAGATATATTCATAAGTCTGGTAGTTCCATTATGAATTACAATTACAGCAGAAGGAGTAAGTTTGGCACCCATTCCACCGGCACCATTATTCTTCTTATCATCAGTAAGTGCACCTGCGGCCATACCAAAAGATACATCAACAAGTGGCAAAATAACTGTATCATCGATTCTAATAGGCTCTCCTACTACAGTCTTAGTAGATAGAAATCCGTCCATTCCATCAAACATAGAGCCCATTGTTGTCTTAAATACTTCATTATTCTTTTCCATAATATATCTCCTCCTAAATATGTATTTATAGTAAAAACGTTCAAAAATTAACTTAACTTAAAGTATAGCATAGATGTTTTTCAAATTCTACTTCTTTATATTAAGGTTTTATATTAATAATATGCTACACTTCCTTGTAATTTCTTGATACTTAATGCAGCACCATATGCCACCATCATCTCCGGGTGTTTTGGAAGTAAGAATTCATCCTTCTTAAGATTAAGTCTCTTAGCAAAAACCTTGCTTAGCATTGGATGAAAAGTAAGTGGACCGCCCTCGAATAATTCAATGGCTGTACCAATATTTTCATATTTTTTCTTAAGAGCAAGAGAATTAGCAACAACTTCTTGTGTGAAAGGAGTGTTATTCTCAAGAAGAATTATTTTAGTTGTTGTTGAACCTACATCAATACCAACAGCATATTTTTTTCTGTTTTTGTTTTTTTTATTATAATCATCGTTATTCATTAATTAATGTCTCCAATTATCGTTTATCTTTGTCAATAAATTCTAGTGATACAACAGCAGCTACAAAGAATATGAAAGATAGTATTATTAAATGTAACCAGTCAACTGCGATGTTAAATCTAGAATGAGTATAATCATTTTTAAATAAATCCGTTGATGCACTTTCTTCAACGATTTTCATCAGTTTATCTTTATCGATTTTATCTAACACATCCTTGAATTTTAGATGATATACAATATTAGTGTTCTTGTATTCATCTCCAGCTGGATTATTATTTAGAAAATCTATAACTTCGCCAACCGTCGTATAGTATGACAAATCATTATTAAGAGAATCATTTAAAGCATTAGTATTCATAACGAGTTTAAGCGCCTCACCTATTGATGTATCATCAAGGAGTGTAATATTCTGGAAGAAATAAGAACTTGGATTATTCCTAATATAGTCAATTAATTCACCAATATTAACAGAACCTTCTACTTGTGTATCTAACATATTTTCAACAAAATCCACGTTTTCTCCCAAAGCTAATATGGTTGAGAATACTTCTCCTAGAGAGATGCCTTGAATTAATTCACTATTTCTTACATCTGTAAATTCTTCATCAGTCATAATACGATTAATAGCATCATGAATAGATGCAGATCCTTCAATAGTTGTATTCCTAAGATTCACAATATTGCTATTATCGCTAATTGAGATTTCATCTAAAACATCGCCAACAGTAATTCTATTAATTAATGGTTTTTTTCTAAGACCTGCAAATTTTCTATCATTAAGAAGCATATTACAAACTTCTCTTACGGTCATTGAACCACCAACTTTAATAGCGCGTAATTGTTTTATACTATCATTACTTTCATCTGTGAGCATATTGATAATATCTGAGCCTTTAATATCAACATCCATCTCAGTTTCTTCTAAGGCTTTCATCATACCATCAACAGATTTATATGATAGATTATTAACATCCATTTGAGATGCCAATGCATCAAAACCAGGGGCAGACACTGTCGCTCTAGAAATAAATGTAATATTATCAGGAAGTGGAAATAGTCCACCTGAGAATACCATCTGAAATATTAAAGCAAAAGGCATAATAGTCATTGCAATTGTGGTTGTGCGAACTAATGCAGATATAAATAGTGCTAAAACATCAGAAGCATAAGTAACCAAGAATAGTGTTATTGCAACATCAACAATAAGAAAATGAGTGAACAAACCTTCACCTGATATTTTCATACCTACTAAAGAGGCTGTAACTAATGTTATAATAACCTGAAGCATACAAACAATTGCTTGAAATGCCATATGTGCCATAACATACGAAGAAATATGCATTCCAGCTCTATGTTCTCTCTTAATTACTTCGCGTTCACGACATATAATCTGAATAGAATTAAATGTTCCATTCCACAAACAGACACAAACAAGGGCAAATACCCCCAACATCGTGCCTTCCTTATTAACAGCAAATTCATTACCTAAGGCCAATGATACAAGCCCTGCGATTAAAGCAGACATAGGAAGTGTAATCCAGTCATTTTGATAAATAAAAACTCTGACTAATTTGCAAAAATAAACAAATGCCTGGCCCAATCTACCCAAATAACGTATGTTGAATTTTCTAGTTAAGTGATTTTGATTAGAATCAGCCATTTTGTACCATCCTTGAATACATCTCAATATATTTGTCTGCTTCTCCGTCTCCGCCTTCTTCTTCCAGGTTTACTGTTTTGACAATTTCTTCCATTGATTCTTTGTTAAAGAAATTACGAGCTTCGTCTATACTTCCATAGAAAGCTAATCGACCTGTTCTTGTTTTATCTTTTGCAAGTACTATTACATCATCAAAGAAGTCAACCACTCTATCAGGACTATGAGTTATTACAATTACAATCTTATTATCATTTGCAACTTCTCTTAATCTTGAAAATAACTCTCTTGCCATTACACCATCAAGGCCTGAATCCGGCTCATCTAATATAAATAATGCTGGGTTAGAGAGAAGTTCCATAGAAATAGAAAGTCTCTTCTTCTGCCCACCAGATAATTTCTGTACTAAATTATCCTGAATAGGTAGAAGTCCGAAGATTTCCATAACCTCATTTACACGTGCTATCTTATCACTTCGTGATATATCTTTAGAAAGTCTTATCTCTGCAGCATCATATAGGGTCTTTCTAACTGTATCCTTATCTCGCATCATCTGTGGTTGAGGAACAAATCCCACATTATGTTTCATTTTATTATAGTTAGTATATAAATTCTGACCGTCAAGCATAATTTCAGCATCAGCTTTCTCAAAGCCATTAACTGCATTAATAAAAGTTGTCTTGCCGGCACCAGAACCACCTAATAGTAATACCATATGTCCAGCAGGAATATTCATATTAATATCTTTTAACAAATATTTTTTCTTGAAGAAATCAAAGACGTGACGAGATGCGATATTAACAGAAAGCCCCTCATTAATATCACCAGAAGATCCATGTTTTTTTATTTCAGATATTTCTATATTGATGTCTTCAACCTTCATTTTAGGCTGATAACGCTTAGATAATCCCCAGATTAAAAAAGGAATAAAAAAAGTTATTCTGCCAAGGCCAAATACAATCCATAACTTACTCACACCATATAATTGTATAAAGCCGTTAAAAACTCTAATATTGTATATTACTAGAGCAAGTACAACAGTAACAACAAAAATCATATATAAATACGTAAATATAGTATAAGATTGATTATAATTATCGATTTTGTCAAAAACTGATGCTAAAACAGCAAAAAGGGTATATAAAAAGCATAGGATACAATATATTCGTCCTTCCGGTTCTCTATAGGCGCACCTAGATAATTGATACTCTCTAAACCATGGAATTAGAGCAAAATACCACTTTAAGCCAGACTTCTTAAGAATAAATGCAACTCCAACAATATAGAGCACACTTATAACAATATAATATATTCTATATGAATCGAATAATAGTATTAAAATTATTTGTAATGCTAAATCCATATTTCTCTTTCTAAATAATGCCTTTTATTTTGCTTTGAGTGCTTTGATTTCATTAAGAATTCTCTTAGTATTAGAGTCAAGATATATTGCAAGGACAAGAATTACAACGCTTAATAATTGTAATCTTCCTTTAATGAAGATATCACCGTCTATATAGAAATCATCATCTGTAAAATCAGGAATTATTCTAACCTTCTTATCATAAATTGGCATAAATAAAACTAATGCCCCACTAACTTTACCTGTAACATCAGGAGAACCAGTTGAAAAGTCAACATCTGTTCCTCGCATATTAAGTTTCAAGCTCTTAATAAAATTCTTTAGTTCTTTAATAACTTTATTAAGCCACTCTTTATTATTATCATCAAAGATCACTGAATATATTTTATCTGCATCTTTCTTAATATCTTCAATCTTTGCTTTGAGACTATTTATTAATTTAACAGGATTGTATTTATCAAAGAAGTCTCTGACTTTAACAAAGAATTTCTTATTTTCTTCACTAAATTCTTCAAACTCTTCGCTTTCAGTATCGATTATCTTAGAAGAATCAACATCAATATCTTGAATATCATCTAATTCAATAGTCGAAGAATCCTTTTGAGTTTGAGATTCTTCTTTAACTTCAGAAGCAATCGTATCATCAGATACATTTTCTTCACTTTCAACTTGACTATCTGTCTCGTCTATTGTAATTACTTCCTCGTCTTTCTTCTTATCCTCGTCCTCCTTCTTGTCCTCATCCTTAGGCTTCCTTGGCAATATTTTAACAAGAGTGCCAAGTATACTAACATTATAATTAAGGCCTTCATCCTTAAAATAATCTACATGAACTTGTATAAAATGCAGGAACGTACATGCTTTGATTTTGACATTATAATTCATCTCTCTATCAATATTCCCTTGAATCTTAAACCAAAATGGCGCCAAGAGAACATAAAGAATAATAAATAGTATAAGTCCAATAATACAAAGCAAGACAATTCCTATGATTTTTAATATCGTAAGAAAAATAGCCATATTCTAATTCCTAATAGTCATAAATTTACTTTTACTCACTTCGCCCGTATTAATGAGTACATCTTCTATCATATATTGTATGAGTTTTTTAGTCTCGTTTTTTCCTTTGCCAAAACCTACTATCTTGTAATTAGCATCTATAAATCTATCTGTATTAACTTCAGAGTAGCTATACATTACAAGAAGTTCATCTTCTTTATCGCTAACAACAACTACGTAATAGTTAAAAGGCATACTTTTACTATTAGCAAGTCTAAGTAGCATATCAACTGATTCATCTATTATATTGTCACTAAGATAAACATTTAATACATCCATAGTTAATTCCAATTTGACTAGACAAAAAAGCAGTTTACACTGCTTTTTAGTAATTACGATTTGTCCAAAGTTTAGCTTTTTTAAGCTCAAGATATTCATTATAAGCTTTTTCTAATATCTCTTTTTCATTAGGAAATTTAAGTAAATGATAAGCCTCGTGATACTTATAATATCCTGAATCAACAAAAAATTCTTCACGTTGTGGCTTGCTATGATAACTATTACTTCGCATTAAAAACCAATGAACATCCTTATTCACTTCCCCTTCAGGGACAACAAAGTTGTAGGAACTTTTGCCAACATATTTGATAATCTTTGCATCAGCACCGGATTCTTCTTTTACTTCTCTAAGGGCTGTAGTTTCATGATCTTCACCTTCTTCTACAGTACCTTTGGGCAGAACCCATCCTTCATATCGATGATGAATATTTTTATATAATAGCAAAATCTTCCCACGATAGATTACCACACCACCACAACTTATTGCCTCGATCACACGCAATACCTCCTTGATGTGGATTATATTCATAAAAAGTATAAACTAAATACAACAAATATTCAAGTTGTCCGCCCTCTAAAACATATGTAAAACAAACTATTCTTTTGATTTATCTATTTCACTAAAATACTTATCAAATACTGCTCTTGCAATTGGAACCGCTGTTTTGCTACCCGAACCGCCCTTCTCTTGAAGAACTGCTATAGCAATCTCTTTATCATCTTTTTTGGCATATCCTACAAACCATGAATGGGCTTCATCTTTGTTGTCATTAAATTCTGCAGTACCAGTCTTGCCATATGCCGTATAGTTGCTTCCGTTTAATCCTGTAGCTGTACCATCTGTTACAACATATCTCATATATTCTTCAATCTGATCTGCCTGAGCCTGTGTAAGAATTGAATCAATAGTCTTACTATTGAATGTTTTGACATTAATTCCTTTATAATTTGTTACACTATCAAGTATATAAGGTTCCATTAACTTGCCATCATTACATATAGCACTAGCAATCATACACATATGAATTGGAGTAACAAGTGTCTCGCCCTGTCCTATTGCAGTTTGCATCATAAGAGTATCTTTCGTGGAATCATCAATCTTAAATTGACTTGTACTTGTGTTACTAAGTCTCGTTGGAAGTTTCTTGTTAAAGAGAAGCTGATTACACATTTGCGTAAAACCATTCTTATTAAGCCCTAGTCCAATCTCAGAAAATGCTATATTACATGAATTTCCAAAGGCTTCCATAAATGTCTGATGCCCATGAACTTCTCCGTGATAACAGCGAATAGTATAGTTATCCACAGTGAGTTTACCCTTACAATCAAAAGTTGACTGTGCTGCATTAGGATTCTCCTGTAAATATTCTAATGCTGTAAGTATCTTAAATGTGGAACCGGGAGCATAGAGACCTTGTGTTGCTCTATTTAGAAGTACCGATGTCTCACCTTGCGACAGTTTCTTATAATTATCGCTTACTGTATTAGGATTAAAATCAGGCTTAGCCGTCATAACAAGAATCTTACCGGTCTTAGGCTCAATTGCTACAACAGCACCATCATATTCCATATTATCGTATGCTACTTCCTGTAAGTTATGGTCTAATGTAGTTACAACAGTATCACCTTTATTCTTAACGTTCATAAGGTCATTCTTAATTCGTTCTAAGAAAAACGCATGACTTCTGAGCATATAGAAGTTGCCATCAAGTTCCACACCTGACATTCCATTACTATCATAACCTATTGCATGAGCATACATATTGCTATATGGGTAGCTTCTTACATTATCAGATGAAGATGACGCAAGAACAACACCATTTTTATCAACTATATCACCTCGAATAATATTCTCCGCCAACTTTTCCAATCTTGCATTATAGGGACTATTGATAAAATCGTCACTTTTAAACGCAAGAAAATAGCAAAAATAAATACAAAGAGCTATAAACAAAGCCAAAAAGAAATACATTACAACAGCAAATTGCACATTTCTTGATTTGTTAGAAATATTAGGCTCTATATCATTAACAGAATCCTCATCTCTTCTATTTCTTTTTCTATTATTTTTCTTCTTTTTGATATCGACTTTTTCTACATTAATCTTTTTATCGCCTTTTTTCTTAGACGATGGACCGTTAATCTTTTTCTTTCGTCCTTTTTTTGATTTATCAGTATTCAAATCGATAACTTCAACGTTAAAATCTTTCTTACTCATACATCTTCTCTTTCGAATTGTCTACAATATAGACCTTGAATGATTGCAAATAGTATTATTGTGCTTAATAGTGAGCTTCCACCATAACTTACAAGAGGTAGTGTTACACCTGTTGATGGAATGAATTTGGTTACACCACCAAGTGTTATAAATACTTGTATTCCATATAAAGTTCCAAGACCTAAAGCAATAAGTTTGTAGAATTGATCTCTAATCTCCATGGCAATATTAAAGAACATGAATATACAACTTATACATACAAAAATTAAGCATAATGCAAATACTGCACCAAGTTCTTCTGAAATAGCTGCAAAAATAAAATCTTGTGATACAACAGGTATCTTATCTGGCATTCCCTGACATAATCCAGAGCCAAACCATCCTCCTGTTCCAATAGCAAATAATGATTGCGACACCTGATAGCCTTGATCTTGAATAGTTCCAAGAGGATCAAGCCAAGCCGCAACTCTTACTTTAACATGGTTAAATAATAGATAAATTAATACGCCTCCTACAGCCATACCCAGAAATGAAATAATTAGATATAGTGGCTTCCTAGTTGCCACATAAAGCATAACAATATACGTAAATAGGAATATTGTTGCTCCACCTAAATCCTTAGATGCAACTAGAATAAGCACATGAGCACCGGCAACAAGAGTTGCAATAAGTACTTTCCTAAAATCAGAGGATTTAAAATCGATTTTCATCTTAGATAAATCATCTTCAGGAAGTACATAAAGCATTGCTGCTACAAAGAATACAAATATAATTTTAATAAATTCTGATGGCTGAATTGCAATTGGGCCAAGATTTATATTGATTTTGGCGCCATATACACGAGAACCTATAACTAAGACAAGAAGAAGTCCCAAAATTCCAATAATTGCGTATAGCCACTTTAACCTGTTCCACATTTTTAATTTAGAAATAAGTGCCGGTATAAAGCATGTAGCAACCATACCTATCGCAGCAATTACAAATTGTTTAATGGCATTTCCCATGTCTAGTCTTGCAAGAATCGCGAAACTAATGGTCATAAGCATACACATATTATTAATAAGAGCATAACTTGCGTGCTTGTAGACCTTCTTATAAATGAGCATACAAATACCAAAGAACAGCATTTGCGCAAGCATAAACAGAATAATCATCATATTGTTGGTGCTAACAAAAATGCATAAATTCAAGTCAATAAGAATTATATACATAATAAACACCTGACGATGGTAAAGCCTTTTTTGCCTCTCTCTACCCACACTTCTTCTAAGGGCGGCAAAACAATCATATGTATAAATTGCAAATAAAAATACAAGTATAAATCTACTAACGTAGACTACTATATGAGCCATTATTCTACTCCTCTTTTAAAATGACCTTTTGTATATTTATATTCGATGTTAATCATATTATCACCAAAAGAATCATAATAATCATTAATAACGCTACTTATCAAATCTTTATCTTCATCGACAAAATTCATAACAAAATGATTAAATCCTATATCACTTAGCTTTTTCCTTTCGTCTAATAAATAAGTAACATTTTCATTATAAATGACATTATAGCATACATTACATAAATTCCGCACAAGAAAGCTATGACCTTTTTTGTCTTTTAAAGTTAAACTTTTTTGTGTCTTATCACATTTTAAGCAATTCTTATTAATACAATTATTAGTAATCATCATTGGATATTTACCATAGATTGTAATAATACTATTAGAATTATTCCTATGGGAAAGTTCTTTATAGTTTAATTCATAAGGTGCTATATTATAATCAATTCCTAATTCACGTATTGCTCTTATTGAATTATTGTTAAATGTATAAATGTAGCTTCCGGAAATAACAACACCCTTTAACTTATTTTCTCTAATAAATTCCATTCCATCATAACTAGAAACTATATATCCATCATACTTTCTTATTATTTCAACGTTTTGTTCTAATAATTCTTTAGATTCTTTCCTTATAACAGTTGGAAATTCAACAAATATATTATTGAAAACAGACATCTTTCTAATTCTTTCAATATCTATAAAATCTTTTATATCAGCTAAAGAAATTACCAAATCAACATTCTTTAGACTTTTATTTGCTGATAAGACATCTAATTGATATGTATTTTGAATAGATATTATTAAATCAGATATTTCTTTAGAATCTTTATTATCTACGCTTTGTATATTTTGAGTAGATATAATGTCTGATATATTCCTTTTAAATGGATATAGTATCTTTTCTTCTAATAAATCAAGGGCTTCTTTTCTAAGTCTGTTAACGTCTCCAAGGGGAATAAAAATGTTGTTATCTGTATCATGTTCTATTTCATCGAAGTAAAAGCTGGTATTTCCGGTTTTATTTAATCTTTTATCAATATCAGATATATTTACCGGTTTATTACTTGCAATTTCACAGTTTACGCCCTTAAGATTAACTTTAATATCATCTTTTGCAACCACTAGTTCAATTGGTTCATTTATTCTGGCTGTAAATTTGCATTTTACAGGAATTTTCATTTCCTCAAAGCAATAACTAACGTCCTTATTCTCATGGCTTGGACTCTCAAAGGTAACCATTCTATCCTTTTTGCCGTAATAATAGCTATTTGTAAATCCGCATCTATTACCAAGATCTAATAATAGATTCTTGTCTTTATCTGACACTTCATATGAATCAATTCCCTTTGACAGGTTATTTAATAGCAGATCCACATATCTTCTATAGATATTGACTACGTTACATGCATACTGTTTCTTTTTCATTCGACCTTCGATTTTTAGAGAAGTTACTCCGCTTCTATAAAGTTTATCCAGGTCGTTAATTCCACACAAGTCTTTTAGACTAAGAACATAGCCCCCTCTACTGTTTAACCTGTTCTTGCCGTTATATACGTCGTATTCAAGGCGACAAGGTTGTGCACATCTTCCTCGATTGCCACTTCTGCCACCTATAAGACTGCTCATAAGACAATCTCCGGAATAACAATAACATAGAGCACCATGTACGAAGACTTCAAGCTCTATTTTGGTATTATCATATATAGTCCTTATTTCTTCAAGAGACAATTCCCTGGCAGGTACAATACGAGTTACACCAAGCTTCTCAAAGAGACTTACTCCATAAGAATTACATACAGCAAGTTGAGTGCTTCCATGAACATTTAAATCAGGAAATACTTCTCTGATATATTTGATAAGACCTATATCCTGTACAATAATTCCATCTAGTCCATTCTCATAATAAAACCTGATGTAATTATACAAATCATCATCAAATTCTTTGTTTTTTATTAATGTATTAAGGGTTAGATAAGCCTTTTTATTATGCAAATGTGCATATTTTAATGCTTCTTTACTTTCTTCATAATCAAAGTTATTAGCATAGGCTCTCGCAGAAAAGTGTTTCCCACCAAAATATACAGCATCTGCACCAGCATCAATAACTGATTTGAAAATTTCCAGGTCTCCCGCTGGCGCAAGAACTTCAAAATCACGCATTTATAATCCTTTCTATAAAAAATCCCCAACACAATGGCTGGGAATTTATTAGTTAAATTTAATTATAATTACTTGTAGATGGTCCGAGAAGTGATTCTTCAAGAGATGCTTCTAATTTGGTTTTTGCAAGAAGTAATTCCTTCTTCTCTTCATCTAAACTCTCTATACGCTTCTTAAGTTCTTCGTTTTCGACTTGAAGATTAATAAGATCGTGCTTGAATTTGAATATGTCTTGATCTTTTGTTTCGCAATCACTTTCGAGTTTATCTATTTGTTCCTTTGCTTTAAAATAATCATCGGCAATATTTACTTCCGTAAGTATCGACTTCATATCTTGAGGAAGCTTTCTGAAACTATCTATTTCATTAAATTCCTTAAGCTTAGAATTAATATATGACGCAACTCTCTGTAGATATTCTTCCTCTTCATACCCAGAGATAGTATATTTTTTTCCACCTATAAGTACTTCTGTATTTTTCTTGGCAGACATAACATTCCTCCTAAAACAACTTAACACCTTTTATTTAACCATATATTAACCCTTTATTCAAGATACTTAATGCCAAAATGCGAAAAAGCAGACTCTGTTGCCACTCTTCCCTTAGGCGTTCTAGTTATTAATCCTTCCTTAACCAGATATGGCTCATATACATCTTCAATAGTAGAAGCATCTTCTCCAATTGTTGCCGATAGGGTATCGATTCCCACAGGACCACCATTGTATTTCTCAATAATTGTAAGAAGTATATTCCTGTCATTAACATCTAGTCCCATTGAATCCACATTAAGGCGGTCTAGTACCTGTCTTGCAACATCTTCTGTTATGGTTCCATCATATTCTACTTCTGCGAAATCCCTTACTCTCTTAAGAAGTCTATTAGCAAGACGAGGAGTTCCACGACTTCTTCTTGCTATTTCATAAGCACCTTTACTATCAATATCAACATTTAATACTTTAGAAGATGCATTTACAATTGTAGCTAATTCCTCTGGATTATAAAACTCCATATGGAAAATAACGCCGAATCTATCACGAAGTGGTGCACTAAGTAGTCCTGCTCTTGTTGTTGCACCAATTAATGTGAACTTGGGAAGTTCCAATCTAATTGACTTGGCACTTTGCCCTTTGCCAATCATAATATCAATACAGTAATCTTCCATTGCCGGATATAATACTTCTTCTACCTGTCTATTTAGTCTGTGAATCTCATCTATAAACAGGATATCGTTCTCCTTAAGACCGTTAAGAATAGCTGCCATTTCACCCGGTTTTGCAATTGCAGGTCCAGATGTTATTTTGATATTAACACCCATTTCATTTGCTATAATATTAGAAAGAGTTGTCTTGCCAAGTCCAGGTGGTCCATATAAAAGAACATGATCAAGAGACTCACTACGTTTTTTTGCAGCTTCTATATATACTTTAAGGTTTTCTTTTACATTATCCTGACCGATGTATTCATTAAGATTCTTCGGCCTTAATGTTGCTTCAACAATTTCTTCTTCTTTCTTGAGTTCTGTAGAAATTACACGTTTCATATTGTTTTCCTTTATCAAATGCTAAATCATTACCTTGAGGCATTCTTTAAGCAAATCTTCTTCGCTCATGCCTTCAACATAATCAACACTATTAAGAGCCTCTGTAGATTCCCTTCTAGAATAGCCTAAGGCTTCAAGCGCCATAATAACATCAGAATCATAGGCACTTTCAATTCTTGTAGAATTTGAATTAATAATTTTACTTGCGTCAATTATATTCCCAAGTTCTAGGATAGCTCTTTCAGCAATTTTCTTACCAACGCCTTTGGCAGCACAAATTGCCTTGGAATCTCCAGTAATTAAAGCCTTCATTAATTCATCGGGAGTAAGTTCACTAAGTATAGCAATTCCTGCTTTAGGTCCTATTCCATT
Organism: Pseudobutyrivibrio sp. UBA3626; assembly: GCA_002373675.1. Classification (GTDB taxonomy): domain Bacteria; phylum Bacillota; class Clostridia; order Lachnospirales; family Lachnospiraceae; genus RUG191. The sequence continues at coordinate 284,785 of DFLF01000008.1, forward strand.
AACCGATATAAGCATTTCAAATAATTCTTTACTCTTTTTAGAAACGAAGCCATATAGAGACATTTCATTCTCGGTTACATGAAAATGTGTATAAATACGTACGTTTTCTCCGATATTTCCAATATCATTTAAGTCAGATGCAGACATCATGACTCTATATCCTATGCCATTACAATCTATATAAATATAATTATCATCAATACTATCTATTCTTCCGTTTAGAAAAGCTATCATGTATTATCCTTTCTTTCTACCAGTTCTTCATTGGATTTATTCTTAATATTATCATTCGATATATCGTCTTTATGTATGAATTTATTAATTCTTGCATACACAGCCTGTGCAATAACACCGATTACAGCTCCTGTCACAACACCAGTTATTAAGAGTACAGGAAGATAATATATAAGATATGTATTCTCAAAGAACAATATAGCAATAATAAGCTGCCCTACGTTGTGCATAAAACCACCAACGACAGATACAGTAATCATTTTGAACTTAGAGAATCTGTATAGAAGATACATACATACAAAACTAAGTAGTCCGCCAGCCAGACTATAACATATAGAATAGATATTACCGAACATAAATCCAATAAGAAGTATCCTTAAGATTGATACCACAATTGCATCTATAGGACCAAACAAATATAATAGAAGAATTATTACTACATTAGTAAGACCAAGCTTCATTCCCGGAACGCCAAATGGTATGGGAATTAGCGATTCTATATAACTGCATATTAATGCAAATGTCAAAAAAACTGCAAGTGCAGGTAATGATTTCTTCATAAATCTCCCTATATATAGTTTAATTTGCTATACTATCATATTCTGTATCACTATCAGAGATAACTGTAACAACAACCCTATTAGGCAGACATACTATAGTCTGACCAATTTTCTCTATCTTCCCCTGCTTTATACATAGATGATCCGGACACTCGGCATTTTCCATATAACAGTAGCCATCCTCTATAATAATCTTATTAACAACCTGTCCTCTATGTTCAATCTCTATTTCTTTATCTACATTAAGAGGATATGTGCCAATTAAATTGCCTCTTTGTTCTACAGATACGAATTTACCATCAACAGAATATATAAAATGCCATATCAAAAGAGCAATTACTCCCACAAGAAGTAAAGATATTATTAGAATAATATCTCGCTTTTTAAGCCATTTACTCATGTAACTCTCCAATATAATAAAACCCTTTGCATTCTGAAAGCTTAACATTAACTATCTTGCCAATCAAGTTGTCATCTCCGGGGAAATGTACAATAGAATTATTACTCATTCTTCCGCTTACAAGTGTAGCATCTTGAGAATTAACATTTTCCACAAGGACACTTTGAAGGCTGCCCGTATAGTTTTTTGCTTTTCTTCGACTTATTTGCTGTACTTCTTCTAATAATCTATTGAATCTTTCTTTTATAATATCTTCAGGAATCTGATTATCCATAGCTGCAGCTGGTGTTCCTGTTCTCTTAGAATAGATAAATGTAAATGCAGAATCAAATTCAACTTGTCTTACCACATCCATTGTTTCAAGAAAATCTTCTTCAGTTTCTCCTGGAAATCCCACAATTATATCAGTAGTAAGGGCAATATCCGGCATTTTATTTCTTATCTTTTTAACAAGATTGAGATATGTTTCTTTATCATAATGACGATTCATCTTAGCCAGAATCCTGCTACTGCCTGATTGAAGTGGCAAATGTAAATGATTGCATACATTCTTAGAATTTGCCATAACTTCTATGAGTTCGTCAGATAAATCCTTAGGATGACTTGTCATAAAACGAATTCGTTCTAATCCCTTAATATCGTCAACTTTCTGAAGAAGCTTTGCAAAATTAATATTATCTTCTAATCCTTTACCATATGAATTAACATTTTGCCCAAGAAGCATTACTTCTTTTACACCGTCATCCACAAGGTGCTTAATCTCATCAATTATCTCTTCCGGCTTTCTAGAGCGCTCACGTCCTCTTACATAAGGCACAATACAATAGCTACAGAAATTATTACACCCAAACATAATATTGACACCTGATTTGAATGAATACTTTCTTGAGACAGGAAGCTTCTCAACAATACGATTAGTATCTTCCCATATGTCAATTATCATATCATCTGATTTAAATGTGTTATAAAGAAGTTCCGGGAATTTAAAAATATTATGTGTACCAAAAATAAGATTAACAAATCTATATGATTCTTTTAGCTTATTAATTACGACTTCTTCCTGCATCATGCATCCACATAGTGCAATTATCATGTCGGGATTCTTTTTCTTAAGGGAATGTAGATATCCCAGTCGGCCATAGACTTTATTATTAGCATTTTCTCTAACAGTACACGTATTATATATTACGAAATCAGCATTCTCATCCTTTGATGGAATATATCCTATTTCCTCAAGAATTCCAACAAGTTTCTCAGAATCTCTGGCATTCATCTGGCATCCAAATGTGGTAACATTATAGGTGAGAGGTCTATTTAAACTATCAGATTTTGATTTGATAATATTTTTTAATTTATTGATATATTCATACTGAATATTAGTTTCTTCGATATCTTCTTTATTTCTAGCTAATTTATCCATTGTCTCTCCAGTAACTATCTAATCTGACCATTACCATATATTACGTATTTTGAACTTGTTAAAGCTTCAAGCCCCATAGGGCCTCTGGCATGAAGTTTCTGTGTGCTTATACCAATTTCGGCACCAAATCCAAATTCAAATCCATCAGTAAATCTGGTTGAAGCATTAGCATATACACATGCGGCATCAACTTCATTTAAGAATTTCTGTACATTATCATAATTATTAGACACAATTGATTCTGAATGTCCTGTATTATTCTTATTAATGTGACTAATAGCTTCATCTATGCTATCAACAGTCTTAATAGATAATTTGTAATCAAGATATTCTGTTCTATAATCTTCTTCTGAAGCCTTTATTCCACTTGAAATCTTTTCTAATGCTCTATTATCACATCTTAGTTCCACTCTGTCCTTTAATCGCTTCTCAAGAGCTGGTAGAAACTTATCAATAATATCCTTATGGATTACAAGAGACTCACAGGCATTACATACACCAATACGTTGAGTCTTGGCATTTTCAACAATATCAAGAGCCATATCAATATCACACGTTGAATCAACATATACATGACAATTACCGGTTCCTGTCTCAATCACAGGAATTGTTGCATTTTCCACAACTGAGCGAATAAGACCAGCTCCACCACGTGGAATAAGAACATCTACATAATCTTTCATCTTCATAAATTGTGTAGTAGTAGCTCTATCATTATCCTCAATTAATGTACAAGCTTGAATTGGAATATTATTATCCAAAAGAACTTTGTGGATGACGCTTACAATAGCTTTGTTAGATTCTAGTGCATCTGAGCCCCCCTTAAGAATACACACATTGCTTGTCTTAAAGCAAAGGGAGAATACATCTGCGGTAACATTGGGTCTTGCTTCGTATATTACACCTACTACTCCCATAGGAACACGTTTTTTGCCAATCTCAAGACCGTTAGGACGCTTCTTCATAGATGTAACTTCGCCTATTGGATCATCAAGAGAAGCTACTTGTCTAATACCTTCTGCAATCCCCTTGATTCTATCTTCATTAAGCAAAAGTCTATCCTGAAGGCTTTCTGGCATGTTGTTTTCTTTAGCTCTTTTTAAGTCTAATTCATTACCTTTAATAATGTCTTTCGAATCCTCAATTAGCTTTGTTGCTGTTTCAAAAAGCACTTTATTCTTAGTGTTAGTATCTAATTTAGCTATAATATATTTTGATTCTTTAGCGTTCTTACATAATTCAATTAAGTCCATCATTAATCTCCTTGTAATATAATTTATCTCTTGAGTACTGTGTCTGTAACAATCATTTCCATAGGAACATCCCAGAAGCTTACATTAAGTTCTTCAACCATTTGGAAGCCAAAGCATACTCCTATGGGCGTAGTGTTTTGATGCTTCTTTAAGAATCTGTCATAGTAGCCCCTGCCATATCCAATTCTATTATTCTTCTTATCAAAGGCAAGTCCCGGGCAAATAACAAGAGCTTCTTTGTCTAAGAATATATTATCCCTATTTATTGGCTCATATACATTGAATTTCCCTTTTTCAAAGCCATTTAAGTCATTTACCTTATAGAAGTTAATCTCTTCTTCTCCCGATACCGGAAAGAACAGATTATGACCTTTAGAAAGCAATTTCTCATATAAGCTAAGAAGGTTTACTTCTTTATCAAGAGGATAAAAGCATAAAATATCTTTCGTTCCTGATCTATTAATTATTATTTCAAGTATATTAGCAATCCTATTAGAGCCCTCTAGTATTTCTTCATCAGAAAGCCTTGCTCTTTTCATAAGAATTTTAGTTCTAACCTTCTTATTACTTTTCATGCATATGCTTCTTTCTTACATCGCTTAAATGTGTTGTTGAGCCATCAGCTTCTAAGATATCAACATTATCAAGCTGACTTCTTATATTTCCTCTAATAGCTTCAATATATTCCTGTCTAAGCATCTTTTGTTCTTCTTTCTCTGAGGGAGTAAGCCCTTCTTTCTTGGATTTATGAGCAAGTTCATTAATTCTATCAATAGTTTTTTGAGTAATCATTATTATTCCCTCTATTTAAGTGTTTAATAACTATAATTATCTTCAATATAACCTAGAACATCAAAATATTCATCGTAATTTGATTTAAATACAGTTCCCTTAAAATTCGCATCTATTATTTCATGAATAATTGATAAATCCTTGCTGTTAGCAATTACCATATCTGCTCCCGATAATGTAGCAATTTTCCCTGCAATAAGCTTTGTGTGCATACCACCTGTACCTACACTTGAGCCTACAGAACTAGAACCCATATCGATTACATCATCAATATTCTCCACTAGCGGCACAAACTTTGCATCTTCATGGGTGCGTGGATTAGACGTATATAATCCGTCAATATCTGTAAGAAGAATGAGTAAATCCGCTTTAATAAGGTAAGCCACAAGTGCTGAAAGTGTATCATTATCTCCAAATTGCATCTCAAAAGTTGAAATTGTATCATTTTCATTAACAATTGGAACAATTCCAAGATCAAATAAAGCTTCAAATGTGTTTTGAGCATTTTTTCTCGATACATTATCAGTAATTGTATTCTTTGTCATAAGAACCTGGCCGGCTTCCTGGTTATACTCTCTGAAAATGTTCTGATATATGCTTACAAGCCTTGCCTGTCCAATAGATGCGAGAGCCTGTTTCTTGGCATTTGTCTCTTCACCAATGCCATTTTCAAATGATTCTCTTCCTACTGCAATTGCTCCGGAAGACACAAGGCATACATCTATTCCTCTATTTCTAAGGTCAACTATCTCTCTAATAAGCTTTTCAATCTTAAGATAATCAATTCTTCCAGATGATTTATGAAGAAGTGAATTAGAACCTATCTTTATTACAACTCTTTTTTTGTTGGTAAAATCTATTTCTTGTAACATAAAAAATCCTTTGTTATTATATTCATGTATATAATCTACCAATGTATTAATTTACCATATTTTAAAGGAAAAATCACTATATAATTGATATATATTGCTGTTCTGCATTATTTATTATTATATGGGTATTTAGCATATTATACTATCTATCTACGAGTAACTATTCGCTAACTATATGTAAGTAATTGATATTACGTATTAATCTATAATTGGACGAAAACCGGTGCGAAATCCGTCATCCAGACGGTTCGCACCTATTCGTGACATCCATGTCACGAATTTTTCTCGTAGAATCAATTACTAACATATACTAAGCTTTAGTTAAATTCGTATCTAGATAGTATAACATGCTAAATACCCAAAGTAAGTAATTAAGTGCAGAACAACACACGCTATCTATTATTGCTATATGTTTGAATATATATTTATAGCATTAGTTCGAGCATAGAATATGTTAGTGATTGCTTAAAGTAGGAAAAATTTCGACATGGATGTCGAAATTAGCGACAACTGAGCCTGGATGGCGAATTTGTCGCGGTTTCCGTCCTAATATTAACAACAATTAAACATCAATCACTTACATATTATTGGCGAAGAACTATCAGATATAAATATATATTCAAACATATAGCAAAATTAAGAAGCTTAATATGTTCTGCGCTAAATAAGACACCTTAAGGAGATAATATATGTCACATAAAACCGGCTTTAAAATAATAAGCATAATATTTTGTATGATAATGTTAATTGGACTTTGCTCATGCTCTTGTAATATAAATTCTAATAAGCCTGTTACCAAGAATGGATTTGCACTTGATACTATCATTACTATTACTCTGTATGGCGATGATTCGAAAGAATATATTGATGAGTGTTTTAATATAGCTAAGAAATATGATGATATGCTTAGTAATACTAAGGAAAACTCGGATATATACAAGATTAACCATGCAAATTGTGAGTTTGTTGAAGTTAACCAAGATACTGTAGACCTTATTAATAAAGGAAAGTATTATGGAGATATTTCTAATGATGCATTTGATATTTCTATTGGAAAATTAACAACTCTATGGGATATTAAGAATAGAACTATTCCTCCAACTCAGGAAGAAATCAATAATGCAATGGGTTTTAACTATAATAATATAGAAATTGCAGAAAACAAGGTCAGACTTTTAACTGATAAAGAACAAATTGATCTTGGAGGTATTGCCAAAGGCTTTATTGCTGATAAAATCAAAGATTATCTTAATGAAAACGGCATTAATAAAGGTGTTATTAACCTGGGTGGCAATGTTCTATGCCTTGATAAAAAAGATGGCAATACAAATTACAATATTGGAATACAAAAACCTTTTGACGAATCAGGTACTCCCCTTTGTGCATTAAGTGTGTCAAACAAATCTATTGTTACTTCTGGTGACTATCAACGTTATTTTGAATATAATGGCAAGAAATATCATCATATAATTGATATTAATACAGGATATCCTGTTGATAATGAATTAGACAGCGTAACTATAATTAATAGTTCTTCCACTGATGGAGATGCTTTATCTACTATTGCCTTTGCATATGGACTAAAAAAAGGTATGGATTTCATTGAATCCATACCTGATACTGAAGCCATCTTTGTAAGTAAAGATGGAAAAATCCATAAGACATCTGGTGTTGATGATAATATGTTAAAAACCCAATAACGAATTGTTAGAATTCGCAATGTAAATTATCAAATGTATCTATAACAACAACACAATCAGATTTTACCTTCTGCATAATGGTTTTCATGATATATTCAGGAACTGCCACACAACCGCCTGTAAAAGGCTTCTGTGGGCCAAAGCAATGTAAGAATATTGCCGAACCTCTTCCTGGTGTACCCTCTTCATTAAAGCTGATATTTAAGCAATATTGATATTGATACTCATAATCAATTATGTGTTCACTATCCTCTTTATTAAGATTAGGATACTCTTTTCCACTAACCATTTGGTTATACTGAGTAGTCTGATCTCCTGACCAATATGTATCATCTGTAACCTTAGTATAAGGCATTGAACAACCAGGATCTTTTGCTATACCAAATGCTTTATTAAAATGATATGTACCTATTGGTGTCTGACTACAACCTTCAACATGATCTTGATCCATACACATACCATTCTTACCCACGTAACCTAGAGTAGAAAGAATCTGCTGCCAATTACCATCTTTGTCTCGCTCATGCATAGTTATATAGGCTGTTGTCTTATCCATACCCATACCAGCGACAACAAAGAGCTGCTTATTATTAACATCCAAAGCTTCTGGAAGCCTCTTAACCCATTCAGGAGAATCCATATATAACCTCCATCAATAGAATTGGCATTAGCATTTGATTCCTTCTCATCTTATGCTTATTTAATTATCTTCTTAGGGCATTTTTCAGCACAAACTCCACATCCAGTACACTTATCCTGATCAATGTATGCAATATTGTCTACTACATGAATAGCATCTGCTTCACAATTCTTCTCGCAAAGCTTGCATCCAATACATCCAACTTTACATACAGACATAACATCTTTACCCTTATCCTTAGAGCTACATTGAACAACATGTGTAGCATCATAAGGAATTAATTCAATAAGCTTCTTAGGGCATGTATCAACACATTTACCACAAGCCTTACAAGCCATTGGTTCAACTTTGGCTACACCATCAACAATATGAATGGCATCAAACGGGCAGGCAGCCACACAGCTTCCATAGCCCATACAGCCATAATTACATGACTTTGGACCACCACCAGGCACTAAGAACATTGAATTACAATCTTCTACACCAGTGTATTTATAGTCACTTCCTGCTTGTTCGCAAGTTCCGGCACATTTTACGAAGGCCACTTTTTTAACACCTTCTTCAACTTCTTGTCCCATAATCTTACCAACTTCAGCAGCAACAGGATTACCACCAACCGGGCATCCATTAACAGGCGCTTCGCCTTTGACAATCGCTGCAGCAAGACCAGAACATCCGGCATATCCACATCCACCACAGTTATTACCAGGCAATACATCAAGTATAGCAGTCTCTCTTTCATCAACTTCAACTTTGAATTTCTCAGCAGAGAAACGAAGGAAGAAACCTAGTATACAACCTGTAGCGCCGACAATAACAGCCGCTAAAATTATTCCTACTATCATATCTTACCTCCTATATAACACCTGAGAATCCAAAGAATGCCATAGCCATAAGACCAGCTGTAATTAGAACAAGAGCAGATCCTCTAAAAGGCTTAGGAATATCATTGTATTCAATTTTTTCTCTAATGCCAGCCATTATAATAATTGCAATTGCAAAACCAACTGCTGTACCAAATCCATTAACAACTGACTCTAGAATATTGTATTCATTAGTAACATTCTTAAGTGCCACACCAAGAACGGCACAGTTTGTTGTAATCAGTGGAAGATATACGCCAAGTGACTTATATAGACTTGGCACTTTCTTCCTTAAGAACATTTCAACAAATTGCACTAATGCAGCAATTACTAAGATAAATACGATTGTTTGTAAATATTCAAAACCTGTAGGTACTAGAATAAACTTATAAATCAAACTAGCTACAAGTGATGAAATTGTAATAACAAATATTACTGCGCCACCCATACCAGCAGCAGTCTCAGTCTTCTTAGAAACACCAAGGAATGGACATAGTCCTAAGAATTGGCTAAGCACTACGTTATTAACGATAGATGATGCGATTAATATAATAATTAATGTTTTCATTTATGTGCTCCCTCCTATTCCTCGGTTTTCTCTTCATTATTACTATCAGCTTTAACAACTTTTTCTACATTAGGTGAATCGCACTTATTAGCACATGAAGCACAATCTCCAGCAAGGCAACCTTGAGGAGGTGCAATCTTAACACCCTTCTTCTCCGCGTTATCTCTAATCTTATTCATTATTGCAACTAAGAAGCCTAGAACAAGAAAGGCACCCGGTGCAAGAATAAATATTGATATGGGAGTATAACCAGCCTGACCTGTAGATTCATCAGCAAGTGGAAGGAGTTGATATCCAAAAATTGCTCCAGCGCCAATCAACTCTCTTACAGCACCAATAATTGTAAGTCCTGCTGTAAATCCAAGTCCCATACCTAGTCCATCAAAAACAGATGGCAACACCGGATTCTTAGATGCATAACTTTCTGCACGTCCAAGAATTATACAGTTAACAACAATAAGTGGAATATAGATTCCAAGTGCATCGTATAAATCCGGCAAAAATCCTTGAACTAAGAATTGCACAATTGTTACAAATGAAGCAACAATTACAATAAATGCAGGAATTCTAACTTTATCAGGTATAACTTTTCGAAGTGCTGAAATAAATAAGTTAGACATAACAAGAACTACCATTGTAGATAGTCCCATACCCACACCATTCATAGCTGAAGTTGTAACGGCAAGTGTAGGACACATACCAAGCATAAGAATGAATGTAGGGTTCTCTTTAATTAAACCATTAAATAAACGTTCTCCTAATTTACCCATTATGCTGCACCTCCTTGTAATAAGCTAGAAACATATACAAGACCAGCATCAATAGCATAAGTAACAGCTTTAGAAGTAATTGTAGCACCAGAGATTGCCTGAATTGTATTCTCTTCTCCGCTACCAGTCTTAGATACTTCTAATGTAGTTGCTTTAATACCCTTAAATTGATCTTTGAATTTATCATCTTGAGCTTTCATACCAAGACCAGGTGTCTCATTAATCTCTGTAATTGAATATCCATTAAGGATTCCATCTTTTGTAACCCCCATAGAGAATACAAGATCACCGCCATAGCCAGCTTTAGACTTCATAGTCACAACGTAACCTAGTACATTCTTACTAGCATCTAAAGCTTTAACACAATTAACAACTTCACAAGTAGTAACGGTACCATCTGTATAACCTTTCTGGCTAATAATATCATTGGCTTTATCAGCATCAAAGCTCTCTAAATCTTCAAATGAATCAGCAGTTTCAAATACTTCTTTGTAAGATTCCTGCTTAGCTTTTTCACTAGCTGCTGCTATTGGCTCTTTAGTAACTTCATATACAATACCAAGTGCCAATCCGGCAATTAAAGTAATCAGAGTTAAAACAAGTGCATCTTTAACGATTTTATTCATCTTCTTTTACCTCCTTTACTTTAGTAATACCAAAAGCTCTAGGAATAGTAATCTTCTCAATTAGAGGAACAACAAGGTTACCAATAATAATTGCATATGATACTCCCTCTGCAGAAGAACCAAATATACGGAAAATTCCTGTAAGAATTCCAAGTAATATTCCAAATATTATCTTACCAAGCGGAGTAATTGGACTTGTTACATAGTCAGTAGCCATAAAGAAGGCACCTAGAATTAATCCACCACCACATAAATGTTCAATTAAGAATGTAACATCAAATCCATGACCACCAAATAGCAGGATAAATACTGCAAAAGTCAAAATATATGCAGCAGGTATTCTAATATCAATTATACCCATAAGAATCAGGAAAATTGCTCCGATAAGTAAACAAATAACCGAGGTCTCACCAATTGTACCTGCTTCAGTACCAAGAAGCATCTTAAGTGGCTCAACAGTTTCGCCTTCTTTAAGTAATGCTAAAGGTGTAGCTTCTGTAATTCCATCATATGTAAAGCTAGTCATTTGACTTGCGAATGAAATTATCAGAAAGACTCTTGCACCAAGAGCAGGGTTCATAAAGTTTTGACCGATTCCACCAAATAAACATTTAACAACGACAATAGCAAACACACCACCTATTACTGCTTGCCACCATGGCAATGTATGAGGTAGGTTAAGTGCTAATAACAGACCGGTTACAACTGCGCTCAAATCTTTAATTGTATTGTCTTTCTTTACGATTAAATTAAACAACCATTCAGATATTACACAACTTGCAACAGTTACAAGAATTATAATTAATGCTTTATATCCAAAATTATAAATACCAAATAATGTAGCTGGTAACAAAGAAATAAGAACACAAAGCATTATTTTCTGTGTATCCATCCTTCCTCTTACGTGAGGAGATGATGAAACATTAAACATTTTATCCATTTAAATAATTACCTCCTTACTTCTTATTTCTCTTATCTGCTAAAATCTGCTTCTTCATAGTCTTGATTGATTGAGCAAGATGTTTTCTAGCAGGACACATAAATGTACAGCTTCCACATTCAATACATTCTAAGCCGTACCACTTCTCAAAATCTTCTTTTCTTCCTGTCTCAGCAAATTTAGCAAGCTTTGAAGGAATCAAATTCTCAGGACATGCCTCAACGCATCTGCCACAATTAATACAATTAGTAGTCTTATACATTGATGCTTCATCAACATCAAGACAAACAAGGGCTGATGTTGTCTTAGTTGTAGGAATCTTGGCATCTTTTATGGCAAATCCCATCATAGGACCACCGGCAACCATCTTCTTACAATCTTTCATAAAGCCGCCAGACTCTTCTAAGAATTCTTCGAAAGAAGTACCTATATACATATCATAGTTTCTAGGCTCTGTAACAGCACCACCTGTAACAGTAAATATACGATTCATTACAGGCTTTCCTTCAACAACAGCATTGTATATAGCAACCATTGTCTCAACATTATCAACAATACATCCTGCATCAGCCGGAAGCATCTTAGCATTAATAGCACGTTTTGTACAAGCGTATATTAATTGACGCTCACCACCTTGTGGGTATTTTGTCCTAAGAGGAACAACAACCATTCTTTCTTCATCTTTGATAAGATTATTGATTTTAGCAATACAATCAGGTTTGTTATCCTCAATACCAAATACGCCAAGTGCCTCAGGGAAAAGCTTTAATACAACCTTCATTCCACCGATTAATTTCTCGGGATTCTCCATCATCCTTCTATAATCAGCTGTAAGATATGGCTCACACTCTGCACAATTAGCAATAATATGGTCAATATCCTCCGGATTCTTTGGTGATAGCTTAACATGGGTAGGGAAACCAGCTCCTCCCATACCTACAACACCAGCATCTTTAATCTTGCCAATTATCTCTTCGTTTGATAATGAAGAATAATCTTCACAAGGAGAGAAACCAGTCTCTGTGTAGGCGCCATCATTCTCAATAATGATTGAATTAACCATGTCACCAATAGCTACTCTTCTAGGCTCGATAGCTTTAACCGTACCTGAGACAGATGAGTAAATCGGAGATGACACAAAGCCACCTGCTTCAGCAATCTTCTGACCGCGAAGGACAATATCACCTACGTTAACAATAGGGGATGCCGGAGCGCCAATATGCTGCGATAAAGGAAAAACTAATTCACCTTTAGGGAGATATTTGCGAACTGGCTTGGCTTTAGATAATTCCTTGCCATCATATGGATGGACGCCACCTTTAAACGTCATTATACCCATAATTCGTTTTCCTCTCTTTCGTTATTAATTGTGGATATACCACAGTTATTTTATATTATAACACTTTATTAATCGTTAAATAAATAACTATTGCAAATTTTGTATTATTTTTTACACATTTTAAAAATTTTTTTGGTAAAATAGCAAATATGAAAATAATTAATGAGATTTACGACAGAACAATCGAAGATGAGGAATTAAAATATTTAAGAAATAATACCTGTCTGTTAGATATTGAGACAACAGGTTTTTCAAGAGAAATAAATCACATCTATATGATTGGTCTTGCAAGACTTGAAAAAGATAAAATTAAAGTCACTCTTCTATTTGCTGATAAAAGAAGTGAAGAAAAAGACATTCTAATTGAATTTATTAATTATTCTAAAGATGTTAATTGCTTTATATCATTTAATGGTTTGTCATTCGATTTTCCATTTATTAAATCCAGAATGAATCATAATGGAATTGAATATAATTATATGGAATATGAACACCTTGATATATATAAAGAATGTAAGAAGTTAAAAGATATTCTATGCCTTGGCAATTTAAAGCAAAAAACATTTGAATCTTTTCTGGGAATAGAAAGAGAAGACAGTTTTGATGGTGGAGAATTAATACATCAATATAAATTATACGAGAAATGTAATGACGAAGAATGTTATCACAATCTTATAACTCACAATTTAGAAGATGTACAAGGAATGGTTGAACTCTTAATAATACTTCGCTATCTTCATATAACAGATAACATAGACAATTCTACTATTAGTGAAATAACCAATACAAATGGCGAAATTGTAGCAAAAATAACAACAGATTACAATATACCCAAAAGATTTGTTGTTAAATCTGGATTTTACTATATATTATTCGAGAAAAATATAATCAAGACTATATTAAAGCCAAATTCATGTACCCTCAAATACTATTTCGATAATTACAAAAATTATGTGCATTTATTAAATGAAGATATAATTATTCCAAAACAATTATTAAACGATAATAACAAAAATAACGCAGTACCATGTAAGAAAAGCAATTGTTGTATAGATGTAGAAGGGTTATATCTTCCCGTGTTTGATAAGATGCTTTTCGAAGATGAGAAACTATTCAAAGAGAATTTGAGTTCCAAGGAAACATATGTTGATATTTCATCTAAGCTAAATGATAGTTTATATCTCAAAAAATATATCATACATATTATTAAATACAGATTAAATTAATTATATATCGAATTTTTATGTTAAAGAAAGAACCCGCCAAGAGGCGGGTTTTTATAAATCTTATTTTTCCTTCTCGTAATAGAAAGAATATCTTCTCTTATAACCTAATTTTGAATAATCAATAATCTGTTCTGTATTACCAATGAAAAGAATGCCATTTTTCTTAAGAGATTTTGCAAATTTTCCATATACTTCGAATTTAGCTTCATCAGTAAAGTATATAAGAACATTTCTACATACAATCAAATCGCAATCATCAAAATATTGGTCTCTTAGTAAATTATGTTGACGAAATTCAACACATCTTTTTACTTTTTCATCAATCTGATATGATGGTCCTACTTTAGTAAAGAATTTCTTCTTATACTCTTCTGGAACATTCGCAATGCTCTTCTCGCTATATAGACCGACTTTGGCCTGTGCAAGAATCTGCTTATCAATATCAGTTGCAATAATCTTAATCTGCGAAAGATCTAAATATTTAGAAAGTGCCATTACCAGTGAATAAGGCTCATCACCTGTAGAACAAGCCGCACTCCAGATCTTAAGTCTCTTGCCAAACTTTTCAATTAGTTCTGGAACAAATTCACTTACAAATAAATCCCATTGTTCAGGATTTCTATAGAATTCAGACACATTAATAGTAAGAAATCCAACAAATTCCTCAAATGCATCTTTATCATCCTTTAGAAGCTTAACATATTCATCATATGTTTTGATATTATGTTTAGAAATCAAACTGTCAATACGACGTTTCATCTGCTTCTCTTTATAAGCATTTAAATCGATTTTAGTTAGGCTATAAACGTCTTTTTTAAAACCTTCATAATTATCCATAAGCAAAAACCCTATTATTCTTCGTTAGATGATTCATTCTCTAGCTCATTTGCAACCTTCTCAATATCAACATCAGCTATATCAGCATCATCATCTGATTCTTCATCTTCAATAAGAGCTTTCATGCTAAGGGATATCTTATGTCCATCTTCTTTGTAATCAGTAATCTTAGCTTCGATTTCTTGACCAATTTCAAGAACGTCTTCTGGCTTTGCCACATGTTCTTTTGAAATCTGTGACACATGAAGAAGTGCATCGACATTTTCTGCAATTTGTACAAAAGCGCCAAAATCAGTCATTCTGGCAACTTTACCTTTAACTACAGAACCCACCGGGAAATCTCTCTCAATATTAGCCCATGGATCTTCATCAGGGAATTTAGCGCTAAGAGCAATTTTATTACCGTTAATCTCTTTGACAAATACTTTTACAACATCGCCTACATTAAATACTTTCTTAGGATTCTCAATTCTAGTCCATGATATCTCAGAGATATGAAGTAATCCATCAACACCACCAAGATCAATAAATGCACCAAAGTCAGTTAGATTCTTGACTTTTCCTTCAATAACATCTCCAACTTTAAGAGTTGATAGTAATTCTTCCATCTTCTGTGTCTTCTCAGCAACAAGAAGTTGCTTTCTATCACCAATAATTCTTCTCTTTCTTGGATTAAATTCAGTAATTACGAAAGAAATCTCTTGACCTTTGTATTGGTTAAGATCTCTAACAAATGTATCTGATACAAGACTTGCAGGAATGAATACTCTTGTCTCATCAACAAGAACACCAAGTCCACCATTAAGAATCTGAGTAACTTCAGCTGTAATTACTTCCTGGTTCTCATATGCTTTCTCAAGCTTCTCATTGCCTTTAACCTGAGCAAGTCTCTTATAAGACAAATTAACCTGACCTTCGCCATCATTAACTTTTGTTACGATAGCTTCTAGTGGATCGCCTTCTTTAACAACTGTTGTAAGATCTAGATTATCATCATTAGTATACTCGCGACGAGTAATTATTCCATCAGACTTATATCCGATGTTAAGAACAATTTCATCAGGTTTAACACTAATAACAGTTCCCTCGACTACATCTCCATTTTTTATTGTTTTAAAAGAATCATTTAACATTTGTTCAAAACTCATTTCTGACATTGTTTTTGAACCTCCTCAATTATATTATTTGGGGTTGATGCCCCTGCTGTAATACCGACATAATTAATGGATTGCATAATCGACAAATCTAAATCGTCTTTTGTCTGAATAAAGTAAGTCTTGTCACACTCTTTACAACATATCTCATATAATTTCTGTGTATTAGAACTAGTCTTACCGCCAATAACCAACATCATATCAACAGACGCCGAAAGCTCTTTCGCTTCTTTCTGACGTTCAAAAGTTGCATTACATATTGTATTCACAGCAATTATATCATAACCTTTTTGCTCTATGATTTCAACAAATTCTTGAAATTTCTTATAGTTAAAAGTAGTCTGACTCACAATACATATTTTCTTGTTGCCATAGTACTCAAAATCTCTAGCTTGTTCAATATTAGAAATGACCTTAACGTCTTCAGTTTCTGACCAACCAACAATACCTTCCACCTCTGGATGATTAGGATTGCCTATAATTACAATGTGATATCCTTCTTTCGACTTTTCCTCAACTATTCTGTGTATCTTCTTAACAAATGGACAGGAAGCATCTATAACTATAAACCCGGAATCTTCTAACATACTTTGCACATTTCTTGCAACACCATGAGATCTAATAATTACAATACCAGGCTCGTATTTCGACATATCAGAGCCTTCCTCCATAGGATATACGCCCTGTCTCTTAAACTCTTCCACAACCTCTTCATTATGGATAATTGGTCCATAAGTATATATGGGTTTGTCAGGATTCTTTGCAATTTCATCTTTAACAATATCAACAGCACGCTTTACTCCAAAGCAAAAACCGGCTGTTTTAGCAACCTTAACATTCAAATCAAATTACCTCATAGAATTACATTTTGTTCTTACATAAATCAACTATTGTACTTACAACTTCATCTATTGACATATCTGATGAATCAACATAAGTTGCGTCATCAGCCTGTCTAAGAGGAGAATTCTCTCTATGAGAATCTCTATAATCTCTCTCTTCAATGTCTTTCTTAATCTTGTTAAGCTCAGGATTTAATCCTTTTTCTACAAGTTCTTTATATCTTCTTGATGCTCTTTCATCAACAGATGCTGTAAGAAACACTTTTACCTGCGCCTCTGGGAGTACCTGAGTGCCAATATCTCTTCCATCCATAATAACATCATTATTAGCGGCCAGGCTACGTTGGAGGTCTAACAGCTTGCTTCTGACAGATGCATACACACTTGAAGCAGATGCCATATTCCCGACTTCTTCTGTCCTGATTAATCCTGTTACGTTCTCATCATTGAGAAGTACTTGTTGCTGTCCGTCAACATACTTAATTGTTACGTTGCAATCCTTAACAGCCTCACTTATCTTATCTTCATCATCCTTATCAATACCCTGCCTGATAAAATAAAGTGCAAGACTTCTATACATAGCACCTGTGTCTACATAGATAAATCCCAACTCTTTTGCAACTTTTTTCGCAATAGTTGATTTGCCGGCTCCTGCCGGTCCGTCTATAGCAATATTCATACTCATAACTTGTCCTCCGTTAGTTTGTTAATAGCCTTATATACTGGCACTTTCCCCTGCAAGATGTCCTGTAGAAAATGCCAATTGTAGATTATATCCGCCTGTAAGGGCATCAATATCTATTACTTCACCTGCAAAGTATAATCCTTTAATCTTCTTCGATTCCATTGTGGAGGGATTAATCTCACTCACGTCAATGCCTCCCTGGGTAATTATTGCCTCACTAAAGCCCCTAAGGCCTGTTATAGTAAACGGAAATGCCTTAAGAAGATTAATCAAATCCGTTCTGTTATTCTTAGTAAATTCATTGAGCTTAAGGTGCTTGTTAAAATTTAACAAATCAATAAACACATTAATCATCTTAGCCGGCAGTAAACCGCTGAGAAGATACTTAATCTCCTTATTCTTATTAGCATCAATCTCTCTTATAATTCTATCTTCTAATTTCTTATAACTTAAAGCCGGCTTTAAGTCAATAGCAGCGTTAAGATTACTTCCATCTTCTAACAACTTGCCTATCCTACTTCCGGCACTTAATACAAGGGGACCGCTTACTCCGAAATGTGTAAAAAGCATCTCGCCAAAATCTTTGTATACAGTCTTTTTATTATTATAAATAGTCAGTTCAACATTTCTAAGAGAAAGTCCTTGTAACATCCTGATATAGTCTTCCTTAGCTTCAAGCGGAACTAAGGACGGTCTGAGGGGAGTCACATTAATCCCAAGATCCTTAGCAAATCTATATCCATCACCTGTTGAACCGGTCGCCTGATAAGATTTGCCACCGGTAGCGATTATCAGCCTGTCACATCTATCAACATTTCCTGTATCCAGCTTCACACCGCTTACTTTTTCTTCCTTAGTAATAACAGATTCAACTCTGGTATTAAGTACAATCTTAACACCATTTCTTTTAAGATATTTTTCCAATGTTTTAATAATATCAGATGACTTGTCACTTACAGGAAATGCCCTGTTACCTCGTTCAATCTTAATGGGACAACCATTATCTTCAAAAAACTTAATCACATCATCATTGGTAAAACTATAAAGTGCTGAATACAAAAACTTATCATTAGATACGATATTATCAAAATACTCGCTTATATCACAAGCGTTGGTAAGATTGCATCTACCCTTACCTGTAATATACATCTTCTTACCAAGCTTCTCATTACCCTCATATATTGTTACTTCTGAGTTATTAGAAATGGCGGCGACGGCAGACATAAGGCCTGCCACGCCACCACCTATTATTATTACTTTATTCATTACTATTCTTATGATGACACTATATATACAAACCGTACCTACTCTATAAACATTCTTTTATACAGGATAAGCATTATTCTTTGTGTCAGCGATTGACAAATCCACCTTATCACGTTGTGCTTCTCTGTACTTGAAGAAATCAAGAGCAACTTGCGGAAACAATGCATAACTTAATACATCTTCATCCTGCCACTTATACTCTTTCATCTCTTCTTCGATTTTGTCAAGCTGTGGTTCTAAGAGGTCAGCCGGTCTGCAAGTAATGGCATTCTTCTTGTCCTCACCAAGAACCTTATCTACAACCTCCGGATTGAATGGTTTAACAGTCTGTCCGTAATTGCCAAGCAGTATATCCTTGGTCTCTTTAGTCGCCACCTTATATCTCTCACCCATAAGCACATTGAACACTGCCTGTGTACCTACAATCTGTGATGACGGTGTTACAAGCGGTGGCTCGCCTAAGTCCTTACGAACTCTTGGAACCTCAGCAAGAACTTCTTCGAATTTATCTTCTTTACCCTGTTCTGTAAGCTGACTGAGCAAATTAGATAACATACCACCCGGAACCTGATAACGAAGTGTATTAATATTAACTCCAAGAACCTTGGGATTAAGAAGTCCGTCTTTTAAGCATTGTTCTCTGTATGGTCTGAAGTAATCTGCAATCTCGGCCAACTTATTCTGGTCAAGACCTGTATCGAACTCGGTATCTTTGAACGCCTCAACCATAACCTCAGTAGCAGGCTGTGATGTACCAAGCGCAAGCGGACTCATAGCTGTATCAATTATATCACATCCTGCTTCTACAGCTTTCATATACGTCATAGAAGCAACACCGGATGTATAATGAGTATGCAAATCAATAGGAATATCTGTAGCAGACTTTAAAGCTTTAATTAGTTCCTCTGCTTTCTTAGGAACAAGAAGGCCTGCCATATCCTTAATACAAAGCGAGTCAGCACCCATATCCTCTACACGCTTTGCCATGTCCATCCAATAGTCCAAAGTATATGCGTCTCCAAGAGTATATGATAAGGCAACTTGTGCATGGCCTTTTTCTCTATTACAAGCATCAACAGCAGTCTGAAGATTACGAACATCATTAAGGCAGTCAAATATTCTAATAATATCAATACCATTAGCAATTGATTTCTGGACAAAATATTCTACAACATCATCGGCATAAGGCTTATAACCCAGGATGTTCTGACCGCGAAACAACATCTGGAGCTTGGTATTCTTAAATCCATCACGGAGCTTACGAAGTCTGTCCCATGGATCTTCTTTAAGGAATCGAAGGGATGCATCGAAAGTGGCTCCACCCCAGCATTCTACAGCGTGATAACCCACCTTGTCCATCTTATCAACTATAGGAAGCATCTCTTCCGTTGGCATTCTTGTTGCGATAAGTGACTGGTGTGCGTCACGAAGTACTGTTTCTGTTATTTTAACTTTAGCCATAATTATTCTCCTCGTATTATATATTAATTAATGTAATTCAGAGCCAATTCGAAAATGCTGCGCATTTTCTCATCGCGGTTCTCGCTAAAGTAATTTGCTTTAGAATCCTCTCACGAATGCAAGCATTCTTTCGAGAATTCTCAAGCAAATCACTTTGGCTCTGAATTAGACACCGAATATCGCCATAAATACACCGGCAGCAACGGCAGTTCCAATTACACCTGCAACGTTAGGTCCCATAGCATGCATGAGTAAGAAATTTGTAGGGTCTTCCTCAGCTCCAACCTTTTGAGATACTCTTGCAGCCATAGGCACAGCTGATACACCTGCCGAGCCAATAAGCGGATTAATCTTTCCTTTAGATATCTTACATAACAACTTTCCAAGCAGTACGCCTCCGGTAGTACCAAATACGAATGCAACAAGACCAAGAACAACAATCTTAATTGTAGAAATATTAAGGAATGCTTCAGCACTTGTTGAAGCACCTACTGATGTACCAAGTAGAATAACAACAATATACATCATAGCATTACTTGCCGTATCTGTAAGTTGTCTTACAACGCCACTCTCTCTAAAAAGATTACCTAGCATAAGCATACCAACTAAGGGAGCTGTTGTTGGAAGAATAAGACAAACAACAATGGTAACTATAATTGGAAATAGTATTCTCTCCAATTTAGAAACATCACGAAGCTGGTCCATATGAATCGCACGTTCTTCCTTAGTTGTAAATAGCTTCATAATAGGTGGCTGAATAATTGGTACAAGTGACATATATGAATATGCCGCAACTGCAATTGGTCCCATAAGGGCACTTTGTCCCAATTTTCCCGCAAGGAATATGGATGTTGGTCCATCAGCTCCACCGATTATTGATACAGCGGCAGCTGCTTCATCAGAAAAACCTAATAAAATAGCCAAAAGATATGCCATAAAAATACCGATTTGTGCAGCGGCACCAAGTAGAAAACTTATAGGATTAGCAATTAGTGGCCCAAAATCAGTCATGGCTCCTACTCCAAGGAAAATAAGAGAAGGTAGTATTGACCATTCATCTAATGCATAGAAATAATATAATAATCCACCGACGCCATTACTTGTCTCAGCCGGGGCTGCAATAATATCTGGATAAATATTAACAAGTAACATACCAAAAGCAATTGGTACAAGAAGCAATGGTTCATATCCTCGTCTAATCGCAAGATATAAGAACACACATGCAACCAGAATCATTATAAAATTACCAACTGTTAGATTAAAAAACGCCGTCTGATGAAT
Source organism: Pseudobutyrivibrio sp. UBA3626 (assembly GCA_002373675.1). Classification (GTDB taxonomy): domain Bacteria; phylum Bacillota; class Clostridia; order Lachnospirales; family Lachnospiraceae; genus RUG191. Next base: position 306,514 of record DFLF01000008.1, read on the forward strand.
CAGATTGGATACTGTCTCTAATATATCTGACATTAATAATTCCTCCCTAAAAGGTATTACTCATTCATAGTTGCAAGAAGCGCATTTGCCTCAATTGATTGTCCCTCCTGAACATCAATCGTTGCAATAATACCATCCTGTGGTGCAACAACAGGTGTTTCCATCTTCATAACTTCTAAGATCATTACAGTTTCACCTGCTTTAACAGAATCGCCTATATGCTTCTCAAGTTTGAATACCTTACCTGCAGCACCGGCCTCAATCTTAATTGAGCCTTCAGTACCAAGTGGCTTAGACGCTTTTTTCTCTTCTTTCTTCTTAGGTGAAGGCTTGCTAGATGTACTTCCACCTTTTTCTTCAACAGTTACATCATATGCTGTTCCATTAACAGTTATTGTATAATTCTTCATATATTATTCCTCCGACTTATGATTGTTCTATATCTATACTTTTCTTCTGATACTTCTAACAACGAAATCATCAGTTGATTGATTAGTAGAAGCAGCTATAGCCGCCGCAATAACAGCAATTAATTCCTTGTCATCAACTTTAGTTTCTTCTGTTACTGCATCATCACCATCTAATGTAGTAATCTCAATCTTGGTCTCTTCTTTCTTTTTCTTGTATGTTGCCTGTAAATAATTAATTATGTTAAATGCGTAAATAATAATACACATAAGAACAAGCATCAAGAACACTATTACGATACCAGTCACAGTATTAAGACCAGCCTTAGACATTTTCTCGCCAAGAGTGTATACAATTTCCACATTGGCACCTGTTATCTCGAAATCCTTCTTAGAGATAACATATATTAGACGAACATCTCTATTCTCATACTTTAGATTAAGAGTTGCTGTATAAGTCTTACCAGCAGAATCAAATTCAAATTCTCCATATTCTTGGAATTTACCAATCTGACCTTCAATCTCATGCCATTCTTTGATTATGTCTTCATTCATCTTGGCTTTTTCTTCAGTAAGCTGATTATTCTTCTTATATGATTCTATTGTATTAATATATTCCTGAATCTGTGCATCACTAAGGCCTCTGTATTTGTCCAACTCTTTCGTAAAGTCCCTCATCTCCTGTTCGACTGTCTGTGTCTTTCTATCAAGGATTTCATTATCCTTACTGGCACCACAAGCACACAGAAGAAAAACCATAGCGCACAAAGACATAAGACATATAGTTCTAACTATCTTCTTCATATGCGTCCTTTCTATTTGGCATTATGTTTCTTAATGTCATAATAACTATTCTTAGAATATAATATTTCAAAACCGTCAATAAGGTATTTTCTAGTATCAACAGGCTCTATTATTCTATCAATATAGCCACGCTTTGCGCCGTTTTCAATTCCCGTATTAGTCTCTTCATAAGTTCTGGCAATTTCAGACACATCATCGCCTTCGTTGCAAAGAATCTTTGCAGCAATTGTCTCATCCATAATAGCCATCTTAGCATCAGGATATGCATATACCATATCTGCACCAAGGGCTTTAGAATTCATAAAGATATAGCCACTGCCCATAACTTTACCAACTATTAGATTAATCTTAGGAACAGTTGCGCTTGTAAATGCAAATGCAAGTTTTGATAAAGCATTTCCCATAGAAATCTCAGTTTCAAAATCAGCATAGAATCCGTCAATACTCGTTATTGTAAGTACAGGGATAGAAAAAGCATCACAATAATTTACAAAATCAGTAAGTTTGTATGTTCCGCTAAGATTAAGATATGATTTACCATCTTCTTCTGAATTAGCAGCAACACCAATAGTCTGACCTGCAAGCTTAATAAAACCACAAACAACATTAGTTATACCACATTTTGTCTCAACAAATATGTTATCATCTGCTATTTCTTCTATAAATCCCTTAACATCATCAATTCCATTATAAGAAATACCTCTGTTGAGATCATCTTCGCTAACATCATCGAAATTAGAATCAGTATTGTTATTAGGAACAATATCAATATAATTCCTAATAAGAATTGGCATAGTATCTTCATTTGCAATAACATCAACGTTGCCATTATCAAATTGAAATTCTGAAGATGACGAATCAACCTTGTCAGTATAATTACCAGAAATTGTATCAGGAGAATTAATATACATCTTAGCATCTTCTAACATAACAACATAATCATTCATAGATGCAAGAACACTTAGGCAACCTCCACAATTGCCAACAATTCCAAGGATTTGAGGAATTACACCAGATGCAATAGATGCCTGATTAATAATACCGCCAATTGCTTCAATTGCATCCATTGACTCGTATAAACGTACACCATTAGAATTAATAAACCCAATAACAGGGGCGCCCACTTTAAGTGCCATCTTGTATAAATCAGCAATTTTCTTGGCATGCATTTCTCCAATAGAGCCCCCAAGAACATCAATGTCTTGAGAATATACAAATACAAGCCTGTCATTAACAAGACCATGGCCTGTAATAACTCCATCAGACTCTTTTTTGGGTTCTTTACCATTGAAATCTGTATTTTTTGCAGTAATTAATCTGCCAAATTCCACAAAACTATTATCATCTAACAAGTTCTCAATTATATTTCTGGCTTTGTTATCCATATATTCCTCCTAAATACAAGGTTCTTTATATATTAAGAGCAACTTTAGCCTCTTCTTCGGCTTCTTGCTTAAACTCTTCAATCTGAACAGGATTAAGTTCCGGTAATTCTTCAATAGAAGACACACCAAATGAACGAAGAAAATCCTCTGTTGTACCAAAAAGCATTGGTCTACCAGGGGCATCAAGCCTTCCCAGTTCTGTTACAAGGTTATATTCAACCAGTTTATTGACAGCGTGTCCACATGATACACCTCTTATCTTTTCTATTTCAGATTTTGTAACAGGTTGCTTATAAGCAATTATTGATAATGTCTCTAGTAATACTTCCGTCAATACATATTTCTTGGGCTGTTTTGCAATCTTAATTAGATACTCATATATATCAGGTGATGTACACATCTGATATGAATCATCTAATTTCATAAGTCTTATGCCTCTATTCTCTTCTTCATAACGTGTTTTCATGGAATCAAGACACTCTATAACTTCTGATTTGTCTACTTCAAGAGCTTTAGCTATTCTACCAGGCTCAACGGAATCGCCCATAGTAAATAGTATTCCCTCTATAACAGATTCCATCTCATTCTTATCCATTTAGTCTTATCTCCTAAGCTACCATCTTCGATTCAATCTTAATATCATCAAATGTATTCTCCTGAACAATAAATATCTGTCCGGCTTTCATCATCTCTAATATAACAAGAAATGTCACTATTGTATCCATTTTGCTTCGTTGACCTTCAAGGAGTTGTCTAAAGCTGAAATTGCGATTGTGTCTAGCAAATTCTAGCATATAATTCATCTTATCTTCAAGAGAAACTTCTTCTTTCTCAATTTTTCCAAACTTAGATCTTACTGGATCAACTCTATTCTCCTGTCTCTTAATTACGGAATTAAAAATTGCATTAAGCTTAGATAATGTTATATCAGACATTAATTCATCCAAATCAACAGGTTGTTCATACTTAGACACCTCATCAGGAATTGTAGGAACTTTAAAATACACATTATTAGCATCTACCTGCCTGTCTCTTAGTTCATAAGATATACATTTATACATCTTATATTCAAGAAGCTGTTTAACAAGCTCTGCTCTAGGGTCTTCTTCCTCTTCATCTTCAGTCTCTTCTATAGGAAGAAGCATCTTAGATTTAATCTTAAGAAGAGTTGCTGCCATAACAAGGAATTCACTCATAACATCTAAGTTGGCTTCCTTCATAGCTCTAATATACTCCATATATTGGGCTGTAATCTCAACTATTGGAATATCAAATATATCCATCTTATTCTTATCAATAAGATGAAGTAGTAAGTCAAGAGGTCCCTCAAATTGTTGTAATTTAAAATTCAAATCCATAATTTATTCTCCTAAAAATCCACCTTGATAATTATAACAAATTATAGTGTTATTTCAAGAGAAAAATACAACATTTTGTGGTTTTAGTGAATTTCCGGTAATAAAACCACAAGATTTATTGAAATTTTACAGTAAAAAGCACACCGCTATAAAATTATCATAGCGGTGTGTATATATTCTCGCCCCGCGAGATAATTACTTATTCATTAATTGGCATCCTTCATGCTAAAGCTGATTCTGCCCATCTTATCTTTACCTAAGCATTTAACTTTAACATGGTCGCCAAGTGTAAGAACATCTTCTACACGATTAATTCTTTCTTTTGCAATCTTAGAAATATGTACCATTCCTTCTTTACCTGGTGCAAATTCAATGAATGCTCCAAAGTCCTTAATTGATACAACCTTACCTTCGAAAAGTTGTCCTTCTTCGAAATCAGTTGTAATTGTCTCAATCATCTTCTTTGCTTCATCCATCTTAGCCTGGTCAGTTCCACAGATTGATACATTTCCTTCATCAGTAATATCAATCTTAACACCTGTACGCTCAATAATCTCATTAATTGTCTTACCGCGCTGTCCTACAACATCGCCAATCTTCTCAGGATCAATTGTAATCTGAATAATCTTAGGTGCATATTCATTTACAGTAGGTCTTGGCTCAGATATAGCCTTGCTCATACATGTATCCATAATAAAGAATCTGGCTTCTCTTGTTCTTCTAATAGCTTCTTCTACGATAGGACGTGTAAGTCCATGAATCTTAATATCCATCTGGATAGCTGTAATACCATCCTTTGTACCAGTAACCTTAAAGTCCATATCTCCAAAGAAGTCTTCTAGACCTTGAATATCTGTAAGCACAAGATAGTCATCATCACTTTCGCCTGTTACAAGACCACAAGAGATACCAGCAACCATCTTCTTAATAGGCACACCTGCAGCCATAAGTGACATACAAGATGCACATGTTGATGCCATTGATGTAGAACCATTAGATTCAAATGTCTCTGATACGGCACGAATAGCATATGGGAACTCTTCTTCTGATGGAAGAACAGGTATAAGCGCTCTCTCAGCCAAAGCTCCATGGCCAATCTCTCGTCTTCCCGGTCCACGACTAGGCTTAGTCTCACCCACAGAATATGAAGGGAAGTTATAATGATGCATATATCTCTTATTAACAACATTTTCATCAAGACCATCAATTCTCTGAACTTCAGATAATGGTGCAAGGGTAACAATATCGCAAATCTGTGTCTGACCACGAGTAAACATAGCGCTTCCATGTACTCTTGGAATTAAGTCAACCTCTGCTGAAAGAGGACGAATCTCGTCAATCTTTCTGCCATCAGGACGTTTGTGATCTACTAGAATCATCTTACGAACAGTCTTCTTCTGATATTGATAGATAGCTTCACCAAGAACATCAAGCCAATCTTCGTTATCTGCAAATGCTTCTTCAAGCTTCTCAGTAATGTTCTTAATATTCTCTTCTCTTACCTGCTTCTCATCAGTAAATACTGCTTCTTCCATTTCTTCAGGAGGTACAATCTCCTTAATCTTAGCAAACATTTCTTCTGGAATAGCACAGCTTGTATATGAATGCTTAGCTTTGCCAACTTCTGCAACCATCTTATTAATGAACTCAATAATAGTCTGGTTTACTTCGTGAGCTGTATAAATTGCTTCAATCATCTTATCATCTTGAATCTCATTAGCACCAGCTTCAATCATAATTACTTTCTCTGAAGTAGATGCTACTGTAAGCTTAAGATCACCATTATCCCATTGTCCCTGTGATGGATTGATTATAAACTCTCCGTTAATCATTCCAACCTGTGTCATGGCACAAGGACCGTCAAAAGGAATATCTGATATTGATGTTGCAATTGTAGTACCAAGCATTGCAACAAGTTCAGGTCTGCATTCCGGATCTACAGAAAGGACAAGATTGTTAAGTGTTACATCATTACGGTAATCCTTTGGGAACAATGGTCTCATAGGTCTGTCAATTACACGGGCTGTAAGAACAGAATTCTCTGAAGCTTTTCCCTCTCTCTTATTAAATCCACCAGGGATTTTACCTACTGAGTATTGTTTTTCCTCAAATTCTACGCTTAAAGGGAAGAAATCAATCCCTTCTCTAGGCTTGTCAGATGCTGTAGCAGTTGAAAGAACTGTTGTATCTCCATACTGAATAAAGGCAGCACCATTAGCCTGCTTTGCTACTCTGTCGATATCAACACGAAGTGTTCTACCGGCAAGTTCCATTGTGTAAGTTTTCATTTATGTATTCCTCCTTGTTGTATATATATTCGCAAGGAGTCGAAACTACTAAAAAGAATTCTTATAAAGAGTGCTTTTTAGTGGTCTCGCAATCCTCCTCACGAAAAAAAGAGCGGAATAAACCGCTCTAATAATCATATTACTTTCTTAAACCTAAGCGGTCAATCAAAGAACGATATCTTTCAATATCCTTATCCTTAAGATAACCAAGTAGATTACGTCTTTTACCAACCATTTTAAGAAGACCACGTCTTGAATGATGATCCTTTGGATGGTCCTTAAGATGTTCTGTAAGCTCTTCAATTCTAGCAGTAAGAACAGCTACCTGCACTTCAGGAGAACCTGTATCGCCTGGTGTAAGAGCATACTCATCAATAATCTTTTGCTTCTTCTCTTTTGTAATCATTATCTTTCCTCCATTAATTCTTTATAGCCTGTTTCCAGTATAGGGTTGGAGTCTTCCAAATACCGAAAATAGGTAATTGTGCTTATCGCACCAAGAGATATACTATCATATAAACCAACTAATGTAAAGTAGTTTATACATATCTTCTGATTCCAATTGGTGTACGATATGACGCATTACTAATCTTAATACCTGTCTTAGCAGAAGATGCATGAACTAATTGACCATCTCCCATATAGATTCCTACGTGATTAGCGTATCCGCCACTTCCGTAGAATACAAGATCACCCGGTTGTGCTTCCGCTAAGCTGTTAACCTTAGTTCCCATATCCATCTGAGCATCAGCAGAGTGTGGAAGGTATACACCATATTGCTCTAATATTTTCATAGTAAATCCAGAACAATCAACACCTTTACCAAGGGTCTCACCACCCCAGACATATCTGCCACCAACATATTGAAGCGCATTAGAAACTACACTTGCACCGGCAGTTGAAGCAAGCTCTTCCTTGGAAATAGCAGTTGGAATTTCATCGGCAACTGTAACATATTCAGCACTACAATAACCTTCTTTTCCATCAGAATTAACCTTAATCCAACCATCATATTCTTCTAGAACCTGTACTTTCTTGCCATGGTTCATTGAAGAAACTACGGATGATTCTGTTGTTGGCTCGCTTCTAAGTGTTAATGAATCACAATTAATTGTTGCCTTCTTAGTAATGGATGAATCAGCAATATTCTGTGCTTCTTCACCTGTTGCAATATAACTTCCCAGGCAATATCCTTCTACATCACCTGACTTAATATGTAACCATTCGCCATCTGTTCCCACAACATCACATAGGGCGTTATCCTGCATAATTCCAACAACCTCTGATTCTGTTGTTGGTTGCTCTCTAACGTTAAGTCTACCCTCTGCAACTGATACTCCAAGGTTATTATATCCAAGTGAATTTCCCTGTACAGGAGTTGCTGTAGCAACTACTGAAGCATCCGCTACAGATACATTCTCGTTTATATTATCAACTGATGTATAAGCGCATACACCAGCTATCAAAGATTCTTCTTTTACTTGATTTCCATAAGCAATTATTGATCCCGTCATCAACAAAGCCCCACAAGCCAAAACCGTTGCGGCGCTAATAATTCTCTTTTTCATGATTCCTCCTCAAATGAAAAAATGCTTGATTTTTGCTCCGAGTGATAACGAGTATATCAAGGAAAAGTTACATTGTCAACAGGTTTTTGTAATATCTCTGTAACATTTGAAAAGAAATCAAGTCCTTTGTTCTTGTCTTTTTCAAGCTGCTCTTTTAAATCTTTTGCACTATTAAATTTAATCTCTTTTCGCATTTCCTGCAAAAATACAACCTTAACTTCTTTGCCATAAACATTAGAATCAAAATTAAAAATATGTGTCTCAATACTTAAAGTATTGTCATCATCAAATGTAGGTTTTACGCCAACATTAGTTATACCCTGGTAAATGCGATTATCTATCTTCACTACCGTAATATACACACCATTTGCAGGAATAAGCTTTTTCTCAGATGGGATAATATTGATGGTTGGGAAATCAATCTTTCGGCCAATTTGTCTGCCATATACTACCTCACCGTATATGAAATAATTTCTTCCCATTAGCTGATTAGCTTTAGTAATATTACCATTTGATATTTCTTCTCTTATTCTGGATGAACTTATGTCCATATTATCTTCTTTAAGCTTATCAATCACTTTAAGTTCAAAACCAAGTTCATTTGCATACTCCTTAAGGAGTACAACATCACCTTCGCCTTTATACCCAAATCTAAAATCAGTGCCAACAACAAGGCACTTCATATGAAGCTCATTTACAAGCTTTAAAATAAAGTCTCTTGGAGATGTCTTCATGAGCTTCTCATCAAAGGGACATTCAATATAAACACTAATTCCGCTTTCTTTAATGAGAAGTCTTCTCTCTTCCGGAGTAACTATTTGTTTTGTATTGGATTTGTTAATTGAATTCTCTTTAGAATCCACAAAAGAAATGAGAAGTGATGTTAAACCAAGTTTCTCATAAGAAAAAAGGTTCTCACAGAGAATCTTATGACCTCTATGAAGACCATCAAACTTGCCAATAGTTATTGCTGTATTACATTGTAAGTCAAAATCATCTAAGGAATTAAATATCTTCATAAAACATTTTCTCAAGAATCAAATTATCTTTTACTCTTTTATACAAACCTACAAATTTTCCATTTTCCAGATATAATCTAAGAAAATTATTATTGTTTTTTACATTTTCTTCATGTAATTCAAAGTTGATTCTACCATCAACAAGATTGGACATTCCCAGTTTTGCACCATTTAATGCATATTTCTTAGAATCATCCAGGATAACACCCTTAGGATATGATGAAAATACATAATCAACAGGAAGAAGTACTTTATCTATGTTATTCTCATTATATATTTTCTCTATTTCTTCTATTTTAATAGCATTTTCTATATCAAAGTCTCCCACCTTATTTCTAACGAGACTTTCCATACATCCAAAGCATCCTAACTTCTCTCCAATATCATTACATAAGCTTCTGATATATGTTCCTTTAGAACAATCAATTCTCATAATAATTCGTGGAAGAGAAATGTCAATTACTTCTATATTATATATAGTAACTTTTCTGGCTTGTCTATCGATTACTTTACCCTGCCGTGCAAGTTCATATAATTTCTTGCCATTAATCTTAATTGCTGAATACATTGGCGGAATCTGTTCAATTTCACCTAGAAATGAATTAATAGCATTTATCACTTCATTTTCAGTCACATTAACTTCGCTTTCATTTGTTACAGTACCAGATATGTCATATGTATCTGTTGATTTACCAATCAACAAAGTTGTGGTATAGGATTTATCCTTGTTGGTAAGCAAATCGCATACCTTAGTAGCCTTGCCTATACAAATAGGAAGAACTCCTGTAGCATCAGGGTCTAATGTTCCTGTATGACCTATCTTTTTTACATGAAGTATGCCACGAAGTTTTGCAACAACATCGAAGCTGGTATACCCCGCCTCTTTATATACATTAATTATTCCCGATTTCATATTCCTTAATTAATTCTTCAATAACAATATCAACTGCTTCATCCATAGAGATATCATCAAAGCTAAATCCAGCTGCTTTCTTATGTCCGCCACCATTCATATTAGCTGCAACCCTTGACAAATCCACATTATTATCTGTACCACGAAGGGAACCTTTAATCTTACCATCAGGTTGTCTATACATAAAGAAGGAGGTAGACACACCTTTTGTCTCTCTAAGTTTCTCGCACACGCCTTCAAAATCTTTTGGAGAAGCCTTTAATTCTTCCATTTCCGCCTTGTCCATATAAGAATAGATTATTCTATTATCATATACTCTCTTTGCATTAATAAGAGATGTTCCAAGAATCTTTTGTTGCTTGAAGCTTTTTTCATAAAATGTATATTCAATAAGAAACGAATAATCAATTCCTTTCTCCATAAGCATTCCTGCCGCTGTCATTGTATGCGCTTTACAACAATCATACTGGAACACACCAGTATCAGTTACAATTCCTGTATATAGGCACTCTGCTACAGACTTGTTTATTTTATCATAATCCAGAATATTATATATAAGCTCACAGGTGGAACTATAATCAGCAATTATATAATCCACATCAGCAAATCCATCAGTATTCATATGGTGATCAATACATATTGTTTTTTTAGCATTTTTAAAAACAGAATATGCAGGTCCAAGTCTTCTTGCATCACTACAATCCAATGCAAATACTACATCATAAGGTTCTTTTCTTACATATGAGCCTTGTATACATTTGGGAAACTCATTAATATCATCATTTAGATCAAATCCGATATAATTAACAATCTTATTAGAATTCTCCAAAATGCCAAAACACGATGGAATAGGATTAAGATAAACATCTACCTTAATCCCGTCATAATTATCAACAATATAATTGTATAGTCCCAGGCATGAACCAACACAGTCGCCATCTGGTCTAATATGACCAAGAATTGCAACATATTTTACATCTTTTAATTCTTTTTTTAAATCAATCATTTGAATTCTCCTTATTAACTTCATCAATTAAATGACTCATTCTGACACCATATTCAATTGATTGATCCATCACGAATTTGATTTCCGGTGTATTTCTAAGATTAACATTTTCTGCCAGCTTGTGACGAATGAACCCGGCAGAAGACTTAAGACCTTCAAGAGTTTTTGCCTGGGATTCTTCATCCCCTAGAACACTAATATAAGCCTTAGCCGTCTTAAGGTCCGGCGCAACTTCTACAGCTACTACCGAAGTCATAGGATTAACTCTAGGGTCTTTTACTTCGCCTCTAATAATATTAGAAAGTTCACGCATCACTTCTTCATTTATACGCGTATTCTTAATACTTCTTTTCTTCATAATTATACCTATCTAGGAACTTCAACCATCATATATGCTTCTACAATATCTTCTTCTTGAATTGCATCAAATCCTTCAAATACAAGACCACATTCATATCCGGCTTTAACTTCCTTAACATCATCTTTAAAGCGCTTAAGTGAAGCCAAATCACCTTCAAATATCATATCATCACCACGATTGATTCTAACTTTACATCCTCTTTCCATTCTACCATCAAGAATGTATGAACCTGCAATATTACCAACATCAGATGACTTAAATATCTGACGAATCTCGGCATGACCAATAATCTGCTCTTCAAATACAGGATCTAGCATACCCTTCATAGCAGCTTCAACATCTTCTATAGCATTATAGATTACTTTATAAAGCTTAATCTCAACTCCTTCTCTATCAGCAGTTTCTTTAGCCATAGCATCAGGTCTAATGTTAAATCCAATAATAATAGCATTACTTGCAGAAGCTAAGATAACATCACTTTCATTAATAGCACCAACACCACCATGAATAACCTTAACTACAACTTCATCATTACTTAATTTGACAAGAGATTGCTTAACTGCTTCAACGGAACCCTGAACATCAGCCTTAACAATAAGGTTAAGTTCTTTGAGATTACCGGTTTGAATCTGCGAGAACAAGTCATCAAGTGACATCTTAACTCTTGAATCTTCAACCATCTTGTTCTTGCTTTCTGTCACAAATGTATTGGCAAAGTTATGAGCTTCCTTCTCAGAATCCATTGCCATGAATATTTCTCCAGCATTTGGAACCTCAGAGAGACCAATAATCTCAACTGGTGTAGATGGGCCTGCACTCTTAACTCTTCGTCCATTTTCATCCACCATAGCTCTGACTTTACCAAAAGCAGAACCTGCAGCAATAGGATCTCCGACTTTAAGTGTACCTTTCTGTACAAGTACAGTTGCTACAGTACCTCTTCCCTTATCAAGCTGAGCTTCAATTACAAGACCTCTTGCATTTCTCTTAGGGTTAGCCTTGAGTTCAAGTACTTCAGCAGTAAGAAGAATCATTTCAAGTAAATTATCAATTCCTTCACCTGTGTGTGCTGAAACAGGGCAGAATATAGTTGAACCACCCCAGTCTTCTGGAATAAGTTCATATTCAGATAACTCCTGTTTAACTCTTTCAATATTAGCATTTGGCTTATCAATCTTATTAATCGCAACAATAATCTCAATATCAGCGGCCTTGGCATGATTAATAGCTTCAATTGTCTGTGGCATAACACCATCATCAGCGGCAACTACAAGAATTGCGATATCAGTAGAATTTGCACCACGCATACGCATAGCAGTAAAAGCCTCATGACCAGGAGTATCTAAGAATGTAATCTTCTGACCGTTGATTGGAACCATATATGCACCAATATGCTGTGTAATACCACCTGCTTCTCTATCTGTCACCTTAGTATCTCTAATAGCATCTAGAAGCGATGTCTTACCATGATCAACGTGTCCCATTACACAGACAACAGGTGGACGACTCTTAAGTGTCTTTGGATCATCCTCTTCTTCTTTTAAGAGTTCTGCTATAACATCAACTTTCTCTTCTACTTCCGTAATAACATTGTATTCAAGCGCTATTTCTTCTGCCATATCATATTCTATGTCATGATTAACAGTAACAAGAATATTCTTCATAAAAAGCTTCTTAATAATATCAGAAGCAGGGACTTTGATTCTATCTGCAAATTCTCTAACTGTTAATCTCTCAGGAATTGCAACAGATCTTATTTCATCACTCTTCTCATAAGCCTTCTTCTGAGGTTTCTTAGGCTTAACTCCTCCATTCTTCTCAAGATTACGATAGTTCTCTTCTTTTCTTCCAAGTCTGTCATTGTCTCTTTGGTTCTTTTTGTTGGGTTTTCCACCTCTTCTAGCATTAGGTTTACTAGAAGAATCATGAGCACTTTGAGATGGAGCAACTCTATCCTTCTTTGGATGGGAATCCTTATATACATTAGGTCTTTCAGGACGAGCTATTCTACTTGCTTTATTCTCTATATTAGACTGTCTATTATCTGCACTATTCTGCGTCTTGTTCTCTTCTCTAGAAACGTTGGCACTAGCTTCTTTCTCTCTTCTTCTGGCTTCTTCAGCTTCTTTGCGCGCTCTAATAACAGATGGCGCCTCAACACCATCTCTTACTCTGATTGGACCACGTCTTTGTTCATTTCTAGGTGATCCTTGATGAGGACGCCTTCCATCAGGTCTCATTCTTCTTTGTCCACCACCGGAACTAGAGTTACCTAGATTAAAAACTACTGTCTTTTTCTTCTTTTTGACAGGTTCTTTTACTTCTTTTACTTCTTCTTTTACTTCTTCTTTTACTTCTTTTACTTCTTTTTTTGCTTCCTCTTTCACTTTAACAGCTTTCTCTTTAATATCAGATGAAGCTTTAGCAAACTTGCTTTTTACTTTATCACATAATTCTTCAGAAAGACCACTTTGTGATTTAACTTCTATATTGTCTTTAGCTAATAATTCAACTATCTGTTTTGATTCAACACCAATTTCCTTAGCCAATTCATATACTCTAATCTTAGCCATATACTTACCTCCATTACACCAAAGGGGTTTCTATTTTGTCCATAATTCCCTTTGCGAAATTTTCATCTAAAATTGCAAGCGAAGCTCTATATTCTTTACCTAAAGCATGACCGAGCTCTTCTTTTGTACTGTAAAAAATAATTGGAGTTTCGTAAAATCTACACATATCATCAAACTTTTTTCTAGTATTATCCGAAGCATCATTAGCAACGATAACAAGATTAGCATATCCTGCTTTGACAGCCTTCTCAACAGAGAACTCTCCGCTGCTCACCTTCCTTGCTCTACCGGCTAATCCTATAAGTGATAATGATTTATTCACCATCTTCTGTTACCTCTTCTGTGCTTTCTTCTGTAGCGACATCATCTTCTGAATACTCATCCTCATAATAGTATTCATCATCTTCATAGTATTCGCCATCTTCTTCGTAATAATAATCATCACCTTCAACGAAATACTCATCAAATTCTCCAGACTCTCTCGCCTGAGTTTCACTCTTAATATCAATTTTATAATTTGTAAGTCTAGCAGCAAGTCTTGCATTTTGTCCTGACTTACCAATAGCAAGAGATAATTGATAATCAGGAACTATTACCTGTGCAGTTTTCTCATCTTCATCAGCAATAACACCAATAACCTTCGCAGGACTTAAAGCATTCTCAATAAGCTGAGCCGGATTTTCGCTCCAGTTAATTATATCAATTTTCTCGCCATTTAATTCATCAACAATTGCATTAACACGTGTTCCGTTAACACCAACACATGCTCCTACCGGATCAACATTTTCATCTGAAGAATATACAGAAATCTTAGTTCTGCTTCCAGCTTCTCTAGCTACATTCTTGATTTCAACAATACCATCTCTAATCTCTGATACCTCTTCATTAAATAATCCCTTAACGAGAGCAGGATGTGTTCTTGACACATTAACCTTAACACCTTTGTTGTTCTTCTCAACTTTAATGATAAATACTTTAATTCTATCAGATTGTCTATAGTGTTCGCCTTTAACCTGTTCTTTCTCTGGTAGAAATGCATCAACTTTACCAAGGTCAACACAAATTGTTCTTCCCATAAATCTCTGAACAATACCAGTTACAACTGTATTATTCAAGTCACTATATTCACTATAGATATTGTTCTTCTCCACGTCGCGAAGTCTCTGAGTAATTGTGCCCTTTGCATTTTGTGTGGCAACTCTGCTAAATTCTTTCGTATCAATTTCAGTATTAACAGTATCGCCCACCTTAAATACCTTATCAATCTTAACAGCATCTTCTAGGCTAATCTGTTCTACTTCATTTTCTACTTCTTCAACAACTTCGCGAGATTGAATAATACGACATTCAATCTTATCTCTATCAATAAATACAGTAAAATTATCCTTTGTTCCAAAATGTTGCTTACATGCATTAAGTAACGCTTCTTCTAATGCGTCAAATACAACATCTTTTGTTATCCCTTTCTCTTCTAATCCTTCCAACGCTTCCATAAAAACTTTAACGTCCATAATATTCCTCCTTAAAAATCAAACGCTAATCTAACTAATGAAACATTTTTCTTATCAAATGTGATTTCTTCACTATCATTATTTATTGTAAAAGAATTCTTATCATGAGAAATCAGTTCTCCTTCAAATTCTTTACATCCATTAATCTTAGCAAAAGTATGTACCTCAATACGCTTACCAATACTTCTATCAAAATCATTATCTTTCTTAAGCGGCCTGCCAAGACCTGGAGAACTTACTTCGAAAATGTATTGTTCTTTAATAAAATCATGTTCATCAAGAAGTTCATTCATCTTCCTAGATACTGCAACACAGTCATCTATTGTAATACCACCATCTTTATCAATATAAGCTCGTAGATAATAATCCTGGCCTTCTTTGACATATTCAATATCAAACAGTTCAAATTCAAGTTCATCCAATATAGGAAGAATTAACTCTTCTGTCTTCTTCTCTATATCTTCCCTCTTAGACATATTATTCACCACCATTCATAAGCTTACTTACATAAATGTCTTAAATCGGTTTAATATAAAAATTATATGAAATGAAATTATTATATAAATAATGAAGAGCAAGTTGCCTTGCTCTTCACACGTAAAAACATTATGTAACCAGTTCGTAGGGGAGTCGAACCCCTGATTCTGCCGTGAGAGGGCAGCGTCTTAACCACTTGACCAACGAACCAAAGCGTTGTAATCACAACAAATAGTATAATATACTAATATGGCTCGAATTGCAAGTGTTTTTTGAAGATTTTCGACTTTAATCTTCGTATCCGTTAGGATTATTTTTTTGCCATCTCCATGAATCAGCACACATTTCCTTGATTCCATACTTTGCTTCCCAGCCAAGCTCTTTCTTGGCTTTAGATGGATCTGCATAACAGGTTGCAATATCTCCTGCACGACGAGGCTTAATTGAATATGGAATCTTAAGATTATTAGCTTCCTCAAAATTCTTAACAATATCAAGAACCGAATATCCTGTACCTGTTCCCAGATTGTAAATGCAAAGACCTGCTTTCTCTTCTATCTTCTTAAGGGCTTTGACATGACCATCTGCAAGGTCTACAACATGAATATAATCTCTAACTCCTGTTCCGTCTGGAGTATCATAATCATTACCAAATACTCCAAGTTCTTCTCTCTTACCTACAGCAACCTGAGTAATATATGGCATCAAGTTGTTAGGAATTCCGTTAGGGTTTTCACCCATAGTACCTGACGGATGAGCACCGATTGGATTAAAGTAACGAAGTAATACCACATTCCATTCATTGTCAGCCTTTTGCATGTCAGAGAGAATCTGTTCAAGCATAGACTTAGTCCAACCATAAGGATTAGTACATTGTCCCTTGGGACACTCTTCTGTAATTGGAATCTGTGCAGGGTCACCATATACTGTTGCAGAACTTGAGAAAATAATATTCTTAACACCATGCTTTCTCATCTCATCAACAAGTGTAAGTGTACCTGTAATATTGTTATCGTAGTATTCCCATGGCTTCTCTACTGACTCACCAACAGCCTTAAGTCCTGCAAAATGTATACAAGAATCAATAGACTCATTATCAAAAATCTTCTCTAGAATCTTTCTATCTCTAATATCACCTTCATAGAACTTAACATCCTTACCTGTGATAGCTTTAACTCTCTCTAATGATTTTGGACTAGAATTAGACAGATTATCAAGTACCACTACATCGTAACCGTTATTTTGAAGTTCAACGACGGTATGACTTCCAATGTATCCTGTTCCACCTGTAACTAAAATTGCCATATTAAAATGCCCTCCTAAATGTTCATTAACAACTACTATTTTATACTATAATTATTATAATATCAATAATATCCATCAATAAAACTCTCCTTCAACTGAACTATAGTTCAATGTTTCAGGAGAGTTATATGATGGATATTAATATTTATATTATGTGAGTTTTTATACTAAATTATGCTACCTTAGACTTTGCAAGTTCTACAAGTGATGCAAAGCCTTCAGCATCGTTAACAGCCATTTCAGCAAGCATCTTTCTATTCATCTCTACACCTGCAAGTTTAAGTCCATGCATGAACTTTGAATAGCTAAGACCATTAAGTCTTGCAGCGGCATTTATTCTTGCGATCCAGAGCTGTCTCATCTGACGCTTTCTCTGCTTACGTCCAGCATATGAGCTTGTTAATGCTCTCATTACAGATTGCTTAGCAACACGATATTGCTTAGAGCGAGCACCTCTATAGCCCTTTGCCATCTTTAATACTTTATTATGTTTACTTCTAGCGTTCATTCCGCCTTTAATTCTAGCCATTAATCTAATCCTCCTTATCAGAAATCTTATAGGTAAGGTAATACCTTTTTCATATTTTTCTCATTTGTCGAATCAGTAATAGCTGATTGACGTAAATTCCTCTTTCTCTTAGTAGTCTTCTTTGTTAAGATATGTGACTTATAAGCCTTATTTCTCTTAAGCTTTCCTGTTCCAGTCTTCTTAAAGCGCTTTGCAGCTGCTCTGTTTGTCTTAATCTTTGGCATTGTTATATCCTCCTTATTAATAATTAACGTTTCTCTGATAGAACCAAACTAATAGATCTGCCTTCCTGTTTTGGTTCCTTTTCCACTGTGGCAACATCAGATAAGCTTTCTGCAAAATCATATAAGATATGCTTACTGTCTGACATATGAGCCATTTCGCGACCTCTAAATCTCAAGGTAACTTTAACTTTGTTGCCTTTAGAAATGAACTTTCTAGCCGCATTCATCTTAGTATTTAAGTCATTAGATTCAATGTTTGGTGACATTCTAATTTCTTTAACTTCAACAGTCTTTTGCTTTTTCTTGGCTTCCTTTTCCTTGCGTGCTTGCTCATAACGGTATTTACCATAATCAACAATCTTGCATACAGGTGGCTTTGCTTTGGGCGCAATTTTAACAAGATCAAGTCCTGCATCATCAGCCAACTTCATAGCTTCTTTAGCAGACATGATTCCAAGTTGCTCCCCATCATCACCAATAAGTCGAATCTCTTTGTCTCTAATTTGTTCATTAATTTGTAAATCGCTAATGGTTCTATACCTCCTAAATAATAAAAAGTGGATAGACAGACTATCCACTTAAATCAACACAATCAAATCACATTGAAATATTATACGCTAAGTCGCATCATTACGCTTAGGTGAGAGTGGATACTCTTCTTTCTTTTACAACAAAACATAATTTATCATAAATCTATTATAAATGTCAATAGATTTTTATATTTAATTAAAAACAATCTTATAATAACGTTCTTACAACCTTCGGCTTGTATCCTTCGTCGTCAAGTGCTTTGAGGATTTTCTCCTTATGCTCTGTTCCAAAAGCCTCCATTGTAATTCTAAGTTCCACAGCAGCATTTCTATTAGTTGATACAAACTGGTTATGCTCAAGTTTAATTACATTGCCTTGCTTTTCTGCAATAAGTTGCGATACTTTAGCAAGCATACCCGGTTTGTCAGGAAGAAGAACTGATACTGTAAATATTCTATCTCTAAATATTAATCCCTGCTGAACTACAGAAGACATTGTAATAACATCCATGTTACCGCCACTAAGAATTGATACAACTCTTTTACCTTTGATTTTAAGTTGATTCAATGCAGCAACTGTAAGAAGTCCAGAGTTCTCTACAACCATCTTATGATTCTCTACCATATCCAGAAAAGCAGCAATTAATTCGTCATCCTCTACAGTAAGAATATCATCAAGATTTTCTTTTATATAAGGGAAGATGTTGGAACCTGGAGTTTTGACCGCTGTACCATCAGCAATTGTATTGACACTTGGAAGAGATACAACCTTACCTTGTTTAAATGACTCCTTCATGCAGGCAGCACCTGCAGGTTCAACTCCAATAACTTTAATCTTAGGATTAAGCAGCTTGGCAAGTGTAGAAACTCCTGTTGCAAGTCCACCGCCACCGATTGGCACAAGTATATACTCCACCAGGGGTAGTTCTTTGAAGATTTCCATAGCAATAGTTCCCTGACCTGTTGCTACAGCAAGATCATCAAAGGGGTGGATAAATGTAAGACCTTCCTTCTCCGCCAATTCTAAAGCTTTGGCACAAGCTTCATCATATACATCACCAGAAAGTACAACTTCAGCACCGTAACTCTTTGTTCTATTAACCTTAATAAGCGGTGTAGTAGTTGGCATAACAATTATTGCCTTACATCCAAATAATTTGGCAGCATAGGCTACACCCTGAGCATGATTACCGGCAGATGCGGTAATTAGTCCACGGTTTCTCTCTTCATCACTGAGAGTACTAATCTTATAATATGCACCTCTCACCTTATATGCCCCGGTAAATTGCATGTTCTCTGGTTTGAGATACACTTGATTATTGCATCTCTCACTCAAAAAATCACTATATACCAGTTTTGTCTCAAGAGTCACTTTACTAACTCTCTTACTTGCTTCTTCAAATTTATCTAATGTCAACATGTTTTACCACCTCTATTATATAATTATTACTCAAATAATTTATCAACATATTCATCTACATCAAATTCTTTAAGGTCATCTACGCCTTCACCATAGCCAATGTATTTGACTGGAATTCCCAGTTCAGATTGAATTGCAATTGCAATACCACCTTTAGCTGTACCATCCATCTTCGTAAGAATAACACCATTTACATCTGTAGCTTCTGCAAATTCTTTTGCCTGTAATAGAGCATTTTGACCAGTGGTTGCATCAAGAACAACTAATGTCTCTTTATTAGCATCAGCATATTCTTTATCAACGATTCTATTAATCTTCTTAAGCTCTTCCATTAAGTTCTTCTTATTATGAAGTCTTCCTGCAGTATCTACCAGAAGAACATCAACATTTCTTGACTTAGAAGCTTTAAGTGCATCAAATACAACTGACGAAGGATCAGAGCCTTCACTACCGCCTATCAGCTCTACTCCGGCTCTACTTGCCCATTCTTCTAATTGTTCTCTTGCCGCAGCACGAAATGTATCAGCAGCACACATAAGAACTTTCTTACCATTCTTCTTATATTTAGTTGCAAGTTTTCCAATAGATGTAGTCTTACCTACACCATTTACACCTACAATAAGACAAACCACATTATTATTCAAGAAATCATAAGAGTCATCAGATTTTTTCATCCGCTCTTTAATTATCTCTTTAAGAAGATTATTACATTCTTCCGGTTTTTTTATCTTTTCTTTAAATGCAGTATTCTTAAGTTCATGAAGTATAGACTCAGTAGCATATACACCTAAGTCGCCCATGATAAGCATTTCTTCTAATTCCTCATAGAAATCCTCATCAATTTCAGAGAAACCAGAGAATAGACCATTCATAAATTTTGAGAAAAAACCTTGTTCAGCCATATATTCACACTTTCATATATTTTATTCATCCAAATCATTTTCAATAAGATTAACAGATACAAGCGTAGATACACCCTTCTCCTGCATTGTTATACCATACAATCTATCAGCAGCATTCATTGTTCCTCGTCTATGAGTAATAATAATAAACTGTGTATTCTTAGTAAGCTTATGCAGATACTTGGCGAATCTTCCTACATTAGAATCATCAAGCGCCGCCTCTATCTCGTCAAGAAGACAGAATGGAGAAGGCTTAAGATTCTGAATTGCAAATAAAAGTGCAATTGCAGTTAACGACTTTTCTCCACCAGACAGCTGCATCATATTCTGTAATTTCTTACCTGGTGGTTGAGCAATAATCTTAATTCCTGTCTCTAAAATATCCTCGCCTTCCATTAATTCTAAGGTACCTTTACCACCACCGAATAATTCTTTAAACGCTTTATTGAACTCAACCTGAATATCAGCAAATCCCTTTGTGAATTGTTCTTTCATTCCTTCGTCAAGTTCATCAATGATTCTCACAAGATCTTCTTCTGCTTCTACCAAATCGTCATGCTGACCCTTAAGGAAATTATATCTCTCACTAACTTCTTTGTATTCCTCAATGGCATTAACA
The DNA here is from genome assembly GCA_002373675.1 of Pseudobutyrivibrio sp. UBA3626. GTDB lineage: Bacteria > Bacillota > Clostridia > Lachnospirales > Lachnospiraceae > RUG191. Next base: position 327,713 of record DFLF01000008.1, read on the forward strand.
TTAACATTTCCCATTGAACGAATCTCATCCTTTATAGTCTTAATACCGGATTTGATATCAGAAAGATTATTAAGACCTTCATCACGAAGGGACATTGCATTATGCTTTGTAAGTTCATATTCATCCCACATATAATTATTCTGGTATTCAAGAGTTTCAGTAAGTTTCTCTCTCTGGGATTCTAACTTAACTAATTCTTTATCAATATTGGCAAGCCGTTCTGATACATCTTTAATCTTATCAAAGAAAGTCTTATGTTCATTATTCATAGACTCCTTCTTTGCAATCTGTTCTTTTAATTCTTCTTCAAGAAGTGCAAAGTCTTTATCTGCAGAACCAATTGTAGCTTTAATATCATCAATATCTTGTTGTTTTTGCTTAGCCTCTTCTATAGCATTCTTAGTCTGTTCATCTAAGGAAACAAGGTCATTATTAAGCTTATTAATATCCGCCTCAAGTCTGTTAATATTCTCATCAACAAAACCAACCTTCTGTCTTGCATTAGCTTCCTCAATCTGAGCCTCAGACAGATTACGTGTTGCTGATGTCTCCATATAGGTCTGCTCATCTAACTTTTCTTGAAGTTCTTTGATATTATTATTAAGTTCTTCTTCTTTAGAAATAGAATCTTCTAATTCTTTAGCAATTTCTTTCTTCTCAGCTTCAATGTTATTAATTTCATTTTCAATTTCATCATTTTCATTTTGAAGCGAATCATATGCTTTCTTCGCCTGACTCTTCAAGTCATTAACTCTGTCAAGATTAATCCTAGCGGTATTTAATCTAATCGAAGCTTCATTAATGCTTTCCTGATGTTCGTTAATATCATCTTTTAATAACGCACGTGCAGTATCAAGATCTTCTATCTTCTTCTTACTATCAACAATCTGCTCACGAATTAATGATAATTCTTTCTCCAACTCTTCAATCTCACGATTTCTACCAATGAGATTAGAATTATTCTTGAAGTGACCACCTGATATTGCACCACCGGGGCTAAGATATTCTCCTTCTAATGTAACAATATGAAGGGAATAATTATTATTCTTTGCAACTTTAATCGCATTATCAATTGTATCAACAACAACAACTCTACCAAGCAAATATGATACAACATCAATATATTTCTTATCACATTTTACAAGATTATTAGCAAGACCTATTACGCCTTTTTCCTTTAAGCAATCTTCTGACTTTAAACCTCTTCCTTTGACAGATGTAAGAGGGAGAAATGTTGCTCTTCCATATCTGTTTTTCTTAAGGAACTCCACCATTTCTTTTGCGGAAGATTCATCCTTGGTTACAATATTCTGGATATTGCCGCCAAGAGCTGTCTCAATTGCAATCTCATATTCTTTGTCAGTAGAGATAATATCAGAGACTACACCGATAATTCCTTTATTATTATCCCTCTGCTCCATTACCTTCTTAATGGAATTATTATATCCGTCATATCTTTCGGAAATGTTTCTTAGAGATTCAAGTTTTGATTCCTTCTTATTATAGGTAGCATTCAGTTCATCTAATTTGCCAAATTCTTCTTTCTTCCTTATTACAAAGTTGGCGTCCTTAGATTTAAGTTCTTTCTCAACATCCTGCAATTTAATAAGATTTTCATTTGATTCTTCATATTCTTTATTACATTTAACGCATTGATCTTCTAAGTCACTATCCTGTGTCTTCCTAGTAACAATTCTTTGTGTAAGTTCAGCTTTTCTAATATTAGTCTGTTCAAATAATGTCTTGTTACGCTGCTCTTTAGACTTAATATTGGCTCTCAAATCAAGGAGCTTCATTATATCATTTTTGTCTTTTTCAATGCCTTCATTGCATGACTTGATTACTTCTTCAAGATTATTATAATATTCCTTAACAGAAGTAAGTCTCTTAACACATTCTTCAAGTAATTTATCAAGTTCTATCTTGTCTTTTTGATATTTTTCTCTTTCAGTGGACTTGTTATTTAATTCTTCTTTAATCTCTTCGCGTCTGGAATCAACATTTTCAGACAGTTTATTAGCAGAATTAATCTGTTCTTCAAGAATTCCAATCTGCTTCTCAAGATTGCCTTTAATCTGACTGTTATTACTTTGCTTAGCACGAATCTTTTCAATTGTCTCTTCGCACTTTTCAATTTCCTCTTCAATAGATGCATATTGATTCTTGATGTTCTCTTCTTCTGTAGCAGCATCCTTCTTCTCGTCTTCAGCAATCTTAGCATTCTTCTCTAATTTACTGAGTTCTAAGTCAATTCTCTCTATCTCAAGAAGGAACATATTAACATCTAATTTCTTAAGTTCATCTTTCTTCTTAAGGTATTCTTTAGCTGTCTCAGATTGTTTTTCTAGCGGGCCGACCTGTCTCTCTAATTCAGATAGAATGTCATTAACTCTTACAAGGTTTTCCCTTTCTGTATCAAGCTGCTTACAGGCAGCAATTTTACGCTTCTTATATTTTACAATACCTACAGCCTCATCAAAGAGTTCTCTCTTTTCCTCTGGTTTGCCTGACAGTATCTTTTCAATCTGTCCCTGGCCAATAATCGAATATCCTTCTTTACCAATACCAGTATCATAGAAAAGTTCATTGACATCCTTAAGACGACAAGGCGTACCATTAAGGAGATATTCACTTTCCCCGGAACGATATACTCTTCTTGCAATTGTAACTTCTTCATAATCAACCGGAAGCAAATGATCAGAATTGTCCATTGTAATAGCTACATATGCATAACTGAGTGGCTTTCTATTCTCAGTACCAGCAAAAATAACATCCTGCATAGAGGCACCACGAAGTTGCTTGGCAGACTGCTCTCCAAGCACCCATCTAACAGCATCTGAAACGTTAGATTTACCAGAGCCATTAGGACCTACTATACCAGTTATTCCATTATGAAAATCGAATTTCATCTTATGAGCAAATGACTTAAAGCCATTCATCTCAATACTTTTTAAATACATATATTTCCCTCTTTAATATTAAGTAACGCCTGATAAGCTGCTTCCTGTTCAGCAGCTTTTTTTGTATGGCCAGTACCCTGTCCTAATACTTTATCATGATATTTAACAGCACTTTCAAATGTCTTATCATGAGCAGGTCCTTCTTCTGCAATTAAAATGTATTCCACATTACCATCATGTTTTGCCTGAATAACTTCTTGCAGATTAGTCTTGCAGTCATGAAACAATGTCTTGTTATCAATATCTGTAAGAATATATTTCATAATAAATTCAGAAGCCTTATCCATTCCACCATCAAGATATATAGCACCAATTAGTGCTTCTAAAGCATCACTTAGAATAGACTTTCTCTTTCTTCCGCCGCATTTATCTTCACCGTGGGCAAGAAGAATATATTTGCCAAGATCAATTTCTTTCGTGCAATAAGCTAATGTGGGCTCGCACACAAGGCTTGCTCTTAATTTCGTTAGATCTCCTTCTGAATAATCAGGATAATTCAAATACAAAAACCTACTAGTTACTATTTCTAGTACAGCGTCCCCAAGAAACTCAAGACGTTCATTGTCGTTTAGCTTTCCCATATGCATTTCGTTAGCATATGAACTGTGTGTTAAAGCTTTAACAATAAGGCTTTTGTCTTTGAACTTATAATCAATTACTGATTGTAATTCTTCAACGCTTGCCATTATATTTCCTTTCAAATGAGTAATCCATGCTATAAACCATGAAAAAGCCCTTATATAAATAAGGGCTTTACCAATCTCTATTCATACATCCTTTACTTTGTAGCTTTGATTAATTCTACAGCATCACCAACTGTGACAATGGATTCAGCCTTCTCTGCATCAACTTCAATCTTAAGTTCATCTTCGATTCCCATAATAATTTGAAATACATCAAGAGAATCAGCACCAAGATCATCAATAAATGTTGTCTCCATTGTGATTTCTGCCTCATCAACGCTAAGTACGTCAGCAATAACCTTCTTTAATACATCAAATTCCATAACAAATCTCCTTTCTAGTCATTCTTGGTAGAATCATCTACAATTGATTCACGAACTTTATTTGCAATATCCTGCTCTTTAAAAGCAACACATTGAATAATGGAATTTTTGACTTCAACATTAGAAGCACTACCATGTGTCTTCACTACCAAACCTTCAAGGCCAAGAAGTGGCGCTCCACCATATGTAGATGAGTCAAATGATTTGAGAGTCTTCTTAAGAGCAGGCTTAGCAAGTAATGCTCCTATCTTACTCTTAGTTGTACTCATAAGACCATCTTTAATAACAGATATAAGTGTACCTGCAAGTCCTTCATAAAGCTTTAATATAACATTTCCAACAAAAGCTTCGCAGACAATTACATCACACACGCCTTCTGGTATATCACGTGACTCAACGCTTCCAATAAAATTGATATCTGTACACTCTTTAAGTAGTGGAAATGTCTCTTTAACAAGTGCATTACCCTTCTCTTCTTCGGCACCAATGTTAACGATACCAACTCTAGGATTCTTTATCCCTACAACTTTCTCCATATACATAGATCCAAGTCTTGCAAATTGAACTAATTGGTCTGCTCTGGCATCCACATTTGCACCGCAGTCAAGAAGAAGTGACACTCCACTTTTCGTAGGAATAAGGGGCGCAAAAGGTGCTCTCTTAATGCCTTTAATTCTACCTACAATAGTCTGTCCGCCAACAAGAACAGCTCCTGAATTACCTGCTGTAACGAAAGCGTCTGCTTTCTTATCTTTTACAAGTTTCATTCCAAGAACCATAGAAGAATCCTTCTTCTTCTTAATTGCATTAACAGGCGGCTCTGCCATCTCTATCTCTTCAGTTGCATTAACAACTTCAATCTTTTCTTTGTTATATGTGTACTTCTCTAGCTCCTCATTAATAGCTTCTGATCTTCCAACAAGAAAAACCTTAATATCATCTCTCTCATTAATAGCTTCTATTGCTCCCTGTACAATCATAGAAGGCGCATTATCGCCACCCATTGCATCCAGAGCAACTCTTGTAATATCACTCATCTCATCCTCCAAATAAAATAAGATTTGACAATGAAAAATATACACTATATCGAGTATAAAATCAAGAAAAAAAGGACACACAAGTGTGTCCTTTCATATTAGTCTTAGTCTTGTGCAATAATCTCCTTTTTATTGTAAGAGCCACAATTCTTGCAAACTCTATGAGGAATCATAAGCTCACCACATTTGCTACAAGGCACTAATGTTGGGGCAGTCATCTTCCAGTTTGCTCTTCTTCTATCTCTTCTTCCTTTAGAAGATTTGTTCTTTGGACAAATTGACATTTGTTACACCTCCTTAAATTCTTTAAAAACATCTTGGAATTTAGCCATTCTTGGATCAATTACACTTTTGTCGCAATCACAAGGTGCTATGTTAAGATTTGCTCCACATTTCGGGCAAATACCTTCACAATCATGTCTGCATAAAACCTTAGATGGCCAATCTACCAAGATTTCATCGAATAAAAGTCTATCAACATCAAGCTTGCCCTCATTGATATATGTCATCTCTCCATCATCTGATATTAACAAATCATCAGATATGCGAAGTGTCTTGTCAATAACAATATCAAAAGGCACATCTACATCAGTAAGACATCTGTCACAAGGAATTGTAATATCTAACCCTGTATTACCTCTAATAGTAAGATTCTTACCGCCTTCGTTAACAATACTTAATTCGAATGGCTTACTGTTATTAATTGGAAAAGAACCATGCATATAATCAATACTATCTGACGAAAGAGAACATGCATACTGCTGAGTCTTATCTTTTGTCAAAATAATCTTAGAAATATCAATTATCATGGCACACTCCTATCCACACTCAATCAATTATACATAGATGGTAAGGTGTTGTCAAGAAAATTTGTCTTAATCTTCCAAGGTCTAATTATTTAAAAGACAGCGTAAATACTTACTCAGCCAGTTTTCTTGTATATTCTTCCAATATCTCATTCCATTGCGCTGCAATATCACTGCTTCTTTTATCAGGCAGGCTGTAATTATCATGAATATATTTTCCAATGTATCCGGTTGCTTTTATAGCACCGTATACGTTCAAGTGATCACCGCCGTCTCTCGTATCGGTAGTAAAATCAATCTTCAAATCATCACCCGGGAGATTCAAATCAACATATTCCACATTCATATCTGCCGCAAGATTGCACAATGCTTTATGTCTTGCGAAGTTATAGTTTTTCATGGAAGGAGCTGAATACAATAAAAGTTCCCCGCCGTTTTGTATGCATAATTCATTAATCTCTTGAATCGTCTCAATGTTATAGCTTACAATCTTATCTTCTTCGTCGTCTGGAATCATATAGTCCCTATTCTCTCCGGGCGCTATAGTATGACTGATTGTAAAGCCCTTGAAAAAACCACTTCTCCTATCCATAAAAGGCGCTTTCCAGTTTTCGTGATATTTTGTAACGGGAAATATACTGTTAATAGCTTTGGTTATTATATTATTTGCTTCATTATCTCTTGAATCATCTCTGTAAAGAACATGTGTTTCAAGCAGTATCAGCTTAGGCTTTTGTGATGTAAGAATGGTGGAATACGCTTTCTTAACATCAGTAAGTTTTCCTCCCACCAGTCCAAAATTATAACAGGCATATCCGTAGTCTCTCCACCACTCAAGAGGAGATATGCTTGAATAGCTAAGGCTGTCTCCAAGAACTATAATATCAAGAGTGTAATCTGCTTCTTTCGCAAGCCTTGTATCAACATCACTTTCCTTATCTATGTTGATATTCTTAGAAAGATATTTGGGGGAAAACACAAATCCCAAAGCAATAAGAATTACTATTAAAATGACAAAAAACAATACTCCACTTAAAACTTTTTTCATTAAATATATCCTCTAAAAATTAGCGTATATTAATTCAACGCTTCTGTATGCGTCACCATATGCTCCAAAGATAACAATCACGATAATTACAAAATAGTATATTGCCCACCTTGCTGCTCTTGGAAGAGAAGGTATACTCTCAAGAAAGTCGGGTCTTTTTTCTATTATTACATCTAATGCAAAAACTATTACAATGGATATTGCTCCCACTATAAAATCCTGAACAATAAGCCCCATATCTACTAGCTTGGCTCCCATAACATCGACACCGAAATCGGTTGTAAATATATTCGCGCAAAGCTTTATAAACTGCGATATGCTCTCGGCTCTAAAAAGCATTTCTCCCAGCACAATAATAATCCATGTCCTTACAAGCCTTACAGCGCTAACAACAAATCCATCCTCCTTAAGGCGTACCTTCTTCCAAAATGACTTGCCTACAGGTTCAAATGCAATCTCAAGAACAAGTATCACAAAATAATACATGCCGTAAGCAATATATGTAATCTTAGGGCCGTGCCACAATCCGTTAATGAGCCATACGGGAAACAGCGCAATAGCCGATGTAACAATCTTGGTAAAATGTCTTCCTATCCTCTTTTTTGCAAATCTATTCCAAGTCTTAACAAGTCTTGAAGTTGTTACAGGATAGAATACGTAAGTTTTAAGCCATACACCGAGAGTAATATGCCATCTTCTCCAAAACTCAGCAGCACTTTTTGCCATAAAAGGCTGTCTGAAATTCTCGGGTAAACGTATGTTAAAAATCAGCGCCGAGCCAATAACAATATCTATTGTTCCAGAGAATTCCATATAAAGCTGCAGTGTTGTAATAATTGCACAGGCTATAACGATAATACCCTTATAATTAGGATCAGTACCATAGAAATAATCCAACACAGCATTAAATCTGTCAGCTATCATCATTCGTTTGAAAAGTCCGAAGCCAATCCTTATTGCACCTAAGTTAAGACTCTTAGATGTTATGGGATTCCCCTCATACAGACTGTTCGCTACATCAGGGAATCTACAGATAGGCCCTTCCATTAATGTCGGAAAGAACAGCAAAAACAACGACAGCTTCATTATATTATGTTCTGCCGGAATCTTCTCCCAGTACACATCCAGCACATATCCCGTGGCCTGTAGGGTGTAGAATGATATTCCAATAGGAACTGCAAGACTTACTATATCAAAATCGTTGCCGCTAATCTTACCTATTATGCCAAATGCAAAATTAGAATATTTCAAAACAGCAAGGATAGCAACGTCAATTAATATTCCTATTAGCATAATACATTTGCATATACTGTATTTATTTGTAGTATTCCTTACGTATTCAATTATTCTTGCCGAAGTGTATGTTACTGCAACAGTAAGTAAAGCCCAAAGTATCAGCCACTTACTAATCAAAACAAAAAATGTAACGCTTGATATTAGTAGCGTAATCCATCGATACCTTTTGGGACACAGCTGATAAATTACAATTACAATCGGAAGAAATATAACCAAATACACATTAGTGTTATAAGCCAAATCTATATATTCCCCACTTATCTGTATTAAATCATTAATATAAATATGCCTGGTTCTGGATTTTTCACATAATGAATCCCTTTCAAAAACCGGAACAAGTCCAATATATTGAAAGGGATAATCATAGTAATTATTAATTACAGGTCAGATTATTATTTCAGTAATGCTACTGTCTCTCTTGCAATTGCAAGTTCTTCGTTAGTAGGAATTACATATACTGCAACTTTAGATTCTGGAGTAGAGATTAGCTTCTCTTCACCTACAACCTTATTAGCTTCATCATCAAGCTCAAGTCCCAGGAATGTAAGATAATCACAAATCATTCCACGAATCATTCCATTGTTCTCGCCAATTCCTGCAGTAAAGCAAATTGTATCTACGCCATTCATTGCCGCAACATATGAACCAATATACTTTGCTGCCCTATATGCGAACATATCAAGCGCAAGTTGAGCTCTATCATTTCCTTTAGATGCAGCATCAGCAAGATCTCTAAAATCCGACATACCACCAGATACAGCAAGTACACCTGATTCTTTATTAAAAATCCTAAGGACCTCTTCTACATCATATCCTCTCTTCTTGCACAAAAATTCTACTACTGAAGGATCAATATCACCACAACGTGTTCCCATTACAAGACCATCAAGTGGAGTAAGTCCCATTGAATTCTCCTGACATTTGCCATCAATTTCACAAGAAATAGATGCACCATTACCAAGGTGACATACTATTATCTTAGAATGAGCAGGATTACCCATAAGTTCTAATGCTCTTTGAGATACAAACATATGAGAAGTTCCATGAGCTCCATACTTTCTTACTTTATCTTCCTCATAGAATTTATATGGAATTGCATATAAATATGCTTTCTCAGGCATTGTCTGTTGAAATGCAGTATCAAATACAACAGCCATAGGAGTACTTGGCATAAGCTTCTGACAGGCTCTAATTCCTAATATATGAGCAGGATTATGAAGTGGTGCAAGATCAGAACAATCTTCAATTTCTTTAATAATCTCTTCTGTAACAATATACGAATGAGTAAGATTAACTCCACCATGCACAATTCTATGTCCCACACAATCTATTTCATCTAGAGACTTTAAGACTCCTGTCTTCTCATTTGTCAAAGCTTCAATAACATATGATACTGCTTCATTATGAGTTGGCATTGGCTTCTCAGATTCCTCTTTCTCACCTCCAGCAGGCTGATAAGCAAACCTTCCATCAATACCTATTCTTTCACATAAACCTTTTGCCTTAACTTTCTCTGTCTCAGAATCAATTACTTGATACTTTAGTGAAGAACTACCACAATTAATAACTAATACATTCATCTCAAATCTCCTATTCTTAATACTCTTTATACTAACAAACTGACGAAAATAATCATTTAACATCAGCTGAAATATCTATTATCTCACTATGCTCTTCAATAAAAGCAGAAAGCTCATTAGAATCAATATCACCAGGTGTATGTAATGTAAAATCATAAGTGATTGTATTATCATTGTTCTTAGATATATGCATCTTAGTAATTTGTGAATTCAATTCTGTTGCCTTTTCATTGATAACAGAATGAAAATGCTTGTTTTTAGCAACTGTCATATTAATCTTATAATCAACAGCAGTATCTCTACTTGATACAAGACCAGACCTTGATACAATAATCATAAACACGATAAGAAATGCCGTTACAAATATAGAAATAAAATACATTCCTGCGCCAATAGCAAGACCTATAGCCGCAGTAGACCATACACCAGCCGCAGTTGTAAGACCTTTAATGGTATCTCCTTCTTTAAATATCATTCCTGCACCTAAAAAAGATATACCAGTTACAACCTGTGCAGCAATTCTCGAAGGATCAGCACCTCTAACGCCTATTAGACCATCAATACCTTCAAAGCCATATATAGAAACAAGCATAAATAAAGCTGCAGCACAGCACACAATAACATGAGTCCTTACTCCTGCCGACTTATTATTAACATAACGCTCAAGTCCTATTGCAAATCCACATATACCAGCCAATATAATCCTTAATGCAAAATATAAAAAAGGATATTTGTCTAAAAAATCAACAATCACATTAAACATAGTCATATTATATAGCGAAATCCCATCATATTGCAAGTAAGCATAAAGATATTATTAACAACTATTTCTTTTTTAAACTGTTATACATTGTACCAAGTGAAACAAGGCTGAATCCTGTCTCAATAAAGTAAATACTAACAAGAATTCCAAGTGTTAATATCATAGCTACAGGTTGGAAGAAAGAATATCCACCTACAAATATTGAAAGAATACCCATTATTAATCCAAACCATCCAAATGAACCTATTAGTTTCTTTTGCTGGAAAGCCATGATAATAGAAAAGATTCCTTGTGCAATAAACCATCCACCTGCCAAGAACAGAATAAACACATCTGTACTAAGAGTTAAATCTGCTGGATATACAAGACCAACAATACCCACAATCAAACTCAAAATACCAAAAACAAGCGAGATACCATATCTCTTAGTAACTATAGAATTAATTATTGCCCAAATACCATATATAAAGAATAGAATAATAATAAAATATCCTATACTAAAAAATGTAAGTATTGGTGTAAACAGACAAAGAAAACCTGCCACAGCAATTAATATTCCTAGAATAATACTAGCTATACCCATATCATTTACCTCCTTAAATTAGTATTTATTAAATATGGTATAATACATTATAATATATTATATTATTTTATATATAACAGCAAGCAATTTGAGTATTAAATCTAACTTTTTTTATTTTACAACGGGAAAAAGATGATTACAGGAATAATATGTGAATATAATCCATTTCATAATGGACACAAATTACAAATTGATTATGCAAGAAAGACTCTTGGTTCTGACAAAATTGTTGTTGCTCTTAGCCCAGACTTTACTCAGCGTGGCGAGATAGCTCTACTATCAAAATACGAAAGAACAAAAATAGCACTAGAACTAGGAGTCGACCTTATTGTACAAATACCCATTAATGCCGCAACTGACTCCGCACTTGGATACGCCTATGGGGGTATTAAAGTGTTGGACAGTCTTGGCATTGTAGATACTCTTTTGTTCTCCTGTGAAGATAATGATATAGATATTCTTACTAAAATTGCTTATTGCGAATTAAATGAAACTAATTCTTACACCAATACTCTAACTTCGTCCCTAAAAAAAGGTCAAAACTACCCTACCTCTCGTGAAAATGCTGTATTATCCTGCTTTATGGATTCTGACAGTGAACGTATCAGGGATATATTATCTAAGCCCAACAATATCCTTGCAATTGAGTATATCAAAGCAATTAAGCTACTAAACAGTAATATTACGCCTGTATGTATGAAACGTGTTGGTGCTTCTTATAAAGATAATAATATAGAAGGAAATATCGCAAGTGCAAGCGCAATAAGAAATGCCATTCAAAGTGGCAATATAGATACTATTAAGGGCACTGTCCCTAATCAGACATATAACAGCTACAAGCGGTTCTATAATGATAACTCTTGCTTATATCCTGATGACGTATCCCCTATGCTAGGATATAAATTATTACAGGGTAATCTTACAGAATACAAGGACTGTAACGAGGAATTGTCTAACAGAATAAATAACGAGCTTCATAGCTTCACAAATCTTACTTCATTTCGAAGTCTTATAAAAAGCAAGAATACTACCGAGACACGAATATCAAGAGCTCTCAGTCATGTTCTGCTAGATATAACTAACGACCTGTATGAAGAGATTGACGGCAGAATACTCCCTTGCATACCGTATATCTATATACTAGGATTCAATGATAACGGCTCTATGCTTATGTCCGATATTAAGGATAGGTGTACTCTTCCCTACTTCACTTCGTATAATGATGCTTTGGAATATAGCTTCAAAGAATCATCATATGATAATTCATCAGTCTTAAAGCTAATATCAACAGACATAGGCGCCACAAGAATCTATAATATAATCCTTGCTAATAAGACGAATAAAGAGGTTACTTCGGAGCTGTCAAGGAAGTTCCTTGTCGTCTGAATCAAAACCCTTTTTATTCAGTATTTTAATAATTTCATCCACATTATCCTTACGAAGTACATCTTCATTCTGTGCCTCAAAACGCACAAGCTTGCTCTTATTGTTAAGTTCCATTAAAGATATATTGCGATAATCATTAATTGAATGATTATCAAAACAATTATCAAGAAAGTCCCACATCTGACTATCCACATAAGATACATCACCGTATATCTCTGTGACTGCTGATTCTATCATCTTGCGTGTAATCTTAGGATTCTCATTTATAATGCCTACAATATCCGATAAGTCATTCTTGTACTTACGAGCCGACACAAGCTTAGTTGCAATAAGATACTCATTCTTAACAACTCTAACATGTAGTACCTGATTATACGTCTTATAATAAGTGCTACAACCAATAAGTCTTCTAGAGTATGATGACGTCTTAGTAAAATCATTATTAAGCCAATCATCCGGAAGACCAATCTGCTCAGCAACTCTGTACACAGATTCCTTGATAGAATACAATCCATCAGATACAAGGGCGTCAATATCAGTCGTTCCTTGCCTAAAAGAGTAATTAAGCGTAATAGATGCACCTCCAACAATTACTATCTCAACCACTGCTTTACGACCATATGTCTTCTTGATATCTTTACTTAACAGATTAAGAGCATTATTTATAGTATAGCGATCCAACGTCTTAGCATACATCCCTTATATCCCCCTCAATTATCCCATGATCTCTGAATTCCTTAATTGAATTATCTAAATTAACATCACTCATCTTAACCGATAACGGTACAATAGGTGGCTCAATTCTAAACTGTCTGATATTGTCGTATCTGTTAGCAAGAGGAATATCATTAATATTGGATAAATAATCAAGCATAGACAGTAGATACATTGCCTGTTCTTTCCTATCATTCTCCCAATTAATCATTATGTCATCCGATTCAATCATATAACCGATAAATCCCAAATCTCCTCTTCTCTTGACATCATGACACACATTGCTCTTAAATATTTCAAAATCATTGGCTGTATACACCCTGCATATCTCATAACATCTATCCATGTTCATTGACAGGCAATCAGCTATACGCTTAAGATGACCTACACTACATCTGTCAATGTGCTGCTTGCCTGTAGCAATGTTATGCAAGGTACTGTAAGCTATACCGCTGTCTTTACTCAATTCATATATACTAATATTATTGTCCTGCAAATAGTCTATTAACATAATAACTCCTTGTATCAGTATATTGATATACATTAATTATATCAATATACTGATATATGTCAATATAAAAACTCCCCACCGCACTGCGCAGTAGGGAGTACATTAATCAATCAAACAATTATTAGTGATGGAACAACCTGATTCCTGTAAATGCCATTACCATATTGTATTTATCACAGGTCTCAATTACATTGTCGTCTCTTATTGAGCCGCCCGGTTCAGCCACATATTTAACACCGCTTCTATGAGCCCTCTCAATATTGTCTCCAAATGGGAAAAATGCATCTGAACCAAGAGATACGCCTTCCATCTTGTCAAGCCACTCTCTCTTAGCTTCTCTTGTAAACACTTCCGGCTTAGTTGTAAATACATTCTCCCACGCGCCATCAGACAGGATATCCATGTAATCCTCGCCGATATATAGGTCTATAGCATTATCTCTATCTACTCTCTTAACATCATCCTTAAAAGGAAGATTAAGCACTTGCGGTGATTGACGAAGCCACCAGTTATCAGCTTTACTTCCAGCAAGACGCGTACAGTGAATTCTAGATTGTTGACCAGCACCAATACCAATAGCCTGACCATCTTTTGCATAACATACGGAATTAGATTGTGTATACTTAAGAGTAATCATAGCTATAGCGAGGTCAATTTTAGCCTGCTTGGTTAAATCTTTGTTCTTAGTAACGATATCAGAGAAGAAATCATCATCAATCTTAAGCTCATTTCTCCCCTGTTCAAATGTAATTCCAAATACTTCCTTTCGCTCTAACTCCTTAGGTACATAATTCGGATCAATCTCAATTACATTATAATTACCTTTTTTCTTCTGCTTAAGTATCTCTAATGCTTCGTCAGTATATCCCGGAGCGATAACACCGTCTGATACTTCTCTCTTTATAATAAGGGCGGTCTCCTTATCACATACATCAGACAAAGATATGAAGTCGCCAAATGATGACATTCTATCTGCTCCTCTTGCTCTTGCATATGCATTGGCAAGGGGAGTGAATTCAAAGTCCATATCATCAACCCAATATATCTTCTTCTCTACATCTGACAGTGGAATCCCAACCGCTGCTCCAGCAGGAGATACGTGCTTAAATGAAGTTGCGGCAGGAAGTCCTGTGGCCTTCTTAAGCTCACTTACAAGCTGCCAGCCGTTAAAAGCATCAAGGAAATTGATATATCCTGGCTTGCCGCTAAGAACTTTTATCGGTAGCTCGCCCTCTTCCATAAATATTCTTGATGGCTTCTGATTAGGATTACAGCCATACTTAAGTTCTAATTCGTTCATTATTATCCTCCTAATTATATGTTATTGAGCAGATTACAAACAGTTCTGCGACTATGAGAACTCCAGCACGATTTTCTCATGAGTGCGGAGTTACTCATAGTCGTCAGAACAATTATTTATTCTTATTAACTATCCTACTCTCATAAGTTCCATTTGCTATGTTGATATATCTTACAAATAGCGACACCTTATTATCTTCATTAAGATTATCCCATAACATCTTGGTATATTCGTCAATGTCGTCAACTACATCCACAAGCTTCGGCTCACCCTCAAAACTTGGAAGTGGATTGCCATCGCTCATATAAGTATGAATAAAACGACCTTCACCTGCAGCAGGATTCTCATATGCAAATGTATATCTGTTGCAGGAAGACTCATCGCCGTTATTACTCTTAAGGATAGACATAGCATAGTTATATGTGCCACTATCTATATGCATTATCCCGGAGATTCTCGGTGTCAGGTTAGGAGCATCCGGCTCGAACTTCCTTGAACGAAGAGATTGTTCAAAAGTCTGTTGCTTATCCATTCCCTCGTAGATAGTATCAGTCTGGTCGCCGTTTGTCACAATTGTCTTATTGCCCAGCACTCTTACAGGTGAATAGATTATAAGAGAAGGATCTTCCATCTTAGATTCATCGAAAGCCTGAGTTCTTATTCCCTCACCGTCTTCCACAAAAATACGATTACGGCTGTTAGCACTTCTTCCCATTATAAAATATCCGCATACAGCAAATTTGCCATTAGGCGACTTGCCTATAACAATTCCTCTGCCAGGATATGAGTTAGATGATAATTCTTTTGCAATTGATAATTTTTCCATATTCTTTCTCCTATATAAATACGTATACGCTATCGTCAAGTATTATAACACAATTCTATTTCTAATAGCATATGAAAATAAAGTATGATTATAAATTATGATAAAATAATTGACAGGGGTTCTTTTGTCAACCCCTGTCAACTATAATTCTCTTTTAAGAAGGCATTGTATTTTTTGAAATGATTACAGCCAAAGAATCCTCTGCTTGCAGAAAGCGGACTTGGATGTGCCGCCTCAAGAATGAACGCTTTAGGATTATTAATAATCTCCTTCTTACTCCTTGCGAAATTACCCCAGAGCATATAACATATTGGTCTGTCAATCGTATCTATGTACCTTATTACATTGTCTGTAAATATCCCCCAGCCACTGTCTTTGTGCGAATTAGCCTCATGCTCCCTTACTGTCAGAACATTATTGAGAAGAAATATACCTTCATTTGCCCAGCTTGTAAGGTCGCCGCTATCCGGCATCCTGCAATCATATTCCATCTCGATTTCTTTGTAAATGTTGCATAAAGAAGGAGGCTTTCTTACACCTTTTGGCACAGAAAAAGCAAGACCCATAGCCTGTCCAGCCTCATGATATGGATCCTGCCCAATAATAACCAACTTAATATCATTAATGTCTGTTAATTCAAATGCTCTAAATATATTCTCCTTGGGAGGATATACGGTGTTGTTATTATATTCCTCATCAACAAAAGAAGCCAGATTCCTGTAGTAATCCTGCTTTTTTTGTTCATCAAAGAATTCTTTCCAGCCATTTTCAATATTATAATCTAACAGGTACATCTCTATCCCTCAAATATTCTTTTAATTCTGAAATCTCTAATTCCTTATAGTGAAACAAGCTTGCCGCTAATGCAGCTTCGGCGCCTCCGATTGTAAGAGCATCATAGAAATGTTCTTTAAGTCCGGCACCACCAGATGCAATTACAGGAATAGATACTGCATCGGATATTGCTTTCGTAAGCTTGATATCATATCCAGCCTTGGTGCCGTCACAATCCATACTGGTAAGAAGAATCTCACCTGCGCCCCTTTTTTCCGCTTCTATTGCCCAATTCACGGCATCAATTCCACAATCTATTCTTCCACCGTGTTTATATATATTCCATCCGCCATCATCTCTTCTCTTGGCATCAATCGCCACAACAACGCATTGCGAGCCAAATTGACTTGCAGCCTCACTAATCAGATTAGGATTATCAATAGCTGACGAATTAATACTTATCTTATCTGCTCCCTCTCTAAGAAGCAGCTTGAAATCCTCTACAGTTCTAATTCCTCCTCCAACAGTAAAGGGAATAAACACATTTGCCGCCACCGCTCTAACCATATCAACGACAGTGTCTCTATTATCGGAGCTTGCTGTTATATCGAGGAATACCACTTCATCCGCTCCCGCTTCATCGTAAGCCTTAGCGACTGATACAGGGTCTCCTGCATCCTTTAGATCAACAAAATTAATACCTTTTACAACTCGTCCGTCTTTGACATCTAAGCATGGAATTATTCTCTTAGTATGCATATTATATCTCCGTAAAATTCTCAAGTATCTTAAGTCCAATTGTTGAACTTTTCTCTGGATGAAACTGACAGGCAAAAATATTATCTTTCTCTATTGAAGCATGAACATTAACACCATAATCACAGCTTGCTGTAACAATTTCTTCATTCCTGGCTCTAAGATAATAAGAATGAACAAAGTACACAAAGGCTCCGTCATCAATACCGCGAAAAAGCCTACCATCATTATGTAGCTCCAAAGAGTTCCAACCAATATGAGGAACCTTAAGATTGTTATCATCAGGAAACCTCACAATCTCACCTTCAAGAAGAGAAAGTCCTTTGACATCAGGACTTTCCATAGATCTTTCAAATAGAAGCTGTAACCCCAGGCATACACCAAGAAATGGTATATTCTTCTCACAGACTTCATAAATCGCTTTATCAAGTTCATACTTTCTTAGCTCATTAATTGCATATTCAAATGAGCCAACACCAGGAAGGACTACTCTGTCAGCGTTAAGTATATCATGATAGTCTCTTGTACAAATTGCTTTCTTACCTATGTAATCAAATGCTTTCTGAACACTTTTTAAGTTGCCTGCATTATAATCAATTATTGCTACCATTACCTTCCATTCCTAACGCCTTAAGTTTATCACTAATTGCTACTGTATACTTGGTTCTGCCCTTTATCTCATATAGTTTTGCCGCTTCTTCTTTAGTCGTTCCAAACTGGTCTTTAAGCTGACCAGCAATCATTGATTCTACGCCATCATATTCAGCAGTAATACCATATTCTTTGGCTTTCTCATAGTTCTCATTATATCTTCCTACACCCACGACAAGAGCATCGAATGCATTCATATAGTCCTTCTTCGCCATAAATGTATCATACTCTTTCTTCTTATTCTGCAAATCAGCAAGAAGACGAGCTTTATTCATTATCTCTGTATCTTCTTCAGATAATGAACTGATTCCTGCCAAACTATTGTATGCATCAATATAATTACCTTGTGAGTATAGACTCTTAGCTTCACTTATCGCACTTCTTTTACTAAAAATATTGCTTCCAATAATTAATAATGCAACTAAAGTTCCAACAAGTAATACGAATACAACAAGAACTTTAACTGGTATTTTATTAGATTTATCACTTTGCAAAAATGTTGCAAGTTTGCCAGGTTTTTTCTCTTGTTTTGCTTTCTCGGCTTTTGCAGCAGCTTTGGCGGCTTTCTTCTCATCTTTTGCCGCTTTCTTGGCAGCCTTCTTCTCTGCTTTAGCTTCTGCCTTGGCTTGCTTTTTCGCAAGTTCTTCGGCTTCTTCTTCATCCATCTCTTCAAGAATCTTATTATTCTCTTCAGTAGTATCTTCTACTTCATTCTTAGCGGCAACATCAAGAATTTCTTTCTCTTCTTCACCTTCGCCTTTTTTCTTCTTCTTGAAGATTCCTTTGATTTTATCAATTAGACTAACCTTTTCTTTTGGTTCTTCATCAGAAACTGTCTCCGTAGAATTCTCTGCTTTATCAGCAGACTCTTCATATGCATCTCTTGCTTCATCTAGCTCAATATCATTCTTATCTGCATCAAGAAGAGCACCAATATCAGACATACCTTCTTCGCCTTCTAGAAGCGACTCAAGATCAGCATCCTCATCAACAAGTGATACGCCCTCTTCATTAACTTCTACTGCATCAGCTTCATCATGTTCATCACTTTGGTACTCCTTAGAGAGTATAGATTCGTCATCTCCAGCATTATTCTCATCAGGATTATCAGTTTTTGACTTATCATCATCTCCAACAATGCTTTCTACTTCGTCTAATATATCTAAAAGTTCCTGACTATTAGCAATATCTTCTTCATTAGTCCCTTCTTCAGAAGGTGCATTATCAGATGCATCATTAGAAGTATCTAAAGTACTATCAGATTCATCTGAAGAAGCATCCTCACCAAGCGCAGCAAGTAATTCTTCTGCATCTTCAGCTGAGGTGTCAACTTCTTCCTTTGGTTCTGATTCTTCAACAACTTCAGCTTCTGCATTATCTGCCGCTTCAGGTTCTGTTGAATCTTCTGTATTATCTGCCACTTCAGGTTCTATTGAATCTTCAGTATTATCTGCCACTTCAGGTTCTATGGATTCTTCAGTATTATCTACCACATCAGTTTCTTCTGATGATTCAACTTCTTCATTAACATATATTTCAGATTCATCTGTTTCTGTCGGCTCTTCAGTTGATTCAGATTCATCTGTTTCTGTTGGTTCTTCAGTTGATTCAGCTTTCAACTCATCCTCTGGCTCTACACCGTCTTCTTCCATAAGTGAACGAATAAACTCAGTTCCAGCATCATCCGGCACTTCTTCTCCCCTTTGGAATCTCTCTTCTTCATCGTCAATTTCCTGCTCAAATTCACGAATAAAATCATCAGCAGAGCCAGAAGACAATTCCTCTTCAAAGTCCTTTAAGAAATCAGCCTCTGAAAAAAACCTTTTCAAATTATCATGAGACATTTTCTTAGGCGTAAAGTTATTAATACCTGTAGCAGACATGAAATCATCATTAGGATCAATGCTACTCATATCAGCAATCTTAGCCTTAATACTTTCTTCCTCACTAACACGAGCTTTTTCAACATTAGTTTTTGCTTCATTTATTGAATTTAATAATCCGTCTAAATAATCTTCTGAATTAGGCAAATTAACATCCTCCAGTATTATTAATAATCAAAAACAAGGGATGTGATAAACCACACCCCCTTGATAATCACATTAATATTATCTTTCTTTCTCGTATTTCTCAATCAAGCCATCGACTGCTTCAACAAGCTTTCCGATTTCTGGTTTTGTAAGCTGAGCATCCGCACCAAGAGACTCACCTTTTCTTCTAATCTGGTCATTAATCAGTGAAGAGAAAATAACAACAGGTAACTTTCTAAGTAGCGTATCGTCTTTAACAAGCTTCGTTAATCTATGACCATCCATAAGTGGCATCTCAATATCAGTAATTACGCAATGTACATCATCAAGAACTGTTCCAGCTTCTTTAAGTTCACAAAGTTTATCCCATGCTTCCTGACCATTATCATTAACAAGTAACTTGGTATAACCAGCTTTCTTAAGACATTCAACAATGAGTTTCTGTAACAAAGCAGAGTCTTCAGCAATAAGAATAGGTGATGCTGATCTGTCTTTCTTCTCATATTGATCCATATCTGATACCTTAAGACCTGTCTCTGGATTAATATCTGATACAATCTTCTCGAAATCAAGTATAACAACAAGTCTGTCAGATAGTTTAATAACACCAGTAGAAACTCCAGAATCGTCTGAACTTATAGTTGAGTCAGGCTTAATAATCTCTTCCCATGATACACGATGAATTCCTAGTACTTCGTCAACATGAAATGCTGTATTAAGACTATTGAAGTTAGTAATGATAAATAATCCATCATTATCATACTTATCTTCAAGTCCCAGACACTTTCTTAAGTTGATTACAGAAATCATAGTATCTCTCGGCATAAATATACCTTCAATACATGGATGCGCATTAGGAACAGGTGTTACTGGTTGATAAAGAAGAATCTCATTAATCTTAGCAACATTAATTCCATAATAATTACTACCCGCTCTGAATTCAAGAATCTCTAATTCATTAGTTCCTGATTCTAGTAAAATATTTGTATCCATTTACTCTCCTCCTGATGCTTATAATGTTATGTTATTAGTGCTTCCATTAACAATACATTGTAAAGCAGCACTTTGAATATTAGCTAAAATATCACTTTTGAATTGGAATATAAGTACTAATTCCTTACTTTCATTCGGCTTTAATGTGCCTTTAAATGTTGATAAATCTTCAGGCATTAATGTCATCTCATTATTTGCCGTCGCAGCCCCATTAATTGTTGATTTGAATCTAGGATTCTTAGTTATCATATCAACTGGAACATCAGCACCACTTGTATTAGTAATATTAAACTTCATAACAAGAAATCTATTGCCTGATGCGGGGCTCATATCATATATCGAAGTAGTATAATTATCTCTTACCTCATTACCCGAATACTTTATATCGACACCAGCAATGCCAAGTGCAGTTGATAGCGGAACTGGCGGCGTCTGTTGTTGCGCTTGTTTGTCTCCCGACTTGGATGAAGATGAAGTGCCTGCCGCTTGAGTAGCATTAGCCATCGCTTCTTTCTCAGCCTTTGCCTTGGCATCTTCTTCTACCTTCTTCTTATCAGAATCATCTATGTAAACAACGCCATCTTTTTGTTTTATGTTATACTTAGCTACCATCTTCGCTGAATATGATGCTATCGCTTCTGTATCCTTCTCTGATAGAGTAGGCATTAATTCACATCCACAAAAGCAAAAACATACAGCGCATACAAGGATTCCAAGAATAATTTTCTTATTCATTCCTTACTCCGTATCCAAAATAAAATCCTACTATAATTTATGTTATCATTTTAGGCATCAATATTCAACAAAAATATACAAAATAGTAACAATTTATTTGTATATTTCAAACCAAAACGTCACACCATTGTCTAAATTGTATACACCATACTTCCCATTAAGAGATTCAACTGCCGCTTTCACAATAGAAAGCCCTACTCCGCTTCCTCCGTATTCTCTGGTTCGTGCTTTGTCAATCTTATAGAATTTATCCCAAAGCCTCTCTAAATCAGCCTCCGGGATTGTGTCACCAGAATTAAATACACTTAATTTGACAGTATCACCTCTATCAACTTGAGAAATTTTAATTACATTTTCATTCTTACAATAATGAATTGCATTACTAAGGAAATTAGAAAATATTACCTCAACTAGATATTCATCACTCTCAACTATTATATCGTCACCAATTTCATAAGTAACACTAATATCTGCCTGTTCCATAAGAATCTTAGAAGCATTAACAAGGCTTCTAACAAGTTCAGTTATGTTAAATGTCGTCTTATCAACCGAAGTAACACCATATTCTAATTCATTAAGAGATAAGAGCTGCTGAACCATCTTGTTCATCTTCTGAGACTCATCAACAATTACTTCACAATAATATGCCCTGCTATCAGGATCATCTGCCATTCCTTCTGAAAGTCCTTCTGCATATCCCTGAATAAGAGCAATAGGAGTCTTAAGTTCATGAGACACGTTAGATAGGAATTCTTTTCGCATCTCTTCATTCTTTTCTTTTATTTCAATATCTTTCTTTAATTCTTTATTAGCTTCCTGTAATTCATCAAGAGCATTTTCAAGAGAGGTAGACATAGTATTCATGTGTTCACCTAGAATATCTATCTCTGATCTACTCTCTCTCGTCCTGTATTTTGCATCAAAGTCGAGTTCAGACATCTTCTTAGAAATATCTGTCAGCTCAACAATAGGTTGCGTAATACGCCTGGCAATTAATTCAGTCAGGGCAAATGCAAGTACAAGGGATAAAAGACCTAGTATGATAAGTGTTCTATCAACAACGCCAAGAGCAACTTTCATATTCTCAACTGCATATCTAATCATAATCAGATTGCCATCGCTAAGAGTTCCAGTAAGAATCAGAAAACTATCATTTACATACTCATCTTCGTCCAAAATAATATCATATACATCAGTATGTACAATACTTTTAGCACCGTCTTTATTAGAAAGTATAGCATTCTGAAGACGTTTAATTGTATTATGCTTTTCTTTAGCACTAGACAAAAGAATTGAACCGTCGTATGTTGAAATAACAATATCCAGATTATTACTATAGGATATCTGCTCGAATTTGGCATCATAGGCATTATCATATAGTGCACCTGTCTCTGATGCTTCATTTAGCTGAGCATATACTTTTTCCATGGAATCTACCTTCTCCTTACGGTAGATATATGCCATAAGTAAAGTATTTAGAATCCAGAACATAAGAAGGATAAATACAACAAGTGCAACTATTCTAATAACTAATTGTCTTCGTATACCAATAAAGGGTTTATTTCTCTTCTTTGACTTCAAACTTATACCCCATTCCCCAAATAGTTTGAATATACTTACCATAGTCTTTTAATTTGGCTCTAAGCTTCTTAACATGGGTATCAACAGTTCTGGCATCACCAAAATAATCATAGTCCCATACGTTATCAAGTATTTTTTCTCTAGAAAGTGCTATCCCTTGATTGTTAATAAAATAACAAAGGAGCTCAAATTCTTTCACCGAAAGAACGATTTCTACATCATTAACAGTTACAAGATGGGCATTAATATCTACATGAATCTTGCCTGCATCAAGCACATCTTCTGTATTAAATGTATTACTTCTTCTAAGTAGCGCATTAACTCTTGCAACCAGAATCTTAGGACTAAATGGCTTGGAAATATATTCGTCTGCTCCAGAAGAAAACCCAGAAAGCTCATCTGACTCCGTATCTTTTGCAGTAAGAATAATAATCGGTACACTTGATTCCTCTCTAATCTCCTTACACACCTCAAGTCCTGTAAACTTAGGCATCATAACATCAAGAATTACAAGATCCGGATTCTTCTCGTAGAACATATCCAATGCTTCTTTGCCATCATTTGCTTCAATAATCTCGTATCCTTCTCTAGACAGGAAATCATTTACAAGCTTCCTTATTCTGTTTTCATCATCTGCTATTAATATTTTTGCTGCCATAATACTCACTTCTTTCTATTTATTTATTTTTAAAGCTTTCTCTTTCTTCTCAACTTCTGCTTCTCTTCTTTGTAAATCCTGTTCCCATGAAGCATACTTATTCTGTATGACTTCTTCATAATTAACAATAGTTGGATTATCACTTGTATTAGCAATTATAAACATTGCGACAATTGTTATAACAAGAACAATTGAAACTACTATGAAAGAAACTGAAAGTTTAGTAAGTTTTTTATTCTTCTCAATAAGCTTTCTTTCTCTGTTTTTGGCTTTAACATCATCATTTCTTCTGCCTGCATTCTTATCTCTAGAAGAATTATTAGAATTATCAGATGAATTGCCTGAATCCATCTTATCATTCCCTTCATATGCCGCAACTGGAATTGATTCTATAACAGCCGGATCAACATCGGATTTCATGAGATAATCCTGAATACTCTTAAGATATGAAAATCCCACTTCTGTATGAAACATCCTTCTTGTAACCATCTGATTGTATAAAGCCAGAAGCGATTTGGTGTCTTCAAAATTAAGTTGTTTATTAACATATTCAATCGCTTCCTGCTCTTTAAGTGCTTCTTCTCCAGTAGCTGGATCTTCGAATGCAAATCCGCTTACAGTAATCACTTTAATATCATCCATTACTAAATAAATCTAGCCTTTCTTAATTGATGCTCTTCTCTTCTGCTTATCTTCGTATAATACTTCATCGGAGCTTGCAATAATTTTAGCAAGATCCATGCCTTCTTCACATACAAACGAATGAAATCCAGCTGACAATTCAATAAAATACGGCTTCTCGCAAGTAAGATTAAAGAGAAACATCGCTTCTTTTAATTTGTTCTTAAGAATATCTATCTGTTCCTTGGCAGTCATATCGTTAGGCACCGGTATAAATGCAACGAATTCATCACCACCGATTCTTGCACAAAATCCATCTCTTGGCATAAGTCCTGATAGTAGTTTTGCTGCCGAAATAATAGCAAAATCTCCATCTCCATGTCCAAAACAGTCATTTACTTCTTTGAGATGATCAAGATCTGCAAACATAATAACGGCTTCCTTGCCATCACGCCTATGAATAGTTGCAAGAGCCTGTTCCATAAAGCCACGTCTGTTGAGAATCTTGGTGAGTTCATCATAACGAGAGATAAAACTTAGAATCTGATTGGATTCTTTTACACGCTCAATAGAAATCTCCATCTCCGCTCTAGCCTTCTCTTCCTGCCTCATAATCTTGAAGAAATGAAGAATATTACTAATCTGAAGACTAATATACAAAAGATATTCATTTTCTTCCATAGGCGCTTTACATAAGACTACACCATATTGCTCTTCTCCTGAGAACAGTACATATGTATGGTAATTACCATCACCCTCAGGCAGGAATTGATTAAATCCTTTGTGGGAGGACACTAAGTGATGCTTCCAATCATCATGAGGAACAATCACTTTGCCTTTCTCATCAAATCCACCTGCAAAATACATATGTCTGTCTTCTGTCACAAATTCATCCACTTCATATTTAAGTGGTGTTCTATGAACAAATAGATACGCATTAGTAAGACCTATCTCTTTAAGTCTCTCAAAGAGTTCCTCATAATGCCTATCACTAGGAATATTAGAATCAATTATATCTCTAACGAAGAAAGACACTTCCCATGCGTATGATTTAATCTTGTCATTCTCCTTAGCCAGGCTTCCTGCAATGCCCTTAAGTTCATCATGGGAAATGTTAAGATTATTAATATATTCATCATTAATAACACTACTATAATTAGTAATAGGCTTCTCTTCTACACCATCTACAATATCGCATCCACATGAACTTCTTGTAATAATATTAACAGGATACTCTATACTTTCTACTGCTTTACCCTCAGACATAGCAATTGCCATATCGAGTGCAAGATTAGCAAAGAGATTACTGTCATGCTTTACTGTAGTAAGTCCGGGACTAAGCTTAGAGGCTATTTCAATATCATCAAATCCTGTAATAGCAATATCCTTTCCTACAACAAGATTTCTATTCTCACATACACTATAACAAGCTCTTGCCATATTATCATTAGCACAACAAATAGCTTCTATATCTGGATTCTCATCAAGAATGCGACCAATTATTCGTTTTACCCTGGTTGTATAATCTCCATAATATATATTATTCATGGACTTTTTGTTGCCCGCTTCTTCCATAACATCCATATACGCCTTTAGGCGCATCATTGCGCTATAATTATCACGTGGTCCGGATAAATATGCAACATTCTTATATCCATGTTCAATGGCAAGATGTCTTACAACACTAGACATTGATTTGTAGTTATCAGCAATAAGATAAGGAACATCATCACGATTAGACTTTACTTCAAAAGTCATTACAGGTATACTGCTACATTTATCAAGAATCTCATCTAAGGGCATAACACCCGGAATACCACTCATAGAGCCGTAGCATATTATACAGGCATCACAGCCACCATAAGTAATATAATCAAATATAGACGAGAATTGATGCTCTCTTAGCGATACATCTCTGCCATCGCTACCGTCATCACATTCAACAGGAAGTCTGTTACCAGTAAAAAACAATATCCTTATGCCACGTTCTTTAGAAATCCTGTCCATATCCTTAAGAAGCGCATTAATATATTCAGATTGATTATTGCCTACCATAACGGCAATCGTTTTCATAGTATCACCTCTTCATAAAGCAAAAATGCTAAATACTAAACAGATTTGAGAAGATCACCATACTCAAGTAGCAAGGATTCAAACATAAACATCATTGTTCTATCTACATTCATCTTCTCATATTCTGTATTAAAAAATGTTGTATCATAAGAACAGCAAAACTCGGCAACGTCTCCTTCTCCTTCAAGAAAGTATTTTCCTGTACTTAATGAAGAATTAATCTCATTTACAACATTTAGAAAAGAATTATAATCACCATGCACAGATACCGGACATTTAATAATAAACCTAACAGTATGCATAAAATCAGTACCGCCAATTTCAAAATCCGCATCAACAACAGCTCTGTTGTTAGGAAGTGCATATCCTTTGACCGTAAATCCCAATTCGCCATCATTATATACAACAGAGATGTTCTTTTCGTCAAATTTAGATTTTACCAGTTGTACTAATTCAAGTTTTTCCATAAGTACCTCTTGTTCCTATCTTCTGACCACATAAAACACGAGTCTCAATGCCTGCTTTAGTATTATCGATAATATCTTTATCTATACTAGCTTTATCTTTCTCTAAGAGTAGCACAATTGTGGAGCCACCAAATTCAAAATAACCTTTTTCTTCTCCCCTTCTAATCTTAGCTTTATCATGAAGATTAGTAATTCTTCCAACCATCAAAGCTCCAACTTCCATCTGAATAACATCACCAAAATTATCAGTACGAAGCATTGTATATTCTCTATGATTCTCTCTATATATTGGATACATATCATTAGCTATAGGATTAACCGTGTGATATACTCCAGCTATGCTACGGTTATGACTCTTATATCCATCATCAATATAGATATATCTGTGATAATCATCAACAGTTAAGCGAAATACCAATGCTTTGCCACCTTGGTATTTGGATACAAGCTTCTTATCTCTTAACAATGAATGAAGGCTATAAGAAGTGTTTTTTATAGTAAGTATACTATCTTTGTTAATATCGTATACTGTAAGCTTACTATCGCAAGGACTTATAAGATGAGACTTATTCATATCTATAGGTCTCTTCTCAGGCAGAATTTTTCTTGTAAAAAAATCATTATAACTTCTATATTCCTTCTTTTCATATTGACTCATATCAATATTATTATTAGCGATAAATGAACTAATTAAAGGTATAGAAAAGAAAGAACTCATAAACCAACCGCCAATATTAGAAATAACAGGATTAATTAATATCTTAACAATCGTTCTACCAATTACTGTAGTGTATAATCTCTCTAAGAATTTATCCTGTGAATCATCAGGATTAATAATTTCCCCGTTTCTCTCTTTGTATTTCATGATACCCCCAAATAAATATGTGAATAAATATCACCTATTATTAAAATATGTCTTTTATATTATACAATAAAATTATATTGGTTAGCAAAAATTATTTTATTATTAAATGTAAATAAAAAAAGTCTATGCAAAATGTATATCTATAAGCTTCATAACTTAAATATATAATCTTACATAGACTCAAATTACATATATATCACTATACTAAACACAATGGAGTATCAATTATCCCAAAATCAAATCCGGCATATATGACATGGCAGTCGCACCAATTTCATGAACTTCTATAGTGCCCATCTTGGCAAGTACTAGGATTACAACGAGAAGAATTATAACAACAAGTACAATAGCAAAGATAATCCACATATTAGGCTTTGGAATATTAACATCAATAATAAACAGAATAGCCTGTAATATGAATAAAGCGTGAAGTACAATTAAAAACGCTGTATTAGGAATCAGAAGTCCTACTACATATACCAGAGAAAGCGATACTGATACTGTAGTAATAGGAACACCATGATATACTTTCTTAGATTGAGGATTCTGTACAACCCTCTTCTCTTCCATTACATTAAAGTATGCCAGTCTAATAACGGCGCATACAAGGAACATGCATAGAACAGCAATTCCAAGAGGCTTATTAAGTCCCATATTATATGCAATAATTGCAGGAAATACGCCAAAACATACAACATCACATAAGGAATCTAACTGAATACCAAAAGCTTTCTCATCTTCTGTTCTATTCTTCTTAGTTCTGGCAATTTTGCCATCTAATGTATCGCACATTCCCGAGAACGCAAGACAGATAATAGCAACAAGAAAATGTCCGTTACAAGCCTCGGTCATACCGATAACTGCAGATATTACTCCAAGAAAAGATGTAATAACAGTATAGTCATAAAATCCTATCATTCTTTATTTCTCCCTTTTTTAAATATTAAAATATAAGCAACAACCGTCATAATAGCACTTATTAAAAGCTGAATGTAATAGCTAAATCCTCTACTTAGAATCATAGCAGGAAGTGTCAAATCACCAAATGCAGGTGCGAACATAGCAAGGAATAATCTCTCTGTAATTCCCATTCCTCCAGGAAGAGGAAGCATATCAGCACCAACTGATATGAGACACTGCAACATAAGAATATCAATAATTGACGTTCCACGCAAGTGAAATGACCAATATACTATAACTGTTATAAAGAATAGAATTAACCTTTGTAGAATAGATAATAGTATTACATTGAAAATAACAATTTTATGTTCTTTTAAGTATTTAGACGCATCTTCATACTTAACCATCATATCATCTGTCTTATGAAGCCACTTGTCTTTATCTTTAAGAATTCTAACCTTATTAAGAAAGCCAATGCTCTTCTTAATAATCCATTTGGCAACGGATGGCATAAATACGAGTACAAATAATACACCAATAACAATAATATTAAGTACAATACCAAGCCATACCCAGAATTCCACCGGTTCAACGGCATCCATTATACTCTTAGGTCTTATAATAAGAGTTATTCCACCAAGAATAACAAGTACAAGTTTGTATCCAATGGTAATGAGAAGCAGAACAAGCGTTGAATGAGCAACATTAAGCTTATCTTTTCTCATAAATACAATCTGAGCCGGTTGTCCTCCAGATGCTGATGGTGTAATACAACTAAAGAAAAATCCAACAAATGAATACAGATACGCTCTAAGCAATCTAAGCTTAGTGCCAAGTGTCCTAAATATGTACTTCATTATAACGGATTCAAGAAGAATAAAGGCAAGGACACATACAATACAGGGCGCAACAAGAATGGTAAGATCGCACTTTTTAAGATCTTCTAGTACTTCTTCTAAATTCTCACCATGAAATACTCCATATATAGTTAATCCAAAAACAACTAAAAGAAATAATATATCTAAAATATTTCTTCTTAAATTGCTTTTCTTTTTTGTTTCCACATTATCCATAAATCACACTCCACATTGCAATATTATACATAATTTTGCAAAAAAATAATACACAAAATATTAAAAACTTTCATTAAATTTATAAATAATATAAAACACAAAAACCATAACCGACAAATGCCGATTATGGTTATAAATAATCAAATAATACAAATAACGTATTAAATATTAAATTTTGAAGTAGCCAAGTTCATCTTGTAATGCATGCGCAAGATTAAGAAGATCATTAGCCTGATTAGAAACAAGATTAATAGTTGCGTTTAATTCCTGCATAGATGCAGTCGTCTGTTGAGTTGATGCAGAGTTCTCTTCTGCAATAGAAACTAAACTATTAACAACATCTACAACCTTATTTCTACTTTGATTACATTCTTCTGTTCTGTCAGAAATGTTATTAGTCTCAACAGTACTTGATGCAATTCCATCATTAACATCTTTGAATTTCTCTTTAGTTTCTTCAAGCTTCTGTTGCTGCTCTTCAATAATAACTTCAACTTCTTTCATTGCCTCAACTGTTGTCTTGGATTCAGAAAGGAGGTTATTAACAACATCTTCAATAGTCTTAGCTGAATCACTAGATTCCTCTGCAAGTTTCTGAATCTCAGAAGCAACTACAGCAAATCCTTTGCCCGCTTCACCAGCACGTGCAGCCTCAATACTAGCATTAAGAGATAAAAGATTAGTCTCTTCAGCAATTGATGTAATAAGAGATACAGCAGACTGAATCTTAGTAGCAGATTCATCAGTTAATTTAACCTGTTCTGCAATCTTACTTATGGCAGCATTAGTCTTGTCATTAGAATCACTCAAATCACTAATAATTCTATTAGAATCATCACCAGCCGACTTCATAACAGATGATGTCTCGTTAAGGGTTGATACGCCACCAACAATACCTTCAATCTGGTCTCCCATCTCATTAATCTGAGCTGTTGCTGTCTCAATCTGTTCGGCTTGTGATACAGCACCTTTAGAGATATCTTCAACAGCATGGCTGATTTCATCAGCAGCAATACTTGTTGTACTTGTCATATTCTGAATATTATTACTTGAATCAATAAGAGTATCTGCGGCACCAAGAATTCTTTCTACAGTATTCTTGAGTGTAGCTGCTGTAGATTGAATTGCTTTACTAAGTTCACCGATTTCATCAGTTCTACTAACAACTTTCTTATCAATCTTAAAATTAAGATTACCACCAGACAGCTCTTCCATAGCATTTTTACATTTATTAAGAGAACCACAGATGCTTCTAGCACCTAGAATTGTTGTAACAACAGCTATGGCAAGAAGAACAACACCAACAATAACAATTATAATTAATACCGAATATGCTTGTGAAAGGATTTCATCAGAAGGCATTCCAGCAAATGCACATCCTACAACATCCTTGCCATTCATAATTGGAATGTATGCTGCGAAGTAATTCTTACCATTTATAACTATATCACTAGTCGTGTAATTCTCACCCTTCATAATGGTGTCATACACTTCATCTGATATATCAGTTCCCATAATCCTGTTACCATCTTTATCTTTTAGAGTTGTAGCTCTTCTGGTCTTTTCATAAATCATAGTAACATCTTGTGGCGAGCCTTCAACAAAACTATCCATTTTCTCAGCATTACCAGTAATGTTATATGAGCCTTTATACAGATTATTATTCTTATCTAAGCTGTAATTTCCATCATCAACAAGTTCATAACCGGCTTTGACCGCTTCAGCAGTTGAAAGAAGAGAATTAATAGCTTCCTTCTCAAGTGCGCTTTTCATCTGAAAATAACTAATAATAGCAACACCTAAGCCCAATAATATAAGTGGTATAAGCACCATGGCTAAGAGTCGAGTATGTAAACTAATCTTCTTACCTTTTTTCTTAGACTTAACAGTTTCATTAGATGGATTTGAATTACTCACAATTTCTCCCCCTTTATAATAATAATTCCTAAATCAATATTATAGACCTATAATTGTATATTTGCAATATTAATATACAAAAAGCCACTATATATAGTGGACTAGAGGGGAGTCGAACCCCTGTCCAAAAACCAATCCCCGACTCTTCTACGAGCGTAGTTTGTTATTTAGATTTCCCTCAACAACCCGAGAACAAACACTCTGATTATCTTAGTAGCTTCATGATACGTACATATACGCAAAGCTTAGTATATGCCGTTTCCTACATAGTTTGAAGCCTTAATCCTAAAGTGTAGGTGCATTAGGTAAGACTAGCTGCAATTAGGCAGCTAAAGCTAATTCTTTATCGTTAGCAATTAAATTTAAAGTTGCCACTTAACGTATGACGCACGGCTCGCTTCTTTCGCTTCATGATCCCTGTCGAAACCATTACTAGCCCATATTATGCTGTTATTTTGCGAAGCAAAATGACTGCACGTCGAGTGCCTTCGCGCGAATGCGCGAAATAAAATGCACGAGACTCCTTATTATATTTATCGGACATTTAACTTAAATTCTCTACCTGCCTCTCTCTTTAAATCTTTAGCTTTGATATCAGCTCTCTTGTCATATAACTTCTTTCCTCTAGCAAGAGCAATAAGCACTTTAACTCTTCCATTCGTAAAATATACTTCTACAGGAACAATAGCATAGCCCTTTTCTTTGATTTTGCTCTCAAGCTTAATGATTTCATGTTTATGAAGAAGAAGCTTTCTAGGGCGAAGAGGTTCACGATTGAATATATTACCCTTCTCATATGGTGAAATATGCATTTGATATATGAACATTTCCCCATTATCAATTCTTACAAAAGCTTCTTTGACAGAACATTTTCCTTGTCTTAAGGACTTTACTTCTGTACCTACAAGTTCAATGCCTGCTTCTATCTTCTCTTCTAAGAAATAGTCATGATATGCTTTTTTATTATTAGCTATTAACTTCTTTGGTTGAGTAGCCATAACAATATCCTCCACAGCAATTACGATATTTTACTACATAACTAATTCAAAATCAATAGTTCTTGTATCTTCATCTGCACTAACAAGAACCACTTTAACATTCATGCCAAGTGAAAATCTTTTATTGGTTCTTTCACCTATAAGTTCATAATCATTCTCATTGAAATGATAATAATCATCCTTAAGTGTGCTAATATGAACAAGTCCATCTATACCATTAACAAGTTCAACATAGAATCCATATTGTGTTACTGATGATATTACTGCCTCAAATTCTTCCCCAAGAAATCTATGCATATATTGAACCTTCTTAAGCTTCTCGACTTCCCTTTCTAATTCCTCAGCGCGTCTCTCTGTATTACATACACCTGGAGCAATTGTTGCTACAAGAGAATTATAATGCTCCTCCTTTGACTCATCATATCTTCCACGAAGATGATCTTTTATTATTCTATGAATTAGAAGATCTGGATACCTTCTTATGGGAGATGTGAAATGGCAATAATACTTTGCAGCAAGTCCAAAATGCCCCAAATTTTCAGGCGTATATTTTGCCTGTTGCATAGTTCTAAGAGTAAGTCTGCTAATAAGCATTTCTTCTTCCTTGCCCTTAGACTTTTCTAATAATTTCTGGAATTCTTTTGGATGACATTTATTAGTATCACCCTTAAGTGTATATCCAAACTTTCCAATAAAAGCCTTAAGTTTTTTTACTTTTTCA
Organism: Pseudobutyrivibrio sp. UBA3626; assembly: GCA_002373675.1. Classification (GTDB taxonomy): domain Bacteria; phylum Bacillota; class Clostridia; order Lachnospirales; family Lachnospiraceae; genus RUG191. The sequence goes on from DFLF01000008.1 coordinate 361,342, forward strand.
TCTTCAGGAATACCATGTGTTCTATATAGAAAAGCACTTTCTTTCCAGAAGAAATCCTCAGCAACAGTTTCATTTGCAGCAAGCATAAAGTCTTCAATAATTAAAGACGCTTTATCTCTAATATAGGGTTTAATATCAGTTATATTACCAGAATCATCAATAACAAATTGTGTCTCTGACATATCAAAATCAATTCCACCTCTACGTCTACGTTTGTTCCTTAGAATAGAAGAAAGTGTATGCATATGATAAAACATTTCGGTTACATCACTGTATTTATCTGACAGTTCTTTATCACCATCAAGAATTGCGCTAACATCAGAATATGTCATTCTATAATTAACATTTACAACACCCTCACAAATCTTATGGTCGATAATATTACCCTCTCCATCTATAGTCATAATGCAACACATAGATAGTCTATCTTCTCCCTGATTAAGAGAACAAATACCATTAGACAAAGTATGGGGAAGCATAGGAATGACTCTGTCAATTAGATATACGCTGGTTCCTCTCTTATATGCTTCTTTATCAAGTGCAGAATTCTCCTGTACATAATTAGAGACATCTGCGATATATACACCCAAAGTATAATTTGTACCGTTATAAGAAACCGATACAGCATCATCTAAATCTTTGGCGTCAGCTCCATCTATAGTAACCATGAGAACATCACGAAAATCTTCTCTTCCTAGCATATCTGCATCACTAACAGGTTTAGATACTCTGCTTGCCTGCTTAATCACTTTATCAGGAAACTCAACTGGTACATTGAAGGCTTTAATCATAGATAGAATATCAATTCCAGGATCATTTTTATGACCAATAATCTCTGTAATAACACCTTCCGGCTTATTATTCTTCCTGGCAAATCTTGTAATTTGTACAACAACTTTAGAGCCAGATACAGCTCTCATGTCCTTGCCTTGAGGTATAAAGATGTCTGTTCCAATCTTAGTATTATCACATATTACAAATCCAAAATTATTATTCTTCTCATAAGTTCCGACAACTGTCTCTATCCCATGCTCTACAATAGATACGATTTTGCCTTCTCTCTTGTCACCACTGCTTTTTTGCATAATTTCGACTAATACTTTGTCGCCTAGAAATGCATTACATGTATTGTCTTTACCAATAAAGATTTCTTCATTTGTATCTTCAATTCTAACGAACCCGAAGCCCTTAAGATTAGGTGTAAATATTCCAAGTAATTCTTTGCTACTATCATTGGAATTATTGTTATAATCAATATCCTTAGTGGAGATTTTATCATCCATCTTCATGTATTTACCATTTGATGTACATATAATTTTTCCACGTTCTACTAACGTATCTAGAACCTTACCAAGAGTCAGTCTATCTTCTCTTGAAATATTAAGAAGAATTGCAATCTCTTTCTTCTTCATTGGAACATACAAATCATCGCATATTAAATTATATATAATATCGCATCTATCCTGAAAATCAATCTCTTCATTAATGCGCTTCATTTTAGTAGTATTATCCATTTATTCTCCAAATCAATAAAACAGCAGGCATAAAAAAACCTGCGAAATAATCGCAGGTTACAAATCAACATCAATATAACTTAAAAACTACCGATATTCAACACAATAGCTAGCGCAAAGAAGATAACAACTAAAGCTGTAGTAATTCTAACCAGCATACCTTCCTTTGTACGTGCCTTATGTTTATTAAAAAATGTATCAGTAGAAGCCTGTCCTGATAATGAACCAAGTCCTTGTGACTTACCTTCCTGCATAAGTACAAGAACTGTGATTGCAACACTTACGATTATAAATGCAACTAAGCATACCATTCTTATAGCTGACATAAAATTTCCTCCTAATTAGTCGTACCCATACGACTTAAATATATTAGCACAGATTCTTATTGATGTCAAAAACAAATTATCATCTAGTATGCAACACCTTGAGCTATCATTGCGTCAGCAACCTTCTCAAATCCTGCAATATTAGCACCAGCAACGTAGTTGCCTTCCATACCATACTTCTTAGCAGCATCATCACATGCATGGAAGATACCCTTCATGATACCTTCAAGCTTAGAATCAACTTCTTCAAATGTCCAGTGAAGTCTCTCAGAGTTCTGAGACATCTCAAGTGCAGATGTAGCAACACCACCAGCATTAACAGCCTTAGCAGGTCCAAATAGAATTCCAGCCTTCTGGAATGCAATAACTGCCTCAGGAGTTGAAGGCATATTAGCTCCCTCTGCAACTGCAATTACGCCATTGTCGATAAGCATCTTAGCATCGTTTTCATCAAGCTCGTTCTGAGTAGCGCAAGGAAGAGCAATATCTACTTTGTACTGCCATACACCATGCTCACCGTTCTTCTTCTCGTGATATTCAGCACTTGAACGATTAGCAGCATATTCAGTAAGACGAGCTCTCTTGACTTCCTTAACCTCCTTAAGAAGTTCTAAGTCAATTCCTTCAGGATCATAAATCCAACCTGTAGAGTCAGAACATGTAACAGGCTTAGCACCTAATTGATATGCTTTCTCAATTGCATAGATAGCAACATTACCAGAACCCGAAACTGCAACAGTCTTACCTTCAAAACTATCGTTCTTAGCTGTCTTTAACATTTCCTGTGTAAAGTAGCAAGCACCATATCCTGTAGCTTCTGTTCTAGCAAGAGAACCACCGTATGATAAGCCTTTACCAGTAAGAACACCTGTAAACTCATTACGAAGTCTCTTGTACTGTCCATACATAAAACCAATCTCTCTAGCACCAGTTCCAATATCACCGGCAGGTACATCAGTATCTGCGCCAATATGCTTAGACAGCTCTGTCATAAATGACTGACAGAATCTCATAATCTCATTATCAGACTTGCCCTTAGGGTCGAAGTCAGAACCACCTTTACCACCACCGATTGGAAGTGTTGTTAAGCTGTTCTTAAAGATTTGCTCAAAGCCTAAGAACTTAATGACTGATAAGTTAACAGATGGGTGAAGTCTAAGTCCACCTTTGTATGGTCCAATTGCTGAATTGAATTGAACTCTATATCCACGATTAACCTGAACCTTACCATTATCATCTACCCATGATACGCGAAACATGATAACACGCTCAGGCTCAACTAATCTCTCAATAATTCCGCACTCTTGAATCTTAGGATTCTTCTCTACAACAGGCTCTAATGACTCTAATACTTCACTTACTGCCTGTAAGAATTCCTTCTGTTCTCCGTTTCTTGCCTCCAGACCGTCATATACTTCCTGAAGATACTTACTCTTAAATTCCATCTTGTTCTCCTTTCAACCAGATGGGTTAGCCGTAGCTAGCCGTAATCTTTTTTCTATATTTATTGTATACACAACGATTGTATTATACATATTTAATAAGTATTTTGCAAGTATTTTTGTAAGTACACAAGAAACGAGTGTGCGCTTGTGGCGCACACTCGTATAAGTCACATTTTACTTATTAAATGAAACGACATTACATAAGCCTTATTATTTAGCACTGTCTTTGCCTTTGTATGTAACGCTATCTCCGTATATTGTCTTCCAATCATTTTTCATAGAAACAGGTGTCCAATTATTCTCACTGCAAAGTTTTACCATGCTTTCAGCCTTTTTTGTTTTGCCATTTTCTCTATCAAGATCATCACAGCATAACATATAACATCCTGTAGGATATTTATTATTATTAATTACATAATTATCCATACTTCCATCACCAGAAGAATTACCAAATGAAAGAATTGGTTGCTTTCCAATCTTTTGTATTATATTTTGAACCTTGTTCATCTTAAGATTTTTCAAAATAAACTCATTACCCAGAACAACTTTATCATCATGTAAGAAATAATCTAAACCATCCTGTCCATTTTGATTAGTTCCAACAATGGTATTAGTTGAGCCAATAATCTGACTCATAGGCAGATTAAGTAGCTTAGAATTCTTAACTATACCACGGACAATCATATCATCAGTACCGCTTACTATATATACTGTAAATCCATTATCTTCAAGATAATCTATAACTTGAAGCATAGGTCTATAAAATGCCTCGCCTCTAGTCATACCATCGTAACTTGGTTGAGGTTGGGCAGCAAATTTACCAACATAATCGTAGAATTCGTCAAAGGTCATTCCCTGGAAAGCAGTCGCAACCGCCTTAGCATGATCAAGTGGCAAATCTTTATCATCTGCACCTGTTGTATTCTCAGCTACAATTCTATTAGCAACATTTTTCTCAAAATCAGATGCCCTATCCTTATAATCCGGGTCTTCTAGTACACGATATGCCAGAATATTATAGTCGAAATAATTAGGATCTGTCTCACAAAATAAAGTTCCGTCAAAATCAAAAACTGCTATTCTATCTTCTTTGGGAATATAATTATCACCTTTAGTAGTAATCTTCTTAACATATGACATAAGCTCAGTCTTAAGCTTAGCATCATCATTCCATAGAGAAAGCGGATTACTATTATCACTTTGGCTGGCTTTATCAACTACACTTCCAGTCACGTTGCTATTATTGTTAGCACTGGTAACTATCCAGCTTATGCTAACTGCAATTAAAGCTACAATAAGAACAACACTTACAACTCTCCAAATTGTTAATTGCTTTTTACTACTATTATCCATATTAATAAAACACTCCTTTATACATTGATTTCTGCCTTCATACCAATTACATCTGCATTGGTTTTAAGTACAGGATTAACTACTTCTTCTAAATATTTCGTAACCTGATATGGAGCGCGACCAACGTATCTACTTGGATCCATTGTCGATTTCAATTCGTCTAAGGACATAGGGAATTCATCATCTTCGGCAATAAGCTCTAAGAGATTATTATCAAGGCCTTCCACCTTGACGTTCTTGCCGGCCTCCATGCTAAGCTGTCTTATCTTCTCATGAAGCTCTTGTCTATTGCCTCCTGCCTTAACAGCATCCATCATAATATTCTCTGTTGCCATAAATGGCAATTCACTTAATAGGCGCTTAGTAACAACCTTATCATATACCACAAGTCCGTCTACCACATTAAGGCACAAATCTAAAACTCCATCAGTTGCCAAGAATCCCTCTGCAATGGATATTCGCTTATTGGCAGAGTCATCTAGTGTCCTCTCGAACCATTGTGTGGCTGATGTGATTGCAGGATTAAGAGCATCAATCATTACATAACGAGACAAGGATGCAATTCTCTCGCTTCTCATAGGATTTCGCTTGTATGCCATTGCACTAGAGCCAATCTGAGACTTCTCAAATGGTTCTTCTATCTCCTTTAAGTGTTGAAGTAATCTTATATCGTTGCTCATTTTGTGTGCGCTGGCAGCAATTCCTGCTAGTATATTACACACTCTTGTATCAACTTTACGGGAATATGTCTGTCCCGAAACAGGGACACATTCTTTAAATCCCATCTTAGCCGCAATAAGAGGATCAATCTTGTCAATAACCTCATTATCGTCATTGAATAATTCCTTGAAGCTTGCCTGTGTTCCGGTTGTACCCTTAGAACCAAGGAGTTTAAGGGTAGATAAGACATAATCTAAGTCCTCTAAATCCATCATGAATTCGTTAATCCATAGCGTAGCACGCTTACCGATAGTAGTTGGCTGAGCAGGTTGAAAATGTGTAAATGCAAGGGTCGGCATATCCTTGTACTTGTCAGCAAATGTACTAAGTTCATTTATTACATTGATAAGTTTGCTTCTAACAAGATTAAGTGCATCACGCATAATGATGATATCCGTATTATCACCCACATAACAGCTTGTAGCACCAAGGTGAATTATGCCGGCTGCCTTAGGACATTGCTGTCCATAAGCATATACATGACTCATAACATCATGGCGTACCTCTTTCTCTCTTGCCTTCGCCACATCATAATTAATATTATCTACATTAGCCTTAAGTTCATCAATCTGTTCCTGAGTGATAACAGGCTTACCATCTTGTGATAAACCAAGCTCCATCTCAGTTTCTGCAAGCGCAATCCACAATTTTCTCCATGTAGTAAATTTCTTATCCTGTGAGAAAATATATTGCATTTCTTTACTTGCATAACGCTCTGATAAAGGGCTAATATACCTATCTGTTCCCATTTATATATTCCTCCACATACTTCAAAATAACAATTAGAATTCTAGCAGTGACATAAGGTCGTGTCAAGTATCATGGCCACTATGATAATTTAAAAACGAATCACACTCGCTTAACCTTGCGTGCGATAAGTATAAGTGCTACACAAAGTATCACCAAACAAAGCGTTGCCGTAATAGTACCTTCAATACCGAAAACGGTGTCGTAGAAAATACTGTCTGAGGCATCTTCTAATTGTAATATAGAGCTTTCAGATGCATGTCCAGAATTGGGAAGACCGTATATGAAATTCTGCGTAAAGTTCCATGCAGTGTGAATACCTATTGCCATCCAAAGACTGTCAAAATAACACACCATTATACCGGTGGCAAGGCCCATCAAAGCAATCTGAATAACCGGCAATACTGATATACCATTATTGCTAAGGTGTGGCACAACAAACATAATTACATTTATAAGCAACGCAACCCAGATTGGATAACGTTGTCTAAGCGCTCCTATTACATATCCGCGACAGAGAAGCTCTTCTGCTCCTGACTGTACCATCACGCAAAAAAAAGCACATATCATGTATATAATAGAAAACTTATTAACACTTAACTGAAGATCCCCATGCATAAATGCGACCAATACACATATGGAATTCATTAGAAAACCTATAAGTAAGCCAAGTCCCAGCTTCTTAAATGTATTACCTTTCGAATCTCCTTGCTTAATATAAAGAAAGCTTCTAAAAACTTTCTTATCAAAGAAAAAGCAGTATACAAGAATAAGTAACACTACCCCGACAAGGCTTAAATACTCGAATAAAAATTCTGTGGCATTATCCATTTCACCAAAAGGTAGCTCGATTAAGGACGTAATCCCCGTTCCCAGTAACTGTCCTAAAATCAAAAATACAAATGCAAGTAATATTACCACAAGAAAAAAATGCCGCTTAAGCTTTGTCTTTGGTTCCTGTTCGTCAGATAATTGTTTCTCTTCCATAATATATTAATCCTTTCAAGTGACTTTTGTCACATGTCTCCTATTCTTATCCGTCAAACAGTATAGCACTGAACAAATGTGACAGCAATACCTTTGTCATCTTGATTAACTACACAAATAGTCCTTTTTTCTTGTAAGGTTCTGACGAAACAGACACACATGTATATCCTGTCTTTTCAATAGCCTCTTTTAGCATTTTGTCATCAACATTATCTTCAGTTATAAATGTCGCTTCATTTTTACTGTGTGATGCCTTGACTTTCTTCGCATTTGGTATCGCATTTCTTATAGCATCACTAATATGCGCTTCACACATCGAGCACATCATGCCTTCAACATTAACAGTTGTTTTAATCATTTTATCGTTCCTTATCCTTATATTCCTATTCCTTTAAGTTTCTCTCCCAACCCTATGATGACTAACTACATCAAATGTAACAGCCAAAAGAAGGACGATACCTTTGACAACCAATTGCCAGTTGCTGTCCAGACCCAAGATGGACATACCCTGGTTGATAACGCCTAAGAGAAAGGCACCGATAACAACGCCTTTGATTGTACCTCGTCCACCGTATGCCGAAGCCCCACCTATAAAGCATGCTCCTATGGCATCCATCTCGAAGGTATTACCTGTATCGCCATTTACCGCACCTATACGAGCCGCCATAATAAGACCTGACAATCCTGCCAATAAGCCCATGGAGAGATACGACATAAAGTATACTTTGCCTACGTTGATGCCGGAAAGCATAGCTGCCTTTGCATTGCCACCGACTGCATAACAATGACGCCCGAAGGTTGTTTTGTTGGTAATAAATGCGTAGATTATACAAACAGCAATAATCCAGAGTGCCATAACAGAGAGACCTTTGTATCTGGCAACTGCAAATGAATAGAGTATTATAAGTGCATCTATAATCAGAATCTGGATACATTCGTAAGCAACAATCTGTTTTGCAGCTCTAGTCTTATCATCTTTTGTCCATTTTACAATTGAAATTACTGTAATAACGATTGATATTATAATTCCAAATATCAGGGCTGACCATTTAATATCCCCGTCATCTAATACAGGAATATTAATATAGGATGTAAAGGTATCAAGAAAGCTTGTGTTAGTAATAGCTATGGTTTTTGATTCAAGAATTGCTCTCGCCAGACCCCTTATAAGAAACATTCCGGCAAGTGTACACACGAAGGATGGAATATGTATTTTGCTTATCCAAAAACCATTCCATGCACCTATCAGCGCAGATAATCCGACACATATGACTATTACAAGCACTGCATTTATCCCGGCATTAAGCATCCTTGCGACGATAGCTCCGATAAGACATACAATAGCTCCCACTGACAAGTCGATATTACCGCCTGTCAGAATACACAGTAACATTCCGCAAGACATTATAATAACATACCCGTTTTGAAGCAGCAGATTCGAGAGGTTCTGGGGATATAGCAGTTTCCCTCCCGTTAGCACTATAAAGAGTATTATTACAATAAACAGTGCCATTGCCATGGATTTATTCTTTATTGCATCTTTAATGTTCATAAATATATTCTCCTAGTTTATCTCTTGCTGCGAGCGGATTATTGAAGCTATGATTTTTTCGCCGGAGGCTTCGCATGCCGGCATTTCATCGACTATTCTTCCGTCATTCATTATATATATTCTGTCACACATCCCCAGCAAATCCGGCAGTTCACTTGATATCATCATAATGGATTTGCCCTCGGCTATAAGCTCATTCATTATGCAGAAAATCTCATATTTTGCCCCCACATCTATGCCCCTCGTAGGTTCGTCTAAGATTAGTACCTTGGGTTCGGCATACATCCATTTTGACAGAAGAACCTTTTGTTGATTACCGCCGGAGAGACTGCTGACAATCTGCTTTGTGGATGTGGCTTTTGTAGATAATTTGTTTATGAACATTTCGGCCACAGATTCTTCTTTTGCACTGTCTAAGACAACTCGACGACTGACTTTGTCGAGACTGGCAAGGGTGGTGTTAACAGTTATATTATTTGCCAGAAGTAAGCCGTTATTCTTCCTATCCTCGGTAACATAAGAAAGACCTGATTCTATGGCTTTTCGCACAGTGGATAATCTGCATTCTCGTCCCATAATTCTGACTTTGCCGGTAATTTTATAGCCATAAGAATGTCCGAATATAGACATGGCAAGCTCCGTTCTTCCGGCTCCCTGCAGTCCGTAGAAGCCGACTATCTCCCCTTCTTTGATGTTGAAGGAGACATTGTCAATTACCTTTTTGTCTGTGTAAATGGGATGATTGACATTCCAGGAATCAACCTCAAACGCCAATTTATCTCCGATAGTACGTTCGCGCTTAGGATAGCGGTTTATAAGTTCCCGCCCCACCATCAGCTTAATTATATAATCTTCATCTATATCATGTTGAGAATTTTCCACAGTTCCTATAGTGGCACCGTCCCGAATAACCGTTATTCTATCAGCAACATAAGCTATCTCCTTAAGCTTATGAGAAATTATGATACAGGTTTTGCCTTCTTTTTTTAACTCCAGCAGTAAATCCAAAAGTTTCTTAGACTCCTCATCATTTAGTGCGGATGTGGGTTCATCAAGTATGAGAAGGCTGACATTTTTGCTTAAGGCTTTTGCTATTTCCACTAATTGTTGTTTGCCGGTTCCGATATCCTTGACTAAAGTATTCGGACTTTCATTAAGACCTACTTTTCTAAGGACTGTAGAAGCCTCATCTTCAGTGCGATTCCAATCGATACCCAGTATGCCTAAGCGTTCATTTCCCAGGAAGATATTTTCCCCGATAGACAATTCGGGTATCAGCGCAAATTCCTGGTGTATAATAACAATACCTTTTTCCTCGCTATTGTTAAGATTCTTAAACCGGCATACTGACCCATTGTAGATAACATCTCCTTCGTAACTGCCGTAAGGATACACGCCGCTTAATATATTCATCAGAGTTGATTTGCCGGCGCCGTTCTCACCGACTAACGCATGGATTTCGCCTCGTTTGACATTAAGATTAACATTATTAAGTGCTCTGACGCCGGAGAATTTCTTTATTATGTTTTTGATTTCGAGAATATAATCGTCCAAATATTTTCTCCTTACGATACTGCTCTAATTGGTTGACGTTAGATATTTATGTTCCCTGTCCCATTTATAGTGTCCGGTAGCAACAAGAGTATCCAGATTAGCTCTTGTGATAACAGCCGGCGGAAGCAGATATGAAGATACGACGCGGGCGTTGTTGTTGTAAGATTCGGTGTCGAATACTGTCCCCTTTGGCAGGGAAGCTATAAGTTCATCTGACGGTTTTCTCCCTTCTAAAAGCGCGCCTGCCACTTCAACGGCTACTGCAGCTTCCTCATTAACATTCTTGAATACTGTCATAGCCTGTGTGTTATCAACTATATTATGAATCGTAATTATATCTGCGTCTTGCCCTGTGATGATTGGGAAGTTACTGCCTTTATAGTCAGACTGAATTGCTTTGGAAGCGCCTAAAGCAACAGCATCGTTAGAAGCTAATACTGCATCCAGCCTGCTTCCGTCAGAATAATATGAAGCAAGGGTGTTTTGCATATTCTCATAAGCATCGTCAGTAGACCAGCCGGGGGTTGCCGCTTCTTCGAAGGATTCTTTGCCGGAGGGAATATTAAGCTTACCCGAGTCAAGATAAGGCTTTAATACTTCCATTGCACCATTAAAATAATACGTGGCGTTATTGTCAGCCGGATCCCCTAAGACAAATTCAATATTGTATGTCCCCTCCGCTTTGTCAAGATTCAGAGAGTCAATTATATATTGTCCTTGAAGCCTTCCCACTCCATTGTTATCGAAGGATACATAATAATCTATTGCATCCGTATTTCTGATAAGACGATCGTAAGATATGATTTCGATGCCATCTTCCCCTGCCCTCTTCAGAGTCTGCGACAGAGCATCTCCGTCTATAGGAACGACTATCAGCACATCTACGCCATCTGCTATAAGACACTCTATGTCATTGTTTTGCTGATAGACGTCATCATTGGAATATCTTAGCTCCACATTGTAGCCTTGTGATTCGAACTGTTCCTTGAGATAGATTCCGTCGCGATTCCATCTTTCCAAAGATTTGGTAGGCAAAGATATGCCGATGATTTTAGAATCTTTATTTACAGACATATTAGAACAGCCGGACAGGAGAGTAAGGCATAGCACGGCTGATATAAGTAAGATAATTATTATATGTATATGATTTTGGGATAAAGCTTTGTTCTTCTTATTCATTCTTTTTTCTTCCAAACGTCTCTTGTTCTTACCTTCGCTCTCAGCAAATATATATATTTTACCACAAAAAGCACTATCAAGATATAGAAAACGCCGAAATCTCGTGATCTAAAATCCATCATAAAGATTTACCCAGGAACAATGACCTTTCTTCTCTGACCTTCTTTGTTTGCACTGCAAATGTCATAATTCTTCTCCTTTCCGTAGCTCATCTATCAGTCAGAGTCGCACCGCTGTCCGAAAGGTCCCAGCGGTATTAATAATCCTTATATATACGCAAAAAACACCCATAAACAAGTATTAATCAATCCTTGATTATCGGTGCTTTCATTAGCTTATTTTTATAAAAGTTAAAGGAGTTGACAAAAGAACCGTCCCCTTGTCAATCTTTCTACTGCCTGACTTATAATCTTTGTTCCCATGTAATAACCTTTTAGTCTATCTTAGTTTTACCCCTAATGTAACCAATCGCCAAACCTATGGCAATGCCTATTACAGCTCCTATTATAAATGCTATAACAGTAGATACCGATGTATATACACCATAAAGATTTGTCAAAAATTTAATTATAAAGCTTCCAAGTACAATTACCAGTACAAGTGCCAATATAAGTATCAGGATTACCTTAGTTTTCTTACTCACTTTCTCTTCCTCCTGTATTTAACCTGCAAAACGAATAATAATATTATATCACACATATGTGACATTTTTCATAAGCCAAATTGCCATTATATGAGGCATATGGACGTAATCTAACGACTAGAAAAGAAAAAAGTCTTAAAAACCGTAGTTCTTAAGACTTTTATAAAGCGTGCGTGAGAGGATTATTTATTGTAAATGGATTAGGTGCATTAGCAATCTTTAACTTATTTACCGCAGTAACATCATAATAAATATTCATAAATTTAGATACATATCCATTATATAATATATTTGGTGTGTCATGCCTTGCATAATTTATGGATGACCAACCTTGGAATGTACTTAATTTATCTGTTGTGCCTAATGTATTTATTATATCTCCATCATTTAATATATATTTATTTGTTATGGTTGTACCAACTTTATTTTTGGTTGTTTCATTCTTGATAAATCCATCTTCTGTCACTTCTTTTCCAAAAATATCTCCGTCTTTTGTTGTATAACTTCCATTAAGCATTGTATATGAATTATCTGTTACTGGACTATATTGTTGATTATTATCATTAACAGCTCCATTTGGATTATATACTACTTTACCTTGATTTCTTCTCCATACGGCTACAAATTTTACATCATTATCATTAGGAGGCAAATATTTTTCTCCTTCTCTATATATCTTACCTGTTCCATTTATTTGCCAACCCAAGAAATCATAACCCGGTTTTGTTGCACTTGGTAGTGTTTGTGGATTAGATTTCCAACGACCAGTCATATTGATTGTATTATTATTTACCGATAAGTTCCTAAAGTTTTTTCCTGGTTGATAGTAGTTAGATGAATCATTTATATCGCCACTACCTGTCTTCGTTGCGGGTCTCCCTGCTTCATATTGTCCATACAATACATAGTGAGCATACGCCATATAATTATTATATCCACCATAAGCATCGTAAAGGTCCTTATTTTTGTTTATATATCTTGCATTATTTATCTTTGAATCATATGCGGATGATGCACTTCTTCTGTAGTCGTTTCCACTGTTATTTATATCCAAGTCACTGTCCCAACCAAGGAATGTCTTTGTAACTTTTATGTTTCCTACAGCAGAACCACCATTAAAATCAAATACTAGATTAGCACTCTTATATTTAGATGGGGTTGCGTGTACTTTATACGCTGAATCAAATTGACAGGACTGTGTTTCGCTCTCATTGTAGCCATTATTATAGTTATATTTCACACTATATGTTTTCGGTGTCCAAATGGCTGTTGCAACAAGGTTTTGTCCGGCACATAATTCTGACCAGTATCCTGTCAAAAATGTATTAGCAGGTAATAGTTGCCTATAATTATCAAAGTCATATCCGTTAAACACATCTAAAATACTACTACAATGTTCTGCTATTATATTTTGCTGTGAATAATCGTCTCCTGTAGTTTTATGCTCTGGCTTTAGCCTAGAAGTCTCATGGATACCATAAGTCCAAAAATGTGAGTTCAAACTTGACATGTTATATCCAAATGCCGCTTTCAAATCGCTGTACCTATTTGCATAATCAACCAAATTTGTAATGGTATGCTTAACTCTCCATTGCCCGTTATCACTTATATACCAGCCTCTAAAGTTATAGCCTGCTTTTGTAGGTGTCTCAGAAGCACCTATTCCTACTCCAAACCAGTTATTACCACTAGTGCCATCGTATTCCCATGTAACAGATGTTTTTCCATCTCTAAATGCTCCACCATTAGTATCATATGTCACATTGAAATTTTGATGTTTAGGGTGAGAATGAAAGAGTACACCCTTATCCTTAAAACCTATTCCCATATATACATCTATCCATCTTTCTAAGGATACTCTTTGATAATAATATGGTAGAGCATCTTCCTGCCATGAGTTACCTGGGGTGTCTATATATTCTGTATATTCATATTCTCTGTTATCTAAGTCTAACCATGCTCTACACCATGTAGTTGTATCCTGAAGTAGAACATTATCCCACTGAATTACTGCATAGTCATTATAGGTCCACATTCTTATTAAACCACCACCAAAAATGGTCATTTCAGTATAAGAATTTTTACCTATTGTTTTTGAATCTATTTCTGTATTTGCTCCATATGCTGCCGCTGCAGCTCCGTGGTCATCTGTCACTTCATATATACATATTTTCCAATCAGTATTAGGGTCAAATCCATATACAGCAACTTCTCTACCAAATACTCGTCCTCTTTCACTTATACTTAAATCAATATTTTCTTCTAAATCTTCAGAACTTATAATATCTACTTTAAGAGAATCATCTTTTATTCTATCTTCCGTTAATACAAGATTTTCTTTAGATAAATATCCTTCACCAAAATTCTTCTTATCTTCTAATTGTATAGCTGATTGTAAGAAGGAATTGTTTATGTCTGTAATACTTAAATTATGTTTACTTTCATCTTCGTCAGACATAGCCATTTGCTTTAACAAAGCTACGAACCCTGCTACATAAGCACTAGATACAGAAGTACCTTCTACTTTTGTTTTTACTTCTTCATTATCTATTATTCTAGTATATTCAAATACTCCATTAGTACTATAATCTAAAGAGCCATAATTAGAATAAATTGCCTTTTCATAAGTTACTTTATCTTCTTTTTCAACCCTATCAGCACTACTAATGGTAAATGCAGATTTGATATTAGCAGGAGTATATTTAGCAACATCATTATTTTCATTACCAGCAGATACTACTACTGGTATTCCATTATTATATGCCTCATTTATAGCAGATGTTAAAAGTTTAGACTGCCCTTTGCCTGACATAGATAGGTTAATTACATCAACCTTCTTTTCTATTGCATATTTAATACCTTGATATGCAGTTAAAGTTGTGCCCTTACCTTTGTCATCTAATACTTTTATTGGCATAATTTTTATATTACTATCTTTATTCTCACTTGATACAGTATCAAGTATTACTCTTGACATAGAAGTGCCATGACCATTAATATCCTCTGTATTATCTTCTTTATTTTTATCAATAAAATTTTTGCCTTCAATAATTCTATCAGTAAAAACATCTTCACCTACATTAACACCTGTATCTAATACAGCAACAACAATAGTCTTATCTTCATTATTGTTTTTCTTTACTGCTTCAATAGTTTCAGTAGGTTTATCTTTATCATTAGTTTTTGCAATTTCTTTATCAGATACCTCTTTATTTTCAGTATCTTTATTTTCAACATCTTCAGGTGTGTCTTGTACTGTGTCAATTTCCACTTCTAGTCCTAACTTTATTAATTTGTTATATGCCTCTTCTGTTGCTTTAGGACTATCATATTCTACAAAATACTTATTATCATACTTTGTAACAGATTCGGCTTCTTCAAATTCCAAATCATTAGGACTAAAAATTATTAACCTACAAGATTTGAAGTCACTATTACTGTCATTATCAACTGTATCGTTTAGTTTAACTTTTTCTATACTATCCACTTCTATCACATCAGGTTCATTATCAAATAAACCTTTTGCACTAACAACTAAATCATTAGTTACAAGTGTGGTAATTAGCATAGCAAATACAAGTGATATAGACACTATTTTAGTTAATAAGTTACTAACTTTATTTTGCATATTCTACGCTCCTTTACTATATTTTTTGCAATATAAAAGAACACCTAGTTTTTGCATCAGGTGTTCCTCATATATTTTGCTATTATGCCAATTCATACATGGCAATTCCTTCATAGAGGTTAAATACATTTCTATATTAAAAAGCACCTAGAACTTAATCTAGGTGCTAAATGTTATAAAACAATTACTATATTTAGTTATTAAACAGGCTCTCCCCTAGCGATTTTTTCACTAATCTGCCTTGCAAATTCAGCTCTAGCTGCATTATCCATTGAACCCAAACTTCCGTCTGCGTTTCTATGTCCATAGATAATATTAGAGTCGCCAGAAGGTTCTTCACCACCAGAACTTCCACCAGAGTTACCACTATCAGTATTAGCACTAGAACCACCACTATTAGAAGAACCACCTGATGATGAACTTCTACCACTTGAACTTGAACCACCATTGTTGGCTCTTGATTTATTATTTGAGGTAGAACTTGATGATTTACTTGCTTCTGCCCTTGCTTCTGCTTCGGCTTGTTCTCTTGCCTCTTGCTCTGCTTTTGCTTGGGCTTCTGCTTGGGCTTGGTTAATTGCGTTTATTCTATTTTGAATACCTGTGATACTATTTGTAATTGTTCCCTTTAGGGTATTCTTTTGTTCTTCTGTTAGGATTGTATTATCCGTTACTTCTTTTTCTAAGCCCTGTAATGTGGTAATTGCTGTTTGTAGTGCATTTACATCAGTATTATTTTCAATACTTGGGTTTTGCCCATTTGCATCTGCTACATTTAACGGTGTTACGATTGCGTTAATCTTGTCGTTGTACTCCTTTAATGTGGCTTCCTGTGCTTCTTTCTCTTTCTTATCGTTATAAGCATTTACACCTATAACAGTTCCAACTGTTCCACCAATTACTACGATTGCAGCTACTACTGCTATTATAATTTTCTTGTTCACTTTTTTGCTCTCCTCTCACTTTCTTCACTACATTTTCTTAATAATACCCAGCTCAATTTTCTTTTCCATCATCATTATTTGTTGCATCACCTAAATCTTTGATATTATAAACATTTACCTTTTCATCAATTGAGGGCTCACTATTATTATCAAAAAAAGTATTTATCATGTCATCAAGAAAATATATCTCTTGTTTTGCTCTGCAATATAAAATTGCAACAAAAAAAACCAAAAATACAAAAGACAACACACATACAATAATAGAAATGAAGTCAAAGCCTTTGTTTATAAACGGCATAATATATGCCACTGAAACAGGTGTTACTATAAATTTAAGTATTTCCACATAATCTTTTTTATATTTTAGAGACAGACACAAAAATTCTCTATAGTTCTCCTTGTTATCAATACTATTCCAAAAGTCATAACATAAAACGCTTTCCCATTCGAAATTATTGTCAACTGAATTATATTTGTAATTCTTACGCACATCCTTATACGCTTTTAATTCTTTAGAGTAATCGAAGCTTTTCCCATTCTTACATTTATTATTTTTAGTTATAAAGTATACTAGGGAAAAGACAAAAATAGTAATTGATACAACAGTCAAGAACTTTATTATAATTATTAATAATGTCTTATAGAGCCATAATGCTATACACATACTTTATTCTCCTTTGATATCATTTCCCTATAATGGTTCTTTACACTATCAAGGATTTAATTGTTCATTTTCGAAATAACTCAATACCGATGATTTCATTTTACATTTCTTACGCGTATAATCTATATCGCCAACATAACGTTTTGTTAAATTAATTCAACAGAATACGATTATATAGTATCACATTTGTTGATATAATTCAACAAAGAGAGGTTTTACTATGTATGATTCAGTATTAAATCTAGAAGATGTTGGTGACAGAATAGCCACACGCAGAAAAAACTTAGGTCTAACACAAGAAGCTCTCGCAGAGATGAGTGAAGTTACTACACAATTTATCTCATACGCGGAAAGCGGCAAACGCGCTATGCGTCCTGAAAATCTTCTGAAAGTAGCTAATGCTCTTGAAGTTAGTGTTGATTATCTTCTGACAGGTCAGATTATAGACAGAGACAAACTATTCTTAAGCAGAAAAATAGATAAATTATCCCCAGAACAAACTCGTATAATTGAATCGATTATTGATGAGTGCATAAATCTGTACTCATAGACAACAAAAAACACTACGGAAAAACCGTAGTGTTTCTTAGTTCTATATATAAATCTAGAACTTCTCTCCTGTAAGCAATTCATAAGCTTCTTTATACTTAGCTATTGTCTTATCAATTACATCCTGTGGGAGGTTGTAATCGCAATCAGGATGTGCTTTGAGATAATCTCTCACAAATTGCTTATCAAATGATGGCTGACTCTTTCCTTCAACATATTCAGATTCAGGCCAGAATCTGGAACTATCCGGTGTAAGCATCTCATCTGCAAGAACAACTTCTCCATTCTCATCAAGACCAAATTCGAATTTGGTATCTGCGATAATAATACCTTTGCTGAGTGCATAATCAGCACAAGTATTATATAGTTTCAAAGTATAATCCCTAATCTTCTTAGCAAGCTCATCTCCTCTGCCAGGATAAGCTTTTTCAAGAACTTCTATTGACTTTTCATAAGAAATATTTTCGTCATGATCACCCAACTCTGCCTTGGTAGACGGAGTATAGATAGCCTCTGGTAATTTCTCTGATTCTACAAGGCCGTCAGGAAGCTTGATGCCACAGACTGTACCATTTTCCTGATAGCTCTTCCATCCGGAACCTGTAATATATCCTCTAACAATACACTCTATTGGAAGCATATCAAGTTTCTTACACATCATTGCATTTCCATTGAATTCACCTGACTGGAAAAACTTTGGCATATCCTTAGTATCAATACTTATCATGTGATTAGGAACGATATCTTTGGTTAAGTCGAACCAGAACTTGCTCATGCGGGTA
Source organism: Pseudobutyrivibrio sp. UBA3626 (assembly GCA_002373675.1). GTDB lineage: Bacteria > Bacillota > Clostridia > Lachnospirales > Lachnospiraceae > RUG191. The sequence goes on from DFLF01000008.1 coordinate 379,929, forward strand.
AGTACTGCGCCCTTATCTACAATCTTATTCTTAAGGATAACATCGAAGGCACTGATTCTATCAGTCGCAACTAATATCAATGTGTCCCCATTATCGTACATCTCTCTAACTTTACCTTCTTTGATTGGCTTCATAATATCTATTCTCCTTATATGAATATTTTAATTCTATCCGTACGCCACCGGTATGTCTAATATATTATCTTAGGCACGCTCTCGCTGCCTTCGCCACGCAGCGGTACTAAATTCATTGCTACGCAATTCATTAAGTACCGGCGGTCTCAGAACACCTCAGATAATATATTAGACATATCGGTGGCTGTTATATATAATACTTGTCATGTCATTTTAATAGTATGAATATATTATTTCAGGTGCTCTGAAGCCGTCGGTTCTTAGCGAGCATCTTTGATGTGAGGTTAGAACCGCTACGAGCTGAAGGCAGCGAGAGCGTGCCTGAAATGATATATCTCATACTATAAAATGACATAATATATATATTATACAACTTATCACTAACTACGAATCAGTAACGACTCTCCTGTCATTTCCTTAGGTTGTTCCATACCCATAATGTCGATTAAGGTAGGAACAATATCAGCGAGGCGTCCGCCTTCCTTAAGACTCCAATTGTCGTCTCCGTTAACTAAGATAAACGGAACAGGATTGGTTGTATGTGCTGTATGTGGCTCTCCTGTTTCATAATCAATCATCTTTTCCGCATTGCCGTGGTCTGCGCAAATGAACATTACACCGCCTACTTCTCTTACAGCATCAACAGCCTTACCCACTAACTCATCAACCTTCTCAACCGCCTTAATTGCAGCATCAATTACACCAGTATGACCTACCATATCAGGGTTTGCGAAGTTAATTACAATAACATCATAATCATTAGACTTAATGGCTTCAACAAGATCCATTCCAACTTCCGGAGCGCTCATCTCAGGCTTTAAGTCATAGGTTGCCACATCTTTTGGCGAATCAACGAGTATTCTTGACTCGAACTTATTAGGGTCTTCTATTCCTCCGTTGAAGAAAAATGTTACATGGGCGTATTTCTCAGTCTCTGCAAGACGAAGTTGCTTTAGGTTGTTATTAGCCAAGAATTCACCGAATGTATTAACAATCTCCTCCTTAGGAAATGCTATTAACTTATTAGGGATTGTCTCATCATAGTCCTTGAAGCATACATAAGTAAGCTTGATAAAGTCCCTCTCAAATCCCTTGAAATCATCATCACAGAAGGCTCTTGTAATCTCACGTGCTCTGTCAGGTCTGAAATTAAAGAATATAACGGAATCATTCTCCTTAACAAGAGATAAAGGCTTATCATTTTCATCCACAATAACAGTAGGAAGAACGAACTCATCTGTTACATCTTTGTCATAGCTTGCTTGCATAGCATGTGTAGCCGATGTATCCTTAACGCCTTCACCAAATACAAGTGAATCATAAGCCTTCTTAACTCTGTCATAATTATTATCTCTATCCATTGCATAGTAACGACCGGACAAAGATGCAACCTTACCTACACCGATTCGAGCCATCTCATCCTCTAGCTGAGCCACATAGTCCTTACCTGATGCAGGAGGCGTGTCTCTTCCGTCAAGGAAAGCGTGAACATATACATTTTCAAGGCCGTTTCTCTTAGCCATCTCAAGAAGACCATATAGATGTGTGTTATGAGAATGAACTCCTCCGTCTGATAGAAGTCCCCATAAATGTAAATCAGAATTATTCTTCTTACAATTATTAATTGCTTCTAATAGCACCTTGTTCTCGAAGAAAGTGCCGTCTTCTATCTCTTTTGTAATCTTAGTAAGATCCTGATATATGATTCTTCCGGCACCAATATTCATGTGTCCCACTTCGGAATTACCCATCTGTCCGTCAGGAAGTCCAACTGCCAGACCTGAAGCGTTACCCTTAACAAATGGACAATTCTTCATAAGGTCGTCCATTCTAGGAGTGTTTGCCATTGCAATAGCATTTCCCTTAGGATTGTCATTTAACCCATATCCATCTAATACCATTAATACTGTTGGTTTTTTCATTACTTGAATTCCTCTCTTTATATTATTTTTTAATAATTAAACCATTGTTATCTAATCTGGCATCACCAGATACTCTGTTAAGCTCCGAATAAATCTTCTGAGCTTCTTTATTATCAACAACAAGACTTATTACACCATCATCAAAACGACATGGTATAAAGCTTGCTTTAATATCACCATCTCTGTTTATACTAATCTTTGCAAGTCCCGTCTCAAAGCTCTCAGGCATCTTCTCGTCAAGGGAGAAAAAGAAATTACCAAGACTATAATATACAGGCACATCGTCAATATAATCCACTCCCTGTAATACATGAGGGTGACCACCTATAATTACATCTGCACCAGCTTCAGCAAATTGTTTGGCAAGTTTTTCCTGATCTTTACCATATTTTGCCTGATATTCTGTTCCCCAATGGGAAATGCAAAGAACATAGTCTGAATTTTTCTTAGCCTTCTCTATCTCATCAATGAATTCTTCTGGCTCTAGGCATTTTAATACGCCAGCTTCATCCTCTGTTGCTTCTTTCGTAAAATTCTGATTCTTCTCTATCTGAGTAGCATTTACAATAGCAATCTTACGACCATTAGCTATGTAGTAAATTGGTTGCTTTGCATCTTCAAGATTTCTTCCTGCACCAACATAAGGCATCTTGTAATCTTCAAGGCTTCTAAGAGTATCAAGAAAGCCCTCTTCTCTATAATCATATACATGATTATTAGCAATAGTTACAGCATCTACGCCAATATGCTTCAATTCATTAATTAAATCAGGATTTCCTCTAAATGTGTAATACTTCTCAACGATAGCATCACCGCGAGTTGTATATGCAAATTCATTATTAACAATGAAAATGTCACTATCATTTATAGCATCAAGCATATTATCATCAAAACAATCAATAAGACCGTTCTTCTGGTCATACATATAATTAGTTGTCGCTTTACCTTCCGCAAGTGATACATCACCGGCAATATCAAATACAACATTGTCAACAGACTTTGTATTAACAACATGCGTACGAAGATTATTGTACGTATCTAGTCCTGTCTCTGCAGAATATTCATACCATAGTACATGAATACTTTTTCCTGTTATGTTGTACCAGATATCAGGATCTACAAATTCTTCTTTCGCCACAATTGTATCAAGAGCCGCATCTCCATAACGACTTATAAACCATCCCATAAAATTCTCGTCAATAGGATGATTACCAGCAAATTCTTTGGTACAAACAGCTAAAATCTTCTCATAGCTTGAATCATACTTAGAAAGCTCATATTCAAGTTGTATCTTCGTCATATTAGATGCTTCTGCCTTGCCTGCTTCACAGCCACATAGACCAAATGCTGTTATACACAAAGCAAATAATATACTAATTCTAATTTTTGCTTTCATAAATGTTTAATAATAATATTTTATAAATCCACAAAATATTGCATACTAGACGATTATATCATACTATGCACATTTTCGACACGATAATAATTGTCAAAAAACACACGCAAACACAATGGTTTTATCACATTTTGCATAATGACAGGGGGACGGTCCTTTTGTCAACTTTCACTCAAATGACAGGGGGACGGTCCTTTTGTCAACTTTCACTCATAAAAAGTTGACAAAAGGACCGTCCCCCTGTCATTTTAAAACAGCCTATATCAAACTATGCATTAACGATATCGCCAAAGTCAGCCTTAAGTGAAGCGCCTCCTACAAGACCACCGTCAATATTAGGCTTAGAGAATAATTCCTTGGCATTTCCTGCATTAACAGATCCACCATACTGAATACGAACAGCATCTGCAGTAGCCTGATCATACATCTCTGCTACGCACTCTCTGATACCTGCACATACTTCTTCAGCCTGGTCTGATGTAGCAGTCTTACCTGTTCCAATAGCCCAGATTGGCTCATAAGCAATTACAAGCTTAGCAACGTCAGATGCTGCAACACCTGCCAAATCTGACTTAATCTGGAGACGAATCCAATCCATAGTAACGCCCATCTCTCTTTGTTCTAATGTCTCACCACAGCAAAGAATTGGTGTAAGGCCTTTCTCAATAGCCTTCTTAACCTTCTTGTTAAGGAACTCATCTGTCTCGTTAAAGTACTCTCTTCTCTCAGAGTGACCGATTACTACATACTCTACACCTGCATCAACAAGCATGTCAGCAGAAATCTCACCTGTGTAAGCACCTTTATCTTCTGTATAAAGATTCTCAGCACCAACCTTAACATTTGTACCCTTAACTGCCTCAACAACAGGTACGATGTCAACTGCAGGTACACAATATACTACGTCCACATCATCATTAGCAACAAGTGGCTTTAACTCGTTAACTAAAGCTAAAGCTTCACTTGGTGTCTTATTCATCTTCCAGTTTCCTGCTACAATTCTTCTTCTACTCATTTCTAATATCCTCCTAAAAAATATAATTTTCTTCACAATCATTCAGAACCAAGGTTCAAACTGGCTTGGTTCTGAAGAATTACTTATCGTTAGCACATACTACACCTGGAAGTTCCTTACCCTCTAAGAATTCAAGGGAAGCACCACCACCTGTAGAGATATGGCTCATCTTGTCACCAAGTCCCATCTGGTTAACAGCTGCAGCGGAGTCACCACCACCGATTATTGTTGTTGCATCAGATTCAGCAAGTGCTTTGGCAACTTCTAATGTACCCTTAGCAAGTGAAGGATTCTCGAAGAGTCCCATTGGTCCATTCCATACAACAGTCTTGGCATTCTTAACCTCTTCTGCATATAATGCTGCAGTCTTAGGTCCGATATCGCATCCTTCCTCATTAGATGGAATATCATCAAAATTATGAACTGAAGTCTCAACAGGTCCATCAATAGGATCCGGGAAATCTTTGATAGTAACAACATCGATAGGTAATAATAATTTCTTACCAGCCTTCTTAGCTTTATCCATCATTTCAAGACAATAATCAAGCTTAGAATCATCACATAATGAAAGACCAATCTCGTATCCTTGCGCTTTAAGGAATGAATATGCCATTCCACCACCAATAATTAATGTATCACATTTCTCAAGTAAATTATTAATTACATTAAGCTTATCAGCAATCTTAGCACCACCAAGTATTGCTACAAATGGTCTTGTAGGATTCTCAACAGCATTTCCAAGGAAGTTAATCTCCTTCTCCATTAAGTAACCTACAACAGCTGTATCTACAAGAGAAGATACACCTACGTTAGAACAATGAGCTCTGTGCGCTGTTCCAAATGCGTCATTAACGAACACATCACATATAGAAGCAAGATCTTTAGAGAATGCTTCACCATTCTTAGTCTCTTCTATTCTATAACGAGTATTCTCAAGAAGAACAACATCACCATCATTCATTGCCTCGATAGCCGCCTTGGCGTTAGGTCCAACCACTTCATTATCAGGAGCGAACTTCACTTCCTGTCCAAGTAACTCTGCAAGTCTCTTAGCCACTGGTGCAAGTGAAAGCTCTGGCTTTGGCTCTCCCTTTGGCTTACCAAGGTGTGAACAAAGAATTACTTTACCACCGTCTGCTACAAGCTTCTTAATTGTTGGAAGTGCAGCAACCAAACGATTCTCATCTGTAATCTTTCCTTCAATAATTGGCACGTTAAAGTCGCAACGGCATAGAACTCTAAGCCCTTTTACATTAATATCATCTACTGTCTTCTTATTAAGTCCCATATTATTCCCTCCATTATTCAATATGCCTTAGGATTATACAAAAATAGGTCCGATCCAAAAGACCGGACCTTAATGGTCATAATTAAATATTTTTATTAATTAAGATCTGAGAAGTACTTAATTGTACGAACCATCTGAGATGTGTATGAATTCTCATTATCATACCAAGATACAACCTGTACTTCATATAAGTCATCAGATACCTTATTAACTAAAGTCTGTGTAGCATCAAATAATGAACCATATCTCATACCAACGATATCGCTTGATACGATTTCATCTTCATTATATCCGAATGACTCTGTTGCAGCAGCCTTCATTGCAGCGTTGATTCCGTCAACAGTAACATCCTTACCCTTAACTACAGCTGTAAGAATTGTTGTAGAACCTGTTGGTGTAGGAACACGTTGTGCTGCACCGATTAACTTACCATTCAACTCAGGGATTACAAGACCGATAGCCTTAGCAGCACCTGTTGAGTTAGGTACAATATTAACTGCAGCTGCACGAGATCTTCTTAAGTCACCCTTACGCTGTGGGCCATCAAGTGTCATCTGATCACCTGTGTAAGCGTGGATTGTACACATAATACCTGATTGAATCTCAGCATACTTGTTTAATGCATCAGCCATAGGTGCTAAGCAGTTAGTTGTACAAGAAGCTGCAGAGATAACATCATCAGAAGCCTTAAGTGTATTGTGGTTAACATTGTATACGATTGTAGGAAGGTCATTTCCTGCTGGTGCAGAGATTACAACCTTACGAGCGCCTGCCTTAATATGTGCAGAAGCCTTCTCCTTAGATGTATAGAAACCTGTACACTCTAATACAACGTCTACCTTAAGCTCACCCCAAGGACAGTTGCTAGCATCTGCCTCAGCGTAAATCTTGATTTCCTTACCATCAACAGTGATAGAATCCTCGCCAGCTTTAACTGTCTCAGCCTTCTCATATCTACCCTGTGAGCTGTCATACTTTAATAAATGAGCAAGCATCTTAGGGCTTGTCAAATCGTTGATTGCAACAACCTCATAACCCTCAGCTCCGAACATTTGTCTGAATGCAAGACGTCCAATACGTCCGAATCCATTAATAGCTACTCTTACTGCCATTTTCTAATTCCTCCTAAAGACATTAAAAATTTTTTCTTTTTTCTTGTATCATTAGATACCGATATATATTCTACTTGAAAATGAGTAATAATTCAAGTAATTTATTAATTTTTTGTTAAATGTTTCACAAAATTTTAACATTTTTCTAAATACTGATATCCAAACACTTAATACGGTATTAAAAATATGATAGAATATGCTAGAATATACAAGCAAATAAGATAAAGGAAAAGAAATCTATGAATAAACTATGGAATAACCACATGCATTGTGAATTTTCAGGAGATTCAGATACTCCTATGGAAGATATGATTACCAGTTCAATAAAGGCTGGTATGTATGGAATTACATTAACAGATCACTTGGATCTGGACTATTATAGTAGCCCACATCGTTTTGACTTAGATATTGATAGTTACAGAAAGCACTATGATTCCCTTACAGATTCTTCAATGTATAACAAGGAATTTGAAGTATTATGGGGTATTGAGCTAGGGCTGCAACCACATCTTGCCGAGAAGCACGAAGAAATTATATCGTCTTATAATTTTGACTTTGTAATTGGTTCAACTCATCAGGTTGATAAAATCGACCCCTATTTTCCAGAATACTTTGAAAAGTTCGGTGTAAAAGGAGGCGTAAGACGATTCTTCGAGGTAACCGCAGAGAACATTGAAGCCTACAAGAACTTCGATTCATACGGTCATCTCGATTATATAATACGATATTCAGATGAAGCGAAAAAGCTTCCTTATGAAGAATATAGCGATATCATCAACGAAATTCTCGCTTTGTTAATTGACAGAGAAAAAGCTTTAGAGATTAACACAGGCGCATTTAAATTTGGCTTAAAGGAGCCAAATCCCTGCATTGCAACAATAAAGAAATATAAAGAAATGGGCGGAAAGCTAATTACTCTCGGCTCTGATGCCCATAAAACAGAACAAATTGGTGTTGGCTATGATAAAATCTCTGGCATACTAAAAGAATGTGGTTTTAATTCCTACTTTACATACAAGAATCGTAAGCCGATTGAATATACTATAGGTTGACAAGGGGACGGTCCTTTTGTCAACTTTTTATGATTGAAAGTTGACAAAAGGACCGTCCCCTTGTCAACCTAACATGCCACGTATTTTGTTTCAAAATCACTGACTCTAAGAGGTTTGTCATACAAATATCCTTGTATCACATCACATCCACACTCAACAATGTATTCCTCTTCTTCTTTTGTCTCAACACCTTCACATAACACTTCAAATGAAATCTGCTTGAATGTATCAACGAGGTTTTTCATAATTGTAAGACCAACATCATTCTGAAGTGAGTGAAGTACAAATCCCCTGTCGAATTTAATTACGTTAGCCGGAATCTGTCCCAGTACATATAAAGAATTATAGCCAGAGCCAAAATCATCTATCGCAATACGATAACCATAGTCTTTAAGCGCATTAAGTTTACTTATAACTTTGGATAAATTCTCAACAAGCACTGTCTCAGTAAATTCAAATTCAATAGAACTCTTGGGTATACCTGCATCTTTCACAAGTTTATTAACCCTGTCCATGAAATCGTCCTCTAGCAAATCAACTCTCGACAAGTTAACAGATATAGGGAAAAGTGTGACTCCTTCATCCTGCCATTTCTTCTGAATATTAACAACCTGTCTTACAACTTCATAATCAAGCTGATATATAATATGTGCCTTCTCAAGAACAGGAACAAATAACGCAGGCGATACAATATTACCCTCTTCATCTTTGAATCTGGAAAGAGCTTCTGCACCCACAATTCTATTCTCTTCAACCGAATACTTGGGCTGCAAAAGAACAATGATTTCCTTCTTATCAATAGCCTTCTGAAAATTAGGAATAATGCTTGCTTTCTCAAGAGATTTCTTTCTCAATTCTTCTGAGTAAAACGCAACAGATGTATCATAACTATAAGATATACTTCTCCTGGCATATCTCGCATTATCCTGCGCAACAATAAAATCCTCATCCTGTTCAACAAGGCTCATCCCTATATCAATATGAACTTTTGCTCTTGGGTAAATATTATTAATCTCATCAAGAAATTCTCTGGAATAATCATTGTAATAACCAATTAATTCTTCTTTCGTGCTACTACTGCCTTCGCAGAGAAGTAAGATATGATCTATATAGCTTTTTGTTCCAAGAATACAATCCTTATTCTCAAAGATAAAATAATCAATCATCCTCTCAATAAGGTCATCCCCTTTTTCAGTGCCATATATCTCATTAAAATATTTAAGATTTCTAAGATTAATGCTTATAAGAACCGCCTGCTCCAAATTCTTGGCAAGTTTTTTCCCTCTTCTTTTAAACCTATCTAATGAAGGTAGATACCCTAACTCCTTCATCTTCTTTCTAGCCCCAATAAATGTTTTCAATTTTCACACCCCAAAACAAACAAATAATATCCACAAAAATTATAAGACATTTCTTTTATAAATGCTATGTTTTTTTATTAATACATTTTCCTCGCCTTAGTTTTAATTCTCTGAATCGTATTATCTACAGACTTTGAATCTTTATTGATTCTTGCAGAAATCTCTTTGGGAGAATATCCTTCCTTCAAATACTTATATACTTCAAGTTCCCCCTTAGACAATTTCGATTCTATCTCAGACATAGTATCTTCTTTAATCATCTTAGACAGAACAATTCTTGCAGGATCTTCTTGTAAGAATTCAGCTAACTCTTCACTATCTTCAAGAGATTTACTATTATTAAGTATCTGATTCTTCTTCTGCATAGACTTCTCCATTAGCTTATTCATACTGTTATCTATACACGTCTTTGCAAATGTATAGAACGAAGCGTCAGAATCAAAATCGTACTTATTAATTGCAGAAAGAAGGCCAATAAAGCCTTCCTGAATAAAATCATCTCTACTAAAGCCAAGGGCATATCTATTGTTGTGACACTTATAAATAAGAGGCGTATATTTTCTTATCATATAATCAATAGCCTCCAAATCACCTTCTCTATACAGTTTTATTATTTCATCATCATTTAAAATAGAATAATCCATTGGCACCTTTAATATAATTAAATCACAATATAATTATTTATTTTTGTTAATACGTTGTCTTACTATTTCATAACTTAAGACACCACAAGATACAGAAGCATTAAGAGAGTCAATATCTCCATACATGGGAATAGATGCAACGAAATCACAATTCTTCTTAACATTTTGACTAACACCTGAGCCTTCATTTCCAATTACTAATCCAATTGGGCCAGTCAAATCAAGATTATACATAACATCGCCATCCATATCACCACACACAAACCATAGGCCTTTATCCTTAAGCTCAGCAATAGTCTTACTAATATTGGTCACTTTGGCAACAGGTGTGTAATTAAGAGCTCCAGCAGAAGTATTAGCAACTACACTAGTAAGTCTTGCAGCTCTTCTTTTCGGGATTATAACACCGTGTGCACCGCACAGATTAGCAGTTCTAATTATTGCACCAAGATTATGCGGATCCTCGATTTCATCTAATATAATAATAAAAGGGTCTTCTGATTTCGAAGCCGCATTATCAAGAATCTCATCAACCGTTGCATATTCATATGGAGACACATAAGCAATAACACCTTGATGCTTCTTCTCTTCACACATGCTATCAAGAATAGTCTTACTTGTAAATTCTATAATAATCTTATTCTTCTTTGCTTCTCTAATAATTGTATTAGTGGGGCCATCATGCTTCCCATCAAGAATTAATACCTTGTCAACAACATTTCCTGAACGAATAGCTTCAAGAACTGCATTCCTTCCACATATTATATCTTCATTATCTCTCATGAATCATCCTCTATTTTATTAATTCCACATTTAACTAACTCGAATATCCTGTCCATTTCGTCTTGTAGATAGAGATACCCAATCAATGCTTCCAATGCGGTTGCCTTCATATATTGAGTAGTAGATGCATTCTTCGCTTTAGAATGAGGCTTTGCATTGCGGCCTCGTCTTAGAATATCTGCCTCCTCTTCGGTAAGGATTGGCGAAATCTCATCACAAATTCTAGCCTGTGCTACGGCACTTACGTACTTTATAGCATTTTCATGCAAATTATTCGGTCTTGTATTGCCCTTATTAACAACAATTGTTCTTATTACAAGATCAAATACATCATCACCAATATATGCCAGAGTAAGGGGCGAATATGTTCTAATATCTATATCTTTACCATCGAAATAATTAATTATATCCTGATTTAAAGCCATTTATACTTAACACCTTCTCTAGTATCCTCAAGAACAATTCCTTTCTCAAGAAGACTATCTCTAATCTCATCAGCTCTTTTAAAGTCTTTATTCTTTCTAGCTTCCTGCCTCTCCTCTATCAATTTCTCAATGTCTTTTGGAAGCAGCTTCTCTTCTTTCTCCAATATAATTCCCAGGATATCGCAAAGCATTAAGAGTTTGTCTTTGTATAGATTAAGTACATTAAGACCAGTGCTTTCATCAGTATTCTGATTAATATATCTAACAAGTTCGAATACAGCAGAAATTGCATCTGCAGTATTGAAATCATCTTCCATTGCATCTTCGAACTTCTTAATCAGACTATTAACGGCATCTATAGCACTTTTATCATCACTTTCGGTAGCCGTTGCATTATCAATAAGGAAAAGCAGGTTATCATAAGCATTTTGAATTCTCTCAAGTCCTGACTTAGCCGATTCCATCAGTTCAGCACTGAAATTCAGTGGACTTCTATAATGTGCGCTAAGCATAAAGAATCTAAGCACTTGGAGGTCATACTTCTCTGCAATCTCCCTTACAGTAAAGAAATTGCCAAGAGACTTACTCATCTTCTTATTATCAATATTAAGAAATCCATTATGCATCCAATAATTAGCAAAAGGTACTCCATTTGCAGCTTCAGACTGAGCAATTTCATTCTCATGATGTGGGAAGATTAAGTCTTCACCACCAGCATGAATATCAATATTGTCTCCTAGATACTTCTTAGACATTACTGAACACTCTATATGCCAACCCGGTCGGCCATCACAAAATGGTGACTCCCAATAAGGTTCTCCTTCTTTCTTCGGCTTCCAAAGAACGAAGTCAAGGGGATCTTCTTTCAAATCACCTGTTACATTAATACTTCTATGCCCTGCTTCAAGATCATCAAGATTTTTGTGGGAAAGCTTACCATAATCCTTCTTCATTCTGGTTCTATAATAAACTGTTCCATCTTTCGTCTTATAAGCATACCCCTTCTCAATAAGAGTAGAAATCATATCAATCATTTCTGGTATCTCTTCAGTTGCAAGAGGATGTGTTGTTGCTGGAAGCACATTAAGCCCTTCCATATCCTTCTTACATTCTTCAATATATCTCTTGGATATTACGCTGGCATCAACGCCTTCCTCTATAGCTTTATTTATTATTTTGTCATCAACATCAGTAAAATTAGATACAAAATTAACATCCAGTCCTTTATAAAGCATATATCTTCTTGCAGTATCAAAGACAATCATTGGTCTTGCATTACCAATATGAATATAATTATATACAGTAGGTCCGCACACATACATGCTAACCTTTCCTTCTTCGATTGGCTTAAATTCTTCTTTTGCTTTTGTAAGCGTATTATAAATTCTCATTATAAGTCCTTTCTTCTAAGTAATAATGCTCATATAGTCTATCTCTTCTGCAATTCTCTAATCTTATCTTCAAGTTCAAGAAGTCTAGTCACCAGTTCAGAGTTTTCATGCTTTAGTACATTAATATCATCCATTACAGGATCTGGCAAATGAATTTGATCCATTGTTTCTCTAGGAACCTTGACATTACCCTGTTTTACAATTCTTCCCGGCACACCTACAACGGTACAATTAGGCGGAACCTCTTCAATAACAACAGAACCTGCTCCAATTTTGGAATTGTCTCCAACCTTAAATGAGCCAAGAACCTTAGCACCTACAGAAATCATTACGTTGTTACCAATAGTTGGATGTCTCTTTCCACATTCTTTACCTGTACCACCAAGTGTAACACCCTGATATAATGTTACGTTATCGCCAATTATAGTAGTTTCTCCAATAACAACTCCAGTTCCATGATCAATAAAGAATCCTTTACCAATAGTTGCACCAGGGTGAATCTCAATACCAGTCTTTCTAGCAGCTCTTTGAGAAATCTTTCTAGCCCAGAAGTAATGACCTTTGAGATATAGCTTATGTGCTCTACGATATTTAATCATAACCTTAAAGCTTGGATAAAGTAGAACTTCCCACTTTGATTTGATTGCAGGATCTCTTTCTTTAATTACATTAAATTCTTCCCTAAATCGTGCAAAAAAGCCCTTTTTCTCGGGCTTTTTATTCATATCATCATTATTCATAATTAAACCCAATCTTAATATTTACATTTAGTTACTCAATCAAACAGACGCAACACGCACTTATGCCTTCTTCTCTTCCAGTAAATCCCAAATGTTCCTCTGTTGTAGCTTTAATGTTAACATATGATATATCACAATGTAGAACTGAAGCAACATTTTCTTCCATGGCTTTAATAAATGGTCGAAGCTTAGGTTTCTGTGCAATTATAGTTGCATCAATATTTACTACCTTGTAGTTTTGTTTCTCAAGTTTTTCCATAACATTTTCAAGAAGCATCATAGATGACGCATTCTTATATGTATCATCATCATCCGGAAAATGTAAACCAATATCTCCCATTCCAGCTGCGCCAAGAATTGCATCCATTATGGCGTGAACTAGCACATCTGCATCCGAATGACCATCTAGTCCCATATCGTGTTCAATCTTTACACCACCAAGAATAAGATCTCTTCCCTTTACAAGTCTGTGTACATCATATCCATTTCCAATTCTCATATTACCACCTCTACTTCTTCATAGTCTTTTAACAATTTCTTTTTCTCTTCATAATCTGGAATATATTTTTCTTCAAATTCTTCTACCGGTATAGGTTTGGAATAGAAATATCCCTGGAACAAATCTGCACCTTCATCTAGAAGAAATGCAAGTTGATTACTATCTTCAACTCCTTCTACTACGGTTTTCATATCCAGTTCTTTGCATAATGCAATTATAGCAGAAAGTATTTTCTTTGCTTTACTAACATTATCTGATTTCTGTAAAAATGCCATATCAATTTTGACAACATCAACCGGAATATCTTTAAGCATATTAAGGGATGAATATCCACTTCCGAAATCGTCCATCTCAACAACATAACCAAGTTCTTTGAGATTATTTATAAGCAGAACCTGTTTTGCAACATTGGTAATTACAGCAGTCTCCGTAATCTCAAGATGCAACTTATTCGGCGTAATATCATATATCTTGATATAATTTCTAAATATCTTATTAAGATCCATATAATAGAAATCTTTCGGTGAGATATTAACGGAAATGTTCATATCTACACCCATTTTCTTCCACATTGCAAGTCTGCTACATGCAAGACGCCACATATATACATCCAATTTACCAATCATACCATTCTTCTCAATAAGAGGTATAAAATCAATTGGTGGAATAATACCTTTCTCAGGATCAACCCAGCGTGCCAAAGCTTCTGCTCCAACAACTTCACCTTTGTCGTTAACCTGCGGTTGTAAGAACATCTTAATATCGCCGTTTTGAAGAGCCACGTCAAATTTCGAAATCATATTCTGATCAATCATAGCCTTCTTACGCAATTCATCAGTATAATTAGCTACTCTTTGCCGATAATCTCCCTTAATAGAATTCATAGCCATTGTAGCCCTGTCATACATGACAGAAATAGGCATTGTCCTATCTATAATATCATACACCCCCACATAGATAGCAAGAGGATAATAGATATCTGCATCGATATATGCAACACTTTTAGGTGCTGAGACAAAATTTTCTCTCTTATACTTTGATTTGGGAATCATAAGGGCAAATTTGTCGTTACCTATTCTACCATAAACATTATAATCGCCACATATTTCCCTCATCTTATCAGCAATTCTACAAAGAAGTTCATCGCCCTTAGCATAACCGAACAAATCATTAACAAGCTTAAAATTAAGAACGTCAGAAGACACCATAAAATATTCAACATCAGGATTATCTCTAAGTGTCTCTTCACATCTCTTATAAAAATACTCCTTATTATATAGACCAGTCAGGCTATCATGAGTTGCATTATACTGTTCACGAAGTGATTCTTCATACTCTTTCGTAATATCTCTGGCAAAAATATATGAACCAATTCTAAATTTATATTTGTTATAAAGAACTTTATATTGTATTTTGATTCTAAGCTGTTTCCCATCTTTACCGGGTAGAACTTTTGTTAATTCCTTTCCATTCTCTTCGTCTTGCTTATTCTTTCTAAGTTCTTCGATTGAAATATTCTTATCAACTCCAAGAAGTTTTAATACATCTGTATCTTCCTTAAGACGCTCACCTTCTTTTATATCAAAAAGGTCACTTGCAATTCCATTTGCGTAATTGCAGAGATAATTATTATCAAATACAACCAATGCGAATTGCATATTATCAACCACAAGTCCAACTGTAGATTGGCGAAGTTGATTCGGAATAACTTTAAGTGTAAAGTAATGAAAAAGCATTCCAGCAAATACATATATAAGAATTGATACATCAATTCCCCATTTAAAATAGAGAGAAAATGCATTAAGGACAACACAAATAACAATTATTCCAAGAATAATATTGTATTTGACACAATCAATACCTGATGATGTTAAAATCTTCTTAATAAGGACAATAACACATACAACTACAATCCATCCTGCAAGTATCCCATGATATAAACAAAGTGGGCCTCCCTCAAACCTGTAGAATTCCAGTCCATCAAATATCTCTGTCTGATATACAGTAAATGCAAGTTGGTGAATAGGATTAGAGAACAAAACCAATGCATCAACTATAATCATAGGAATGAATATCTTATTGCACAGAAATGTAGGTATCTTCTCGCGCGTAGATACAAACACAAACCTAAGCAGATAGAACATAAGTAAATCCGTACAGAAAAAGTACGCACTATAAGAGAGCATACTCGTCAATTCATTATTAAATAATAAGATTGCACCATCTGCAAATACTGTAGATATTCCTGCAATCATAAGGTCATCAACCACGTCACCTATTGCCGAGTCTTTTTTCCTGCTAAGTCTAAGACTCCAGACAAGTACAGCCGCAATTATAATTATTATTACTAATACGACAATCCTCATTTTGTACCCTTCATAACTTATTCAAGGTTTTTAAGCCTATAGTAAAAAAATTATATCATAATGTAAGATTATTTACCATATTATAAACTTAATTATAAAACACAAAAAAGCAAAAAATGTGTTGACGAGATTTCTGTATATGTGATACAATACATATCGTTGTCGCGAAAGTGCATGTGGCGGGGTGGCTCAACTGGCTAGAGCGTCCGGTTCATACCCGGGAGGTTGAGAGTTCGAGTCTCTCCCCCGCTATTTTTTTGCCAAAATATTCTTTACAACTCTAACGCAATCTGCCGCATCGGAAGAATAATCATCAGCTCCAATTTCATTTGCAAAGGAAGGTGTTACACAAGCACCACCAATAATCACCTTGGCAGAGCAACTCTTATCATTTCTAAGCTTAACAACATCTGCCATTCTCATCATAGTAGTTGTCATAAGAGCAGAAAGACCTATAATAGCTGCATTTTCCTTAATCGCCGTATCAACTATATCTTCAGCCGGAACATCTTTACCAAGATCAATGACATTATATCCATAATTCTTAAGCATTACACATACAAGATTCTTGCCAATATCATGTATATCCCCTTCAACCGTTGCCATAACAATAGTTTCTTTCATCTTAGAATCAGCATTTACCATAAGCGGTTCAAGATATGACATAGCCTTTTCCATTGAATCAGCTCCGGCAATAAGTTGAGGAAGAAAGAACTTCTTAGAATCATATAATTCTCCCACCTTATTAATACCAGGAATAAGGGAATTATCAAGAATTTCCTGTGGGCTCTTACCATTTTCTACTTCTTTTCTACACAAATCAACTATCTTAGACTTCTCACCATTAACAACTGCATTCATTATTAAATCAATAGACTCAATATCATCTGAAACAGTACCCTTTGGATTAGAAGCTTTATTATCATTGCTATTAACAGATACGCTTACATTCTTAGGAGCATATTGTAGATATATATCAGACGCTCCTTCTTTATTAAGAAGCAAATCTGTAGCGTATGCATTGCTCATAAGAAGTTCCTGTGAAGGATTTGCTATAGCCATGGTGAGCCCTTTTGATAAAGCAATATTAAGAAATGCACTATTAACAAATTGACGACTGGGCATTCCGAAAGAAATATTAGAAAGTCCACATATTGTAGGAAACTTCAATTCATTATAACAATAGTCTATAACTTCAAAGCATTCATTAGCTGCATCAGGATTAGCTCCAATAGTTGTAACAAGAATATCTACAATAATGTTATTAGTGTCAATATCATATTCTTTACATTTATTAATTATAGTTTTAATATTTGCTTTCTTCTCATCAATAGACTTGGGAAGTCCCGCATCAGATAGAGGCAGAGCAATAAACATAGCGCCATACTTCTTAGCTATCGGAAGTAACGCCTCTAGCTTCTCTTTTTCACATGATATAGAATTAATAAGGGCTCTACCTGGATATATTCTAAGAGCCGCCTCCATTATCTCTGGAAAACTTGTATCTATACACAAAGGAAGCTTGGTAACAAGGGATACTTCCTCAATAGCAGTAAGCATCATTTGTTTCTCGTCAATACCATTGGTGCCCATATTAATATCAAGAATCCTGGCGTTATCCTCTTCCTGTTGCCTTGCAAAATCAATTATTATATCAATATTGCCTTTTCTTAATTCCTCTTGTAATTTCTTCTTGCCTGTAGGATTAATTCTTTCTCCTACAACTGTAAGAGGAGCATTAAGATTAATATCACATTTGCCACGTTCTGAGGTCACAACCCTCTTATTATTATTATTAATTTTAGGTTTAATATCTAAGCAATAGCTAGACAACTCCTTTATATATTCCGGATTCGTTCCACAACATCCACCAACAATCGATGCTCCTGCATCAATTATTTCTTTCATTCCCTCAACGAATTCATCAGGAGGGCAATCATATACTGACTCACCATTAACAAGTACGGGAAGTCCGGCATTAGGTTTTGCAATTATTGGAACATACGCATACTCTGCCATCTCTCTAACAAGAGGAACAAGTTCTCTTGGTCCTCTTGAACAATTAAGCCCAACTGCATCTGCTCCCATACTTTGCAATACAATTACAGCTATGTCTGGAGTTGTACCATATAAGGTGGTTCCATCCTCATTATAAGTAAGCGATACAATTACCGGCAAATCACAAGTCTCTTTTACAGCAAGAAGAGCCGCTCTACACTCTTGTAAGCTCATCATGGTTTCTATAATAAAAAGGTCTACTCCTGCTTCATATAGAATCTTTGCCTGTTCCTTATATACATTTACAAGTTCTTCAAATGCCATATCTCCAACAGGCTCCAGACTCTTACCAGTCATCGATATATCGCCTGCAACATATGCCTTATCAGCCACAGCCTCTTTAGATATCTCCACAAGTCTAGTATTTATCTCTACAATTCTTTCTGCCAAGCCATATTCTTCAAGTTTTATTCTATTACCTGTGAAAGTTGGCGCTAGAACTATATTCGAACCAGCTTTAACATAGCTACGCTGTAAGTTAATTAAAGCATCAGGATTATCAATAATCCATTTCTCAGGGCATACACCAGATGGCATACCTGCTTTCATAAGATTAGAGCCGGTTGCTCCATCTAATACAATTATTTTCTCTTCTGCTAACTTTCTAAATTCCTGTCTATTCATATCCAAATACCTAATCTTCTTGCCAAAAGTTCCTTGCCATATGGCAAGGAACTTAAATTCACACTACTTAAAATAATTTACTCCTGATTCAAATATCTTCATATCCTGTTCACCATAAATGTTAATTGCAACGCTTCTTCCACGTCTTTCGGAATGAGCCATTTTGCCAAGTACCCTGCCATCTGGACTTGTGATTCCTTCAATAGCCATATAAGAACCATTAATATTGTATTCTTCGTCCATTGTAGGAGTATTCTTCTCATTAACATATTGTGTGGCCACCTGACCATTTTCAAATAATTTATCAAGCCACTCTTTACTAGCAACAAATCTACCTTCACCATGGGAAGCCGGGTTAGTATATACATCACCAAGGGTAGCTCCCATAAGCCAAGGAGATTTATTAGACACGACTTTCGTATAAACCATCTTACTAATATGTCTGTTAATTGTATTGTAAGTAAGAGTTGGTGATTCCTCAGTCTGAGTATGAATCTCACCAAATGGCACTAGACCAAGCTTAATTAAAGCCTGGAATCCATTACATATTCCAAGTACAAGTCCATCTCTATCGAGAAGCTTTGTAATAGCTTCTTTCATCTTCTCATTTCTAAATGCCGTAGCGAAGAATTTTGCAGAACCCTCAGGCTCATCACCAGCTGAGAATCCACCGGGGAACATAATCATCTGGGATTCATTAATTGCTTTTGTGAAAACTTCAACAGATTCTCTTATATCTTCTGCCGACTGATTCTTAAATACCTTAACGATAGGTAAAGCTCCTGCTCTCTCAAATGCAGCTGCTGAATCATATTCACAGTTAGTTCCAGGAAATACTGGAATAAACACCTTAGGTACAGCTACTTTATTCTTACATACGTATATATTATCAGCTTTATAAAGTCCTGTTTTAACTTCTGAGTAATCTTCAGTAACTCTAGTAGGAAATACCTTTTCAAGAGGCTTCTTCCACGCATCAGTTAATTCAGATAAAAGCACTTTGTCGCCTCTATAAGTAATTTCGCCACTTCCATTTATTTTACCTGCAATTGCATAATCATATGTAAGATTATGCTTAGCCATACACATATCAACCTCTGCCATATCTGAAGCTTCTGCTATAATACAGCCAGTTCCAGGTATACAAAGTTCATTAAGTTCTACAGTTTCATCAATATTAACGCCTAGACCATTACCAAAACACATCTTAGAAATCGCTCCAAGTGTTCCATAAGCATCAATTGCATATGCAGATATGATAGCTTTGCTTTGGATAAGTTCATGTATAACATCATACATTTTCTTAGCATGTTCAAAGTCTGGCAAATCATATTCATCTGTTCTTATATGGAAGAATACAAGTTCATTGCCTGCTTCTTTGAGTTCAGGAGTAATTATATCTCCTTCTTTTGCTACATCAACTGCGAAACTAACAAGTGTAGGGGGAACATCAATGTCATTAAATGTACCAGACATAGAGTCTTTACCGCCAATAGATGGAAGTCCAAATGCCATCTGAGCCTTATACGCACCAAGAAGTGCTGCAAATGGTTGACTCCATCTGCGAGGATCTTCTGACATTCTTCTAAAATACTCCTGGAAAGAGAATCTAATCTTCTTATAATCACCACCTGAAGCAACAATTCTTGCCACAGATTCCAACACGCTGTAGCATGCACCATGATAAGGACTCCAGCTTGAAATATAAGGGTCAAAACCATATGACATCATGGTTACAGTATCAGTTTTGCCTTTAAGTACCGGAAGCTTAGCAACCATAGTCTGAGTCTCTGTAAGCTGGTATTTACCACCAAATGGCATTAATACAGAGCCCGCACCGATTGAGCCGTCGAACATTTCAACAAGTCCTTTTTGTGAACACACATTCAAGTCAGAAACAGTACTTATTATAGCCTTCTTGAAATCTCCTTCATGAATCGCATCTTTCACTTCGGGAATTGCCGCACTTGTAGTATATACATTATCGCTATCAGGGAGCTCTACTATAACATCCGTCTCCTGATGCGCACCATTAGTATCAAGAAATGCACGAGATAAATTAACAATCTCTTTGCCACGCCATACAAGTACAAGTCTTGGAGACTCTGTAACCTCAGCAACTTCAATGGCTTCTAAGTTCTCTTCTCTCGCATATGATAAGAATTTGTCCACGTCTTCTGGCGCAACAACCACAGCCATTCGCTCCTGTGATTCTGATATAGAAAGCTCAGTACCATCAAGTCCGGCATACTTCTTAGGCACCAAATCAAGATTAACTCTAAGACCATCGGCAAGTTCTCCAATAGCTACAGATACACCACCTGCACCAAAGTCATTACATTTCTTAATAATATACGAAACTTCTTCTCGTCTAAATAGTCTCTGAATCTTACGTTCTGTAGGCGGATTACCCTTCTGAACTTCAGCACCACAAGTATGTGTTGATTCAGTATTGTGGGCTTTAGAAGAGCCAGTAGCACCACCTATACCATCACGACCTGTTCTTCCACCAAGAAGAATAATCTTGTCACCCGGATCTGATGTTAGTCTCTGAACTGCTCTACGAGGAGCTGCGCCCATTACTGCGCCGATTTCCATTCTTTTAGCCACATAATCAGGATGATATATCTCCTTTACATAGCCAGTCGCAAGACCTATCTGGTTACCATAGGAACTATATCCATGAGCAGCTTCCCTTACAATCTTCTTCTGAGGAAGCTTACCTTCGATTGTATCTTTAACAGATACTGTAGGATCAGAAGCACCTGTAACTCTCATCGCCTGATATACGTATGTTCTACCTGATAACGGATCTCTAATAGCTCCACCAAGACATGTGGCAGCGCCACCAAATGGCTCAATCTCAGTTGGATGATTATGAGTCTCATTCTTGAAATTAACAAGCCATTCTTCAGTCTTACCATCAACTTCAACAGGAACAACTATAGAGCAAGCATTAATTTCATCTGATTCTTCCTGATCATCTAACTTTCCTTCTGCTTTAAGCTTCTTCATGGCAAGAAGTGCTAGATCCATAAGACATACAAACTTGTCATCTCTGTCTTTGTATAGAATCTTGAAATTATCAAGATAATCATTATATGTCTCTTCAATAGGCTTTCTATAGAAGCCATCTTCAAATGTTATATTCTTTAATTCTGTAGAAAACGTTGTATGACGACAATGATCTGACCAATATGTATCAAGTACACGAATTTCTGTTATTGTAGGTTCTCTCTTCTCATCATTCGCAAAATAATTCTGTATATGCAAGAAATCCTTAAACGTCATGGCAAGATTAAGGGAATCATATAATTTCTTAAGCTCTTCTTCAGATGAATCAATAAATCCATCAAGAATCTCAACATCTTTAGGTTCATCATATGAATCAATTAAAGTCTCAGGTTTCTCAAGTCCTGTCTCTCTTGAATCCACGGGATTGATACAATAATTCTTAATTGCGTCGAATTCACTATCTGTTATATCTCCCTCTACTACGTATGTTGTAGCAGTTCTAATTACAGGTTCTTCATTCTCATTAAGAAGCTTAATACATTGTTCTGCCGAATCTGCTCTTTGGTCAAATTGTCCCGGCAAATATTCTACTGAGAACACTCTGCCATCATAATCAAACTTTTCTTCATATACATCATCAACAGGAGGCTCAGAAAATACCGTCTTAACAGCCCTAGAATAAGTCTCATCAGACACATTTTCCACATCATATCGAATAAGAACACGAACAGAGCTTACCTTGATTCCAAGGTAACTTTTGAATTCTGCACCAAGAGAATTAGCTGTAACTGCATACTTCTCTTTCTTCTCTACATATAGTCTTCTAACATTGCTCATAAATCTTCCTCCGGATCGTCATTAATAACAAAATGTATTATAACATATTTTATCCCCAAAAATCCCCCAAATCTGACTGGACTTTATTAATATTTGTTATAATATAATCACTCCATTCCCTAGGAAACAAATTCCTATTATTAGAGTATAAAAATCTGTAATCAAGAAGCAATATTACACCTCTGTCATCTACAGTTCTAATTACTCTACCAGCCGCCTGACATACTTTGTTCATACCAGGATATCTATAGGCATAATCAAAGCCGTCTTTATTACACTTATTAAAATGTTCTAAGAGCATATTGCTTTCATAATTAGTCTGTGCCAGTCCAGTTCCAACAATAATTGCACCAATAAGCTTATCATTAACAAGATCTATTCCCTCTGAGAAGATACCCCCAAGTACACAAAAAGCCACAAGAGACCTATCTCTTTCCTCTTCAAATTCTGCCATAAAGCCTTCTCTATCTTCTTCAGACATGGAGTTTTCTTGAATAATTATATCAAGATTATATTTCTTATTGAGTAGCTCGTTATACACGTTCTCCATGAATATATAGGATGGAAAGAATGATATATAATTACCTTTTTTTACACTAGATGTCTTGATTATATAATCTGCAATTTTACTATACATTTCAGAAGATCTCTCAGAATACTTGCTGGTTACATCATCTGCAATCATCAGAAGCCTCTTTTTGCTATCAAAAATCGTCTTAGCATATATTGCAGTAGGATTATCTTTCTTGCAAAGAAGCTCTTTATAATAATTTATAGGAAGAAGCGTAGCAGAGAAAAACACTGTAGATACAGCGTTATTCAGATAATCCTGCAATCTAAGAGACGGATCCATATTATATAGATGCACCCTAAAGCACCCACTTCTATCATAGTCAGCATATACCAAGTAATTATCATCAACAAAATCAAGCGTGCTAATATAATTATTAATATTGAAATAGAAATCTAATGCTTCATTTTTTCTAGACATCTTAATCTTCTTATCAAAGAACATCTCTATACGATTCTTAAGATTATAAATCGCGTTATCTAGCCTGTCATGGTCATTAATTATCAGTTTGTCATCACACATCTTCCTAAGAGAAAGCATCTCTCTATTAACTTTGTCAAAATATTTTATTAAGCTCTTATCATATGCCCCATACAACTTCTTCATAGCAAGAAAGTCTTCTTTAACTATGACTACAGAATACATATTTCTGGCTCTATCAACGAGATTATGGGCTTCATCAACAAGAAAAATGTTATTTTTGTCAGTAATACTTTGAATAATACAGGCATTAGGATCAAAAACATAATTATAATCACATACTATTTCATCAGAAAACCTTGTAAGTTCAAGAGATAATCTATATGGACACACTTTATTCTCATTGGAATACTTGTAAATTATATCTCGATTAAATAAATCTTCCTCCGTTATAATGCTATATAATGCGTCATTTATTCTATCATAGTGTCCTTTGGCATACTCGCAAT
Organism: Pseudobutyrivibrio sp. UBA3626; assembly: GCA_002373675.1. Lineage (GTDB taxonomy): Bacteria > Bacillota > Clostridia > Lachnospirales > Lachnospiraceae > RUG191. The sequence goes on from DFLF01000008.1 coordinate 404,091, forward strand.
GGACTGCATCACATTGTCTATCTTCCAAGGGACATATCTTATCTCTTGCCGTTATCTCAAGCATTTTTAGTCGATTACCTTGCTCTGACAAGGTGAAAAAAGTATCTTTTGCAACCTTTTTAGTTATAGTTTTGGCTGTAACATAGAATATTTTAGATAAACTAAAGTCATTTAAAGCTTTAAGAGATGGGTAAATTGTACTTATTGTCTTCCCAACACCAGTCGGGGCCTGAATAAATAGAAGTTCTTCGTCCTTAATATGGTTATAGACCATTCCCATAATAGATTTCTGACCTTTCCTATATTCAAAGGGAAATGTCATATTCTCAATTGATTCTTTCCTTGTAATACTCCATTTATATATATAATCACTAAAGGGCTTGTATTTATCCATAATATCAAGAAAGAATTCTTCTAAATCATCATATGAATAATAATCCACAAATCTCTTGATTTCACGAGAATCTAAATTACCATATGTAATCTGAATATCCATACCCTTTAGATTATTTCTATACGCACAAAAAAAGCCATAGCACATGGCTTGAGCAACGTGTACCATAGCTGGCTCTTTTATCTTAGAAATATCTCTATTGGTGCCCTTAATCTCATCAATCATAAAAGGCACTTCATTCTTATCATAGACAATTCCATCAGCCCGACCATCAATAAGCAATTCATATTCATCATAAGTTATAACATGATTAATGGGAACTTCCGCATGATAATCAGAAGGCATGCCTTTCTGAATCCACTTGTGAAGCTTTATTCCCTCTTGCATAGATTTAAGAGAATCACGAATCTCACTGGATTCTTCAATATCTCCACTTCTAAGAATAAATTCTACTAATTCTCGAACTGATATATGAAGTTGTGTCTTTTCATAGCATGTTATAGGTTCATCCACAGCAGTACCTACACTATATAATATTAACTATACTATTACATAATTTCTTTGCAACACTTGGATTATTCATAATATATAGATGCACACCATCACATCCATGTGCCAGCAAATCGATTATCTGAGAAGTCGCAAATGCCATTCCTGCATCAAGCATTGCATCCTTGTTATCCTTGTATCTATTGATTATAGTCTCTGTATTATCAGGCAGCGTAGCACCACATAAATCCACCATTCTTCTAATCTGCTTAGCATTAATTGCCGGCATAATTCCAGGTGTAATTGGAACTTCAATACCTGCCATACGACAGTGTGTTACATAATCATAGAAATATTGATTATTAAAGAATAACTGTGATAATAACACATCAGCACCAGCATCTACTTTATTCTTTGCATATCTAATCTCATCTATACTGTTTGCAGTCTCAGGATGATTCTCAGGATAACAGCCTCCAGCTATACAGAATCTGTCACCTGTTGTCGCTTTGATATACTCAATAAGCTTAGAAGCATAAGGAAAGTCAGTCTTAGCAGGAACATTAGGATTAATATCACCCCTAAGAGCCAATATATTGTCAACACCAGCATCACATAATGCCTTAACAAAATTATCAATTTCTTGAACATCATAATAGAGCCCCGTAAGATGAACTACAGGCTCTATCTTATATTCTTCTTTGATTTTCTTGGCAATATCAATAGTCTTATTGTTATTACTTGTACCACCTGCGCCAAATGTTACAGATATATAATCTGGATTTAACATTGCGAGTTCAGATAAAGTCGCATCAATATTAGCTAATTCTTCATCTCTCTTAGGTGGAAAAATTTCAAATGATATTACAGTATCTTTTTTCTTATATATTTCAGTTAATTTCATAATATGTCCCTATTCTACAGTTGCACTTATATCTAGTCCATTGTGGTCATCATTTTCTAAATTGTAATCCTGTGACATGTCATCTTCTTTTGAACTTTCCATAACAGTGATATCTTTGATATTAACATCTCTTCCCTTAAGAAGATATGTATTCTCACTACCACAATGAGGACAAATCTTAGCATATTGAACTGTTGGATATTCCTGTCTGCAATCTTCACAGAAAGTAATTGCCTGCATAGTCTCGATATTAAGCTTTGCGCCAACCATAATCGGTTCTTTCTTACAAGCCCACTCCCAACAATCAGTAAGATATTCAGGTATAACACCCGATACCTCTCCAAGTTCAATTGTTACACTAGCCACTTTAGACACTTTGTTCTCAGCAGCAACCGCCTTAACATCACGTATTATGTAAAATACAACACCTAATTCATGCATGATATATACCTTTACCTATCTCTAGTTTACAATAAACTACAGGCGAAAAAACATTTCGCCTGCAGTTTATTAAATAAATTAATAATGTGTCTCTAATAATAGTTATATATTCTAGTACTTGCGATAATACTTCTCAGCAGGTACAAAGTAGTGATCTTCCAAATCTTCCTTACAAATCATAGCCGCTTCATCACTAGTTCCAATAATCTTACCTGCTCTCTTAAGCTCATATGGAATCATCTTCTTGAACTTATCTTCTGCAACAACCATATTAGATGCATCCGGAAGTACACGATGTAAATGAATTGCATCGAATTCACACTTAGTTGTACATACACCACATCCGATACACTTGTTAGTATCAACAACGTTACGTCCACACTTAAGACAACGAGCTGTCTCAGTCTTAACCTGTTCTTCCGTAAGTGTCAAGTGATTCTCTTCAAATGACTTAGAATCAAGAGATGTATCAACTCCATTATCCTGTCTCATTGCATTATCATAGCCTTCTACAAGAATATCATCCTTATTAAGCTCGATAAATTCATTTCTATTACGTCCAATTGTCATATGACCATTATGAACATATCTATGAAGTGACTCTGAAGCAAACTGTCCAGCTGCAATAGCATCAATTGCAAACTTAGGACCAGTCATTACATCACCACCGATGAATAAGTCAGGTGCACCCTTAACCTGATATGTCAATCCATCTGCCATTAATGCAGGACCCTGGAATTCAACATCCTTCTCATCCTTAAGCAAGTCGCCCCATACAGAAGCCTGACCTACAGCAAAGATTACACGCTCACAATCGATTGTGATTGTATCATTCTCATCATATTTTGGAGAGAATTTCTTTCTTCCATCAACTTCTTCAAATACTGACAAGCATTTCTTGAATACAATTCCTTTAACCTTGCCACCTTCAACGAGAACTTCTTTAGGTCCCCATCCGCACTTAATTGTTACACCATCTTCACCAGCTTCTCTTACTTCTTCATCAGATGCAGGCATCTCTGCTTCTGACTCTAAGCAAAGCTGTGTAACTTCTGAAGCGCCATTTCTTGCAGATACTCTTGAAGCATCAATAGCAACGTTACCACCACCAACAACAACTACTTTGCCGTCAAATGGTTTACCACCACAGTTAGCTTCATGTAGATAATCAATTGCTGTAAATGTCTCTTCAGCATCATCACCTGGAACGCCAGGACGACGACCTGTTGAACAACCAATAGCAATGTAAAATGCTTTATAACCTTGCTCTCTTAATTCATTAAGGGATACGTCTTTACCAACTTCTACGCCAGTCTTAACTTCAACTCCCATTTCCTTCATAACATCAATCTCAGCCTTGATTACATCTTTGCCAAGTTTATATGAAGGAATACCATATCTAAGCATACCACCTGCTTCTTCATTCTTCTCGAATACAGTTGGCTTATAACCTCTCTCTGCAAGATAAAATGCACATGACATACCGGCAGGACCACCACCGATAATAGCAATCTTGTCATCCCAACCATCAAGAGTTGATGATGCAACAATCTTCTTAGGTATATATCTTGTAGAAGCCTTCAAGTCTCTTTCTGCGAGGAACTTCTTAACAGCATCAATTGATACAGCCTTGTCGATTGTTCCTCTTGTACAAGCTTCTTCACATCTCTTGTTACAGATACGACCACATACAGCCGGGAATGGATTCTTCTTCTTGATTAAAGCAAGAGCCTTATCATATTCGCCACGTCTTGCCATATCAAGATATCCTTGAACCGCAATATGAGCAGGACAAGCTGTCTTACATGGAGCTGTACCTGTGTCATAGCAGTTGATTCTGTTAGTGTCACGGTAGTTATCGTTCCACTCGTCTGTTGTCCACTTGCGCTCTGTAGGAAGTACCTGCTTTGGATATGTAACCTGCTTACCATCAGCTGTGCAAAGCTTCTGACCAAGCTTAACAGCACCNNTCTTACATGGAGCTGTACCTGTATCATGACAATTAATTCTTATATTGTCACGATAGTTCTCGTCATATTTGTATTTGCCCCATTTATGGTTATCCGGAAGCTCAACCATAGGATATTTAACCTTGGTTCCATCTTTCTTATCAAGCTTCTGTCCTAATTTACATGCACCAGATGGGCAATACTCAACACATCGACCACAGGCAACACATTTCTCATTATTAACCTTAGCTACATATGCCGATCTAGACATATTAGGTGTGTTGAAGAGCT
>DFLF01000008.1:408598-408898 GCA_002373675.1 Pseudobutyrivibrio sp. UBA3626
GCTGTGATGTACGAAGAGCATTACATATATTGACATTACAGTTACAGATACCAAATATCTTATTCTCACCGTCAATATTAGTAATCTGATGAACAAATCCGTTCTCTTCACCACGGCGAAGAATCTCAAGTGCTTCCTCTACTGTAATATCGTGACCCTTGTTAGTCTCACGACAATAATCGGCAAAGTCACCAACACCGATACACCATGCAAAGTCGTCGTCAGCACATCCTTCTCCAATAGCCTTACGAGATGCTCTACATGAGCAACGACCTACACCGATATGTCCTTCGTATTTCT
>DFLF01000008.1:409085-410085 GCA_002373675.1 Pseudobutyrivibrio sp. UBA3626
AGAATGTCATTCTTTCAAAGAATGACGCAACTGCCGGATGCTCTTCCAATCTTGGATTAGAATGATCCGGAAGCTCTTCCATGTTGAATAACTCTGCTGAACCCGGTACAAACATAGGAAGAATGTATCTTCTCTCAGATTGAGGTGCCGTACGACCATTATGATCATAGTGATATCCATAATCATATTCTAGAAGACCGATATAACACATCTCATCAATAATCTTCTGGAATCCATCACGTCCGACTTCAGCTACTTTCTCCTTGTTCCTATTAACTAATTCATCAAAGGTGTATGGCACTCTTTTGTCCATAGATAGGCCAATCTCAGCCATCTCTTCTGTGATAATCTCAGCGAGTCCCCAATACTCAGGATCATCAGCTGTAACACCGCCAATCATATGACCTGCTACGTCAGTAATCTTCTTACCCAACTTAATAATCTTCTGGCTAGGTTGTTTGTCCCCCATATGAGGTGGGATAACATGTTTACTCATCTCTGGCATAATACATTCTCCTTTATTAACTTATAATTTTACGCAAAAATGCTCTGATAGAGATATTATATAGTATAATCACAACATTTTCAATGAAATAGATATAGATTTTGTGCAATTTATGATAAATTATGATAAAAATTTAACTAAGAGGTGCAAAAAAAGAGAACCCGAAGGTTCTCTAGAAAAAACGTAAATATTAGTCTCTTCCGAATATTCTAAGCAATGCCAAAAACAGGTTGGCTATATCAAGATAAATATCAAGTGCACAATCTACTGCATTATCAATACTCTTGGCAAATTGTTGTGATCTGTAGAAATCATATCCAATATAGAAACTAAATAGTACAGCCACAATTAAAGAATATATATATCCAAGTCCGGTAACAAACATAGAAACAATTCCAACTATCATAACAGCAATCAAAGCAACAAATAGCATTTTGCCAATCTTCTCAAAGAACTTAGGGAATGCTACAGCTGCAAGCGTCATTATAAGTGCAA
>DFLF01000008.1:410189-411141 GCA_002373675.1 Pseudobutyrivibrio sp. UBA3626
ATTCCTCCATATGTCTCCACGCAAATAGATATAACAAGTCCAAGCGGCAGACATACAAGATTATATCCCAGAAAACTTACAAATGCGTTATTAGACTTTCTTGAAATAGCTATTCCGGCAATACTAAGAACTATATATCCAACAAGTATTATTATTGGATTAAGACCCATTGCTACAATATCATCACCAAAACTGCAAATAATAGCGTTAAGTACGAGACCGTATAATACAACGCCACCCATAACAAGATTATATGTTCTTGAACTAACAATCTTATCTTCAGACACAACCTTCTTTAATCTCTCGGCACGAGCGGAACCTAGTATTCCTCCTTTATTCGCAAAGCCGTTATTCTTCTCATTCATGAATATTCCTCCTTTTAAGTGAATACATATCAATATTATTATACACTATTATGCTTCTAATATCTCGTAATATTTTAGTTAAATACTATTTTACATGATTATTTTATTCTCTAAAGAACAATCTCTGTACCTCCAAAGTCCTCTTTTGATTTAGAGTATATCAGTATCTCATCATGGGCTTTAATAAGTGTATTACCGTTAGGAATTATCATTTTATGCTTACGGCTAATCGAGATAATAGTTGTAAGTCTTGATATATCAAGTTCCTTAATCTGCTTTCCTACCCATGGATGTTCTCTATCAATTGTAATCTCATTAAGCTTAACTCCCAATTCATCTACATAGGACTCCGCAGCAAGAAGCAGTTTGTCATTCGACTTAATTAAAGTATCTCCCTGAGGTACGATTGTCTCACCATTTCTTAAGATAAGAATGATAACAAGGCCTTGTGGAATCTTCGTGTCACGAACCATATGATTTTCCCAGTTATGCCCTTTTGTAATCCTTATAGTTACAAACTGCACAGCAACTTCTCTAGCGAACATTTCATTATTCTTAAGCTTGGTATACTGCTCTACAAATCCGGC
>DFLF01000008.1:411198-411318 GCA_002373675.1 Pseudobutyrivibrio sp. UBA3626
CGGCACTGATAATACCGGTAGGAATCGCAACTACACCAACTCCAAGAAATGCGATTATAATTGCCATAACCTGTCCCATTATTGTAACAGGATATATATCTCCGTAGCCTACCGTAAGCA
>DFLF01000008.1:411400-412407 GCA_002373675.1 Pseudobutyrivibrio sp. UBA3626
CGGAAAATGCGTTCTTAAAAGCCTGTGGCTGTGCATCATGTTCTGCAGCGTATATCCCTAGTGATGAAGCAAGCATAAGTACTATTATTATAAATAATGAAGAAAATATCTGGTTCCTCTTATCATAAAGTACCGTCTTAATTACATTGAAGGAATCATATCTGGAGTTGATTCTGAATAGATGAAATATTCTCACAACTCTTAACATCCTAAATGCAACAAATCCGGACAGGAAGAAGAATGGCAAAATTGTGAGCAAATCTATAATTCCATCATATGATATTAAGAATTTACCAATGGCTCTGGCTCTTCCTAGTTTCGGATATAATAAATCCGCTGTCCATATTCTTAGAATATATTCAACAATAAAAATCGAAACAGTCACATACTCAATCCAGTAGAACAATTCATAAAAGGGTTGAAGCTCAGAGAATGTCTCAAGGAACATTACAATAATATTAAGTACAATAACTGTAGCAATAAATATATCAAAGAATCTGCTTACAAAATCAGACTTATTACCAATCTGAATAATATCAAATATTCTTTTTTTTATTTTTAGATACTTGTTATCCTGTTGAATATCGTTACTCATCTTGTCTTCTTGGTCTTCTCTTTGCACTTATACTATCAACGTCAATTCTCATTACAGAAACAATAGACACTAACCTTTCATCAAACTTAAAATCATCTTTACCTGTCTGAGTCTTCATAAGAACTTCTAATCCATGTATTTTTTCTTGAATATCCTCAACAATATACACATTTCCAGTACCCATCAAGCACTCATATATCATCCCATATTGACAGGCAACTTTGCCTTCAAACGCCTCAACATTCCTCTCCATAGTAAAACAACATATGCTGTTTGCTCTTATAATATCAAGCTTACGCCCAGTATTAGCACCATGAAGATAAATGTATGTTTTGCCATTTACATAATCAATCCCATAATTCAAAGGAACGACGTAAGGCACACCTTTATCAACAAGTCCAAGATGTAGATA
>DFLF01000008.1:412474-412680 GCA_002373675.1 Pseudobutyrivibrio sp. UBA3626
TCTAACAAATCTTTTATTTCATTTTCATCCGTAATCTCACGTTCTCTCCTGGTCATAAATACTCCTATCACATGAAAACATCTCTTGTGCACACCATTAGCATTATAACACATTTTATTCTGCAAATAGAATACTGAACAAAAAAAAGACCGCCACACTAATTATTATTAATGCAACAGTCAACAGGGGTGGAAGGAATCGAACCC
>DFLF01000017.1 GCA_002373675.1 Pseudobutyrivibrio sp. UBA3626
TACTTCTTACCAACTTCCATAACAACGTCAGAGAACATTTGAATAAATCTTCTATAAGAATCGTATACAAAACGCTCAAACTTAGGATCTGGGTTTCCTTTAATCATAGCCTCAACTACTTCATCATTAAGACCCAGGTTGAGGATAGTATCCATCATACCAGGCATAGAAGCACGTGCACCAGAACGAACAGATACTAGAAGTGGATTCTTAAGATCTCCAAACTTCTTGCCATTCTCTTTCTCCATCCATGCAACGCCTTCCATGGTCTGAGACATAATCTCATCATTAATTTTTCTTCCGTCCTCATAATACTGAGTACATGCCTCTGTTGTGATTGTAAAACCTTGTGGTACTGGAAGACCGATTTCAGTCATCTCTGCAAGGTTAGCTCCCTTACCGCCAAGTAAGTTACGCATGGTCATGTTACCTTCTTTGAAGGTGTAAACCCATTTTGCCATAATTCTTTTCCTCCTAATAATCTTAAAATATAGCATTTAAACTACAGATAGAACTATTGTAACAATAGACATAAACATTTTCAAGAAGAAAATCTACTGTTCTGAAACCTCAACCAAGCTTGCTGTAATATCATTAATATCATTATATCCCGCAACAACATTTCCAATACTTCCATTAAGATTACTAATACTTACGGAAATCTCTTCCATAGCAGCACTTGTTGACTCAACGTTAGCACTGATATCATTAACATTATCAAGGGTATTAGTAAGCAGTCTCTGAAGAGAATTAGATTGTTCCTCAATATCACGAGCTTTAGCAAGAATCTCATCTGAGTTAGAACGAACAACTTCAAATGATTCTCCAACTTCCTTAACATAGTCATTACACTCTTCTACAGATTCACGACCTTGTGCAATCTCATCAGTAACCTGTTTTGTCTTAGCTTCTACACCATCTAAGATTGAATGAATCTCATCTGTAAACTGAGCAGAAGAATCAGACAGATTACGAATCTCATCGGCAACTACCGCAAAACCTTTACCCGCTTCTCCTGCACGAGCGGCCTCAATAGACGCATTAAGTGAGAGCAAATTGGTCTGGTCTGTAATCTCGCCTAATGTTCCTAAGATATTAACAATCTTGTTATTTTCTTCAGAAAGTTCTGAGATGGAACGTGATATCTCTCCCATCTTCTCGTTAAGGTTCTCCATTCTTTCAGAAAGGATAACAACTCTCTTGTCACTATCGGCAATAGCTGTATTAGTCTCGTTAGAAGCTTCTGTCATCTTAATTGATGCTTCAGTAACGCTCTTAATATTATCAACTCCATCACTAACCATGCTTCTTATAGTATCAGCTGCTTCAACTTCACTATTAGCACGTCTTGCCACATCCTCTGTAGACTTACTAATCTCGCTCGTTATATCGCCTGATATGGTAACGCTTTCTGAAATCTTACCTGATGTGCTATCAAGTACTCCTACAGACTTACTAATCTGAGATAGCAACTTCTCTGCTTTCTCTTTCTCTTCCTGTGCTTCTTTATTAATCTTCTCAAGCTCAGCAAATTGCTTCTTGGTCATTCTTGAGAGCATAATAAATACAAACATACCAGAAATTATATATACGATAGCAATAACTGTTGTATCACTACCCCACTCCGTATCATTAAGGGCACTGTAATATGCAAAATGGAAATATATCATTTCAGCGACACAACATATAGCCTGCAAAGCAATTACACGAATATCTTCATACATAACCACAAAGAAAAGTGCCATGAAAACCATCATGTAGTTGGCTCTACAGGGCCAAAATGTCATAAGAAGAAATACCATCACAGACATAAAAATTGAAAAAGCAAACATCATTGGAATAGGTGGTAATTTCGATGATAGGAAGAATAGAAGCAGTCCCACAACAACAGCTCCAACTCCCATTGGAATTGCAGCCATTATCCCAACAAATGGCGCATTAGCAATGGTTCTTAGAAGAATAGATCCAAGCAAAGCCAATGCCAAAAGCTTATTCTTTTTTCTAATCGTTTCTTTGTAGTTCATAAAAACCTCCAGCATTTTCAACCCCAAATATATAAGTCTCAAATGAATATATATAATTTTGAATTATATTTCACATAAAATATGAAATATGTGTGAATTCCTACATAGATATATTAAACCTAAACAATATATATTGTAAATAAAAACATATTAGAAAGTAAATTTATCTTTGAAATAATCCTCAAGTTCGTCAATTTGTACCCTGACCTGTTCCATTGTATCTCTATCGCGAACTGTAACAGCATTATCTTCTTCTGAATCAAAATCATAAGTTACACAGAAAGGTGTACCTATTTCATCCTGACGGCGATAACGTTTACCGATGTTTCCTCTATCATCATATTCACAATTATAAAGTTTTGAAAGATTTGTAAATACCTTAGTTGCTCCTTCATTAAGCTTCTTGGATAATGGAAGCACTCCAATCTTAACCGGAGCAAGAGCCGGATGAAAATGAAGAACTGTTCTTAAGTCAGGCTTCTCTTCTGTTCCAATATCCTCTTCGTCATAAGCCGCACAAAGAAATGCAAGAAGAATTCTATCTGCTCCAAGAGAAGGCTCAATTACGTAAGGTATATACTTCTCTCCTGATTCATCATCAAAATAGGTAAGATCCTGCTTAGATGTATCCTGATGACATGTAAGGTCATAATCAGTTCTATCAGCAATACCCCAAAGTTCTCCCCATCCAAATGGGAACATGAACTCAATATCAGTTGTACCCTTAGAATAAAATGCCAGTTCCGCAGGGTCATGATCGCGAAGTCTAAGCTCCTCTTCCTTCATTCCGAGGGAAAGAAGCCAGTTATAACAAAACGTTCTCCAATACTCAAACCACTCAAGATCAGTATCAGGTTTGCAGAAAAACTCTAACTCCATTTGTTCGAATTCTCTTGTTCTAAAAATAAAATTACCCGGAGTAATCTCATTTCTAAAAGACTTACCAATCTGTGCTATACCAAAAGGAAGCTTCTTTCTGGAAGTACGCTGAACATTCTTGAAGTTAACAAATATTCCTTGTGCTGTCTCAGGACGAAGATATACAGTGTTCTTCGCATCTTCAGTAACACCCATAAAACTCTTGAACATAAGATTAAACTGTCTTATATCAGTAAAATTATGCTTACCACAAGTAGGACATGGAACGCTGTTAGACTTAATAAATTCCATCATCTCTTCGGCACTCCAGCCATCCACAGAAGTCTCTAATGTAATATCATTATCCTTCGCAAAATTCTCAATTACCTGGTCTGCTCTAAATCTCTCATGACATTCCTTACAATCCATTAGAGGATCAGAGAAACCGCCAAGATGTCCTGAAGCAACCCATGTCTGAGGATTCATAATAATTGCACTGTCGATTCCAACATTATATGGATTCTCCTGTACAAACTTCTGCCACCATGCCTTCTTAATATTATTCTTAAGCTCTACTCCAAGATTGCCATAATCCCAGCTATTGGCAAGGCCTCCATATATCTCAGAACCGGGATATACGAATCCTCTGGCTTTACATAGAGCCACTATTTTATCCATTGTCTTTTCCATAAATATATTCCTTTATTCCTTTCTATATGCGCGTGCAGATGCCCATACAATGAATTACTTATACACTATTGTAGTAAGAACAGTAGCATCTTTATTGCCATCAGGCTGTGATATTGATACCTGGTCTTTCTTATCAATTGTTGTGCAGGCATCAGATATTGCAGTAATATCCGATGGTGTAACTATGCTTTCATTAGCACGAACAAGAATAACCTTCTTACTATCATCTCCCATCATATCTTCTACAGAAATGGCATCTTTCTTCTGTCCATCACTTACACTTGAAAATGTGTCCTGGAAGTCATACCCTGCTGCTTTAGCTTCACCAACTGTTCCAATGAACAACTCATTACCTGTAAAAAGCTTATAAGCACTATAATCAGAGTATTCCATTCTAAGATATGCTTTGCCGTCTTTTACTTTAACTTTTTTGAATTTGACTTTGCCCACATTGTTATGACTATTGTAATCATCAACAAGTTCCTTCGTATATTTCTCTAATTCATCCTCGTCATAATTACTTTCACTAAAATCATCAACTTCGTCCATAACGATAGAACCATCGCTTTCCACTTTCATTGTTGTTGTTTCAGCAAAACTAGAACCAGAGACAAGTTTGACAATCAAGAATACAATTAGTGCAATTACTGCAATGGCACCAACAAGCATCCCTGCTAATATTAACCTTTTCTTCATCAATTTCTTTCGACGAATAGCTTTACGTCTTGCAACTGAATTCGCATTATTAGCTGGTCTTCTTACCGGCTGTTCACTCATAATATATCCTCCTTGATACACTCAATCTAGCGTATTATATATTTTTTCAACTACATTTTCAAGAACTCAACTGAATTAAATTCATGATTCATATATTTAACTTCAAGCCTTTTTACCACGTCTATGAATTCTTCTCTAATATCAGGTTTTAATTCGAAAGAAAAAAGCTTCTTAATGTCTGAACCTGCCACATATTGCAGGGCATATAATGTGCTTTTACTTAGCATAATTCCACTTTTGTCTCCTGATTTACACTGATTGCAAAGAACCCCTTCCAAATTACCCGAAAGCATAACTAATTCATCCCCGGTGCCACAGTTCTTACATTCAAAGAGATTAGGATATTCGCCATTAATAATCATGGTCTTAAGTTCATAAATGTATCTTATAAGTTCTAAATCTCTTCCATCTTTTCCAATAACCTGAAGGGCTCTATACAGGAGAAGGAGTCTCATTTTCTCATCAGCATTTTCCTGTGCATAATAATTAGCAACCTCAAGAAAAAATGACCCCATCATCATATTATCAATATCTGATGTGACACTTGTAAAATACTCTATGGCATTTGCCTTATTAACAGTATATGAAGACCTTCCTCTATACAGTTCAAATTCTCCATAGATAAATGCATTGCTTATTCCAACATATGGAGAATTAGGCTTTCTTGCACCTCTTACAAAGGCCGCCACTTTTCCTGCTTCTTTCGTAAGAAGCACTATTCGCTTGTCATATTCACCTATAGGCATAGACGATAGAACTATGCCATTAACCAATAAATTACCTGGCAATTTACTCGCCTTCCTGTTTATATCCGAAATTCTTAACTAGAAAATCACTATCTCTCCAATCCTTCTTAACCTTAACCCAGAGTTTGAGATTAACGTGTTTATCTAAGGTATGCTCTATCTCATATCTTGCATTCGAGCCAATCTTCTTAAGCATAGAGCCATTTTTTCCAATGACAATTCCCTTATGAGATTCCTTCTCGCAGACAATAGTTGCATCAACATCCCATAGCTCTTTATCAGCTCTTCTCTTCATCTTGTCAATAGATACGGCTATACCGTGTGGAACCTCTTCACTGAGAGCATGAAGGGACTTCTCACGAATTATCTCTGCAATAATCTGTCTCTCCGGCTGATCAGTTAGTGTATCTGCATCATAGTACATAGGTCCATATGGTAAATGCTTATATATAACGTCAATAAGTTCATCACAGTTAGTTCCTTTTAGCGCGGAAAGTGGAACTATATCATTAAAATCACTCAACTTGCTAAAATTCTTAATTGCCTCAGCAACTCTTTCCTTAGAAACCTTGTCAACCTTATTAATTACAAGGATTACAGGTATATCAAGCCCCCATAGTTGACTCGCGATTCTACTATCTGTTTTCCCTATTATTTCGTCGGGTTCCACAAGCCACAACAGTACATCCACACCCTCTACAGCTTGTTTTACCACATTTACCATATATTCCCCAAGCTTATTTTTCGCCTTATGAATTCCAGGTGTATCTACAAATATCATTTGAAACCTGTCTTCATCAGTAAGAACAGTCTGTATCCTGTTACGAGTAGTCTGGGGCTTATTGCTTGTAATTGCAATCTTAGTCCCAATCAAATGGTTCATAAGGGTCGATTTACCAACATTCGGCCTTCCTATAATTGTTACAAACCCGGACTTAAATCTTTTATTTTGACTCTCACTCATCTTCTATTTCCTCATAAAACCCGCTTAATTGTTATTGCAATTGCGAAATACTGTCAAACATTTCAGCATTTTCTTCAATGATATCTTCATTACCTATTACACATAAGCAGTTCTGCTTCATTACGCCATCAATCAAATCTGATAGTTTTCTTATATCATCCGGCGTAGCATTAAGAACCTCATCTCTTTCCTTCTGCAATACTTCTTCCGTTACCCCTTCCATATACATATGAAGGCCTCTTTGCCCTCTCTGGGACGGAGAAAGTGGCATATCAAGAGCTGATACAGCACCAATAACGAACTTCGTCATATCTCTTTCACTAACGTCAAAATCTCTAACATAATCTGCTATCTTCTCGTACACTTCATTAGTTTTTCGAAGGTTTGGATCTCTATAAGATACAACAGACATATTACCATTTCTGCTAATCTTAGTCATACAGCCATATGCACCACCTTGAACTCGTACATTTATCCACAGATAATCATAATTTAATATAACTTTAAGAACTCTAAGATATCCGCTGAAATCATATCCAAGCGCTCTAAAATTACCACCTCTGGCAACATACTGTATCTGGGATGCATCCTTAAATGCTTCATTTTTCTTTACACATATCATTTTAGCAGAAGATTTTCTGTAATTATTAGTAAATAAATGACGACCAAGACGAGGAAGATATGTATTGAGCTGACTATATATCTTGTCATCCCCGGTTGTACTGACAAGTAAGTTAGAACTTCTGAAAATTGAGTGAGTCATCTCTATACACTTCTTCTGAAGCTCATGACATCTGCTGTCAAAATTCTCTTCTAACTCCCTTATAAATCTGTAATACTCTATTCCAGATAATTTATCTGCAAGAAGGGAATTCTTGGATATTGAAGCTTGCGCCCTCATACTTGCCAGAACATGGGCTGCTCTATTCATTGATGTCTCAAGCCTCGTACGCTCAAGCTTAACAAGAGTCTTAAGTCTTCCGGCATCAGAAAAGTCTGAATGAAGAATAATTTCTTCTATAAGGTCAGTTGCATACATTATGTTATCACTTATAAACTTACTCTTTACAGCAAAATACAGAGTGTAGTCATCAGATGTCCTAGAAAAATTAGACAGTTCTGTACTAAATCCTCCAGTCAAAATATCAATTTCATTAGACAATTCTGTATAAGAGTACTTCTCAGTATCTACAACTCCAAGTATCCTTGAAAGAAATGATACATAAGGCAAATCTTCAAGCGATATATGATCTAAATTAAACAAAAGACTAAGATAATGAATATTAGATGTATCAATATTATGATGTAACACCTTTATATTGCCAATGCTCTTCTCTGTAAGATCAATAGGTCTTATTTCTCTTCTTAGGTCCTGTCTTGTAAGCATAGGTAACTTCGCCAAATCTTCATCAGAAGAAGGCGTCATTTGGTATTCTTTAAGATGCGCCGTATTATCAACTATTCTCTTTATTTCTTCCTTTGATAAAGAAGCTTTCTTCTCTGCAAGCTTCTTCTTTAGTGCTTCGTCTTCTTCTGTAGTCATTCCCTTTCTGGGTTTTGAAATAACAATTGCTGCAAATTTATTATCTAAGAAGCACTCCTTGATAATATTATTAAAATAGTCAGTTCCTATCTCTTTCTTTAGCTCTTTTAGCATTTTTAGATCATTCATTCTGATAAACGGATTACTAGAATCATATATCCAATTATCAAGAATATCTAATCCATACATTAATCCCTTTGGATAGGAGCCAAAGTCTGCTTCTCTAACTCTAAATTCTATAGTATTAATACATGCAAGAAGAGCCTTCTTATCAACACCTTCTTTAGACTGCTGTTCTAATACTGTTCTAATTATCTCTAAGAATCTATCTTCATCTTCTGCTTTCGCATTTTTTACACCGATAGAAAAAACAGGTTGCTTGATACCACTATCAAGGCCTCCCATTACAGCTTTACCCACTCCTGCTTTGTTAAGCTCCTTACGAATTGGAGCACCACTGCAATTAAGAAGAGCATAATCAAGCATTTCAAGAGCAACAAGCTTCTTGGTATCATTTCCCACATCCATACAATAATTAATTGTAAGATAAGTTGCATCCTCTTCACTTTCACCAGCTGCAATAGGATATTCCTTCTCTACCCTTACAACATCCGAAAATGGCTCTTGACTATGAATTGAGGAATTAATGCTTTGCATTTCATAATTGCACAGATATTCTTTATCAATATAATCAAGCTTCTCATACATATCACAATTTCCATATAGGTAAATGTATGAATTAGAAGGATGATAATACTTCTTATAAAAGGCCTCGAAATCCTCGTATGTAAGCTCTGGAATAACCTTAGGATTACCACCAGATTCATGATGATATTCAGTATCCGGGAACAGAGCACTCATGATTTCTCTATCCAGAAGAGAATCAGGTGATGAAAACGCACCTTTCATCTCATTATATACAACACCATTAATAGTTAATTCATCCTCTTCTGACTCTAACTCATAATGCCAGCCTTCCTGCTCAAATATCTCTTTGTGTTTGAAGATATTAGGGTGAAATACTGCATCTAAATATACATCCATAAGGTTCTGAAAATCTTTATCATTGCAACTGGCTACAGGATAAACAGTCTTATCCGGATAAGTCATGGCATTAAGAAATGTATTAAGTGAACCCTTGGCTAATTCCACAAAAGGATCCTTTATTGGATATTTGTCAGAACCACATAGCACAGAGTGTTCCATAATATGTGGTGCACCCGTAGAATCAAAAGGTGGTGTCCGAAATCCAATGAAGAAAACCTTATTATCTTCGTCTTCATCTGGAATAATTGCTATCTTTGCCTTTGTCTTCTTATGGCTAAGTAAATAACCTGTCTTTCTAATATCATCAAGATATTTCTCTTCTATTAGTTCATAGGAATCTGGAATTCTCATATTGTCTCCCCATCATTAATTAAGTGCTGCTTCTATATCTTCTCTCATATCAATAACCGCTTGTCTTGCTGCATCAGCATAACCTTCTTCTCCATACTTAGAATATGCATCATTCTTATATGCAGCAATAATACCTCTTGAGCTATTAATTATTGCTCCTAGTCCATCTTCATTGAAGAAATGAACCAAATCCTTACCTTTACCACCCTGTGCTCCATAACCAGGCACAAGAATATAGGTATTCGGCATAACCCGCCTCATAACTTTACCAACCTCAGGATAGGTTGCGCCAACAACAGCTCCAACGGATGAGTAACCGCATTTACCAATTAAATCCTTGCCCCACTCATCAACCTTGGCACCTACATGCTCGTATAACGGCTTTCCTTCCATATCTTTGTCCTGAAATTCTCCGCTACTAGGATTAGATGTCTTAACAAGGATAAATATTCCCTTGCCTTCCTTCTTACATACATCTGTAAATGGTGTTATTCCATCACTTCCCAGATATGGATTAACAGTTGCAAAGTCTTCATCAAAGACTTTTATCTTCTCTCCACCTATATCTATTGAGCCAAGATGCGCAATTGCATAGGATTCTGAAGTGGAACCTATGTCGCCTCTCTTAACATCACCAATAATAACAAGCCCTTTACTCTTGGCATATTTAACTGTTTCGCTAAATGCCACAAGACCAGGAAGTCCGAATTGTTCATACATAGCAATCTGAGGCTTTACTGCCGGAATAAGATCATATGTAGAATCAATTATTCCTTTGTTAAATTCTAGAATTGCCTGTGCCGCACCTTCTAATGTCTTGCCATAATCTTTATACGCTTTCTCTAATATAAAGTCCGGTATAAAACCAAGTTTTGGATCAAGACCTACAACAATAGGAGCGTTAGTCTTCTTAATCTTCTCAACTAAAGTATCAATCATTTCTTATTTCCTTTCTGTGGTTGTTGTGCTGAATACGAAACTCTTCCATCCTTAATGGTGTAGATTACCTTAGACTTGACTTGCATGTTAGTGAAAGGTGTATTTTTACCTTTGCTTACGAAATCATCCGGGTTGATTCTATATTCAACTTGCGGGTCAAATATTGTAATGTCTGCAATACAGCCTGTATCAAGGTTTCCTTTATCAATTCCAAGTATCCTGGCAGGATTGTAACTCATCTTCTCAATTAGCGAAGATATATCCAGGATTCCTGTTTCAACTAAGTATGTATAAGACAATGCAAGGGATGTCTCAAGCCCAACTATACCAAATGGAGCTTCTTTCATGGACTTCTCTTTTTCTTCTTTTGAATGTGGAGCGTGATCTGTTGAAATAACCTCAATAATGCCCTCCTTTAATCCTCTAAGAAGAGCTTCTTTATCTTCTTTACTTCTAAGAGGGGGATTCATCTTATACATTGCATTATCTGAATCAATATCGTCTTCTGTAAGTACAAAATGATGTGGACATACCTCTGCCGATACACGTATACCCTTATCTTTAGCATCCCGTATCATATCAACTGATTCTTTTGTAGAACAATGACACAGATGCAATTTTGCACCAGTCTCTTCAGAAAGCATTATATCTCTTGCAGTTATAATATTCTCAACAGCATTACTAATTCCATTAAGACCAAGTTCTTCTTGCTTCCTTCCCATATTCACAACGCCATTTTCAACAAGGTTAATATCTTCACAATGGGCAAGAACTGTTATATCAAGCTTCTTAGCCAGCTTCATAGCCTTACGATATAACCCAGAATCCATAACAGATTTACCATCTTCAGATATTGTAATAAGACCATGTTTTGACATTTCTTCAATATCTGATAGTTCTTTACCTTCCATTCCTTTAGTGACAGAACCTACTTGTATAACATTTACAAGACCAACTTCTTTAGCCTTATTACATACATATTCGTAAGTTTCAACATTATCAACTACCGGCTTAGTATTAGGCATAGCTACAACAGTTGTAAATCCACCCTTAGCAGCCGCCTTCGAACCAGATTCTATATCTTCCTTATATGTAAGCCCCGGGTCTCTGAAATGAACGTGCAAATCTATAAGCCCTGGTGTGACATACAAGTTAGTAGCATCAATACAAGTGTCTATACTATGTTCTTTCTTAAGCAAGGAAACCTTTTTTTCATCAATAATATTGGATATCTCTATAAGCGACACTTTGTCATCTGTAATCACAATATAGCCTATATCATCAAGATTAGTGGCAGGATTAATAATCCTGCCATTATAAATCAAAGTATTCATAATCTAAATAGCATACCTCTCTCTTATGAACTCTTCTGTCTCCTCAATATATTTATCACAGTCCTCATATGTCTTAGCCTCAACCATAATACGAAGAATTGGTTCAGTACCACTCTTTCTAAGAAGAAGTCTGCCCTTACCATCAAGACGTTTATTCATATCATCAGCAAATGCTCTGATTTCCGGATCTGCGTCAATCTCATCCTTCTTGTCTGTTCTAATATTCTTGAGTTTCTGAGGCATAATTTCAAGTCCCTGTGTCAAGTTAGAGAATGGACATTTCTTAGAAACGAAAATGTTAGTCATAACTATGGCAGTTAGAATACCATCACCTGTTGTTGCATATTTGTTAAAAATAATATGTCCAGACTGTTCGCCACCAATACCATACTTATGCTCCATCAACTCCTGTGAGATGTATTTGTCACCTACAGGTGTAACAATAGCTTCCATCTTATTCTCTTTTAGAGCATTCATAAGCCCTAGATTACTCATTACAGTAACAACAACTTTGTTGTCCTTAAGCTGTCCTATCTCTTTTAGATATTTCGCGCCGATATATATAATGCCATCGCCATCAATAAGATTACCTTTCTCATCAACTGCAAGACATCTGTCTGCATCTCCGTCAAAAGCAAATCCTGCATCAAGATTATGGTCTACAACAAATTGCTTTAGGGAATCAATATGAGTAGAACCACAATTTACATTGATATTCTTACCATCTGGTTCGTTATTAATAACATATGTCTTGGCACCAAGCATATCAAATACAGTCTTGGCTATCATTGATGATGCTCCGTTGGCACAATCAAGCCCAATTCTATATCCTCTGAAGAATTCTGAACATGTTGATGCAAGATAACTCATGTATTTGTTACGTCCCTGAAGATAATCAACTATTCTTCCAGGCTCAATGTCGTGAAAATCTATAGATATCTCTCCATCTATATATCTCTCACATTCTTCTAAGACCTCTTCAGACATCTTATATCCATTTTCATCAATTATCTTGATTCCGTTATCATAATATGGATTATGACTGGCAGTAATCATAACGCCAAAGTCAAAATCTTCTGTTCTTGTAACATATGACACACTTGGTGTTGTTGTAACATGCATTAAATGTGCATCTGCACCGGAAGAAGCAAGTCCCGCCGATATCCCATATTCAATCATATAACTAGAAAGCCTCGTATCCTTACCAATAACACATCTTACCGGGCCGTCTTTCTTATTCTTGCCAAAGTACCATGCCATAAACTGACCAATCTTAAGTGCATGTTCAACTGTAAGAACCTGATTAGCTTTTCCTCTAAAGCCATCTGTACCAAAATACTTCATCTAAGTTCTCCTCCAAATTAATTAAATTCGTCATTCTCTATTATACAATAAATAGATAATAAATTGTATTACTATTTGCATTAAAAAAACTTGCGATTATATGCTTATTACATATAGTCGCAAGCCATTATATTCATATCCTTTATACAGTTTAAATCTGGTCGTACATTTGAGATACTATGTCTGCCGGATTAGTGTTATATGCACCAGTAGCAGAATAGCTGTTAGACGAACCGTTCTGCGTTGTAGAATAGTAATTCAGAAGTCTGGCATTTGTCTCAATTGATGAAGCATAATCTGTCACGCTCTTCTCTATTGCATCCTCGCTAGCATTAGCAAATGTATCTCTATTAACAGATAACTTACCATCATTTCCAATAGATACTCCTATCTGCTGTAACGAATAAGCATTCTGGGAAGTTTTTTGCTGCATTGTTGCAAGATTAGATATAACCCCAGATACTCCGCTAGACTTAGCAGAATCAATAGTCGAATTATAGAATCCAGCAAACCTTTCTAATTCCGCTCTAACCTTATCTCTATCGAATATCTGATTGCCTGATGCATCTCTTGTCTTGGCATATAAATCTGAATTCTTAAGATTACCAATACTTTCCATTAAGCTCCTAGAATTAGATACAGCAGATACAGTATTCGCTACATCTGTATTGGATGTATTAGAACTAATCGCACTAGTAGATATTCTGTTCAACCTGGATGCAACTTTAGAGCCATAACTTAGGGCAGCATTTCCATCAAAAGCTTCCTTAACCTTAGATAAATCAACATCCTTAAAGCCCTTCTCATCAAAGGAAAGTGTACCATCACTATTAAGAGTCACACCCAATTCTTTAAGAGAAGCGGATTCTTCTCTAGTTGCTTCCATTGCACCGGCAACATTCGACGTCATATTAAGATTAGTAGACTTCTTAGCAGTTGTAACAGAATCATTATATGCAGATACGTATGACTTAATTGCATTCTTAACCTTGTCTCTTGCATCAGCACCGTTTTCTGTATCCTCATAAGTCTTAGCATTCTGAAGTGTAGAAAGAGCGTTCTTATATGATGACACAGATGTCGCAAGCTTCGAATTAGCTGAGCTTACTTCCTTAGATACCGTTGGATTTCTTCTCTCTTCAAGTATCCTATCAAGCGTATTATTAGAACCCGAATTACTTCTATTATTAGACGAACCTTGAACATCTCTATAATACGACTTCATTAACTTCTTATAACTACCACTTCTAATTGCACTATAATCACTTAGCATATTAGAAAGACCATTATTATTTCCAAACAAAGAACTTATATCACTCATAATCGTTCTCCTTTTTGTTGCAATTACACTTTCTTTCATATTAATTATAACACGATATTTCTGTTAATTCTATAAATTATATAAAAATTTGTCAATTTATTAGCACTCACCTCTTGACAGTGCTAATAATTAGATGTATAATTGTCTCAGAACAAAGGAAAAGTGTTCTAAATAAATTTACAAAAAGGAGGAATGACTTATGTTATTACCAAGTATTTTTGAAGAGAATTTATTAAACGATTGGATGAATTTCCCTAGGATGGATTTTCCAGATGTAGACAAGAAGCTTTATGGCAAAAATGCCTCTCATATAATGAAGACAGATGTTCACGAAAATGAAGATGGATATGAACTGGATATCGATCTTCCTGGATTCAAGAAAGACGATATCAAGCTCTCTCTTGAAAATGGCTATCTATTCGTAAGTGCTAATAAAGCTCATGAAAACGACGAAACAAATGACAAGGGCAAAGTAATACGAAAAGAACGCTACTCTGGCTCAATGCAAAGAAGCTTCTATGTTGGCGATACAATCGAAGAAGAAGATGTCAAAGCAAAATTCGAAGATGGAGTCCTTAAGCTTGAAGTACCAAAGAAAGACGACTCCACGGTTCCAGAGAAAAAATACATCTCAATCGAAGGATAAATTCACACTCAAAAACCCAGCGGAGTGCAAATGCACCCCGCTGGGTTTTTACTTTCATACAAGTGATACTATGACCCCATTTAACGTTAAATTCATATAGTGTCTGTCCGTCAACATCGTAAAAAAAGCTGCTCCAAAAAGAGTCTAGTAACTTGATTTATCTGGTAGATATGTTCCAATAGCATCGGCTAGCGAATGAAGATTTCTAGTCTGAATTAGAACTTTACCTGAGCCATGGAATTTATTAACAATTCCTTCACCTGTCTTAAATCCAAATGTTCCTGAAGCAATCTCCATATGATAATCAAGATTTCTATCCCAGGCAACTACATGATCGTTATCAATTGTAAGCGGTTTATCTGGCGTTACTTCAAGTTCAACAAGATCACCAAATGCTGTAGCAA
Organism: Pseudobutyrivibrio sp. UBA3626; assembly: GCA_002373675.1. Lineage (GTDB taxonomy): Bacteria > Bacillota > Clostridia > Lachnospirales > Lachnospiraceae > RUG191. The sequence goes on from DFLF01000017.1 coordinate 14,989, forward strand.
GCAAATCTCCTTGACCTTCTGTCTCCATAACGAATAAACCACCAGTTTTAGCAAGCAATGCTTTACCTAGTTCCTGTCTTTGCATATTATAGAATACACCACTTTCACAAGCTAAAAATGCACCATTGTTAAGTCTATATTGAGTAGTACCAACTTCCAACTTAACAATCTTACCAGGACATGCAGGTGCAACTGCAATTACAGCATCATTAGAAGATCCTGTAGCTTCTGTAATGAACATACTTTCACCACTTGTCATACTTCTTCCAATAGCTCCAAGTACACCACCAAGACCTGACTTCTTAGAATTCATCTTACCCTCAAGGGAAACATCCTGCATGTAAACCATACAGCCTCGATCCATTCTAATCATTTCCCCTTGATTAAGCTTTACTTCAGCGATAGGATTATCGCTATCCCCAATAATTTTGTAATTCATACGTCTCCTCCTTTAATAATCTTAATGATGTGATTATAACATAATCATTAGATTTCTACTATGAGATTATTCATATCAAAACTATTAGTATATGCAACAATCATATAAGAGTTCCCTTTTCTTATGCTACAAAAAAGTTGACAGAAGGACCGTCCTATGTCATAAGGAGGGACCCACTTGTGGGAGGATCCCTTGTGACCATGTCCCTCTGTCAACCTTATTATACAGCATTTTACTTATGAATAATAGAATCTCCATCTATGTTCACAGTCCCAACATCTAAAATCATCATAATTCGTATGTTGCTGCGAGCGAATTTTTTCTACGTTCTTAGATCCACACTTTGGACAATGCTTATTTGATACACAAAGTCCTCCACCCGAAACTGCTGCAAGCTGCTCGTCAGTAAGTTCAACTCCTTCAGCCTTGGCAAGAGCTATGATTTCATCAGCACTCTTGCAGGCTTCTACCTTCTTAATTTGCTCCTCTGATAATCCTTTTAATAATTCGTTTCTCATAGTAAGTACCTCCTTTGTTATTCTATGAAATAATATACCACATTTTAATTAGATTTGTTGTTGACAGAGGAACCACGTCCCCCTGTCAACCTCCTCTTAATTAAACTCTGAATATTCATCCCATTCGTAACCACATTTTCTACATCTGTATGTATGACAATAGGTGTGTGAATTAGAATATCTATTGGTGTCAACACGTTCCACTGTTTCCTTAATATCCTTAGAACCGCACTTCTTACATTTGAAGGTTCCAAAGCATCCTCCACCTGAAACAGCCTCTAACTGCTCATCAGTAAGTTCCATTCCTTCTTCCTTAGCAAGTGCTAAGATTTCCGATGTATCCTTACAAGCTTCAACCTTCTTAATTTGTTCCTCTGATAATCCCTTTAATAATTCTTTTCTCATAGTAATTACCTCCTTAATTATTCTTATTAATAATATACCACATTATAATTAGATTTGTTTATGCGGGCTTCAAGCTGCTCGACGCTTACATTCTCCATTTATTACCACATTTTTTACATTCTAGTATAGTATATTCATGACCCGATACCTTTTCACTGCCATATACATCTAAATCTGAACTACCACATTCCGGACATTTTCTTTTTTTGAAGCCATCAAAACAACCACCACCACTTACAGCCTCAAGCTGCTCATCGCTAAGTTCAATTCCCTCTTCCTTAGCAAGGTTTAAGATTTCCTCTGAACTCTTGCAGGCTTCTACCTTCTTAATTTGCTCCTCTGATAGTCCCTTTAATAATTCTTTTCTCATAATAATTATCCCCCTATTAGTCTTATAGTTAATATACCTCATTTTAATTAGATTTGTTTATGTGGATTTGCCTTACACTTATATATACACATTTAAAATGTAAAATGCGACATTTTTCTATGTTTTAACGGAAAAGTTATAAAAAAGTTGACAAGAGACCGTCCCCTTGTTAACTTTTTACCACATCAGCTCTCCGTCCAAAAATGTCCACACCTCTCACAACGATATCCCATGGAAACATCTGATCCCTCTATAGGTTCTTTATCAAAATATTTTGAGCCACACTCTGGACACCTACGAAATTTAAAACTCTTAAAGCAATTTCCACCTGAAACAGCCTCAAGTTGCTCATCAGTAAGTTCAACACCTTCAGCCTTAGCAAGACTTAAGATTTCATCTGAACTCTTGCAAGCTTCAACCTTCTTAATTTGCTCCTCTGATAATCCCTTTAATAATTCTTTTCTCATAGTAAGTACCTCCTTTGTTATTCTTATAAATAATATACCACTTTTTAATTAGATTTGTTTATGTGGATTTACCTTTCACTTATATATACACATTTAAAATGTAAAATGCGACACCTATAACCTGGCTCGCCTTGGCAACAAAAAAGTTGACAGAAGAACCGTCCCCCTGTCAACTATAATTATTCTCATTCTTAACAAGATGCACCACAGTCTTGACATATCCAACTATGGATTTCAGCATTATTTACATGTTTCACCTTATGCTTAATATTCTTAGAACCACAATTTGGACATCTGCAAGTAGTACCACCACCTGCACAAGCTCCACCAGTAACAGCCTCAAGCTGCTGATCAGTAAGTTCAATTCCTTCAGCCTTAGCAAGTGCTAAGATTTCCGATGTATCCTTACAAGCTTCAACCTTCTTAATTTGCTCCTCTGATAATCCCTGTAATAATTCTTTTCTCATAATAATTGCCTCCTTATTAATAAGAATACCCCACATTTTAATGATTTTTATTTATGTGGATTTGCCTTTCACTATTATATACACATTTAAAATGTAAAATGCGACATTTTTCCTCCTATAACCTGGCTAGCCTTGGCAACAAAAAAGTTGACAGAAGAACCGTCCCCCTGTCAATATCAGAATCTTTTTGAATGTCAAAAACATCAGAATAGTCTATTGATAATCCACCCAATACATGCTCTTCCTTATAAATGTTCTGTTTACGTTGTTGTCCGGCCCAATCATACATATCCTGAAAAATGTATTTATGCATTTTAAGAAGTAGTACATCGGTACCCTCATATAGATATGGATCACGCATTAGCATAATCCTCTTTTACCTTGTACTTCTCATCCAAGTATTTTTTAATATCTTCCATAGACACTTCGCCACGCTTTTCTTTTTCAACATACTCTTTAAATTCTTCAGTGGGCTCTAATCCATCTACCTTAATCATTCCAACTGCATAATCCCATGCTTGTGCATTAGTCATAAAATCACGTCCTTTATCTACTACTCATCCTTTACCATCCAAAATATTTTATGTCACATTTATATCTTGATTATAACACCAACTATCAAAAAAATCTCTACAAATCTGCTGATGTTCCCATTATAAGAATCATCACCAATCCTATTGCAATAATTCGTTTTTCATATAAAAATACCCCCTGCCCCTTTATGGAAAATGCTTTCCTCTCTTTACTATTTGCGACATGTTTTATGAGATTTTTTAATAAAACCAAGTATTACACCATCATTACTACTATTTGTTCATATCAATTATTATAGCATACTAAAAGAACTGTGACACTTATTGTGCCACAGCCCCTTGTTAATGATTAAAATAGATGTCAACCCTGCTTCGCACCGCTTGACGCGACTGAGGGTTGACATCCTCTTTTTAACCCTATCTTAAATCAAAACATCCTTCTTCAATTGATTCTGAATCTCCTTCGCTCCAAAAATTTGTACTTAATCCACTTTGCTCGATTTCACGTTCGTCGAATTTTTGTGTTATTGTTGCATCCTTATATAGTTTTCCATCCCAGGTAATCAGATCTGCTTTTACTTTTGTTTTGCTTTTTTTCACAATATCAAACACCAAGCCATCGGTATATCTTTCATACCCATTAATTCCTGCCAACAGCAAATCATCATTTAATGATCGTCCATGTAGTTTTGATACATATTTTTCAACTAGTCCTGTAGAAACATTAACTCCATTTATCGTTTCCTCTCCAAAATGTAGTCCGCTGCTGTAATACAATGCATACATCCTTTTATTAAATGTTCCACTATATAGACCATTCTCAAGATTTAAATTATAGCTTATCTGATCTTGAGAATTCCTCACCCAATTATCTGCCACAACCTGTGGACTAATACCCGGACCGTTCTGCTCAATTTGTGTAAGTGCATCGTTCAAGAGTTGGCCATACTTTTGATATACCACAGCCGTATTTTCTGTACCTATATTATAATATAATGCTATAAGAGCATAAGCTCTTTTCACTTGGTATTCTGCGTTGCCACGATAAGCTTCACGAAGTGCATAACCTTGACTCTCCCAATTAAAATACATATTCCAATAATTATCATAGGCTGTAAGCGGACTAAAGTCATTAGTCTTACTTAGTTCTCCTGTTACAAGTGTATAATTATTAATTAGGTCATTCATTATACTATCAAAGTTCTTAAGATTAGGATTAGTGTTTTGTTGCTCTTCAATAGTAGCAATTAACTTACTTATATATTCTTGTCTTTCGGCATCTGTTGCATTCTCCGCTGGTGCATTTACTCCTTGCCCTTGTAAAAACACAGCTCCTTCTGTTAACATTTGTTGTAATATCTCTGCATCAGTATCAAGAGCAACCATTGCATTATCAAATGGCTGTAATCCATTTCGATAAGCTTGCATAGTGGTTTCATCAAGTTGCATACTCATTGCTGATGTAAGACCTTGAAGATCCTTAACATCTAATGCCACATCCTGAACTGCGCTATATACTTTCTGAACTTCCATAAGAATCTGTTCATTAGTTACTCCACCACCGCTTCCGAATATGCCGAACATATTAAGTACTCCGCTGACTCCAGAGATTGCAGCACTCACATCGCCTGTGTAGTATGCTCTTGCAAGGTTGAATACATCCTTACCGAATTCAGTAACCTTACCAAATGTTGGGTCAATCTGATTCGCTGTTTCTGCGGTATAATCTGCAACTGCATTGTAGTTATTCCATCTAAGCTTCTTAGCGTTAGTCTCCTGCATATATTTTAGTTCAGGACTTGGTTCTTCACCATCACGAGCTATAATTGCTGGAAGCTGCTTCTCGATGTCAAGTACATTCTTAACTGTTGCATCTGCTTTGTCTGTGACTTCAAGGCCATTGTCTGTAAGCTTTGTTCCCTTTGGAATAGCAACGTCCGAATTCTTGAAATCACATTTATATGCAGTAGTTGTTGTGTTGTTAGTAGTAGAATTAGAACACGAGCATCCTGCTAATGTGGATACCAGTAGAATTGCTATTAACCCTATAGCTATAATACGTTTTTTCATAGTAATACCTCCTACCCCTTTAAGAAAATGCTTTTTTTCTCTTTACTATTAATATACACGAGAAACATTAAAAATGCGACATTTTTTAACTTCCTTGAAACCTATTTAGTATCTAGAAAAATATTTCAACCTTATCATAGGCCTCAATACATTCAATCCCAATAGTCTTATGAAGCTGCGAGGCACGGAATTGATTTAACAGAGTAATCTGTTTAATCTCATAATCCATTTCCTTATGACATCTTATCAATTCATGCTTCTTATCAAGAACATCCGTAATATCAATATAATATCGGGGATTATGAAATGGAGCGCACACCTCATACATATAGTACTCTGCCTTATTAGCATTTTGTTTTTTTATCTGACTTAGACAGCTTTCATAAGTAGCTCTGTGATCCGGATGAAGACTCTTGCCCCATGGCAAGAACACCTTCGTATACCTCGTAAAATCAATCTGAGTAGCAAAATCAGGATTAACTGAAACCTTCGTATCCTCAATTCCCAGCCAAAACCAATTGCGAGGCTTAACTATTGACATTTCCTCTTCGAACCACTCTCTTCTTAACCTTGCCTCATCTTCGGCACTTCTCTTAGTATTACCATAACACCCATCAGTTACAACATAAATATCTGTCTGATGAGAAGCATTAATAAGTACTCCTGCTGCACCAATACACTCATCGTCGGGGTGAGGTGCAATTATAGCAACACTATCATCACTTGTGAATCTTATCTCATCCTTCATTGCCCTTTGCGCCCCCTGCTGTATTCTTCTCTGTTCTCTTCTCTATAAGTACAAATATTAACGGGAAGAGAAATACAATGCAAAACATTTGAATAAAACAACGAATAACATTTCCAGCGCCAGAAGGAGTAACGGACTTAATTAAAGGATTAATAATAAGAGTCACAATATAATAGCAAAACAGTCCGACTGTAGCCCTAACAGCTCTTAACTGCAATGATACATCATCTGCAAACTTAACAAATCTTCGCTCTAACACCCATCCTGCAAAAAAGCCACTGGCCCAGCCAACTGCTTTGAATGTATCCTGGGCCATTTTTTGCCCATCAACTAGAATCTTGCCTTCTGCATCATAATCAACCGGATATGACTTAACTGACGCATATATAGCCACTGCTATGGCAATTGCAATTCCAATGCCTGCAACTAATAAATCCATCTTGGGATGCTTCTTAAGCCACTCAAGTAACTTGCCCGTAAGCAGCATCACAATAAGGCCTAATACAACACCCACCAGGACATCCTGTGGAGTATGAACCCCAAGGAAGTTCCTGCTGAATATAATCAGCACCACCATAATCCACATTATAATACGAATAACCTTATGTACGCCCTTCTTCATTCCAATACCACCATAGAGTGAAGCAGCATTCATACTGTGTCCACTTGGAAATGAATATCCTGTGGCCAGCTCCTTAGCCTCGGCATTAGGAATAATACGAAGATCTCTAATCCAAGGACGATATACACATGCAGTAACCTTCAGAAACCCATTAACAATACGGTTTCCTGACCAACCCATAAGAAGATAAGTCCCTGTCTCCTTGCTTATACTCCAGTAAATAATAGCAAGAAGAACTATGACAATATTCATATCTCCAAACCAGGTTACCTTGTTAAGAAACTCTGTAAAAATGGAGCCTACTCCTTCTCTAAAGTTCTGTAGGCCTAATAAAATTGTGATATCCATAAAACAGTTCCTCCATATGTATCGTAAGCATATCTTTATGTAAATAGTATACAGCAATTTGTTTCTATATATGTATAATAAATCAAAAAAAACCAAACCATAAATGATTTGGTTAAAGCTAGCGACGGGAATCGAACCCTTACTTTGTAGTATATATATATTGAATCTATGCCATTTTCGCAAAAAAATGGACAAGTAATGGACAAATAAAATTCTATCTATACTATATGTTTTACTAGGCTTCCTTAGTAATTATAACATATAACTACAAATAAAAAGAAAAAGTCTATTTTATAAAAAATTTAAATTTTATCAATGCCAGCTACAATCTGCAGATCCACATATAGGACACTTTTCACCGTTATTTTTAAAACGTTCAAACGCATCATATATATACTCTCCATCTATTATTAAAGACCCACTGTCTGTATGTTGTACGTGACCAGCATCCTCTTGTTGTTTTATCCACTGCTCAAAATCAGCTTCCGTTTTTATCTCTATGCCAAGCAAATGTGCAAATTTTGTATATTTTAGATCTTCTTTTACATTAAAACCATATATTGACATAAAATCTTGACAATTATTACACCATAAACTTGCTGTCATATAATCTTCCCCTTATTTATTTACATTTCATATCATAATTTTTCACCAGTATTGTGGTCATATACATCACCATAACGCGCTTTTAAATATGCTAAAGCTTCTTCTCTGGAAGCTGTACCGTTATTCATTCTCTCCTCAATGCTTTGTGTCTGTGCTGGTGCTGCGCTTTCTCCTGCACCGGCACTTGAACCACTATCTGTTGCGCCACCTGCGTTGCTACCTGATGCGCTACTGCTTGAAGAACCACCACTATTTTTCTTTTTGTTGCTACTTGCTTGTGCCTGTGCTTGTCTTTGTGCTTCTGCCTTTGCATTTGTTTCCGCTTCTACCCTGGCATTTTCTTCATTTACTGCACCTATTCTCGCATTGATTACATTTATCTGATTTGTTACATTACCATTTACTGCATCTTTTTGCTCTTGCATTAGCAGTGTGTCATTATTTACATCATTTACTATATTATTAAGTTCGTTTACTGCATTTGTCATTGCATTTACATCACTATTTGTATTTACATCTCCTAGTGGTGCTACTATCTGATTTACTCTCTCGTTATACGCATTAATGGCGTTAGTTCTTGCCTTATCCATTTCCTGCAAGAATGCTTCTACTGCTTCTCTCTCTTTCTTATCATTATATGCGTTTACTCCCAGTACAGTTCCTACTGCACCACCTACTACTACGATTGCAGCTATTATAGCAATAATAATTTTCGTTTTCTTTTCCATAATTCTATTCTCCTTTGAATCTTATTTATAGATCATTTACATTATTTCACTTTATTATCCATTTCTGTCATCGCATCGATGTAACCAATAAGCCTGTCTCGTTGTTTTGGATCCATATTATTATATCTATCAATAATTAATCCAATATCTGTATCTTTATCGATTACATACCAATCAGATTTATTCCCTCGTTTACCTTCATTTTCAGCTCCTGATAACAACCATTCTGGAGTTACATCCAAAACTTCACAAATAAGCATAATCTTTTCAGATGAAGGATTTGTTTTTTTACTTTTCCACTCACTTATTGTGCTTTGAGGTATTCCTGTCTTTTCTGAAAACTGCTTCTGTGAAATGTTTTTTTTCTGTAATATTTCAAATATTCTATCACTAATTATCATATTTTGCTCTCCTTCCGTAATAATACTAATACCATACAATTTATTAAATATTTCGTATATATGAATTATACCATTTTTACATATCTGCGTCAATAATACTGCATATAAAAAAGCCCTAAAATTAGAGCTTTTTTTACTTATTTCACCCTGCAGTAAGAGAATGTATCTACCCATCCAGCTAATGCTGAAATATGTCCGAAATCTCTCATATATGAACCTTTACCATTTTGACGTTCGTATTCATCAGAATCATAATTAGCTCTTCCATAGGTCTTTGTGTACTCCATCGATTTAATCATATCCGGCCTTTTAAATGAATAAACCATGTCCCCGGTCTTATTCCGAAGATTCTCAAAGCCTCTCGTTATTAGCTGAACATACTCTGGATCACAATACCATACGGATTTTAGCATTAATGCTCCATTGCACTCTCCGCCATCAGGAAGAGATGTATCACGCTTATAATAAAATTCTTCCGAAATTTTGCGCGCAAATCCATAATCATGCATTAAAGCGTCTCTAAAATCAGTAGGACTATATCTTAATACAACACTCAAATAACATATTGTTCTATTTCCTGCACTATCTACAGCTTCTATTGGAAGTACAGTTCTTGCTTTTTTCCCTTTATCTAAAATATCATCAATATTAAAATCAATAATCCTTACAGATACATTATTTCCATCTTCTTTGTCATTTACCTTTACTTTTGCAAGCTTTAATATCGCATCCTCGGTATTATATTTATTTCTGATCATATCATAATCAAGATATATTTCCTTACATGTAATAGTCGGATATTCATCCCATATTGCATACACGTCAGCTGTACCAGATTGTTCAAGCTTTGCATTCCATGGAGAAGTTAACGCCTTATAATCACTATGTGCATTCTTAATATTGTTAACTATTGCACGTGCGTTCATATTAGGCTTATTTTCGTATCCTAGCCCTCGTACAGCGTTTGCATCAAGCCAAACATCCATTAAGTTAACAATATTATTATATATAATACTTTCATAATCTTTTTTTGTAGCATAGCTTACTGTAGACCATCCTTGGAATGACGAAACATTATCCTTTTTTCCAAGCGTATTAATAACGTCTCCTTTATCAATCATATAATATGTATAATCCTCTTCGATGCCAGTTCCCTTAATATCTCTGGTAATATGATCATTCTTTTCATATTCTTTACCAAAAATATTTCCACTCTGCAGAAAATATTCAGAATTTAAGCTATAGAATTCATCATCCGTAACAGCATCATATTCGTCACCGCTCTCATCTACAGCACCATTAGGATTATAATTAAGCCTACCTGTATTCCTTTTCCATCGAGCAACAAAATTTACATCGTTATCGTTTACAGGTGTATAATACGAGCCACCACTATATATTTTGCCATCAGGAGCTCCCCATCCAACAAAATCATAGCCCTCTCTTATCGGTGTAGGAAGCTGCATTGAATTAATCTTCCAACGTCCTGTCATATTTACTGTTCTATTTGATACCGTTAAGTTTTTAAATGTTCTATTGGGTTGATAGTAATTAGATGCATCATTTATATTTCCACTACCTGTACACACTCTACCCTCTTTTTTAGCATTTGCAGCCCAATGTGATACTAGGGATGTACCTGTATAGCCCCCAAATGCGTTATACAAATCAGGGTTTACATTTGCATATCTTGCAGCGTTGTATGTTTTATCATAGGCTGATGATGTTGTTCTTGAATAGTCAACATATGTACCGAATATACCCACATCGTTGTCACTATCCCAACCAAGAAATGTTTTAGTTGTTTTTACATTTCCTACAGCAGAACCACCATTAGAGTCAAATACTAGATTAGCACTCTTATATTTAGAAGGGGCTGCTTGTACTGTATATGCTGAATCAAATTGGCAGGATTGTGTGGAATACTCATTGTAACCATTATTATAGTTATATTTCACACTATATGTTTTCGGTGTCCAAATGGCTGTTGCAACAAGGTTTTGTCCGGCACATAATTCTGGCCAGTATCCTGTCAAAAATGTATTAGCAGGTAATAGTTGCCTATAATTATCAAAGTCATAGCCATTAAACACATCCAAAATACCACTACAATGTTCTGCTATTATGTTTTTCTGTGAATAATCATCCCCTGTAGTTTTATGCTCTGGTAGGCTTCTCCATGATTCACGAATACCATAATTCCAGAAATGTGAGTTCAAACTTGACATGTTATATCCAAATGCCGCTTTCAAATCGTTGTACCTATTTGCATAATCAACCAAATTTGTAATGGTATGCTTAACTCTCCATTGCCCGTTATCACTTATATACCAGCCTCTAAAGTTATAGCCTGGTTTTGTAGGTGTCTCAGAAGCACCTATTCCTACTCCAAACCAGTTATTACCACTAGTGCCATCGTATTCCCATGTAACAGATGTTGCCCCATCTTTGAAAGCTCCACCATTAGTGTCGTATGTTACTTTATAGTTTTTTGCTCTTGTATAAAAAACAATATCTTTATCGTGAAAACCTATTCCACCATATCTATCAACATAGTTTGGATACCATTTGTCAGAATCCTTATGATATTCAGGTGTGTAATTTTGCCAACTATTTCCCGGATGGTCTAATTCTCCACTTCCTGTGTATTCCCATACACCATTATTATCAGTCCATACTCGAATCCAAGGTGTTGTATTAGAAATGTTACACCCGCTATATTCTATCTGACATTCCTCTGCATTTATCATTCTTACGGTGATTGTACCACCACCATATAGACCGATTGCGGACTCTCCATGTGTCCCCGGACCTACTAAGTCGCTAAAATTAAAATCTTGGTCATAATTATCAAAGCTCTCATACACCTGAACTCTCCAACTACCCTTTAGTCCTTTGACACGAACATCTCTCCATATTACAACTGAGTCATTCTTTTGTAGGGTTATATCTTCTGTTATTCCATTTACATCTTCTACTATCTGCTTTTCACTATCTTTATTACTATTTGATAAAACAATATTCTCTTTTGCAAGATAACCTCTGCCAAATGAATTTACATCTGTCAACTTAATTGCTGAGTTTGTTAATGTTTCTTCTATATCAGCATTTGACATATTATCATTCTCTGTTTCATCATCAGACATAGCTAGTGATTTAATCATTGCAACGAAACTTGTTACATAGGCAGAACTTACTGATGTACCATCTATTTTTGTAGTTACTTCTCTACTGTCAATAACTCTTGTGTATTCATAGTGTCCGTTTGCGATATAGTCCAAACCTCTACCATAATTTGAGTAATCTGTTTTCTTTACATTATCATCTGTAATTTCTTTAGTTGTATCTATAATATCTACACTACCTATTGTGATAGCACTACTTACATTTGCTGGTGTGTACTCTGACACATCCTTATTATCATTACCAGCACTTACCACAACTACAATACCATTGTTATATGCTTCATTAATAGCTGATTCAAGCAACTTACTTTGTCCTACTCCAGACATAGAAAGATTGATTACACTTACCTTGATGTCGTGGTTTTTGTTATAATCAATAACATATTTAATACCTTGGTAAGCTGTTAGTGTAGTTCCCATACCATTATCATCTAACACTTTAATAGGCATTATCTTCAGATTAGCAAGATTAGCTGTATCAAGGATAATTCTTGACATAGTAGTACCATGACCATCTTTGTCTTGGTAATTCCCATTTGTCTCAATGAAATCCTTACCCTCTACCACCTTTTCATCAAAAATTCCCTCAGAAGAATTTAATCCTGTATCGAGGACTGCAACAATTATATCTTTAGCCTCTAATGTAGCATTATCATTTTTTTCTTTATTCGTATCTGCTATTTCTTCTTTTGCTATATCATTATTAGCTTCATCCTTATTATCTATATCTTCAGGAGTGTCACTAATCATATCTACTTCTACTTCGATTCCAGCTTCTTTATAGAAATTATATGCATTTTCTGTTTCTTCAGGAGAAATGTATTCTACAATATATATATTATCTAAATGTTGTACAGATTTAATTACATCAGTAGAATCTTTAAACTCCATATCCTCTTGACTGGTTATAATTAATCGACATGAAGCATATATATTATCATTATTTTTAATATTGGAAGTATCTACTTCTAATTCATTTGAATTTGATACATCCTTTACTTCTTCAGGTTGTATTTCAGATAATGACTCTCCATTATTCTGATTCTCAGACGGTATTAATTCAGTTGCACGTGCGATTATGCTTGTTGTAAGCAACATAGAAAACACCAATATTAATGATAAAACTGATGAAAATACCTTTTTTACATTCTTGTTCATTTCTAAGCCTCCTTTATAAAACCTTTGAAAATAACATATTAGCAAATTTTTTTTCAATTGCTGCATCATGTTCTTTAATCTTCTTTTTTATTTCAATTTGTTCCTGATTGAGTAAACCGTCTGGAAGATTTTTAATTATAATTCCTTCCTTCCTATTGAAATACTTAATAAAATCTGATATATTTATATTAACGAAAGAAGTAACGCCGTCAGACGGACTCTCCTCTTTTATAGAGTGCATATCCGTGTTGGTAAGTGCTTCTTTCTTTATATTTGTAATACTAATTTCTCCAACAGATATAATTAAATAAAACTGATTCGTTTTATTATCTAATTCTTCTATTGTTATTTTTACAGGATAAACGCTATCTTTATCACAAAATGCACTTATTAAATGACTGACTTGTTTTACATATATTCTTTTATAATTATTATGTCTATATTTCTCTACTTCAATCTTTAATGCATTTAAACATACATCATCAACTACCGTTAATAGTTTTGCTAAATTTACTAAATTAGCATTTCTTTTTGTCATTTGACCTATAGATTCTTTCAAAGTTGTTTGTGTAAATTTTATGTCAAAATCAAATTCATCAAATAGTATGTATTTATTTTTTATATCCAATTCTTCTATAAATCTTTTTAATGCTTTTGCAATACTTTCTTTTGAATTTGTTATTTTAAGTTCTTTAGACTTATCCCATTCTACTATCTTAAGCGTTTTATTTTTTAAAATACTAGTACGTTCTTCGTCAGACGAATTTATATCTATTGTTTTATTCATATATGAAACCCTCTTATTATTTAAAAACCGCTTCCAAATTATAATCACTATCCAATGTATCAGGAATAATAACTACTTCATTGGTCTTTTTATCTAACCAATAATCAAAATCTCCATAGGATGCTGGCACATTAACTGTAGGAAAATCATCTCCCTTTGCACACTCAAAGGTTCTGTATATTATTCCATTAATGTAATAATTAACTTTTAATGTAGGCTCTTCTATATCTTTATCAAGCACTGCTGTACAGCTAGCTTGTGCTTTCGTTAATTCTCCATCTGGATCAGTAAATGTTTCCTCAACATACAACATTATTAAACCTTTTTCGTAATCAATGCCTGATACCGTAATATCTACCTGTAGATTAGGATCTTCCTTTCCGTCCTTTCCTTTGCTTATATCACTTAAAATAAGCTGGCAAGCGTCTGCAACAAATTCTTCAGAATCATTTATAGTATATTTTTTTGCTTCAACGAGATTTGCTATTGAATCTTCTACTGAATTCTGTAATGAACGATCTAAATTGTCTTGCTTTGAGGTTTTACCTTCAATTGTCATAATACAAAGAATTATTAAAACAATAATTACTACTGATGTTACGCCATACACAATATATTTCATAAAATGCTCCCTTCTTAATTAATACATACCGTTCGATAAGTATATTCTGAATATCCGTTATCAAGTATTATTTTAAATCTCAGATTATACACTCCTGCTTCATCTACTCTAAATGTTTGGCTATTTTTGTTATATACTTTATCTAACACGTCTTCGCCACCGAACGAAGCTTCTATTAAGTACACTTCATACGAACTATTATTTGATACATATATCAAATCTTTAATGTTATACTCTTCTCCAAGTAATATTTCATTAAAACCAATATCATTAATACTTTTGTCTGTATCAAAATCACGATTTATAACTACTTCTTTTTCTTGACCTGTTTCAAATGCATCGCTAATTCCTGCCATTATTCCTACTTTTGAATTGTTTTTTGATACGTATATCATTCCAAAAACAAGACCTAGGACTATCAATACTGCTGTCATTGCAATGATAGCTCCGCCAAATTGTCGAATCGTTTCTTTCATAAAGTATCTCCTTTTAAATATTAGTTCATCTATTCTAAGAGAATTCTTTACAGAAAAAATAACTTATAATATTTTTTTTGACCTTTTTTCCACTTATAATATGTTTTTTAAAGAATTGCACTAAAAAAAGCCCCATAAGGGGCTTTATATTAATCCTATCTACATTGTTTTTTACTATAATTATTACTTAAAGTTTGTGATATATTATCAAATACTAGATTTAAATCTTTATATTTATTTAATAAAGACAAAAAATCTGTAATATTTACATAAAGATTATTTGACATATCATCATCAGTATCTCCACGATATAATACACATACATTTTCACGATTACCAAATTGATAATCAATTGCTTTCTTGAAATCTTCGTTTAACAAATGTTTGTTTTGCTCTGGATACGGTTCTGTAGTATGTTTAATCTCAAATCCCCAATATGAATTGATAGATTTATCCCAGATCAACATATCATATTCTCCGATTTTATTATGTCCGTCATAAAATACTGGTTTATACACTTCATATTTAGTATTATTTAATACATTCATTGTATCAAATAACACAATTTGTTCTGTCATATCTCCAAGTATTTTTTCTTCAAGCTTATCTTTCATTATATTTCTATTTTGCTCTGATAAAATACTATAATATGATTCATTTTCAATAAATTTCAAAGCTTCTTTTAAATGATAGAATTTTATTGCAGGTTGTACAATATAATACTCTAATCTCTCTTGTTCTGAAATCCAAGAATTATTAATTCGTGTAAATGGTCTTTCTTTAATTATAGACAATACCTGCATATCACGAAGAATCTTTTCAAAATCATTTACTGCCTCTATTGTTAAATTAGTGCTTAATTTACCAGAAGCATTTATTCTTCTAACAAAATCTTTTGTTATTTCATTTTTTTTCATAACAATACTATCAATAATGTCAGCGTCTACTAAACCATTTAATTTTGAAATTGGATAGTTAACAGTAGCTGTTGATAACTCATTTTGAAGTTTTTCCTTATTCCAAATACCACTATATAATTCAACCATTCTCTCAATAATAATTGTTATGTCTTTTTTACTAAATGAATTAAGGTTTTCATAATATGGGCATTTTGCAATACTATTAGCGATATTACTTGCAACCGCACTATCTAAGTATTTACAAGCACTCTTATAGTCTTTTACTCTATCTTTTCCTCTAGACATAAGACCACCATATTTTATATAATTATCCATATCATTTGTATTTAAAACACAACAATGCTCTGCAAAAGAAATATATGTAGTATCAATCGTTTGATTTCTATCAAATAATTCCTCATTTCCTGCAAAATAAAAACCCAAAGAATCAGTTCCCGTAAGTAATATTTTCATTCCATTTTTTACATATACATCTGATAGCAAAGCAATACTATTAGGAAAGTCTTTAGCTTTTGTTATTTCATCAATGCAAATTATGTTAATTCCTTTATTTTTCGCGTTTATTACACAATTTATGACATCACTCATATTATCATTTTCAGAGACTTCATAAAAAACACATTTATCCTTAAATGGGTAATCTTGTAAAATTTGCTCCATAAGAACCGTTTTGCCAGTTCTTCTCAAACCATATATAACCAAAATATCTTCTGATGTTTTGTCATTAATATATGTTTTGATTCTATCAAAAGCATATCTTTTATGTTCATATCTTTTAAAAGATTCAATTTCTCTTAATTCCATTTCCAATACACTCCAATAATTTATTCTACTTTATCATAACACATACCTTTGCTCTATCCTTTCCCATTCTTTTTTTGTAATATTATGATGTACATATGCATTTTTACAAAGTGTTCCTGTTAAGAAAGAAGCTTTCGCCTCATAAGCACCATAATTATCATCTTTATCGTGCTTTTCACATTGCTCCATCATATCTTGAATATCATAAGGTACAGGAAAATCAATTTTTATTTTATCGTTAATATAATTCATAAAAAATCCTCTATTAATATTGTACATTATTAATATTTGTTATCAAAAATTCTAAAAATAGTATATCCATTATCAACTTCATATTCAAATTATACCACGATTTATGCCCAAATTACATAATACGACTAAGAAATGTATCAAAAACTCCACTAAATGAGCCAATTAAAAACGCTGCTACAATTCCAAGTATAATAATTCCACATACACTTGCTAATATTAATTCTCCATATTGCTCTAATATATCCTTCATTGCACGTCTCCATTTCAACCACTAATTGACATCATAAAAAATGTTAAAATTCCTACAATTGCCAATCCTATTATTGTATAGATAATAGCTTCACCATAATCATCTAATAAATGCTTCATAATTATTCTCTCCCTAATTCAAATCAGAAGTAATCGTACGTTCACTTGTGTAATTAATAATAGGAAGTGTTGTTTTGTATTTTAACGTAATATATCCATGTTGATATGGCGGAATACCTGATACATTAACATCTACTTCATATTCATTGTTTGATGCTTCCTTTTTTACATCAGCAACCACACTTGAACTAAAATTACTGCTTTCTATACGTGTACTTGCATCCTCTAAATAACTATCAGCTTTTCGCGTATCAATTGATGTTGTTATTAAAAGAACGCCTAAGAAAACGCATAAAAATGTAAAAAATATGCCTAAAAACGCTTTAATTACATTTTCCATATCAATCTCCTATTTAATAAAAACAGACATGTCTGTCATCGATAAAACCATAAACGCAAACATATCAACAATAAGCTTTCCGCCTGCGAAAAGTCCAGGCAACCAAAACATTACTAGATATGTTGCTAATGAATTGTCATCCTTGTACTCATTAATCTTATCCACTAACTGATTATTTTTTCTAATAATCTCTGCAATTTGTTCATCTGCAGATCCACCGATACCTTGAGTACGAGAATATAAAATCTTCATCGTCGATCTAATTGAACTTATATTAAAAGCACTCATGAAATCAAGATAAGGCTCGATTTCATTCGGTCTTTCTTGTATTTCTTTAATAAGCTTCTTGATTTCTGGCTTAAAAATTGCCGGTGCTGTAGCATAAGAATTATATAAAGAAACATATACATTCTCATATTGAAGCAATAAAGCAATCTCCATTAACCAATCAGGAAACTTCTCTTCAATTTCTCTTTTTGCTATTTTCATATATAATCGGTATCCCAATCGATGTTGGAATAACATTAAAACTGTAATCACAGCACATATACATATTCCAATTGGCATATCCTTTATAATAAATAAAATGGTTAATGCAAAAGGTACAATAGCCCATATAAGCGATTTTATAAACTCTTTCTTATTATCCCAATTAATTATTCGATAATATCTTCTTAAGGAATCCTTTGGCTCTTCGACATCTCTTTCATCAAATTCAGAAGAATTAATCTTCTTGTCTGCGATAGAAAGTACCAACATATCAAAAAACCACATAAATATTGTTGCAATTTGAACTGCAACATTATGTGTTATATCAAATCCGATTCGGCTTAATAATAGCGAAAATACAATGACTACTATCGTTGATACAGCAATAGCTCCTACCACCCTATTTCGTTTGACTTGTTTATCTTTTTGTAAAGATAGAATTCTCTTTTCCCAATTGGATCTATCTTCCTGAAGAAGTTCAATCGATTTGTTACAATCCCCGCCTAAATTCTCAACCTTTCGTAGAAATTGGTGTATTGTAATGATTTTTTTAAGAGGATATTCATTCTCGATCAACTTCAAGCCTTCAAGCTCAATATCTTCAACATCGTTATTCGAATATGACATGATATAATATATGGCTTTGGAAATGCATTCATACATTTTGCTATCTTTAAACTCAATTTTGATTGCCTCTAAAGATGCAACTATCTTTTTTGACTTTGCAAATGCATATAAAAGCTGCTCTATATATACATTTGCATCTGCATATTTTTTATTCTCATAATCCAGCTTATATGAAGATATGATTAATTGAGGAACAAATAATACTCCTGCAATATACATTATGATTGCGTATATAAGCTGCATATTAAGAATATATGACAAGCTTATTGTACACATAGAATATACCAACAGATATAATCCGATTTTCTTAAAAGATAATGTACCATCATATTCTAATATACTGTTTTTGAACGATATTGGATTTAGATACCAAAGAAAGCTATGTTTTCTTTTCTTTTTTGGTTCTTCCTTAGATTCTTCATATAAAGAATCTAACGTTACTTCCTTACTCTTTCTACTCTTTCTCATATATTTGCTCCTAACTAATAAAATCTTCACACAGATTATCAAAGATCACATCACATTTGAAAGGATCTTTTATATTATTTTTATCAAATTTATGCTGTATATTAGGCGAAAAATTCTTAGAAATAAGCATCCCATCATTAAACACAATTAAACTGTTCTTGCGACTTCCCTCAAAGGAGAATAAACATACTTGATCTATATAACGCTTCATATTGCCATTATCATCAATTTTCATTGAAATCATGATTGCAACATCGAGAAAATTATATATATCCGCTTCCATTCGATCTGCACCTATTCTATCTGATACCATGTTAATAATTCGATCAGGAACTTTCCTGCAATCATCTGTATGGAGCGTCGTAATAGAATTCACACCAGTAGATAATGCTGTAACAAAATCCTTTGCTTCCTCTCCTCTTATTTCCTGAATCATCATCCAAGTAGGATTTTGTCTCAAACATGCTTTTATCGAATCCTGATAATTAAAAATATCAGATACTTGCATCTCAACCACATCCTGCTTTGGCTTGATTTGGCTATAATGCCATTCAAGGTTATCTTCAATAGAAATTACTCTTTCACTATCGTTAATATATTGAGAAAAGAACTTTGCCGCTTCTGTTTTTCCTACTCCAACTCCACCACAAATTACAATATTCATATGACACTTAATACAATTTATAATAAAACTTAGTAATTCTGTGGAAGCATATCCCGATTCAATCGCATTTTTTATAGAAATTCTTGTATAAGGCAAAGTTTTTCTTATACAAATACTTCTTCCTGACACTGCTACAGATTCATGTATAACACTTATTCTTAATTTATCTGTTTCTGCCTCTAATACAGGATTCTCTTTGTTAAGTTCCAAAGATACCGCATTAGAGATTCGAAGAGATAGTAACTCTATAAATTCTTTATTTATATTTGTATTCGAAATATCTACCTTTTTTCGAACATTATTATCACAATCTCTTATCCATAAATCTTTTCCGTTATAATCAATATCCGTTATATTATCATCTGATATATAATCCCAAAGATCTTCCCAGAAATCCTCAGTTATTTTTATTCCATTATTAATAAAGCTCTCATTATCATTAGACAAAGAATTCTCATTTTGAGTTCTAATATCTAACTCTGCATCAAACTCATTTACGTCTTCAAATGTTTTATTTCTTTTATTTAGTAAATCCATAATCACCTCATTATCAATACCCTCATTATCAAATATGATAATGAGGATATTAATTCATCAAAAAAATTTTTTAAAAAATTCTTTGTTAATTGTGCGCTCCAACTACACACCACCAGCACTCTTTGCGTCGCTAAAGAAATTTTTGATTAGATCAGAAAAAGCGTCACTTACTACTCCACCGCTTGAAGTTCCGATTACAGCTACAATTACTACAATAAGTGCTAAAATAGCCACTACTGTAATAATTGCTGGGCCATATTCTTTCAAAATCTCTTGCATAAAATCATCTCCTTTCTAATAAATGTAATTATCTTTTATATAATCCAACACGTCTTGGTTATGACAATTCTCTCGTACAAGTATTTTATACGCATCATAAGGAGTACAATGAGATGTTCGATAAGTCCTATACTCAATCAATCCTTGATACGCATCAACAAGTTCCAACGTGGTATATAATTTTTCTAAATTGTCATTATAAGACGGAAGATTATCAATGTTTTTATAAGAAGAATGATTATGATGATATAAAACAAGAGATTTTATGTTCTCGTCAATGTCATAATCTTTTATTATTTCATATGAGTAATAAGGATGATTATTTATGAGACTTTTTTCAAATTCAGTTAATATGTCTTGTTTTTCTAACAAATATGAAGACAAATACAGCTTTCCTACATCACAAAGCAACGCGGCTGTTGAAAGAATGTGTCCTTCGTAATTAAAATAATTCTCTAAATCGACAGCCATATTTTGCATTCCTACACAATGTCCCATTGTTTCGCGATCTAATTGTTGTATAAGTTCATTAATCTGCATATTTGTACACATCGTTTTTCTCCTTATGATCACAATCATATACACCCATTTATAACAAAAAATAACTTATAATATTTTTTTTGCCCTATTTTTCACTTATAATATGTTTTTTAATAAAAAAGCATAAAAATAAGCCCCCACAGGGGCTTATATGCAAACATTCATATAATCTACTTAAATTCCATATCAAAAACAAACTCATATCTGACACAATTATCACCTTTTTTATTAACAAATTCCTTTTTTACAAGCGCCTTAGGTACAGCATATGCGTCAAAAGTATCATTACCAGATTTCTTCTTGATTCCTTTGATTAATATGCGATTACCACTACATATTTGTTTGAGTTGTGATTCTGATATCTCTTTGCCAAATACATATTTCTGCGAAAATCCACATTGAGATTTACAATATGCACCATATTTACCTTTAACAATATCGCCCTTACATTTAGGACATTTACATATTACTCCATTAGTACCCTCATAATTAATAACACCATCATTATTCTCAATGATATTTTTTACAAAATCTAACACATCAAGTTCTAAATCCTTGGTAGTTGCCTTTCCTTCTTTTATATTTTCTTGTATTACCCACCATTGAGCTGTAAGATTCGGTTGTTTAATTGAATCAGGCAAAACCTTATAAAATGCAAGTCCTTTTTCCGTCGGAATAAGTATTTTATTTTTGTTTTGCTGCTTTTCTTCTAAATATCCTACTTCCAATAATCTTTCAATTATTGCGGTACGTGTCGCTACAGTACCAATAGAACCATTTTCTCCCTTTTTCCCTTTATCTTTAAGAACTAAAAGCTCTTTAACATTAGGATCAGTAACATACTTAGCTATACACCCCATTGCATTAAATAAAGTTGTTTTACTAAAAGGCTTAAGTGGTTTTGTCTCTTTCTTTTCAATATTACATGATTGAATTAAACATTCACATCTACCTTCTTGAAGTGCAGATAATTCTTTTATATTCTCATCTTTAGCATCATTATTAGCATTATTCTTAAGAAGCTGTAAGTAACCTTGACGTTTAACTAATACACTACTCGCAGATAAACACTCTCCTTCTTTTATTTTTATTTGTAGTATTGTTTTTTCTTTGACAGCTTTAGGCATAAATTGAATCAAATAGTAGTCGCATATTGCTTTATATACATTGAGTTCCTCTGATGAAAGCTTAGATACATCAATTTGATTATTTGTTGGAATAATAGCAAAATGTGCAGTTATATTAGAATCATTAAAACACCTACTTTTAATACTCATATCAAGATTACAATTTATATCTAAATTATCAAGTATCGCTGAAATTACTCCTGGTGCTTCTTTATAATGCTCTTCAGATAGATATTGACAGTCAGATCTATTATATGTAATTGCTGAGTATTTTTCCCTTAAGTTTTGTGTAATTGACATAACTTGTTTTGGATTATAGCCAAAATGCTTATGACAATATGAATTAAGCTTATTAATATTAAAAGGAAGTGGCGGTGCTTCATTTTGAATTTTTTTTACTATCTCACATGAAGTCTTCTTATTATTGATATCATTAGATATTTCTTTTAAATAACTATCATCTAAAAACATACCGTCAGTTAAGTTAACATTCTCTTTATCAGGCACAAATTTTGTTCTTATAATACAATTGTTAACATTGACATCAGAAAACAATTCATAATAATAGTTCTTTTTAAAATTTTTAATATCATAATATCGTTGACACACTAAAGAAAATGTTGCAGTCTGTACTCTACCCACAGAAAATATATTATTATTTTTACAAGAGTAGAACCGTGTTAAATTATATCCAAAGATAATATCAGCTACTTGCCTTGCATAAGCAGATATTCCGTCTTTCACATATAAATCGTTGTCTTCTAAATTATTTAATGCTTTTTTTATAGCGTTAATCGAAGTATCAGATGTGTCTAATCTAAGAACCTTGCCATTATATCTTCCCCATTCAATTAATTCATCTACAAGATTTTGTCCTTCCTCATCAATATCACCAGCATTAATTATTACAGAAGCTTCTTTCATTAAACTCACAATTTGTTTTACTCTTGCAGAATTCCCTTTTTTTACTTTTCTTCCCCAATTATCAAAGTATATTGGCAAATCGTTAATATTCCATGATTTATATTTATCATCATAATCTTCTGGATCTTTTAAAGTTAATAAATGTCCAAAAGCCCAGATTATCTTATAATCCATGATTTCATAGCAATTATTTTTATTAATACAATTTCCACCTAACGCTTCTGCAATCGCTTTTGCAATCATTGGTTTTTCACAAATAACTAATTTATGCATATTCTTTCCTTTCTATAATGATTTATCATTGAATTTTGTTTTATCAAAGAAGTAATCATCAGATATTTCTTTTGCCATATCTAATGAAACATTATAATGTCCGTGATTTAACACTTTAGTCTTCTCATTCCACGAAGTCCATGTTGCATACTCGTTTGTGTTTTTATTCTTGCCAATTACGTGATATAAATAATTATCATCAGGATGATTAGATGCTCTTCTTACTTCAACAACTTCAAATTGAGTTATATGATTATTTTCATCCAAAAAATATTCCTTTATATTATTAATTACTTCTTCTGGAACAATCAGAATATTTTCATCTGAAGACTCTTCTTTATTCGAAATAACTTCGATATTATTATTATTTATCCCGCTATCCTGATACTTATCTGCAGAATCAATAATATTATCATCCATTGCTAATTTAAATTCTTCTATATCTTTTTTCCCTACTACTACATAATTAAGCCCCTTTTTGCATGTATAATACATATATTCGACACCGTTTTCATCTGATTCCTTAATATAAAATTCACATGCTCTTTTATTGGATTCAGGAATCATTAAAAGATACGTTCCTTTACTAAATATATACAAATTATCATTAATTTCTTCTGCAATTTCCTTGTTAGGACTATTTTCATTAAATGCAATTGATTCAGGATATGCGGAATTCGAATATACATAATATCCAACATCACTATATCCTTGCTTTTGAATGTCATAGTCAAATACCCCATTCTTACATGCAACATCAAACAATGAGCTTATATCTTCCTTCCAGTTGGCCATAAGCTCACTTGATACAGGTATATATTTACAAAGCTTTTCACTATATATATCTATATATATTCTTAGATCTCCTCTTTTAAGATATGGAATATTTTCGAAATTAGCCTTTGTCTTATCATTTTTATGTCTAACTTCTAAGCATATTTTTTCATAAGGACATTCTTTAATATATTTTTTCATTTCTTCAACTTCTAATTGCTTATACTCTATGTTATTTGCAACCTTATTGCATAAATCATCCATGTAAGCTTTCGTAAATCTATTAAAATATTCTTCACTACTTAATACTTGATGTTTAAATGAAAATTTTAAGTATAAATCATATTCTGTTCTAATATCTGATACTTTTACTACAGATAAGCTTTTTTCAATATAACTATATTCATTATTAGAAAACTTAAAACGAAGTTGCATATCTTCACATTCTATCTTTAATCCATAGCTAGAATGCATATATTTCATTCTAAAAAAACTTGGAATCACAAGCGGAATTCTTTTAGATAATAAATCCATAAATTCTTTATCTGACATATCATTATAATACCTAATAACATTATTCATAATTATTATCCTTTCCATTTATCAATATGCTAACTTCGGTCAGCGTGTCCGAAGTTAGCACTGATTAACTGTTTTCTATTTGGAATTACCAAAAATGTATATCAGCTTATCTTTATACAAGAAGCCCCAGTTATATCTGTAATTATATAAACTATTTTCCTTGTTTGTCGGCTGATACATCAAATCTAAACGATTTTTATTATGATATTTAACTTGCTGATGATCATCATTGTAATAATATATACCACCATCATCTGATTCTTCTAAAATAGTATATTGTTTTGATGATGAAGGAGTATTATTCTTTGTACCTTGCGAAAATACAAAATTAAAAATAAATATTATAATCGCAAAGCATAGTACTAAACCAGCAATAATAAATAACCCCTTTCTTACACTTATTTTTTCACTCTTTCTTATGTTGATTCCAAATACTATAGCCAACACACACATAATTGTTATTAACAAAATATTAAAAACTTCTATACTCATAATAAATTCTCCTTATATAGCTTTTTTCTTTTCTACCTCTTTATTTTTACTTTCAATAGACATATCCTTGATTTTACTCTCAATCGAAGTAAAAATCTGATCTGATGTTTGTTTTATTACATCCAAACTTTCTTTTAGTTCAGGAACTGATTTATCCTTGCTCCAACCAGCAATATATCCAAAAGAATAATCTGATGTATCATAACCTAGAGCTTGTGTTACCCAATACGCTACAGACTCTGCCTGTACCTCTTTTGTATTTCTATCTTTTGTTGTGTCCAAATCCTTATTACCATGGTTAAACGAAGCATGTGCAATTTCATGAATAATAGTTTTAACAGTATGAAGCTCAGAAAGTTCCTGATCAATTACTATTCTTTCTTCTATTGCAGAATAATATCCATTAGCACTTCCATTAATTTTTTCAAATGTAATTGGAACCGGACTTATTTCCACCAAAACTTTTTTCATCTCATCATAAGATTCAACTACATCTTCTAATTCACTTGTAAGTTTAGGTATTGGCTCTCCACTTGTTTGTGAAACGTCAAATACGTACGTCGGACGAAAAGTAATGAATTCTTTTTCCACAGAAATATCTGATTTATCTACATGTTTACTTAAATCTTTGTCATCATCTAATAACTCTGCAGAAACATTATATTTAACTTTAATTGGTCTATATATCATTATTCCGTGTTCGCCTCTATTTACAGATCTATTGAATTCTTTTTTCCATGTCTTATAGCCACATACCATAGTTGCTTCCGGGCATTGTGTCGCAATTAAAACACAATTATTAAAAGAATAATTATGAAGTTTTGACATTGATCTAATATAATCTTTATACTTTTCAGATGAAAATATTTCTTTAACACCTTCTTCTAACTTTTGCTGGATCTCTTCCATTTTTTTATCATGATGTTTCTTTTCTAATTCATTCATAATTTTGCTCCTTCGTTAAAAAAGGGCGTATATAATACGCCCATGTCATATCATTATTTCACTTACGATTTAATTGGCGAATCTAATGATCTATCCTTATCTAATAGCATTTCGATTTCTGGATTTACTTTCTTAGCCTCTTTAATAATTATATTCTTTGCAAGTAATTTGAAATCCTTTTCCTTTTCAACATGCTCATCAAAATCATATCCATGGCCATCCTCTTTAAATTCCATATAGTCAATATATGTCTTTGTACCATCCTTCTTTTCTACGCAATAATTAGGGAAATTGACTACTGGAAATAGATTCCCATTATCTTTTCTTTCTCTTAAGGCAACGACTACATCTTTACATACAAAACCACCAAATTCTACTGAGCCTGATGCCTTAATACTCTCATGATCCCTTGCATATAATGTTGGCGTAATTCTATAAGCTCTACTCTTATTTTTATTTGCACTAATATAAGAATAACCATCTTCAGAATTATAAGCGTCCATTAAACACTTATTTAGATCCTCTCGTGTTTCCTTTGTAATAGGAAATACTATGTTTTCATACTCGGGATGTCCTTCCTCATCAAGCTTTCCTGATTTAGTCTCACTATCATATGCTTGCTTTTGAGGCATAGCTACAAACATGCCTTTATCACTCTCAATTAACCTAATTCCATGTAATGTCACTGCATTAGATAGTGTCACTGCAGCATATGCTTTTATCGCACTATCCTCATCATTAACTCTTTTAGTAATTACCGCATACATATAAGATGGATTAAGCTTCTTTTCTTTTGCTTGTTCATTTGATTGTTTCACAACATTTACATGCCCAATAACTTCGTTTAGTTGCTCCATAAGTTCTTCTTTTGCTTGTTCCATAGTTATTTCTCCTTTTCTATTTGACTTAATTGAAATAATCAACTATATTCAAATTTTAGAAAAGGATGTTATAAAAAAAACAACTTATAATATGTAAATGAATAGAATTCACCTATTATAAAAATATTAAAATAAATAATGGCCAACGGACATACATCCGTCAGCCATTACTACTACTTATTTACACGTCCATAACAATAGAAGTGTTCTTTCCAATATGAAGTTTCATAACTTGAGATTACTACTGTTCTTTTCGAACTAGAACAATGTATCATATTACCATTTCCAACTACTATGCCTACATGCGATGTTTTCTGACCGCCCTTTCCACCATCTGTACTTGCAAACCAAATTAAATCGCCTGGCTTTGCTTGATCAGAATTTGTAAATGTACTACATACTCCAAGTAATGGATCAGTAGTCAAATAACCTATATCAGGCCTTAAACCTGAATTAATTAGCACATATGATACGAATCCACTACAATCCATTCTAGGATAATTGCTTGGACCACCACCCCATGTATATGTGACAACATCCATACAAGGTAATGCTACATTCATCATTGAAGCAAAATCTGAATCACTTAACGCAGCCTGATCAATATTATAACTAGATACATCTCCATTAAAACCAGCTGTGCTTCCAATAGGAATATCTTCCATCATATTCATAAAATAAATAACTAAATCATCATAATTTGAACCATAACGATTAATCCATTCCTTTTTATCAATACGATATACTGTCATTATTTGGTAATCAACTTCTTTTGTTTTTTCAACAGATATTACATCTTTTTGAATATGATTCACTTGATATACATTACTATATCCATATGTATCATTAGCGTATTTTACCAATTGATATGCATTTTTTATACTACATTTCAAATCATTGGCTTCCATACTATCTGCTGTAATGTATTGTCCAAATATATTTTTAAGATATCTTTCAGAATCAAGATTATATAAGTATACTTTGTTCAAATCCTTTCCACCAGAAGTAGAAAATGGTCTTGTAAATATAACATTTGATGCATATATTGAAGAAGTTTCATGTACCTCGTCTTCAAAATATGTTACTGTCTTTCTTGCATCATTTACACTCGTATAATTATATTGTTCAAATAGTGTAGATAAAAGCTTCTTCTCTTCATCAGTATCTACTATCAGCATTTCATCTACAGCACCAGCTATATTATTAGAATCAGAAGAATAAATCTTTGCACACATAATTGATAAATACGTAGAAACTATATCATAATAATTATTTGCACAATTCTTACTATCATTTATTACCTCATTGTATTCATTTTGATTCATAAAATATGTAGCATCACCATTAAATAATTCATTTTTTTCTTCTAAAACATTAACAATATAATTAGGATTTGATGTCATTTCTGGAGAATTAAATAATCCCATATATTGCCCCAATGGTGTAAAACATACAAGTATGATTACCACTCCTATTATAGTTATAATGATAATTGAATATAAAAGGAGCAATAAAACCAAAAAAGCAGCTGCAAATTTTATTATTATGGTTTTAAGCTTTTCAACTAGTGAACTACCATCATCATAATCATCTTTAGGAGCAGTTTGATTTTGTGAAAGTGAAGATAACTTATCAAAAAAAGGAATCCTTTTCGTTAACTTGTTCGTCAAAAAACTGCTATTACCATTCAAATTATCACTATTTAACTGTAAATGTTTTGCTGAACTTTTAAGTTTTTTTGCCGGAAGATTTACAGCTTTTGCACCTGTATCAACTGCTTTTGTCGCAACATTAGTATCCATTGCTACATCTTTTGCACTGGATGCAGCTTTTTTTGTTCCTTCTGCAGATTTTTTTACAGCTTTTGCGGCATTATTTCCTGCCTTATTAGTATTTTTAGGATTAACTACCCCTAATTTGTTTGGATCTACACTTTTATTAAAAGGATTATTGTTATTAACAAATCCAACTTTTATATTACTTGATTTACCAGACTTGCTTTTAGAATAATTTGAAATATAATTATTAAGCTTCGCATTTTTAGATTCAATAGAATCTTTATTAGAGCCATTAGATATATTAAATCTATTAGATATTTTTTCAGAAGTAACATTTGTTTCAATCACTTTTCTATCAATATCAAATATATTTTCTTCATATATTCTTTTATCTAACTCTGGCAAACTACTCATCTACTTATATCCTTTTGCTTTTTTCATTGCTATTTTTTCGTGTAAATTAGTATTATATATTGCATAAACGGGATTGTCTTTTTCTATAACATTATTAAAAGGAATAACGATGTTACCAAACCTAATTAATCCTGTTCCTGGTTGTGCTAATGCTACATATCTCAATTGTGCATCACTTATATTAGGGAATGCTGTTTTTAGGGCTATTACATCAGGTTCAGCTTGCTTTAAGAAACATGTATATTCAGAATTACTTACAAGTGTTGATGTCATTGGATCCTTTAATACTTCAACGACATTCTGTGTTATTCCAGTACAAAGACCACCTAATTTTCTAACTTTTTTCCATAAAGAAATTAGATAATCTCTTGAATACTTTTTCCCTAATACTACATGGAATTCATCAATATAAAGCCATGTGGCTACACCTTTTTGAGAATTTTCAATAATTCTTTGCCTTATATTTTCAAGCATTACAAGCATGGCTACACCTGTAAGATTCTCACCAAGATCACGAAGTCCATATACAATTACTCTATTATTGATATTTACATTAGATTGGTGGTTAAAAATGTTAAGTCCACCTTCTGTAAACAATTCAAGAGCAATAACAATGTCTCGTGATTCTTTTTCTTCTTGTTGCTTTAATATTTCAACAAAATCACTCATTATAGGCTGTTTTCTTTGAGAAATAGGTTTGCTTGCAATTCCATCAAAAAGAATTCTTATTGCTCTATCTACAAGTGTCTTATGAGCAGGCTTCATACCACCTTCCATTGCTTGATCAACAAGTCCAAGCATAAATTCTGATTTTTCTCGTACTTGACCATCAGACATATCAACTTGTAACCGTTCAAGATCAACAACTAGGGGATTCATGTGATGCTTAGTTGCTGTAGAAAGATTAATAATCTGTCCATTGTATGCCTCTGCAACATCAAAATATTCCAATGTAGGATCTACCACAATAATGTCATCTTCAGTGTTAAGAAAAACTGAGCCAATTTCCATCTTACAACCAGTAAAAGATTTTCCACCGCCTGGCACTCCGAATACAAATCCATTTCCATTAACAGATTTTTTGCGATTTGCAAAAATCGGTTCTTTAGAAATTTGATTTATCCCATAATAAAATGGATGATCTGTTTGTTGAAGTTCTAATACATTAAATGGCATTAACGCTCCTGCAGAAGATGTAAAGAGCGAACGAAGCTTATTAACTTGTCTTACACCATAAGGAAGAATCGTATTAAGCGCCTCACGTTGTTGTGAAAAGTATGGAGCAATTTCTAGTGTTTCTTTTTCTGTAATTTGTTTTAATACATTTATATTATTCTTAAGCTTCTCTTCATTTTCTGCACAAACAACAAATGAAACTCCTACCCAAAACATCTTCTGATCATCTTCTCTCATATGATCTAACATATCTTCTAATTCTTCTTTTTCCCTTCTTACTTTATAAGAAATATCAGAAGAATAGTTTCCAGTTCTATTTCTTTTATCTTGCTGCTTAACAATCTTGTTTTCTATTCCTAATAGCTTATTTTCAAGCGTTTTATAAGTTATGTCTTGAGATACAGGAACAAAATCAATTGTAAAACATGATACAAAAGAATTATTTGTAAGATTTATAAACAGATTATCCGTAAGCTTTCGAGGATAACTTGATGGCTCAATATAATAACAACTACCAACAAATCTATCTGTCTCAAAAGAATCAACTGAATTATTAAAATCAATATAATTAGGTGCTATATAATCTTTATAATTACGACCATTAATTATCTCTTGATTTATATCAAGATTAAATAAGTTTTCATCACCACAATGGTAGAAATTATATAAAAGTCTCAGTCTCTCATTTGTTGATAATGGAACTAAGTTGCTTCCAAGCGATACAAAATTAGAAATAAAATTACTTTCAAGAGTTGAAATTGATGCCTTTGCTTCTTCATAATTTTCCTTTTCTACACAAATAGTGAGGATTTTTACCTGTTCAACACCATTTTTCCCCTCAAAGATCTTATTTTCAATGATGTCATTATATGAATCGCGTAGCCAATCAAAATCATCATTGTGATGTTGGTATAAAATCTCATTTTCAATTAATTCCATGTTTCGATTTCTGTTAAATACAGTAATTTTAATATGAACATCAAAAGAATTAATTGTTTTATACCATTCCGAAAAAAATGATAATTGCTCATCAAACGTCTTCGGAGTATAATTAACATCTACTAATTCATAAGATTTACTCCATTTATTTTTTCCAACCTTAAACAATCCATTGGGTGCTAGTTGCAATATTTCAATAATGTCCTGGGCAGACTTAGGATGCTCATTAATAAGACTTTCTGCCCTCTTTAGCTTTTCGAATTGTTTTCGACTTCCCAAAACTGTCTTTTTCTTCTTCATACTAACCTTTCTAATTCATAAAATAATTCTTCAAAATATCCATATCATCTATATTTTTTTCATATGGTATCAGTAATTTACCCACCTCACTCGACTTAATAAGTGAATTTGCCTTAAAAGATTTATTTGATATTCCACAAATCACATTTATAAGATTCATACTGTTATAAAAAATCTTATCTACTGAAAAGCCTGCAGATTTAAGTAAATTCTTAAATGAATTAAAATTATCTTCTAATTCTTCCAAAGAATCCCCTTCTATCAAATAGAGCTTGGATATATAACAAAACTTACGTGAATCATTAAACTTTCCTTTTTTCTTCTTAAATTCTAGATATATATCATATAGTTCCTTATTATTTCGCTTTATCCTATTTACTAATCCGTTATATCCAACATACAATGAATTAAAGTTTCTTATCAGATTATAATCAGAGATAGGAGTCATTTCTGATATATTGAACTTAATATAATCTAATGACGATAAAATGCTTTCAAATTCATCATATTTATATGGATAATTACTAATTGATGCAAATAAATAGTACTTATCTGTTATATCTGATCTAAACCAATAACTTTCATTATCAAGAATCATATTACCTTTGCTATCATATATAGATTTAAGAAAAACACTTATGTCTTTAAAAAACATAGATGCATCTATATCATCAATATCAAAAATTTCTTTTAAAAAACCTACATATTTCGTTATTAAATCATTAAGTTCAATTTGATTTATAGTGATGTTGTTTTTCTGTGCAGAATATAGTAGATTCTTCTTTATCGTTTCAATTCTTTCATTTAACTCATTTAGATTGATGAGTTTGAATGAAATAACCATCATATGTGACTTTTTTTCTAGATCATTAATAAATCTAACCACACAATCCGATATACGTAAATCATTCATAAAATCATTTACTTCATCAATATTGTTAGACGAATAAGAGAAAGAAAAAGCAAGTGTAAAGCAATCATCATTATGCTCAATTAATCCATTGTCATAAATTTTTCTAACGCCTATATGTCTTTTTACAAAGTCTGGTGCAATATAGTAAGAACCAAACTTTG
The DNA here is from genome assembly GCA_002373675.1 of Pseudobutyrivibrio sp. UBA3626. Classification (GTDB taxonomy): domain Bacteria; phylum Bacillota; class Clostridia; order Lachnospirales; family Lachnospiraceae; genus RUG191. The sequence goes on from DFLF01000017.1 coordinate 47,907, forward strand.
ATTTACCCTTTTTGAACTTTTCCTTTTTGAAACTATCCTTCTTATTTTTTCTTAGCAAATCCATTGATTATCCTCTTCTTTTTCTTATTTGTTTCTTCAATTCTTTCCAATTCTTCAAAATCAATGTAATCTCTAGAATTAGTATATGGAATCTTCTTTAATGAAAGTATCTTTTTAATACGTTGAAAAAATGACATTCCATCCTTTCGCCCAAAGCCTGCAACAATGATCGGTATTACAAAAAGCAAGGATAAATAACAACAAATCATTATGTGTAATCCACAAACAAAATAAAAGAATGCAACAGATCCTGCACCAACTAGAAAACCTGCAATTACAAATAATGATTCTCTCGCATCAAATGATCCTATTACGGATTCTTTGTATTTTTCAATGTCATTATTAATATTTACACTTAACATACGATTCTCCTTAGATATAAATATGTTTATTACTTAGATAATTAACTGCTCTCAAGTCTGCTTTCAAATCACTTGACAAAAACATATCTCCGTCAACATTAATATTCTTAATTAGAAGTACTAATTTTTCAGCTTCTACACCTCTTGTAATAAAATATTTGTTATTTTTCATAAGTCCTTCAACAAATACATTTTTCCCCCTTTTTAATGTTCTCATCACATTTTTGGCAAACTCATTAAATGTTAAGCAATGAATCGTTGTAGTATTATCATGATCATTGTCATATACACATACATCAAAACCTAATACATTTAATGATTTGGATTTTTCATCATCTTTAATTAACCTAAATCTGGGTTCATTTACTAATTCCCCATATATTTGAATACTCTGCATATTGATTTCCTTTCCTAAAGTCCAAATACTTTTTGAGTTAAAGTGCTTGCTCCTTTTACCACACCACACGTTGTAACTGCAATTACAGTTCTTTCTAACATCCAATTTAATGTTGATTTCTCAATTTCTGACATTCCCGATATACTAAATTGAAATCCCAATGCATCAGGACTTGCAAATAATGTAGAACAAATCGTTATTGCAATAATCATAGTTAACGCTTCAAGAATTGTGCATAATGCATATTTCCAGAAAGCTATTGATGTCTGTTTTAACATATGATTTCCTGCAATTGTGGAATTGGCTAATGCTCCATATGGAATTAATGATAGAAGTTTAATCATTCTGGCAAACGCTTGATAAATTATAATTATCCCAGTAGCCATTATTATCAGGCTAAATAGTGAAGAAAATAATAACAATGACAACGAGTTTAATTGTACATTTGCGTATGAATTTTGTGAAATTGCCTGTGAAAGTGGTGCTGGTAGTGTATTCGCCACTCCCGATTCAGATATCGAAACACCACTAATACTTATATTCAATCCCGACGTAGCATATCTAATAAGTCCAAAAAATGATTTTACAATTGTTAATGAACCTGAAACAAAAAATTCAGCAATAAATAACTTACACATTCCACGAATAATTGTTTCTATCCTTAATTCGTGACGTGGATCCATTGATTCTTCACAAAATCCGATTAAAAAGAAAACAACTACCAATGTAGATGCAATGCCAACAAACACACTGTTTACCGTATTAATTGTGCTCCATGCTGAAGAACTAAATGATTCAGGATCTTGTGTCAAGATTCCATATGCCACTTTAATACATTGATTATATATGGCCATTCCAACTTCAAGATTGTTAGCAATTGATTGAAATATAGAGTTAGGTAAATTAGGCAGCAATTTTTCAAGTAAAGCTAGTAAACCTGATGCTGCTCCAGAACTAATAGGCATAATAACTATCCTTTCTTATAATTAAATTAACTTCCTAATCCAAGGAACGCTAATACCGCACCTATTGCAGCCATTATCGCACCACCAGCCATGCCTAATCCTGCAGTCTTCATTCCTTGTGAATCTCTTTCCTGAAGCGCTGAAGCAAAATCAAATATATTTTTTGCTAGCACAATAATTCCAATAATTGATATTGCTCCCATAAACAATGTTTTTAAATTATTTAATCCTGTAATTACTTCCATTTTTCTCTATCCTTTCTATTTGTTTTTTTGAATTACAAACAAATAATAGGAAGAAAAAAGGCAAAAAAAATCACTTATAATAGGTAAAATAAGCGATTTTTCTATTATAAGTGATTTTGTAATCTTATATCATTGCATCATGTAATATATTGATTAATTCTTCATCCATGTCAGGCGAGAATGTTGCGTATATCTCTTCTTCAGATTTCTTTCCTTTTTCATAAACGTCGATAATTTGACATATAGATTCAAAACTAAATCCTTGCGTTTTTAATCGCCCATACATAATGGTTAATTGAGGATTTTCATATATTGCTTTAATTTTAGCGTCTTTTTGAGCTACCACAGTCGCATTTTCGTACATTTTTTCATACGTTTCTTGACATTCTTTCTCAGCTTCTTCTTGATTGCGACGCAACATCTCTTCATCAAACATGAATTGTTCTGATTCAGGTATATTATCTACCATATGTATTAATTCCTTTAGCTCGTTAAAGGATATTTCAACTACACTTCTCTTTGGTTCATCTGGCATAGCTTCACCTATCTCTCTTGCAACATTCTTTTCGTTTTCATATTCTTTCATTTTATACTTATCTAAATATATATATTGCTGTAATGATGCATGATCTATCAATGCTCCTTTTTTATGTTGATTTCTATACAATCGTGCATCAAAATTGACACCACCATCTCTAGCCATTTGTTCCCACAACGGATGCTTTAAAGAATTAATCTTCTTGTCTAAGATCACGTCATAACCTCGCACAAAAACAATGCATTTTTTTCCGTTAAGTTTTCTTAATTCATCAGGAAACATTAATTCTCTACCAAGCACATCATAATTCTTCGATGAAGAACCTTGTCGGGCTATTGTTTCACCTGTTGTTTTTTTATCTATAGTCATCTTACCCATCAACTCACTCAATTCTTTTTGTGTAGATGGACCATTCCCCCCAAGATATACCCATGTGTCACAATTGGCTAATATTGATTCATGTTCTCCATCTTTATATAATTTCTTGAGCTGCGATATATCTTGCACAATAATTACAGAAGAAATCTCTCTACTTCTCATTGTAGATAAAAGTGACAAATAATCATCTGGCAATGCCACATTTGCAAACTCATCTAATAAGAAAGAGACATGTATTGGCAATTTACCACCGTGAATGAAATCAGCACTATAATATAACTGTTGAAACATTTGACAATACAGTATTCCTATTAAAAAGTTATAAGTACTATCGTTGTCAGGAATTACACAATATAGACAAGTTTTCTTTTCTCCAATAGATTGTATATCAATTTCGTCGTCACTTAATAGATCTAACAATTCAGGCACATTTAATCTTGCACATCTACTACTGACTGTTGAAATAATACTTCTAACAGTATCTGCAGCTCCTCTATTAGATTTATTATATGCGACAACACAAGAATGGTTAGGCGATACATTTTCCTCAATTTCTTTAAATATTTTATCTACTTCAGATAGCTTTCTACCACTTCTTGATTCTTCAACATTATCTTTATTTACAAGATACATAACTGCTTTCATGTTTTTTTGCTTAATACCAGAATTATCAATATCTATTCCAAAATCTCGCACATACATAAAAAATGCTTGTAACCTTAAGCCCGCCATATCCGTCCAAAACTGATCTCCAGCTTGTGCATCTTTCTCTTTAGTATTTTCCATAAATGTCGTAACCAGCTTAAGTACATCAGAATCATCTTTAATGTAATTGAAAGGATTATAGTGTGTAGATTTACGCATTCCTTCTGCATTTAGCAAGTTAAGGCACTTAACCTCATATCCATTTTTTTGCATAAAAACATTAGTGTCACGCATTAATTCACCTTTTGGATCAGTACATACATACGAAGTAGATAATTGCAATAATTGAGGCTTTACAAAACGAAATGTTTTACCTGCACCGGAACCGCCGATCACCAATATATTATTGTTTCTATCAGTCTCTCTTGTGTTAAGTGACATCTGAATATTTTCAGATATTAATCTATTTTTAGTGTTTACAATACACTTTTTACTTTTAGGCAATAAAACCATCCTCATTTATCCTTTCTTGTAAATAAATCAATACATTTGTTTTTTATAAATAGGAATGCTTTAATATAAAATGGATATATTGTTTTGTAAATCACAATAATGTGCTTCGCATTTACATCATAGTCCTTGTTGCTTAAGATTTTATTGATCGATTTTGGATCAGCAAATTTTGCTGTTCCCATTTCTTTGCCATGCATAAAATTTCCTTGACCAGCAAGGTAATATAATACTATGACTCCATATATAAAAAGATATGCTCCTATAAATATGAATGTATATTGATTATAATAGTTAACCCAAAGATTCTTTATTACATTATTAGTAAGATTTGCATACCAGCTAAAAGCATTGGCTCCTTCAAACCAAGCTCCTGCACTATAATATGCAAGTATTATTACAACTATTCCAAAAAATATAATTGGAATAATAGATTTCTTCTTTTTCTTAGTAGTCATAACTATAAACCTTATTTCTTTATATTATTAAATGAACCAACAATTTTGCTTGGTTCGATTGTTTTCGCAACATTTTTTATATTATCACTAACTTCAGAGAAGTTTTTCAGTAATTCTCTGCCTGATATTTTCTCTTTTTTCCCATTCAAAAACATTAATTCATAATTTCGATTAGGATCAAACTTAGTAACTATTGTTTTGTCATTATTAAGAATCTTATAAGAATCTTTAGGCAACTCGATATGAGCTTCATTATCGCCATAATATCCTGGCACTCTACACACTATTCCATTTGATGATTCTTTCTTAAGCAAAGACATATCTAATGATGCAGGAGTTAGCATTTCATCATAATAATTATTGTTTATTTTTTTCGAAAACTCTTCTGCATATGCTTTAAGATAGTGCTTATCCTCAGGATTTATAGATTCTACTACTAATTCTGCGTCTTTCGGAAGTACAAAAAGACGTTCCTTATTAGAAAATGACTTTCCATCAAATGTTGGCCAAGCACTATTCTTTGGAAGCCATACTCCCATTTTAGAATCTTTATCAAGACGTAACATAAAATAGTCATCTGTTTGTTTAAGAACATCCTCTTCGGAAAAGGTATGCTTGAATTTAACAGAGTTTTCTTGAGTGATTTTATCCTTAAAAATTGCATAATTCGCTAATTTATCTAGTTTTTCAGCTACCTCTAAGGAATCCTCATTTTTTTTTATTTCTCCAATCTCTTCAAATGTTTTATAATCACTCCCAAATACCTTACGCATTTCAACATTAAACTCTTCTAACGTCACATCCTTCACGCCTGTTCCATCCGTCATTTCTTCAAATGATACATTGCCACATTCGTTTTCCTTCCCTTTATAATGTTCAACCAATGCTTCTGCACAATGGTTAAACCTAGGTGCATCGCATGTACAATACATTATATATTCATGTTCTTTGTCCTTACTGTTCTTAAGAGAAGGCATTATTGAATATGGAACCATATTCTTTTTGAGATCTTTTTTAAACTTCTTTGATGCAGCACCGTTCTTTGGAATCTTAAAAAATTGAACGTCCCCTTCTGAGCGTTCAATTATAGATTGTTTAAATTTCCAACCACCTTTTTTCTGTTCTTGAGCTTTGGCTAAATTAAAAGCCCAAGTAACAAATTTCCAAATAACATGCAATGCATCTTTCGATACATCAAATCCAAATTTAGCACCCTGTACGCCAATTGATAAAAACTGAGCCATTTCGCCCATTCCTGTATCTCCCATCTTAAGCCTCCTTTATTTTTTTAATATTCTCTTTTGAAAAAATTCCTTCATATAAGCAAAATTTCATTTGTTTCTTTAAGGATGGAATAGACTTTAAAATACTTACACAGATTTTTTCTGAATCGTCTATGCTCACTTCATAATCTTCATTCCTTTTTTCATCATTCTTATTACATAAAAGAAAATAACAAAGAAAAGATCTAAGTTTTTTTCCAGATATGCTATTTCTTTGTTTGACATGTTCAATAAAACAATCACCTAAATTACTATTAACGTTCATGTTACTCGCCATAATGTTCATACAAATACCCCCTTTATTCATCATATTCTTCATCATTTACAATTTCTTCATCTATATTGATATCCGATATTTCAATGCTTGAATGTTCAAAATTCGTGTTAAATATCTCTAATCCATTATCTGGATTATCATTCAAGTTTTTAATATCTTTATCCGAATAATTAAGCAATTCATCAATCATATCTATCGTATAGTTTTGTTCAATTACCTGATAAATCAGTACATTATCAAACTTTTTATCCATCAGCTCTTTAATTTTAAGAATTACTTTAGCTTTGTTATTATCGTTTTCTTTATATACATCATTCTTAGTTATCATCGCAAACAAGAAAGACTTTTGCTCATCTGTCGGCATTTTTTTGAATTTCATAAAAGTAAATGAATCCATTATCTTCTTGAAAAAGCCAAGTCTTGAATGTTCTTCTTTTTCTACCTTTTCTATTTCTACATACTCACCATCACCCATATCTATATTAAGAGACATATTTTCTGCAATATAATCGTCAATCTTTGAATGATAATTATTAGAAAAATCATAATTCACACTTTGTTCTTCTATCTTTTCTTCTTGATTAAAATCTTCCTGAACTGTTTCTTCTTGTGTTAAATCTATTGAATCTAAAGTAGATGAATTCATTTCATTATGACTTCCTATTATTTCTTTTACAAAATCAGGCTCATCATATTCTTTATTAACAGAAATATCATCTAGTAAATCTTCAGATTCTTCAGATGGATTAAATTCAATATTATCAAATTGATTAATCTTATCTTCTAATTCTTTATTTTTAACTTCCAGCTTATTTTTTTCATGTTTATATTCGTCCGAAATCTTTTCAGATTCTTTTAATTCTTTTTTTAAACCTCGTAATGCTTCTCGAAGCTCTTTATTTTTTGAATACAAATCATTTTTTGTTTCTTTATAAAATAAGACTTTATTCCTTTCATCAATAAGCTTATCTCTAAGGTCCTTATTCTCCTTTTCTAACTCCTTTACTGTATTTTTTTCTTCTTGTTGCGATTGGAATGATTGAAAACTTTCATTAAACCTATTAAAAGAATCTTTAATAGTACTATCCAATAACGATTTAATCTCATCTCTTGTAACAATCTCTTTATCAGGCTCATTTTGTTCTATTTCTTTCTCAGATAAAGAATTATTATTATCATTACTATTGGTATCAACAAGATCCACACTTTTATCATTTTCAACCTCACTTTTATATGCTTCAATATCAAAGTCTTTTATCTTTGAGTTAAGTTCTGCTATAGTTGGAGAATTTGCAAGAAAAGATTGAAGCATATCAGCTGTAATATCCTTATTAACTGCCTGCAAAAAAGCTTGTATCAAATAGCCTAATTCTTTCCCTTTATAAATATTATTTGCCTTTATTTCATAAAACAAAGAAAACAAGGAATAATCAAAGGAATTGACTTCATATACTTTCAGATTAATAAAAATTTTTATGTCATTAAGTGAAAATGAACACTGTGACATTAAATTATAAGTGTCGTTAGACATCATATATTTTGATGCCTTACATTTCTTAAAAAAATCTATACATGTACTTACATAATCGCTTCCTAAATTTTGCATTGCTGCATTCTTTTTTAATACAGCTTCTATTTCAGGCATATTATAATCAATATATTTTGTGTTACTCATTTTACTTCCCCTCATTTAATAAATTATTAATGCTCTTTTGCTTTGATTTAATAGCTTCTAATTCTTTTTTTAATTGTTCATTTTCGATTTTTAATTCATCAGCTGTTTTTTTTGTTTCTTTAAGCTCTTTAGACAGCGAATTTATAAAACTCTTATTACTACTTAATTCATTAAATGCAGACGTTGTTCTATCTCGAATAACAAGAATCATATGGCTCATCTGATCAAGAGCCTTTAGCACTTCATTATTTGAGCTATTTTGAATTAACGCAATTGCCATATCCATAGAATTAGTGTTATCGCCTACAACAGCTTCTTTAATCAAATTATCTTCAATGACTTGCTCTTTTGGAGTTTCTTCTAAAATCTCTTCACCAGATATCTGACATTCTACATTTGAATTCATTTTTCCTTCTAATTCTGAAATAAGCTCGTCATTATTAATAGCAGCTATCATTTGTTCCACAGAATAATTTAAATCAAATAACATAAAACGAACAACTTTATAATCAACACCTTTATTTTTAAGTTGAACAATACAATTCAATAATTCATCAAATGAATCTAATACATCTATATTTCCAGTGTTAAATAGATTAATAAAAATCTCTATCCATTTTTCGCATGGAGAAGATAAGTTAAATGAATTAAATAATAAATCAACATATTCAATATTCGTTTTCATTAAAATATCTAGACAATTATCAATTTCAAAAATATCTTTATTTATTTCTTGTAATTGCTCGATTTGGTTTATTAATAATTCATAATTCTCAGATTCATTATATTTTTCAAGTACCTTTTTATAACTTGAAAGAAAATCATTGGAAGAAATCAGCTTCATATTTATACTCTCCTTTATTTTTTTCTTATTCTAATAAAGACGATTTTATAAAAAATAACTTATAATATTTTTTTCTATCAATTTTTTACTTATAATATGTTTTTCCATAAAAATAAAACCCCATACAGGGTTTTATTACTAAAAAACTATATACAAACAACATCTTTATTCTTATAAAAAATATCCATATGATCATCATCATATTTTTTAAGAATTTCATCCCTAATATCTAAATCCGTGATTATTTCTTCCAAACTATATTTTTTTAGGACTTCTTTATCTCTCTCATAGTCTGGTAAAAGCCAAAAATAATTATACTTATCGTAATATGATTTGAAATTTTCAATATTAAATGTATTATTATAAGAATTAATGCTAGATAATTTAAAATATAATTGATAAAAATCATTATAATTCTTTTTAAGACTAGCATCTTTTAAAGTTATATATCCTATTATATACTTTTTAAAAATATCATTAAAATCATTTACATCTGTTACAGTATAATTTGATTTTGTAAAATCAAGTTTATCAAAAATAAACTCTTTTATAGCTTTCACTGCAGAATAATTGATTATATTACCACATAAATAGTCAAAACTAATATCTTTATCGGGTTTACTATCAAGACGTACTATATTATCCCACGATTCAGATAGCGATTTAATATCAACATTTAAAATATTAAACAACATATTGTTTATATCATCACAATAAAAAGTTACTTGATCAAAGAATGATTTTACTGAATAATCTGTCACCGGATATACATTTTTAGAACCATCATCATTTACAAGATTCAAATAATATATAGGTGAAAATACTCCTTCAAAGTACACTTTATTATCATTAATCAAGGAATCTATATATTTTTTTATAAAAAATTCCATTTTTTGATACATTTCGCTATTTATATATTCTAACAACTCATTTTTCATTATAATTCTCCTTTACATCGTCAACAGCTTTATTTCCTTTTCGTGCCTTTGGAATGTTTTTTTATAATCATATAATTCCTTACAAATTGATTCCGACTTACACATATTAAGTGATGATAGTTTTTTATCATATCGTAAAACATTATCCATAAATACATTATCTTTATTTTCAGAGAAAACATTTATAGCATGAAGTACATCGTTTAACTCAATTACAGAAAACCTATGCTCACTCCAGTCAAATACAGTAAACTCATGTACACTCATTGGAATAATACCTAATTCATTAGTATTATAATGTTTACACAAATCATCCATAATATCTTGAATAAATATTAAAGATGCTCCATATAAATCCTCATTAGTTGATATTGTATTGATACCAAATCGAGTACAAATTTCTCCTTTAAACAAAATATCTTCAAATATATCATCTGTTGAGTTAATGACATATTTATCTTTCAAATTTTCAAATGCGTACAAATTTAATTCTTCTAACGTAATTCCCAAAAGATCTAATCTATTATTATCAAGAGTTATTGTATTAAGATTATCACAAAATTCTATACCACATTCAGCACCAATAACATATTTATATATAAAAGCCACATTTCCATCCTCTAACAGGCTATACGCAATATCTTTCGATTCAATGTAATTAACAAAATTATCATAATTAACAGCACATGCTCTAACATTATTTAATACATTCTTTTTATCAAGAAATCCACTTAAAGAATATACTTTGTTATTTTCAATTCTTTTTAAATAATTCTTTGATAAAGATGAGATAATGTCATTTATTGTAAAATCGCCTTTAGCATACTTTTCATATATTGGTTTTATATCAATAGCGGGAATTATTAAGTTGTCTGATTTCTGATTAATTATATAAAGATTATAAGCATTATTGTAATTATCTGACTTATACTTAATGATTGCATCAACATCAAAATCATGTAGTATATTATATAATTCTTCTTTAACTATTTTTTTGAATTTCTCATAATCATACATTTTAATTCCTCATTTAAAACAATGGGGATATATAATATCCCCATTCCTTTTACTTAGATAGATAATTCATCATTTTTTGGAATTTGAATCAAATCATCATCTCCAAATTCTATACACACATTTTTCTCTCCATCATCGTCAAAACAATATATCTGTGATAATCCTCTATCATATACAAATACGCGATCAGCTAATACGTCCTCGACTGATAACTCAGTTGAATTAACTTCCTTTATCATTTCAGAAAGATATTTATCATCATATTCATTGTTCTTAGGAAGTAATAATACTTCATGTATGCTGCTTGGAATAATATAAAAATCATTTACATCTTGCTGATTACAAAAATCATCAAGAATATCCTTTTGTAAAATACAAGCCGCCCCATATAACTTGCTCTTGTTAGTCAAAACATACATAGGACTATCACCGGCAAAAATATCTTCATCTGTATTGTTATTTATTTTAATACCCGAATTATTCTCTAACATTTCACTTACAAGTGCATTAAGATTTTTCATATTAGTTCCAAGAAGTCTTGGCGTATTTTTGGATGCTACACTCATCAAATCGCCTACCGATTTATCCCAATGCTTAAGATGTGAATTCCTAATAAGAATTGAACTTGTTTCGAGCGAATTACTATTAATAAGGTCATAAAATACAATAGCAAGTTCCGAGCAATCAATAAAAGGAACATCGTCCAAAAGCTTCTTATTCTTCTCAAAATTAATTAATTTAAAACAAATATTATCTTTACATTTTTCGTAATCTACAAATTGCGAAACATCAAAATCCTCATGTAATTCAAACTTTTTATACTGATCTAATATTTCCCCAGCTAACTCATCAACAGATTTTCCCTTCTTATATTCTTCAAAATAATAATTAAGATAAATTGTTGGAGAAATATTACATTCCTTATTATTAATAATCAGACCATTTAAAACTAATCCATTATTCTTTTCTACTGCTTTAACACTTAAAGAATAATCTTCTGGTAACATTTCCATAATTAACTCTACTAAATTTTTTTCAAATTCTTGATAATCCATATCAAAATCCTCCCTATGTTTAATCATTTACTAATAAAATCTTATTAAATGGAAAGAAAAAAAGCATAACTTATAATACGAAAAAACAAAAAATCAACCTATTATAAAGTAAAATTCCCTCGCCATATGACGAGGGAATTAAAGGTCTATCTACTTGTCTTTTTTCTTTTGTTTGGATTCATCAAAACTATTATCAATATCTTCAAGATTTATATCTTTATCTTCTTTCTCTAGATTCTGTGGATTATCAAATTCATCTATAAGTTCCTTTAATGCAGTTTCTTTTTCTTGTTCTTTCTTATACTCTTTTTTGATACTAGATAAATCCTTTTTATATTCATTTTTAATTGCGTATAATTCTTCAACCCCATAAGAATATGAATCTATAATTCTTTCTATTCTTTTAATTTCATCTAAACAAGACTCTTTTTCATTAATCTTTATTAATTCTTCATACTTGTTATAAGTTTTAATCATCTGATTAACATTTCTTATAGATTGCTTTTTTTGTAATATTTCTTTCTCAATGGAATTGATATTGCTTTTAACTACATGCAATGATTTTTTTATAGTATTAATATCACATCCTTTTTCTAATATCTCTAATTGATATTGCAGCTTATCAATATTTTCAATTGCTTTTTTGATTTGATTATAATTAGGCCTCCTAGAATTAACACTCCCTACACCTGCTTTATGTATTCTATAATATCTATTTCTAATAATAGGATTACTAAAGTCATAATGGATTCTAACTCTATAGAATTTTTTAGGAACAAAATATCTAATTTCTTCTTTATCTAAAGAATTATTTTTTTTATTTAAATCAATACGATTTTTAATCATATTATCTGTATAATTTTTTCCTAATGAGTATGTCCTCTTAAAACGTTCCATCCCTTCATACTTAATAGCTGTATACGTTCCATATTTTTTTGATTTACCAATTTTAACTTGATATCCAGCATTTTTAAGATTGTTTATAAATTCATCATATGATTCTGATATATTGATAAAATAATCTATATCATCACGAAGATAATCACTCAATGCATATCTTTCATTTTTCTCATTATAATACTTATTATTAGAACTCTTTGTTTTTTTCTTAAATCTTTTATTTCTCAAATCATCATATTGTTCTAAAGTTAAACCTGTATCATCCTCAAGTCTACTAAGATTATATTTTTCACAAATCTCATCAACGATCGGCTGAATACTTTTTTCCCAATCATTTTTATTGTATCTATATTTAAGTCCATCTTGACAGTTAACAGCATTAAAACATATATGGCCATGTATATGTTCTTGATCTTTATGTACAGAGTATACAGCTTCATGTTCTGGTATATATTTTTTACAAAAATCACCAAGAACATTATATGCTTTATCTAAAGATATATTCTCTTCATCGGGCTTCCATGAAATACACATATGATATGCCAATCTATCTGATTTCTTTTTGGGTTCTTTTCCAAATATTTTATATGTTTCTATAAAATCACTTAATACATTATTTACATCACATAATTGTGTTCCAACATATTTACCGTTTTCTGTCTTTTCAGGATTGCATATATAATTAATAGTATTCTTTAAAGCACGATATGTTGATTTATCTGTTTTATGTATTGAACCTATGATTTTTGTTATTGCCATATTATACCTCTATTTTTAACTTCGGACACCGTGACCGAAGTTAGCGTTGTTTAACTTCGGACATCATGTCCGAAGTTGATTATATATTATTTATTGAGCATTTCATAAAACTTCTTTCTATCAAATTCATTATGTTCATTAATTAATGCTTCAAGCTTATCTAAATACTGAAACAATCTTTCTTTTTCACTATCAAGTAAATATCTATTACTATTATAATTTTTTGCAATCTGGTTAATATTATTTCCAATCCTATTTATTTCTCCCTTAAGCTGCTTATCTAATGAATATTGTTTTTTTGTTAGTTTATTTGTTTTTTCACACGCAGCTTCTCTTAAAAGCTCCGACAAAGATATCCCGTGTTTTTTACAATAACTCATTATTTCTTTTTTATTCGTTTCTTCGATTCTTAAAATAATAATGCCATCTTTCATATTATACCTTTCTTAACTTCGGACACCGTGGCCGAAGTTAAACAAAATGTAAAATCGCTGCTTTAGATAAGGGGAAAAGTAATAAGAACTAATAATTCTAAAACAACGATTTTACTTAAGCAAGAAAAAAATGTTCTTAAAAATCTTATCTAAAACAAATCAGAAAAGATATATAAATAAGACCTTTAAGATATTTAAAGCATATCAAATTATGTTTACAAAAAATCAATTTATAATATGAAATAATCTAATTTTTTCTATTATAAAAAATTTTTATTGATTTTTTAACTTCGGTCACCGTGACCGAAGTTAACTTGGGGTTGGCAGTTATGCCAATGCCAATAAATTGACATTGGCAAGATACGCATTTTGTATATACAAAATGCACTTGTTAGGGGAAGCCCCCTAAAACCCCTATAACTTCGGACAGCATGGCCGAAGTTAGACCTATTTAACTTCGGTCACGGTGTCCGAAGTTAAAACGCATAAAAAAACTTCGGACAATTAGTCCGAAGTCACAATATATATGCTTATACTATTATTTATATAGATTTATTTTTATTATTAGAATCAAACAATATATTATCAATTTTTATATTATATTCTTCCATCTTATTAAGCTCAATACCGATTAATTTATCAAATAAAGATGCCAAACCCTCAATATTATAATCAGCCAAATAATTCATATATTCAGCTCGATCTTCTAATGGAATAACAAACATTGGAAAATTATTATCTAAAGCAAATTTATTTAACAAAATCCGACCTGTTCTTCCATTTCCATCCACAAATGGATGTATTCTTTCATATCTAATATGAAACTCAGCAAGATTAGTGAAAAAATCATTACCCTTAAATGAAGTATATAATAATTCATTTATTAATCTTGGAACATCCGAAGCGTTTGGTGGAATATGTTCTGCTCCTTTTATAAAGACTTGAGATGTTCTATATCCAGATGCTTCATTAATATTTTTGTTTACCAATATTCCAAGATCACAAATATAAGACGAATCTACATCCTTTTCTATGTTTACAAACATATAGTTTATTGCATATTTAAGATTAATGGCTTCATATAATTCTCTTGGCTTAATATTTTTAAGCGGAACATTCGACGAAGTATCAAAAACTATTTGATATGTGTCATAATACGACAATGTACTACCCTCAATTGCATTAGAATTGTATATACTTCGTGTGACATAGCTTTCAAAATAGTCTTTATTATTATATATAGCATTTATATATTTTTCCTTATCTAACAAAATATCATACATATATTTATTCCTCGTCTTTAATTTGAGTTTTTAGCTGCTTTATTTAACTTCGGACACCGTGTCCGAAGTTATAATGCTGGTTCTACACAAATACTATAATTATATTTTAGGAGAATAATATATAGGTTCAATTAAATCTTTAATTCTTTCAATTCTATTATTAACGTATTCTCCATAGTTATAAGCAGATAAATCAAGCTCTACTATCCTATCCAATAAATACTGATCTTTTTCCAATACTTCCAAACAAGCTTTCTCTGAAGAAATATGTCTACCCAAATAATGATAAGGTTGACATATCTCATTACCTGTTCCTTCGAAAGCATGATCAAAATCATATATCGGAGATAGCTTCAACGCTCCTAAATCAACACCATTATAGTTATATATTACACCCCAATTTCTTGGGTGCCTATCAATATTTCCAACAAGATAATCACCAACAACCATGCACTCCAGGCTTTCTCGATACAACAAATTTAAGTAATAGGAGAATGACTCATCTTTATTCATTAAATAAATAGAATAATAATCAGCTTTTACCATATTAAAGGTTTCATTTGTAAAACATTTACATACAGAAACCTCTGTATCATTAAATACATCTTTTGAATATTTAACAACATAATCACCGAATATTTTATGTAAAATGTCAGAAGCCTCTGTTTCTTTTGTAACACCATCATTACCACTATCAGCCTTTAATAAGTAAAAATCATTACCCTGTCTCTTCCATGCTTTAGCTGCCTTGCCATCAGTATTAATATCCGGAGAAATACTTTCTCTGTTAATTGTAAAACCCTTTCCTGTAAGTGGCAACTCAAATACGGCATTATCCAGACTATTCTGAAATAAATTTACATCTTCCCATTTCAATGCTTCATCTTTATCCTTGACCCAAAAACAGTCATTAAGAGACACACAACGTGTTGTTAAGCCAATATTAGCTCTTTCGCTTAGTGCCGGTGTATTATCATATTCATAAAATGCCAAGATTTCTTTCGCATATTTTCGATCTAAAGGTATTATTCTTTCACTACACCAACAGTTGAAATTAACAATATTGTTTGCTCTATCATCAATATCATCACTTTCTTCCACGTAAATATCCATTGGTAAGATATTATTATTATTTATAACTACTTTTCCACCACTATTGATAGAAAAAGCCAAATCATTTTTATAATAGACTTCGTATGTCTTACCTTTTAACATAACAAGCTCCTTTTTCCTAAATAATTCAATATATCTCATTAGTTATTATTATAATATCATATGATTTTAATCATATTCAATCAAATATTCTTATGTGTTCACACCTCGTATATGCCTTAATAAGCGATTTCAATACTACGTCCCTATAATTTATAGCCTTTTAAACTAAACTGCCGTTATAAAGGCTATATAGACGCTTTACAGTATTTCATAAATAAAATACTATCGACTTTTTGAACGTGCAAATAAATTTACATTATCAAGGATTTCATAATTATCAATAGATTCATCATTAGAAATCGAATTAGCACCAAATATAACCGTCTCATTAAAACTAACATCATCAAAATCATCTGCTATTAATACAATATCTTCTCTACTGTAGGCAATTTCTACCTTTTCTTTTGCTTCTTCGAAACTTTCAGCTTCAACCACAACAATTTTTTTAAGGGTTTCTGTAATTTCCACAGCATATTTTTTATCTTCGTCAGAATTGTTCATCATTACAGTCGCCGGGGCATCACCTGCATAAGCTTTAATTGTTCTCGAATCAGACATACCAAGCTTATCAGACAATTCTCCATAATGATCAGGTTCCTTATTTGTATCTTTTGAATCAAAAATATTTTTATCATAGACCACTGTGCTGCGGTATACTTTTGCGATGCCATGAATTTTAGCTTTGCCATGAATTTTAGCTTTGCCATAAATTTCAGCATCTCCATAAATTTCGGCATCACCCCAAACTAATGCATCATCATAAACTTTAGCATTATCATACACCTTAACTTCTTCACAAACCAATGCCTTGCCAAAAACATTAGCTTTATCATAAATATTGACATTATCACAAATTTTAGCATTATCGCCAATCTGAGCGTCACCATAAACTCTAGCCTTACCGGAAATATTAGCATTACCTCGAACCTCGGCATGACCCGAAATATCAGCTCCTTCTCGGACATTAGCATTATCATAAACTTGAGCGTTGCCAAAAACATTGGCATCATCCAAAATGCGAGCATCATTATAAACTTTGGCATTATCGAAAACTTCAGCATAATCACAAATCATAGCATTGTCATAAACTCTAGCATTACCATAAACCATAGCTTCAGCCGCAACCCAACAATCGCCTGTTTGTGAAAGATTTTCTTCAGACTCTACCCAACCACCTAATATACCACTTGCAATGCTTCTTATTTGATGAAGTGTTACATCTTTGGATCTCGATTTATCAAAATATTGCATTGTCTTACCTGTAAATTCGTATTTATTCATGTTTTACTCCTCTCTCTATAAATTATGTATGCGTCTTTATGATTTTTTCATATTAACTATCTTCATTTCGTATCTCCTTTCATCAATTTAAACAAATGTGAGTTTAAGTGCAATTTTAAGTGCAAGTAGAAAAATACAGTTAAAAGAAAAAATGAATATTTTTAGAAAAAGAAAAACGACTATCTCACTTTATTAGTCTTTACTTGTTATTCAGAATATACTTTGATGTCATTTGAATAAATAAAACAATCAAAATAATCCAGGGAATTATCTTCCCTTAATTTTAATAGAAGATCGTTATAATCTTTAACCTCCTTTGTTAGAGGTTCCAATATGTTATCAATATACATTCTATAACAATTATTCTTATATCTATTATAAATACTGTCTGATGCTTTAAGTCCTGCTTCATCCATATCAAGATGTAAATATAAAGTTGCTATGTCATATTCATTAACATAAGTATCTATCGCACCATAACAATTTGTTCCGCCCATAGCAAGACCATTAAAATCTTTTATATAATCATAGTCTACAATTTCATTCCACATAGTTATATAACTCATCATATCAATAACAGATTCAAATATATGGACTACTCCATTTTCTGAATTATGAAGACTTACACCATAGTGATCTTTATCAGAGCCTTTACAATCACCTCTATATGCTTTATCATGATAAGAATTAGTGCCATGCTTTGCAGCATATTTAAGATTACTATCTTTATCATATCCTAAAAATACAAGATTATGATGCTCTATGTCTTCATACAAAAGTTTGTTATCAACAAAATATTGAACAACATCCTGTGATATACCTCTCGTCTTTATCAAATAAGCAAAGGCTCTTTTATAGTCATTATTTTTTTCTGGAAGCTCAATACCACTAACTTCGGACACCGTGTCCGAAGTTTTATTAGTTGTATTTATAGTTTGAATTTCTTTTCTTTCAAAATCAAGATTCTGAAATTCTAAAAGAAATTCTATGCAGGACGGAACATCATCATATCCGCAATACTCAAGCATAAAATCTATAACAGTTCCACCAGTAGCTCCTTTATTGCTCTTTCCGGAGAATCTATAAAAGGTTTTATCATTATAAATTCTTATAGAATCCATTTCTTTCAAAGAATAATAATGACCTATACGAGTTACACTAAACCCAAAATATTGGCACACGTCTGTAAATGATACATTTATAGCGTTTTCTCTGTCATATTGTGTATATCTATTCATGTGATACTCCTTAATTTCTAAATTTATATACAACATTTATGTATTCTACGATGTGTTTATAGTTTCAAAAAACTTAAAAAAATCATTAGAATAGTGTCTTTCTTCAAAATTTTTAAAAGAATTAGAATTACTATTTTTTGTTTTATTTGTTATCGTTTTTTTATTGATATACTTATGCGAATTTAACAATGATATCTTTATAAGATTATCAGAAACAACTTCGCAATTGGATAAATAATCTATTACCTGAATAAAATTTGATTTATCCAATGATGCTAACAAATTCATAACAGTATCCTTAGAATAAACATTTTGGTTAATTCTATAGATTTCTTTGTACGACAAAAGTTCTGATATATCCAAAAGCTCCTGGTAAACTTTAAAAACATTTTCAATTAGTTCAAAAAAATCTTCATCGGGTTCTTCCCTAATATTTTTATAATAATTAAATATATATTCCTTAATATTTAATATTCCTTCGGGGGTCTGTGTGACCACCCCAGGGGGGTCTGTGTGAACCCGGGTCTGTGTGACCACCCCTATATCTTGGGTGGTCTGTGTGACTACACTAGATGTTGTGGTTTGAGTATTTTTATCTGTAGAGGGGTGTTCTGTGTGACTACCCCCTATATCTTGGGTGGTCTGTGTGACTACACTAGATGTTGTGGTTTGTTCATTTTCCTGAGCAATATCATCATTATCGTTTTCGTCAATTTCCAGAGACTCAGGAGTGATAGATATATACTCTTTTGGAAGATCTGTATCTTTAATATTACCTAACTCAACATTTTTTATCATAATACTGTCGTTAGGTTCAGAATAGATAACATACCTATTACTACCCTTTCCCTCTAAACAAGAATATTTAATAATGAGACCGGCAATCATTAGCTCTTTGATTGCTCTTTTAACAGTTGCTGACGAGATTCCGCATTTTTCTGCTATTTTTTTATAAGATGGAAAACAAATGTTATCAGAATCAGCACATCGGCATAAATACATATATAGACATTTAGCATGACAACTAATATCGAGATCAAAAATCATGTCATAAGTATAAAAGAAATTCTTTCTAGTTTTATCTATTTCAATAGTATCTCTAATTATTTCGTTTTTATTCATATATGTACCTCTCCTAATTATATGGATTTACGAATAATAAAATCATAAACCTAAATACTCCGTTTATCTAAGTTCTTCTTTTCTAAATCTGTTAATTGAATTGGTAAAATGCTCAATATAGTGCCATATTTCTTTACTAATTCCTTCTCCTGATCTAGTGTCTGCGGTGGTAATGTCTTTTTTTTACCGTTTTGAAAACAATAGACTAGTGCATCGACAAAAGATGCGTTATTTTTTTCATAGACAGTTTCCATCACATCCAAGTGTTTATCATTCATTCCATTCATAATTAGCTCCTTTTTTACAATAATATTAATAATGCGCCTCTTTAATTCTTATTTTTCCTATTCATTTTATTATTTGAAACATCTCGCCCATCGCACTCATTCTATAATCCAAACCATAATCTTTAATAAATTTACCTCGCGCTAATAAATCACCTCTCTTGATTGTTAAAACATGATCTACATGATTAGTTAGTACCAGCACCCCTAAATATTACAATCATGCTTGAAAAAGGAGCTGCATTTTTTGACTCTCCAAATTTTAGTCTTCCCTTTACGAACCTAATTTCTGCTCGCTGATAAATAAAATCATGAAAATATCTTGTATCCGTTCTGCTTGGAATTAGCATTACTACTAAAGTATTTTCTTCTTTTGTCGAGTAAAAAGCTTTTTCCACCCATTTACCAATTTGGCTGTAAGGCGGATTGCAAAATACTCTACACCCCCCCCATTTTTGTGTAAGACCATCTTGATGCATAGTATAATACTTATTACATTTATGATTTTCATCTGTTGCACAAGGATCTAAATCAAATTTGAATTCACTATTTAATTCATCAAAAAGTTCTTGAGGTGTTGCGTATTCGTCACTATTACTTGAAAACATTACTTGGGTATTCATTATTTTCACTCCTTTCTCCCTTGTATAAATACTTCCATATTTAAAATAAATAGGATGTAATTTTTATGTCTCATCCTTATCTGTATACACATAACAATCTTTTACAACATAGAACGGTCCAGTATAACATCTTATTGATGCCACATAGTTGTTCTTACCATTTTCATCAAAAACTTTAGGGAGCAGATCAATATCTTTTTCTATTACTTCTCCATCTTCATCTTTATAAGTTATAGAACCGATATCGGTTGATTGTACTACCGTTTCGTAAACATATTCCTGCTCTTTAACATCTGGCTTTGCGAACTTAAAAATAACCACAGGAAATAAAGCAAGTAAACCAGCTAACACAAAGAATATTCTTGAAAGCACATACACTTTGTCATAATATCGTAACTGCCCCAATATAATTGAAATAACAAAAAAAACAACTGACCCTAAGAAATAACAAAATAAATTAACTTCCATACTTTCACCTCCAACTTTTTTTGGCAAGCCTTTTTCAAAATCCTTGTTGAGTTTTATTTCCATAGACATAGCAATCGCGAAAAGTGTATAATGGTCCGAAGTAACATTTTAACCTTGCGACATAATCAGTATCACTATTTTCATCATAGGCTTTAGGCATTCTGCTTATTTTCACTTCGATTGTTTTTTTCCCATCTGAATAAGTAATTCCATCGTTATCATCTGGGTCTTCAAGCTGTTTTAAAAAAAATAGCTGCGTCGTGATATTGTTCAGTACGGGCAATTGTTTTGTAAGTTTCTTCTTTTTCGTTAATATTCGGTTTTCCATAACGAAAAACAGCAAACCCCAGTCCTAATACGGCAACCATTAAGATTGTCAATGTAATAGTGGTAATATTCGAAAAACGAAATAGTTTAGGATTTGCGTCGCAAAATAGCCGAATACCAATTATGATCGTCAAGATAGCAATAAATAACGTTAATGCTGTGTCTAAACTAAATTCCATATGATTTTCTCCTTATATCTATAGTAAAGTGCTGTTTATTCGAACCACAAAGCATCTATGCATACTTAAATGCAGCTTGTCCATCATTTTCTGTATACATAATTGGATTAGGACATCGCTCTCCCTCTTTTAGGTATCCGCAGTTTTCGGTTATCAGTTTTTGAGCTATAATCGGCACTACCGAGTTTCCGATTCTTTTGACCTGCTCTCCTATCGGATACTTCTTCCAGTGGTAGTCTCTGTCGATGATGTAGTCCTTCGGAAACCCTTGCATCACCTTCAGTTCTTCTGGCTTTAGCATTCGGAGAAAGATGTCGGCTATGATGTACTGCTCTCCTTCGATGCTGATCAGGACATTCACCAGTCCGAAGCGATCCTTCGTGGTTATGGTTGCCAGAGGCTCGTTCAGCTGCTGTCCGCATCCTGTTCCATAATATTTAATAAGAAATGCACTAATTAATCCGAAGTGTCCTGGTGATGTTGTGATTGTGTGAAGTGGTTCATCACATCCTTGCCCAATTCCACTTTTATAAAATTTTGTAACAAAAGCAGATACCAGACCGTATCTGTTGCTTGTATCTATTGTCTTTACAGGTTCTGTCATCTTTTGACCTCGACTATCGCCATTCTTCTGTTCGCCGTGATATTGAATGAGAAAAGCAGTCACAAGCCTATTATGATCTATAGTGGTAATCGTACTGCATGGATCACACAGGTCACTACCACATCCTTTGTAATTTCCGCCGTAGGCTTTATCCATATATGCCATGAGGATTTTGTCTCCGTCCTTCACGATGTATGGTGTCGGATTCTCGATGATGTACTTTCGGATCCCATTTGCGATCCTTTTCTTCGTGGCTTCTGCGAGCGGTCTTTTTCTCGTGAATATCGAATTACCTATGTCGCTCCAGTCGATGTAGTCTCCGCATTCGACCCACTTCTTCTTTCCATCAGTGCCGTTTTTGTTGTGCGTAGGCTCCGGCCATCGTATTGCTCTGCCGTCTTTCCTGAAGATTGCATACCACCTTTTTCTTGTGGTCGGTGCTCCGTAGTCTGCGGCCACCAGTTCTATGCTATCAAAGTCGTATCCGAGATTTTTCATCGCAGATATAAATTTATCGTAATCCTCTCCCATCCGCTCCTTGATTGGTCTTCCAGATTCGTCAAGTGGTCCCCATTGTTGGATTTCTTCAACATTTTCCATAATAATTACTTCCGGCATGATAGCTTTTGCGTGTTTATAAACTGCCCAGGGAAGAATGCGAAGCCCTGAATTTCTTGGTTGTCCGCCTTTTGCTTTTGAGTGACTTGTGCAATCTGGACTTGCCCACATAAGAGCAACCTTTTTACCTTGAATATATTTTTTTAGGTTAACTTTGAAAATATCCTCAGTCAAGTGAAGTGTATTGGGATGATTCGTTTTATGCATTAGTATAGCCTGTGGATCGTGATTAATTGCGATATCTACTTGACGACCAAGCGCTAGCTCTATACCAACTGAAGCTCCGCCACCTCCGGCGAAGCAATCAATGATTAAATTATCGTCTCTCATATGATTTTCTCCTTATATATCTATAGTAAAGTGCTGTTATAAGCACTGCGATTGTACCCGAGGTCGCACAAACACATGATGCTATATACTGCCATTCTTTAACGATTAATATTCCGTAAAATATATAACAAAGTTGAACTGTAGACGCTACTGACCATCCTATAATTGATACGTCATTTGATGATTTAGTTCGTAGCATTCTTAATACTGATGCACCATAATAAAATAAAAGATATGGTACAGACTCAACGATTGGTAGATATTTAAGTATATTAATAAAAACATCCATTAGTTCTATATCTCCTCTGCATTCTGCTTTTGTGATGGTTGGCACTGATTCAAGAGCTATGTTAGCATCCTCACACAGTGCGTCATTAAAAATTCACCGCCTCTTCTTTCGTAATAAAAAAGTGTATTCCTGTACTACACTCATCCCATCTATCTTCACAAAAATCATCAACTTCAACAACATCTCCAACTCTATAAATAAAAGATTTATCATACGCAGAACAAGTTTGTGTTAATTGTTTTCCATCAAACCCTTCTATTTGGATAACTTCTGCTTTATTACATCTACATTTTCTCGTAGTTGCCGAACTTCGCTTCGCATCCTCTGTTATTTTTAATGTTACAATTCCGTCGTGTGCTTTTTTAAATCCTATAAATGAACCGATTTCAGGGCAACTTAATGGAAATATTAAATTTTTAGCCCCACGCAAGTCAGCACCATACAAGTTAGCACCACGCAAGTCAGCACCATACAAGTCAGCACCATACAAGTCAGCACCATTCAAGTTAGCACCACGCAAGTCAGCACAACGCAAGTTAGCACCACGCAAATCAGCACCATACAAGTCAGCACCATACAAGTCAGCATCATGCAAGTTAGCACCACGCAAGTTAGCCCAACGCAAGTCAGCACCATTCAAGTCAGCACCATACAAGTCAGCATCATGCAAGTTAGCCCAACGCAAGTCAGCACCATTCAAGTCAGCTTTCATATTTTCCCAGCCTTTGCAATCCTCTTCTATCCAATGTTTATGTTTTTTTAAAATATCTTTTAAATTCATCATTATTATCCTCCTATATATTTATCCTTCAGGAATCGTTCTTGTACCTTTTGATTCATAACTGCTTACCTCACCTTCTACGCCTATTTCTAAGATTTATACTTTTAATGCTAAAATCAGAGCTTCTTCTCCTATATCATTTTTTCCTCTCTTCTTGAGACATTTTTCTAATGTCTCATCATAGTCATATCTAAGCTTCTCAGATATTTCATCTGCTATAGTCAAAAATTTCTTCCGATAATATACTTGCCATTGAATATCATCCTGCTTTATATTATCTAATCCCCTCACATAATCTCTAAGCATTGAAACAATGAGAATCAGATCTCCGTACGAAAGTTTTACATCAATTTCATTCATGCTTTCTTTGGGATTGACAGCTCCTACAACATTTACTTCTCTATCATTGTTTTTTTGCTCCGCAAGATAATCAAAAAGACTTATCTGTACTGGTTTTGTACTCAAATTTTCTTTTTTATCCCTTTTTCTCATATTATTATTTTCTCCGACCCAATTTTTCATATTCCTCAATTGATATAGGTCGTATTTGGCTATTTAATAAATCTCCAAATTCCATAAGAAGTTCCCCGGTTGATTCTTTATTAAAATATATAGTTATAGAGGGTGCTTTATTAAAATCATAATCACGCACCTCAATAGAGTAGCCCAGGTCAATAAGTTCCTCGATAAGATAGGAAGGAACCTTACCTCTATCGCCCGATACAAATGCAGAAATTTGTCCACTTTCTATAGCGTTATTTATTTCTTTCCAGACATTGTTGCACAAGCGAGGCTCTGTTAATTGATATGCCTCTTTGCATGACATCTTTTTAATTATATTGTTATTATTAGTCTCATTTTTAGTGTTAGATTCATTTGTAACTATTTTCTTTAATTTATTTGTAACTATGTCCTTTAAAATTTCCTTTAAAAATTTAAAAAATTTATATACAGCTACACAAGATAATATTGTGACCATTATAATAACGATAATATGATCTATAGGAATTGTAATTGTTTTCATTTTTTCAATACCTCCATTATTTTAAGTACGTAGTATTCCTTATCTGGTTCTGCTCCCCATTCTTCCCTGCCGGTTTTTATATCAAGAGAACATAGTGCTTCAAATGATGGCGAACTTTTGGAATATCCATTACGAAATAATACCTTGCTTTGCCATTGTGTAGGCAGTCCATATTGATCGAGGAAACCTTCGTGATACAATCTACTCCGATAATATGGCTTTATTTCTCTATACTCTTCCTTTTTCTTGCCTGAAAGAATCATATTGTACCACTTCTTTTTTATTGGTAAAATTAGCATTTTATTTCCCATCCTCTTGTCTCGATTTTTATAATTAAATGCACGCAATGCTTCTCATCTTGTTTTATTTGCTTCGCTCATATTTATTCTCCATTCTTATATTTGCCAAATTGCTTGCAATTAATCTTCTTTGATTATCGTAAGTTTTCTTTAACTTCGATAAAACAGTTAATATATTTATAATTCTTGCCATCGCAAATAAAATCAATGTAACCACCACGACTATCAGTAATAACGTTTGTAGCACCTTTGTATTCAGCTATCTTTTCTCCATTTGCGGTATATATGGTAATGTCTTTATTTGTTTGTGTTTTAGGTGGTATATCAAAGCCAGTTACTAATACAAAAATTGCTGCTATACAGAGTATCACAAATATAGTAATAGCTATAGCGCTTTTGATTTTTACAGTTTTCCTAAACTTTTTTTCGTCCATAAAAATCTCCTTATTGATTATCAATTTTGGCTCTTCAGTCATCCAAATTCTTGATGTATTCTTCAAGTCTGTTCATTTTTTCAGCATCTTCATCTATATTTACCGTTTATCCATTTTTTTTAGCTGTCTCCAACTCTTAGGCTTAGGACATTCTTCCAGTGGATGCCCTTCACCATCATTCTTATATCCAAGGCTACAGCCGTGAGCTTTGCCACATCTTGGATGAGAATCAGTCTCTGCAGCAAAACATCCTTTACAAGTTCGGTTCATTATAATCTCCTTTCAGAACTATTCTTAAGTACTTTACTTATATAAATATTATTTATTTAAAAAACTAAATGCATCATTAGGCTTATAGCCTCTATTTAATCGTCCACGAATAATACTCTCTTTATCTTCCAATTCCAAGGCACGAAGTGCAGCTGAAATAGATTGATATAGTATTCCATGTACAATGATGGGTCTTCCTTGTCTAGTTATTTTTTTGGGTGTGTTTAATGCTTCAGAAAGCGTATAACCATATTTCAAACGATTATTTACAAGATCAGGATCTTGTCCCTGTTCACGTATGATAGATACAAGTGGTTTTTCCTCAATGTAGCGACATCGATGATCAGTCAATAAGCAAGCCTCATCAACTGACATACCACGACGAAATCGTGCACGTATTGTTGTTTCTTTTACTCCGCAATACTTTGAAAGTGATTTTGTAGAGCTAAATTCCTTTCCGTCATATAAATATCTACCCAAAGTACTATTTCTCCTTTCATAAGAAGTGCCTCACCACATGCGTTCAATCTTCAGTCATCCAAATTCTTGATGTATTCTTCAAGACTTCGTGCTTCTGTACATTCAGGAATAACTTTGAGAAGATAAAACAATTTATTCATCAAATCCTTCTTTATCTCTTGTATTTTCTTTCTGTTTAATGCCTTTTCACATTCAAGTTCAGATTTTAAGTCTAAAAGCCTTTCATTCACCCTGTCTTTTTCGATGTATGCTTCAAGTTCTTCAATGGTTTTTTCAAGTCTGTTCATTTTGTTATAATAACGGTCATATCCTGTGTCATTGTAAGAACCCTTTGCATCCTGGTATTCTTCTTTTGCCTTATTCAAAGCATTTTCAACTGTCCTTGCCTTGTACGCTTCGACCTTTTCTATCACTTCTTTTCCTGTCATTTGCTATTCCTCAACCTTATTATTAGATTTTTCTTTTATTACATCTTTTAACTTAGATTCTGCTAATTCAATCTCTTTATTTAGATCAGATAGCTTCTTTTTTTCAACAAGAAGTTCTTCTTTTGTAATTCCTTTAGAATATTCAACATGTTCGACAAGATCAGCCATGGACTGAATTACATTAAAAACAGCTGCTATCTCTTCATCCTCTAAATTACGTGTCAATTTATTAAATTGTGCAGAATGATCACGAGGTTTGGGATTGCCAAAAGGGAAAATATCATCAGGGTATATATTTAACGCATAAACTAATTTACAAAGATTGGAAAAAGTAATATTGCTTTGACCTGATTCGACTTTTTGAACCAAAGCAAGGCTTAAATTAGATGCTAACGCAACCTCATTAATGTTAAGCTTCATTTTAAGCCTTGCATTTCGAACCACTCGTCCCAAATTCCACAACAAGTTTTTAATTTCAGCCTCATCATATAAAATATCTTTTTCATTATTATTATTTGAAATCACTTCCATAAAATCCCCCTACGTTAGTGTAATTTCTTTATTTTTATACATCTGAAGAAGCTTTAGAATAACTACTTCCATATCATCCTTTGGTGTTCCTGGCGTAAAATACTCATATAGGCTTTCTTCTTTAAGTGCAACATTATTTTTCTTGATTTTTTCTTCTCTTTTGAATACATGAAGCAGCATACCCGGCGTTATTTTTTTATTACTAACATTACTTTTATAGTTTCTAAGATAATTTACCTCTTCTTCTTTTGGATAAAACTTATTTTCAATAAAAAATCTAAACATTATATCTTGTTCGTCTTCATCAAAATACGAAAGACCTACTCCTGCAAGAAGAGGAATTTTGCCTTCGTCAACCAATGAAAGCATTTCGTCCGTTAAATATGAAAGTCTTATATATCTTCTTATTGTTCTTTCAGAATCAGATGAATTAATTGATTCATTTATCGAATCTTCTTTCAAATCATTTCTGACTCCTTGGCGCCGACCTATAGCATCTTGTTTAATCCTATAGGCTTTTGCTTTTTCAGATATAGACAAATGTTCTCTTTTATTATTGGAATCGACCATTAAAATAGCTGCTAAGTCCATATCAATATCAAGTACATTTACAGGTGCAAAGTCTTTTTCAGCTATTTGCGACGCTCTCTTTCTTCGATGACCCGAAATAATAAAGTATGTAGATGGTTCATCAGCGTCTTCAATTGCTAAAATTGGCTCTTGCATTCCATACTCTTTAATAGATTCACTTAATTGCTCCATTGATTCATCATCAATAATTCTATACGGATGATTCGGGAATTCTTTAAGTTTATCCAACTCAATCATTTCGAATCCCTTATTATTCTTCATAGAATCTTTCGATGATTTGAATAGATTGTCTAATGAAGATGTTACATTTGTAGTCTTTGCCATTATTACTGTTCCCCTTTCGCTTTATTAATTATTTCTTGAACCAGCTGACTATAATCAGCTGCAGTTGTAGATTTAGAATCATATTCAAAACAAGACATACAATTAGATTGTGCCTTTCTACATGATTCTGATTCTCTTATCTTTGAATCAAATAATTGTGTATTAAAATCATTAAGTACGTTTGGTAATTTTTCAGAGAATTCTCTGCAAAGAATCGTATTATTACGAAATTTAATGAATAAAACTCCAAGTACCTTAAGCTTAGGATTGGTATATTGTTGAGTTGAATGAATTGTATTATATAATTCATTTATCCCCATCATTCCATATCTATCACAAGTTACTGGGATAATAACGAAATCAGCGTATGTTAGAATATTTCCCAACATGCAGCCAAGATTGGGTGGTGTATCAATAATAATATAGTCATAATGCTCTCTTAATTTTTCAGCATTATTTTTAAGTAAAAATAGGCGTCCTGCATCATTTGGAAAGCGATGTTCTGAATCATTCAACAAAGGATCAGACGCAATCATATCTGTTATAGACGTTTTTTGAATACATTCTAATGCATCTTCTTTTCCAAAAAGCAAATCATATAGTGTTGGCTGATTTTCTATTATTGCTTGGCATGTATCTGTAGAGTTACATTGCCCATCCGAATCAATTAATAATGTTTTATATCCTTGTCTTGTAAGTTCTGCAGAAAGATTAACGGATGTTGTTGTTTTTCCTACTCCACCTTTCTGATTAGCTATCGCTATTACTTTTGCTTTCATATTAGTATTCCCCTTTCACTTTGTTATTGCACCAATATTTTCTCTTGCACTTTTATTACATATCAAATAATTCTTTTACATCTATATTTAGTAATGAGGCAATTGCATATAATTCATTAAGTCTTATATGACCTTTTCGTATACGTTGGGACCACGCACCATCAGATATATCTAACGCTTGTGCAACTTGATGTTGTGTTATATGCTCGTCTTTCAAAGTTTTTTCAATTTGAGCAATAAAATTATTCATTTTTCGTTCATTTAAGGCTTTTATTTTCTCCTCATTTGTTAAATATACTTTTGGCATATTAGTCCTTTCATTCGTTCATTTACTACATTTAGATTTTCATTACATAAAAAATTCCCCAATTGATTCTTTTGGAATCTTCAAAAATTCAAAAATCTTTACAAGTTCGTCATATGTAAAATCAAGTTTTTTTATTTTTCTGGAAACAGTCGGTTGTGAAATATTTAATAATTTTGCTATTTCGCACTGCTTTTGCTTCTTTAAACAAACAAATAAATGTTCATATGCACGTTCTTTTGCTGTTAAAGTTTTAACATATGCCATAAATTTCACCTCTTTTCTTATTGATTAACAATATGTTTATATTTATACTTGTAAAGTATAAATATTCTTGCTATGCGTAGTATAGCAAGAATTGTAGACTAATTGTCTACATCTTTCGCAAAAAAAATTTCATTTGCTTCTTCTGGTTCAATATTAAGAATTTCAATTAGTGCGGATGCCTCAGATACTAAAAAATCGTTTTTATTATAAATTTTTTGTCTTAGAGTTTGGATAGAAATTTTTAGTTGTTCTGCAATATACTTCTTTTTTAATCCACTTTGAATAATCTTATCTTCCAGTTTACTAGAATTTATCATTTTACACTCCTTCCATTTTGTAGACATATTGTCTACACCAATAATATTTCATTGTAGACATATTGTCAACATATTTCTTCAAATTATTGTAGAATTTTTTTCTACAAGGTATTATAATAAATGAAAGTAATAAAAAGGAGAGCTTTATGACCATCGGCGAACGAATTAAGCGAAAAAGAATTGAATTAAATCTAACGCAAGAAGAACTAGCACAAAGAGTAGGTTATAAATCACGTTCATCAATAAATAAAATTGAAGCAGCACGTGATTTACCACTAGCAAAAGTTAATTTAATGGCAAATGCTCTTAATACTACTCCTGCATATTTACTTGGTTGGGAAAGTTTAAATAATTCAAATACGAATATAACTGATAAAACGTTTGAAATTGCTAATAAAATAGCATCAAATAAAGAATTAGAACAATTATTTAATATTTTATGTACTGCTTCACAAGAAGAAATAAAAGCCACATACAATATGTTAATAGTTTTAAAAAAGAAAGATAAATAAAGGAAATTCTATGAAGATTGAAAAACGCTCCAAAAATTCATACAGAGTTAGAAAAATGATAGATAAAAAAATATATACGTTTAACTTTGATCATAAACCAACGCAAAAAGAAATAATGTATGCAATAGAAAACAGAAAAGAAAATGTACATTACGGTTATACATTAATTAATTGTGCTAACAATTATATTAAAATCAAATCCAATGTACTATCTGCTTCTACCTTAAGAGGTTATAATGGGTTAATAAAGCAATTTTCCGATAATCTTGCAAATAAAGATATCGGCGATATAACACAAATAGATATTCAAGTAGAAATTAACGAATACTCAAAAACACATTCACCTAAGAGTACACGTAACTACCATTCTTTTATATCTACTGTTTTGGCTCTATATCGCCCTGATTTCGTGCTTAAAACTACTCTGCCTAAAATAATGCCTAAAGAGGATTATATCCCCACAGATGAGGATATACAGGCTATAAAAGAAGCTGCAGTTGGAACTGAATTTCAAATTCCTTTTCTTTTGGCATGTCATGGATTACGTCGTTCTGAAATATGTGCTTTAACTTTAGATGACCTAGAAGGAAACACTCTTCATATTAACAAAGCAAAAGTACAAGATTCAAATAAACAATGGGTAATTAAATCTACAAAAACCGCATCTTCTACAAGAGAAATAGTATTAGATGATAGTATTGTAGATTTAATCATGGAAAAAGGATATATTTTTAATGGATATCCAAATCAAATTTATAAATGGCTTGTTAAAACACAAAAAGAATTAAACATTGAACATTTTAGTTTGCATAAGCTTCGACATTATTGTGTTTCTAAATTATCTGCAGAAGGTGTTCCTGATGTAGACATTATGGCTGTAGTTGGATATAAAACAGATCATGTTATGAAACAAACTTATAGACATTCTATGGCTGATAAGACTAAAAAAAAGGAAATATTCAAGAAACTTGGTTTATAATAAATTCTTTTATATACAAAAAGAGCTGACTCAAATGAATCAGCTCTTTTATTATTAAATAATTCCGGAAATAAAGGACAAATTTTGGACAAATTATTTATCAAATGGACGAATATGGACAAATTTTTTTTTTTAATTTTCTAAATATTTTTAGTTTTTCTTAATTATTTTTCGCCTTATAAGTGCGTATTTTGCGCGGTTTGTTTGTGATTGTCGCGTTAAATCGACAAATCTTCCAAAAAGCTAGCGACGGGAATCGAACCCGTGACCTCCTCACTACCAATGAGGTGCGCTACCGACTGTGCCACGCCAGCAAATTGCTGTCAGCCCTAGTGAAATCAACGTTTGTAGGGCTTCCACATTTTTCCATTTTTGTCCATTTTTTCCTTAAATTACGCTTCAGTTGTCCTAAAATTGTCCTAAAATTATTGACGATGAAATCCTTACCATTTATAATTATATTAAATAGATTAGAGGTGATAATATGGCAAAGAGAAAAAATGGTGAAGGCTGTTGGTATACTCAAACCATAAACGGAACTAAGTATTATGTCTTTCGTGATGCTAACCGTAAAAAAACATATGGCAGAACACAAAAAGAAGTTAAAGAAAAGCTTGCTAAAAAAGCGAAACAAAACCTAACTATATCTGAAAAGACTCTGTTTGGCGATTATATCTCAAATTGGCTCACATTCAAGCAAAATGAAGTAGAACAAACCACTTATGAAGCCTATGGCGATTTAATCAATAATATGATTATCAAGTACAAAGGTTATAATCTAGCAAACAAACAGATAGCTTCTCTAAATCCTAGAGTTTTTCAAGCATATCTCAACAGTCTAGCCTCTAAATATTCCAGAGCTAGTATAACAAAGATTTGGGCAATAATCAAACAATGTATTAAATATGGAGAAAATCAGCATGAATTACCCCAAAATTCAACTTATATGGTTAAGGTACCCATTGAATCTAAAGTGGCTCACAAAAAGAAAGAAGTGCCATTTCTTTCTATAGATCAAGCAGATACTTTTTATGATGTTCTTAATTACAGAGATACGAACAATGTTAAAAGATATTGGCACAGCAATAACGCTCATGCCCTTATTCTAATACTTTACACCGGAATGAGAGTTGGCGAGATGATAGCCTTGAAATGGAAGAACGTTGATCTAAATAAAAGAAGTATATATATAGAAGAAACTGCTGCTACTTTGAAAGGTGCAGATGGCGAAAAAAGGGTTGAAATAGATAAGGCACCTAAAACCCCATCAAGCATAAGAACTATTCCCCTTCCTCAAAGGGCAGTCGAAATGATAGAATATTTCGCAAAAGTTGATAAATCAACCGAACCGGATGATTACGTATGTGTATCAAGCAATGGAACTAAGTTAAATAGGCGTAATGTCAGTCGTACACTTAGTTCAATATGTAAAGATATGAATCTGCCTAATCTTAACATTCATGCATTAAGGCATTCATACGGCTCTATACTTTTATCACAGGGCATAGAAATAAAAATAATATCAGAGCTTCTAGGACATTCTGACATTTCAGTCACTTACAACATCTATATAGGAATCAAAGAAGAAGATAAACAATCAGCAGTGGAAACTGCTTTTGACAAAATACAAGGGAGCTAATAAGCTCCCTTACATAAACACCGTATTATTCTCATTTTCTCTAAGAAATTGATGAAATGAGTCTTTGTATATTAGAGTTTTACTCCCAATCTTGATTGTTGAAAAAAGCTGTAACTTACATAAATCGTAAGCCTTTGTCTTACCAATATGGAGAATCTGCTGTATATCCTTAACTGTATAAAATTCATATTCTTTTTCCATGCTACTCACCATCACTTTCTATTTCATATTGTTCAACAAGAGATTCCTTCATTGCTTCATAGTTTTCTCTTAATGCTTCAGCCCATACCTTGTAAACAATGTCTCTTGATAAACCCTTTTTCTCAATCGAATCCAACAACTTATTAGCTTTATTCTTAATTGTTGTCATACAATTCTCAACTCGCCCAACATCTAATTCGCCTTTGAGCTCACCATTTTCCTTTGAGACATCAAATACTTCTTTGAAAAGTTCGTCATTAAGAATACATTGATTAGAATTTGACTGTTCGCAATAGTCATACTTCAGTATAAATGCAGCTTTTCGAATGTCTTTTAATTCCCGGAACAAATTCAAAAAGTCTTCTTTAACATCCTTATATTCAACTAAACTGTAATCATCGTATGACATAACTGAAGATGACATCTTTTTATGGGATAATTCGTCATTTTCATACTCTTCCATATACATATCATAGCTAATTGTTGTAGGTGCATGTAACAAAGAATCTATCTTTTCTAGGGAATAATGCATCCCAACGTTGTTCTGATACTCATACACGTCTCTAGCGGTAACCGATGACTGTGGGATTTTCTTTATTTCAGCAATGACTTTGACTAACTCCTTGATTCTATTTAATGCACAATAGTCGTTTTTCTTTAGATAGCCAAGTTCTTTATATGTTTCGTTCATTGCTTCGAGAAGAACGAAATCCATATAATGACATAAGTTCGTAGCTCTTATATCAAATCTCATGATTTTTATGAAGAAAAACATTTTCGCATTTTTTACATAGATTTCTTGATTTTCACCATAAAACCCATGCGGCTTACGATTACATTCTTTCTCTACATACCCTTTCAATTCAAGTACAATATGATTATTCAATTTAATCGCCTGTGTATCTGAAAGATTGTCTTTCAATACTATTCCGCCCCTTAACGGAACACCCATATTAACGGAGCGCCAAGTACGAATTAACCTTGTAATATACTCTCCTTTTGTTTCTCCTTTCTCTTTTTTTTCGAACAATTGATTGTAATCTAAATCATTCATTTTTATATCCTCCTTAAATTTGAAAATTCCAAGGGCAAACTGCCCTTCTACTAATGGAATGTCCCGACTTCCGAGCATTCCTTAAAAAAATGTGATTTTTTAAAAGCCTCTGGTGCACTAAATATGAGTTGCGATCTATCTGAAAACGTCTAAAAAAACAAAAAAAGCGGGGCTAACGATATGGATAAATCCATATCATTAGCCCCGCTTGGCTCTGCCAGAATCCCATTTGATTCTGCACTATTAAATTGTTGTTAATCTGCACCTACATAATTAATCAGATTAATTCGTATTTGTTCTTGAACAATTTGTATTTCCCATCAGGTGCAGATTTAATTAACACATCATTCCCTAAATCTAATTGTTGCTTAACCTTACGGAACAAGCGTTGGTCAAACTCGTCGGCATTATAGTATCCTTTTCTTCTGTACTTACTTTTATCTGGCATTTTTCCCTCCTTGAATAAACTATCCAAACAATGACAATCAATTAACTACATATAGTTGTTGCAATTACTATCTCTGATATTATTCATTCCTATGCTCACCTCACTCTTTCAAGTGAAAATATACCTTTAACTATAGCTACGGATAAAAAACAGGACAAATCACAGAAATAATAATTCCCGTGATCTGTCCTGGCTAATTGGTGGCTTCATGCCCCTGTGCTCAGTAACAACACATATTCTATATATAGATTCAGCTTACATACTTTCGAGTTGTGGCCTTATATGCCTCCCTCTTGTCAAAGTCCCAAAGTACAATGTTACGACAAATATTACATAGACTCGAGCCTTTACCTTTTGAACCATCGTAAGAATAAAACTTACCCTTATTACAATATGGACATTTGAGATAGAAGTCCATGTTCATTGTATTAAGGTCATATACTTCATTGTCAATCATATTATCGCCTCCATACACAATCGTAAATCACTAGCTTATCATACTACCAATACCTTCTCAGCATCACATAATCATTAAACAAAACGCTTCATAATATCTCGAGAATTATCGCTTAAGAATGACCTATTCAAAGACTCCTTAACGACATTATTTAAACGATAAATTAAATTGTCAAACACGTCTGAAATATAAGTACATACAATAGGCTCAACCACAATCTTTTTATAATAATCAATATTAATATCTCCTTCAAATGGATTATAATCATTCTTAATGCCAGTAAGTAAATATATCTCATAATCATCAAAAAAACCAGGAAGACTATCATTTTCTACTGGGACTATGCATATCATACAATTTGTATCAATTCTTGCATAATATATTTCTTCACGAACCACTAAACCATCATTTTTTCCAAAAAGTGAATCATATAAAAAATCTAAATTACCATACGGCGTTTTCTCTATTTTAAATAATGGATTAGGCAGTTCGTTTCTATTTATTCGTGCATTCATTTGTTTTTCTGTTTGTGTTTTCCAATGTAAAACATCTGAGTTAGTCTGCTTAATTATTCTCTTAATGAATCTTCTTGTCAGTACTTCATCACTTGATTCAGAACGCAAATTCTGCTTAACCAATTCATCCATACCTACATTCAATTCCTCACTAGCATGATAGACAAACATTAAAGAAGGAACTTTAGAATAGTTATTATTTTCGATGTCCCTAACATATCCTGTCTTTACGCCTATTTTTTTTTCTAATTCACTTATATTTCTTTTTTGTCTTTTTCGCTCATAATCAAAATTTTTTATAATGCGTTCGCTAATCCCCTTTTTAAGCATATCTTCTTCAGAATTATCCTTACTTAAAAAGCTAGGAATAGGCACTTCTTTAGAATCGACACTACGTACAATTTTGGGAGTCATTATTTCGTTACTGTTTTCTATATCTTTAGCCATTGAAAATCCCCTCATCATTTGCTCATTATTTTCTCTATGGTTATATTGTAGCATCATGCTCATAATGTGTCAATAGAGTATTTGCTCATTTCTGAGCAAATACTAAAAAGAAGACATTTGCCTACTTTACCTTATTTCGAATTATATAATTGTATATCACCTAGGCTTAAAGCTCTGTTTACAGCCTCTGCCTTATCCTGTGGGACGAAGATGTTAAAGGCTACGGCTACACCTTCATCTGTTATCTTGTTGCCGGTTGAGTCAAAGGCTTCTTTTATTAAGATGTCTTCTACCTGGGGTTCTAACATGTCTGTCTCTTCATTAGGTGCATATATATCTATTAGATCCCCGGCTCTTAAGGTTCCGCCTACTGCAAAGTTAAAGTCTTTAACCGATATGCCTGTTACATCCGTTGTCTTATCAATCCCTTCAACCTTTACGTTACTTGTTACGATATCATCTTCTAGCACCATTTGATGCTTATCCATCTTGCTTACTATATAGAAGCTCTTAGGAAAGTCTGATTTTATTGCGTTGTCAGGTACTACATTCGAATCTACCAAGTTGCTTTCAAAGTAATCTTCATAGTCCTTTACATACGTGTTAGCAGGGATATCTTCCTTTGCCGTATAACATGTCACCTTATCGCCACTACTTACTCCAAAGCTTATTGCTAGATACAATAAGAATACTATCACTGCAGCTAAGACAAGTGGGATTACTATGGTCTTAATACCTGAGCCCCCACCCTTAGGCTTTACTTCCTTTTTCTTAGGTTTTACCAGTTCATTCACTTGTTCTACTTTCTTTTTCTCAAACATTTTTATTTTCCTCCATTGTGCAAAATACATCTCTGCTTACTCTATTCATGTTTTCATCGCCGATGCCTCTCACATCAAAGCTGATCTTTCCGTAAGCAGAAGTCTTCTCTACTATTTCACCCTTTGGCGTCTTTGCTTCGCCCAGGTTCTCTATTCTTGTTTTGTGACTTCCGTCTTCACTAAATTCCGTTACAGTCACCTTATCACCTTCAACACTGTATGTTACGAAGGTGTCATAACTTACGTTCTTATAGAAATCTTCATGCTCTCCTCTTGCTTTTTCAATAATACTCCTATAAATCTTAAAAGACTCTGTTGTATCTTCAAATACAAATGTTGGAGTCCCGAGTTCTTTTGTATAAAAGAAATATTCATCATCCATAATTAGCGAGCCTAAAACTGCGCTTGTTAAGGTATCATCTACTTCCCTTTGGTTAGTCATAGCTCTTGACTTTACAAGTACATATATGCCAATGATTCCACCCAGAAGTAGTAATGCGAAGAGAAACAGATATCCGATAGAACTACTTGCCTCTTTTTTCATGTTGCTACCTCACTGTTTAGCTGTGCTTCTTAAATTGATTGCTACTTCACTACCTAAGTTCGTTATCTTTGATAAGCCTCCCATGAACGCCAGTCTCTTATTCTGATATGTGCCCTTGATACTCAGCGTTATATCACTTCCATATCCGACCTCGCTTTGCGTTGTGCCATCTAAGGTGATGTTATTAAGTCCACACTGTTCTAAACCGCTAAGTAGTCTACTTTGTTCGTCAGGCTTTAGATAACCTTCTGTTTCCATTACCAGTAATGTTTCTCTCGCTTGTTGCTTCATGTTCCACTTATCAGATATACCTGCGAACGTGCAGATAACTATGGTAAGTAGCGCTGTTGTTATAACTATGCCTACTAGTGCAACAAGCATGTTTTCTGTTACTGCTGCCTCTTTTTTCATATCTGCCTCCTATAATGCTATTTGTAAATCCAAGACTCTCATGATGATGCAATAAAGAAGTACCAGCAAGATATCGAATGCTACTAGTATCACATATCCAAGAGTCTTATTTTCAAGAATTGTAAGCCTTCTCTTATTTACCCCGGATTGCTCTCTTGTAATGTTCGATTCTAATGTCTTTAATGCTTCATCAAGCTGTCCTGTACTTATTAAGCTCTTTATTACTGTTACAAATGCATTTATTTCTGCATTACTGAAGTGGTCTTCAAATTCATCAAGACAAGCTTCTATGGACTCGCCACTCGCTAAGCCCATCTTCATCTTTATCATTTCCTTCTTGAGCCTCTTGTTCTCAACCACCAGAACTGCATCGCTTAATGCTTCTGATATATACTGTCCGCCACGAGCTCCGTACAGGACTGACCGACTCATTTCCATTATGTCTGACATCATTTCATCATTACTCTTCTTATTCTTCAGATACAAATGTATATCCAATAAGAAGAAGCCAAGTATGAAACCTACGACAGATATGAGCGGTGCAAAACTTAGATCTACTATCTTTGTCACTATTAGGAAGATGAAATACATAAGAACACCAAACAATAGCTTATATGCATACCACCTGCCTACGCTGATTTTATCTTTAATGAAGAAGTCAGCTCCGGTTCTATTTAGTTTTAGTTGTTTTCTTCCTATCCATTCATTTATGCTATCCTTATTCTTAAGAGAATCCATGCTATCTTTTAGTACTTCTTTGGGATTACTGCCTCGGTTTCTTAAGATTATGGATTCAGTAGCTATAAATACTGTCACAAATAGGAATACCATTAAGATTAATTCCATATCTTCACCTACCTATCTGTCTTAAATAACCTTGTTACTACGAATAGATACATTATTCCGGTTAGAAACATAAGTCCCTGACCAAAGTAGTTACTCGTAAGGATGCCAAATACATCAACCCCAAGACTTGCTCCTACTATCTCAATGATGATAAAACTGGCTACAGATATGACCATAAGCGTTATCTTCATTGAGAACAATACGTTCTTTCTCTCTTCCCTTGCCGTTAATGATTCAGCTATCTGGCTCATCATCTGTCCTAGCACCTCTTCGTAATTGGCTTGAAAATGCGAACAGTTCTTTAGGTTTACAAGTATTGTCCTAAGCTGCTTGTTATCTACCGAGTACTTCATAATGTCTAAGGCTGTATCTACATTTCCGATTTCCTTTACATCAGATAAAAACTTGCCTACCAAATTCCTTAGTTCGCCTTCAAGTGATACATATGCACCCTCAAAGATTGTTACAAGGTCTGTGCTTCCTCTTGCGTGGTTACAAAGAAGCGATACAAAGATTTCTATTCCATCCTCAATCTCGTTATATACTTTCTGTGCCATCGCTTTTAAGATAGCCACAAGTGTTACCACAAGTAGAGCACTTACAAAACCTGCTATAAAGATGTTCTTTGATATAACTAGTGCTAGAATGAATCCTACAAGCCCCGTTATTACTAAAATTGCTAGATAGATACTTGCACTAAGCTTTGGAAATCTTCTCTTCATTCCCGATACCAGAAGGAGCCTATCTATCTTGTATATGATGGACTTATTCTCTATGTCACCATAGGCTCTTACAAACTCTGTTTCTGTCTCCACCTTCTCATTCATCTTCTTTTTGTAGCCAAATCTTATGCTCTTTGCTTTGTCCTTAATACTGTCTTTCGTTAGATAGATAAGGAGCGCAATTACGATAAATAAAGCTACATATATAAAAATCTGCATTAAACTCCCTCCTCTGCTATTCCAACCTTACTGTTTGCTACAGCTTGCTCTTCAGTTATGCCTTTATATGATTCATCTGACGGATCGTATACTACAAAGCCATACTCGTCATAAATAATCATTGGACTGTTATAGTCTATGTTTGCATTACCTATGTCTTTCTCTGCTATGTATCTTATAAATCCAATACCATTAACAAGATAATAGCCACTCTTAAAGTATTCCGGTATCTTTACTTTAATGACATTTGAATGCATGAACTCATAATCATAGGCTTTCATTTCTTCCATTGATGTAAATGTATGGATGTTAGAGTCCACCCTAAAGTCTTGATAATTTGTCCCCGTATAAAATGTTCCTACATAGCTTTTGTTTGGCTCTAAGCCCTTTATTACGCCACCTGCAGTCACACTATCAGGATTGACCTTCAAATCTCCTACTTGGTCTATATATAACCTTGTTACATCCGTAAGCTTCGTTACATTTGATACTTCTGACTTCATGTCTACATATCCCTTGTAGTCGTCAGAATCGTTATCGCTCAGTGGAAAATAGTAATGATTACTCTCATCCTTAACTAGATTTGCAAGCCCAATGCTTATTCCGTCATCCCTGAAACGCTCAAAAATAAATTCTTCCGGTACCTCTGTCTTTGATGTATAGAGAAGCACTTCATTACCGCTTACAGTCGGTATGTTCTCACTCTCTGTATCAAAGAAGATGGCTCTGTTATCAGAACTGTCCTTATTTATCTCGTTGCCCTCAAACGTGTAGTCTTTAATGCTTGCCTTTTGATAGCCGCTTCCACTTGTAACATAAAAGCTGTTATCTTCAAGCTTTTCTATGTCCTCTACCTCATTCTTGGCATTATCCTTAGAGTCACTTAACGTTGTTAGAAAGAATCCACTTATTATTAGTCCTACAACAACAATGCCCGGGATTATGAATTTTAAATACTTCTTCATTTCTTCCTACCTCTCTTCGTATAGACTGTTTCAAGTTCCAACTTTCCTTCATTATCGACGCCCTTAATCTTACAGACCTCGTCTACGTTGAACTGGTGCAAGTGCACTACATATTCAAACCCTAAAAGCTGTCTCTTTGATTCTTCAATAGAATACCCGGTTGCTTGGCTTATGTAGTCAGCCATCTTGTCTACTGCCATTTCACAAGACTCTCCGTGTACACTCGTCATACATTTATGACCGGTCATACTTGCCTTTGAAAGCCCTGCCGCCTCGTCTCCACCTTTAATCTCGCCGACAATCACCCTGTCAAGATCCATTAAAAGCGATGCTCTTGTTAAGTCTCCTAAGTTATAGCTAACCTTTGAATCTGCTCCATTAGTTACTACATGAACACAAGAAAGGTCCGGATGCTCGTCATCAAAAAGCTCTGCATTCTCTTGGCAAATCATAATAGATTCGTCCTTCGGTATCTCAGCTATTAAAGCATTTAGAAGAGTTGTTTTTCCTGCTGCACCCTTACCTGTAAATAGAACTCCTTTGCTGTTTACTGTTTGCTTTAAAAGGTTTATTAGCTTTTCCTCTGATCCCGGATGTCCAAAACCCTTAAACATACCTAGCTTCTTTAGTTCCTCTAACGT
The DNA here is from genome assembly GCA_002373675.1 of Pseudobutyrivibrio sp. UBA3626. Taxonomy (GTDB): domain Bacteria; phylum Bacillota; class Clostridia; order Lachnospirales; family Lachnospiraceae; genus RUG191. The sequence continues at coordinate 89,758 of DFLF01000017.1, forward strand.
GCATTTCTTCTTTGGAATCTTTCTTATCGCTATGCATGGTTTCCCACTATCTGTTAGAAAGCTCGACATGACCGTTATCCTTAAGATAAATCTTGCTTGATTGGGATCTGTAAATGTCTGTACCGCATTTGCAGTTCCAAGGTTTACATGGTTTCTCTCTAGTAACCTTGTAGTAAACCTATTGAATGCTTGCTTATCAGCAAATGTTATGCCTGCATCCATACGCTTTCCTTTTCTTTTTACTCTGATATGGTCATAGTCATACAGCTTTATGTCAGAAATGCTCTTGTCTTGGATCAAATCATCAATAATCCCATAGCCCCAAAGGTTCTTTTCTACAAGACTTATGATTTCTTCTTTCTTCTCTTCACTTATGTCAGACCCATCGGGATTTGCATAGGTGTCTAACTCGTCTCTAAGCATCTTTCTTATCTTCTCTTTTGATGTTGAAAGATTATCTACGTTCTTCTTATTCAAGTCTTCTAAAATAGCTTTTCCTTGGTTTTTATAAAGACTGTCCTCTAAGACATTTGCCATTTCCTCTATGTCCTTATTCAACTAAATCACTCCCTTCTATCTCAGCTTCATGATGAGTGTTTAGCTCACCCTTAAAATGCATAAACGTTAGTGCTCCGATAATTACAATCACTATGCTTACAGCAAAGATGATTATTTTTTTAAGCAACTTCTTATGCATTTCTTTGTCCTTACTGTTAATCTCTCTTAGCTTCATATCTTCTTTTGATATAAGCTCATTATTTCTTTCTCTTAATCTCTTCTTATCCAGACTTGAGATAAACACTACCCTCTTTACCGGCTTAAATATCATTTGATATACATACCTTCCGAGTGTTAGCCCTTCGGCATAGTTGCAGCCGAATGATACGGCTACAACTAATAGGGCTAATGAAAGGAGTATACAAACAATACGTGATATGCTAAATATTAGTGGGAGCGCTACATTCAATGCTACTCCCATGCCTACAAGACCAAAGAACAATATCTTTTGCTTCACCGTTTGGTACTTGAAAGCTTTTATGCCAAATAAGGCATCCGCATCTACCTCTTCTAGATTGAGATTTCTCTCCATTATTTCTGCCATTATTTCTCTCCTTTAAAACATCTGATGTACCATGTGGTCACAACCTTTGACAAGTCCTGCTATTACTACCGGTGTTACTAATGCTTGTACCGTTATAAGTATGCATTTACCTATGTCACTCTGTCCTTCAAGCCCAAAGTTTACTAGCGTTGTACATAGCGTATATCCAATCTTTATGCATATGATCATCAATGCCCCCGATAAGCAATATCCCAAAAATGTCTTGGCATATTGCCAAAGGGAACGTGATGTATCATGACCGCCTGCTCCCAAAGCTACCGCTATCCCGCTAAATGGAAGTATGATTAATGGCTTAAGTATCCTCTGATAAGCACTGCTTATAATGGATATGCAACTTGCCACCATCACGAATATCATCGTTGAACCACTTATTAAGAAGATTAGGAAACACCCTACCTTCTCGAGATATGTCTTTATACAATCACTTGTTAGACTGAAGTCCGGAAATGTCAGGCTCTTGTCTATGCAACTAGATAACGTTGAGTTCATTGTTAACTCATAGCTTCCGCTTGCTCCAATGGCACTCGTTATTCCATCGCTAAAGTCTATTACCCACCCCATGATCTGCCATAGGTTCGCTGATATAAATAAAATTATGCAATACTTCACTGCATCCATCATAAATCTTGTGGCTTGCTGTTCAGGTGGCGACTGTATGACTGTCTTGTAAAGTGCGATGATGAAGAATACTGTCGCTATCGGAACCGTTGCTGATGCTATAGAGTTATAAATCCCGCTTATCGTTCCATAGGAGCTTCCACCTGCTGCACTCTTTGGACTAGTTTGAAATAACGTCATTGCCACACTTATTAGGTTGTTCCAAATGTAAAAGGATGCTGAATAAAGGCTCTTTATTAACTCTGCCATAATCCCCCCTTTACGTTAGCGCCGCAACAAGTGCTGATAATCCGATAAGTACACCGCCTGCTACAATTGCGTACACCGCTTGATGTTCTCCCTGCTGGTCCATCTGCTTGAATGCAATGGCAAACTTTATGCCACCGTAAACTAGCATAACTGCACCGATCGCAGCTCCGATTGTAAGTAGGATGCCCTTTAAGTTTGTTATGGCTGTCATATAGCCACTAGCTAACAAAATACCAGTCATTTGCTTTTCCTCCTTCCACAAGTATTTGCAAGACTCTAAACCACTAATTTGTCTTACACCTATGGAATGTCACAAGTTGGGCCAATCCCTTTAAAAAAATGCAAAAAAAAATAAGACTCGATTCGAAAATCAAGTCTTATTAAGTGTTATATTTAGTTTTATAGGGTACCATTCCCTACCCTCTAACTCCCTATGCCCGACTCCCAAGGGAGAACACAGAGATATGGGTATATATCAGCTTTTATATCCCTAACATCAGCCTGCTACTCGAGATAACCATACAAATGATTCAGGATTAACAGTATCATCTTCGTCTACGGCTATGTAAAGACATCCTCCCCAAGAATCAGACATTCCGTTCTCCTTATCCTCAGCTGTAACGTCTTTATATTGTCCTTGGAAGTGTACTTCCGCGTAATAATCACTAATATAATAGCTTGTACCCGCACCTCTCTTCAATTCAAAAGTTGCAGGTTGTTTATAAGAATCTAACTTATTAGTAAACTCATCTATTTTCATTTTACCATTAAGTCCGGATACAACATTCCCTAATTTACCTGATATCTGTTTTACAACATCAGAATCATTCATATTCCAACTATCTGAATGAAAAACAAAATCAACACCGAGTTGAGGTACAGTTACATAGTAATCTCCATGATACTGAAATTCAGCCTTTAGGTCATTGCCGTATCTTGCCTTTAACTCTCCATAAGTAATTCCTAACAAATCTTGGTTTTTAACTATTATTTTGCCATTCTCTTCGTTAGTCGCATTTACGCTATCATTATGATTATTTACTGCGTCATTCTTTGAGGCTTCAAGATTTTCTAATTCTTCCTGTATCCTCAGCGCTTCTTCCTCTTGTTTTTTCTCTTGATAAATGTTATATCCTACAACACCACCGATTATTCCACCTACTACAACGACTGCACATACAATAATAATTACAATTACTATGGTTGTAAAACCTTTATTATTTTTTAAAAACTTCATAGGTGTAAACCTCCAATATCATTATTTCCAAATGAATACTATATAACAATTCATTGATTACCATGTGCACTGAATGATTCAACTATGCCACCTATCTCGCGAACCTTCAAAAGACCATTTTCTAAGTAAGCAGCTGGTCCCGTATGTTTTTCAACATGAGTAAAGCCTTGTAGGTCTTGCATATCTATTTCTTCATCCGTAGAAATATTTCTCATTGCTTTTTCAATCCTTTCAATACCTTCGCGCGAAATTTTTCTATCTTTTTGATTCTTAGAGGTTATTGTATATTCTGAATTTGTTGCTATAGACTCAGCCGATGTTCTATAAACACAACCATCACCATTATCAAACCATGCAACCATTAGATTCGGATCACCATATGAGAAAAGGCAATAAGTATTACCTCGCTTAATTGCGTAAAATGCAATTTCCGGATAACTCGGATCGGTCAGGTGAGTAAATCCAAGTGCTTCAGCATAATCCGTTAGATCAAACGTATTGCCGTTGATGTAATCCTCCGTCTTAACGGCTTTCCTTTGCTCGAGCGAGATGGTCGGCTCGAAGTCCGAATTTGCAGTCTTTGTACTAGACTTTGAATCATCAGATTGACTTGTGTTTGTACTTTTGGTATCTTGCGTCGTACTATTACTATTGTTCTCATTAGAATTATTCTGACATCCACATCCTGCGAATACAATAATTAAAGATAATGACAACACAACTACAGCTATTCTTTTTACTCTTTTCATATCTCCCCCCTTATTACAAAAAATCTTTCATAATGCTAGAAATATATAAATACGCAAACATAATTATTAATATGCGAATTAATTATCTGGATGACAACTGATATCGTCTACTTTTTGACCTTTACTACGAACATTCATAAGGCCGTCTGTATAATATTCCGCTGAGCCAGAATATTTAGTAACGTGCTTAAAAGAAGGTAGTCGATCCAAACTTGGACTATCACTTGTGGCAATATAGGCCAAGAATGAAGAAATTTCATCTAATCCTTCACTCTTAGAAATGGTTCTGTCTTCCTGTCCTTTTGATTTTATTGTATAAATTGGTTCAGTAGAACACTCTAGTGGCCCTGCCTTATAAGTGAATCCATCTCCGCAATCAAACCACGCTATCATGTTATTACTATCATAAGTAAAAAAGCATTTCACATTACCATTCTTCATAGCGTAAAGAACACCACCTTGCGGATCTTCAAGCCTAGTATATCCTAAAGCTTCTGCATACGCCGTTAGGTCAAAAGTATTGCCGTTGATATAATCTTCTGCCTTAACTGCTTTCCTTTGCTCAAGTGAAATTGTTGGCTCAAAGTCAGAATTTGCCGTCTTTGTATTAACCTTTGAATCATCAGATTGACTAGTGTTTGAACTATTCGTTTCTTGCGTCGTACTGTTACTATTGTCCTCATTAGTATTATTCTGACATCCACATCCTGCTAATACAATAATTAAAGACAATGACAACACAATTACAGCTATACTTTTTACTCTTTTCATATCTTCCCCCTCAAAATGTATATGAACTACACGATTATTGTATCATATGTAATAACGTTTTAATAGGAAAAACAGGATTCATCTTCATTACAATTAGCTTAGAAATAAAAAATAATGTATCCAATTTTACTGATCTCTTAAAAACATAAAAAAGACCTGATTGTAAAATCAAGTCTTATTCAGTGCGTTATTCAGTTTTATAGGGTACCATTCCCTACCCTCTAACTCCCTATGCCCGACTCCCAAGGGAGAACACAGAGATATGGGTATATCAGCGCTTATATCCCTAACATCAGCCTGCTACTCGAGATAACCATACAAATGATTCAGGATTAACAGTATCATCTTCGTCTACGGCTATGTAAAGACATCCTCCCCAAGAATCAGACATTCCTTTCTCCTTATCCTCAACTGTAACGTCTTTATATTGTCCTTGGAAGTGTACTTCCGCATAATAATCACTAATATAATAGCTTGTACCCGCACCTCTCTTCAATTCAAAAGTTGCAGGTTGTTTATAAGAATCTAACTTATTAGTAAACTCATCTATTTTCATTTTACCGTTAAGTCCGGATACAACATTCCCTAATTTACCTGATATCTGTTTTACAACATCAGAATCATTCATATTCCAACTATCTGAATGAAAAACAAAATCAACACCGAGTTGAGGAACAGTACATAGTAATCTCCATGAAACTTAAATTCAGCCTTTAGGTCATTGCCGTATCTTGCCTTTAACTCTCCATAAGTAATTCCTAACAAATCTTGGTTTTTAACTATTATTTTGCCATTCTCTTCGTTAGTCGTATTTACGCTATCATTATGATTATTTACTGCGTCATTCTTTGAGGCTTCAAGATTTTCTAATTCTTCCTGTATCCTCAGCGCTTTTTGCTACCTCTGTGGTATAATGTAAGTATAGTAGATAGTTTAGGAGACGAATAGTCATTCCGACATAGTACCTTAAGAAGGGGGAAAAAGAATATGAGAAAAATGAGATTTTTGGCAATTATTGCCATGATAGTAGCAGTAATGTTAGTATTTGCAGGTTGTGGATGTCAGGATAAAACTGGTAATGACCAAAACAATAACACTACAAACCAGAATACTAGCTCAAACACAGGCAAATCTGATGATTCGAAATCTGACACCAAAACATCTAATTCAGATTTTGAGCCGACTATTTCGCTCGAACAGAGGAAGTCTGTTAAGGCAGAAGATTTTATCAATGGTAAGAACTTCGACCTTGATGGATACGCTAAGGCGCTTGGATATACTAAGCTTGATGATCCGAACGGTGCAACTGTGTACGCTATTAAGAGAGATAATGCAAAATGCTTTTTCACTTTTGCTGGTGGTGAAATCATCGCATGGTTCGATTTCGGAGACGGATATACTTATCAGGTAGACCCAGCGTTAATAGGTAAAGAGTCTAATGGATATCTTATAAACACTGGCGCTAAAGAAGGCCAACAGGTAGCAGACACACCTGGTTTTGATGATATTACAAAAGTTTTATCATATCTTTCTACAGAAGATATAGAATTAAATAATTTACCTGTTTTTCGAATCGTTTATAAAATTAGCGGATCACCGAAATACTACCCTAATGGTATAATCCAAGAAGTAGAAGGCGAAGTTGTTGAAAAAATAACTAGAAAATAATTTCTCATATAAACCGCTCTAATATAGGGCGGTTTTTTCTTGTTCAAAAAGCCTATATTTCCTTCACCACTCTCACTATCTCTTCCGTGCTAGAGTCTATACCAAACATACGCTTGATGTCTTCGAATGAGAAGCCTTTGTTGATTAGTGGGATTAGTTCGTTCATTTGAGATGTGCTAAAGCCCAAATGGATTAGACTTTGAGCTATGCTTATTCTATCCGCTTTATCTACGTCAGATAGTCCGTCAGTCTTTAACATACTAAAGTCAAAGTTTAGGCTCTTCTTTTCAAGGTATCCCCTATAATTACTCTTTAACGCTTTCTTTCTTATGTCTGATATTGGGAATTGTGATACTTCCTGCTTTGATTCCGTTGCCATATCAAAATATTCTAGGTCTTCCATTGTTAACGTTACAATCTGTCCGCCGTTCTCTTTATGCCTCTTTGCATACTCTCTTGCATGCTTTCCGACTAGGACAAACTCATCCATTTCGGCTTCTATCTTCTTTCTCTTCTCTACCCTCTTCATTGGGTTATATGGTTCACTCTTCCTACATAGTAACTTAACAAAGTCAGTGTTCTCCATACGACACTTTGTCTGGAACAATGGATCTGCGCCCTTTACAACTATCGCACACTCGCCATCCTTCTTCATTGCAAAGATGTCCTCAGCAGATAGTAACGGCTTCTGTAACACATCCTCTGAACGAGATGAAGAGCCCTTATAGTCTTTAGAATCCGTATCACTTGCTTTATGTATTGTCATAGTTCCAAAGTGCTTAGACAAATACTCACACGAGTCCATATCCGGAGCGCCTAAGATATCTATTATGCTACAGTTACCTATCAAGTCCTTATCCATGTCATATTTAGGAAATTTCCTCTTTAACTGGATTAGATTTTGTAGAATTATTACCGCTGACATATTTCGTGACCTCATGGTGCTTAATTTTTCGACAAAACTGTCAGGCAGGGTTACGTTCGCAAATTCATCCATGAGGAAAGTCAAATGTTCCGGCAAAGTTTCATTAAGCGAAGTATCTACAGAAGTTAAATGATATAGTTCATCAAAGAAGAGAGAATACACCATGCTCGGAATCCAGTCGTAATATCTCTTATCCTCGCTTGTTACTATATAAAGTATCCTTTTCCCTGTAGTTGAATCATCATTCATCTTGCCATAACAGAAGCTATCAGCTATATGTATCTCGTCCTCTGACAAAAGGTCTATGACACACTTAAGCCTCATGTATCTACAATGTGCATCCAAGCTTGCTACAATACTACTCGTTGTCTCTGCTGCACCGTTATAGAACTTCTCTACATTCGTATATCCAGGGAAGTTATCTTCATGTCCGGCATCCTTCCACGCTTTATTGGCATCTTCCATTATCGATAAAATACCACCTTCTCTATTGTCTATGCTTCCGTCATTCTTAGTATAGACACACGTTGAATCAAGTAGTTCTACAAATCTCTTCCAGTTCCTGTTCTCAGGCTTCTCATAGTAATGCATCAAGTAAACTATACTTATCAGAAGAACCTCAGCTGATTGCTCGAAGAACTGGTCTGTGTTACTGCTTTCTTCTGCAGGTGTAGTTGACTTCATAAGAATAGATACAATGCTCATAATGTCAGATTCATTTCTAATATACGAAAATGGATTAAACCTTATACTACTTGGCATGGCATCTTCCGATTCTACATTCATTACCATTACTTCATATCCGTTATCTTCAAAGTACTGCCCTGTCTGCTTATACAATTCTCCCTTAGGATCTGTTACTACAAAGTTACCGCATAGGTTTGAAAGTAGCGGTCTAGCCAACCTAAAACTTTTACCCGATCCCGGAGGTCCTACTACAAGCATGTTTAAGTTAGATGTTTTCTCGTTATTTATTGAAAGATATACGTCCTCTGCCAACCAGTAATTGGCCTTATTTACTCTAAGCGGATGCGAAAGCTCTACATCTCCGGTGTTAACCTCTATTATGTTTTCTTCATCGTGGTTTGCATATTCCCTTGTAAATTCCTTTGCTTCTCCCCACTCCGCTTGACCATACTCCTGTCCTGCAAACGGATGCTGTATCTTTGTCATAATTAAAATAAATACCAATGAATAGCCTATCCATAATACTAATGAGAAGATAGCTGTATACTTATTGAAGCCCACTAGGAAATGATGCTCTTGTATTACAAACTGATTGAAGTTATTTAGAAACTCCTTAAGATTGCTATTAGGCAAATAGGATGCCCCTAAGAGACATCCTATATATAGCATTATGACGCATCCAATAACGTATATAATTACTGTTTGCTTTGGCGTTCTTTCTTGCTTCTTTACCGTTCTTACTCTACTCATACAATCACCTTACCTTTGCTTTTGTCTTGGTCTTACTATCAGTCTTATCAGTAAAGTTAGAAAGAACTTCATTTCCTGTTACCTTTTCCTTGTTCTCGCCGTTTATAAGGTTATATTCCTTATCCTTAGAAATAGTTACTTGCGCTTCGTCATCATCGGTAAACGTTACATTGGCACCTTGAAGTAAGCCATCATCTACCTCTACCACAAGGCTATTCTCGTCATTAAGCATTACCTTATCCATTGATACAATAAAGGTTCGCTCTCTTGACTTATCATAGGCTTTCCTAGTCTTCTCATTCTCGACTTCCTTCTCAATAAACTCCTTCGCTTCTTCACTGCTAAACCCAAGATTCTTACTTTCTGCCTCTTGGGTTCCATAAAAATTTAGTCCACCTAAGTATGCCATGTAATGATTCCTATCTCTTAATGCAACAGTAGGCTCATCAGCAGATACACCAGCATCTGATAACAGATTAGGTAAGCTTTTCTCAAACTCTTTACTTGTCATGTCCTTGTCTGTAAATTCTGTCGGAGTCTGAGGGTTATTGGGATCTACCACCCTGTAATCTGAATACACTATACCGTTCTCGTCTTCATTAAATGTTCTCTGAATTGAATAGACGTTATCATCTACAACCTGCGTATAATAGATTTCCTTAGACTCAGGTACTAAGTTCTTATCCCTTATAGGCATCATACATTCCTTTGGCTCTAAGTCCTTTAAAATACCCTGCTCTTCCATATCCTCTAATGCAATGTCAGGATTATCAGAAAAGTTAGTGTCCTCGCCTTGCTTTAAGTATTCCACAAAGTCTATTACATTATTCTTTTCCATCTTATCCTTTGATTCACTAAGCAAGTCTTCGTTCTGCTTCATCGCTTCCTTTACATTTTCAATCTGGACTTCTAACTTCTCTCTCTTGTCATTATCAGTCTCGTTTACAAGTTCTGTTTCAAGCTCAGATAAAAGTTCTGAATAACTCTTATTCTTACTTTCTTGGCTCTCAATACGCTTATTCATTACCGACTTTATATGCTCTTCATGTATAGCCATGTCCTGTGATAAAATGCCTACAGGTACATAGTCATCATTAGGATTAAAGTCCGGCAAGATGGTATAGTGTAACCCATTCTGATTACAGTAATGTTCAAACATAGTTACAGGCTCATCTTCATTTGGAAATTCCATCTTCTCTTCTAGCATCTCAATAGGAAATTCAAGAACGATTGGATTTCCTTCTGAAAGTTCTTGCAGTCTATTCCAAGTGCATGCACCCGGTCTTTCTTGGTATTTCTTATGTATAAACTCACCCAAAGCCTTTATAGCCTTTGCAAAATAAGAAATAACCTTTGTCGTTCCCTTCAGTACGTAATATGTACCCTTGTATTCCATTTGTACTACTTGACTAATATCATCCATAATATTCTTCCTCCTTAATCTAATCCGTGCGCTGCAAGTACAGCGTTCTTCGTTCTTAACGGCTGATATACCACTCCATACTTAGTATTTAGAGCCTCAACCGCATATCCATTCCCAATGTATATGGCTACATGGTAAATGTTCATATAATAGTTCTCTCCATCCCTTGCATAGAAGATTAAATCCCCCGGTGCAAGACTAAAGTTCTCAGCATTCGTCGGTATGGCTTTCCCCTCGTCCACAAAGTACTTTGCTATCTGATCTGCTGTTGGTGGATATCCACCCCCTCTTGATGTATCAATACCCGCATACAGATATACATAGTACGCTAAGCTACTACAGTCATATGCCCTTCCACTCGTTCTTAGTGGTTGCGAGTACGCCATTCCAACCTTATCAAGCGCAAAGCTTACAGCTTTATTCTGGCTCTCTGTCATAAATAGGTTCCCTTTAATCTCGTTTATCTCATCAACCGATAAGCCTTGCTTCATTCTTCCATTTGCCTGATACCCTTCAAGGAATCCCTCTAAACCATTTGCGCCGGCTTTACTGCTGTTTGTTGCAATCGCAATGATAAATACAACAATGAATGTAACTAATAATGCGATAGATACCACTGCTATTAGAATAGGCGTTATATACGCTATTAGTGCTCTAAACAATATCTTTAAGTACGTGAGCGGGTTTATAAGAGTTGTAAACAAACCTACCGCTCCTTTATTTCCGTCATCCATTGCATTGCCCGTTATCTTCTCGCCTTGAAAGTCTTCTCTGACCTTGCCTTTTAAGTCTATAACAGTAGATACTGATTTCTTTGCAGCCCTCTTCTTAGTATCTTCAGTTCTTCTTGTGTCCACTGTGTTTTCGCTACTCTCTGTTTGGCTTTTACTGTCAACAAATTTAGACTTCTTATCAGCTTTCTTGTTTTGCTGTGGCTCCTCTTTCTTCTGTGTGTTATCACTTTGTCTATCTTCCTTTCGCGTAAGCCCGGTCTCTCTTTGTTTCTTATCTTTCCTATCAAAGTACTCTCGAAGCTTTTTCTTTTCTTTCCTACTGGGCTTACGCTTAGGTTTATATTTGGCTTTTGTCATCTTTATCTGCTTCTCTTTACTCTCTTTAAGCTCTTCCTCACTAACAAAACCCTTGTCCTTCTCTATGAACTTATCACTGTGTTTGAAATTGTTACTCTTATCCTTAAACTTCATTTTGACCACCATCCGTATTTATAATGGAATAGATGTAATTATCCTTATCCATCCTTATATCAAAAGGTACTGTCACCGTTCCAAAACGTATAAGTCCACAGCCTTGCTCTGAGTTATCTACGTAATTAAACATAGCCTTGGATATGTTGGGCATAAACTCTATTAGCTTTTCCTTATCTAGACTTGATTGAGATAACAAAGCAAAGAACTCAGTATTAGATAGAATCGCTTGAAGCTTACTTGATGTATCATTGTTTAATAGGTCAGTCATGTTCTGAGTTATACCCATAAGTATTCCCTGAAGCTTTCTTATCTCTTTCCATAGCTTTAGTACAAAGTTTGCTACTTGCTCTACACCTAAAAGCTCATGAAATTCATCTATGTACAGATGCGTCCATATTCCTCTGTTTGCATTACTCTTTATCCTATCCTTTACCGTCTCCATCATGATTAGCATTGCACTTATTCGTAGATTCTCTTTAAGACAAGATAAGTCAAATACAATGTATCTATTGTCTAAGTCCACGTTTGTTCTATGGTTGAACAGATTGAGTGAACCGTTTACAAAGATGTCCATTGCTGATGCAAGATGCACAGATTCCTTTGTTCCCTCATCCATTAATCCTTGATATACATCTTGGAGTGTTGGTGAATACGCTTTTATCTGTTCTTCATTGCTTAGGTTAGAGTCTACGATGATGTTCTCAGACTTGGCTTTTAGATACTCTGGTACTTCAAAGTCGCTTTTCTCATCTACTTCGCCATTCAGCCTCTTCCTTAAGCTATAATTGGCCGAGTAAGCCTTTTCTACAACAGAATCTATAAGCCCTTGCTCTACAGTTGTAAGCTCTCTCTTAATACAGATACTTAGTAGCGTTAAGATAAAGTCAGCCTTATCACTTATAATGTCCCTTAAGTCCGTTAGATTGGCACCCAAGAAGTCTACATCCATTGGATTTAAATATATGTCTTTTCCGGTGTCAAAGCTTATTACTTCGCCATTTAACGCACCTGCCATGTCCTTATACTCTCCCATTGGATCTACCACCATGATCTGGTCTATATTGGAAGTTATATATGCAGATATCATCTCTGTCTTTGCAAATGCTGATTTACCGCTACCGGATTGTCCAAGAATTAGTCCGTTATGGTTCTTTAGGTTCTTCTTATTTGCTCTTATAACGTTTTGACTTATCTGATTTATCCCGTAATATATACCGTCCTTATCATTAAGCTCTTCTGTCTTAAACGGCATTAGCATTGAAAGACAACTGCTTGATAGGTTTGTTACCTTCTTAAACTCTTGTATTCCCAGTGGAAGTACGCTATTAATGCCTTCCTTTTGCCTTGAAAATGCAACCTTCAGCTCTACTGACTTTAGCGTTGCTTGGTTTATTAGCTTTTCTTCTGTCTCTGCTAACGTATCTAAGTCATTACATAGAATAAGTATCATTACAGTCGTGTTAAAGTAATGCTCGTCCTCTGAGTCAATCTCTCGCATGAACTTATCCATCTTCTCTTTCTCATTTAAAAGCTTTGATGAAGCATCAGATAGAAAGTCGTTCTTATCTCTGTTCCTCTTCTTCTCACTCTCGATCTTCATACCAAGGCTCATATACTTTCTTGATACTTCCATCTTGAAATCTGATATATCAAGTAGCTCATTATTGATACTTAGATAACTCGTACAGTTAAGCTTTGTTAAACACGATACAATGTCAGATTCTAAAAGATTCGGAAAGCAATCTACATAAAACACCTTTCCGACTGTGTTTCCCATCTCAAAGTACTCATTATGAAATGTCATATCACTTGGTGCTATTACATCTAAGATTGACCTTACGTTTTCTAACTCTTTTCTTGTATCCACCTTATATCTTGCTTTAATCTCCGGATGCGTGAAGTTGAATAGTAACTGTAGTCTTTCATTGATAGATACAGGACTTATCTTTACACCCTTACTGCCATTTGCTCCCATGCCGATAAATGCAGCCTTAATTGCTCCTTCCATTGAAAGATATTGGCTCTTCGCATCAGACATATTTGAAGCATTTATAGTTAGCGTTAGATATATCCTTTGTACTAATCCTTGCTTAGCACTGGTAACCTTTTCACTTATTACTTGATTTAAAGATGTTACAAGCTTCTCTGTATCTTTATCCTTAGTATCGTATTTAAGAGACTCAGTAAACTTCTCCTCATCTACATACTCATTAGCAATAGTTATCTGAAACCTACATGGGATAGTCTTTAGTACTTTCTCATACTCAACTATCATTTCTCTCTTCTCTTCCGATGTCTTTCCTTCAAAGTTAGAATCAGATACCAGATACATCTTTGAGTATCGCTTCTCTGTTAGCTTAAAGATTCCACTATCATCTATGCCATTTACTGATAAAAGCTCCGTTGTTGACTGAAGCTCAATAAATAAAGGTATGTCTTTTATCTTTGTCTTTTCATATCCTGATTTAATCGCTTTCATACACACCCCCTACATAAATGCTCTTAGCGTACTGTCGCTTAGTACAACGTTACTTTCTTTACCGATAAGACCTAGACTTGTCATGTAACGATAACTTTCTTTGTCGCCCTTCTTACCACTGCAAGCTATAAAGCCCTCTTCTGTTAACCTGTCAATAACCGTCTTACTTGCTATATCAAGTGTTTCTTCATCGAGCGAAAATAGCATTAGGCTTATTCGACCAAAGACATAGTCATCCAAAATGCTTATATCTCTCCCATTTATGTCCTTAAGCTGTCTCTTTATGCTTTCCTTGTCTTCTCCACCTATAGCTTCCTTCTCAACCGCTAAAATGTACGGAAGTTCCATCTTCTTTAACAAATTTAATACCTTGCTCTGACAACCACTTGGATATACATCCAGCCTTATCTCTACAAAGTTACAATTTGCTTCCACACTTTCATCCTTTTCCAAATAATTAACAAGGTCTAATTTCTTTCTTATGAAGTTGATATAAGAAAAGCTATAATCCTTATCTCTTATGTCTAGAATCCTATTCATAACATCATCAAAGCCCATAGGCTCTAAGCTGTGCTTAGACTCAAATGCTTCAAACATTTCTTTTGCTTCAACATACCCCAGAGCATAAATGGTTAAGGTTAAATAGTTTAGATATGTTCCGCCTTCCGCTGAAATGTAAAAGAACTTATAGTTCATGTTTTCATCTGATTCCTCAAACAGAGACAACTTGTCTTTTCTTGTTATCTTATAGACCTTTACAAATCTGTTCCCCAAAAAGGCAAGAAGCCCAGAAGCTTCAAAGGATAATAACTCCATTGAAGCCTCAGTCTTCTTATTCGCCTTTTGGAGAGTACCCTTTTCTCTTAGCATAATTCCCTCCTACTTGGCATCAAACCAGCTGTTTACTAGCGTCGAAATCTTATTCTCAAAGCTTGGCAAGAATGTCTTTGTACCAAAGAGATACAAAAGACCTGCTATTCCTGCAGCGACTGCTATGATTATGAATATGATTACGATTTGGTCTACTGCATCTTTCCTAGTAAATGCATTTCTTACTCTGAAAGCTACAGTTTCAAGTGCACTCTTTATCCTCATAACGCGCTTTCTCCTTTCTTCTAGATTTGTAAGCTATATTTGTCTTACACCTATGGAATGTCACAAGTTGAGCTAATCCCTTTAAAAAAATGCAAAAAATAAGACTCGATTCTTAAATCAAGTCTTATCTCATACGTTATTTAGTTTTTAGGTGTACCATTCCCATCCCCTACCCCCTTGCCCATCTCCCAAGGGGGACACAATTCTTTATCTAATACTCCAAAGAATACTATCAATCTTCTTAATGTCAGATATATCCTTATAATCTGGTAATACCCTATCAAACTCGGCAATACATTCCTTACCTTTATCTGTGTTCATAAAAGTCTCATACCATTTCTCAACACTTTCATAAAGTGATATTGCATTATTAAGCTTTTCTTCCTTTGTATCACCTGTAAGGTTAACGCCTAGATTTTGAACAACATATCTATCCCAAATAGGCTTTTCATACGATATTGAAGCAAGCATTTTACTTGAAAAAGATGTTTCTACATTTCCAGTCTTCTCATATAAATATCTAAGTATACTTTCAAAAGAAGGATTATCATTCTTTACAACCTCAAAATAGTCATAATAAATCTTTCTCCATTCTTCATTTCGCCTTACTATATAAAACCCATTAAAGATACGTTGAAAGTCTTCATCCTTAGAAACATTTATCTTATGTACTTGATCAATAATATACATGTACTTATCTAACCCCATGCTTGAAGCTAATCGTTCTTGAAAGACCTTTTTTACATCAAAATCTAAATTCATATCCATAATCAATACCTCATCAATTATTGGGAACAAAAGGTGTGAACTCTATGTATATATAGTCTCGATTGTTACTTGCTATGATTCTTTCACCTTGTTCCTTTGTTATCCTTTGTAGTGAATTAATATCCTCAGTATCTCCCAAACCACCAGTTCTTCCACGATAATAAGCAGGCTTTCGTTCATTACTATAAAACCAATTCTCATAATCTCTAAATACTTCTTCTGTCTGAGTTAGCGTATCATTTTTATATTCGAAATAATTACACCCAAATGTTGACGCTCCACCTGAACCTCTATTTACTATAACGCCATCATTCCTAATTCGAAAATGACATCTTTCCCAACCGTCTAAAACATGTGCTAATTTGCCATCACGTATAGTATAAATATCTAAAATGCCATTACATCCTAGTTCTTTGTCATCGTTCTGTTCTGCCAAGAATCCAAAAATCAACTCATTTACACCATTACCATCTATATCTTTAATTGTGTATCCGAGATCATTAATATTGCCATATCCGTTTAAATGTCTATAATACTTTTCAAAGAATACAACAGATACATCCATATCTCGTATTTGCTCATCTGTAAATCCATTTATTAATCCAGTTGTAACAGTATTAATCAGCTCGTAATATGGACTATAATCGACCTCTTTTACTTTGGTCTCATTTACACTCGTTGAATTGGTCTTCGTTTCCTCTTTTTTATCGTATATACATCCTGTTAAACCAAGAATACTAATAATTGCTATCAAGAATATTGCTAAGCTTCTCTTAATTACTTTCATCTAACCACCTCTTTATTATTTACACAGTGACGACATTGTATTCTTGCGAAAGCCACCATTTAATAACGTCTACATCATTATATTTACACTCTGTTTCGCATTCTCTATCTTTACATTGATGGCAATACTCATTGTTACAATGAGTATATATGCCTTTGTTATCTAGTTCATTTAAAAAGGTTATCATTTCCTCTAACGACATAGATTGTATTTTTTCAAGATTGTTCATATGCCTTCTCCTATTTCCTTCATTCTTCGTTTTCGATCACTTTACACACTGCTCCTTGAGGCAATACATACATTACCTCTCCCACAGCTTCATCGTCAATTTTGTCATAAAGCCTACCGGCACTCATACTTTCGCCAAGTACCGTTCTGTAGCTATTAGCAACATAGCCTATCTTACCTAGGCCAGGCATTTCTACCTTGATAGCTTCTTTGTCATACTCATTGTCAGGCTCCTTCACAAGCTTAACCTTCATTTTAGGCTCTAAATACTCGTTACCATACTTAAAACACATACCTGTAATTGAAAAATACTTCTCATTCATAATAGAATCTCCTTTACTTACTAACTTTATCTTACATTAGTAATTATAATCTAGGGTGTGTCCTATTACGTGGACAGAGAAGTATTATTTTATTATTTTATCTTTTTTTACAAATTATTTCATAAAAGACTTTATAGGATTGTTTTCCTTTGCTAAATCTTTTAGCATATCCAAGTTTTGTTTCATATAATCTTCTAATGCATTTTTTTCTTCCTCAGAAAAACCTGTATTAGAATTGATAATGCATTTAGGTATCTCACCCTCCGCTCGCCTTACACTATCAGAGAATGTTACGTATGCCAGTTTTTCTCCATTTTTATTACAAATAGGTGATACCTGCATCTGTAATTCATCGTTATTATTCATTTATATTACCTCTTCAAACTGGAATTTAGCTATTTCTTTGACCGTTTATTAATCTGAACAGTCGATACAATCCAATAAATGATAACACTCATTATCAGCGGTATCTCAAGCAGAAACAAAATGTCATTTTTAAGCAAAATTTGGAGGGCAATCACAATAAAAACCACACTCAAAATGCAGAACACAATGGCTGACTGTTTATAATAAGGCTTCTTATCCATTTTTTCTCGCTCTTCTTTTGAGGCGTAAAGGAATGCATTATTCAATAAAAGACCACGCTCAAGAAATGACATGATGCTGAATATCAAAAGAATCACAGCAATAAATAATACAATAATTAATGTTATCAATTCTCCCATAGTAATTTTTACCTCTTCAAACTTGAATTTTTGCGATTATGACTCAACAAAAGAATTGATTTCCTTCTCCAAAAGACGAAATACATTAGCAACCAAATATCCATCTGCAATTGCGTGATTAAGTCGAACAGTTACAGGCATAACAAGTCTACCGTTTTCCTCTCTGTATTTCCCCCAATTGATAATAGGAGAAAAAAATAAATGTCCATCAGGCAATTCAATATTAAGCGAGTCATATGAAAGCCATGATATATAAGATGCATCAAACCAGTTTGGATGATTTGCCATATCTAAACCATATTCACGAGTCTTCTTCGCTTCCTCAACATCATTTAAAGCTCCAGTGTAAAACTTTTTATATTCCTCAAAATACTCTGTATATACCTGAGTACAGGTTTCCGTATCTTCATGGAAAACATACTGTGTTGGATTGATCACGTCATAGCAGATCAGCTCATCTGTCTGCCAAAGGTATCCCATTCTGTAGTCTTCACGTGAATTCATAACCTTTGAAAGAATATACAGAAAATTGACATAAAACTTCGTTCCTGTGTTCTTTGAATGTGTGACGAGCTCTGTTACGTCTATTCTCGACGTTATCGAGGTTGAGCACTTGCAATCTTCCGTAAAGTGACGAAATACGCCTTTACGATAATATATCTCTTTGTCAATTACTTTATAATTCATTTTCTTCACCCTTACAAACTTCGATTTATCTATCTAACTATACTAATCATTATACTACAACCGACTTTACATAACCAAAATATCTTTACACAACACAAATAGGCGTAAACTTTATCCTTGTTTACGCCATTTCATTACATATCGTAAGTACCCTTATCAATACTTGTTCGCATAAGAGTTAGTAAATATCTCTGGCTTGTTATCTTCTTAGTTGTCTTATTTCCTGCAAAGTCATATACTTCAAGAAGATAATACTCTACATTCTTATCCTTTTCTTTAATCACATACTTCTCATGGAATGTATTATTTGTATCATCTTTACTAAAAAATGTTCTTGTATTCTCGTTCTTTACTTCCTCTAGCTTACCATCTCTATATTCATACAATACTACTGACTTTATTCCACTACTATCATTTGCATACCTTGAATTAGAGAAATGATCGTTTATATTTTGGTCTATTTTGTTGTCACCTACATATATGCTATCCTCTACACTACTTGTTTCTGTTCCTGTCATTACAGGTGCAGTTATATCATACTTTGTAGTTACAGAGTCTGTAGTTGCATGGTCTAGGTTATCCCATACCTTTATTGTAAAAGTATGCCCACCTTCGTATTTTTCTGTAAGTGTAAAGCTAGCACTATCTATGCCACTTGCTACTACAACACCTTTATCATCAATAATGTTCACCTTCTTTACTCCAGAACCTGTATAACTAGTGTTATCCAAGTAATCTGTTGCATTTACACTTATTACTGGTGCCTTGTTAGTCCAATCTGTTCTAGTATCTTCTAAGCCATGTATCTGAGGACCAGACTTATCTATCTTCATCCTCTGTGATGTTAGTACAGTAACGTTACCGTCTTTATCATATACTCTTGCAGTAAAGATAAATTCGCCTTCCTCTACTTGCGTATATCTACATATTCTTTCATCATTATCCCCACTAAAGGAATAGCTTCTTACCAGTTCTTCCTTTCCAGTAACTAAACTACTTCTATATAAGTCAATTCTTGCTAGTCCACTTCCTTCATCAATAGCTCTAATAGTTACTAGTCCGTCTACATCATCCCAAGTCGTTGGTGTTACAGTTATTCCTGCTGTTGGTTTTACATCATCTACGTAAATAGCATATAATACCAAGTCATTACTTAGTGTTATCTTTGTATTCTTAGTATAGGAAGTTCCTACACCATACTTATTAGTATTCCAATTTTTAAAGGAATAACCTGCGTATGCCTTACCATTCTTAGTTAGTACCGGTCTTTGACCTGTCTTTAATGTTCCTTCCTCTTTCCAATAGAAATATTCTACTCCTGGTACAGTTTCACTTACTCCTGCCTTATTTAAATTAGCTTTATATGTTACGCTATATCTTTCAGATAATACTATATGTCCTAATGCACCATTAGTTCCTACTCCACATCTTAAGATTCCATTCCTTCCACTTGTTGTTTTAATACTAGAAAGTGTAAATCTATTTAATACTCCGTTACCAAGATTGGTATTGTAAGAAACCACCAGTCTACCTAGCTGATTTGTACCTTCAGCTAAAACAACTTTACTATCTCCACTTAATGCCTCATTTACCGTTACATACCTACCACTTGGAAGATAAATACCTTTACCTTTACAACTTGTAGAACCGCTTATATACAATGTACCATCTTGATATGCATCATATGTGCGATTAGTATGTACATTCGTGTTTTTCATAGTTGTAGTGCCAACATTAAATAAGCCATAAGAGTTATCATGAATCTTACTACTAACAACGGTTACATCTCCATCACAACATACTCCTGAATCACTATTATTCCTGCACTCACAGTCATTTAAATATCCGCGTGAGCCATGAAATCCGTCTTTGCTATCATGTGCTACAACTCTTTCAAAATAACAATCACTATTTGCCCAAATACCATAATTTGCGCCTTTTGTATCACAATCGTATGCAGAACCTGTTCCACCTATAAAACATATTCCACAACCTCCATAAGGGCCAAAAATACTTCTACTTGGATCAGATCTTGATGCGTCTGCTTCACATCGCTCTAGTTTCATAGTTCCTGCTGTTGTCATAAAGCCCCAAGAAGAATTGTTAGCTAGACAGTCATAGCATTCCATTGTTGCTCCTTTTCCATCACTATTACGTACAAAAAAGGCTGCACCATCACAATTTGATGCTATACATTCCCTTGCTATTCCAACTGCAGGATAAGTTCCGTTCTCTGCTACAATGTTAAAGCCTGTACCACCGCCAAGATCATCTACACCATAACTATATCCGTAGTTCCAGTTATTGCAAAAAATAGTATTGTTAGCATAAAAAGTAGCATTTACACAGTCAACACACGACGAGCCACCCTCGTTACTTGCTCCATTATTCCTATGATTATTACCATTAAGCACTAAGTTATTTTCGGTAGTTAATACTGCCCCGTTACGTACTAGTATCATTGGACCATTATCCGGTCTATTATTTACTAGCTGATGACCATTGCCACTAATAGTAAAATAACTTCCTGTATCTATAGTCCAAAGTTCTGATATCGATACATCATTTACTAAAACAAACTTATGGGCTCCTCCAAATGCTCCTTCTACAAAGTCGCCCCAAGAACCTACCATCCAATAATCATAGTACCAGCCTCCTGCAACATTTATTTCTTCATAATTCATCTCATTTGGCTCAGTTACTAGGTTTGAATTGCTTGTTGATTCATTTATCAACTGGCTATTCTCTGTGTTTTCTTCTTGGATTTCTATATTTTTATTAAGTTTTAAAGCTCTTTCTACACCCTCTTTTGTTAAAATTCCATTGCCATAATAATTATCGAATCCTTCTCCCTCTTTTGCATCAAGAAGTGTTTGATCTACATCCTTTTCAGCTTCAAGTATCATAGCCACATAGCTTGATACATTAGCTGCTGCCACAGATGTTCCTGAGAATGTTCTTTCACCTCTCTTTACAGTTCCAACAGCACTATAATCAATCATCCTACCGTAATTTGAATAAATAGCAAAGTCGCCATTTAGCTCTATTCCAGATACTACAATGGCTTCCTCTATGTTACTTGGCATATACTGTATTACATCACTTGATTCATTTCCCGCTGAAACTACTACATAAATACCTTTTTCTTTGGCTGTTCTAATAGCGTCTTCAAGTTCTTTTGAAGTTCCTTCGCTTGATGCTGAGATATTTATTATGTCTACATCCTCTTCTATAGCTCTATTTATACCGTCTACCAGGCTTGAAACCGTACATTTACCCTCTTCGTTAAATACGCTTATAGGAAGAATCTTAACCTTGTCGTCTGTATTAGCACAGATAATGTCAGCCATTATAGTTCCGTGACCATTGTTATCAGAACTCTCTCCTAAAATTCTTCCGCTATTAAGCTCAGTCTCATTTACGCCTGTATCAAGTAAAGCTACTGTTATATCTTTACCCTTAATCTCTGTAGACTCTATATCCTCTACCTGTTCAGCTTCTTTACTTGTCTCAACAAGTTCTTCAACTTCTATTTCCGGTTCATCTGCTAATACTTGCATACTTGGAGTAAGTGACAAAGCACAAACAAATGCAAGTATTAGACTAATTATTCTTTTCTTCATCATTTTCTCCTATTCCTCAATTAGTACAATGTCTTCGTCCTTCTTTTTGAGCATAAGCCTCTTATGGTCTGATTCTCTGTCCTCATAGTCATAAATAGCATTGATTAAATCAGAAAAGAATGCCCTATCAACTAATTCATAATCCGAATCTAATAACTCAAACACAAATCTGTTATTGCTTCTATTCTTTCTTCTCTTAGGGCTTGGCTTTTCTTCCGGTTTTGACTCTTCCTTTGGCTCTTCTTTTGGCTTTGGCTCATCCATTGGCACATCTATCGGCTCTTCTTCTGCCTTTTTCTCTTTCTTTGGCTTCGATTCTTTCTTAGGCTTCTCTTTTGGCTTTACAGTTCTCTTTTTCTTCTGCTGTTCTTTGATTACTTTATCCTCAATCTCGACCTTTTCTTCCTTGGTACGTTTAGAATCAAGTAATTCAATTTCAGCTTCAAAGTCGCTTATCATCTGTTCTATTAGCTTTGTGTCATCATTCTTAAGTCCTAAGATGTTCATCTTCTGCTTTAGAGACTTTATCCTTTTCTTCATGTTGGACTTAATAGCACTTATCTCATGATTACCTAAGCCGGTTGTATCAAGAAAGCACATAACCTTTAAGGACTCAAAGATAATGCAAGACATTATAATATCGCCATCAGTCATTTCTGATTGCGTATGCTTTAGTAATGCACCCAATTGCTCCTTAAAATAACTGTCTTCCATCCGATTTACCGCAATGGATAAGACCTCAGCACTTTCAATATTTAACTTGTCTCCTGCCCTAGTCTTATAAAGGGCTTCATACTGATTTACTACATCAAATAATTCCTTACTCATAAATCCTCCAACATAAAATACATAAAAGCTCTGTTACAACAGAAAACCCAGGAAGCGCTGCGGCCTTGTAATGCTTATCTAACTTCTCTTTTCTTACTCTTGTCTCAATAAACGCAATGATTACTGAAACTGTTAAAGATACAGCTATAGCACCAAGCTCAATTATAAGAAATGTCATTACACCATAATCAATACTTAGACCCGCTATTAGTTGCGTAAGCATAAACAAATAATCGCTGTCTCCCTCGCCCCAGACCTTTAGCTTTGCCATCAAACGAAATACAATAAAGCTTACAATTAAAATCACTACTAAGCTCATATCTTCGCCATCTCTTAAATACTCGTTAACAAAGAATATAACCATCCCCAGCACATTTGCCGGAAGCGAATACATCTTTCTCTCCTTAAGGTCTGTTACAAAGCACAAAATTGCATAAAGCATTACAAGAACTAATACAACCTTCATAACTCGTCCTTTCTGTACACTTGATGATAGATTAGACATTTCTTTCTCTCATCAAAGCCTTTAATCTCAACGATTTCATCAATCGAAAAACTACTTAAATGGATAAGCACAAACGGTATGAAGCCTAACATTTCCTCTAGAGTAGCCATTGGATAGTCACTTATGTACTTTGCACACTGGGCAAGCCTTGTTACAGAACTTCTTGCATCATTGCTATGAATAGTTCCAAAAAACCTCGCACCAGTTGAAAGAGCCGTAGTAAATACATATAGCGCTTCTCCGCCCTTAATCTCTCCAATAACAAAGTTATCAATGTCTTGCAGAAGTCCCAGCCTTAGTTCGTCTTCTAGCTCTATACCTTTGTCTTCTAAAGTATGCTCAAACTGAATCTGCGGATGTATATCTGAATACAGTTCATCCGATTCCTGCGATACGAGAACCGATTCATTAAACGGTATCTCATCAAGCATCTGATTTAGAAGCGTACTTTTGCCAGATCCTCCTCGACCTGAGATTAAAAAGCCATAACCTGCTCTTACTCTGTTCTGAATGTAGGAAATACCTTCGTCATCTATCATCTTGTTTTCCTTTAGGTAATCCCACGTAAGCTTTTTCTTTGGCATCTTTCTGATATGTACGTTGGCTATCTCTGTACTTGTTACGTTATCCATCTCCACATCTATTCTTAGATAGCAATCATTATCGCCTACCCTATCTGTGAAATGGATTAATGCGTTATCCATAGAAACCCTATTTCTTCTTAATAATCTTTTAAGCCATGCTTCATAATCAGCTTCGTCTAAGAAAGATACGTTAGTTTCAAATCTCTTGCCTTCTGCTTTAACAACAACCTTGTTATAGCCTAAGACCTTGATATCACTTACTTTCTTATCCTTTACAAGCGGACTTAACACATAATAGCCAAAAACACATTCCCTAAACATCTCTAGAAGTTCATTCTCATTAGAACGAGCCTTCTTTAACGTTTTTGTGTAGTCTCTTGCTCTATTCATTAGTCCTATGAAGTCTTGCTCTGTTCCTATAACGCATTTCGCTATAAGTGCAGGATTTAAGTCACATACATTCAATTTGAGCTTTAGAAAAGAGGACTTGACGTTGTCATTCCTAAAAAAATCGTAAGACTCATAAGTCTGACTCACTACTTCCTCATTCACCTTTTCTCGTTTGTAGTTTAACTTCATATTTCTGCCTCCACCTATGGAATGTCACAAGTTAGCTTAATCCCTTTAACATTTTTTATTTTTTTCAAATTTTCTAATCTGACCCTCGTATTTATCAGCCATACTTTTTTCTTTGCGCAAATAAATACTCCGTTCCTTAACGTGATTCCTAAAGGCTACTCTGTTTCCACCTTTATAAAAAATTTCACTTTGCAATACTGCTAATGGACTTTTTAAGGAAGGTAGTTATTCTGTACTTTATTTGAAACTATTTATTCTGAATCTGCGTTCTTTTCTTAGCTGTGATACATTCACTTAGGTTATATTCATCTGCTATTCTTCTTATCTCCTTATTGAAGCTTCGACCATCCATATCCGAAGAACTTATCTTTTCTAGTTCATTATTTTTATTATCAAGAACTGTTAGCTCTGTAATTACTGTATTCTTGCCCTTAATCGTTCCAGGGCGCTGTATTACTTGAACCGTATAATCGCTATTCTTATCACTCACATACCTTTCGTCAGTGACATACACCCCCTTATAATATGCTTCCTCCTTTGCCTTGCTATGACCAATAGCTTCAAACAAGTTCTGTTCTTTCTTAGGATTGGCACATTGATAAAGGATTTTATACTGTTCCTTTAATTCTTTAAGCTGTGCTTTCAAGTAAATGATATTTCCTTCAAGCTCTTCTCTATACTCCTTTATCTCAGATAAGTCCTTATTAAAGTTCTTTCTTGCTCGCTCCTTTATGTCTACATAGTCATAGTAATCATCTACATAGTCCATGTCCTTAGTAGTCTCATAAAGATATGCGCCTTTTTCTACCTTTTCTGCTTCTTTTAGAAGATTAAACTGTTGCCTATACTTACGCTTTGTCTTATTTAATGATTTTATCTCATTTCCTATAGCTTCTTGCTTATTTAGGATCTCCTTAAGTGCAGCCTTTGTCTGCATCGTTCTTGGCGCATAAAACTTGATTAGCGCAATGCTATATTTCTTATCGTTTAACTCATTATCAAGCTTCTCTATCATCCAGTTACCCTTAGATACCTCTTTCCAAGGATTTCTGCCTAAACGAAGCTTCTTTACTGTCTCAATCTTCTCTTCCTTTGTCATTTCCTTATATGGCTTTAACGACTGAGAAATATATGTACTTATGTCACCATCAGGTCTTACTACACTTACAGCCTTTGTATCTAAGATGTCAAATGGCTCTCTCTTTTCCCTAATTCGATTCTTTATCGCTTCAATCGTATAATCAGAGCCTATCTGATATGTTCGCATTGCTCTATTCATTCCCTTTGCTTTAAGTGATAAATGCTTTCCTACATTTACAGTTATGTCGTTATGCCTTAGATAACTTACAAGCTCAGCAAAGCTATCACTTCTCTCAATCGCAACATCCACCATGTGCCTTAGATATATCTTTCTGTCCTTTATCGTAGATAAGTCCTTTACATCCCTATTCCAAACTTCATTGGTACTAAAGCCATATTTATCCGCTAACTTATTTAGCTCCTTCTGGAACTTGCCTTTCATGAAATTCCTATCCATGTGCAATTTCTTTCCATCTAAACTTACACTGTTAATAATAAAGTGCACATGTAAGTTCTTTGTATTCGTATGTACTGCTATAATGCCTTGATGATTCGGATATACCCTGTCTAAGAAATCTGAACACAGTAACATAAGTTTCCCGGCATTACCTATGTCAGATTCGTCTTCGTCTAAGGATATGATGCCATGTAATGCTGTACGACCGCAATCTTTGCCATAAAAGGCTTTTATTGCCATCATCTCATTGGTAGCCGTATCTATATCTAAAATGTGTTTACAGACAATATAAGCGCCTTTAACGGTTTTTATATCGTTTGACACATAATTTATCTCATTTTCAATATCTTCATTGAGCATATAGTCACATTTCTCATCATTTGTTATATAATCCAAAGATGAGCCTATGTTCTTACTTGAGTTGTTATTACTGTTTATGTTCCAAATCTTTCCAATAATCCCCATAACATATTCTCCTAAAAAAAGAATAAGGGGCTAAAAAGCCCCAAATTCTTACTCGTGTTCAGCTAGATAATCTTCATAAGCTACAAGTACTTCTGATGAGATATACTCATACAAGGCTTTCGACTGCGGATAACAAACCTCTTCAGTTTGCCCTTCATCTACTGTTGCCTCCGGAAAAGTGATGTACTTTGTGCCTATCTCAGATTCAAATACGCCGATGTCTGTTATTACAAACATGTCATCAAGCTTAATGTACGCACTAGCTAAACGATTGCTTTTGTTCCCTTCTTCGGGAACAATAAGTACGTCTGTCACCCTCATAAGCTTATCTTCCTTTCCCTTTCTTTGCTGTATGATTCTTAGCTTCAGTCTCAGCTTCTTTCTCGGCTTGATTCTTGTCTTGTCCTTCCACTTGTCCTTTCTGTTGTTCAAGATCTACTAGCTGATTATATTGTTCTAATACTGCATCTTGGAGCTCATGGTAAAATTCCTTGTTGAGTGGGAAACAAATGTCCTCGTATGTTCCGTCACTCTTCTGGCGACTTGGCATAGATACAAAGTTCCTGCCGTTCTTGTCTTCCATTACCCTGAGTCCCTTTACTGCAAACTCACCATCTAACGATAGTGATCCGAATGCCTTAACGGCACCTTCCTTATGTGTTAAATTAAGTCTTACATCATTTACGTCCATAGCTTTTTCCTCCTAATGTCTTCTAATTGGTTTTCTTACGACTTCTTGTGCTTCACTCTCCGCTTGCACTGAGTCCTGCTCGTTCTTGCTTGGAGCTTCAATAGATAACGTGCGTTCCTTAGCACTGTAGTAATATGGATGATCAGATAGTACCTCTTCAGGACTTACCTCTGCTTTGTTCACCTCATTGATTAGACCTTTTAATGCGTCATATTCAATAGCGTCTACACCTACCGCTATAAGCTCATGTACACTGCTTGGGATTATATATAAATCACCCTCGCTGAGAGCCAGTGGTGCCAAAATCTCCGGTTTATAGAAAACCTCTGCTGCTCCATATGACAACTTCTCATTCGTTATGACATACATAACCGGATCAAGATCATTCTCCATTTCTACTGCAAGCTCAGGATTGTTCGACATCTCCGCAATCACTTGGAATAACGGTCTTACTGATGTATGGAAGTTCTTATCCATAGAACTCTTTGCATCTTCAAAAATAATTTCAGAATCTACTCCCCACTTATCCATGTGCTCGTTCTTTACAAGAATTGATGATGTACCTGCCACGTCAGACTCATTTACAACATATCTGAATACTAATGAAACATCATGCACATCGACATGCGGAACCGTTTCTAATAGCTTCTCATTCATCTTCGTATTTACTGCACAGATTTGGAGATTGTCCTTTATAATGTCATAGTTATAAAAGTCCTCTATGACCTTGTCAAAATGCTCTCCGTCACATATGTGCTCTTTTATTGCACCACAAAGCTCTTCTACACACTTTTCTATTGTTTTGCCACCTTCATAGGCTTTATACAAGTCGTCTATGTATATCGTAGGCGATACACGACTACCGGCCTTTAATGGCATTACCGCATTGAATATCTGACCATTGTTCTTCTCTACTGCTTTTACCTCTATGGTTGATATTCCAAGCACGTCCGCTAGCTTCTTATAAGCCTCCTCTGATAAGTAGCCAGCAAAGTCTTCAACATTCATCATAATTTCTTCCTCCTAGTTCTTCTTTGTTGACTTCTTAACATACGCTTCAAGTGTCGGTGCTCTTTTTCGAGCGACTTCCTTTTCAACTACGATAGTTTCGTTACCGGTCATAACCTCATAGCTTACCGGGAATACCACTTCTTTATCTGCCATAAGCACTTCCTCCTTCCTTATTTATTTTTCCTGCCTACACCTATGGAATGTCACAACTTTACTCCATCCCTTTAAGAAATCTAAAATTTTTTCAAAATAACTACTAAAAACTTCAAGATTTCTAAGATAGCTTTCTCTACTTCTTCTCTTTTCTCTCGGATAAATGCTTTCTTACGCCTGTTCTTGGTTGCACTCTCAAGCTCCCTTAATGCAGTAATCTCACATTTGTCCATCATAGTTGAAGTACTTATTGCGTGTAATACAAAGTCTAATATCTCATCATCAATATCATTCTTTCCTAGCTCTTTTGCTATCTCACACATGTAGTTCTCCGCTAGTCTTTGATACTCCATAGAATCCACCGCCTTTCTTTAGATTTGTAAAGCCTTTTCTGCCTTACACCTATGGAATGTCACAACTTAGCCCAATCCCTTTAATAAAAATAAAAAAAAGACCAATTTGGTCTTTTCGTTTTGTACCATTCCCTACCCTCTATCTCCCTATGCCCGTCTCCCAAGGGAGAACCCTGAGAAATCACTAGAATTGCTGTCATTAATCGGCAATATTAAAAATAACTATTTACAATATATACGTCTAATCGGCTATATACTAGGAATATACTTTATCTATTTATAGTACTTATATAGGACAAACTTAGTATACATGCAAGAAAAATGTTAGAAAGATGTTGAAATATTAAACCATGACGCTATAATTTTTTTGGAACAGGCATATTACCTTACAAATGGAAGCCATTTATGATCTTACTCCCCAAAGATATGATGGCTTCTTTTTCTACGCATAAGAAAAATGGCAAAGACTTAGTCCTTGCCATTTTTTTGCCACAGTTTAATCTTCTAACTGCTCTTTTATCATTCTTCTAATACTACTTAGAGAATCAAGCATTTTAAGGGCTTCACTAAGCGGTACAACATCACGAAGGACTAATACCTTTATACACATATCTATATCGCTAAGAAGCGTTATTACTTCCTTGTCTTGAATATATACAGGTTTATCAATCCTGTCCTCGCTAATAAGATGCCTTATAGTCTGAGAACGATTAAGCGATAACTTGTTACATATATCATCAAGTTTTCTTAATTCTTCATCTGATAATGATATATGAATCCTACTACTCATCTGAATCATCTCCCTTCTCGGAATCTGATTCTTCACTGTCTCCAAGAACAATCCTCTTAAGTCTATTTAACTCTTCTACCGGCATAAGTTGAAACTTAGTAGGCTTTCCATTGTAATCCGCCATTACATACCAATCGCCATTTATGAGTTCTCGGGCAAATTCAAGCTTATTCTTGGCTTGACTCGGACTCATCATTTGTCTAATCATATCCCTCATACCAATCAAATCGTTTTTATCCTCTATTTTCTCAAGTACTCCTATAAGAAAATCCGCGTTCATACAGTAATCAGCTGCATAGGTCAAAAGATTTCCTATCTCTGTATTTGCATAACGACCATTTTGAGCATATAAAGCCATCTTCTCTTTATTCGTTAACTTGTCATTTATCGCAATAGAAAGTGCTACATACTTCTTTCGGATTTCTAATATCTTATCAATGTCTCCTTCATCTACACCTGCCTGAAGAAGTCTATCCATTTCATCTACACAAAATACAATCTCTTTTAGGAAATCCTTTGTACAAATGTGCTTGAATGTTTTGCGTCTGTCATTATCTATTGAAAGCTCTCTCAGATCATCCTCATTCTCATCAGTCCTTATTTCCTTGAAGAACGATTCCCTATTCCAAGCATTTTGTTCTTCTATAAAGTCTCTATCTTCCCCTCTATATGTATAAGGACGTGTCATAAACAAATCATCCGGTGCAATAGTTTCATCAGCTACACATACCGACTCCTGCACAATAATATGCTCATTTTCTAATGCATCGATGTAGTCTGCTTTGAGCTCTTCATAATCCTTCTTAAGATTATCATGTTCACACTGGAGTTTTGTTAGTTGTTCTAAATAATCATCACACTCTTTATTAAGTACCTCAACCAACTCTTCCAAATTCTCCGCCTCTCCATCTTCTTCATTAGTAGCTTCTTGCTCAGCTTCTGCCTCCGGTTCCATTAATTGTGTAAAACCATACGAGCGATACAAGTCTCTTAGAAATGCATCAAATAGCTTTATGTCTAAATAATACTTATCATCCTTAAGATAAATCATTTCACTTTCAATACTCTTTTTGGCAATCGTTCTTGCAGTATTGTCAGACATACCATATAAGTCTTTCAATTTCTTCTTAAACTCTAACTGTGTTATTGGACCTTCAATAAGTATGCGATAACACTCCTCGTGTTCATAATAATGTTTAATAGTTTGTTGTTCCATATGTTTCCTCCTTGTAATTAAAAATCTAACTATTTAACCTTCACATATGGAATGTCACAACTATACTTCATCCCTTTAACGAGGCACAAAAAAATATAACTTGATATTATCCCAAGTTCTACGCTAAACACTATTCAAATATCAAAACGCAACAAATTGCGTCTCTGAATCTATTGATTTTACTGGCTTTGTAGGCAATACGCAAATGATTGAGTTCATAATTTACAATTCGCAAATGATTGCGTTTTTCTAAAAATATCATAAAAACAAAACGCAACAGATTGCGTTGCCCGAAACCTATGATTTTATTGGCTTTACAGACAAATCACAACACATTGCGTTTTTCTTCTATTTGGCTTTATCTTAATACTTTTTCTCTAACAGGATACGCAACTATGCACACGATTTTATCGTTCTAGTTGCAGTCCGTCACTAGCCTATGGCGAGTGAATTTAGGGAGTACCCTAAGACCCCTTTAACATAAAAAAGATGGCCTAGTTTTAGACCATCCTTACTAATACTTTTATTATTTGTGTACCATTCCGTCACCCCCATCCCCTCTGCCCGACTCCCATAGGGGAGCTCTGAGTAATTGGCTTGAAGTGAATATTATTCTGTATATATACTATCAATCTTATACACAACGATATCAAATGTAATTCTTTAACGAATCCCTATTCTGAAAAATAACCCCTTCATTAGAATGTTTATATATCATCTGGTTAAATTTCTTTACGTCATTCTCATAAATATTCTTTATATGGATCTTTAATGCCTTACTTCTTATATCAAGTGTAGATTTACGAAAAAACTTCTTATCAAAACCAGTAACTGCAATTCTAGCATTTTCTATTCCGTCTGATACCAGCAACAAACAACGATTAGGCGAAATCGGGAAGATTTGATACAAAGGAAGTCCAAATTCTTCTGTAATCATTCCTTCAACAACTACCGGATAACAATCTCCTATTAGAAAATCTTCATCTCCTCTCTTCTCAACAACCATAAAATACATACCAGTTAAACCAATAGTATCTCGTTTCATAAACAACCTTATCGGTTCGTCTATCTTCTTATTTTCAAATAACTCATCTAGCGTATTACACTTTACAATCTCTCCTAGATTTCGCTTCCACAAATCCTCAAAGTCCTCATCCTCTTGATAATATGAATACATTACTCTAGATGATTCATTCTCGATATTACTAAAAAACTCCCATGCTCTTTTAGAACGAAACGACATAAGCGCCAAGAATATACTAAGACAATCTTCTTCTGCTAATGATAACTCTATCTCACTATCAGATACCATACGTCTTATTATTCTTGCCGCTTCATTTTCAATTCGAGATAAGTTTTCTTCAATCTGAACTGGATTATCAGGATTATTGATATAATCTTGATAAAGATTCTCAGACATAAACACATTCTCAGTTCCTTTTGTCAGAAACATTCTGTGTTTTTTATTATAATATAGAACTCTGTTGTCTTTATTTACACTAAAATTCCTCAATATAAATTGAGGAATATAATGATGTCTAATTGGAGTATTATTTTTCATTACACTTTTTACCATGCGTCATCGTCGTCATAATCGTCATCGTCAAAGTTATCATCTACGAAGTCATCATCATTGTCATAATGGAATATGCCTCCATCATATTTATCACTAAATCCATTTCCAGTTGTTTCTACAGTAGCATCTACACTTTTATCAATAGTTTCATCAAATACACTCATAACTCTCTCCCTTTTTTATAAACTAAAACTCTTAAGTTCTTTTCCAGTTCCGTTTACTACAAACTGAGACATATCAACTGCTTTCCCATCATCTTTAAGTATAACTATTGGTGAATAATAACCACCAGCTTGGTCTTTACCCTTGTCAGAGCAAAAGACATAACCATTTTCATACTCTATACAACTGTCAATTTCTTCTCTTATTTCTTTTGCTTTAAAAAATGCATCTGTATATGAAATCACTCTAATCATCCTCAATATAATTATTCTTTCCAATATTCCGATGGCTCCCAAAACTCATGATATCCTTTATTAAGTACTTAATTATCCAATCAATGGTATAATTGTATCCATTAATGTTTCTTGAAAATCTTTTATCAACGCTCCATTAAACTTAAACTTTGGAAGAGCCTCTTTCGTTGCCTCTTTATAAGCTGAATAATCAGCACTTTCTTTAAGTTTTGTTTTAGACGCAAACTCTCCATCTTTATAATTAAACGCCTCGTACTTTACATCATCAAAACTGATAAACCACTTATTTGCAAACTTTTCAATTTCTTTATCAATAGCGGTATATCTCATTTCATTTATTATAACCGACATATCTTGTCCCATAAACTTAGATTTATCTTGTTCTATTTCGTCTAATACTTGCATTAAAATATCGCTAAGCTTAGGGTTGTCTTCTGCAAATTCACTTACTAATTCACGAAGTTCTAATAATTTACGTTCAAACTCAGATTCATCATATCCATCTGTGTCTGAGTTCATAAAATCAACAAATCCCTGAAGAAGTTCAACTATATACTCAAAATCAATTTTAAACTTACTATATGCAACCAAATCATAGTCATCTATAATAACAGGATCATCTGGATTATCAGTTTTTTCTTTCTTAAGTATCTCAATAATGTTTTTATACACACCAGCGTAGTTTTCATAATCTTCTTGTGAAAACTCATATTTTTCCATCATTTTAGGGCTATAAGTAGAAAATGATTTCAAATGACCATATGAATGGTCTAAATCTCTAAATAGTTTTACAAAAGTCTGCATTTGCTTTTTTGAAAGATTTAATGCATCCTCAGGTTTTGGAGCATAAGAACGTAATGCATTAAGTGATATATTGAAAGCTTCCAAAACTGTATCCCAATCTTCCGCTAATGCTTTTCCAAAACCACCTTTTGAATATAAAATCAGCGCATCATTAATCTTTTCTTTATACTCTTTTGGAGATCTAAATGTAACAATTTGTCCGTATTCTTTATTAGCATCAAACAAACGATTGGTACGTGAAAATGCTTGGATTAATCCTTGAGGGCTCATTGGTGGTCTATCTATAAATAATGTTGACAAACATGGTGCATCAAAACCAGTAAGTAAACGATCTACCACTATTACCAAATCTATCTGCTGTTCTCTATCACGATATCTCTTCTCTTTTCTAGCCAATCTATCATTAAGATTATTATTATATGCCCCCAAACCATCAATCTGATATGACGTACCAAAAACACCATTGTAATATGACAAATACCTTTTCATTGCTTCTTGATTACTCTGAGATGATTCTTCATTCTCAGAAACCGAAAAAGTAATAGCAACTTTTGGAAAGTCTGGTAACGCTTTCTTTATATCTTCATCTATCTTAAGTTCATCCTCTCCATTTTTTATTTTAAGAAGCAAATCATAATATCGTTGAGCTACAGCAATAGATTCAACAGTTAACATTGCCTCATAGGATTTTCCCTTTCCATTTTGCATTCCGAATTTAGCTGATGAATGATTTAAAATAACATCCAAAACATTACGCATATGACTTTCACTATTGTAGTATGCCATCTCTTCATTTGGTTTAACATCTTTCGGCCCTAAATTCTCTACATTAAACCCTAATACAGCACCATCATGTATAGCTTCTTTAATAGTATAACTATGCAAGCATGGTCCATATAATTCTTCAGTAGTCTGTGCTAAATCACCTTTTTGTTCATACTTATTCTCCTCAAAAATAGGTGTTCCTGTAAAACCAAACCATATAGAATTACTAAAAAAACCTTCTATATCTCTTTTGGTTTGAGGTGTTACTGCCCTATGACATTCATCTACTACAAATGCAACCTTTAATGACCTAATTTTATTATATTGTTTTGACCCTTCTTCCAATCGTCGATTTATCATCACCTGCATCTTTTGTCTAGTAGTAACAATCATTTGACGATTATCATCAGCAAGACGCTTTATAAGACTACTAACATTTTCTGTATCATCAACATCAATAGTATCATTATCTGCATATGATTGAAATGCACCTTTGGTTTGCATATCAAGATCTTTGCGGTCAATTAAAAATATCGTCTTTTCAATCGCCGGTATATCCATAAGCAAATTTCTTGTTGCTTTATATGATGTCATTGTTTTCCCTGAACCAGTTGTGTGCCAAATAAATCCAGACTTTCCATTCTTTGATGCAGTTCTCATTGATTCTATCGCATGAATTTGATATGGTCTTAAAATCAACAACTTCTTTTTATCATTGTCTAAAACAGTGTACTTTGATACCATTTCATGCGCTTGAGGAATACGTAGTACTGCATCGGCAAAATCAATATAATCACAAACAGGTACATTTTCTTCATCAATCCACCCTGTCAAGAATTTCTTATTCAATTCTGTGTCACGAGCAGCTGAAAAATACTTTGTATCAACAGCATTACTTACTACAAACATTTGAACATTTGAAAAAATCCCATGAAATTTCCCTTCAGAAATATACTTTTTAATCTGGCGATACCCTTCAACATACGAATGCTCTTTATTCTTTAATTCAATATGAATCATTGGTATTCCATTAATTAAAAGTGTTACATCAAATCTTCTATCTCTACTATCTCGTTCTTCGTCATTTCTAAATGCTTGATACTGATTAATTACCTCGTAAACACTCGAACCACCAGCAATATGCTCATTATTCAATACTACTAGGTGAAGAGTTTCATTTCCTCGCTGTACATGAACATATACCTTACCACTCTCTCCAACCAACCACTTTCCTGCATCATAAAATGACGGATGAGATAAATCGTTCTTCACTTTTGCAAACTCAGAATCACTTAGGACTGTGTCTCCCAATTTCGCCTTATTGTTTTGTTCAAGAATATATTTAAAATTCTTCCACAAATCATCTTCCGTTCTAATATCTGGGCGATAAGTCCATTGAGATTCATCACTACATAACTTATCTATAAGTCTCTTTTCTATTACCGATTCTAATTCTGCCATTTCTACTAATCTCCTTTCTTAGGAAACATATTTTGAAGCATATATTCTTTTATTTCTTTCAGCTCATCACACTTACGTTGATGAAGGGTGATAAGGTTGTCAAGTTCATCTAATGCTTTTGCAATTTTCTGCTGTTCAGGCACAGATGGCATTAGCATTTGACATTCACAGAGTTTGTCATAATAGAAGTATAAACGTACACTACCTTCCTGGAGTCGTTCTATCCATCTTGGAAATTCTTCTGATTTGAACCAGTGCCATAGGAATCTATCATCAACATAATCTGCAGTTTGGAAAACCTCATAAAGTGAGCTAACTATCACGTTTTCAGTGCCTTCATAATAACCAATCGATCCCACGTTGATTCTTGCTGGATTGTATGCAAAAGAATTAGGCATAACGATATTATAGGCTTTTCTATCTGTATCCTTCATGTAGCCAAAATCATCATGAGCCTCACTTTGGCGAATAAATCCTTGCTCATTTGTAATGGCATATGGCTCTAAATCTAAATCGTCTTTATTACGTTTTCCCGCATTCCAAGTGAAATCAGAAAACTTACGCTGTTCCCAATCGTCAGTAAATCCTTCAAATCTAATTTCTGGATTCTTTTCTCCTTTTTTCGGAAACATTTTTTGCAACATGTATTTTTTTAGCTTTTTTGTCTCGTTACACTTACGTTGATGAAGGGTGATAAGTAAATCTAACTGTTTAAAATAATCGCCAATTCGATCTTGCTCCACCTTATCTTGTGGAATCATGATTTCAGCATTGTTTACCACATCTGAATTAACAGATTCAAATGTTGAACCAGCAGCAAGTCGTTTCCAATAGCCATTCGAGTCCATTTTAACAAGTGTTTGATAAATAAATTCGTTCCCTTTTATACCAGCAACACCTCTGCCTAGTACTACATCATAAGCAGTTTTGCCCATGGCTCCTGCTGGAGCTCTTACGCTCATAATCAAATCGCCTTCAGCTGCTGTTTTCGTTTTCTGAGTAGTCCATATTCTTGGAGATACCCATCCATCTTTCAAATCTGCATTCCCTTGCACGAGTATATAATCACTTGGGGTATCGCTATATGTAGATCCGTCAGGAGATTGTCCCATTGTAATCTGAGCAACTTCTCCCAACTTACGCTGTTCCCAATCGTCAATAAATCCTTTAAATCTAATATTCGGTGTATTTGACATAATTACACCTCCTCAAACGCAGCTATAAAACCTTTTACAGCCTCTTCCGTTTCTTCAGTATTAAATGTCAATTCAGAAAGCATATCTAAAAATTGAGCATTACATTCCTTTATTTCTTTGTCAGTATTGCTCATTTCTTGTGTAAGACTTACTAAATCAATTGGTGGCTCTTCTTCACTTGTATCAACATAACGAGGTATATTTAAGTTATAATCATTTTCCTTTATATCATTAAATGACGCCAAATAAGATTGCTTCTCAACAGTTTTTCTATCAGTATATAGTTCAAGCACCTTATCTATATGCTCATCTTTCATTACATTTTGCTTCTTATCTTTTTCAAATAAATTGGAGGCATCAATAAATAGAACGTCTCTACCTTCCCTATGTTTCTTTAACACGATAATACAAGTAGGAATTGATGTATTATAGAACATATTAGAAGGGAGCCCTATTACCGCATATATTGAACCATTTTCTAATAAAATCCTTCTAATAGTTCCTTCTGCAGCCCCTCTAAACAAAACTCCATGAGGTAATACAATTGCCATCGTTCCTGTTTGCTTTAAATGATAATATCCATGTAAAAGAAATGCATAATCTGCCTTTGACTTTGGAGCTAGCTTACCTCCATAGTCCATAAATCTCTCATCTTGTTTAAATCCTTCAGCTGCCGACCACTTTGCAGAATACGGTGGATTCATTGTGACTGCATCAAATTCTGTTTCTTCATCAGTAGGCCAATCTGCATCAAGCGTATCTGCATTTCTTAGATGTTGATTCTCTGGTAACACACCATGCAAAAACATATTCATTCTTGCGAGATTATATGTAGATGGCATCAATTCTTGTCCATAGTACTTAATATAATCAGGCTCATTAGAATAGTTCCTACAACTCAACATAAGAGAGCCAGAACCCATACATGGATCATATACCTGCAATCCCTTCTTTTTCTCTTGTCCTGACATTGCTATACGACAAAGAATTTGAGCTGGCCCATGCGGTGTATAGAACTCTCCAGCCTTCTTTCCTGTCTCAGAAGCAAACTCACCAATCAAGTATTCATATGCATTACCTAATACATCTCCTTCAACATGTATTAAATCTGCCCCTTCTAATACTTTAATCACATTTGCTATTGTAGTACTTTGCTTTTGG
Organism: Pseudobutyrivibrio sp. UBA3626; assembly: GCA_002373675.1. Lineage (GTDB taxonomy): Bacteria > Bacillota > Clostridia > Lachnospirales > Lachnospiraceae > RUG191. The sequence continues at coordinate 127,972 of DFLF01000017.1, forward strand.
TCTCCGGTACCTAATCTATTAGAATACAAATCTACGTCTGCAAACAAACCATTAAATAGTTCATCAGATTCTTGAATACGATTAAATGCTGCTTGTAGTTTCTCTCTATTAAAAGCATTATTCTTAGCATCATTTAGAATACTAATATATGTCATAGACGGTTCAAGTGTATAATGCAAAGAATCTTTTAATTCATCAAGTAAGTCCTGTGCATCATCTGTTGCCATAATTTCCTCATATTGCATTTGTGCTTCTTCTAAACTATCTGGTTGTTCGTCATTAAGTAAATCATATACCTTTGCTAGATAAGAATCAGATAAATACTTATAAAATACTAATCCTAAAAGATATGTCTTATACTCATTAGCATCCATTTTTCCACGAAGCTCATCAGCCCCGCTCCACAATACCGCTAATAAATCCTTACTATCGCCCATTATTTTTTCCTCCATTCTCTATATATAAATAATAAGAAATCGTATAATAAACCTCTAAAGGATATTATACCAAAACAACTTCAAAAATGCTTATAATGTTGTTTACCTTTTAAGATTATATATTTTTTCTACTTATTCATCTTCAACAACTCCGCTACACCCAGAACTGGTAATAACAATAATCAAGCATAATAACATAATCGAACCATCCTCGCTGTTTGTTTTAGTATGATTTTTAATGTCTGTTAACAGCTTATGTGTATATATTATAGAGGTGTGTATGTCCTATTATTGGTACTAATAATCGAACATTTTATCGAACATATTGCGTACATTTGTTCTTGACTTATTATTTTTTCGATTCTATAATGTTCTTGGAGGTTATTATGAGTGCTCATTTTATAATGCAACAGACATTAGATGTCATAGCACAATTTAATAGAGATGGAAGTATTATTCCTTTAAAGATACGTCTATATGATGAAGATGGGGAATTACAGTCTTATGTTATTAAAGCTGTTAGAGAAAGATATGTAAACTCAGCTACTGCTCCTGCTGACTATAGCATCATTATATTTGATTGCAAGATTAATTCCTTTGGTCATGATCGTATTGTTAGCATTTCTTACAGTTATGCAGACCGTTTATGGAAAGTACTTGATGATCCTTTAAGGCAATAGATACATATATCAATTTAATAACACTCTTGACATCGGAGCCTTGTAATTGTGCTTATAAAAGCGTAAAGGCGAACGTGGGGATCGCTTGGGTTTCGCATAGCACAATTACTTTTCCAATGTAAAGAGGTTATAGAAATTAAATATTCAAAAGTAGACAAACAAGGCAAAAATTTGAAACCATAAGGGACTCTTTCGAGTTCCTTTCTTTTTCGTTATGCTAACATATTGTTTTTCCAGGAAGTTAATTCTTTCCCCAGTAATATTCCCCCATCAATTCTTTCTACGTTCTTCGTACCCTCCTTATTAAAATATCCATTCACATATCTGCAAAGACTATAATACTTCGCGATTTTGCTATTGCAAGGGCAAGTCAAGTGCTTTCGCACCCTTGCAATATCATCCTCGCTTCGTATTGATTAGTCTATGCAGCATAGGCTGTGAATATATTTTTTTCTTATAAGGAGGGTACAATTATGAGTAACCAATTAGTAGAAATCATTGATGTAAACATTGCTTCTGATTATGTCGAGCTTACAGCTTCAGCTATAGAAGAGGCTCTGATGGCTGAGGATCTATTCGAAACCTATGAAATTCCTCAGATTAGATTCTCCTTCGACCGCCATAACAAGAGCGAAATGCTGTATCTATACAAGCTCGCCACTACAAAGTCTAATACCAAGTTATCTCTTGGAGAAAGAATTGAAAAACTTCTTGGGAAAACAATATCCATCTCACCTAACTTTATTGAACGATAAAGTTTCTCTAACTGGGAACTCGAAAGAGTTCCCTTATCTTTTCACACAAATAAAGCGGCTTCATATTCTCCATGAAACCGCCTTCACTATTACCAAAAAAATAGAAATATATATAATACCCATTAAATACCATCAAACAGTTGTCTAATTATCTCTTATTTTTAAGTGCATCATTAGCCTCATTATAATCTGAAACCGCCTTGTCATAATCTGAAACTGCTTTATCATAGTTCTTTTGTGCTTCTTCTGTTTTCTTTTTTGCTTCTTCATGCTTTTTTTGAGCTTCTTCTAATGAAGGAACAGCTTCCTTTTGACAACCACATCCTGCTAATAAAGATGTGGCAAAAATCATAGATACCATTAAAACTAAAATTTTTCGTTTCATAAAAACTTCCTCCTTTTTTTGTTAGGTAGTGTCAACTTTGACACTCCTTTTTTACTATAAAATCTTTTATTTTAGGGAGATAAATAAAAAATGAGCATCCACCTCCCTTTTTGGTATAATGTCGTTGACCAAAACCACATCCCAAAAAGGAGTAAATGCTCATGGACATTATACTTTATTTAATTCAATTAATTCAACAACTATATCAACAAAATACTTGGCTGGTAAACTTCATCTGCAAATACATACCATTAAAGCAATGGGCTTTCGATGATGCTCATTCTCCTAAATATCAGAAGTTTAAAGTGGATGAACTTCCCATTATCAAGGAACCTCTTCCAAAACTTAATTGGAAAAAGATTATCGCTGAATATCCCGATTCACATAACGGAAAGCTTCTTAAACCCATTCGTCGTAAGACGAATCCTCATTTGTCCAAGTCTTGTTCTTGTCCGAGATGTGATGCTCCGGTTGATTACATTTATCGTAATAATGGAAAAGCCAATCAGCTCCTCTGCAAGGTTTGTGGTACTACCTTTATTGAAAACGCAAAAGATATCTTTTCTTCTATGCGTTTAAGGTGTCCACACTGTTCGTATGCTCTTGATCAGAAAAAGCATCGTAAACACTTTATAATTCATAAATGTACTAACCCTAAATGCCCTTACTATCTTAGAAACCTTAAAAAAGTTGATAAGGCAGATCTCGATGAGACTTACGGAAAAAACAAATATAAACTCCACTACATCTATCGCGAGTTTGTTATAGACTTCTTTAAGTTCAATATAACATCGCTTCCCAAGAACACTTCTTCTCTTAAGTTTAAGAAACATGATGCTCAGGTTATGTCTTTATGCCTAACATATAAAGTCAATCTCGGTCTATCACTCAGAAAAACTGCCCAAGCATTAAAGGACATACATGGTATCTCCATTTCACATCAGATGGTCGCAAACTATTGTAAGACAGCAGCTCTTTGCGTAAAGCCTTTCATCGACACATACCCTTACGAAAAAGGGGATACCTTTACCGCCGATGAAACCTATATAAAAGTCCGAGGCATAAAAGGGTTCATTTGGTTTATAATGGATGCCGCATCACGCGCTATCGTTGGCTACCAGATATCTGATAATCGTGGTGTTGGGCCCTGTATTATGGCTATGAGAATGGCTTTCCAGCATCTTAAATCGCTTCCGAAAAACTTTCGTTTTGTCGCCGATGCTTACAGTGCATATCCGCTTGCTGCCCAACAGTTCTTTCGTAAATTTGGCAAGAAATTCAAGTTCGATATCACACAAGTTGTTGGGCTTACAAATGACGATGCCGTCTCTAAAGAATTCCGTCCATACAAGCAAATGATTGAACGATTAAATCGCACATATAAAGCTTCCTATCGTCCCACAAATGGTTTTGACAACTACGATGGTGCTAATTACGATCTAGCTCTTTGGGTTGCCTATTACAATTTTCTACGACCACATAAAATACATAATTACAAACGCCCCTTAGTTGAAAATGATGTCATTAAACATGGTGACAACATGCCGGGCAAATGGCAACTAATGATTTTTCTTGGCCAACAAACGATTCTAAAAAAGCAACACGAGTCTTCCGCATAAATGGAGCGGAACCGTTGTCAAGGGAATCGTGGAATACCGAAGTGGCTTTAGCTACGAGGATATGCCGCGAAAGTCCCTTTACATAAGGTTCGCGGATTATCCTATTTAAAAGGAAAGGTGTTATCAACTCCTTTCCCCGCCTCCGGCGAGGACAGGTGTGGGCAGCGCCCACGATAAAGGTCAAGGAACGAAGTTCCTTGTGGGTTCTTAGGGCAAAGCCCTAAGCCCTCGGAGAGCATCTTCTAATCTGTTTTTAAAACTTACCTATTTAGCCACTTTAAGCTGGGGTGGGGTTAAATCCTTACGCCCTAATCCCACCTAAATGGGGTGGGCTTAAAGTGGCGAACCACCAAAATCTAAATACGTTATTGAATTTTCAAGGTTCAAATGAGCCTTTCTTTTTAGCTCTTGTTTTTCATAGCTTACTTTACACTACCTACGACTGCTCTGTCGGATAGTCGGACTTACCCGTTATCTTTTTCTTAAGAATTTTCATTCCTCGTTTTAACGCGTAAGGACCTACCACCTTCATCATATCCTCTGCAACATGCATATCACTGGCATGCGGTAAATCCCTGCTCAGATGAATAGCATCAAATTGACATCTGGTTGTGCAAAGTCCGCAGCCTATACACTGATTAAGGTCTACCCATGTGGCTCCGCATTTAAGACATCTGTTAGCCTCAACCTTTGCCTGTTCTTCCGTAAACGGCATTCTCATATCATCAAATGTCTCTACCGGATTACCCGCTTTTGAATCAGGCTTTTGGCGTCCGGAATTATCGTATGAACCATAGCTTGCGTCTTCTCTGTCAAATTCGATGAACTCTCGCAAATCTCTTCCTATTGTCATAGACTGTCCCGGATGCACAAAACGATTTATTGAAACCATAGCGACTCTTCCGGCAGCAATGGCATCTATAACAAACTTCTGTCCTGTATACACATCACCGCCGACGAAAATATCAGGTTCAGCAGTCTGTAGTGTCACAGGGTCAGCCTTCGCCGTACCGTTCGGATTAAGTGAAACCTTAGTTCCCTCTAACATATTTCCCCAATCAACCCTTTGTCCTATACAATATAAAACTGTAGTACATTCTACCGTTTCAATCTCTAAGTCATCAAAGGATGGATTAAATCGACCTTCCTTGTCTCTTACAGACAGACATTTTCTGAATTTTATTCCGGTACATTTTCCACCATCAGTAAGAATTTCAGTCTGTCCGAAACCGGCATGAATCTTTATTCCTTCCGCCTCACATTCGCTACGGTCTTCTTCACCCATAGGCATTTCTTCGTAGCTCTCAAGACAGAACAAATCCACACTGTCTGCTCCAAAGCGGACTGCCGTACGCGCCACATCTGCCCCGATATTACCGCCGCCGATTACAACAACCTTTCCGGAAATGTTTGTTCCGGAAGAAAGATTAACTTTTTTCATAAAGTCTATTCCCGAAATCACACCTTCGGCGTCCTCTCCGGGAACACCCAACTTTCCGCCGCTTTGAAGACCTATTCCGATAAAGAATGCCTTATAGCCCTCATCACGAAGCGTCTGTATTGTTGTATCCTTTCCGACTTCAACGCCGCATTTGAATGTAACTCCCATACGACGAAGTATTTCTATCTCGCCATCTATAATATTCTTTTCAAGTCTGAACGAAGGAAGTCCGTTTGTTAACATACCACCCGGAACTTCACCCTTTTCAAAAACGGTTACGGGATATCCTTCCATTCTGAGGTAATATGCCGCGGAAAGTCCCGCCGGTCCCGAACCGATTACCGCTATAGGATACTCATCCCACTGCTTTCCATCCATATTGTCGCAAATCGGAACAAATTTATCTATATTCTGTAGCTCCCATTGAGTTAAGAATTTCTTAACTTCATCGATTGCTACCGGATCGTCAACAAGTCCTCTTGTACACCTGTCCTCGCATCGCCTGTTGCAGACTGCACCGCATACGGCAGGAAACGGATTATCTTGACGAATAAGTGCTACCGCTTCTTCGTAGCGTCCTTCCTTTGCCATTTGAAGATATCCCTGAACCGATATATGTGCGGGACACGCCGTCTTACATGGCGATGTTCCCGTATCATAGCAATTAATTTTATTATGGTCTCTATAATCCGGATCCCAACGGTCTTCTCCCCACACATTGTCATCAGGCAAGTCATGCATAGGATATTTTACCTTGGAGCCATCCGATTTACACAGCTTCTGTCCAAGCTTTGCTGCGCCTGCCGGACATACCTCTACACATTTCCCGCATGCCACACATTTCTCAGTATCCACATGCGCCCTGTATGCAGACCTACTCATATTAGGTGTGTTAAAAAGCTGTGACGTCCGAAGTCCATAGCAGCTTCCCGGCGAACAATTACAAATGCCCACTATACGCTCGGGTCCGTCCAGATTGGTTATCTGATGAACATATCCCTTACGCTCTGCTCTCTCAATTATCTCTATTGCTTCCTCACGTGTTATATAGTGTGCGTCCTTGCCGGTCTCAACCAAGTACTCGGCAATGTCATCTACTCCTATACACATATAGCCTTCTATATCGCCTACACCCTCACCTCTTATACGCTGTGCTTTTCGACACGCGCAGACCATGGTGCAGAACTTATCGTATTTTTGAAGCCAATGAGAAAGGTGCTCTACACTTTCCGACTTGGATGATACATCTATTGCCTTTTCAACCGGAATAACATGCATGCCTATACCGGCGCCACCCGGCGGTATCAATTTAGCCGCAAGCTCCAACGGCTCTTGCGGTGCCAGATTAAACATGGTCGCAACCTCAGGATGCTCATCCGGAAGTGTCGGATGTTCAACCATATACTCACCGGAACCGACAACCCACTTCGGAACCCAATACTGAATATGACGGTCGGGATTATCTCTGTTCTGTTCAAGAATTCCTATTCCTATAAGACGATCTATTGTCTTTTGTGCTTCATCCTCTGACATATTATTAAGAGCGGCAAGCTCTGCCGTCGTCTTACCGACACGTCTCTCCTTGAAGCTAAGCATAAACTTAACCTCATCCTTTGTAAGCAGCCTGTCGAGAATCCAGAAATCCATATGGTTTTCCTTCATTTTCCCCGGAAGCTTTCTCGGAATATTATCGGTGATCATAACGGCAAGCTTTTTAACAAGCTTCTCCTTTTCCGGATCATCACACTTGTGTCCGTCTACGGGATAGTCTGTCTCATTTACATGAATCCTTGGATTAACTTCTTTAACCATATATTCTCACCCCTCTTTATACAATGGGAATCTTAATTGTCATATCGCCTAACGGATACGCGGAGCACGCATGAACATAGTTAAAATCTTTATCTGCCGCACGTCTTCCGTCATTCTCCGGGCAGACATAATAATCGCCCCTTATAACTTTGGTTCGGCAGAAGCCGCATTCACCGCTCCTGCAATCGGTAAGCAGAATTATTCCCGCACGTTCGCACGCAGTCACAATGCTCTCACATGCTTTTGCAGGTATGACATCTTTCTTAATGCCACGCATAACAGAAAGTTCAAATGTTTTGTCCGACATCTCTTTCGGATAACCCGGAAACTTAGTTATATCTTTTGCCTGACCGAACACTTCAAACCTGATACGCCTATCCGGCACATCAAGCTTTGCCACTTCCTCGTGCAAAAATTTATACATTACCTGCGGTCCGCAGATAAAGTAACTGCAGTCACCTTCACTGTATTTCTGTATAAGCTCCGCTGAGAGAAAGCCTCTTTCTCCTTTCCAATCCGGATCGTCTCCCGAAAGGACATGCACTACACGAACACGCTCGCCCGACAGCTTGTCAAGCTCTTCTTTAAGAATAATATCATCCGATGAAACCGAGCCAAACAGGATTGTAAGGTTTGCATCCATCGTGCCACGTGCAATCTCTTTTGCCATGGATACGAACGGCGTTATTCCCACGCCTCCCGCAAGCGCAACAATATTTTTCGCATCCCTTAACGGTTCATAATAAAACTGTCCTAGCCCCATATTGCCCATGATATGAGTGCCTACCTTTAACTCATCATTGATGTAGTCCGAGATCCAGCCGTCCCCTTTTGAACGCCTTACCGTTATCTCGACAAACGGCTTGTTCGCTCTTGCCTCAAAAGGTGCCGATGATATTGAATATGGCCGACACACGATGTGCCCATCCATATTAAAAGCCAAAGATATATATTGTCCCGCATAGAAAAACGGAAGCTTTTCTCCGTCTTCTCTCTCAAATCTTATTGTCTTTGCGGTTTTACTCGCCTCTCTGATATCTGTCACAACAAGCTTTAATGTATCGGGGTGCCACTGTCTCTTAACCTCTCCTATCGGATCTATCATTTCCGGTATGTCCGATGCATTGGAGAATGCGTCCAGTCTCTTCTGTGTTACACGGGAAGCTCCGCCTACATCTTTTAGAAATCCTTTAATCTTCATTACGCAGTCGCCCCCTTTCTTTGCATATCGTCAAGCACATTTTTCGCCGCTTTTCTACCATTGGTAACTGCCGGACCCATTCCGTCTCCGGATATCTGATGTGCTCCCGAGAACTCCAGTCCTTCAATGAATTTTTCTTCCTCCGCCGTTTGAAGTCTCGCCACAATATGGTCATCCATAGTATGTGCGTAACCGTATATGCATCCATTCCAAGCATCGGTATAATGTGAAATTGTCATTGGCGTCTCAATAACACATTCCAATATATGGTCCCTTAAATCAAATCCGAGGTAATCATTCATATATTCTATTAATTGATTTGCAACCCGGTGTTTTACCTTATCATAATCCTCTGCTTTTACAGTCTTCCAGCCATCCACTCTCGGAAGCGTAGTTATGGAGTAAGAACAGGTTCCTTCCGGCGTGGCATCGGGATTTGCCAGATTATGACAAATGCATGTTATATAGTGATACGGACCGAGACCCGCCAGTTCCTCATAACATTTGTCGGTATCCATGGTGTCTCCCCTAAATACACTGTAATCCTTTATGCCGAGTTCTTCAGCACTCTTATCAAGTATAAGAATTACGGAAAATGCCGTAAGCGAAAGCCGTCTTCCGTTAACCATCTTAATCGCCTTCTTCGGAACCTCAGATGCCGGCTCAATCATATGTGTATATACATTGTTAGGATATGATGAAGATATAACATAATCGCTATGAATTTCATCGCCTCGACTTGTGCGAACACCATATACTTTGCCGTCTCGTACGAGTATCTTATCCACGTGCTGGCGATACTCTATCTGGACTCCCATTTCCTCGGCACGCTCCGCCATTTTAAGACTCATTTCATGACTGAATTTATGCGGGATAAATGAACCGTACCCCACATAATCCGCCATAAGCACCGCGTATATCGTAAACGGAAGTTCGGAAAATCCGCTTCCCACATATATCCAGTAAGGCGCCAGAAGGTCAAGTGCCTTCTTAGGTAAATCAAATGTGTCTAACACCTCTTTTGTCGAATATCCTGCCGTCTTAACAAACGCCTCATGATTCATAAGCATCTTCGCCTTACTCATAGGATGAATAGAAAGCTCGTTTACAGAATCAAAAACCGTATGACACAAATTAAGAACCTTAAGAACCTTATCATATGTACCGGGCACCGCAGCATCTACTTCCTTTGCAAATGTCTCAAAGCCCGGATGAAGTGTCACCTCAAGCCCCGGCAGACTTGCATGATAAGCCTCGGGAACCTTAAGCCAATCAATATCGATTCCCATATCGTCAAAGAATTTTCCGACTTTAAGACGATTGTCTTTCTCGCCGATACTCATCATTTCATGGAGCGCCGCTTCAATTTCAATTCCGCCGCGAACAAAGCTTGTGGCAATTCCTCCGGGCAGATTATGGCGTTCCAAAACCAAAACCTTATGACCCTTTTCCGCAAGCATAAGTGCAGACGAAAGACCCGCAAGCGCTCCGCCTATTACGATTACATCATAGTGATCGCTGTAATAACTCATATATAAACACCCCCTGTTCTTTCTGGGTAGTGTCAAGTCTGACACTCCTTTTTGTTTATAAATCCTTTATTTTCGAGAGGTTTAAATAAAAAGAGCATTGACCTCCCTTTTTTGGTATAATGTCACTCGCGAAAACAACCTTAATACCAAAGGAGACAATGCTCATGAACATTATACTTTATTTACTTCAAATCATTCAATATCTTTATCAGCAAAATATCTGGCTGATAAATTTTATCTGTAAGTACATCCCACTCAAGCAGTGGGCTTTTGATGACTCCCATTCTCCGAAGTACCAGAAGTTCAAAGTGGATAAACTCCCACTGATACTCCATGTAGAACCCTGGGATTATCGTGACTTCATGAAGTACCTCGAGTGGCGGTATAAGGACGATTACAAGCCCATAAAGCCTGTCCGGCGGCGTGGTGAATGTGACATCCCTGACGACTGCAAGTGCCCCAGATGTAATGCTCCCAAAATCTATCTTTACAAGAACAATGGTTCCAAAGGACAGATCCTTTGCAAAGTATGCCAGAACACCTTTCACCAGGAATCTACGGAAGTATCACGCCTGAAACTGAGGTGTCCTTACTGCATGCATACCCTTACTCCAAAGAAGGATCGCAAGCATTTCATAATCCATAAGTGTATTAATCCGAAATGCTCTTATTACCTTAACAACCTTAAAAAGGTTGACAAAGAGGATCTCAAGGAAGACTACGGAAAGAACAAGTATAAGCTTCATTACATCTACCGTGAATTCACGATAGATTTCTTCAAGATGGACATCACCACTCTTCCGAAGAATGCATCTTCTTTAAAGTTCACAAAGAACAACGCATACATCATGTCGCTTTGTCTTTCCTACCGGGTCAACCTGGGACTTTCACTCCGCAAAACGGCTCAGGCCATGAAGGACATCCACGGCATCTCCATATCCCACCAGATGGTCGCCAACTACTGTAAGACCGCAGCCGTCTGTATAAAGCCGTTCGTTGATACCTATCCTTACGAAAAGAATCCAGATCACCTTGCCATGACGGCCGACGAAACCTACATCAAAGTCCGTGGAATCAAAGGCTATATCTGGTTTATCATGAACGCCGCAACCCGTGTCATCATCGGATATCAGGTATCTGACAACCGGGGGGTGGGTTCCTGTATCATGGCGATGAGGATGGCTTTTCAGCACCTTAAGGAACTTCCCAAAAACTTCAAGTTCATAGCCGACGGATACAGCGCATATCCTCTCGCCGCCCAGCAGTTCTTTGTTCAGTTCAAGGAAAAGTTCAAGTTCGACATCACTCAGGTCATTGGTCTTACAAACGACGATGAGGTTTCAAAAGAGTTCCGCCCTTATAAGCAGATGATCGAGCGACTGAACCGCACTTACAAAGCGTCCTATCGTCCGACAAACGGCTTTGATAACTATGATGGTGCCAACTACGATCTTGCCCTTTGGGTTGCTTACTACAACTTTCTGCGACCTCACAAACATAATCGGTTCAGACCATTGGTTGAAGATGACATAATAAAAAACGGTGAGAACATGCCTGGCAAGTGGCAGCTTATGATCTTCCTCGGCCAACAGACGATCCTTAAAATGCAGCAACAGGCTTCCACATAGTTATGGAGCGGAACCATTGTCAAGGGAACCGAGGAATACCGGAACCGGAAAAGCCGGTGAGGATATGCCGCGAAAGTCCCTTGACATAAGGTTCACGGATTATCCTATCTGTTAGGAAAGGTGCCATGCGCCTTTCCTTGCCTTCCGGCGAGGACGGGTGTGGGCAGAGCCCACAGATCGGGTCAAGGGACGAGTCCCTTGCGGGTTCTTAGGGCAGCGCCCTAGACCCTCGGAGAGCCTTCCGCATATGCTCACTTACAACTTTACAATTCTATTTATCAGGTGCCGCTTTGAGCTGGGGTGGCGTCGCTATTTTCGTTTGCCAAAAAAGTAAATGGGGTGGGCGAAAAGCGGCGCCGACCGCTTGATTGTACTTACAGATATCTACTTTTCAAGGTTCATTTGAGCCTATTTCTTTGGCTCGTTTTTTTCATACGTCACTTGACACTATCTTTTGTTAATGCGTTATATAAATTCAACACACTACAACCTGTACAACTTACAAATAACAAAACAGAAATGAAAAGCCCTATAATTGAAGTTACAAGCCCTCTCTTAATCATACCTGTCCTTGATAAATTCTTTTTTTGCTTCTGCTGACAATATTATACCTATTCTCCTGACAATATTGCAAGTCCAGAAACCAATAAAGGAAAAAAATCTGTGTTTTTCCAAATGTCAAGGAATATGGACTCCATACTCCCAATATGATTGATAAAATACCTAAAACCAAAAAATAAATTCCATTTTTATACCTCCTTACATTATTCTAATTACGTTTATTTCATCATCGTTCTATCCCCCCTCTCTCGTTTTTTACACTATATCAGAAAACATGTGTCATTATTGGGACACCAATTAGATTCTTTTATTCTTTTATTCTATATTAATCGTGAATAAAAAAATTAAAGAAGGTGACAAGTCACCTTAAGTATTGGAATCTCACTTATTCATTTCACCTTTCCATAGATTAAGCCTTACTCTAATCGACTAGGAATCTAAAAGCAAGGTCAAGCGCTTTGCGTTTCGCTGAAAACCTTGCTTTGAGACCGCTAGTCGATTATTTATCGGCTCCAAAATTTATATGGAAAGGAGAAATTATGAATAACATTAGAGATTCCAATACAAAATTTAAGATAACTATTGTTGAGTGTATATTAAGGAGGATTAGACTATGACTTACCAAGATTTTGAATCACAGATTGTTGAACTTATTACTACTGAATTATCAGATGAATGTACTATTGATACTAAGCCTGTTATCAAGAATAACGGTATTACTCTACATGGACTTGTTATTAACAATGGCAAGTGCAACATCTCCCCTACTATTTACCTTGATTACTACTACAAAGAGTACGAAAATGGGGCTGACATTGATAAGCTTGCTAAACAAGTTATTGCTCAATACAAGAAATTTGAGCTAGATGAGGACTTTGATATCTCTGTATTCACAGATTACGAGAAGTGCAAGGATAATATTTCTTTCAAGCTCATCAATTATGAGAAGAATAAGGAGCTTCTCGAAGATATCCCTCATATCAAGTATCTCGACCTTGCAATCGTATTCTATTACTTACTCGAAGGAGGAATGAACGAAACAAGCTCTATCCTAATCAGAAATAGCCATATAAAGCACTGGGGCGTCGATAAAGTCGATTTAATGGTGCAGGCTCAGAATAATACCCCTCGACTCCTACAAAGCGAAATAAGGAGCCTTACGGACGTTGTAAAGGAGATACTCGCAGACAATCCTATGGCAATTACTCCGGAAGATGAGCCAATGGACCAGACTATGTATGTCCTTACCAATAAACTAAAGCTTTATGGTGCTTGCTGCATCCTATACAAGAACCTACTTGAAGAGTTCGCAGAACAACATGACTGCGATTTCTACATTATTCCAAGTAGCGTACATGAAGTCCTTCTTCTTCCTTGTTCTAAAGAACTAGATTCCGAATATCTTACTTCTCTCGTTCAGGAAGTTAATTCCTCTGAACTATCTACTGAAGACATCTTATCAGACCATGTTTATCTATACTCAAGGAAGAATAAGGAAATAACATACTAAAAAGAGAGGCTACATAGCCTCTCTAAGAAAGGAGGTCCTATGAATAATCTACAACGCATATGTGAAATATGCTTACTTAATAACATCTATACGCCTAATGAACTTCAAGCTTTACTTAAAGCAGGAAAGGAGCCAGCTGTTCATACTAAAAACTACTGGAAGAAGGTGGGTAAAATCCCAAGACTTAATGCTACTGGTATTGAAACTAAGTTATGGATTAAGAATCAATCTAATGGAGAATACTATCTCAGAAAGACCATTCTTTATTCTGAATCAATGGTTGAGTCAATTTAAAATAGTTGGATAAATTTCAATAAAAAGAATATAAAAAATGGACAAAAATAAGTTTCCGTTTTGTCCAAAAAAGGCGAAAAAAACAATTGTTCTTCAAAAATTGTCCTAAAAATTGTCCTAAATTCAATTGCGCAAGGCCAAGAAATCACGTATTTCAAGGCTTCCAAGAGACAACGACACAAACACTACCAATGAGGTGCGCTACCGACTGTGCCACGCCAGCAAATAATACTGAGTTAGTATAACAAAGATTAAGGTAATAATCAAATAGTGTGTGATAAATGGAACACATAAATGCAGACCTGTCTTTGATTCAGTTATGAATAATGTCTAGCATTTCTCTTGGCGTTACAACATACGTTTTTACAGGAAAATGCTTTATATTTCCTGTTACTAAATAAGCCTCTTCTTCTTTTCTCTTCTCCATAAGGACTGCGTAGAATACAACATCCTTCTCATCAGGAATCTCATCCTCAATCAAACCATAATCTGAATATACTCCACGCTTTTTTAGTTCATCTATAAATACTTCTACTACCTTATGATCAAATTTAAACTTTGGTCGATTGAGTACATCTATATACTCTGCAATAATCTCATCGTTTAATATTGGAATAATATCACCACATAATGCTTCTACCATTACTTGATTAGGTACCGAGCCTTTTTTTAGCATGGCAGACACAATGACATTAGTATCTAGTACAGCGTAGTATTTCATTAACTAGAAGTCTTTCTCTCTAATCTAGAAGATTCAATCTCGGCATTGATTTCTTCCAAAGACATATCAGACAAACCCTTCTTCTCGGATTCTTCATTAAGTTCAACCATAGCACGATAACCTTTTTCTGCTCTATAAGGTTCTTTTGGTAATGTCATTCTGAACGGAATGCCATTTTCCATAATTGATCTTTTCAAAAACATCCTAACTGCTGTAGATGTATCTATTCCTAGTTTTTCAAAAACCTGTGCGGCTTCGTCCTTTAACGAGTCTTCAACTCTAACTTGTATTAATGAAGTTGCCATAATGTGCCCTCCCTTCTCTTTGTAATACAATTATATTACATTGTCGTTCACATTTCAAGTATTTCGTATCTCTCAGAAAACTTTGGAAAAAAGACAAAATTATGATATAATAACGCCGTTTGAATATATGGAGGACTAATAACTGTGGTTGAAACAATCGACAACGCATTAATTACTATAGATGGATATGTATGGGGTGTTCCCCTTATAGCATTTATATTAATAGGTGGAATTATATTAACAATAAGAACAAGAGGTGTTCAATTCAGAAAGCTCCCTCTTGCCTTCAAATGGATATTTATTAACGAAAAAGGAAATGATAATTCTGGAGAAGTATCGAGCTTTAGCTCCCTAATGACTGCACTTTCTGCGACTGTTGGAACCGGCAACATGGTTGGAGTCGCAACTGCGGTTGCCTCTGGTGGACCTGGCGCACTTTTTTGGATGGTTGTTACAGCACTTATTGGTATGGCAACCAAATATGCCGAGGGATTTCTCGCTATTAAGTATAGAGAGTTTGACGATAGTGGCAACGTTCTGGGAGGACCTTTCGCTTATATAGAGAAAGGTTTAGGGGAAAAATGGACATGGCTTGCCAAGCTCTTTGCAATCAACGGACTCTGCGCCGGATTATTTGGAATAGGAACTGTTACACAGGTAAATGGTATTGTTAAATCAATTAACGATTATTTCAATCCTGAAGGTGTACAATCCGTTAATCTGCCTGCACTAGGTGGTTTCAGCTGGATTACTGTTATAGCATCAATTGTTATCGCTACGCTTGTAGCAATTATTATATTTGGTGGAATTAAGCGAATATCCAAAGTCGCTTCCGTTGTTGTACCCTTTATGGCTATTCTTTATTTTATATTAGGTATACTTGTTATTATATTAAATATAACAGAAGTTCCTGCTGCAATAGCTATTATTATAGAAGCAGCATTTGACCCAAAAGCATTTACGGGAGGAATTGTAGGTTCGGTATTTGTTGCTATGCAAAAGGGTATGTCCAGGGGAATATTCTCTAACGAAGCAGGTCTTGGTTCTGCTCCAATAGCTGCAGCCGCTGCAAAGACCAAAGAACCTGTTAGACAAGGTCTCATATCCATGACAGGAACATTTATAGACACTATTATCATTTGTAACATAACAGGCATTGCAATCGTATTAACCGGGGCATGGCAAATAGAAGGCTTTGAGGGCGTCCAAATTACAACATATGCTTTCCAGAAGGCTCTACCTTTCCCTGATGAAATAACTGCCTTTATAATAATGATTTGCCTTGTATTCTTTGCATTTACATCTATACTTGGCTGGAATTATTACAGTGAACGTTGTATGACTTATCTTAATGGCGGAAAGTCAAAGACCATAAAAATATATAACGCATTATATACTATTGCTGTATTTGCCGGACCATATATGACTGTTACTGCTGTATGGACAATTTCAGATATTCTTAACGGATTAATGGCTCTGCCTAATATGATTGCACTCTTTGCCTTATCCGGTGTTATTGCAAAAGAAACAAAAGAATTCTTCAAGAACAAAGACAATCTTAAATAGAAAAATGCGAAATAAATTATTTCGCATTTTTAATCATATCCTGTATAACTATATTAGCTTGACTGAGCAAATTCTCATATGCATTACTTGTTGTGGAATTACTTGTCTTACTTTGTAACTGTTCCACGAAGAATTCATATGAAGTATGGTTTGGAAACTCTTTAAGCTTCTCTGCAAGCTCGGAAGCAACTTTTGCTCTCGCTGCCGCCGATTCTGCTGAAATCTCACTTGAATGTCCCGAATTAACTGTATATGTCTTATTGGGAACTTCAACTCCATTATTAAAATACCCCATAACAAGAGCAACTGCTTTAGGTGTCTCATTATTCTGTGGTATTCCACCTGCACGGGCTACGGCGTTAGGTCCTGCATTATAAGCAGCATACGCCAGTTCATAATTGCCGTCAAATCTATCTAGCATTTGACGAAGGTATTTCGCCCCTGCCATAATATTCTGATATGGATCGTATATATCAAAATCTCCCAATTCCTGGGCTGTAGACGGTAACATCTGCATAATTCCCACAGCACCGGCAGAACTTACCGAATCCTGATTAAAATCTGACTCCAGTTTTGCAACAGCTTTAAGGAAATTAATATCAAGATTATACGTTGTTGCTGCTTCATTTAGCATATCTTCTAGAGACATTGTCCTATCTCCAGAATTAGAAGTACTAAGCTTATCATAATTCTCAGCAATTTTAGACGCTTCTGCCGAAAGTGCATTAGCAAATTCAGGACCAGCTGATGTTCTATCTACCACTTCTGAATATACAGTTGCTCCTTTTTCATTGACAATTGATATTCTCATTCAGTCTCCTTAATAGCCTGTCTAAGGGGCTCTAAATTGTTCTCCTTATCAAGTTCGTCTAATCTATTCGCTACACGCTCCATTACTTCTCCAGGAACAGTTCCATCTTCTAGTATATCACTGGCGGAACAATCACTATGAAGTAAAACTGTAACATCAAGCCATTCTTCCTTAGAGAATTCCTCATAGAAGAGATTATATATATCCTCAGTTCGAAGAATCTCTGATAAAGGTCTATTCCTCAATCTATCCATTATTATACTCTCGATAAATACTCACCTGTACGTGTATCAATCTTAATTACATCACCCTGCTCTACGAATAAAGGAACAAGCACGTTGGCTCCTGTCTCAACTACTGCTGGTTTTGTTGCGCCAGTAGCAGTATCACCCTTGAATCCAGGCTCTGTCTCAGTAACCTCAAGCTCTACAGTTATAGGTGGCTCTACTGAGAACACCTTACCCTTATGAGAGCAAACTTTACATGTCTCATTCTCCTTAACGAACTTAAGAGCATCACCAATATCTTCCTTAGAAAGGGCAATCTGATCATAAGTCTCTGCATCCATGAAATTATATAAATCTCCGTCTGCATATAAATATTGCATATCCTTACGGTCAATGTGTGCCTGTGGGAACTTCTCTGTTGGTCTAAATGAAGTTTCAACAACACCACCATTAACAATATCTTTTAACTTAGTTCTAACAAATGCTGCGCCTTTTCCTGGCTTAACATGTTGAAATTCAACTATTTGACATACTTTACCATCATACTCGATTGTTACACCATTTCTAAAATCACCGGCTGTAATCATCTTAATAAATCCTCCTACTATTATCTTGTCACTTTATACTTAGTAACATTTCAAGTCTATCTAAACTATTCCATAGACCATATTATTTTATACTATATCTTGTATTTTTGCAAGAATTATAACTCGATATCATGAATCATATCAATTCTTCTCTGATGTCTTCCTCCTTCGAACTCTGCTTCAAGATATGCCTTAACTATATCTTTAGCAAGTTCCTGACCAACGATTCTTGCACCAAATGCAATGATATTAGCATTATTATGCTCTTTAACAAGATGCGCTGTAGCAACATCAGAACAAACTGCTGCTCTAACGCCCTTAACTTTATTAGCCGCAATGCTAATTCCAACACCGGTACCACAGATTAGAATACCACAATCTGCCTTATTCTCTACCACTGCCTCACCAACAGCTTTACCAAATGCCGGATAGTCACAAGACTCATTGTCGTCTGTTCCAAAATTAATAACCTCATGTCCAAGGCTTTCAACATAATCTTTAATGATGAATTTAAGTTCTGTTGCAGCATGATCATTTCCTATTGCAATTTTCATATTCTTCCTCCACAAAATAAATATAAACTTAAAGCATTGTATAAATGCCAGGCAAAAAATAAAACCTGCAGCTAAGCCACAGGTTAAAATCCATAAATCTTATAATGAGAAATCCTCAACGCCTACGCTAAAAGTATTATTCTCTTTATTGCCAACAAAGTATTGATATTGATGTATAGCCTGATCTTTCTGCATATCAGATATAGCCTTCTCAACATCAAGATTCTTAAGCTCACTATCCTTACCCTTAAGAGAATAAGTAGCAGATGGGTCATATTGATTAGCATAATCATACGCACCAAATGTCTGCTTAGCTCTTGCTTTGTCTATTTCTTCCTGAGTAATGGATGCTTTGGAATCTGCTTCCTTTTCCACCTGCTGTGCTGGTCTAACCTCATCCAGCTTAGAATCACCTACCGGCAAAATAGAACTATTCAGTATTGAGTTATAATTATAGAAACCATCTACTGGACGAATACCTGAAATATTCATTGTTTAAGCAATCTCCTATCTGACCATTACTTGTTACAAGTAATATATCGGTATGTTAGCGTTTTACTTAACCTTTTCCAATTACACTTTCACAAAATGTTCACAAATAATTATCGCAGCCCATTATTTATCGAGCATTTTCTTGAGCTCATTCATGAATGTGTTAACGTCCTTAAACTCTCTATATACAGAGGCAAATCTAACATATGCAACTGCATCAAGATCCTTAATCTTATCCATAAGAATCTCACCTATTACATCGCTAGATATCTCCTTCTCTTCTCTAGAGAAAATTTCTGATTCAACATCGTCTACTAATTTGGCAATGTCAGCTGCCGGAACAGGTCTCTTATGACAAGCACGAAGCACGCCAGACTCAATCTTAGCTCTGTCATACTGTTCACGATTATTATCTTTCTTAATTACTATTAATGGGATTGTCTCAACTTTCTCATATGTAGTAAATCTCTTATTACACTCGTCACATAATCTACGACGACGAATAGAATTGTTATCATCTGCAGGTCTTGAGTCAATTACTCTAGTATTTTCACTACTGCAAAAAGGACACTTCATAATTATGCTTCTCCTCTCAATTCGTATGTTATGTCATACTAATAACAACATATAGTATAATTATATTAGAGAAGCACATTATATGCAAGTGTTTTTATTGAAATATTAAATGTAAGATAGCATTACCTTATTATATTTCTCACATCCATTCTATGCTAAAGCTGCAGTAATAATTGCCATTGCATATACTTCGTCAGCAACACATCCTCTTGACAAGTCATTGATAGGTGCGTTAAGGCCAAGTAAGATTGGACCAAATGCTTCATAACCGCCACATCTTTGAGCAATCTTGTATCCAATATTACCAGAATTAATATCAGGAAATACGAATACGTTCGCCTGACCTGCAACCTTAGAACCTTTAGCTTTAGTTTTGGCAACCTCAGGAGATACTGCTGCATCGAACTGTAATTCTCCTTCAATAGCCATATCAGGATACTTTTCTTTTGCCTTAGCTGCGGCATTTGCAACAAGTGTTACATCATCACCTTTTCCTGAGCCTAATGTAGAGTAGCTAAGGAATGCTACCTTTGGATCAATTCCAAAGATTTCTGCACATTTTGCAGACTCATACATTATCTCTACTAATTGGTCTTCTGTTGGATGTAAATTAATAGCACAGTCACCCATACACATTGATTCTGTAACTCCATCACGCTCTCTTGTCATAATAAAGCAAGAAGAAACAATTGTATTCTCAGGCTTTGTCTTAATCAACTGTAACGCCGGTCTTACTGTATCTGCTGTAGAATATGTGGCACCACCAAGTAAAGCATCTGCAACCCCCATCTTAACAAGCATAGTGCCAAAGTAATTAGGCTGCTTTAACATCTTAGTTGCGTCTTCCTTTGTAACACCTTTCTTCTTACGAAGTTCAACGAACATATCAACCATTTCGTCAAATCTCTCATAACCATCCGGATCAACAATATATGCTCTATCAATTCGATATCCACCGTTCTTAGCAGCTTCGATTATCTCGCCCTTATTACCAACTAATACCGGTTGAAGAAACGTATCTTCTGATAATCTCTCTGTTGCTTCAAGAATCCTCTTATCAGCACCTTCCGTAAATACAATTTTCTTAGGGCTCTTCTTAAGAGCGTCAATCATTTTGGATAAATCTGCCATTTCGTACCTTCTTTCTTTTAAAACATTAATTGAAACATATATCAACTAGCTCTGCTAGTGATTAACTTAATCTTGAACTATGATAGCCTCTGCCATGTCTTGTATTCTTAATTTCGTCGCTATCATTAACGAACATTATCATACTCTCTAATATCTTCTTTGCTTCTATATCATCATATGCCTTAAGATATTCTATTGATCTCTTCAAATCTTTTCTTGTATTATCTGGAAGCTCATAACCCTTTAAATCTTTAAGTCGCTCTAATGCTTCTTTAGTCTTAAATGCTTCAAGATCATCTAGGGCAGCATTAAGCCTTGTAATAATCTCCACCATACTAATAGGTGCAAGGTTCTTACCATCAATTCCATCAAGCTTGTGATCTAGCATGTCTTTTATATGCTCTGTCATCTCAATGGCTCCCTCTGTATTTCCTGCTTCTAATTTCATTTTAACATTATTAAGACGACCCAGTATGTCATCGTCCATCTTAAATTGCAGCATTTCATCGATTTCTTTTAAGACCTTCTCTTCCTGCAAATCAAGAAGACCTTTATACAAACCATTAATTCGTTCATATAATTCCTCATTCTCAAGAGGCAGAACGCCAAGCTTCTTAAATACAGTATCAATTCTCTGCTTAAGATCATCAGAATCGAAAGGCTTTGTTATAAAATCAACAATACCCAGTTTCGAGCCTTCAAGTACAGTCTGAGAATCCCTTCTAGCAGTAAGGAATATTACTGGAACATCTACTCCATTCTCTTGTGTCCTAATCTCTCGAAGTGTCTCAATACCATCCATAATAGGCATCTGCACATCAAGTAAAATCATGTCGCAGGTCTCTCTATACAGATATTTGATTGCACGCCTTCCAGTTAGCATAGGAATAATGTCATACCTATCACTTAATTCCTGCTCAATGGTCGCAAGATTGACAGTATTATCATCTACTACCATGATTTTCATTCTATTCATTACCTATACTCCTCCTAAGCATCATTAATTCTTTCGAGTAGGCTGGTCAACTCTTCTTCTGCACCATCATCATCATACATTTTGAATTTGAGTGCAATGTCTTCTAAAACGCCTTGTATCTCGTCATCTAATTTATAATTCATAAGATCTAGTAATTCATTATAAGCTTCTTTGCTTCTAAAATCCTCTGACAACTCAAGAATTTTGTGAAGTTTTCTAATAAGCTTATTATTAGTCATTCCTTCAATCTTATCTTCTTTTTTATCATCATTCTTTACATCAGATATAATGCCCTTTTTCAGAAGAACTCCTTTAATCTCATGTAGTATTTTATCATATTCTATACAAAGTTTCTCATAATTATCGTCAATAAATTGAATATTACCATTTTTTGCTGCTAATTCGTGCTCTTTTGCAAGTTCCGATAATCCTACAGCACCTATGGAAAGAGACGTACTTTTAAGTCCATGAACATATATTTCATAGTTTACATAATCCTTGGCGTTATACGAATCCTTGATTTCTTTTATCTTATTTGCACCTTCTAAATAATATAATTCTAGCACTTTAAGATAATCTTTTATAGAGCCGTCTCTCTCATCTAATGCCCCTCTTACATCAACACCTGCCATGAACAGCTCTGCCAACTCATCCTCTGTATATGCCGCAGGCTCTATTTCCTCACTTGTAAAGCTAATCTTAGAATCTGGAATAAGATTTCTTAATTTATCATATAGCAAAAGCTTGTCCACTGGTTTTGGAAGATAATCATCAAATCCTCTGCTTAAGAACATCTCATGTGCACCTTCATATGTATTAGCTGTAAGAGCTATAATATGTGGCTTTTTAGTCTTAGATACACATACTGTTCTAATCTTGTTAGTTGCTTCTATTCCATCCATCTCTGGCATCATATGATCCATCATAATAATATCATAATCATTTTTCGTCACAAGATTAATTGCTTCTTGACCTGATGTACATGTTGTTACGTCTAATTTATAAGCATCTAACATCCCTTCTATTACCAGAAGATTAATATTATTATCATCACAGACAAGTACCTTCGTATCAGGAGATATGAATAATTCTCTTGATAATGTCTCTTCCTCTTCCTTAATACTATATTCAGAAATCGGTCTTCTGTCTATTATCCGTTGTGTTAAGGATACTGAAAATGTAGAGCCTTCACCATAGACTGATGACAAGGCAATTTTACCACCCATCATATCAACCAATCCCTTGGTAATAGAAAGTCCAAGACCTGTTCCTTCTACGCTCTTATTATTAATCTTATCTACCTGTTCAAAGCTTTCAAATATTATCTTTTGATTCTCTTCTGAAATACCTGAACCAGTATCTGCTACAGAAAATATCAGTTCGATATTATCCCCTATAACCTTACCATTTACTGTTAAGTCAATATGTCCTCTCTTAGTAAATTTAACTGCATTATTAAGAAGATTAATTAGAATTTGCCTTATCTTACCATCATCTCCATATAACTTACATGGAAGACTCTTATCAAGCGCAAGAATAACAGACAGTCCTCTTTCCATCGCCGGAATATTAATGAGATTAAATGTATCAACAACCATTTCTTCTAAGAAATATTCATCTTCCACAAGATCCATCTTGTCTGCTTCCATCTTAGAATAGTCAAGAATATTATTAATAATCGTAAGCAGATTTTTAGACGCCTTCTTAATCTGCACTGCCATATCGTATACTTTACGGCCACGAGATTCTTCAATTATAAGCTCGCTCATTCCAATAATAGCATTCATAGGCGTGCGTATCTCGTGAGACATATTGGCCAGGAAAATAGACTTTGCAGCATTAGCTTCATCTGCCTTATCCTTCTTCTCTTTCATCTCTTCTACAGCCATACGTTCTGCAGTAATATCCATAAATGTTATTGTCTGCCCTACGCTTTCTCCATCTGAATCAATTATTGGATTCCACTCACTATGGTATATCATATCGTCAATTACAAATTCATGGGGACCTGCCGCATAACCAGCATCAAGGGCAAAATTGGCAAGTTCTTTAATATTTCTGCCTATATAGAAATCAGCTTCCTCAATAATGTATTCGGTTCTTTTATTAATATATAGAATCTTACCGCTAATATCGAGAATTATAACTGCCTGACCAAGGGAATCAAGGGCAGACTTTGCCGCAACAGATATGATATCAAGTCCCTGTTTTCTCCAACTAAGGAAAATCTTGGCACACAAAACATATCCTGTCACAAGCATCAATGGATCATAACCTGTTCTATAGATTAAAGGAAGTGCGATAAAGAATGCGGCTACGGAGCCGATTATCTGAAGCATAAAGCCAATTCCTGTCTTCCTTCTAGCTTTCTCCTTTTCGCGGTACATGCCGTATCCCAATACAGATAGTTCCAATATAATAGGGCCAAATACCATAAGTACCCAGAAACATATTCCAAATACGCCAAGTTCAACCTCTATTCTTGGAAATGTTGAATTCTCAATAAACGTTATACTCTTGTAATGTAGTCCTATTCCAAGATCTATAAACTGCTCAAAAGTAATTATGCCATATACAGCAAGCAATGCTCTTAAAAGCCAAACATTAACATTTTTACCCACATATTGGAAGCAGAACATAATAAACGGTACCTGGAACATTCCAACTGCTAATGTCTCTACACATTTTGCATAATAAATCAATGAAAATGATGTAAATGGCAATATCTCACCTAGCAACGCAACATTATACACTGCCGTCGCAAAACACATAAAGATAAGAAGTCTCTGCTGAAACTCATTCTTCTTAATGAGCAAAAAGAACAGAGCGCACATATTCATTGCAATCTCTAACATCTGAACGATAAGCAGTATATTATGAAGTACCGAAGAATCCGTCATAACACCTTTCCTCCCTCGTCAATAGTTACATTACTAGATATACTATTCATGTAACTATACAAACCACTTGCCTCTTCTGCTGTCATCTCGAAAGTTGTTGCGCCTTTTGCTTTTGCCGGAATAAGTGAATAGCTTGGATTCACATTTTCATTGTCAAAATCAATACTAAGTGCAAATGTCCTCTCAATATTCTGATTGAATATAAAATTACCAAGGCTATAGAATATCAGCTTGCCATTATATCTCTCAATTCCCTGAACCACATGAGGATGAGCTCCTATAACTCCGTCAGCTCCGGCATCAATTATTTGATGTCCTATATTCTTCTGATATTCTTCCAATCTGTCTGTATGTTCTGTCCCCCAATGAATCATTACATATACAAGGTCACAGGTTTTCTTTGCTTCCCTTATCTTGTTGCAGAGATCTGTCGGGTCATAGGCTGTAAATACACCTGGTTGACTGTTTCTTACATTCCATTCAACAACAGGAATAACTCGTGAAGCTGCAATTACTCCAACCTTTTTGCCACCCTTCTCGTATGTCACAAGCTTGCTTGCTTCTTCAAGATTATGTCCAGCACCAGAGAAGGGTATTGCAGCGTTATTTAATGTTGTAAATGTATCTTCTAACGCCTCTTTACCAAAATCAAGGACATGATTATTGGCAATACCCACTGCATTAATACCAAGTTCCTTGAATATACTAATATATCCC
Source organism: Pseudobutyrivibrio sp. UBA3626 (assembly GCA_002373675.1). Lineage (GTDB taxonomy): Bacteria > Bacillota > Clostridia > Lachnospirales > Lachnospiraceae > RUG191. The sequence goes on from DFLF01000017.1 coordinate 153,390, forward strand.
GGGTCGACACGGAATGTATATTGCTTATCAGGAGCTTTCGTTCCTCTTGTAGAAAATGGAAACTCCTCATTTACCATTGTAAAATCTGCATTTACCATCTTATCCCTAAGAGGGGAGGACACAACACCTTCAATACCCTTGCTATTATAATTAGACAGAACGTATTCACTAAGGAGAACATCACCAGTAAAAAGTAGTGATGTATTAACAGGCTCTTTCTTTACAGGTTGGGTTACATTAGCCTCTGTAATATTGTTTGTTACATTAGCCTCATTATCCTTGTCACTTTCGTGTTCAAAAAATTTCTGATATACAAACAATCCTCCTACTATAAGAAGCCCCAAAACTGATACTATAACTACTGTAATAAGAACCCTTTTTTTCATGTCAAAACTCCCTAGTACCTACCATGCGTATTTTTTTCAGTACATAACTTATTTACTATTTTATCAATTGAAAAGTAGTGTGTAAAGTGCTAGAATACCATAATACTTTGTATACAATACACAATAATATTACTAGTTAGAAAAGGAGGATGGGAAAATGAATAGTCAAATCAATACACCTATCAAAAAGCTTACATTTACCGGATTATTTATCGCACTTGTATTTGTATTAACATTTGTTGTAAGAATACCATCGCCAACTGGCGGTTATATTAATATTGGAGACTGTGCTGTTCTTGCCGCCGGAATTATTCTAGGCCCTCTATACGGCGCTATTGCAGCAGGAATTGGTTCTGCAGTATGTGATGTTGTTGCTGGTGTTTCTATATATGCACCAGGTACTCTTGTTATTAAAGCATTAATGGCACTTGTAGTTGGATTATTCTATAAGAAATGTAAAAGCAATGGCAAATTACTTATTCTACTAATTCTAAGCGAATTAATTATGATTGTAGGATACTTCTTATATGATTCATTAGTACTATATCTTACAGGCGCAGATAACGTATTTCTTGCCAGTCTTGAAGAAATAGTAGGTAATTCTCTTCAGGGTGCTATTGGCGTTATTGGCGCTATAATGCTTAGAAAATTATTCGAAGATATCTTAACGAAAATGGGAGGCACTAAAGAAGCATGAGAGATACTCTGCCTAAAGATCCAATAATATTATTATCTGTAATTAACACAGCTCTTAGAGATGAATATCCATCGCTAGATGCCTTATGTGAAGATAAAGGTTTTAATAAAGAAGAAATAATAAACTCATTAAGCAAAGTAAACTATTCTTACAACGAGGATCTCAATCAATTTAAATAAAATCATATAATAAGGAGTGATACACTATGAAAAAGCTTAGATTATTCTTTACTGTTGTGAAAAGATGTAAAGCAGATAAAATAACTATAGGACTAATAATCTCCTTTTTTGCTGTATCACTAATAATCATGTATGTTGAACCTCAAATCAACAACTATGGTGATGCTCTTTGGTATACTTTCACATCAGCATCTACAATAGGTTTTGGTGATGAAGTTGTTACAACAACACTAAGCAGATTTCTCACTGTATTCATAACCTTATTTGCTCTTGTATGGACTGCAATTTTCTCAGGTGTTATTGTTACTGTTTACTTAGAAGTTATAGAAAGAACTGCAAAAGAAACGACTACACAATTTATTGATAAACTAGAACACCTGTCTGAATTAGATAAATCAGAACTTCAAGAATTAGAGAATAAGGTTGTTGAAATTAGAAAGAAATATAACTAAATAACAAAAAAGAGATAGGAAAATGTACCGACCCCCCAAAAGTTAGACCTAAAAACCTATCTCTTTTTCTATTCTCTTTTTCTATTTCTGTTTGTTTTTTCTCCTAACAATAACAAATGTAGCTGACATGGCAAACATAATTACAAGAACCGGCAACATCATAGCTTTATCACCATAACAAGACTGAGCAGCATACCTAAAAAGCGCAGTCAGTGCTGTGCTGTTGGCAGTTTAAGTACATTTCGCATAGATGTCAAGCCTCTCCCTACATTCTTATAACACTTCTACACAAATCTTATTGTAACGTACTTTTTAGGACTTCTTTTGAATTTTTGTGTAATATTTCCCTATTTCCATTCATATTACAATATTGGTTTATAATTGGAGTTAATTGATAGTTCTAGCAATATTTCTCCAATTATAGATTAAATATTGCTTTTTTTTGGAGTTGATGTTATTATCATTGTATATTATCTTATATAAAAAAGGAATTTCACGACATGACTATTATAGGTAGAAAAGAAGAACAACTCGAACTTGAAAAATGCGAAAAATCAAGAAAATCAGAATTAATATGTGTATATGGCAGACGACGTGTAGGAAAAACATTTCTTATTGAACAGACCTTTGCAAATTATTTTGCATTTCGCGCAACAGGTGTAGAGAGCGGAAATACAAGAACACAACTGAAATCATTTCATCAAAGATTATTAGATGCCGGAGACAATAGTAAAAGCATTCCCAAAAACTGGTTTGAAGCATTTTCAAGGCTTGAAAAAATATTAGAAAGCGACAATGTAAGACTATCAGTTTACGGAAAGAAAATTGTTTTTTTCGATGAATTTCCTTGGTTTGCAACGGCACGCTCAGATTTTTTAGAAGCCTTTGGAGAATTCTGGAACAGATGTGGAACTGTAAGCAGAAACTATATGTTCATCATCTGCGGGAGTGCAACCTCATGGATTATAAAAAATGTTTTGGAAAATACCGGCAGCTTATATAACAGAGTCACAAGCCAGATTTTTCTTCGTCCTTTTTCTCTTAGAGAAACGGAGAAATACATGTTAGACAGAGGATTTGGTTGGTCCAGAAGACAAATTGCCGAATGCCAAATGATATTCGGTGGCTTGCCTTATTTCTTCGATCTTATTAATCCTAATGAAAGCCTATCATGGAATATCGATTCGCTGATTCTACAACCACATGCTTTACTTAGACACGAATCAAAGAAACTATTAGAATCAACCCTGAAGAAATCAACTTCATATGATGAGATAATGAAATGTCTTGCTTCACATTATTATGGATTAGAAAAACTAGAATGTTATAAACAATTAAACATTTCAGAAGGTACATTCTATAGGTCTGTAGAAAACCTCGTTAAGTGTGGCTATATACACGAAAGCGTTGACTACCACACGAAAAACCACCCGCTTCGTCTCCAATTAGTGGATCCTTTCTTGCTATTCCACTACAAATTCCTAAAGGAGAGTGCAGGGCAAACAATGCATTTTAGCGACCTTTATAGTGATTCAGGCAGATACATGAATTGGCGGGGTCATGCTTTTGAAATTCTGTGTATGTATCACATTAACAGTGTCAAGAAAGCTCTTGGCATATCCGGAGTTAAAACAAGCGAATATTCCTGGATTAGCAATCAGGGAAAAGCCCAAATCGATTTAGTCATTGATAGAGATGATGGCATAATCAATATTTGCGAGGAAAAATATACAGATACTACTTTCACAATCAGTAAAGACTATGCCACAAATCTCATCAATAAAATAAACATTTATAGAGAAGAAACAAATACAAAAAAGGCCATCAAGCTGGTAATAATATCAGCAGAAAACATATCGGGTGTAGCGAACACAGATAATATAACGCGAGTAATAACACTTGATGACTTATTCGAGTAATAGTGCTGTCACCTGTTAAAGCGGTCTCGTAAGCTGTCGGTGTTACCTCTGTCTATGTCCATTCCAAAAGCTCTTATATCAAGCGGATTAGAACTATCCTTTTTTCATAAAATAGGATAGTTTACTACCAGTGAATATATGATTTTATCTCCTCCATCCATGTATTTCCGTTTCTTCTGTGCACATCAAGAGAATTGATATGATTTCTTGCCATCTTAACAACATTTTTATCAAAGTCACATGTAACATCCTCCGGAACATATGTAGATAGCATACTTATTATGTAGTGCTTTCCTTCATATTTGCCAAGATATATCATGACATGACCGCCTATATCAAGGATATCTCCCGGTTGCAAGATGCTAACAGCCTCATTCTTGTCATCATATCCATGTATATGCTCGATATCGGTAGCTTCTTCTATTTTCATCTGAAAGCTACTGTTACGTGGCAGTGTATATCCAAAGCAAAGGAATATATCTCTTATATAAGATGAACAGTCTCTAAGACCGCTTCTACCTCCCCATCCATATTCATCTCCCCATACGTGGAATGCAAGAGTCAGAATATTCTTTCTGCTTGCAGGCAGGTAACCTATACTTGCATTGCTTTTATCAATTGTTCCCACTATGTCGCTTGATAGGAAGCCTTCTTCATTTCTAGCAGGCACATAGACCTTATAATTACCTTCTTCATCTATTCCTTGAAAATGTAGCTTTGTCCCCATATAGGTCTTAACTGAATATGAGAGTCTGCTGTTAGCTTCTGCGGAATTAATATCAATATCGCAGTCACTTGTTACCATTACGAAACTATCATTATTAAAGTAATTATCCCACTTTTGTCTATCTTCTATAACAGCTATATTATCCTGCTTAGTCCAGCCTGTGAACTCGATTGACCTGACATAATAGTACTTATGGGTCACATCTTCTAGAAGAATTATCACAGGCGAATTCACTTTAACAAAAGTCTCTTGCAATTCGTTGTATCTAACGTCAAGTTCACTATTAGTGAATATATCTTCTGTGGGAAGGTCTTTGAATTCTGCTCCTTTTATGGTTATACCATATCGAGGCGTTACTTTTTCATCATCCGGTGGAAGATTACGATTCCTCTTATATTCTTCTAATAGCTCAGGCGAGACCTTCTTGCCATTAAGATAGAACTCTCTCGTATCCAATCCAATCAGAGCCATCCACTCCCTAAGCCATTTGCCATCAATATTTTCATCTATTATTAGCTTAGGATTTGATAGCTCTGCATCCTTCAGACTAAGTATCTTATCCCAATCACATTTACTATTATTAAGCCAAAACTCCAAAGAATCTGTATGGCTCATGTTATTAAAGGTTGCTTCCATAGTTATTTTTTCACCCATTAATCTATCCACCAAGAGACGTCCCCAACCATCAGGCAAACTATCTGAGAACACACCAAATAAACCTTCAAAAGGATCCACATTGGGAATAAATACTTTCTTTTCAAGAGGCAGAGAAAAGCTTCTTAGCTTTGTTCATTAATTACCTCCTCAATAGACATAAATGGAACATTAGAAAAAAGCTTATCCAACTCGTCTTCAAGTTCTAGAGCTATAGCTATCTTAGATAGTGATAATAAGGATATCTCACCAGTTTGTTCAAAACGTTTTATTGATCCGAAACTAACTCCCGACCTTATTGACAACTCTTTTTGAGAAATCTTATACCTCTTTCTAATAGTCTTTAGCCTATTAGCAATTCCATTATTAATTTCTATTGGTGTCTTTTGTTCTGTATCTATCATGGATAATATTTTAGCACTTCTGTTGTAAAATTGCAATAAATGGATAATATATTATCCATATTTTACTCTGTAGGCACGACACTTGTTATCTTAGCATTTCCATCTAAATCTTCGTATATTGTAACAATAACTTTCGTGTCTGGAGCATTCTCAGCTGAGGTATGTTCGTTACAAAGGAATCTATAATTCATTCCTGCTACAACCTGCGTCTCTAGTAACTTAATTGGCTCATAAGATAGCCCATCTATAGTACCTAATGCCTTATTAAATAACTCCCTGTGTTCATTAGTTATTGTTCCATCCTCTACCTTAGTCCATCCACCTGCAGTCGTCTCCTCCTGCCTAGAACATCCAGAACAAGATGACATTGATAATGCGCATATCACAATTAAGAAGCATATAATTAGTTTCTTAAGATTCTTCATAGTGTTCTCCTTATATACGTTAATATAAACTTATTAGTTTAACCCATATTATGTATTTGAAATTATTATAACATCCATAGTCTTTTTTCATAAGGCAATAAAACCAGTAACACTTTCTATGTTATAATCATTTCTATGAGAGAAAAAATAAAAATAATAACTGCAAATAAATATTTTAAAGAGCGATTTGGGCAAAAAGTCTATAAGCTCTCTCTTGATGCCGGTTGTACCTGCCCTAACAGAGACGGAACACTAGGAATAAGAGGCTGTATTTTCTGCAGTAATGGTGGTTCTGGAGAATTCGCTGCCAGTAGAAATAAATCTATAACTTCGCAGATCGAAGAAGCAAAAGAACGTGTGGAATCTAAGATGCCAAAAGATTCTACTTCCAACAAATATATAGCCTACTTTCAGGCATTTACCAACACATATGGAGACGCCAAAGAATTGAAGGCAAAATACTTAGAAGCAGCAAAGTGTCCTGATATAGTGGCTTTATCAATCGCAACCAGACCAGACTGTATAAGTGACGATATTCTTGACATAATATCTGATATAAATAAGACCTGCCCCGTATTTATAGAATTAGGTCTGCAGACTATTCATGAAGACACAGCAGAATACATTCGTCGAGGTTATAAACTAGACATATATGAAGATGCTATAAGAAGGCTTGATGAACGAAGTATTGATGTTATAACCCATATTATAATTGGGCTACCAAAAGAATCAGAAGAAATGATGCTTCAGAGTGTAGAATACGTTAAAGATATATCTGAGAAATGTGAAAATATCACTTGCGGAATCAAACTCCAACTCCTTCACGTCCTTAAAGGCACCGATCTTTTAAAAGATTATAATAAGGGTGTCTTTGAAGTATTAACCCTTGAAGAATATGTGGATATTATATATAAATCCCTCGCCATTCTTAAGGATAAAGTCGTCATACACAGACTTACTGGAGACGGAGACAAGAAACTTCTTGTAGCCCCTCTTTGGTCTGCTAATAAGAAACTTGTGATAAATGAATTATCCAAGTGTTATTATGTATAAATATAAGGGGAAGTTATCATGAAAGATTTTATTAAAAACCACAAAAAAGCTAGCATTATAACAGCTATTATACTTGGCATTATATTAATTGCCTTAATTATAATTGCAATTTACAGAGGAGTAAGCGGACATTGGCCATGGTCTAAATCTTCAGACAATGAAAGCTCTAACATAGCTTCTAATAATTACGATGATATTCGCAATTTCAAAGGTCTTGTCGTAACATTTGAAAAGGTAAACGATTGGCAAAGTAATGGCTACTACGCACAATTTAATGTTAACGTAGAAAACCATAACAATCCTGAGATTACTTCATGGAAATTCTCTATTCCAACCGAATCAAAAGTCGAGAAGGACAATGCCTGGAATTGTAACCTTGATATAAATGACAAACTAAGTATAAGTAACGTTGACTACAATGGGACAATTGGAAACAATCAAACAATATCTGATGTGGGAATGATTCTTAAAGCAGCCAGCGATTCTGATTTAGATGTATTATCTGGCACATATATAATAGATAATACAACAGGACTTGGCAGACTTCTTACAAAAGAAGAACTAAAAGCTCTTCGAGAAGGTCCTGCTAATCCTAATAGTAATACAACTGCTATGCAGAAAGTAGAACCTGTAGCGCCAAAACAACCAGAAACAGGCACACCTCTTTCTAATCATGGTGCCCTTAAAGTAAATGGTGTAGATCTGGTAGATTCTAACGGCAGCAAGTATCAGTTGAAAGGCGTATCAACTCATGGTATTCAGTGGTTCCCAGAATATGTCAACGAAGGTGCCTTTAAGTGTCTTAGAGACAATTGGGGAGCTAACGTTGTAAGACTTGCTATGTATACAGATGAAGGTGGATATTGTGCCGGTGGGGATAAAGCAAAGCTTGAATCAGTAATAGATAAGGGAGTAAATGCTGCTACTAACCTTGGAATGTATGTAATAATTGATTGGCACATCTTACATGATAATAATCCAATGCAACATCAACAAGAAGCCATCGACTTCTTCTCTCGCATGTCTGCAAAATATGCTAATAATTCTAATGTATTATATGAGATATGCAATGAACCAAATGGTGGCACCTCATGGAATACAATAAAGGAATATGCAGATTCTGTAATACCAGTAATCAGAGGAAATAATAAGGATGCTATTGTACTTGTTGGAACCCCAACCTGGTCGCAAGATGTGGACTTAGTAGCATCTAACCCTCTTAGCTTTGAAAATGTTATGTACACTTTACATTTCTATGCAGGAACCCACAAGGATAATATACGAAGCAAACTCACTAAAGCTAGAGAAGCAGGCACACCAGTATTCATATCAGAATTCTCTATATGTGATGCCTCTGGTAATGGTGGTATTGATTACAACTCTGCTGACACCTGGAAAAGTCTTATAAAAGATACCAATGTATCATTTGTAGGCTGGTCCCTATGTAATAAGAATGAGACATCAGCATTATTAAAGCCAAGTTGTCAATCAACAGATAATTTCACAGATAACGATTTATCAGATACAGGTGCTTATCTAAAAGCATTTATCTTAGAGTAAAAGAAATGCCCAACTAATAAGTAGGGCATTATCTCTACATTTACATTCTTTATATATACAATCTATACTTCATCAAGGGCTTTACCAATGTCACTTCTCATATATTTATTATCGAAGTTAACCCAGGAAGTTGCATCATAAGCTTTCTTACGAGCTGTAATCAAATCATCACCCTTAGCAGTAACACCTAATACTCTACCACCATTAGTAATAAAGTTATTATCCTCGTCAAATGCTGTTCCTGCATGGAAACAATAATATTCTTCATTATCAAACTTATCAAGTCCAGTTATCTTATATCCTTTCTCATAAGATACTGGATATCCCTTTGATGCAAGAACAACACATACTGCTGCATTATCCTCAAACTCAAGATCAATTTTATCAAGAGTACCATCAACACAAGCCTCCATAACATCAATAATATCATTCTTCATACGAGGAAGAACTACCTGTGCTTCAGGATCGCCAAATCTTGCATTATACTCTAGAACCTTAGGACCATCTTCTGTTAGCATAAGACCGAAGAATATAACACCTTTAAATGGTCTGCCTTCTTTTGCCATAGCATCAACTGTTGCCTGGTAAATGTACTTCTTACAGAATTCATCTACTTCATCTGTGTAAAACGGAGATGGGCTAAATGTTCCCATTCCACCAGTATTAAGACCTGTATCTCCATCCCCTGCTCTCTTGTGATCTTGAGAAGAAGACATAATCTTAATTGTCTTACCATCGCAGAAAGAAAGAACTGACACCTCACGACCTGTCATAAACTCTTCTACAACCATAGTATTTCCAGCATTACCAAACTTCTTATCTTCCATAATAGTCTTAACACCTTCTAGAGCTTCATCAAGTGTATTACAGATAAGAACTCCTTTTCCAAGAGCTAGGCCATCCGCCTTAAGAACTATTGGCATCTTCGCCTTCTTAATATATTCTATTGCATCACCGGCATTATCAAAATTCTCATAAGCTGCTGTAGGGATATTGTATTTCTTCATCAAATCTTTAGAGAAAGCCTTACTTCCCTCTAAGATTGCTGCTGCCTTATTAGGACCGAATACTTTAAGACCTCTTGCTTCGAATACGTCTACAACACCACCAACAAGAGGGTCGTCCATTCCTATAATCGTAAAATCAATATTGTTATCCTTTGCGAAGTCAGCTAAGGCATCGAACTCCATTGCTTTGATAGGAACAAGCTCTGCAAGCTCAGATATTCCGGCATTGCCCGGTGCGCAATATATCTTGTCTACTCTCTTAGACTTGGACACAGCCATACATATGGCATGCTCTCTACCGCCACTTCCTACAACTAATACTTTCATATTCTATCTCCTTCTATATGTCTATATTACGGAATATCCCTATATATAATATCTCGGGCACGCTCTCGCTGCCTTCGCCTCGCAGCGGTACTAAACTCATACTTCGTATTCGTTAAGTACCGGCGGTCTCAGAGCACCCTAGATATTACATATAGGAATATTCCTTGCTATACAATAATAATTGTAGCGCTAACTACTCATATGTAATATATTCCCTTACGATTTTACTCAAGCGCTTAGTATATGTTAGTAATTGAGCTTGCGGGAAACGAGTGCCACGGATGGCACGAGTAGGCACAACCTGACCGGACGAAACGATTTGTGCCGATTCCCGCCCAATCTTCTCTTAGAACTAAAATCAATTACTTACATATACTCAGCGAAGAGTAGTTAGTAAGGAGATATATTATATATGGGTAGTTAGCCAGCACTCATTATCCGTTAGCCAACATATCAATAGCCTTAGGAAGTATCACCCACTCTGCCTCTTCCATAACTCTTCTTTGCAACACTTCAGGTGTATCGCCATCCTTCACTTCAACAGCCTTCTGTAAGATAATAGGCCCAGTATCAGTTCCTTCGTCTACGAAGTGCACTGTTGCACCGGTGACCTTAACTCCACGATTAAGCGCCGCTTCATGAACCTTAAGTCCATAATAACCTTTACCGCAGAATGAAGGAATAAGTGATGGATGTATATTAATAATCTTTCTTTCGTATTTTGCAACCATTTCAGCCGGGATATTAACAAGAAAGCCTGCAAGAACTATTAAATCAGGATTTACTTTATCTATTTCTTCCACCAAAGCCTTGTTAAATTCATCTCTCGAATCATAGTCTTTAGGTGAGATGCACTTACCTTCAATCCCATTATCCTTAGCTCTAGTCAGAGCATAGGCTCCGGCGTTGTTACTTACAACTTCCACAATCCTCGTATTTCTTATTGTATTATTCTTAATGCCGTCTATAATAGCCTGCAAATTAGTTCCGCCACCCGACACTAGCACAACAATTCTCATAAAATATAGATTTCCTCCCTATTGATTCACGCCTCAACAAGCACATTTCCACTGTAAATCATGAATATTTCACTGATTATATAAGTTCAACATCTTTGCTTCCGGATTTTACATATCCCACTTCATATGCCTTCTCACCGGCACTCTCAATCGCAGATATAACCTTATCAACGTCTGACTTACCTACTGCGATTACCATTCCAAGTCCCATGTTAAATGTGTTATACATCATTTCCTCTGCAATATTCCCTGTCTTCTTAATCAAATCAAAAATCGGCGGTACATCGTAGGAATCCTTCTTTACAACAGCAGTTACATTATCAGGTAACATTCTTGGGATATTCTCATAGAATCCACCACCTGTTATGTGAGAGCAACCATGAATCCTAACCCCTGCATCCTTAATGGCCTTAAGCGCCTTCACATATATAATAGTCGGACGAATGAGTGCCTCGCCAAGTGTCTCCCCAAGCTCGTCATAATATGTATTAAGGCTTTCCTTCGTCATTTCAAATACATTTCTTACAAGAGAAAAACCATTAGAATGAACGCCCGAAGAAGCAATACCGATAAGGACGTCACCATCAGCAATCTCTTCTCCTGTAATTATGTCCTTTCTATCACATACGCCAACAGAGAATCCTGCAAGGTCATAATCGTCTTCCGGCATAAGACCGGGATGTTCTGCTGTCTCGCCACCGATAAGGGCACAACCGGACTGCTTACAGCCTTCGGCAACACCACTTACAATCGTTGCTATCTTCTCAGGATAATTCTTGCCACAGGCAATATAATCTAAGAAAAATAACGGCTCTCCGCCTGCGCATGCCACATCATTTACACACATAGCAACGGCGTCAATACCAATCGTATCATGCTTATCCATTAGAAATGCCAATTTAACCTTGGTTCCGCATCCATCCGTTCCCGAAAGAAGAACAGGATCTTCCATATCCTTAATACCTGCCATGGAAAATGCACCTGAGAAGCCTCCCAAGCCTCCTAGAACCTCCGGTCTCATAGTCTCCTTAACACTGGCTTTCATTAATTCAACAGACTTGTAGCCTGCTTCAATATCTACACCTGATGATTTGTAATCCATATATCCTCCTATAAAAATGCCTCATATCCATTAGCTTGAAGTTTCTCATCCTTAGCGACCACTCCATCCTTCATTTCCTTAGAATAGTCAGATAGCTTAGCTGCTAACTTATCATCGGAAGTTGCAAGAATCTTAGCTGCAAGAATACCTGCATTCATGCCTCCGTTAATTGCAACAGTCGCCACAGGAATACCGCTTGGCATCTGAACAATTGAATATAGCGAATCAACTCCACCAAGGTCTGATGTCTTCATAGGTATTCCGATTACAGGACCATTAAACAAAGCTGCGCACATTCCTGGTAAATGCGCTGCCTTACCTGCACCTGCAATTATAACCTTAACTCCTCTATCCCCGGCACTCTTGGCATATTCAAAGAATATATCAGGCTCCCTGTGAGCAGATATAATTCTCATCTCATACTCAATACCAAACTTATCAAGAATTTCAGCCGCCTTACTCATTACAGGCATATCTGAATCACTTCCCATAACTATACTAACTTTTGACATGATTTATCTCCTTTAACAGTCATAATCATCCATGTCACTAACAACTAATATGTATTAACTGTCAATGACATGTCCGATTAGCATTATAACATATATTAGTGTGGATTCCTAATGTAAATAATGACCCAACCTATCTAATTTCGTTTTTGATACTAATTTGTAAAGAGTTGTAAAATACTTATATTAAAGTAACAAAGGAGCAAAGATGGACTCTAACAATTTTACAGTTTACCGACAAAGACTCCTAAAAAAGGACTTGTTACAAATACTGAATATGGTTATCTGGACTTTTCCTTGCCCCATTTTAGGGAATTTGCGCTAAGTAAAAGCGTATAACTCATAACAACTCTATAATCCATACTTTTCCCTCATATCGATTATCACATCGTCAGCATCACGATACATCCCTTCTGAAGCATGACTTCGAGAAACTTCTAATTGCTGAAGAATTTCATCTTCTGACAAAGACGTATATGGATTTTGAGTTGTCTTTTTTGATTCATCCTCTACTCTTAACTGTATTGTACTTGGCATATAAATCCTCCTTAGATTAGTCTTTGGTCAATTCTTGATACATCTTCATAAGTTCCGCTACGCAATCTGATTCAGACATGTTCTTAATATCAAATCCATACGCTTTCATTACTGCAATATCATTATTTCTATGCGCCTTCTGTAATTCAGAAGGCATTGTTAGTGGATCATATAAATCAGCAAGAGAGCTGTCAGGATATAATGCTCTTGCATCAAGTATTCCTTGGGCGGTTTCCTCTATTTTTGCTTTTTGTTCAGACGAAGGCGTGGGCCAAGGGAAGTTATTATATACCATTGTATTTGAATATCTAAAATCAGATTTGAGGCGACCACACACAACTCGTAACCATGCGTTATGGACATTAGACATCATTATTCCAAATGTATATAATGAAGCATCAGGAATAACCATACAAGAATAGGAAACAATAACTTCTTTATTCATATACCCAATAGGTACATACCTTCTTCTTTCCGATGATACTATGGGTACAACCAAGACATCCGTATCCCTATCTTCACTATAGTATGCCAAACGAGTTGGTAACATTGGTCTCTCAGCGTAACGCTGTGTATCTGGACTTTTACAGTTCATCCTAAATTCTTTTACCCTACTTATTCTTTCAATGATTAGTGGAGATTTCTTTATTAGTGATGGCTCTGCACCCTTTAGCCAAATGCAATATAATGACTCCCCATTGATAAAATTCTGTGCTCCAATATAGGGACGAATAAAAGGAACAGCATTGGGGTCACTAGCAATGAATTCGTTCTTTTCATCTTCTGTGAAAACATAGTTCCCATCATCTAAAAACTTACATCCGTTATGCATCAAAGGAACGTCACACACAGGCATTTTCATGTTATTTATAAATACATTAGGTGCACTCAACAAATAACCATTAATATTATCAACCCTTTTGTATGTATTATCATTATTGTATAGTCGAACATAATTGATATCTTTACATGCTGAGAAACCAATAATAACGCAATGTACATGTGCTTTGATACTCGCTTCACTATCCCACCGAAATGTTCTATATGCATAATTAATATGCGTATCATTATTTAAAATATAACCCCATAGAACGTTAACCTGTTCGCCTTGAACAATTGAGTTTGTTGAAACTAAAGCACACTTTACGGAAGTATTTTTAATGTAATCACTTGCCAATTTGTACCAGCATGATACATAATCTAGAACGCCATATTTCTTTATTCCACCAAGAATCTTTTTAGTGTCCTTTTTCTGTATCTCACTCATCATTTTTGTTCCCACAAACGGTGGATTACCCATTATATAATTGAGCTCACTCTTTGGTACAACCTCTTCCCAATCAATTCTTAAAGCATTTCCTTCAACTATATTTGCTTGTGTAGTTAGCGGAAGAAATTCTAATTGCATATATATAATATCTTCTGTCTCTTTCATCATTTGGGATTCAGCAATCCAAAGTGCTGTTCTACCAACGGTAACTGCAAAATCATTTATCTCTATTCCATAAAACTGGTTAATACTTACTTTAATAGGATTATATATTCTAGTATCAGTAAATGCTATCTGTCCGTCTACTTGTTTCCTATCGGAATCAAATAGCAGTCTTATGACTTCATTTTCTATTCTTCTAATAGATATATATGTCTCCGTTAGAAAGTTTCCGGAGCCACATGCCGGATCTAACCATTTAAGATTTGCTAGTTTTTCCTGAAAGGCTCTTAGCTTAGCATTTCTTGATTTTACAACTTGAATCTCTTTTATCTTCTCTAGTTCCTCTTTTAATTCATCGAGGAATAAAGGGTCTATGACCTTGTGAATGTTTTCTATAGAAGTATAGTGCATTCCCCCGGAGCGTCTCGTCTCGGGATTAAGTGTTGATTCGAATACAGCTCCAAAAATGGTTGGACTTATATCAGACCAATCAAAGCCCTCACTTGCTTTTGAAAGTAGGATGTCCTTGATTTCATCTGTAAATTGAGGAATCTCAATATTCTCATCTGCAAATAGTCCGCCATTAACATAGGGAAATTCATTAATGCCACTATTGTCATACTTGTCTCTTTTGTCTTCAGGAGTATCTAGTATTTTGAACAAATCAATAATTGCTCTTCTAATATCTTTGGCTTCATATTGTTCAAGATAATCATGGAACATGCTTCCATTCTCTCCAAAGATATGAGCATCTTCTGCGTAGAGACAAAATACTAGCCTAACGCACAGCATGTTAAGGCTCTTAAGGCTTTCTTCATTTGTTGGGTCTATATATTGCTTTATTAATGCATCATATATAAGACCAACAAATTCTCCAGCTTTAACCGATATTTGTGTTTCTTCTGTAATCGTCTTCTTATTTTGATTTATCAAAAAATCAAAATAACTATACTTTGTAGGTATATCAGCAAGTGTAAACTTGACAGGTTCAGGATATGCAGAGTCCATATCATAGACCCATATTTCCGCAAAATTAGATACTACTATCCATTTTGCTTTTTGGCTCTGTGGCAAACAATTATCGTACATCTTTGCTTGTTCGTAAGGTGTCATACCATCATGGCCTTGTTGTGGTTCATCAAGTTTTATTCCTAAGCTCTTTTGTTCAATAATGGTTTTTGTCTCCGGAATATAGGCATCAATCCATCCTTTGTGCTTATTAGGTTGAATTATTTCTTTTTGCCACTCTATTCTATCAGTGACATTTTCAACTCCCATGATGTTTTGAAGAAAATCTACCCAATATGACTGGTCATCTTGTTTCTCTTTTCCTCTGTTATTCCATTTATTATGAAACTGCCTTGCAGCTTCTCTCTTCTCCTGATCCGTCATGAACTTCCTTCTCCTTATGCTTCCTTTTTTATAATGTACATCAAAGAATACTTTTAAGATAGAATTCATAATTTGACACAAAATATATTTGATATATGTCATCCTAGGGGCAGGGCATACATTTATAACCTTATTGCAAGCTTAGAATATGTTAGTAATTGATTCTACGAGGGAAATTTTCGGCAGGGATGCCGAAAATAGGTCTGAGTGGTCTGGACGACTGTCGAAGACCGGTTCCCGCCATACGTTCTATAAGTAGTCAACCTCAATTACTATCATATTCTTAGCGAAGCAATATCAGTTATAAATGTATACCCTGCCCCTAGGATGACACCTAATTAACCTATTCTAGCGGCTCATTAAGCTCCTCGCACCCTTCGACAACGAAAAGCCCATCCTTTATAATAGGAATAGCGCTTCCATCCGGCAGTACCGCCTCTATCAGCTTAAGCTCATCAAATGGCATTGTAACATCAGTATGACAATTAAAATACGCTTTACTTATATCTTCATTTCTCAGCGCCGAGCATTCATTCTCTCTTGCTATTATCTCCTTGCCATCAGGATTGTAGGTCTTAACATCCTCCTCATGAGAATAGCAGGTATCCCCGAATGCAAAGTGCGGTCCTGTCTTCTCTGCAATAAGAATCGGAAGCTTTGCTTCTATATTGTATTCTCTTCCCATCTTATAGGCTAGTGTATTAGTGCCTATTGCAAATTCTCCTATAGGAAGTGTGTCATGACGATATAACACATTTTCATATATCATTCGCTTACATTCATCTTCATCCTCGAAGTTAGAGCAACTATAATCCGATATCATCCCATCCTTAACCTCTATTATCAGGTCGTTATAGGCTAATCCGTTAAGAAATACGTGACTTACATTAAGTGTTCCATTAGTTCCCTTAAGCACAGGTGATGTGAACACTTCTCCCACTGGAATATTAACGTCTGCAACACAATTCTCGAAGAGTGTCTCTTTTGACGGATCATTAAGTGTATGAAGATTAACGGTAATGTCAGTTTTGTTGCCATTGTGTCCCAATACATGGACACATTCTGCTTTATCTAATATATCGATGATTGCCTGATGCATTCTCTGATAAGAGTTGTAATCAAGAGTATTAATCTCCATTGTCTTATCGAATACAGTTCTAAAGAATTCATCATCCCCAATTTCCGGAATGGGAAATGCTATTATAGTAAAGGAATATTCATCTCTTGGAAGATAGTTATTATTAATCACTCCAGCCTTGGATAAATATTCTACATTCCACTTATTCTGCTTGTCAGTAAATTGATATGAACCCTTTTTATTTACAGGATTAAATTCTTTCTCTCCGAAAGTCTGTATCAGTGCAGGGCCAGCAAATTTCTTCGCCTGTTCACTATATTTCTTAAATGCTTCTTCAATAGCTTCTAGTCTTCTATTATAGAATCTCTTATCAAAGTAATATCCCTTATCATTCTTGTGGTCATATATCCATTGCTTATTCATTGAGCTTAGATAAGTATTTCTACTTCTAGCCCCGCCTTCGAATGAGTATACCCCATCTCTAGAAAAAATCGGATTAAGATTATATTCATTAAAAAGCTCTATGCTTCTTCTAACTACTCTCTCAAATCCAATAGGGTATTCCACTTTGACAATAGACTTTTTCTTCATGTCCTTTCTTGCAGATTCGTATCCTTTTACAAATCCTCCAACATAACAAGAAGCCATTTTGTCAATTTGTTCTTCAGATAATCCATTAACATATGATGCAAATTTAATCTCATTATCAGTAATATTAGCACCATATGCATATAGATAACCAAGGGATTTAAAATCAGCATTTTCAATAATATTCTTAATAAGAACATTGCTATAATCTGTTACATCAAGAATCTTAGACACGCTACAATCTGTAAAGGAATCACAATTATCATGATAGAACCAGTAAATGCACTCATTATTCTTGTGTCTTAATTTGTCTTCGTCAATCAAATTATCATTAGAAGATTCTTTAGAATTCTCTAATTCTTCTTCGTATACGCCATACATTTGTAGAAAAAGCTCTGCAAATAGAACAATATAGGCAAGTCTTTTCTCATAAGCCCATGGTACTAAAGCCATCAATTCATTATACAGAAAAGAATATTGTCCGCCTAGTTTCTCTCCAAGCATTTTAATTGCGTAGTCAGGATTAAGATATGAATTCTCATAATTATTTATATCACTATATAACCTTTTTAATTTGCTTACATGTCCACTCGCGTCGGCACTAATATCATACTGATTATTAATCAATTCATCATAATCACTATTCGATTTATCAAACTTATCCATACACATAAGAATATAATCTGCCACATGCTCAAAAAAAGAGGAGTATTTGTCACTATGCTCTCCTCTTATCTGCGATATTCTATTCTTAGATAGTTCTAACCTCTCTCCCAACAATTTCTCATCATATTCGTACATATCATTGTTCCTTCCATAATAAGATTTAAAAAAGTATCACATTTACTATGCAAATACAAGTCCAAAGAAATATAGAATTCCCCAGGCAACGAGTGCAACAATTGGAATAACCAACCCCGCAATTCGCGATACAAAATTAAAATTCTGTAATTTGAACTGATTCCTTCCAATCACAACACAGGGTATCGTTCCAAGGAAAAAAACCATTCCCAGTGCCCCCATATAATTAGGAATTCTTCCACCTGTTTCTATAGCATATACTACGGATACTATTAGAAATACAATAGCGATAGCCGACACTATTGCCACAGCAATACTGGCATTAGATGAATTCTTCTTTGATTCAGTTACCCATTTTCTCCTTCTATGCCTGTTCGCCATTCTACTTCACTCCATATTCCTTATAGTATGCATCAATTCTTTCTTTAATATCATCATCTATTACAACTCTTCCTTGACACTCTCTATTATAGAGATAATCTACTACTTCTTCCATTGTAACAATAGCATTTGCATCAAAGCCGTATTTATCTTTTATCTCATCAAGAGCACTTACTTTGCCACCAAGACCTACTTCCATACGATTAAGAGATACCATAAGACCTACAATAGTAACATCAGCAGCTTCTCTTACTTTAGGCACTGTTTCTTCCATTGATTTACCGGAAGTTGTAACGTCTTCAATCATTACAACTTTGTCTCCATCCTGTAATTTGGTGCCAAGAAGCCCACCTTTGTCTGCACCGTGATCTTTTGCTTCTTTTCTATCTGAGCAATATCTTATCTCTTTATTGTATAGCTTAGAATACGCCATTGCTGTCACGACTGCAAGAGGTATTCCCTTATATGCCGGACCGAATAAGACATCGAAATCATCTCCATAAGTTTCATGAATTGCCCTAGCATAATATTCTCCGAGGCGAGTCAGCTGACTTCCTGTAACATATGCTCCTGCATTCATAAAGAATGGAGACTTCCTTCCGCTTTTCAATGTGAAATCGCCAAACTTTAATACGTCTGATTCTATCATAAATTCAATAAATTCTTCTTTATACATAAAATATGTATCCCTCCTCATGACATATTACATCAATCTTCTTCCCATTTGTTCTGGATTGGTTGAATAGACAAGAGCAGTGTCTCTACTAATTATTCCCTCTTTGTATAGCTTTTCAAGACTACCATTCATTGTGCACATTCCCTCGTCTGCGCCTTGATATATTACATTATCAATCTGGTATATCTTCTCATCTCTAATCATTGTCTCAATTGCCGGTGTCACTTTCATAATCTCGAAGACCGGAATAAGACTTCCATCAATTGTAGGCACAAGTTGTTGAGATACAACAGCCTTAAGCACCATAGACAGCTGAACTCTTATCTGCGCCTGTTGACTTGCAGGGAATACATCAATTATTCTATCAATTGTCTTGGCCGCACCAATTGTGTGAAGAGATGATAGAAGTAATTGTCCGGTCTCTGCCGCAGTAAGTGCCGTATGTATGGTCTCATAATCTCTCATTTC
Organism: Pseudobutyrivibrio sp. UBA3626; assembly: GCA_002373675.1. Lineage (GTDB taxonomy): Bacteria > Bacillota > Clostridia > Lachnospirales > Lachnospiraceae > RUG191. The sequence goes on from DFLF01000017.1 coordinate 173,163, forward strand.
ACCAAGGAGTATTACATCCGGTGCCTGACGAAGCGCTGCACGAAGTGCAGTATCATAATTCTCTGTATCCTGCATAATCTCACGCTGTGTAATTATTGATTTATCATGAGAATGCAAGAACTCAAGAGGATCTTCAAGAGTTATAATATGTCCCTGTGTACTATGATTAATCCTATCAATTATACAGGCAAGAGTCGTTGATTTACCACTTCCAGCAGGGCCTGTAACAAGCACCATTCCTTTCCTGATACTTGCAAGTTCCATTATAGTATCTGGTATGTTAAGCTCTGATGGATTAGGAAGTTCAAATGAAACAACACGAAGTACTGCTGCAAAGGAACTTCTCTGCTTATAAGCATTACATCTAAATCTTCCCACACCTGGTATAGAAAATGAGAAATCATCATCACCTGTCTCTTTTAGCTTATCCATTTCACGATGAGCCTTCTCGTATATTTCACTGATAAGGTGAAGCGTATCATCAACAGACAATCTCTCTTCATTAGGAAGGATAGTCATTACACCATTTATCTTAGCTGTAACAGCCGAAGCTGGAATAATAAAGACGTCCGAGCCTCCCATTTCTACTGATTTACTTAGGATTTCTTCAATTCTCATAATAGCCTCCAAATCATTTGTGCCAATTAACCTTCCCACACAGATATTGGCTGAGAAGGATTCCAGTCTGAAATATTAACAAGAGAGAAACTCTCTACTTCTGGTGTTCCAACCATATTAAGCCTAACTCGAATCACTTGCTTATCATTAACTTTGACAGCATATTCTGCCATTCCCTCATGAATAGTAACTCCTTCTATGGAATTGGCGATATCTCCTGCACTTATTCCTGCTCTTTGCATTGATACTATCTTTGCTTTAATAGCATTGGCTTTACCTTCTGCCTCATAATAATCCGATACAAATTCCAGATTCTTATCAGATAAAGCCTCGTCAGAGCGCGAAGTTGAAAGGGCAAGCACACCAAGCGTTGTAAACACAACGATAACAAGCATCATTATTATCGTTGTAAATCCAATTCCAAATCCATTTCTAAATCTTCCCATTACTACACCTGCCTTTCAAATGCAGTAACAAAAGAAAGCACTGTCTTATTGTTATCATCCACAACATTTACCTCAACATTAATAAGAGGTAATTCACTATCATTACTAGCATGTATCTTCTCTACATAATGTGCCTCTTGCTCATCGCAAGGTTTTAACTTCTCATCAAAGAAAAGTACCCTATCTCCTGCACCTAACGTCTTATTCCTGTAATCATTCATTTGCATTTCAACAACTGTAGCAAGTTCCGTCTTAGCAGAACTAGAACTGGTAATGTTATATGACTTTGCAAAAAGTCTAACAGTTATAACAGATGATACAGCAAAGAATAATACAACTATAATTAATTCAATTAATACAGCATTAACCTTATTAACCTTCTTCATCTATAAAGCTCCTGAAACTATACTTTTTTGTATAACGTATTTCGTATTATTAATATCAAGCACGATGTTAAGATTGTTCCCCTCTTTAGAAATATTCATATCTTGAACATCAGCTATTGTATCTCCATATCCCAACTTAACATCATCATTCTGACTTAAGTATTCTTTAAGATGCCCATCATCTACATAAATTGCAGTCTTAAGAGCATCATCCGCTGTAGAAGACAGAATAAGGACATCCTTTCCATCAATCTTAACTACATCTATTCCACCTTTATAATCATTGCTTCTAATCTTATTCTCAAGATAAGCTACCGTATTTCTCATCTGGGAATTATCATTTACTTTGTTGGATATATTAGTATAGAACTTTATTCCAACAGCAACAAGCACAAGAGATAGAACAGCAAAGATACTAAATATTATTAACACCAAAATATTCTGCATGGAATGTTTTCGCATATTATTCACCTTTAACTTTCACATCAATGCTTGGCATAATGTTAGATGCAAACACTTCATAATTAATCACAAAATCTTCTTCATCAACAATAACATTGTAATTATCCTTGACGTATTTTAAGCTTTCAGGATATCTCCCCTCAATTGCATAGCAGGTAACTGCTGCTTTTCTTATAGCTTCTTCCTGTACTTTAGCCTGCTCCGCACTTGCTCTACCAGTCATATTAGTTGCCCAAAGTATAATAGCAAGAATAACAAGAATAAATGCAACAGGAGTAATGAAAGCCTTCCACAAACTTTTTCTCATACGTTTTACCCCATGTTGTTAATTATTGTAATAAGAGGAAGCATTACTGATAATAGGATTGCTCCAACAAGAACTGTCATTACCGCTACAAGTGCAGGTTCTATCCACGAAATAAGGTTGTGGATTCTTGTGTCAACTTCCTCTGCATATATCTCTGCAATCCTGTCAAATGCGTGGTCGCTTTGACCTGTAGTAATACCAATCTGTACCATTCTAAGAGTTAATTTATCAAATAACTCTGCCTCTTCTATTGCTGTGGCAAATGCTGTATCAGCATTTACAAGTTCAAGACATTTATTAATTTTAACAACATACTTCTCATCTTCTACAATCTTAGCAGACATTTCAAGACATTCTGTTAGATTATATCCTGAGCTCAACATCATAGACATAACTGAAGCAAATCGCTCTGTAGCAACTTTATTTCTAATCCTGTTAACAGGCTTAAAAACTTTTCCGGCAAAATTAAGTGCCTGTTGCTTCATATCAGATTTGAGCAATACTCCAAATATTACAGCGATTAATATAAGGATAAGTAGTAATACAAGAACTACTATTCCTATTGTTGTACATACAGAAATCACATCATTTGTTGTCTCTGAAAATGTTGAACCAAGATTCCTAAACACTTCTTTAAATATTGGAAGAACTTTTAGAACTAAAAGAAGTACAACGGCTCCCATAACAACCATCATAATTGAAGGTTGAAGCACCGCAGACTTAACCATCTCGTGAATTCTATTCTCTCTGTCATAGAATTTCGCAAGATTATCCATAACGTTATCTAATTTACCAGACTTCTCACCAACATTTATCATCTGTAACATATACTCAGGAAAAACATCCGCCTTAGCACATGCATCATAGAAGGTTGTACCTTTCTGATAGTCTTCATTAATATCTAGAAAGCACTCTTCGTATTTTGTATCCTTATAGTTATCACATACAGCCTCTAAGCCCTCATAAAGAGGTACACCAGACTTAAGAACCATTGCAATCTGTTCACAAAAGATAGATATTTCGTCTTCTGGAATTACTCTATTACTTCCCATCTACTCTAATACTCCTTTTCCATTGTATAATCTGATTCTTTATGGCCTTTGCCATCCATAGTCGTATCCATCCATTTCCACTTGCCATCAATATAAACCTGTGACCATGAATGAGTTATTCCCTCCGGTTGTACTTTGCCAATAACAAGCTTAGTTGGTATACCCTGAGCTCTAAGCATTGCTGAGAATAGCGCACAATAATCGAAGCATATTCCCTTCTTAGTCTTCATTGTCACTTCAAGATCCGGAAGATATCCACTTTCAACAGTCTTGGCAAGTTCCTTATCATAAGTAAGATTATCAACTACCCAATCATATATAGCATCAACTTTCTCTTCATCAGTCTTAAGCCCATCACAAATCTCATATGACTTCGCTACTGCGCTAGTCTCGCCTGTATACCACACATATTGACTAGGATAGATAAATACTCGATTAGTATCATCCATTTTCACATCAAATTCAGCCTGATAAAGTGGTGTGTAATTCGTTCCACCAGCATTTTCAAGTACTCTCACTTTGTATGTTCCATTGCCCATCTGGAGCGGATAGATATCGTATTCATTATCAGATGCCAGATCATAATTATAACTATGATCTCCAAGCATAACCTGTGCCTTAAGTCTATTCTGTTTTGATTCGCATTTTACGGCCACATAGCCATCCTTGACATTACTTGCATCTATAGTTACTCCACTTCCGGAATACACTGTTGTCCCCGGTGTCTCAGGCACAAGTATATTAATGTCATAATCCTTGCTTAGATTACCACCGTCACCTTCTGGATCAATTACAGTCGTATTAGAACAGCTGCATCCTGAAAGTAGTGTAATTAACACAAGAACCATCATAAGACCTGTTAGCCGTCTTATCCTGCTTTTCATAAGACGTTTCCTCTATGTTAATTGTAAATGTTATTTTATAACTATTTAACGCATCCAATCAGTTCATGAATATCAGAGACGTTATTATTTCTCATGTATTCTGTAATACCATCTATAATTTCTATTGTGGTATATGGATTATTAAAGTTACTTGTTCCTACTGCCAGCATTGTTGCACCAGCCATTATAAGCTCTAATGCATCTTCGGTGTCCGTAACTCCCCCCATACCAATTATAGGAATATTTACAGCATTTGCAACTTGATAGACCATTCTTACAGCCACAGGATGTATGGCTGGACCACTCATACCACCCGTTTTGTTGGCTAGTACGAACTTTCTCCTGTTAACATCAATCTTCATGCCTGTAATCGTATTGATAAGAGATACTCCATCAGCCCCACCAGCCTCAGCAGCCCTGGCAATCTCCGTTATATCCGTAACATTAGGACTAAGCTTAATTATAACCGGCTGCTTTGCTTTAGCCTTAATGTCCCTAGTGATACTCTCCACGCTCTTCGGTTCAGTGCCAAGTGTAATTCCACCTGCCTTGACATTGGGACATGACACGTTAATCTCTAACATATCCACATCTTCTGTAGAGAGACGCTCTACAACTTCCACATATTCCTTAGGCTCATGACCACAGACATTGACGATAATCCTGGTATCGTATTTTCTAAGAAATGGTATATCCCGCTTAATAAATGTATCAATTCCCGGATTCTGAAGACCTATTGCATTGAGCATTCCCGACTTGACCTCTGCAACCCTGGGAGTAGGATTACCCTCCCATGGAACGCTTGCTACACCCTTAGTAGTCACAGCCCCCAGTCTTCCCAGGTCCACGAATTCGCTATATTCCATTCCCGAGCCAAAAGTTCCTGACGCAACCGTTACAGGATTCTTAAACTCGACTCCTGATATACTTACTTTAGTATTCATACTCAGTACCTATCCTAAATGTTTACATTATATCCTCAGCAAGAAACACAGGTCCATCCTTGCATACTCTCTTGTTCTTGACTTTGCTGTGGTCGTCGATTTTAGACGACTTGCATACACAACCAAGGCACGCACCAATTCCGCATGCCATACGCTCTTCCATAGAGATATAACAAGTAATCCCTCTGATTCTCGCATACTCCTTAATCGCAGAAAGCATCGGCGTAGGACCACATGCAAATATTACATTCCCATCTATTCTATTGCTATTAAGTGCATCTATAACATTTCCCGTTGTTCCAACACTTCCATCCTCTGTTGCAACATATGACTTGCATACAGACTCAAGTTCATCCTGCAAGAATGTCTCACTATCTCTATATCCCATTACAGATACAGTTCTAATCCCCTTCTTCTTAAGTGCCTCTGCACATCCCACCATGGGAGGAATTCCAATTCCACCGCCAAGAAGAATTACTTTAGACATAGGATCAATTGTATCTACTGGAAATCCATTTCCAAGAGGTCCCATTAGGCTAATCTTGTCGCCATTCTTATATGTAGAGAACTCCTTTGTCCCCTTTCCTGCAATCCTATACACAAGTCTGATTGTCATATCATTATTATTAATCTGGCAAATGCTTATTGGACGAGGTAGTATCTTATCTCTATCATTACAGTATACAGAGACGAATTGTCCTGCTTTCGCACTTAAGGCAATATCCGTCTCAATCAGAAGAGAATATACGTCTCTTGCAATTTCCTCTTGTAATATAACATTTCCAATAGTCTTAGTTATACCCATATTAATCCTCATTAATTATTATTATCATAACTACATAAGCAATTGTCTCTCTAAACTGAGCTTCGCTCAATGTTTTGCGAGACAATTCTTATGTAGCTGCTATATCATTATTATTTATTGTTACATCTAACTGATTATATGGAATTGTAATTCCTTTTTCATCAAGTGCATACTTTACATCCTCTAAGAACTGCCAATATGTATCCCAATAGGTGTCCATATCTACGTACACCCTTATACCAATATCTACCGAGCTATCGTTTAGTTTAGATACAAATACTTTAATCTTATCATCTTGAATTCTTGTAGGAATATTAGTTGCCACCTCTCTTATTATATCTTTTGCGGTTCTAATATCGTCCTTATAGCTAATTCCAACAACAGTATCTATGGCACGTTTATCCTGATATGTATAGTTGACAAGAGATGTATTAGCAAGGTTTCCATTAGGCACAACAACTATCTTATTATCTATAGTACACAGCTTAGTATAGAATATGGATATCTCCTTAACAGTACCTTCATTACCCTTAGTATCTTCACGAATGTAATCTCCTACTTTGAAGGGATGCAGTACTAATATTAATACGCCACCTGCAAAGTTGGATAAAGAGCCTTGAAGAGCAAGTCCTGCTGTTACAAGAATCGACGCTACAGCCGCTGCAACAGATGTTGTAGTTATACCGAACAGATTAAGGATTATTACACCGATAACAAGATATCCTAGAGCTTTTATTAATCCATTAATAAACTGAATAGCACCAATTTCTGCGTTCCGTCTCTTAAGCGCTTTTGTCGCAACCTTATTAATTGCTTTAATAATCTTAGCACCAATGAACCATACAAGAAGTGCAAGTATTACACACCAGAAAAAACCTAGAGCCTTAGGTAGAAATGACTCAAGATAAGTCTTAAATGCTCCGTCTTTTATATTACTAATTATAGTACTTGTAATTGAATCAGCCATTTTCTCTCTTAATTCTACCTTTCAATCTCGTGAACAAACAGTCCACTGCGAAGTTTGGGTTCAAACCATGTAGACTTAGGCGGCATAAGTCTGCCCGCATCTGCTACATTAAAAAGTTCATTTATATCTGTAGGATACATTGCAAATGCAACGCAAGCATCCGTCTTACATCTTCTCTCTAATTCTTCTAGTCCTCTAATTCCACCAACGAAATCTATTCTGTCATCATTCTTAGGATCTTGAATATCAAATACCGGATCAAGTACTAATTCCTGAAGAATAGACACATCTAATCCATCAACAGGATCATCCGACTTATATTCCGGTTTAACTTCATAAAGATACCATTTATCGCCATCATATACACTGACTTGACCTTTCTTCTCTGGTCTAATGGCACTTGTATCTTCTTTAACAAGAATTCCACCCTTCATAAGCCATTGGTGCAATTCCTTGGTACTATGACCATTCATGTCCTTTAGCACTCTGTTGTAATCCATTATTTTAAGCTGGTTATCCGGGAACAATACTGAGAGAAAGAAATTAAATTCCTCCTCACCTGTGTAATTGCCCTTTGCCTCACGACGCATTTTGCTAACCTTTACAGCAGAAGCAGCTCTGTGATGTCCATCTGCAATATATATACTGTCAGTCTCGGCAAATTCTTCATAGATAACCTCGATATCATCTGTATTATCTATAATAAATACTCTATGTCTTATATTATCATCGCTTACAAAGTCATATAGAGGCTCACCTGCTTTAATATTCTCTACAACCTGATCTATAACTTCCCTATCTCTGTAAGCTAAAAAGATTGGTCCTGTCTGAGCACTGCATTTGTCTACATGATTAATTCTATCTACTTCTTTCTCAGCAAGAGTATTCTCATGCTTCTTAATAATGTTGTTATCATAATCATCTACTGAAGAAACCGCAACAATGCCTGTCTGAACTCTTCCTTCCATAGTAAGTTCATATACATAATAACAAGGCTTATTATCTCTAATAAACCTGCCGTCATCTATCATCTGTCTTAGAAGCTCGTTAGCTTTCTCATACACCTTATCGCTATACATATCTATGTCTTCATCGAAGTTAGTCTCTGCTCTGTCTATTCTAAGAAATGTGTCTTCATTGCCCTCTACTGCCTTAGCCGCCTCCTCTCTATTATATACATCATAAGGAAGAGCTGCTATCTTCTTAGCATACTCCTTAGCCGGGCGAATCGCCTCGAATGGTCTAATATCTGCCATAAGTAATTATTGTTCCTTTCGATTAATCTATATCTATCCTCTGGCGCTCAACAAGTTCAGCGAACTTGCCACCTTTCTTAATTAATTCATCATAGCTTCCGTCTTCTATGATATGACCGCCTTCGAGCATAACAATTCTATCCGCATTCTGAATCGTAGACAATCTGTGCGCAATAACTATTCTCGTACAGCTTAGCTTACCGATGGAATCCGATATACTCTTCTGCGTTACATTGTCAAGGGCACTTGTGGCTTCATCGAATATAAGTATCTTAGGTCTATGAACAATAGCTCTGGCTATCATAATTCTTTGCTTCTGTCCACCGGATATACTTCCCTGACCTTCCGATATAACAGTCTTCATTCCCATAGGCATAGCCCTTATGTCGTCAGCAATATTGGCAATCTCTGCAGCAACCCACGCTTCTTCCACGCTAAGATCCGGCGCTGAGATAATAATATTGGAGAATATGTCTGCATGGAACAGTGTTCCGTTCTGTGTAACCGTTCCTATATTTCTTCGAAGTGAAGTAAGATCCACGTCCTTAATATTGTCATCATCATAATATATGTCTCCTTCTTTTGGTGTTTCAAAGCCAAGAAGAAGTCGAACCAATGTAGACTTGCCACATCCTGTCTTACCTACAATTGCAACGTAGTCACCACTGTTAATATTAAGACTGATATCATCTAAGACATTAGGCATATCTTCCTTGTAGCTAAAGGATACATGATCCAGTTTAATATTACCTTCAACTTTATCAAGCACCTTTTTCTGCTTATCTTCTTCGGGATTGGCTTCTAAGATAGGACTTGCCATATTAAGTACTGGAGGCACTGTTGACAAAGACGCTACAACTTGTGTAAGTGCTGAAAATGCTGATGAGAGCACTCCAAAGCTGGTGGTAAATGCCATGTAATCTCCCACTTCAATTCCGGACTTTGCAGCAATAAAGTATAGCACTATATCACCGGTTAATGTAATAAGGAGCGTAATCGCCGGGCTTAATCTTATAATAAGTGGTGGATTATATAGTAAGCGCGCCGCCTTAGAATAAACATCAGCCCACTTTACAAATATTCTCTTCTCTGAGCCGGATAATCTAATCTTCTGAATACCGTTGATTGTCTCATATGTAAGACCCGATTTCTTAGAAGAAAGCACCATCTGTACCTTACTTACGCGAGATTGAACAAGTGATATAATTATACTGAATGCAGCCATAACAAGAAGAATTATTACAGTCGGTGCAATAAGCGTCGGTGCAAATGCAGTAAGCTGTACAAGATACAGCATAGACATAATCGCTGTCACAAATGACATAGCTACACCTTCTATAAGTATTGATGAAAGGCTGTTTGCACTTCCGAATCTCTGTGATAATTCACCTGTATTGTAATTCTTAAAAAAGCTGGCAGGAAGATTTAATAGTCTTGCCATAGTCTTTCTCTGTACTCCCTGGGAGAGCTTAAGACTGATACGCGTCGATATATATCCTTGAATCGCACTAATCAGAAGTCCCCCCACTGCCGATGCCACAACATAGACAGACACTGATGCAAACATGCTGATATCGTTGGACGTAACAACCTCGCCGGTAAGTATTCTCGTAAAATAAGGAAGCAACATACCTACTCCCGTTGCAATCAACGCAAAAACTCCGGCAAGAATCATATTTCCGACAGGAATACAATCCCTAATGAATCGAAGATAATCCCATACGGTCGCCTTGCCTTCGTGTTCTAAGTTGGCAGTTTTATAAGATTCTTCTTTTATTTTCTTATAATCCGCCGCTCCACCTGAATTAATTCCGGCAAGGGTAAGAAAGGAATCTCCAAATGCTATATCATCATTTTCTTTTCTTTGCTCTAACTGTTCTTCAAACCAACCCATCTTATATCCTCTATTCGCTTATTACAAGGTTATAGTAGAAACCTTTCTTTTCCATCAATTCATTATGTGTCCCTTGTTCTACTATTACTCCTTTGTCAAGAACAACAATAAGGTCACTATCTCTTATAGTAGATAATCTGTGCGCAATAACGATTGTAGTAATACCTCTGTTCTTAATTGCGTTGACAGCCTCAAACTCAGTCTTGGCGTCCAGCGCACTTGTTGCCTCATCAAGAATGATTATACTCGGATCTTGAGATAAGGCTCTTGCTATCTCCATCCTCTGCTTCTCACCACCTGAAAAGTTCCTTCCTCCCTCAAGAACGGTTGCATCGTATCCACCTTCTCTTGACATAATAAGTTCATGTATTCTGGCATCATTACTTGCCAGTTTCACTTCGAAATCTTCTATGGAATCGTCCCACATCTTAATATTATTATTGATTGTATCCTCGAATAATGTAATATCCTGATCCACAACCGCAACAGAACCTACGAACACTTCATGGTCTATCTCATCTATTCTCTTGCCATCATAGATTATCTCGCCGGACCACGGATTATAAAGGCCGGATACAAGCTTGGATATGGTGGACTTACCGCTTCCGGTAGGACCGACAATGGATACCTTCTGTCCCTGCTTAATCTCAATATTGAAATTCTTAAGCACCGGCTCCTCTAATGAGGAATAGCCAAATGTAAGGTCTTTGATAGTAATATTTCCTCTAATCTTATTGGCTTTGCCTTCGTTCTTAATCTCTCGTACAACATTTTCATCAAGAGGATATTCCAATACGTCCTCTACTCTCTCCATTCTGGTTCTCATCTCTAAGATTGTCTGACCACTTGTAACGATTGTCATGGCTGGTCCCACAAATGTAGATAAGAAAGCCTGGAATGACAGAATTGAACCTACTGTATATTCTCCTACCATAGTATAGTATACACCCAGAATAAGAATAGAATAATTGGCAAGCAAAGACACCAGTGCCGGTACGGAACCAAGCGACTGATTAACCTTTGCCATCTTAAGGTTCTGTTCGGTTACATCACCTTGTACCTTAGCCCAACTCTCATAATAGCTTGCCTCAGCACCGTTAGACTTGATTGTCTCAATCATCTCAATAGCCTTGGATGTCATAGCACTAAGCTTAGCCATATCACGATACTGAACACGTGATATATTAACTCTCTTCTTGGAAATGTATTGAGAAATGAATGCATTAAGAACAATATTAAGGATTCCTACCACTGTAAGAATCAAGCTCTTACTAATCATAACTACAAGATAGAACACTATCATTATTGTATTGAAGAAAAGTGGCGCAAATACCTTAACAAGAGTATCGGCAATTGACGCATTCTCTTCTTGCCTTGCCTGCAAATCTCCTACCATTCTCTGAGAGAAGAAGTTAATGGGAAGGCGAAGAAGTCTCCACATATAGCTTGTGGAGCCAAGTAAGTCCAGCTTACCGCTTATCTTATATTGAAACAGTGATTGAACAAGGGATACAACCACCTGCATAATTCCCACAAGTGCCACTATGAATATAAAGGGATAGAGCCATGTGGGGTTATTGCCACCTAAGACATAATCTACAAAAACCTGTTTCATAATAGGCGAGATTATACCGATAAGGTACATAATGATAGTAGTTAATGCGAAAAATACCACCAAAGCGGCCGCACCCTGTAATCTCTTCTTGGCAAAAGAAAGCATTGACTTTCTCTTACCTCCAGGCTCAAATTCCTTGTCAGGAATAATCTCAAGATATACTCCTGTAAATGACTCATCAAATGTCTTAATATCCATCTTGACAAGACCTTTTGCCGGGTCATTAACAATAGCTTTATTGCCTTTAAAACCGCAAAGTACAACAAAATGAGCCATCCCCCAGTGTATAATACACGGAAAGCTCGCTTTCTCTCTTAACATATCAGTTGTATAGGCATAGCCCTTGGTCCTGAATCCGTATTTCCTTGCCGCGGCAAGTATATTCTTGGCATTACTACCATTACGTGATACACCACAATCTGCTCTTACCTGCTCTAATGCTACCCATTTATCATAGTAAGCCATAATCATTGTAAGTGATGCCGCACCACATTCTAACTCCTCTAGTTGCATTACAATAGGAGTCTTGGCTACACCTTTTGTTTTTGGACTTTTTATACTCTTTTCACTACCCATAATTACTTCCCATATAAGAACTCAATAGGTCTTATCTGTTTTTCTATTAATTCTCCGTCAACTAACACATTTACATCCAAGGTGGTAAATGATGCCCACACAAATAGTGCCACCAATAGCAGCAAAACTATTCCAAGCACAATCCATACTAAAGGATTGGTTTTCTGCAGTATCTTGTTAAGTTCATCCGGATTATTAATGCTTTGATTTTTCTTACTCATAAATCTCCATTTTTATCACATTTACTATGTTGTTAACTTCTTCTCCAAGGTCAATCTATTCTCATGATTCGTATATTCATATGACATATTGTCCATGATATTCTGTGTCATGAAAATTCCCAAGCCTCCAACCTGACGCTTCTTGATATGACTCTCAATGTCTAGCTTATCTCTGTTAAGAGGGTTATAAGGAACTCCCCTGTCAATAATAGTAATGTATGCCACATCCTTACTGTCGCTAAACGAAACCTCTAATATGACATCACCCGATCCGGGTGTGTAAGCATAGCTACATACATTCATAAAAATCTCTTCGACGCACAGACATATACTCATCTTGGTCTTCGCCGAACACTCTGTGGTATTCAGCTTCTCTTCAATGAAATCTTTTGCTTCACCAAGATTCTTGATGTCAGAAGAAACTTCCAAAGTATATTTGTCTTCATTCATACAATCTATCCTTTCCTTATTAATGATCAATTATTAACCATTTGATTTTTTATTAGTGACATTCCTAAACCACAGCCAATACATCTTACGATTCCATACTGATAAGTAATACGCCAATACTCCGGCACCTATATAAGCAATAACAAAGAATCCTATAGGGGCAATAATCCCATATGATTGAAAATTAAGAAAGGAATATGGTATCCACTCACTAGTCAGTATCCCTGTCTGAATCATTGTTACAATTATTATCAGATATACAATCACATAGCTTGTACCAATAGTAATGTCGAAGATACTAAGCTTTCTCTCCGGTGATTCATTAGTAATAAAGGATAGAATCGTAAGGAGCGGAATACACAGATGCATAAAAAACATATCTATCCTTGCAATGTGCATATGCTCGGTAAAAAACGGCAGTTGGCTTATTAAAACTACAATTAATATTATTCCTTCAGCTACTGCCGAAGCCAATCTTGCCAGATATGCCAAGTGCCTCGAAAGTTCTCTCTTTCGTATCAATTCATATAGATTCACAACAATAACCATAATAGTCAGAATCGTTGTAAACAAGGTTCCATCAACTGTCATCCAACGAAATGTCAGTACGCCCTCCTTGTCTATATTCCATATATATTCAACGGAAAAGATTCCCATACATACAATGAATATGCACACAATCATATTGGTTATCTTCTTCATTCGATAACGCTTGTCAAAATTACTTAAAGATTGTTCCAAATCCAAAACTGTATTGTTTTTACTCATGTCTAGTATTTTTTCTTAATTATTTTACAAAATATGACAAATAACAATGTCATAAGTCCAACTAATACAACATCTCTTATGCATATATAGACAATCCACTCCCACTTTTCCGTCAGCACCAGCCCCAAAGGATTATGGTATGACGAGAAAAAGTTGATATTGTGAGTAACGCCCACAATCTTGTTGTCTACATATACCTTCTCAGAGAGAACACCGTTAAGGTAGAATGTGGGGATATCAAATGCAAACGCACCTATTATCGCCGTCTTAAGATCCGAAAAAACAATATTCGTCTCTTTGCTGAGTCCTATGTATATGCTGAGCACACATATCATTGAGTGATACAAGAAGAACTGCCATACGCGAGGAGCCAACATATATTCACTAAAGCTATTATACTCAACAGAAAGGGATGCCAGTGGAATCGCAATTATTCCACCAATTCCTGTAGCAAACATCATTACATACAAGAAGCGCTTCACCTTCTCATTTTCCACAATCAGGCACAAAGCCATGAAGAAAATCTGTAGGCTACACATCTCAAAAGGCAGATGCTCGGGACCGAGGGCAGCTATATAATCTCCTCTGTAGACAAAATCTATGGAGCCGTCTTCATTTGCTTTGAAGCGGTCAATCATAGGAACTATCTGGGATACAGAGAAGAACTTAATAACTTCCGATACTACGGATATCGCAAGACAAATCTTAAGCATAAGCTTCATTGGCGGTCGTAAGTATCTGCACAGAACAACTCCTACAACTATTACAATTAGTGAAATTACTATCCATATTATATGAGCTGTCTGAAACATTATACCCGACTTCCCCCGTTATTATTACCTAGTCCTACAGTATCCGGTGTGTCCGTTTATTCGGAAACGTCTACCCCTAGATATTAAGCGGATTCACTAAGTGGTAATCCTTTAGTCTATCCGTTATCTTGTCGTACCAGCCATTTTCAAAGAACATACATTTCGTAACATCTTCCCCGTAGAAATCATCTCTATTATCACTATACAATCTGCCAAGTGCCGGACAACCGCCGGTACAAGCCATATAGTACTTGCAATTACCGCATTTGTCATTCTTAAGAATCTGCTGCAATACAGTTGCAAGAGCTATATTAAGATACTCACTCTCAGTTACAATATCCTTAAGTGGCGTCTTCTTAATATTGGCAAGGCTGATTCCGTGCTCCATAAACCAACCTGACATCTGCATACAGGGAACAACTTCACCGCTACTTGTAACAGCAATCATGCCCCTATTGCCTTTACAGATAGGTATTCTAACATTGAAATCATCCTTATTGGACATAATAGGTGTAAGTTCATAAGAGCCATGATGCGCGAATATCCTTAGATATTGCCATATATCAATATCCATATTCATGCCGCTGTCCAAATAATCTGAAGCAAAATCAAGCATTTTATCATAATACTGCTCCAGAGGAATGGTGGTATTGGGCGAATTCTGCTCCCACCTTGGTGCTTCGGTTGTACGGATTATTCTCATTTCGGATACACCGATATCATTGAGAAGTCTTGCGGTATCCATCATAACATCTATATTCTTAAGATGTACCTGCACCTGAGCCTTAACTCTGAATCCATTCCTGATACATAGCTTAATTGCTTCTAAGGTCTTCTCTTCCGCCTTATCATTCTGCCTCATCCAATTATGATAACCTACACCGTCATAGGATATCTTAATAAGGGGATTACAGCCAATCTCCTTAAATTCATCAAGCATCTCCTGAGTCAGTAATATACCATTGGTATTAAGCTCAAAGACATACATATCTCTGTCATAGATTGCATGAATAATATCCATAAAATGCTTATGAACAAGGGGTTCACCACCTGTTATTGTAAATGAATGAACACCTATATCTTTGGATTGATCCAATATATCAATTACTTCGTCGTATGAAAGCTCACTGTTCAACCTGTCGTTATCCTTCGCGTTGAAGCAGTGAATACAGTTAAGATTACATTTTCCTGTAATCATAAGATTCATACTTGGGAAGTAGTAGTTGTCGTATTCTTTTAATACTGACCATTTATTGGGACACATGCCCTTCTCACATTCTTCTATAAAGCCTCTGTTGAGAAGTCTGTCTACAATCTCATCTTTTTCAATTTCATTATTACCATCACACAAAAGTAACTTATCAAATTCTTCCTGCGATATAGGCAAGGCGTGTACAACGTCCTTTATATATACTGCTCTGTCCACATATTTCCATTTGCGAAGAGCAACATCATCCTTCAATCTATAATACATACAATACCCCTTCTTTACATTTCACGACATTTCTTAAGAAGTCTCTCAACCTTCTTGGCAACAGCCTTCTCGTTAGAATCCACACGAAGCGCTATTTCTTTATATGACAATTCTTCTATATATCTCATAATAAGAAGCTCCCTATCACTCTCCTCAAGCTTACATAATATGCTGTAAGCCTCCTGAGCATATTCATCAGTAAGCTTGTTAAGCTCCTTATCCTCGACTCCCGGCTCGAACCCTGCCTCGTTCATCTCTTCAAACGATGCCTGTTCATGCTTCTTATTGCTTCTTATGTAATTAAGCATTGTGTTTCTTGCAATCGTACAAAGCCATGTCTTCGCACTCGCTTTAGAGTCATCAAAGCTATCCCATGCTTTCATAGCTCGGATAAAAGTCTCTTGTACCACATCTTCTGTATTCTCACGGTTAAGAAGACGCATATATATTACTTTATATACATCTTCATAATGCTTTTCATAAGCTTCTTCAAATGTCATATCCACTCCCCGTGTCCTTACATTTACTCCATATCAATAACCTGATCAAATCCACAAAGTTCTATGATTTCCTTGATGTCATCCGATGCATTGGTAATCTTGATTCTTTCTTTGTTATTCTTCTCCATATAAAGCTCCGTAGACATGATTACTCTCAGTCCGGCAGATGATACGTACTCTAAGCCTGTTGCATCGATAACGATCTTTTGTGCCTCATCTCTCTTACTCTCTAATTGTTCTTCAAATTCGGTAAATGTCATTCCATCAAGCTTTCCCTTAAGGGACACATTAAGAACATCGTCTTGTATTTCCATTCCTATCTCAAGCATAGTAGCCTCCCATCCATTATAATTAACATTATGAGAGTAATTGTAACATAAGTTAGAATAAAATAAAAGAGAATAGACCATCACACTATTAAAATAATGCAACGGCCTATGTATTAGTTAATAATATACTTACTTCTGATTATCATCCTTTTTATTCAATAGGTATTTTTCTTCAATCAGACCTGCTGCCGATATCATCTCCAGTTCGTCATCATTAAGCTCTCTGTTCATGTGAACCTTTACAATCTTAGCTCCATTACTGCCAAAAAGCTCTTCTCTTAATTTGTCTTTATGATTACTTCCTGCACTAAAATCAGCATTTCGCAGGATTTTCTCTATATCTCTACTCATAGTAATCATCTCCTTACCATGTCAACATCAACCAGCATTTATAAACCATACATGACCACAAGTCTTACAATCGCAACGTATCTGATAATGGCTTATACCCTTTTCTGTAAACTTGTGAGTAGTATCGTGGGAATTACACTTAGGGCAAGCATATTCGTAGGTCTCTTCTGAGCTTATAGGTCCTACCAGATCAGCGCACCATCCGCCTGATACTGCTTCAAGCTGCTCGTCTGTAAGCTTAACGCCTTCTGCCTTGGCAAGTGCAAGTACTTCCTCTGAGCTCTTACAAGCTTTAACCTTTGCTATTTGTTCCTCTGTTAAACCTTTTAATAATTCTTCTCTCATAATAATTCTCCTTTCTTATATTGACAGGGGGACGGTCCTTTTGTCAACCCTGCGTTTTATTGCTTTCATATATATATACACAATCAAAACAGGAAATGCGACATTTTAGAAAAAATTTTTTTAAAAGTTGGCAAAACCTGTCACCTTCACCTGTATGCCACAAGCATATCATCATAGGCTTTAATTGCGCTGTCTAATCTCTCATTAACGAAGCTTTCGCCATATAGTCCATCCTGGTTTCTTTCGATTCCTTTCAGGCTGACAGGATATACAGCAGGCGGATTATTCATATCAAGTAGCTGTATGTTGCGAAGCTGCTCGCTGTTTAGATACACCATATCAATTGAATAGAACTTCTCTCCTTCGCTGTTTTTCCATCTGGAGAATACTATCTTACAGCCAATAGGAGTCTTCTCGATAGACTGTGGCAGATTATAATCCTCAGCTTCCAGCGCTGAAAGAACGCTTGAAATGTTAGAGTCGTGTCCGCACAGAAATGTAAATCTTCGATTATCCGTCCTAAGTTCCTTATCAATCTCCATAAGAAGAGGATGTGCTACATTTACACTAACAAGAGGCGCTGAAAATAATACATCACCGTATACATCCTTGATTTGTCCGATAGCCTTCCACTCATCGAAAGTAAGACTATGATTAAATGCGGCTTTTCTTAAATCTTTTTCCTCGTAATATTGAAGCACCAATGCATCACTTACAGTGCATGCATTCTTAAGGGAGCCACTCACTTTTGGCTCTGCATTCTCTTTTAAGCTAATCTCTAAGTCATCCGTAGTAAAGTCAGATACCTTTCCTTCCTTATATGCACTTGAACTTTTCATATCTATTACATCCGATATAAGCTTGTAATTGTCTTTTAATCCCTTAATCTGATCGGAGTACATAGCGTTAATCTGATTCTTGGCGTCTTGTACATACCTGTCTGATACAAATGTCAGCACCGGATTAAAGACAGGATCCATCTTGTCGAATTGCATATGGTATTCAACATCTTCGTTATATACCGGAAGAAATCCAGCACTAAAATATCTAGCCGTTGCAATTGTACGCTGCTTGGAGTTGGCATATATACGAACTTCACCTTCACCCGGCATATAGTTATCAGGAATAAGACTTTCCGACTCTAACCATTTTCTAAAATACTGTCCCATTAATGTCTCAAGGACTCCACCTCGCAGGGAAAGTTCACTAGGCGATGATGACCAATCGAACCACTTATAGGGCGTAATTGTCCCAAGAAGAGAATCCCCTCCACTCAAAGGAGAACGGATGTTATGTCTGCTAAGGACAACCACCTGCTCTAGTTCATAGCCGGAATGTGATAGTCCCAGTTGGTTAGCTGTTGTATCGGATGACCTGCTACTATTAGTCTCAGATACACCGCTTGTAAAAAAAAGCAATACCGCAATAGCTGTTGCCAGGGCAACAGCTAAAATTGCTATAATTATTTTGAAATGTTTTGTGTTATTTTGATTATTCATATTCATCACAGGTAGTTAGTATTATATAATCTATTTAAAATAATCTTTGTGCTTTTCAAACTCTTGCTTTTCTCTGTCAGAGCTGTCACCACAGCCACCGCTTACTGCTTCAAGCTGCTCATCACTAAGCTGTACTCCCTCTGCCTTGGCAAGTGCTAATATCTCCTCTGAGCTCTTACAAGCTTTAACCTTTGCAATCTGCTCAGGCGTTAATCCCTTTAATAATTCTTCTCTCATAATAATTCTCCTTTCTTTATGTGTGTTGACATCTGATTAATATAGGACACATGCTGTCACTGCTTACACCTATTTATACACGCAAAAAAATCAAAATGCGACATATTACAAAGAATATTTTTTTGTAATCTATCTAAGTCTTCGAGCCGAATTTTACCATCATCATGGTAATATCGTCGTACTGCTCGGCACCCTTTGTAAAATCATTTATATCATCATATATGATTTCGCAGGCCTTTTTGCAGTATTCTTCCTTAGTATCATCAATATCCTTTATTTTGGTGCCAATCACTTCGAGCAGTCGCTCTTCTCCATACAAATTCTCCGACACATCCTGTGCCTCAGTGACTCCGTCTGTATACAGATAGATGGAATCTCCCGGCTTCAATATCACCTCCTGCCTTAAATACTTCGCATATTCAAAACCACCCATCACCATACTTTTCTTTTGATTTATAAAAGACACATTTTCTCCGCTTACAAGAACCGGAAGTGTATGTCCTGCGTGAACATAACTTAAGACTCCGCTGTCAAGACTCAAAAATCCAAACCAGACAGTTACGAACATCTTCGCAGACTCATTCCTGCAAAGTGCTACATTGGTCTTACTTGCCACTTCATCTACGGAAAGCCCCTGCTCCGCGTAGAATTTTATCAAAGTCTTGGCACGCATCATATAAAGAGCCGCGGGCATACCTTTGCCGGATACATCTGCCATAACTATCGCAAGAGTATTATCATTTACCATAAAGAAATCATAGAAATCACCGCCTACTGCTTTGGCAGTGTTCATGGTTGCATAGAGACTGTACCGCTCGTCTTCAGGGAATACCTGTGGCACCGAAGATTCCTGTATGTTCCTCGCATTCTCAAGCTCTTTCTGTACGCGGAGATTTTCTTCCTCAATTAAGCCTTTAAGCTTGTCAACTGTCTCATTTATGCCGGATGAAAGCTCAGTAAATTCTACGGAGCCTCCGACTGTTACTCTTTCTTCCAAGTCGCCGTTAGTTATCTTATTCAAAGATGCATGAGCTTTCTCCACCTCTTTTATAACAATCCTTTTTATCAGCAGGAAAAATACTATTAAAAAGGCGGAAATTATGGCAAAGAACAGGATTATAAACATAATATTATTCTGCACTTGGAATTGATCCGCCTCATCCACCGGATAAGCTCCAATAATATAATAGTCCGGCGTCTTCATTGCTGACACATAGCATTTCTTGCCATAAAGAGTGGTAATTGTCTCCTTAATCTCTCCTTCGGATTCGGGAAGCAGGAAAACTCTCTCAAAGGCAGTCCCCTTCTTGTCCTCCATGGTGTGCGTGATGCTGGAGATTGTTCCATCTTTATCACAATTAATCATATAACCTGTCATACCAATCTTGGAATCCTCGGTGACAATCTCTATAGATTCATTCCAAAATACCGAGTAGTTATCTTTATTAATGGCAAAGAGCATAAATCCGCTTTTGTCCCTAAAAGCTCTGCCAATATATGCTTGTTCTCTCGTTCCCTCGAAAAATGTTTTATCTAAGGTGTCGCTATAAGACGACTCCCCATCTAAAAGACACATAAAAGGAGACAACTGTTCATCATTTCTTATATCATATCCCCTAAGATTAGGATTGGAGGAATATGTAATAATCCCCTGAGCATTTACCACACTAACTTCACTCATCTTGTCTCTGTTGTACACAGCGACTCTCTCAAGTCTGTGATCGTCGAAGTAGGCTTCCTTACCATCTGTATCTTCACCATCGATAACATCTGACATCCATTCATCAAATTCCTTATTGATGCTTTTTGCCACATCTATACGCTGTACATACTGGGTAAGATAGTTGTCTATCATGGAGAACGCCTGCTGATTCTGGAGACGATCCTGCCACAGAAGCCCCGCCACTGAAGCGATAATTAATGAAATTAACAGTATCGTCTCAAGCCACACAAGTATTATGGTCTGAAGCTTATGGCTTCTGTAAAATCTATTCATCATAAGTCTTTATCCCTTCATATCTAACCCACATCATTGTGATATCATCAAATTGAGGAGCATCCTTCTCAAAGGCTGTCACATCGGATAATATCATCTGACATTTATCTTCACAGAATTCATTGCCTTTATGAGCTTTGCTGTCATCGGCATGCTCTCTTATGAAAGTAAGAAGCCTATTCTCTCCATACAATTCTTCATCCGGATTATGAGCCTCTGTAACTCCGTCGGTATATAGATAGATACTGTCTCCCGGAGACAGAGCAATCTCTTGTCTTCTATACTTAGCCATCTCAAATCCGCCCATTACAAGGTCAATCTTTTGCCTTAAAAAGGACACCTCAGAGTTGATGAGTATGGGTAGCGTATGACCAGCGTGAACGTACGACAAAACTCCCGTCTTAAGATCCAAAAATCCTACCCATGCCGTAACAAATCTATCCTTAACGGCATCCTCGCAAAGCTTCTTGTTGGTCTTTTCCACAACTTCTTCTACTGAAAGACCCTGAGCAGCGTAAGTCCTTATCAGAGTCATAGCACGCATCATATAAAGTGCCGCCGGCATACCCTTACCGGATACATCTGCCATTACAATAACAAGATTGTCACCTGCCATAAAGAAATCGTAGAAGTCTCCACCAACTGCCTCCGCAGTATCCATGGACGCGAAAATCGAAAAACGTTCATCCTCCGGGAAAACCTTAGGCACTGCGGATTCCTGAATACGTCTGGCGTTTTCCATCTCTGCTGCCAGCTGTTCCTTTGCCTCGCGTATCATATCCTTAAGCCTGTACACCGTATCATTAACGCCACCCGATAATTCGTAGAATTCCAATGAGCCTTCAACATTCGCTTTTTCATCAAGATTACCTGCCGTGATACGTTTTAGCGATTTATGTATGCTGCTGACCTCTCTGACTACATGGTTCTTAAGAAGGATAAATAGAAGCACAAAGAGAGCTGTCAGTATTATTGTAAAGATAATCAAAAACAGCGTGTTATATTTCCCACGAAGCACATTTGCCTCGCTTACAGGATATGCCGCAATAAGATAATAATCCGGCTTTTTTACTGTGGCGACATAGCTTTCTACACCGTAAAAATCGGTTCTATCGTAGGTGATTGTGCTTTCTTCGGCTGGCAGAGCCACCTGTCCATTATATGGTACACCCATCTTAATAACATCACTTAATGCAGCCTCTGTGACACCCACAATAGTCTTGTCATTATTACATACCATAAGAAATCCGGTGTTGCCTATCCTGTTGCCGGTAACACCCTTCCACAGCTTACTTTCCATCTGGTTCTGTAAGATTTCTCTATCATAACCAAAGGCTATAAATCCCTTATAGTTCTTAACAGTTATGGCATTATATACCATTTTAAGATTAGCATTCGAATCAAAGGGATTGGGATAAAAATCTTCGGCATAATATCCGTCTCTATCTAAAAGACATAAAAATCCTGAGAGATAACTGTCACTGTGAAAATCAACGCCAACCATCTCAGGGTTGGAAGAATGTGTTACAATACCATTCTCGTCTACAATGTTAATCTCGGATACCTCACCTTCGTTGGCTTTAACCGTTCTGTCAAGCAGCGCATTGTCCTGAAATTCCGTAATGGAGAAATCTTCAGCTTCGCCCCAGCCCCATTCATAGGCATAATCCTTCATGTCAGCATTAAAATCCCAGTGCTCCTCGAAATCCTCAATATACTCCCTAAGAAGTGTGTATGACTGGCGTTTCTGAAAATAGTTTTGCACTCCAATTCCAAGTACTGCCGCTATGGCAAAGGAGATGACAATCAAAATTACAAGCCTTATATATATGATTGTTCCTATTTTTTTCTCTTTCATCAATACTCTCCTGACAGTTGTGCTTATAGTCTATACCAACTCAAAACACCAACCGGTTATTAATCCATACACAGTCAATTATAGTAAGAACACGACATTCTTTCAACCATAGTTGTGTGACCGTTAATCTAATTCCCACTTTTCCATATACAAGACAAAATTCCTAAAGCGAGGCAAAGAAAACTCTATCCTTCCATACGAACTATCATTAATCAAACCATAGTCTATCAGTTTTTTTCTATATGGCGAGAACTGATTTGGTTGAATATCAAGTATATTTCTAATATCCTTTACCTCTCTGGATTCACTTTTAGCAATTCCAATTACAATACTCTTCTCTTTGTCTGTCAGATGGTTCCAGATTGTACTGTATGCCCCTTCATGTAGCATACCATCAAGCTTAACAATCATCTTATCATCAACACTTGTCTTGCCAGACTCCCAAAGCAACGCTCCTAGTAATTGGAATGCGTATGGATAACCCTGAACAATCTTGGCCAAAGCTATAGCTTCGTCTTCCGACACCTCAAATATCTCTCTATATTTTTCCACCACAAGATAGCTATTCAATTCCTCTAGCTTAATTCTTGGAAGTCTTCGAAGAAATGTACCATTCTTGGCATTAGATAGCGCACTGAAATTCTCAGGCAGTGCCGTCATCAACAAGAACAAAGGAAGATTCTCACCAATAAAAGCCTGAAATGAATGTGCAAATGTCTTGATACTCCTGGTATTTGAAGCTTCGTCTATTGCCACTAGAACCCTTTTCTTTTTTTTCTTGGCTTCTAATAGCATTTTACGAAGCAATGTTTCACTCTCTGAAAATGTTTTTCTAGAAACCCCTGCTCCAAACCCAGCAATAGCCAAATTTGCTTCCGTAACCTGCTCACTTTCTAGCTTAATATATTGTCCGAGTTGACTAACTGCAGATGAGAATAGGTCCATATCCGGATTCAGTCTTAATACGTACCAATCTTCTTTATTCGCAAAATAATTCTGCAAGGCTGTCATTAATACAGTCTTGCCACAGCCTCTGACACCTGTTATAACATAACCGTAGGTCATGGGATTATCACTCTCGAACACACTGACAACGCCCATAAACTCATTATCTCTTGGAATCATAGACTTCGGCTCAACACCAAAAATAACTGTAAAAGGATTTGAAGACATATTATCGCTCCTTAATCTATTATAAAAACCCATTATATGTTGTATAGTTCATTATAACTCATTATATCTTATTATAAGTAGTTATAAGTCGTTATATCTTTTGTTTTATATTATAACTTAGTGTAGGTTTTGTCAAATGATAGTTTTACCCTGGTTAAATATAATTTTCTACTTCGTACTTCTTATAAACATCACATTTAGCATAAAAAAAGCACCATGCGAATGTCATCCTGCCATCTGGTAGCATAACATTACACATAGTGCTAATATTCAGAGCTAATACCCAATAATATTTCTAATCAGTCATTATATCCTCAATTTGTCTTACAACATCTTCTATATCATCTGATTTCCCCGACTCACGACATTTATAATAATATGTGAGAAGTCTCATACGCATTTCTAACTCTCTGTACTTTGAATCACCTATTATTACAACATTCTCATTTCTAGGACGTGCTATCAATACAGGCTCACCCTTATATGCTATTTCAAAGTATTCTTTTTGGTTCTTCCTAAAATCTGCTGGTTTTGTGACTACCATATCTACCTCCTAAGTATTGTAAGGCATTAATTAACTCCAACCGTTTGTGCATATGAACCTTGCTCTATTTTTTTTAGTAGCGATATGTCACAATCATACAACGGCCATTCGCCTCCGTAGGCCCCTTCTTTATGCTCCTTAGAATCAGATTCTACCACACATTTCCCCGATTCAGAAATATCTACAACCTCACCCGTAATACCTCTATCAATTATTTCAACCTTATCATATAATTTAATCATTATTCGTCCTCCCGATATGCAGTAATAAACCGCGGAGCAGCATCAGTATAGTCAATCTGCCAAACAGTACGAAATCTTTTCTTCATAGTAATTCCAAGCATCATAAAAATAGAAAAAGAAATGGAACCATCATATGATTCTCTATAATCACAAGAATACTACATACTAAATTGTTTCTCTAAATCCCGTTTCAGAATTTCACAAGAATGCGCTGTATAGCCCACACTATAGAACTCAAAAAAATGCTTTTTTTCTGGATTTAATAAATACAATTCTATCTTCTCATTAGGAATATAACAATGTCTTTTATTCATTCTCCCCCTCAATTATAACATCTATATATACTATTTCAAACGAAATCCAAGTGCAAAAATTATCTATAATCCAAGTGCAAAAATTATCTATTGAATTATATGCACTTATTTGTGTACTTATTTATGTACATATATTATCACATCATTAGTGTATTGTAAATAAAAAAGCACCATGCGAATGTCATCCTACCATCTGGTAGCACAACATTACACATGGTGCTAATCATTAACCTCTAGCCTTACTTGATTACCCTAACCTTAATTACATTAGGATTCTCTTCAATTCTCTTAACAACTTCATCTGTTACAGGAGAATCAAGATCAAGAAGTGCATAAGCATAATCGCCACGTGACTTGTTAGACATGTCAGCAACGTTGATATCTGCGTCACCAAGAGGTGTTGTATATGCAGAAATCACACCCTTCTTGTTCTCATGAATTACAGCTATTCTACTCTTCGTATGGCATACACCCAAATCGCAATTAGGATAGTTAACAGAATTCTTGATATTACCATTTTCAATATAATCTCTAATCTCATCAACTGCCATAACAGCACAATTATCTTCTGCTTCTTCTGTTGATGCACCAAGATGAGGTGTTAGAATTACGCCATCTTGCCCTGCAGTAGTTGGATTAGCAAAATCTGTTACATAATGTCTAATCTTTCCTGAATGAAGTCCGCCAAGAACAGCGTCCTCATCAACAAGTAAATCTCTTGCATAATTAAGTATAACAACGCCTCTCTTCATCATATGAATAGAGTCTCTATTAATCATCTTACGAGTAGCATCTAGAAGTGGAACATGTACAGTGATAAAATCACATTCCTTATAGATATCTTCCACATTTCCAATATGCTTAACAGAACGAGATAAGTTCCATGCAGCCTTAACTGATATAAACGGGTCGTAACCATACACTTCCATACCAAGATGTGTTGCAGCATTAGCAACTCTTACACCAATAGCGCCAAGTCCTATAACTCCTAACTTTTTACCATAGAGTTCTGTTCCTGCAAATTGCTTCTTAGCCTTTTCAGCAGCTTTAGCAATGTTTTCATCATTTGCATTATCTTCACACCACTTGATACCACCAACAATATCACGACTAGCAAGCAACATACCAGCGAAAACAAGTTCTTTTACAGCATTAGCATTTGCACCAGGTGTATTGAATACCACCACACCTTCCTTTGCACATTTGTCAACAGGAATGTTATTAACTCCTGCACCAGCTCTAGCTATTGCAAGAAGGTTATCTCCCAATTTCATATCGTGCATTTTAGCAGAACGAACCAGAATTGCATCTGCTTCATTTGCATCTTCAACCTGTCTATAATCAGTTGTAAAATTATCAAGTCCGATTTGCGCAATCGGATTTAAGCATGCGTATTTATACATAATTAATTCTCCTTTTCAAATTCCTTCATGAACTCAACCAATTTCTCCACACCTTCGATTGGCATTGCATTGTAGATGGATGCTCGCATTCCTCCAACAGTTCTGTGTCCCTTAAGGTTAACAAAACCAGCCTTGGTTGCTTCCTCGACGAACTTGGCATCTAAGTCCTTGTCCCCTGTTACGAATGGAACATTCATAAGGGAACGATCCTTAGGCACAACTGTTCCTTTGAACATCTTGCTCTCATCAAGGAAATCATATAGAATCTTAGCCTTCTTCTCATTGTGCTCTTTCATAGCGCTAAGGCCGCCCATCTTCTTAATCCACTTAAATACCTTACCACAGATATAGATTCCATAGCATGGAGGAGTGTTATACAGCGAATCTGCGTCTGCCTGAGTCTTGTACTTAAGCATTGTAGGTGTTCCCTCAAGGCAATCGTCAGTAATAAGGTCTTCTCTGATGATGTCAATTACAACACCTGCAGGTCCGATATTCTTCTGAACTCCGCCGTAAATCATAGCATATTTTGTTACATCAACAGGCTCTGACAAGAAGCATGATGATACATCCGCTACAAGGTCAACTCCCTTGGTATTAGGAAGTTCTTTGTACTTTGTGCCGTAGATTGTATTATTCTCACAGATATATACATAGTCCATATCATCCGTAATTGGAAGGTCAGAACAATCAGGGATATAGCTAAATGTCTTATCTGCCGAACTTGCAAGCTCAACAGCGTCACCATATCTTTTTGCCTCAGCAAGAGCCTTCTTAGCCCATTGTCCTGTTACGATATAGCCTGCCTTGCCCTTCTTCATAAGGTTCATTGGCACTGCAGAGAATTGCTGTGATGCTCCGCCCTGTAAGAATAACACCTTGTAGTTATCAGGTATATTCATCAAATCTCTAAGGTCTTTCTCAGTTTCTTTGATTATATTGTCATACACTTTGGAGCGATGCGACATCTCCATAACGGACATACCGCTTCCTTTATAGTCTAACATCTCGTCTGCAGCTTCTCTTAATACTTCTTCCGGAAGCACTGCAGGTCCTGCAGAAAAATTGAATACTCTACTCATAGTCTGTACCTCTTTTCTTTTCATAGAATTAAGGGAAATGTAATATAAATCATTCCCCTTATTCTTAGTTATTACATATATATAATATACTTTGTTAAAAATTTGTCAAGCCTCAATTTAACCAATCTTTCTCTTGGTTTAATCTTAGCTTCACGCTTAACCTAAGACATTATAACATAATATATGAGGCATGTCACACTTGATAAAATTAGTTTCTTGCTCAAATTCTTATTACTGTCAATCGAACATTTGACAACAGGATATATGTATTATAGAATTATCATGTTGAAAGCAATATGTGTTATGAAAGGAATTGAAAATGGAAAAAAGAATTGACAAGAACGTATTTACATGGGTATTTTCATTTCTCCTAGGAGAATTTGGAGTTGACAGATTTATTCGTGGTCAAATTGCACTTGGAGTTTTAAAGCTTCTTACAGTAGGCGGATGTGGTGTTTGGTCTTTAGTTGACTGGATTATTGCACTTACTAAAGCATATGGCTCTGAAGCATTTGGCAATGAGCAAGAATTCGTATTCATTGATGGTCAATATGCAAAGTAAAAAGAAGACACTCATAATTGCGACGGCTACCATCGTAGCCGTCGCTTTATTAATATTACTTGATATATATAAATGTCCCTTAGATTTTATTCTAGGAATTCCCTGCCCTATGTGTGGTATGACAAGGGCTGTTGTCTCTGCAGCATCAGGGGATTTTACTGCTGCTTTTCACTACCATCCACTATGGATAGTTATAGCCCTCGGCGTCATATTCATTGTCCTGTATGAGCTTAGAGTCATCAGAATACCTAAGATAGCCTTCAATACAATCTGCATAATCTTAGGCGTTCTTCTTGTGCTATGCTATATTGTGCGACTCCTCCTTCATTCGGATATTGTTATGCCTCACTTTGAGACATCTCTTATCCATAGAATATTGTCGCATTTTATGTAGATTTCCAGTGCTGCCTTCAATATCTTAATGGGCTAGTCTAAGAATTCCTCTCTGATTTCTACATTGAACTCTTTTGCTATCATCCTTATTTCGTCACTTGTTATAGTCTGTCTTATCTCAGCCTTCATAGACATCACCTTGACGAGAATCTCTGCCGCCTTTTCTATTGTATGAAGCAGTCCAAATGCCAGGTCAAAGTCCTCTCCCGACACAAAGATACCGTGGTGAGCCCATATAGCCGCATCATATTCTTCCATCACCTTACTTGTTGCAACTGCAATGTCCCTTTTACCCGGAACCATCCAGTCCACAACACCGACTCCTTTTGGAAATACGATGGCACATTCACTCATCATTTCCCATAGCTTAACGGTAAATGTCTTATCATCAAGGGGCAGTACAAAGGTTAGTGCAATCACATTAGCAGGATGTGCATGATAGATTACTCGATTCTTCCCATTGCTTACTTTCTTCTTAACCTCATGATTCATCAGATGACTGGGAAGCTCGCTTGTTGGCGCATTGTTTTCATCAAAGCCCCAGCATATACGGTAATTCTCCCCTGAATCATCAAGTTCTATTATTCCTATACATTCCTCAGGCTTTAGGGAAATGTTTCTGAAGAACTTGCCCGTACCTGTTATCAGAAAGTACTCTCCTGCAAGGTCCGGTACAGATGCACCTACCTTCTTCCATTCTCCCTCCTTCAAATCATCTCTTACCATATCAATCTCATTTTCCCTGATTCGATAGCTGAGATTACCGCCGTTTCTTTCATGCCAACCCATGGCATATCCATCATCTGCCATTCTTATAAATCCACGCGCAAAATCCGCATCTAATACTTTCATTGTATTCTCCTTATCTTGTTATAACATCTACCGGCACATCAAATATTTTGGCAACCTTAAGTATCGTATCAATGTGACGCCCGCTTGCTGCCGCCATATGATGCGTAGGTCCTGCTTCACTCCACTTATTACAGAATTCTCTTGCACCGCAGCTGAACCTTGTTCTCATATTAGTGTCACCAAAGTTGAAAATAGGTCCTTCTTCATTGACACCTTCTGCTGCAACGAATCTAAAATATCCATCCATATCCTGTGTTATTGCAAGATATGTTATGTCACCCGGCTCTGGGTAAAACTGTGTAAGATAGCCTCCGCCAGTCTTTCCGTGAAATACGGGAACTATCTTCATAGTCGGTTTCTTTGCTCTTGAAAAATGATAATCACCGCTACCCGAATGACCGATAATACATATGTCATCATCAAAATCAATCGAATACATCTCTGACAACTGACCCATACCTGATATCACCTTTAGTATTCCCATTGCCATAGCAACCTTGATATCACCCTCTACAGCACAACAAGTGCCTTCTTTTATCAACATAGAAAATGCGGGAATTAACATACTATCTAGCTTGCCCGCAACTCCTTTTGCGAATCCATCATAATGAGATGCGATAAATCCAAGCTTTTCATCTTGTACCCATCTCTCAAATGCAACGACATACTTTGCCATATCCATGACTTTATTGATATCATTACCACCATCTATGTCAAATGTATTAAGAATATCCTCTGCCTTTGCCCTTACTTGTGAGTCATCATCTATATCATCGGCTATTGCCCACATTTTCTCCCAATCGAATTGCTTTGTGTAAAGCCACATACGATTATACAGATTAGTCTCATCAATATACAAATCCATCATGCCCGGATACGGTCTTCCTATCTGTGCCAGGTTGGTATCTCTGAATCTTCTTCTAACCTGAGCAGCCCTGCACCAGCCTTCTATCTCTCCTGCAACATATTCATCGCCACCTTCAACAACTCCGGTAATAACATCATGTCTCTTGCCTGCTCTGTTAAGATCTGCAACCATCTCTCCGACCGCTCCGCATGCATACAGCTCTCCAAGCCATGTGGGTGTATCTGTATTGTCATAATCAGGGGATCTTCTTTTCTGAACATTAACAAGTACGACAGGTACATCTATATCCCTTATTGCAGGCAACATATTATAGCTTGTTGCATATGTAAGAAGCTGCAATATAACAAGATCCACATCAGCACTCCTGAACTTATCTCCTGCCTCCATCGCAAGCTCTTTGGAGGTAACTATGCCACCGTCCACAAGCTCTACGCTATCCGGAATAGTTTTCTTAAAATCATTGTACTGCGCCTGAAACTCCGGCACAAGTTGTGGAAATTGCGGCAAATATGCCTGGAGCGCTATTGCAAATACTCCTATTCTTGCCTTCGTATTAACTAACATATTATTCCTCCATCTGTATCCTGAGATTACCAAGTGCTGTTGCTTCTATAGGAAGCGCTATAACATCTTTACCGGTGATATTCTCTGTAAGAGTATTAAGAAAGCTATTCTTGGCACCACCACCTACAATGTACAGCTTATCATAAGTCTCATTCAGATTATGCTCCAGTTCATCTATATTGTTCTTATAGCTTAGAGCAAGCGACCTGTATGCACACCTGTAATAATCCCCGGCAAAATCAGCTCCTTTAGAAAGCATTGAATCGAACGCCGCTTTCATACTCTCAGGTGATAAAAAAATATCATCATTTATATCTACAGTTTCATCGAACCTACTTACATTGGCATTGTCGATTATCTCATCCCATGGCATCATCGGATTGAGTTCGTCCCTCAATCGGTTGACAATCCACATTCCCATAATATTCTTCTGATAACGATTATATCCTACGCCACCCTCATTAGACCAATTAGACTTCATAGAAGCTGTCGTTATTACAGCTTTACCTGTCTTAACTCCCAAAAGTGACCATGTTCCGCTGGAAATATACGGCGCATTCTCCTCCATAGGAATTCCTTCTACTGCCGATGCCGTATCATGACTTGCACAAAGTCTGCACTGAATCCCTCGATATTCACCTATTACATCACCCGGCATATTCAATTTGTTAAAAAGATGCTCCGGCAGTCCTAACATCCGTACTATGTCCATGTCGTATTGTCCATTACGTGCATTAACAATACCCGTTGTCGTTGCATTGGTATATTCATGAGCCTTGGTACCACACAGTCTGTATGTCAGATATTCAGGCATCATCAGAAAATCCGTTACGCCACTTAACCTTCCCTCTTCCATATCAGCATACAACTGATATATGGTATTAAATGGTTGGAACTGTATTCCTGTTCTCTCATATAGTTGCTCAAACGGTATCTTATTATGAACCCTGGATACCAAGTCCTGCGTACGCAAGTCTCTGTAAGAAAAGCATGGTAAAAGGGCTGTATCATCCTTAATAAGTACATAATCGACTCCCCACGTATCAATGGCAAGACTCTCTATTTGTCCGTATCTGTCTATTGCTTTATCTATGCCTTCTGTAACATGAATAAACAGATTATCAACATCCCATATAAGATGTCCGTTTTTTCTGTCAACACAATTGGGAAAACGATAGACTTCCTCTGTCTTAATAAGTCCTTGTTCCTTCCAACCGACTATATGTCTGCCTGAAGAAGCACCAATATCTATAGCAAGATAGTATTTCATTCTACATTTCCTTCCAGCCTGATAAGTATTTACCGCTTATCTCTATGCTTTTTACAGGGTCGTTATCAATCCAGTTCTTATGACTCTCAAGAACCACTTTATCAACACCGTTATCAAGTGCTATGGCCTTTAATCCCTCAAGATCCATATTACCGCTTCCCAATTCCAGGCTGTCACATTTTAATATAGGTGTCATAGACTGTCCAATCTGTCTTGAGCCTCTGTCTGTAACATGCCATAGCTTCATACGAGTGCCAAGCCTTCTCATCCACTCCTTGGCATCTGCACCACCGTCTGTAAACCAGAAGCTGTCGAATTCAAAGTTGACATATTCCTTATCAGTCATATCAATTAATATGTCATAGGCACGGTTCTCTTTTGTAACGTTAAGGAGTTCTACATTGTGATTATGATAAAGCAGCCTAACGCCTTCATCTCTAAGACGTTTGCCGGCTTCATTCAATCTCTTTGCAAGATTATTTACTTCCCTTTCATCCGTATAATCAAATCGATACATCCCCGTAATAACGGCTGTATTCGTATCAAATGATTTTACTTCTTTAGCGACACTTATTACATCTCTCTCCAAAGAACCCAGATCTGTATGTACACTTGCCACTTCAAGACCTGCATCCTCAATCAATCTGTGCCAATCCAACTTGCCACCTTTTCCGGTAGGCATTCCGGCCGCCTTAGTCATTGCACGAACCATCATGGATGTCGGATGAATCATGAAGCTGTTAAGCTCTATACCGTCATATCCCGCGTCTTTAATTCTCTTAAGCGTCATAGATGCATTTTTCTCGTTAGATGTCACCGACCCTAACATAATCTGCTGTACATATGTCTTCATATCAGCTATTCTCCTTAGATATATAATGTAGTAACAAAACAAATTGTCTTTTACAACTCATATTCTCCGGCTTTAAGTACCATCTTTCGTCCATCGTCTAATGTAACCTCAGCCTCTGTGTTGGCAGGAATAATAAAGTGATATCGTATGCTTCCATCATTCTCTATCTCCCAGTCACTTGTAACTTTACCTAACGGCGACATATACTCTGCCTTTGCATATTGCAACTGCTTATCCGGTCTTGGAGTGATACTAAGCTTATTGTCGCTTAAGTTAATTCCGCATATTCCACTAATAAGCCATCCGCATACAGCTCCTTTAGAATAATGATTAAGGGACTCACTTACTCTTCCATCTTCATCAATTCCATTCCAGCTCTCCCATATTGTGGTTGCTCCTTTTATTACAGAATATAGCCATCCCGGTCTTTCCTTTTGTAAGAGCAGTTTATAGGCGGTATCGTTGTATCCGCCTTGGGACAGAACCTCACACAAATCCGGTGTCGACAAGAATCCTGTATTCAGATGATATCCGTTATCACATACCAGCTTGTTCAAATCGTACAGCGCATCTTTATTCTCTTTATCATCCAATAAGTCAAAGGATATGGCTCTTACATACTCTGCCTGTCTGGTAGAATCAATCCTGCCATCAGAAAGTGCCAGCTCACGAAAAGCTTCTGTTGCCCCCTTCGATATTTCTTCGTAATATGATGCCTTTTCATCATCTCCCAGCTTTCTTAATATCTTAGATAACAATCTACCGGACCTGGCAAAGTACGCTGTTGCAACCTTACTTTGGGGCGTTCCCATATTGCTTACGGAATCAACATCAGGCTCACACCACTCACCATAGTCAGTGCCTGTGGTAATTGCATATTTGTCATACTTGCTATCCTTTGATTCCTGCTTTGGAGCAAACTTCTTCATCATCTCCATAAGCGCTTCTTTGGGCATATTCGCAACCATTGCTTTATATTCGTCAGGAATATTATTAATATCTATTTCACCCTGTGCGTCCTTATTGCTTCCGGCTCTGCTTTGCAGATATTCGTACCATTTTTTCATCATATCAAGATTTTCTTCAAGAATTCTCTCATCAGAATATCTTAAATACATTTCCCAGGGAACAATTATAACCGCATCTCCCCATCCAACAGAGCCTGCCAGAAGCTCCGTCATCATACCGGGTCTGTTGTTCTTAGGCGCAATATTAGATACTTTTCCGTCGGGATATTGGCACATCGCACACTCGTGTAGCCAATTTTTGACAACCGTATAGCAGTCCATAAGATACATTCCGCTCTTGATGAATATCCCAATATCTCCAGTCCATGCGGCTCTTTCTCTTGTAGGACAATCTGTCGGCACGTAGCAGAAGTTAGACTTCATGCTCCACATTGTATTCTCGTAGAGCTTCTCCAATAAAGGTTCGCTACATGAAAATGTGCTTAGTTCTTCCATATCAGAGTATACTGCAATAGCGCTGAACTGTCCGTCGGCAAAGTTGATACTTGTATCAACTTTGGCATATCTAAAGCCCCATATTGAGAATCTTGTCTTGTAATGATTGACTCCCTCCTTACATATATATACGACCTGCTGCCTTATTCCACCTTCTTTGTGTCTGTCTCTGTCCTGAAAGTTCTCCTGGGTAAAGTTACCATTCTCATCTAGGCTCTCACCATGAGTTAATATGATTTTATCACCTTTATGAGCATTGATTGTAAATTCTATATAGCCGGCAAGATTCTGACCATAATCAATAACCGTCTCACCGTTAGGCGTACTGATAATCTTGCCTTCGAATCTCTCATGCTCCGTAACAGGCACCATATTAGAAGAACAGAGAATATCTGTATCATAATTCTCAACCTTTAC
This sequence comes from Pseudobutyrivibrio sp. UBA3626, assembly GCA_002373675.1. GTDB lineage: Bacteria > Bacillota > Clostridia > Lachnospirales > Lachnospiraceae > RUG191. The sequence continues at coordinate 208,215 of DFLF01000017.1, forward strand.
TTCATGCCAATCATCAATTTCTTCGTCATTGGCATCATATATCTCTCCCTGCTGTAAGTCATTTTGCTTAAGAGCACCCTGATTAGAAGCTCTAAAATCGCCATCGGACATACATACTATTTCTCCGTCTGCCTCAAGCTGCATCCATAGGGCAACATCCTCTCCATACAGATTCCTGTCTCCGTCTACTCCAAGACAACCGCGATACCATCCATCCCCTAAGATAACCCTTATGGTATTACCACCTTCTTTGATAAGTTCTGTTACATCATAGGTCTGATAATGCAACGATTTATCGTAGCTTCCGGGACCCGGAGTAAGTATATTATCACCCACCCTTTCACCGTTAATATATGCTTCATACAGCCCATGACTTGTAATATATAGCCTTGCTTTTTTATAATTATCCTTAATCTCAAAATCTTTCTCAAGATAGCTGGCATTTTGATGTTCATCGGCCTTTGTGTCAATCTCAGGATTAATCCATAGAGCCTTGAATTCCTCCCTATTCAAAAGTCCCATTTCGAACATACTCGAATCGGAGAAATCCCCCACAGTATCACTATCATTCCACAAGCGAACCATCCATTTGATACAGTCTTTACTTTTTAGCTTTCCTCCGTAAAGCGTGTGCATCTTTGAGCTTAAGACTTTACCACTGCTCCATACCAATTCATCATCAATATATGCATTTATCTCGTATGCAGTCTGTCTTGCATCCCCTTTTTTATCAGCATCTGATTCTTCGCTAATGGCGTTCCAGCTTAGCATAGGCTTTGTCACGTCAATACCTATAGGATTATCCATATATTCAGTCTTAAGTCTTATTGCTTTCATACCTGTCTCCTTCTTAGATGTAGCTTCCCAAGTGTCTAAGGCTCGGCTTTTCTTCACGTTTCATAGTATCTCTGTCAACCGCTATAAGACCAAATGTCATAGAGTATCCTTTCTGCCATTCGAAGTTGTCAAGAAGGCTCCAGTAACAATATCCTTTAACCGGAATATTATCATCTATACAGTTCTTAACACCCTGCAATGCGTCGTCTATGAACTTACATCTTATCTCATCATCCGTTATTGCTATTCCATTCTCTGTTACAATAATATCTCCCTTAAAATCCTTATTTACCTGTCTTATCACATGCTCTAATGCCTGCGGATATATCTCATACTCCATCTGTGTAAGCTTTGCATCTTCCTTCGGGTTGAGCTGTCCGTTTGCACCATATACAGTTCTCGTATAATTCTGTACTCCAAGGAAATCATCATCCTTGATATAAGGAAGATAATGAACGAATTCTTCATCCCAGGTATCCCTGACATACTTTTCACCACCCTCAACTGCCTGAAGATCGTGAAGTGACAAGGTTATACCAACTCTGATATCCGGATATAATTTCTTAATCTCCTTTTTTGCCGCCTGATGTGCCTTCATAACAATAATGTCGCCCTCAGGGGTTCTTGCACTTACAAAAGTCTGTGGCTGTGGTGTACCGAATGCCTGCATATTTTCAGCCGCCTGATACTTCATATTTTCCATCATCTTCTGGAAATTCATGCCGACCTGAACTTTCCCTTCTGCTTCCTTACCGGACTCGACAGGTGGCTCCTTCATATTTTGTGCAGCCTTTGCCATCATCTCATATCTTTTTGCAATAGCCGCGAGCTGTAAGCCCATATTAGCCTCATTGATTGTACATACATACGCTAATCTGTCTCCAAGCTTTTCTATAACATAAGAAGTATATCTTGCGAAATATTCAATTACCTTCTCGCTCTCCCAGCCGCCTTCTTTGATAAGCCATGCGGGACTTGTAAAGTGTAAAAGCGTAACTATAGGCTCTACTCCCATCTCCTTGCAGCAATCAATAACCTGTCTGTAATGATTGATTTCATTCTCATCAAATTCTCCCTTTTCAGGCTCAATCCTTGCCCATTCAATAGAAAATCTATATGCATTAAGCCCTGCACTTTTAAGCATCCTAATGTCTTCCTCATAGCGGTTATAATGATCACATGCGATATTGCTCGGCTCTAAGAAGCTACTGTGTTCTAAATTCTCCTGAACCCAATAATCACTATGAACATTATTTCCCTCTACCTGATGTGCCGATGTTGCTGCTCCTAACATGAAGTTACCGTCAAAAGTCATAATATATTCCTCCTGTTTTCCTATAACTGTTTCTTAATACCCTGTAATATACGATTTAACTGCTTGATGCTTTCTTCATCACTTCCCGCCTGCTTTAGAAGGCTAATAAGTGTCATTTTTCCCATCATTCGCTGAAGCTGTGGATTGTCTTTAACCGACTGTGCCACATCTCCCCTTGCCTCAGATGCCTTATCCATCATACTTTTTACCACCTGTCCTGCCTTCGGATGTGCCTGGAGGTCTTCAAGCTTATCATTAATTGAGAAGCAATCCTTATCTATCTGTTCACTGTCGAACCAGTTGCTGACATTACTTGCCGCTTTGTTGAATATATATGTCTCATCCGGCTCAGCTACATATTTTATCTCTATCTCGTCACTTGCGTCCTGCGACTTTGCCACAACTTTATGTGTCCCATTAATAGTACAGATAAATCTGAATACTCTCTCACCCTCCTGTTCATCAATCTTAACTCCATCCATATATAATGCAACCTTGGATTGATTGGAATATACCTTAATCTCCGTCGTGTCTTCATTACGATTAATGTATCTTCTTCCACAGATATGAACAAAAGGCTCCTTTTTATTCCATGCTGCCTTATACAGATAGAACGCATCCTTTCTTTCTTTTCTGTCAAATGTCACAAGACCTTTTTGGTTCTCACCGTTCTTGCCGCCTTCATCTCTGCCGTCTGCTCCAAAATCGAACATATTCCATACATGGGTAGCCCATAGATAAGGCCTTTTATCTATCATCTCAAGGATATGCTCGTGGTACAATGCCTGGTATTCTTCCGTATAATCTCCCTTCTGCGGGCTTGATGAATGATACGCAATATTCGCATCTGCACCGTATTCAGAGAATCCTATAACACGGTTCGGATATTTGCTATGATACTCATCAAAGAAATCATCATTCTGCTCTAAGTCTCCAAGATACCATCCAAAATACAGGTTATAGCTGTTGATATCGGCTACATCAAGAATCGGACTGTCCGTTTCTAGCATGAATACATTAGCCATTACCGTCTGTCTTGTGCTATCCATGTCATGACACAATTCATTAAGTCTTCTGTGATTATCAATAAGCTCATCATTGACTGGGGACGCTGCTGTAATCTCATTGGATAATCCCCATACAGCTATGGACGGATGGTTGTAGCATTGTGTTATAAGCTCTCTCATCTGACTTAATGTATTGTCAATTCCCTTGGACATATGCATTGTTATATATGGTATCTCAGCCCATACAACCATGCCCTCTTCATCGCACAAATCATAGAATTCCTGAGCGTGCTGATAGTGTGCAAGCCTTATTGTATTTGCTCCTATCTCCTTGATAATATCCATGTCCCTCTTGTGATCTTCTAAGGACAATGCATTTCCTTTACCCTTTAAATCCTGGTGTCTCGATACACCTCTTAAGGGATAAACCTTTCCGTTCAATATAAATCCTTTATCCGGATCTGTCTCAAATGTGCGGCATCCAAACCTTGTGCTGATCTTATCGCCACTGCTTAATTCAGCTTCAGCAGTGTATAGATAGGGATCTATTGTACCGTTCCAAAGATGTACATTCTCGATAACGAACTCAGCCTTTGCATAACCATTATTAACCACTGCTTCTTTTTGTAAATCATCAATTCTGATAGTAACTTTAGAGGCATTTTGCCATGTCTCTACAAGGACTGTTGCCTTATTCTCTCCAATATCCACTTTAGGTGTTACTTTAATCCCTAAGCTTCCGTCTTTTATAAGCTCAAAGTGTTCCTTAGGCGTATTGATTATATTGACATCTCTGTACAGTCCACCGTAGAAGGTAAAATCTGCTTTTTGCGGATATACTTTGTCCGACTCTTCGTTGCTTACTGCTATTGCGAGAATATTCTCCTTAGACAGCTCATCAGTAAGCTCGATTCTGTAACACGAAAAGCCTCCTTCATGCTTTCCAAGCTTCTTGCCGTTAAGATACACTTCGCTTATATTCGCAGCACCGTTAATCTCCAAAAAAACCTTTTCTCCGCATATTTCCTCAGATGATAACGTACGAATATACCAGCATCTTCCTCTATGATAGTCATTTCCACCATCCTGTCCGTCTATATTATTCCATGTATGGGGAACTGTAACATCCTCTCCTCTATTTGCATTAGACATGGCGTCTTCGACATCCATATCATGCTTAAGAAACTTCCATCCTTTTGATAATTTGATAATGTTACGCATATACTCCTCCTGTTTACTTCGCCTGTGATTTTTCTTCTTCATTTTCAGCCTGTTCTATCTCCTTTTTCTGACTATCGATAGAAGCTTGTACTTCTTCCATCTTCTCCCTTGTCAAGGAGAATTTCTTCATTGCTACAAGCGTAAGTGCCCATCCAAGCAATGGCAATCCACAGAAGAGCGCTGCAGTTATTATTCTAATTCCTATTGTAAGCTCGTCCGACGCCTGTGGAATTCTTGAACCTGTATATCCTACAATTCCTATTACAAGAGTGGCAATCATAGGTGCCAAAGCACTTATCATCTTATCGATAAATGAATATACTGCACTTACCGTTGCCGGCAGGTAGTGACCTGATCTATATAATTCATAGTCTACCACATCCATACGCATCGCACCTGTCGCTGTACTTACAACCATCTTGAATGCGTTATTACCAAGCATCAACAGGAAGAATATTACAAGAGGTATGCCCATAGAAGATGCCCCCTTTTCTGGAACAACCATGATAAATATTATAAACAGAACATTCCATATAATACATACCCATGTCCAGTTAATCATTACTTTTCTGTTGCCCTGCTTGCCTGCAAGCTTGGCTCCCACTATCGCAAATATAATCGACGGAAGCATTGCAACTACACTTATAATTGATGAACCAACCATACTTCCCAGCAGTACGCTGAACATAAGTGTTGTTATAACAGACTGTGAACCAACAGTCTGTGCCAGCTTATCGGAACAAGCCGCAACAATAAATCTTTGTAATTCCTTATTGTCTTTCAGAAGCGAGAACATCTCTTTAAAGGATGGCTTCGCATCCTTCTTGATGCCTTCAAAATTCTCAGGCTTATCGTAGGGAGTAAGACCTATACATGTAAGAATAAGCGCTACAAGTGATACACCGACTACAATAAGATTGGCCCATTGAAATACTTCGATTGTCCAGCTGTAATCTGTAGCTCCGTTTTCAAGTTGATACGGCGTTCCGAATCTCGGAAGAAGAATAACTGTTATCAACATAGATACAATCATAGGTGAGAGATAAGAATAGATAACCTGCCACACACCTATTGTGGGACGCTGCTTAGGGTCGTTTGTCAGGATATTGCCCTCCATATTACCGACACAGCTTGCAAATGTATAGCCTATTATATAGAAAAAGTAAATTATAATAAATACTGCAACTCCTGCGGGATTAGAAAATGTATCATCCGGGCCAAAGCTGAAATTGCCGGCAAATACATTACACATAAGCGTAGTTGAAATCGCCATCAATGCCCATCCGATTGCAAGAAACATCCTCATCTTGCCATGTTTTGAATTGAATTTCTCAATTATAAGGGCTATGAACGGATCGGTAATACTATCAAACACTCTTGTTATCGTAATAAGTACACCAACCAAAACCGTAGTAATAGCATATCCCAGATTGCCTATATATGCTGCGTATCCAAGCAGCACATAAAATGCCATCTGCATTATGCCTGTCATCTGACTCAAGGCAATGTGCCATGTCTTAGCTCTTTTGTAAGTAACTTGTTCTGCCATAATTAACCTCCTTTACACAATACAATGTATTACGCTACTTCCGTTTTTGATAATTTCATTCTAGCAACTCATAGGAGAAATTGTTAGAAATGTATTGTGATAAATAGCACTAATTTGACATAAAATCACTATTATGATATTTTTCTTATAGTATCTATGTTTACTTTGGGAGAACAATATGAACAGGGAACTCTTTTCTTCAACAATTCAAAACCTTAACTCAGTATATGTAACTCATTTTGCGTCAAATGAATCCGTTCCCTCCTTTTTTCATGAAAAATACTGTTATCATGCCTCTTTACAAAAATGCTACACAAAAGAGGCATTATCTCATACTATATCTAATCTTCCTCATCACGCTATATGGGAAATTCAGGATTTGCTCGGACTTAGAGTATTCCTTTTCAGACTAGATGATCATATATGGCTTCTCGGCCCTTTTGTAACAGACAAATTCTCTGAAAAAAGGACTCAATCCGTACTTATAAAAAACGGTCTCTCAGCATCGTATATTCCATCACTAAGGTTATTTTACAGTTCCTTTCCGCTTATTATGGAACAAGAATTACTGCATAATCTGAATGCTTTAATCAAGTCATTTGTACCAAAAGAGCCTGAATATACTTTCAGACATATCAGCACCGACAACATGGGAGATACATACAGCGATACCAATGCAGAATATAAGACTCGCTTTGACTATCAAAGCATCAAGAAGCGCTACGAACACGAGAATACTTTTCTGAATATGATAGAAAAAGGAGATACGGACCATGTGCTTGAAGCCTTCGACAAGATGACAATGTCAGATCTTAACTCCAGACGTTATATTAATGCAATTTATTACGATCCCAAGACAAGTATGGCAATGATTAGAGCTCTCAGCAGAAAAGCTGCCGAAAGGGGAGGCGTACCCCTTATGGAGATTAATGAGATAACACAAAGAATCGCCCAGGACACCTTGCATTTACACAACGAAAAGGATTACATAAAGAGTATGCACTCACTAATACTGTCCCTGACAAAGGCTGTAAAGCGTCATAAAATCTCCGACAGCAACCTGACATCTCCTATACTCAAGGTTGTAAGCTTCATCCGCTCCAATTATACCCAGGATATAGACTTGTACGAACTTGCTACAATATCCGGCTACACCAACGCCTATCTCTCACGAGAATTCAAATCACAGATGAATATGACCATCTCCGACTACATCAGAACCTTAAGATGTGAAAAGGCTGCAAGACTTCTTAGAGAAAGCGATCTTCCCATATCATCAATCAGCTCATACGTGGGCTATCACGACAACAATTATTTTGTTAAGGTATTTAAAAAGCAATATTCTATGACACCAACAAAATGGCGAAAAGATAATTCTAAAATTAACTGATACTTCCAAATACACCTTTAAGTGCAGGATATATTTGTCTAAACTCATTATATCTGTCATTATACTTTAGTGCTGTCTCACGCCTTGGCTCATAACTGTCAACCACACGCACGATTGCCTCTGACGCTTCACGAACAGACTTATACTCACCGCATCCGACTGCCGCGAGCATAGCGGCTCCCATTGACGGACCCTCGTTGGTCTCTATCACATCAACGGGTATATTCAAGATATTGGCAATCATCTGCCTCCACAGCAGACTTTTTGCGCCACCTCCGCATATCTTCGTTCTTGGTATTTTTATTCCCAGACTTTTCGCCACTTCAAAAGAATCTCTTAGTGCAAAAGCCACTCCTTCAAGCACAGCCTGAGTCATATCCGAAGCGTCAGTATCCATCGTCATACCTACAAATGCTCCCCTTGCACACGGGTCATTATGTGGCGACCTCTCACCCATAAGATATGGCAGAAAAAACACGTGATTTTCTCCAAGCTTCTTTATCCTTTTTTGCGCAGTCGAGAAATCAGACGTGCCCAGTATATCTTCCATCCACCATTTATTACAGCTTGCAGCCGATAGCATACATCCCATTAGATGATATCCTCCGTCTGCGTGCGCAAAGGAATGTAAAGCATTGTTAACATCTACACCAAAGTCCTTGCTTGATATAAATATTGTACCAGATGTTCCCAGTGATATATTGCATTTACCATCTCCTACTGTTCCTGTTCCAACAGCAGCCGCGGCATTGTCTCCTGCACCGATTATTATCTTGACATCCCTGCCAAGACCCAGCATGTCTGCAATCTTTGGCTTAAGCGTCCCCACAACGTCATAGCTTTCATGAAGCTTCGGCAGCATAGACTTATCAATACCGCAGATATCAATCATCTTATCAGACCATTTTCGATTCTTAACATCTAATAGTAACATACCCGACGCATCGGAATAATCTGTGCAAAAGCTTCCTGACAATCTATATGCAAGATAATCCTTTGGAAGCATTATCTTAGATATTTTACTATAATTATCCGGTTCATTATCCCGAACCCACAAAAGCTTCGGTGCAGTAAATCCGGCAAAGGCAATGTTGGCGGTATACTCTGACAATTTGCCTTTTCCCACCTTCGTATTAAGATATTCTACTTGCGACACACTTCTGTTATCATTCCAGAGTATAGCCGGACGAATGACCTCATCATTCCTATCTAGCATAACAAGCCCATGCATCTGTCCGCCAAAGCTTATTCCCATAACCTTCGACTTGTCTATGTCCGCTACTAATTCACTCAAGCCTTCTATAGTCTTGTCATACCAGTCATATGGATTCTGCTCAGACCATCCCGGATGTGGAAAACTCAGATTATACTCCCTTGTCGCTGTATTTTCTATGTTTCCTTTTTCATCCATCAAAAGCAGTTTTACCGCAGAAGTTCCAAGATCAATGCCTATATAATACACGATGATTCTCCTTCTATTAATCTACTCAAACGGGTTCTCCGTAGGATACCTGTCTCCTGCTGGGCGATTATATCCTATCTCTTCAACAGGAACACCGATGTATTTGAATACCTCATACAAAGTCTTACCGTAGTGTCCAAACGCAACTGCGCCATGATGAGGAAAGTTCTTCTCTATCAGCACATGGCGATAGAATCTTCCCATCTCCTTTATAGCAAAAACTCCTATGGAACCAAAGGATCTGGTTGCGACAGGAAGTACTTCACCTTCTGCAATATACGCTCTTAGCTTTGAATCAGATGTGGACTGTAATCTATAAAATGTTATCTCCCCCGGAACAATATCTCCTTCAAGAGTACCGTTAGTCACCTCAACAGGAAGGCTTCGCGCCATAATCTTTTGATACTTCATCTCACAGAAAGCCAGCTTGTTAGACGGCGTATTTCCACAATGAAATCCCATAAATGTATCTTGTAACAAATAATTGTATTTGTCTTGTATATCCTCTGAATACAAATCCTTTGGCACAGTATTATTAATATCCAAAAGGGTAACAGCATCTTCGGATATAACCGCTCCAATGTATTCACTTAGGCATCCGTATATATCCACCTCACAGGAAACCGGTATTCCTTGTTTGGTCAATCTGGAATTCACATAGCAGGGCACAAATCCGAATTGTGTCTGGAATGCCGGCCAACACTTACCTGCAATTGCCACATATTCTCTGTACCCTTTGTGTTCCTCAATCCAATCCTTCAAGGTAAGCTCATAGCAGGCAAGCTTTTCAAGAATCTCCGGCTTCTTATTGCCTTTTCCTAACTCTTGTTCCATATCAGCAACAACTTCTGCTATCCTAGGGTCATTAGCATGCTTATTATATGCCTCGAATAAGTCAAGCTCAGAATTCTCCTCTATCTCTACACCCAACTGATACAATTGATGAATCGGAGCGTTACATGCAAGAAAATTAAGAGGTCTGGGGCCAAAACTGATTATTTTCAGGTTGTTTAATGCTATGATTGTTCTGGCAATCGGTGCGAACTGCGCAATCATATCGGCGCAATCATCTGCATCACCAACAGGATACTCCGGTATATAGGCTTTAACACCCCGAAGCTTGAGATTGTAGCTTGCATTGAGCATACCACAATATGCATCACCTCTGTTGTCCTGAAGATATTGTCCGCTCTCCTCGGCTGCCGCTATGAACATCTTAGGTCCGTCAAAATGCTTTGCCAAAAGGGTCTCAGAAATCTCCGGTCCGAAGTTACCAAGATATACAACAAGGGCATTACATCCTGCCTTCTTAATATCATCAAGAGCCTGCACCATATGAAGCTCGCTTTCAACAATACATATCGGACATTCATATACATCCAGCTTTGGATGTCTTGTCCTCAATGCTTTCATAAGATTTGCTCTTCTGTTCACAGAAAGGCTCTCAGGGAAGCAGTCACGACTAACTGCAACGATGCCGATTTTTTCAGATGGTCTGTTCATTGTATTGTCCTCCTGTCCTATAGTTGATGCTATCATTATACACCGATTAAATTCTCTTGCAATCTATAATTTCAATAATCTAAATCCTTGATGAAATTATAAAAGTAATATAAAATCTATAATATGACTGAATACGAGAAAATGATTTCAAGTAAATTATATAATTCCACCGACCCTGAACTAATAAAACTTAGGAATAAAGCACAGGATCTTTGCTATGAATATAATCTGCTTCGACCGTCTGACAAAGACAATCAGCAGGATATTATGAGTAGATTACTTGGCTCTATCGGGTCGAGGTATGAGATACGCGCGCCCTTCTATTGCGACTATGGATTCAACATATCTATCGGTGATAACTTCTTTTCGAACTTCAATACGGTATTTATTGATTGCAGTCGGATTGTAATAGGTAATAATGTCATGTTCGGACCGAATTGTTGTATCGACGGTGCAGGTCATCCTACAGACACTGTCAGAAGGAATGAAGGCTACGAATATGCCTATCCTATCACTATAGAAGATGATGTGTGGCTAGGTTCAGGTGTACATATAATGCCGGGTATTACAATTGGTCGCGGATGTGTTATTGGAGCCGGCAGTATCGTAACAAAAGACATCCCTCCCTACTCTCTTGCTGTGGGTAATCCTTGCCACGTTATAAGAGAGATTACAGATGAAGATAGAACAAGGAATTGGGACAGATAGATATAAGAGGTATAATAATGCAACAAAACTATGAATATGGATACACATCCTCTGAGGAACTTAGAGGTATGGTACACAGTAATAAAGGTCAATTGATGTCGGGATATACTATAGGAATTCTTGTTCAGGATGTTCATTATCCGTTAATCCCAGGCAACGTGGTTAATGCCTGCTCATATAATTATCCGGTAAGAATGGAGATTGTGCCGGGAGCTAACCAGGATAGAGTTCACAGTGCAGACTCATCTTTGCTTCCAAATATTATTAAGACTTGCGAATTGCTTGTATCTCAGGGAGTACGAGCTATAGTAGGCGGTTGCGGATATTTTGGTAATTTTCAAAAAGAAGTGGCAGACGCTATAGATGTTCCTGTATACCTATCAAGCATAATACAGATTCCATGGATTAGAGCAGGTCTTGGCAATGATGATGAAATAGGCATCATATGCGCTGATAAGAAAAGCTTTACAGACGATATTCTAAGTCAATGCCTGGTTGGTGAATCTGACAAAAAAAGATGCCATATAGTAGGTGCCCAAGATATGCCGGAGTTTTCATCACTTCTTAACAGAAGAGGTTCCTTTGACAACAGCATTATTGAAAAGGAACTTACTGAATTGGCTGCTGATTTGGTAAGTTCACACCCGAAAATCAAAGCTTTGCTGCTTGAGTGTTCCGATATGCCACCTTACAGTGCCGTAATCCAGAGAGCTGTTAGGCTTCCCGTATATGATTTTATGACTTTAATTGACTTTGTACACTCAGCTGTCGCCAAGCATCCATACTACGGATTTATTTAATAAGAGTGCTTATGAATTATAATAACAAGCTATATACATTTACATATTATCTGTCCAATTTCTCCATGCACTTCTGGGATATATTGCATGGTACCGACTTTTCTTATATAGATAAGTCAGTTGAAACTAATATCAACAGTCCATATTATGCTACTCCGTGGGCATCAATACATAACCTGCGACAATACATTAAGAATAATCTTGATGATGGCAAAAACCATAAAGTAATAGATCTCGGATGTGGCAAAGGATATATGCTGTATATATTTTCAATGCATAGCTTTGAAAAGGTATCCGGAATTGAATACAACAGACATCTTAAGGAAATGGCAATCCAAAACCTACGGAAATTACATTTGCCGACTATGCCCGATATATACAGGGGCGATGCTTCCCTGTTTCGGGAATATAGTAAATATGACGTATTCTATCTGTATAATCCTTTTGACGAGAATACACTTAAGAATGTTATAAGACGCATTATGGATACTCTTTATAATCATCCTCGGACTTTATATCTTATCTACTGTAATCCCGTATACGAGGATGTTCTAATAGAATACGGCTGGAAGGAAGCATCACATTTCTACTACAAGACGAAAGTATATATCTATGAAAAGTAATAATAAATTTGAATTTTATACTGACAAATATATGCACCGGGTATACGAAGATGCACCGGGACTTGAGCGAATCAATAATACATTTAACAATATGTCCATTGACGAATATCTTATGCATCTAAAAGAAATGTATGTAGATAACGGCTCATTCACTCTCGATAAGGATATAGAGGAAGCAATCACAGAATATGCCACGGATATAATAGGCCATGATAATACCATGGCCTGCATAGATGTCCTAAGAAAGATTCCCCTTCTACATACAGCAGATCACCACACCGTCAACTTCCATGCTATGACACTTCAGAGTAATCTCTTATATGAACGTCTTCTCAATATGTGTATTGATACTAATATTATCCCAATACTTAGTTGCAATAATATCGATATGAGTAACGCCTTCTATCCAAGAGGCATAATTATATATGACACAAATACCTCTCGACCTATAGAGATTCCCATATTTCCCTACAAGATGAGAAAGGTAAGTATCTCTCATGCAAAACCTTATACAAGGGATATGTTAGATAGAACAGTTAGTACATTAGATAAGCATAAAATAAATGGGAGTATCAACTCAGACATCTATAATACTACTCTTGAAATTATAGAAAAGGTATACTCTAACTCTGATGTACTTGCATGTAATCGCTACGGCGAGCAAATCATACTTGCCAACTCATTATTATCTCAGAAATATCATACTGACAAAAATGTCACCCATATCTTCTTAGAACTTGAAGAGATAGCATCTCGCCTAATCAGTCATGATCTGTGCGATGATAACTCTATTCTTAACAGGATGCTGTGGAATAAAGCCATCTTGGAGTCTCTAAGAAAGAATCTTGATGGTGTATCAGGATGTTGGAACAGTATGAATGGAGGCACATTTTTGTTCTGGGGAATTGATGATAAAGGCAGAAGATATCGACTCTTGGGTGAAACAGACAATACATCGGGTTCAGGAATTAATAGATTGATTCTTGCGGGAAACGATTTGGACGGTAACATACGCAGATTCGAGCTTGATAGAGAAACTCTTATATCTGCTTTAGAATCAAGAAGATTGTTGCCAGGTCTTTTTATGACATTCTTTACTCTTGGAATCGTACGTCATACCTGCTTAATTGGTGGTTGCTATCAGGGAGAATATCTTACGAAAATGTGTGATGGAATCAAGAAATCCTGGACAGATAACCAGTCATTTATTGATGAAGACGTTAGTGAATTTCTATCAGCTCTTGATGAAAAGAAATTCCCATACATATGTGGCTCTCTATACTTAATAGGTACCAATAATGGGACATATTATCCTTATGGAAGTGTTGAGATGTGGAATAGTCCCTGTAACACATCCGAGTTCAACGAAGTTGTTAATATCAGCTTTAACAGAGCACAAAAGCTTGGTTTATATTGCTTCTATCCCGACTCTGTTCCTCCAAGCTTAAGAGAGGATAACTGGTGGGAGAACATATGCAAAGAACTGTTCTAACATATCCTTAGTCAGGCAAGTCAAAACAAAGGCTCTAGCACTTATACATGATAGTTGTCTCAGTCTTCCTACTTAAGAAATAACTGTCAATGGATGATGTCATAAACCTGGATATAATATTCTCTCTAAAGGATTGTTCATATGTTGTATCTTCCACAAAATCAGTGAGAATGCAGTCACTTCTTATAATAAGACTAATATCTTTGTTAATATCATCAGGACGAATTATGCTAATCTCTATATTATAAGTTGTATCATGTGCGTGGTCTAATATATTCATCATATTTTCCTCTGCCATAAATACTATTCTGCCCCATCTTACAGAATCCAACCTCTCATCCTTAATATCTGTTTTTAGCTTTTTCAGGCAATCTCTAATATCATTTTCAGTAGCTTTTAGATTATAAGACAATTGCCGCCTTAAAGCATTTACATCAATAAAAAATCTGTTATAGTTTCCATCCATCCTGCGTCTAATGACACCTATTATAATTAAGTTAAGTATCATTGATATAAGATATCCTGCTCCCAGTCCAATCCATATCCCTGCCGAACCATATATTTCTCCAAGAATGAATTGCATAATAATTGGAACAACAGTAGTTGTATACAATATAAACACAAATCCATATAGACGTTTTCCCATATATACATAATATCTCGAAAGCATGGTTCCAATACCAAGAAATATTATAAATGGTGTATATAGGCGTATTGACAAAACACTCGCGCTAATTGTTGCCTCCTCCCTTACACCGAAAAACTCCGGAATGAATGGTGACAAAAGCTGAATAATAACAGTAAGCACAACTGACAATTGTATAAAGAATACTAGCATGAACTTTATTGCTCTGTATATATTGACATTATTATCTTCTGCCTTGTATCTGTATATACTTGATTGTACGCAATTGGCAAGGCAAGAATACAAAGACATACACATAGTTTCAATATTAAGGATAATTGAGAACACAACCGTTCCCATTTCTCCCATCTCATATATAACTACTTTATTCATAACTATGGCAAAGATAAACGGACATATATAATCAGCACAAAGTATTAATCCTTCCAGGGTTAAGTGCATCAAACGTCTTATATCCACATAGACTCTGAATTTGAGACTGAATTTCCTTGAAAACATAGGAATGCTCTTAACAATAAGAGACGCAAGATATCCTACGGTTGTAGCAATACCAATTCCAAGAGTCCCCCATATGTCACATAGAATTATATTAAGTATAACAGTAACAATAAGCTTCGCTATAGATGATGCAACACATACACCCTCGAAGCCCTCGCCTATATGTATAAAATACAGAAAAGTATTAAGAAACATAAAAAGAGGCGCAAAAACAAGCCCCAGACAATACTGCGACGCATAATCCGAGACTTCTCCTGAAATATGCATATGCCCATAGTAACTGCTACCTAGAATATATACTATTGCTGAAAAAGCAACTCCCAGTACGATACATATAATCAGTCCCTGTCCAAACAGGCGATTGGCATCATCGGTATCTCCCCTGCCCTCAGCATATGCTATTGCTGCAAGGGTACCAGAAGGGATTATAATGTTAATAAATGTAAGAAATGTTATGAGGGGATTAACTACAGTTATACCGGATAGAGCCTGCTCTCCCAACATCCTTCCTGATACAGCAAAATCCGCAAGAAACAAAGCGTAATCAATAATTCCAAGTAGTGCACCGTAAGCAACACATGATCTTATTCTCTTATGTAATAAATCATTATGAAATGTGAACATCATTGCTCCTGTATTTGTCCTTCAGATGTCCGGTACGATTTCATTCTGTAACAATAGATGGCAAAAAGGACAAGCGCAAATACGATTCCTGCCGGATAACCTATCTCAGAAGGCAACCTAAAGCCTTCTCTAGCCATAATGATATATGTCAGACTAACGGCACTCATAAATGTTGCCGGAACAGCCGTAATAAGACTGTATATCTTTCTTTTACAATTCTTGACAAGATATACTGTACATACCCACAGTGCAATCATAGCAAGTGTCTGATTACTCCATGAGAAATATCTCCACAGAGCTGCAAAATCAAGTTGAGTCAAGATTCCACCAGCCACAAGAAGGGGAATTGTTATAATAAGTCGATTCCTGATCTTCTTCTGGTCAAGCCCCGTCCACTCGGATAGAATAAGTCTCGCACTGCGAAATGCCGTGTCACCCGATGTTATAGGACATATTACAACACCTATGATTGCAAGAATACCGCCTACTGTTCCAAGCATCTGTGTACTGATATTATATACAACACCTGACTGTCCAGATACATTAATAGCCTCCATCAGACTACCTGTGTCCTGGTAAAATGCTACTCCTGCTGCCGCCCATACAAGAGCTATAACCGATTCTATTATCATAGCTCCATAGAATACTTTTCTTCCGTCCCTTTCCGATTTAATACATTTTGACATCATCGGAGACTGGGTGGCATGGAATCCGGATATGGCACCGCAGGCTACAGTTACGAACATAAACGGCCATGTAGGAAGTCCTTCAGGGTGCATATTGGTAAGTGTAAGTTCTGCCATTTTGTAATCACCGCTGAGGAAAATTGCCCCTGCGATACTTACAGCCATAATTATAAGTATTACACCAAATATAGGATAGAATTTTCCGATAATCTTATCTATTGGAAGGAGCGTTGCCAAAACGTAATATACAAGTATTACGATGGTCCAAAATGTCATATTAAGGGCATCAGGAGTAATCTTATCTAAAAGAACTGCAGGACTTGTAACAAACACTGTTCCTGTAAGGAGAAGCAATACTACTGAGAACACTCTCATAATGTATAGTGCCGGTTTACCCATATATATACCGGCAAGCTGGGCAATGGATGCACCGTTATGGCGTTCTGAAATCATTCCCGTCATATAATCGTGCACCGCACCGCCTAATATTGAGCCGAATACAATCCAAAGGAATACTACAGGGCCATAGCAAGCACCCATAAGGGCACCGAAAATCGGTCCTGTTCCTGCAATGTTCAGCATCTGTATAAGTACAGCCTTCCATGTTTTCATAGGTGTATAGTCAACACCGTCATTTATCGCCACCGCAGGCGTCGCACGATCATCAGGGCCAAATACATGCTCTGTGAGTTTTCCGTATGTAAAATATCCAATTATAAGTATAAGTATTGCAATAAAAAACGTAACCATAATTAGCGTCTCCTAATATTTTGCTCACCTAACTATTATACACAAAAATATGGTATTTTAAAGTCTTTCATATTATATTTTTTTAAGATGGATATACAAAAGTTAAAGAATATGGTATAGTTTTTGTTGAGGCTTCGCAAGCATGCAGCGTATCGGGATGTAGCGCAGGTGGTAGCGCGCGTGGTTAGGGACCACGAGGCCGCAGGTTCGAGTCCTGTCATTCCGACTAAATAATACGAAATCCCGGGATAGAAAGGTTCATCTATCCCGGGATTTTCTTAGTTCGTTGTATACCACCTATGTCCGCAATCATCACATTTATAGTCATATCTCGTTTTACCTTCGTAAAATCCATAGTCATTCCACTTTCGCACATTAGTTGATCTACAATTAGGACACTTAGTATCCTCAAAGAAGCAACCTCCGCCTGATACAGCCTCAAGCTGTTCGTCATTTAGTTCAACACCTTCAGACTTTGCGAGGGCAAGAATCTCTTCAGGACTCTTACAAGCTTCAACCTTCTTGATTTGCTCATCAGTTAAACCTTTTAATAATTCTTTCCTCATAATTGATACCTCCTAATATACATATTCATAATAATCTATCATTCCTTACTAACTATCTTACATTAATATATACACACCTGCAACGCAAAATGCGACATTATTCTATGTAGATGTCGCCTATGATATTATAAATGTATATATATTATTGAAGGGTGACAGGTTGACAAAAGAACCGTCCCCTGTTACCTTATATAATAAAAGGAGGTCTTACTATGAGGAAAGAATTATTAAAAGGCTTAACAACGAACAGCTTGAAGCAGTAGCCGGCGGATGCAGTGATGTCGGTAATGCTCGCAAATGCCCTGAATGTGGTGCTGACAACGCTAAGCTTGAGAAGGATTACGACACCAATCCGGGTAAGTTATTACTTCAATACACCTGTAAAAAATGCGGTCATAAATGGACTAAATAATAAAAACCCGGGATAGATATGTTTATCTATCCCAGGTTTTTTGTTAGTAAGCGAAAGGGGGCGACATGAAGCTTGTTATAAATGAGTTATCTAAAAATCTTATTTAGAAAGTTATAGAAGCACTGCTCCCAAAACGGCTCATCATGTCCATAGCCTTTCACATAATCGGTTTGATTTTTCACTCCCATTTGACCTAGCACATCCCGATAGTAAAGCGTACAATCGATATTCCATGGGTCTTTATCTCCCACCGACATATAAAGGTAATAAGGAGTGTTTGCCTCTGTCGGCTGTGGGAATTTGTCGAATACAGGTGTATTCCAAAAAGTCCCCTTATAGAATTCAGTAGGAATAACTCCCGTATCCGGTGCAAATCCGGCAATATAGCCGAACTTGTCTAACCACTTAAAGCCTGTACAAAGGGATTTCGCACCACCCTCAGACAGACCTGCTACAGCTGTGTTTTCCCTGCCTGTTTTTACAGAATATGTCTTCTCAATAAACGGCATCAAATCAATTGCAACATCATCTATAGCCTTGTCATAAATATATCTAAGCTGTTCCTCACTTTTCGCACTCTTCTCACTTTGCTTGTCTGTATACATATCTACATTTACAATAATCATAGGAACAGTCAGTCCTTTTTGAAGCATATTGCCGTATAGCAATGTAAGAAATGAACCATCGTTAATCTGGTCACTATGACTTCCATCAAAGCCATGAAATACATACATTACAGGATATTTTTCATTCTCATTGTAACCTGCCGGAAGCAAAATATTACATTGCTTATAATCACCTGCTACTGTTGAATAATAACTAACATCCTTTTCTACTCTTCCATAGTCTACACCGGATTGCCTTTCGAACATTTTATCCTCAACATCATAACGATTCTGCGTTCCATATGGGTCATAATTCGATGTAGTGCTCTCTTTTAGAATGCTAAATGTTATTGTAACATCTCCATTTCCAAGTAATTCCTTCATCTGCGATTCAGACTTATCTGTTATCCTGCCAAGTCTTGTGTATGCCCACGAGTTAGAGCCGTAGAAAACAGTAAGCTGATTGCCCGAATAAAGCATAATGTCTCCGGCACTAGTTGTAGTCTGCACATCATTTCTTGGAAGGTTTTGTCCAATAGAACCCACCTGTTCAAATCCTCCATACATCGACATACTTATTGTAAGCGGATTCTCTTTAGCAAGTTGCTTTAGCGCATCTACCGACTCATTATCTTCCCATGCGACATTAACCTCTGTACCATTAATAGTCATCTTCAAATTCTTCATAGCATCTGCATTGTCAACTGCCTGCGAAGCATTCTCATTTGCGTCATTAGAAGTAGCCTTATCCTCTGAATTATTCTGACAACCGCATGCAGTTACGGCAACACATACTATCATTATTGCTACTAATAGACCTACCTTCTTCATAGCTGTGATACTTCCTCCTGCATTATTTTATTTCTATTTCCTGTCACTCTCATCAAAGCACTTCGATATGGAGCTTCCCGGTGCTACCATCGGCCATACCTTATCGTCCTTTGCAATAACACAATCTATAACTACAGGTCCCTTTGCTTTAAGTGCCTTATCGATTGCTTCGTCGAATTCCTCTTTAGACGTTGCACGATATCCGGTTGCACCCATAGCCTCTGCCAAACGAACATAATCTACATCACCTTCTAATACGGTGTGTGAATATCTCTGCTCGTAGAAAAGGTCTTGCCACTGACGAACCATACCCAATACCTGGTTGTTGATTATAACTTCAACCACATTAACTTGTTCTTTTGCCGCTGTTATAATCTCATTTAAGTTCATTCTAAAGCAACCGTCTCCTGCAATATTGATAACAGTTGTATCAGGATTACCCACCTTGGCGCCGATACTTGCACCCAGTCCGTAACCCATTGTTCCAAGACCTCCTGAAGTTATAAACTGTCTTGGTCTTGAATACTTATAGTATTGAGCAGCCCACATCTGGTGCTGTCCCACTTCTGTCGTAATAATTGCATCGCCCTTCGTCTTATCATATATCTTGTCTATGATATACGGTCCTGTCAGTCCGTTCTCATTATATGTGACAGGATATTTCTCCTTGAGTGAATTAATCTCATCCATCCACTCGCTGTTATCTTTCTTCTCAATCATCGGATTGATTTTTTTCAGTATCTCTTTTACATCACCGATTACCTGAGACGTAACAACCACATTCTTATTAATCTCAGCCGGGTCTACATCGAATTGAAGTATCTTCGCTTTCTTGGCAAATGTCTTGGGATTACCAAGTACCCTGTCAGAAAACCTTGTACCAATAGCAATAAGAAGGTCACAGCTGCTGACGCCTAGATTAGATACTTTGGTTCCATGCATACCAAGCATTCCTGTATATCTGTCATCTGTTCCGGGATATGCACCCTTACCCATAAGTGAATCACATACAGGTGCGTCAACTAATTCAACAAAATCTTTAAGCTCCTTGTCAGCACCGCTTATAACAGCGCCACCACCAACGAATATGTATGGCTTCTTGGAATGCTTGATTAGCTTTACCGCTTCTTCTAATGACTCCTTTGTTATATCTTTTGTTAAAGGTACAATCTCATCCGGCTTAACAGCCTTATAATCCGTCTTGTTAGCTGTGGCATCCTTCGTAATGTCCACAAGCACAGGTCCCGGTCTTCCGGTCTTGGCTATTGTAAATGCACGGCGAAGGGTCTTAGCCAAATCCTTAACATCCTTAACAATGAAATTATGCTTCGTAATAGGCATGGTAATTCCTGCAATATCTACTTCCTGGAAGCTGTCTTTACCAAGAAGTGGTGTTGTTACATTACATGTTATTGCAACAATAGGAACAGAATCCATATATGCAGTAGCAATTCCGGTTACAAGATTGGTTGCACCGGGTCCGCTTGTAGCAAAGCATACACCCACCTTACCTGTACTTCTTGCATAGCCGTCTGCTGCATGAGAAGCACCTTGTTCATGCGAAGTAAGAACATGTCGAATCTCATCACTATGCTTATACAATTCGTCGTATACGTTAAGGATTGCTCCACCCGGATATCCAAAAACCGTGTCGACTCCCTGTTCCTTGAGACATTCTATTACAATCTGTGATCCTGTAAGTTGCATTGTTAATTTCCTTTCATTTTGCTATATTTTCGTCACTCCACTGATAAATATACATTTACGCTGATAGTTCCTCGCTAATAATATGTAAGTAATTGATATCTACACAAAATAGAGCATATGACGGGAACCGCGCCCAATTCGCCATCCAGGCTCAGTGGTCGCTATTTTTTCCATCCGCGGAAAAAATTTCCCTCAATATATCAATTACTAACATATTCTAAGCTCGAACTAAGGCTATAAATGTATCTTTACCAGTGAAGTGACTTATATTATAACGAACTGCACTCCGGCTGACTATAACTTTATAACATTATTTCGAGCCTAGGATATGTTAGCCCTACATAAGGCTATAGATGTATAGTCAAACTTATAGCAGCTCCTACGATATACAATTATACTACACTGCGTTCAGTCAAATATACATTTACAGCCTTAGTTCAAGCTTAGAATATGTTAATAATTGGCAAGTTGAGGAAAATTTCCGACAGGGATGTCGGAAATAGGTGCGAGCCGTCTGGATGACGGATCGAGCACCGGTTTTCGTCAAATGTTTGATAATAACTCCATGCCAATTATTTACATATACTTAGCGAAGAACTATCAGCATAAATGTATATTGGGCTGAAACGCAGTGAATTAAGAATTTATATTAGTCTAATTCCAGCACAGCTCCTCTGTTACCTGATGTTACCATCTTAGCATATCTTGCAGCGTATCCTGTTGTAACCTTAGGTTCTCTTGGCTGCCACTTGGCTTTACGAGCTGCCAGTTCTTCATCAGACACCTTGATATCCAGCTTCATATTAGGAATATCAATTGCTATAATATCGCCTTCTTCAACTAATGCAATAGGACCTCCCACTGCAGCTTCCGGTGATACGTGTCCGATTGAGGCTCCACGAGATGCTCCTGAGAATCTTCCATCAGTAATTAATGCAACTGATGAGCCAAGTCCCATTCCTGCAATGGCAGATGTAGGATTAAGCATTTCTCTCATTCCCGGGCCACCCTTAGGTCCTTCATATCTGATTACAACAACATCGCCCTCTACAATCTTGCCACCCTTAATTGCGGCGATTGCATCCTCTTCGCAGTCAAATACTCTTGCAGGACCTTCGTGAACCATCATTTCCTCTACAACAGCAGAACGCTTAACAACGGAACCGTCCGGTGCCAAGTTACCCTTAAGTACTGCAAGTCCACCTGTCTTAGAATATGGATTGTCAAGAGGTCTTATTACCTCAGGATTCCTGTTAACAGCACCTGCAATTGCTTCGCCGATTGTCTTACCTGTTACTGTCATGCAGTCTTCTTTCAGAAGGTTAAGTTCAGATAATTCCTTCATAACCGCATATACACCGCCGGCTTCATTCAAGTCTTCCATATATGTAGGACCTGCCGGTGCCAGGTGACATAGATTAGGAGTCTTTTCTGATATTGGATTGGCAAATGATATATCAAAGTCGAATCCAATCTCATGAGCAATAGCAGGAAGATGCAGCATTGAATTAGTCGAGCATCCAAGAGCCATATCTACTGTAAGGGCGTTAAGTATTGCATCCTTAGTCATAATCTGTCTTGCTGTAATGCCTTTATTATACATATCCATAACAGCATATCCTGCCATCTTGGCAAGTCTGATTCTCTCAGAATATACAGCAGGAATAGTACCGTTACCCGGAAGTCCCATACCGATTGCTTCTGTAAGACAGTTCATGGAATTAGCTGTATACATTCCAGAACATGAACCACAGGTAGGACATACCTTTCTCTCATATTCTAGTACATCTTCTTCAGTCATCTTGCCGGCTGCATGAGCTCCTACTGCTTCAAACATTGACGACAAAGAAGTCTTATGTCCATTAACATGACCTGCAAGCATTGGTCCACCTGATACAAATACTGTAGGAAGGTCAAGTCTTGCCGCAGCCATAAGAAGACCGGGTACATTCTTATCACAGTTAGGTACGCATACAAGTGCGTCGAATTGATGTGCAATAGCCATACATTCTGTAGAATCGGCAATTAAATCACGCGTTACAAGGGAATATTTCATACCCACATGTCCCATTGCAATTCCATCACATACTGCAATTGCAGGAAATACTACAGGAACACCGCCTGCTTCTGCAACACCGATTCTTACAGCCTCTACAATCTTGTCTATATTCATATGACCGGGTACAATCTCGTTGTACGAGCTTACAATACCGACCATGGGCTTCTTCATCTCCTCCTTGGTAAATCCAAGTGCGTTAAACAGACTCCTTGCCGGAGCTTGCTGCATTCCCTGTCTTGCGTTATCTGATTTCATAATGTGTTCCTCCTACTATTTTATACAATTCCTACAGTGAGTGACAAAACGCCTACAGGCGCTCTACTATGAGATCACCCATGTCAGTCGTCCCCACTTGCTTTATAGAAGATGCATCCTTGCCTGGGGCTGGCATAATATCAATTGTACGGTATCCTTCGTCTAGTACCTTGTTAATTGCATTTTCAATTGCATCAGCTTCCTTATCCATGTCAAATGTAAATCTAAGCATCATCGCTGCACTAAGGATAGTTGCAATAGGATTGGCTATACCCTTTCCTGCAATATCCGGTGCTGAACCGCCACTTGGTTCATATAGTCCGAACTTCGTCTCATTAAGGGATGCAGATGACAACATTCCAATTGAACCTGTAACCATAGACGCTTCGTCCGACAATATATCTCCGAACATATTCTCCGTTAGAATAACGTCGAATTGCTTAGGATCTTTTACAAGCTGCATAGCCGCATTGTCAACAAGCATATGTTCAAGTGTAACATCTGAGTAGTCAGCCGCAACTTCCTCAACAACCTTTCTCCAAAGTCTTGAAGAATCCAATACATTTGCCTTATCAACAGATGTAACCTTACTTCTTCTCTTTCTTGCTATATCGAATGCCTTAATTGCAATTCTTCTTATCTCATCTTCATTATATGTAAGGGTATCATACGCTTCTATCTTACCATTCACTTCACGGGTCTCTCTCTTACCAAAATAAAGACCTCCTGTAAGCTCACGCATAATTAACATATCGAATCCGTCTCCGATTATATCATCTCTTAAAGGACATGCCTCGTTAAGCTGTGGATATAGATATGCCGGTCTTAAGTTGGCGAACAGATGAAGCGCTTTTCTTATGCCAAGAAGTCCTGCCTCCGGTCTCTTATCAGCAGGAAGCTTATACCATGGTGAAGTCTTAGCATCACCTCCGATAGAACCAAGAAGTACTGCATCTGCTCTCTTAGCCTGCTCAATCGCTTCCTTCGTAAGAGGTTCACCTGTCGCATCAATAGAGCATCCACCCATAAGAATCTCATCATATTTGAAATTGTGACCGAACTTAGCCCCAACTGCATCTAATACCTTGACGGCTTCAGATACAATCTCAGGGCCGATTCCGTCACCTCTTATAACTCCTATATTACAATCCATAGTCTAGTCTCCTTCATCTATTGATTTGCACACTCCACATCTCTACTCTATATTAGAACATTATAGTTGTGTAGCTAATAATATAAAACCGCCTCGTGATGTACATCTTATTTCATACAAACATACTAGCATATTATATAGCATTATACTCAAAATTACAAATGAGGCTAACTACTTGTTCTGAATTCAGCTCTTATTAGGTTGTGCCGGCTAATATTATGCAGTCATTAGCTAGTTTTATTAGCTGGTAACTACTCAATTCAACTCTGATTAGGTTGTGCCGGCTAATATTACCCAGTCATTAGCTAGTATTATTAGCTGGTGGCTACACAATTCAGCTCTTATTAGGTTGTGCCAGCTAACATTACGCAGTCATTAGCTGGTATTATTAGCTAATGACTGCGTAGTCCTATGCTACTTACGTTGTATCGGCTAAAACTACGGCTTATATGTTGATATTATTAACCAGCAACCGGCATTAACATGTATAAACCAAATCAAAAATATATAAAATAAATGAATCTCAATCAGAATTCGTATAAATGAAATACAAAAAGCGTGGCTTACGCCACGCTAAAACCTTCGTGCAATACACCTGCAGCGCAAGTATATTGCCATCACACCAAAACAAACAAAAGGTTATATAATGTTAAGTAATAAACGTTCCTTATAAATCGATTCTAAACCATCAAGACATCTTCTGGCTTTAGTATATTCATTTCTGTTAATTTTGATAACGCACACCTCACTAGCACCGTTATAATCATCCCTTCTAAAAAAAGGAATGTGTTTCCATCTCTTAGAAAAGGAGATAGAGTCTTTAAGCAAGGCTTTACTTGTGCAGTTACTTGCTCTATGGTTTGTTGTCTCACAAAGTACTACATCTTTATTAATGTTCTTATCACATCTAATTCTTTTCTTCATGAATCCCCCCACAGTCACATACTAATCTAGGCGAATAGTGACACGTTTCCCTAAACTATCCGCTACCTTCACAATGAAATCCAAACTTGGATTATATCTACCCGATTCCATTCTAGATATGTTGGACTTCTTAGTACCAGCTTTGTCTGCCAATGCCTGTTGCGTCATATGAAGCCCACACCTTGCTTCCTTTAACTGAACAGCCATTTCCATTCGAGCTTTGCTGCTACTGCTTGGGACGATGCCATCTTCATACCTCTTCTTCATGAAAAGCACCTCCGCCAACTGATTAGAATGTTATCATATATGATAACTTTATGCAATACTTTTTTCACATTTTTTTCACATTTTTTCACACAAAAAAAGCCAAGTACTGCATAAGACTTAATCAGTCTTGCACAATACTTGGCTTTTATCTCTTGTTATATAATTCTATAAATTCTTCAAGGTTGATATTGCATTCTTATCTATAATACATTTACCATGTTCATAAATAATTCTAGCCCCTTGATGCTCTAAGAATATCTCCTGACCGAACTCGCATAGGCTTAAGAATAGCTCCCCAACCTTCTCTGTATTACTAATCTCCATTCTAAAATAATATGCACCTTTATAAGAATATAAAGAAGAGGTGCTAATCCATTTCTCATCAATAATCTTAGCAATATCAAGGCATACTTCAAGAGATTCACACTCTACCCAGAAAGCTTCAGACACACTAACAAAGCTCTGTATCTTCGTGCCTTCTTTAGTCTTGTCATTATGCTCAATCACTTTCCCTTCGAGTACTTTCTGAAAATCCTCAAGATAAGATTTGAGCCTGTTCATCTGAGCTTCTAATTGTTCCGGCATAGCTTCAGCAATTGTCATCGCAACATCCCCTTCAGGAAGAAGGGCAATCTGTACACTAAGCGCTCCGCCATTAGTCTTATAATTAAGCTCATATCTGGCTTCTTGCATTACTCGACGAAGGAAATCTTCTGCCTTATCCCTATTATCAACAAGTTCAGAGACTTCTAAGCCATAATCATACATTTCTTCTTTAGAAACTACGCATCTTATTACATTTTCATTAATTCTTTTAAATTTCATATAATCACATCCTTAAGGGTATATTAATCATTATGAAGAAAAATTTCAAGTAATTTCGATAGTATATCCATATCTATCTTTTCTTAAC
The DNA here is from genome assembly GCA_002373675.1 of Pseudobutyrivibrio sp. UBA3626. Classification (GTDB taxonomy): domain Bacteria; phylum Bacillota; class Clostridia; order Lachnospirales; family Lachnospiraceae; genus RUG191. Next base: position 235,018 of record DFLF01000017.1, read on the forward strand.
TCGTTTCTTAGCCGGTTTAATAGCATCTTCAGGACAAACAAGTGCACATAAGTGACAGCCTACACATTTTCTGCCATCTAATACAGGCTTTCTGTCCTCATTAAGTTTAATTGCCTGATGTCCGCCATCACGACAGGATAATACACATCTTCCACAGCCTACACATTTATCCTTATCAACTACTGGATAGATAATGGTATCTCTAGAAAGTACATCGGTTGTATCACTAATATAATTAAGAGATTTACCCACAATCTCAGAAATATTATTATATCCCTTAGCCAATAAATACAGCATAAGGCCTTCTTTGAGTTCGTCAATTATTCTATATCCATGCTTCATTACCGAAGTTGTTATCTGAATACTTGACGCACCAAGCAACATAAATTCTAACGCATCACGCCATGTCTCAATGCCACCCATAGCACTAATGTGCATGCCACTTAGCTTATCATTCTTAGACATTTCTTCTATAAATCGAAGAGCAATTGGTTTAATAGCTTTACCACTATAGCCACCTACCGCTGACATGCCATCTACATCTGGAGATGTAACAAAAGTATCGACATTGACGCCAACTATACTCTTTATTGTATTGATTGCGGCAATACCGTCAGCTCCACCGCGTCTTGCTGCCTCTGCAGCCGGGCTCATGTATGTTACATTAGGAGTGAGTTTTGCAAAAATCGGTATATTCGCACCACGCCTTGCACATGAAGTAAATCTCTCTACTAGCGAAGGTTCAAGTCCAATATCAGAACCAAGGCCTCCATCTGCCATATTAGGACATGAGAAATTAAGCTCAATAGCATCAGCTCCATTTTCTTCGCAAAGTCTGGAAATCATCTCCCATTCTTCGTCATTTTTCCCCATAATTGAAGCAAGAATAAACTTAGAAGGATACTCTTTCTTAAGACGACGAATCATATCCATATTCTCTTCTATGGACTGCTCTGATAGTTGTTCTATATTCTTAAATCCAATGATACTGCCATTATCCCCCTTAATAGCAGAGAATCTCGGAGAAGCTTCTCTAATATCAAGCGAACAAATTGTCTTAAGCGATGCACCTGCCCATCCAGCTTCAAAAGCACGGGAGCACATATCATATGTACTAGAAATAACCGAGGAAGATAATAGAAAAGGATTCTCAAGAGTAATACCACATATATCTGTTTTCAGAAGTTCATCATAATCAATATCCCTGGGATCATCTTTATTATTATCTTTAGATTTAATTTTAGACTTAACCTCATCGTTTAAGCGAATCATAAGCTTACGAATTGGCACTTTATTAGGCTTTACACAATTATCCTCACAAGGCGCATCACAAGTAACACAGGGATTACTAGAAGGATACTTAATTGCAGCAACATTTTCATTATCAAACCAAATATTCCTAAGTAGTTCATCTGGCTTACCCTTAGGACAGACTTTACTACAAGGTGCATCATCACACAACACACAATTAATCATATCTCGTCTTAATATTATACTTCCATCCCCCATCTATCTCTCCTTGTCACACATACTACACCGTCAATTTATCTCAGACTATATAATACCTGCTTCTTACACAATTTAGTTTTCCTTTAAAAATTTGATTGTTATATCTACATATATCAAATATACAATAAAGGATATTATCTCTAGTGCCTCTGAAATACCATACAAAACTTTGTTATGAACATCAGTTAATAACGATGATGCTCCCAACCCAAAAGAAAATACCACATTAATAATAATCAGCCATAATACTACTCTCGATTTTGTGACATGGGCTGTTCCATTAAGTGATTTTGCAAGTTTTGATGAAACTACAATAACTACAACCATTTGAACCAATTCAACCACTTCTTCTGCTACATCAATTATTTTATCAATATTTCCTTTATTTGTAATAAATAGAATTATTCCAATAACAATATCTGTTAATATAATCATAATTGACAGAACATATGGAACATAAAACATCTTGTCATCTCGACCTGCAATTCTAAGTCCCCAAATGTTAAAAATATCTCCTGCAATCATTAATATCATTCCAAGAATAATCATTATTGCTATTATAACTCCAGGAACCTCTCCAAATTCACTAATTATAGTCTTAACATCCTGCACAGAAACAATTGCCTGAACTATCCCCATCAAAATGGTTCCAGCAATAATCATAATCTCTGCTATATGGATTTTTTCTATACCTCTATGGGCGTTTGGATATGTCATATATAAACCTCCATTCCATCATCGTAAAAAAGTTATACTACTGAAGAAGAGCCATATATCATGTACTCACCCAGATCTTTAACAAGTGTGTATTTGTAACTCTTTGCTGCCGCATTAAGCGAATCAACATTCGTTGTGCCAAAATAATCTTTCTTCTTGATTACGATGTAATCAACACTGCTTACCGCCGCGAAGTTGAATACAGGTGTTGGCGCTTCGTCATAATGACTTGAACCTGCTTCTAAAATATTTGCATCCTGATTACAATCTTTAACTCCAATTTTATAATCTTCAGGAAGAAGAACCAGGTGAGTTCCAACAGTATCTGCAATCTCTACAACATCTGTATGATATGGATTTGATTGCCTGCTTGTTGTGAAATTCTTGAATGTCCATTGAAGAGGGACACTTGCTTCTACAAGAAAGACAACTGCAGTTGCAATAACAATTCCAATGCACCAAAGCTTCTTCTTTTTATCAGGTGCTTTTCTTACTAAGAACGGCAAAAGTATAGCAAATCCAATCAGTATAGCCGGTATTGCCGGGAAAATGTAATATATAACACCCGCATCATCAACCGGTATAAATTCAAATGCATACTCTAAGAATTCCAAAGCAAATATCATTACAAGAATTACAATGCAATATATGATATAGCTTCTTATTCCGTTACTTTTCAGATTACATATTGCAATTACAGCAAGGGTAATTATTATAGCCAGATATATCCCTACAAATTCGTTTCCAAAAGTATTTAATGCTTTTCTCACGAAATCAATACTGTCTATTAATGCTTCCATATCTATTTACCTTTTTCTTTTCTAAAACAATTGATTATTACAAGTATCACTATAGTAATTGCAATCAATCCGCCAAGTCCTGCCGCAATCGGATAACCGTAATTACTCATTAACGCAGCTATAGGTATTATAAAAAGATATCGGATAAACCAAACAAAAGCTCTTAGCGGTTTGTGAGCGCTCATCTCACAACCGGTAGCATATCCGTATATAAAACCAAGTGGCAAAACCATCGATGAAAGAAGTGTTATACCATTCCATATATTTTGAGGAATTGAGATATTAAGTGAACCATTTACAAATAACAGTACAATACATAGACAGGCAAACAGAATCTCCGTCCACTTCTTGTATTTTGAAAGCTTAATATTATATCCGAAAAATATATACTCTATACGTTTGTATATCCCCATAAATACAATCATAAGTGGCACAATCATTATATTTAAGACTGTCTTCATATCACTTATTCCAAGATTTTTCGCGATAACAATATACAAGACTTCAATAAGCTTCGTATGACCGGTAGCATTACTGCCAAGCTCGCCGTTAATAACATTATATACGCCAATAATATCGTTTTTTTGCATCCAAAAAATACTAAGATAAGTATCATCTTTCGGGCTTGGCAAAATAAACATCAACGAAACTATTATATATAAAACGAGAAATACAACAGCAATAACATCATGCATAACAGGCTTTAATGTCTTTAGATCATCTACTAATTCTACACGTATAATTTTAATAACAATCTTAATAATTATAATTACAATTGATGCAATTAAAACGATTGTAAGAAACAAATTAACATAACCTGTTATAGTCTCTACAAAATCTGATAGATTATAAGAAGTGCTGCTAATATATAATCCTGCTATTTCAAAAGAAAAGAATATTATAAGAAAGCCACTTACATAATCATCTAAAACTCTTGTAGCAAGAGGCATCTTATTAAAAACTTCACTTATTCTAAAAGCAAAATTAAAAATTACTCCCGAAGCCATGGGAAGAATTACCAAATATAAAATTATAGGAAAAATATTTGTCATCATTATTCTATCTCTTCAAATTGCGAAGCACTTGTATTATAGGCTTCAAGTTCATATTTACCTTTGTTATATTTTACAACTGTAATTGACGTATTGTCCAAAAACGACGTCTCGGATATTTCTTCCGGAAACATAGTATAAAAAAGCCATGCGAGGGCACCATGACCTACAACAAGTACATTGCTATTATCAGGTGCATTAGATACTATGGAATACAAGGCGCTATTATAATTCTTTACTATTGTATACTTTGTTGTTGCACCAACAGGTGATACATATTTTGAATCACCTATTTTCCCATAATAAGATTCCTCATTATAATCAGGGTATCTTTGTTTGGCTTCCTCATGTGTAAGTCCTTCAAGTTCTCCGGCATATAAATCATTTAATGCTTTTGACACCTTTATATTTGAAGTACTGTTTTTGTTTTCCCCAAGTATATTCTTTGCAGTGTCTTTCGTCCTTGTCAGTTCAGATGTATACACTATATCAAAATTAATATCTTGCAGAGCCTGTCCTGTCAGCTTTGCTTCATTTATTCCGTTGCTTGTGAGCTTAGTATCGGTCTTGCTACCGGCAAATGTATTATTTGCATTGGCTTCTGTCTCACCATGGCGGACAAAATACAATGTTAATTCCTTGGTGTTCTTGTATACTACATAATCACCGACTTCTTTTAATAGTTCAAACCCATACGCCTCTGCCTGCTTACGAAGATACTCATTATTAGAACATACAAAATATTCATAGTTAAACAAACTTGCGTATTTTGACAAGCTAAATGAGCTTGAATTATAGGTGGTTTTGGGGATAACGACTTCGGAAAGAACCAACGCAGATGAATACTGCCTTATACCATATTTAAAGTCGTCACCGGCGTGAATATTATAGGCTTCATCAAGTTGAACTAACACCTTAGGTTTAATCCACTTCCCTTTATCATCTTTTGCGACTTGCCTAACGCCATAAATCTCACCTTCGTAGCATCTGCTATCTTCAGTTATGGCATCGCTTATTGCTACAACATAGTCTGGAACCTTATCAGGATTCTCTGCTATTTTATATCCTCTTGTTGCAAAGGAAGACACACTCAAGAAGAAGCAACATATACAAAAAGCGATTGCCAATCTTACACGTTGCTTTTTTCTTAAGTCTTCTAAAATTTTCACGAATGTATACGCAATTATTGGCACAACAAAGAAAAGCCACGACAGTCTTTCATACTCTGCAAATCCTGGAAGAATCCTCCCAAATATCAACTTAACAGTTATCGGACAGAAAAACAAAACAATAGAAATAACAATAAGAATAAGAACTTTTTTTATCCTAACATCCCATTTATTTCTGTTTTTAAACAGCAAAAATAAGCTGATTATATATATAACAATCCAGCCGGCACTAATCCATTTATGCAATTGTATGTCAGAGAATAAATCCATAGCACAATCTCACTTAACCAACAATTCTTTTTTCAAACAAATACAATATAGCAAATACAAGTGTAGGAATGTTTATAATAATTAAAGTAAATATCGCTCTGATTTGTATTTTTCTCTCGCAAACAAACTCCGTAACCATTAGGATTACCATCTCAAGAGGAAGCATCAAAAATCCCATATTACTTGCGCCACACCCTGCTAATACAAGTAAAAACATTTCAAATACATCCCTCTTTTTATTCTCTTTATCATTTACATAAACAATCCATTCAAAAATCAACATTGGCATGATAATCATGGATGTCACATGCTTTCCATAGGTCGGCCAATTAAGTAGTATATCAGCAATGTCTCCATTCATAAACTCATAAAGAATAACCATAAAAGTAACAAATAGAGACATTTTTTTTATGTCATAATCAAAAAATCTTTTTGAAACAATCCACCAAACCAAATAAGACATTATTATTAAAACTCCAGGCAAATAGGTATAAACCATCGCCAAAGGAGTCACTCCACAAATAACCGAGAGCATAGCCTCAAAGGAGTACCATCCTGAAAGCTTAAATTTGGTATTTACTTTAGATATATCTGTTATTTCTGTACCAGTAGCGTCGTCTACAACATAGAATTCATCTGTCTCGACCATATCATTGGCAAGCGCCACATATGTCTTGTTATCACCATAGCATGATGGTGTAAATATCGTCGCTCTCCCTGCCTGATAAAGCACTAACACCAGCATTATTATAAAGAACATATTTGTAAAATACTTCTTCGCATCACTAGAGAAGAAATCTTTTACTTTCTTTATTACAATCCTACGTCTCTTTATCAGCATAAATACTATAAAACCAGTAAAAAGAATCATTACAACTATAAAAATATACAGCGGCACATGAAACTTTGTCTGCATAAGCGCACACGGAATTGATATCACTGTCCAAAGCCCAAATATGATTACAAGAGACATAGGCATCCAATATGCAATTGTTCTGTCTTTATCACCAAAGACAAGGGACATGGCTATTGGTAGTCCCACAAATAAAAGCAAAAATACAATCATTTCAATCCTCTGTAGCTTTATCTATATAATATATATTTTCCATTTCCTAATGGCTTAAATCCTAGCTTTTCCATAATTCTAACACTAGGAGTATTCTTTTCATTCACATTTGCAATAATAGATTCCTTCTCAAGTCTGTCAAATGTATATTCAACAATTGCAGCGCAAACTTCTGTCGCAATACCCTTGTTTTGATATTCCTTCTTAACCTGATATGATAATTCCACTTGATTGGTATCACAACTATCTTTGCTCTCTACGCCGGCTCTCCCAATTACTTCGTTTGTGGATTTATCAATTATAAGCCATAGACCATACCCATAGAACTTGTATATGCGCTCTATATATTCCTTCTCATACTCTTTCTCTTCATCATAATCAAAGAGCGGTTCTATATAGTCAGTCATGGATTTATCCTGATAAATATCAAGAATGGCCTGGAAATCTTCTATAGAATGTTCTCTTATAATACATCTTTTTGTCTCTAAAATGGTAAGTGGAATATTGTGAAATCTTGCATCTACCACTTCTAGGTCTCGTCTCTCAACTCTACAAAGATCTTGCACAACATATGCTGATGACAAGTATTCTCCTGGAGTTGATTCAAAGCCCAGCACCCCTATATCATGGGCTTCCAGAAGTGAAATGGTATCATTAGACTTAGCAATGCCAATATAAGTTTTTTCATTTAAAAAAGGTTGCCAATTAGCATTTACCATATCAGCAACCTTAACATATTCATTAATGTCAGGTGGAAATTCCTTGTATAACTTCCCCTCCTCTTCCAAAGAAAGGTCATTAATAATCACAAAGTCAGACATCAATTTCACCTTCGAAAACAATCTCTGCCGGCCCCGTCATATATACAATATTATCATCTTCATTGTATTCTATCGTAAGAAAACCACCAAGTAGTTCCACGTCAACAGGAGATTTAGTTATTCCATTTATGATACAGGATACTGCTGTGGCACATGCTCCCGTACCGCATGCAAGTGTCTCACCACTTCCTCTCTCCCATACTCTCATACGAACTCTGTTGTCATCAAGAATATTGACAAATTCTGTATTAATCTTATTAGGAAAGGCCTTGTAATTCTCAAATTTTGACCCAATTTTCTCTAAATCTAATTCTCTTACGTCCTCTTCCATTCTTATTACACAATGAGGATTACCCATAGAGATGCAATCAACTACATACTCCTCTCCTGCAACCTCTATTGTTTCTCCAAGCATTTTCTCATTATCAGAAATAACCGGAACCTTTGCAGCAACAAATTCTGGACTTCCCATATCAACCCTAACAGATTTTACTTTGCCATCTACTACATTAAGCTCAAGTGTCTTAATTCCAGCAAGAGTCTCCACCGTAACAACCTTCTTATTGGTGAGACCTTTATCATATACGAATTTGCCGACACATCTTATACCATTGCCACACATTTCTCCTCGAGAACCATCAGCATTGTACATAATCATTTGAAAATCAGCAACTTCTGAGGAGGCAATTAATATCAATCCATCAGAGCCTATTCCGAAGTGTCTATCACTAACTTTAATAGCAACATGGCTTGCATTCTCTATCATTTCTCTGGTGCAGTCAACATATACATAGTCGTTGCCACATCCTTGCATCTTAGTAAATTTCATAATTATATCCTTTATTACACACCCTTTACACAAGAAAGTACCGTCTCATAATTAAGTGGACCACCGAATAAATCCAGCGCTGAACCCACAGTGACATTCAATCTGTCATTTCCCAGCTCTTTAATAGCCATGACGTCATCGTAGTCTCCAACGCCACCTGCATAAGTAATAGGAATCCCTTCCCATTTTCCCAACATTTCAACAAGTTCTTTCTCAATACCGCATTGCTTACCTTCAACATCTGCAGCATGTATAAGAAATTCATCACAATATGCAGAAAGAGACTCTAGCAGTTCAAGTGTCACTTCTTCTTTAGTGAACTTCTGCCATCTATCGGTAACGACGAAATATTCATCACCTTTTCTTCGGCAGCTAAGATCAAGTACAATATGCTCTTTACCTACAGCATCCACAAGTTTGTTAAGATTATCATAGTTAATCTTGCCATCTTTGAACACATACGATGTTACAATAACGTGACTTGCTCCAGCCTCTATATAACTTCTTGCATTGTCAGCATTGACTCCACCGCCTATTTGCATATTGTCAGGATACTCTCTTAACGCAGCAAGCGCTTGCTTTTTTGTAATCTCATAATAAGGACTGCCTATGTGATTAAGCATTATTACGTGACCGCCACGAAGTCCCTCTTTAGCATAAAAGGATGCAAAAAACGCAGCGTCCTTCTTTGACACAAAATTCTCGCTAGCCAAGTCTTCTTCATCATCAAGAGACCCGCCGACAATTTGCTTAACTTTTCCATTATGTATATCAATACACGGTCGAAATTCCATAGTTCTCCTTATGACTTATTACTCATCAACACTATAATTTGGTGCTTCTTTTGTTATATGAATATCATGTGGATGTGATTCCTTAAGTGACGCAGCAGATATCTTAACGAACTTAGCTCTATCTTGAAGTTCTGGAATTGTTGGACATCCACAATATCCCATACCTGATCTAATACCGCCAATAAGCTGGAATACCACATCTTCTAATGAACCCTTATATGCCACACGACCTTCAACTCCCTCAGGAACAAGCTTCTTTGCTCCTTCCTGGAAATATCTATCTTTAGAACCATTTTCCATAGCGGCAATAGAACCCATTCCACGATATACTTTATACTTTCTTCCCTGGAACAATTCGAATGTTCCTGGAGATTCATCACAGCCTGCAAACATTGACCCCATCATACATACAGAACCACCTGCTGCAAGTGCCTTAGTCATATCTCCAGAATACTTAATTCCACCATCAGCAATAATTGGTATATCTCTCTTCTTAGTTACCTCAAATACTTCCATAATGGCAGAAATCTGTGGAACACCAATACCGGCTACTACTCTTGTTGTACAAATAGAACCGGGACCTATACCTACTTTTACCGCATCTGCACCTGCATCAATAAGAGCATTGGCAGCTTCTGCCGTTGCAATATTGCCGGCAATAACTTGTAGCTCCGGGTATGCACTTTTAACTTTCTTAACAGCATCAATTATATTCTTAGAATGACCATGAGCAGAATCAAGGACTATTACATCTACCTTAGCATCTACTAAAGCAGCTACTCTTTCCATCATATCCCCTGTGATTCCAACTCCTGCTCCACAGAGAAGTCTTCCCTGAGAATCTTTGGCAGAATCAGGATACTTAATCTGCTTTTCAATATCTTTAATCGTTATTAATCCACGAAGAATATTATTCTCGTCTACAATAGGAAGTTTCTCTTTACGCGCCTTAGCAAGGATTTTCTTGGCATCCTCTAAAGTAATTCCTACAGGTGCTGTAATTAGCCCTTCACTTGTCATAGACTCGCTGATTTTCTTAGAAAAATCTGTCTCAAACTTTAAATCACGATTAGTAATGATACCTACTAATGTCTTGTCAGTCTCACTTTTTGTAATAGGAACACCGGATATACGGAATTTAGCCATTAAATCATCTGCATCTTTTATAGTATTATCTGGTGTAAGCGAAAATGGATCTGAAATAACTCCATTCTCAGATCTCTTTACCTTATCTACCTCATCCGCTTGCATCTCAATTGGCATATTCTTATGAATAATTCCAATTCCTCCTTGACGAGCCATAGCAATTGCCATTCTATGTTCTGTAACAGTATCCATAGCGGCACTCATCATTGGAATATTAAGCTTAATCTTCTTAGTAAGATGTGTCTCTAGATTAATAAGGTTAGGCGTAACCTCAGAATACTGTGGCACCAAAAGCACATCATCAAATGTTATTCCATTTCCAATTATTGTTCCCATGTCATTCCTTTCCTTTGTATATATTCTATTAGTTTAATCTTCCTTGCCATGCATATCACGAAATATTCCCGCTATCATGTCGAACACAATCCATATTCCTCCACTAACAGTTGCTGCAAGAAATATAAGTACAATACTTATCAGTAAATCTTTGCTTGTTAATGTGTCGTTTGTAAAACCAACGAAAATGGTATAGATTGGTCTTATAAGGAAAATATATCCTCCCACAAATATGGATAGCCCAATACCAAGAACTGAAATAAGCTTAGCAATTATCTTACATGCCTTTTCACTTAATTTCACTTTGTCACCTCTTTTAAATATGCTATCTTCAAATTATAATAAATTATGATAACAAAAAAAGCACTATTTATCAACGAAATAGTGCTATAATTTAAGCATTTTTATGAAGAACAATAATTACATTATGGAAGGACATAATATAGTAGTCCGAATCCAATTCCAAGAGCAGCTCCAACAATTACATCTCTAACAAAATGAACCCTCTCTATAACGCGAATAATTCCCAGCACTACGCCGGCGATGAGCATACATATCCCTATTCTATAGTCGTAACAAAACACAGTCATGGCAATTATGAATATGGAAAATGTATGACGACTGGGCATACTTTTTCCTTTAGTCTTCTTGCCCGTCATGGGCGGGATTCCAGTAACTTCATATGGCCTGGGCGCATTGTAAATATAGCGAAAGATAGATACTAATACAAACGAAACACCAGGTACTAATATTGCCTCTATGAATCTGGTCATATTTTCATTAAAGAACAAAACAAGAACAAGAACATAGGAAACAGCTGTAAAAAAAGTAAGAATTTTACCAGCAATTATGATGACATTTTCAAATGTAAAAATTTTCTTTCTTCCATTATCACTGCTCATAATATTTCTCCAAAGAATAATTCATTTAAAAAGGCGACATGTAATACACATCGCCTAATATATCTCACATAATATTAACAATGATTATACGCTAGATACTGCTTATACAGCTTTAACATTAACAGCCTGTGGTCCTTTATCACCCTCGGATACTTCGTATTCAACCTCTGCACCCTCTTTGAGTGTCTTATACTCCATCTCAGAGACAATTCCAGAATAATGAACGAATAAATCGTTTCCTTCCTCATCGCAGATAAAACCATATCCCTTCTGGTTATTAAACCATTTTACAGTACCTTTGCTCATAGCAAAATCCTCCAAATATAATAAATCTTTTACGCTTTCACGCAACAAAAAGAGTAACACATATCATAACAAATATCAACTAGTTTATAGCATCTTGTCAATATCTATTCCTGCAGTAGTCAGAAAATCAAACATCCACTTATCATATGCATTCTCTAAGCTCTTATCTAATGTAAATTCTTTCATACTTGTTCCGGTCGTAATTGTAAGATTACCGTCCACAAATCTGTATATCGCAACAAGATGCGTTTTAGATTCTTCTATAGAGATATCGCTTGCAGCAATAATTTGTCTTATAATCCTTTTGGGAAGCGCAAGAATAATCTGAAAGCTCAAAGGAACTTTCTTACCCTTAATAAGATTATAACACCCTTCTCTATACAATTCATAAGGCATAAGTACATCATCTTCATCAATTTCTTCAAGCTCTGCATCCGTGAAGAAATCGTCTAACCTATGTCCATCAATTGAAAATGTTGAAAATGTATTAATAGTTGCTTCCTGTAATAAGAAAAAATCAAATGTATCTTTACAAAGGAGTTCATTCATACACTTTCTTACATCTGTCACTCTATAAGCAATCACAATAATCCCTCTGTCTTATTTTTGTACAGGTTCCCCTGTAGATCTACTAATAAGTGTTGGAGCATTCTTCTCCTCATCTGTCATCTTGTCAAGTTCATCCCAGGAAGGAATAACAACTTTCTTATCCCTTCTTCTTAGAACAAGACCTGCAACAATACCAGAGCCAAGAACTAATATACTAAAGCCCCATCCGAATAAAGCATTAGCCCATACAGAATATCCATCAGCTGCACCATATATTCCTCCGGCGCTTATTAATTCATACATATTGATAACAAATAATCCTCCAAGAAGAATTGGTGTAACAAACTTAAGCGATGTAACGAACCACCATTTAGGCGCTTTGAATTTATTCGTATTCTTATTAACTTCAACAAGAACCTTCTTAGAATCGAACATCCAGGCAACAGCAATACATTCAAGGACACCTATTAGAATCATATTAATCTGATTCAGATAATGATCAACAATATCAAGCACTGCAAGTCCTGCACCATTCATATAAATCAATGAAATAACAGCACAAGCACTGCAAACAATTATTGTAACCTTCTTCTGCTTCCATCCAAAGTATGTTGAAAGACTGACCGATACACCTTCTATAATTGAAAATGCTGAATCGATAGCAAGTGTCACAAGACAAAGATAGAATATAAAACCAAATATGGCGTTAAACACTCCCGAACCCGTAAGTGACACAATAGCCTGAGGATATATCTTAAATGCTGTAGCAACACCTGAAGTCGACATATCATCAAGCATTCCTACACCACCCATTGTTGTATACATTACTATACTAGAAAGAATTGAGCAAAATAAATCTGACAAAGCAATAATTACAGAATCTACTGCAATATTAGTCTTATCATCAAGGTACGAACCATACGCAAACATAATAGCCATAACTACAGAAAGACTATAGAACACCTGTCCAACGGCATCTACCCAAAGACCTGTATCAAGTAGTTTACTCCACTCTGGGATAAAAAGCTTAGACATAGCTGCACCAGTATTAGGCATTGTGAAACCTTTGATAGCCATAATAATCATAAGTACTATGGGTCCAAACACTGTGTATTTTACTACCTTACCAACTGAATTGGCACCGTCTCTTATACAGAAATAGATAAGGCCCCATGCAAGCACACCAAAGGCTATAACCATAATAGGCCACTGACTCCATCCAGTTGTATCTCCTGTTGTCTCTATCAAATCAAAAAATAATGAACTAGCAGCTTCTGTATCGCCTGTCATTCCTGCAAATCTGAAGCTATTTCCTGCCATCATCAAAACCCATGCGAATACTATAGCATAGTAAGTAACAATAAGAAATGCATTAGCGGTTGCCGCCCATGCAACAGGTTTATTATATTTATTGAGAGAAGCTAATCCTCTTAAAGCTCCACCATGAACTTTACGTCCGATAGCAATCTCCATCATTAGAAGTGGGATACCCATAACAACAAGTGCTATAAGATATGCAAAAAGGAAAGCTCCTCCGCCATGGGCTGCCATAAGCCCCGGGAATCTCCAAGCATTTCCAAGTCCAACTGCAGAACCTACAGCTGCAAGAATAAATGTCAAACGACTATTCCATCTACCTGACTGTTCCATAATTTTTTCTCCTCCATATAACCATATAAATAATTATAAATGCATCGCAATCAAAACATACTTGCGCACATAAGAAGTATTTTACCACAATCTGTTGCTCTTTGACAATACATGGGTTTTAATGATATATTTCTATACATAATTAATATATAAAAAGGTGGCTTAAATGACTCTAGACAAATTAACAAATGGCGAAACAGCAATTATAACAAAGGTAAATGGAGGAGGCATGCTAAGACAGCACTTCCTTGATATGGGTCTTATTCCTGGCGCAGAGGTAACACTTACCAAACTTGCTCCACTTGGAGACCCAATGGAGCTTATGATTCACGGATATGAACTTACACTGCGTCTATCTGATGCTGAAAATATAGAGATTACAGAGCCTGTCATCCTTTCAGATGACCAACCTTTAGACATTGAAGAAAACTCTACAATACATGGAAAAGAGCCATCTACTCTAATTGGATACCACCCGGAACATGAGCATCCAGGCTTTGGTGAAGGTGGAATACACCATGACAAATCAACAGAACATCCTCTTCCAGATAATGTTATATTAACATTCGCTCTGGCTGGAAATCAGAATGCCGGTAAAACTACACTTTTTAATCAATTAACAGGTTCTAACCAACATGTTGGTAATTTCCCCGGTGTTACAGTAGATAAGAAATCAGGTGTCATTAGAGGTCATAAAGATACAAATGTCACTGATCTTCCCGGTATATATTCTTTATCACCATACTCAAGTGAAGAATTAGTATCCAGAGAATATATTCTTAAAGAGCGACCTAAAGGCATTATTAATATTGTTGATGCCAGTAATATTGAGAGAAACCTCTATCTTACAATGCAACTTATGGAACTTGATATTCCAATGGTTCTTGCACTTAACATGATTGACGAAGTAAGAGGAAATGGTGGCTCTATTCGCGTAAACGAAATGGAAGATGCCCTTGGCATACCGGTTGTTCCTATCAGTGCTTTAAAGAATGAAGGTATAGATGAATTAATTGATCATGCATACCACGTTGCAAAATACCAGGAAACTCCTCTTGTAACAGATTTTTGTGACAAAAACGAAAAAGACGGTGCTGTTCACAGATGTATTCATTCAATAATGCATACAATAGAAGACCATGCCGAAAAAGCAGATATTCCTATTAGATTTGCTGCAAGTAAGATAATTGAGGGAGACAAAATTGTTATTGACTCGCTTAATCTGTCACAAAACGAGCTTGAAACTATCGAGCATTTAATACTTCAATTAGAGGAAGAAAGCGGACTTGACAGATCTGCTGCCATTGCAGATATGCGTTTTAGTTTTATTCAGAAAATCTGTAAAAAAACGGTTGTTAAACCAAAAGAAAGCAAAGAACATATAAAAAGCAGAAAAATAGATAAAATTCTAACAGGAAAACTCACAGCTATACCTTGCTTCATTCTTGTAATGGCCACAATTTTCTTCTTAACATTTAATGTAATAGGAGCTTTTTTACAATACATATTAGAACTTGGAATCAATTACCTGACGGATGTGGTAGATAATCTATTAACATCAATGAATGTTAACGAATCGTTACACGCTCTAATAACAGAGGGAATCTTTGTAGGAGTAGGCTCAGTCGTAAGTTTTGTCCCAATAATTGTCGTACTGTTTTTCTTCCTGTCGCTTCTTGAAGATTCAGGATATATGGCAAGAATAGCATTTGTTATGGATAAACTACTTAGAAGAATCGGGCTTTCCGGGAAAAGTATTGTTCCTATGTTAATAGGCTTTGGTTGTACTGTTCCTGCTGTAATGTCAAGTAGAACATTGTCATCAGAGCGAGACCGTAAGATGACAATAATGCTTACACCATTTATGAGTTGTTCAGCCAAGCTTCCAATATACGGTTTTCTTGCAAATGCTTTTTTCCCAAAAATCTCAGGACTTATTATGGTAGCTGTGTATTTTATAGGAATAATAATTGGAATTATAATTGCTAAAATTTCCAACAAAATCGCATTCAAAGGAAGCGCTGTACCATTCGTAATGGAACTTCCTAATTATAGGCTTCCAGGTCTTAAGAATGTGGGGCACTTACTTTGGGATAAGGCAAAGGACTTCCTTCAGAGAGCATTTACCATAATACTACTTGGAACAATTATAGTATGGGTTCTTAAGAACTTCGATATTCACTTTAATCTTGTGAAAAATGCAAGTGAGAGTATACTTGCTGTTATTGCCAGCGTTATAGCTCCTATATTCGAGCCAATGGGATGTGCAGACTATCGTATTATAACTTCTCTTGTGTCAGGCTTCTTAGCAAAAGAAAGTGTTGTATCAACATTTACCGTATTATTCGGGCCTGGAGACGCCATTGCGGCTACAATCGGTGTTGCCAGTGGCTCTGCACTATTAATATTCTGTCTTCTATACACACCTTGCGTGGCTGCAATTGCTTCAATCAGAAGAGAATTAGGACGACTGTGGGCTCTGGGAATCTCCCTTGGCCAGTGTGTTATTGCCTGGATATTCGGAGTATTAGTGTATCAACTGGCTTTGCTGTTTATGTAGTTATATAGGTAGTAACCCCTAATATAGTATTTCCCATCCAGAATTAAGCATATCTACAAACAGTATAATTCAAATCCAGTACATATTGATATTCAACAGATTGCGATAACTTCTTAAGTAGTCCATAGTTAGATGTAATAAGCTTCTTATTCTCATCCTCATCATCTAGATAAATGCATTTGCCATCATCCATTATCATAAGTATGGCGCTGCTCTCTAAGAAACGTATCATCACTTGAATATCAACTTCCTGTGATTCGTGAGTTTTCTCAGCATAAGCTGCCATCTCCTCAACACATAGCGCTGCTCTAAAAGCGTGCTTTTTGTTAATATTATTCTCATCTGCAAATTTTCTTATCTGTCTTGAACATTCTACCGCCTCATTAGGAGACACAGTTAAATATATATCAATCTCTGACTCTTCTCGTTTATTATCCCTATGAATTTCAACAAAATATCGAATCACATTAGCAATTACGAGTATTAGTTGTGATACCAGATATGAATAAAATATTACTGGAGGTTCAAATATTTTGCTAAATATGAAAGCAAAAAGTGGTAATGTAGCTTTTCCTACAATTGTGAGAATAGTGGAAAACTTATATATTTTTCTATTAGAAAAATATAGTCTTAGCAAATCATTAACACCTATACAAATAAAGTGTATTACAAATATTCTAAGTGATGCAATACCACCATCAGGAATATCATTAACGCCGTGAATTGTATAAATAAATGATGGGAACGCCAAAACTATAGCACTAAAACCAATAGATAATGCTGTAGCTATGATAATTCCCTGTCTCATAAGAACACGAAGTCCTTTATAATTCTCTGCTCCACAAAACAGACCACACATAGGACGAACTGAACCAATCACGCCGTTTGTCAACACACTAACAAGACTAAAAGCGAAGGAACATACACCCTTGATTGTACCACCACTCTCTCCAAAAGCAGAAAGCAGAATAGAAACCAGTGCATAATTCTGAACTGTATTCATTATCATATTCGCTGAATCCGGCAAACCTCTAGCCAGAATTTCTTTAGCTTCTCTAAGTGAAGGCTTTTCGCCTCCGGTTTTGAACACATCCGTCTTCCAGATTAGATATATAAGCGTCGTGATACATCTTACAAGATTAGCACATGCCGTTCCGTATCCTGCACCGGCAACACCCATATCCAAAGGTCCTACAAACAGCAGATCAAGAAGCAGATTAACTCCCCCTTCAAGCGCCGCTAGTCCCATAAGGACTTTCATCTTACCTATTATCTGCAATTGCAGCACACCTATATTAGAAATCATTCCAAGAGGAGAAGAAATCATAATACCAATGGCATAACTCCACACAAGGGAATTCATCTCCGGCGACAAATGATAAGAAGATATAATTGCATACACCAAGGGAATCTGAAAAATTGTAATAAATATCGCCATAGAAATAAGTAATATCCTAAGTGTACTTCTAGTCTGATTCAATGCTTTAATGTCAATCTTGCCCATCCCCTCTGAAAGTCTTGTTGCAGCTCCAGATGACAAAAGGCATGACAATACTCCAATAGCAACTGTTGCCGGCTGAAAAATACTAACAGATGAAAGTGCCTGACTTCCGCAAAAATTACCAACAACGAGTCCATCTACAGTTACAAGAAGCAACGTAGATATATTAGTAAGCAACATAGCAGGAAAAAACTGTCTTAGTTTTCTCCTGGTCAAATCTCCATCAAAACGGAATTCATTACCTATACGAAGTTTACTAATAGCCTGATTTAATTCATTCATTTTCTACAGTTCTCCTAAAAATAGATTAGATACTAACATGAGCATCTAATCTATTTTGATTCTACCTAAAAACTTATTTCTTACTTCATCTATGTCCTCATGGAATGAAAACGCCATTTCCTCGAACAGTTTCTTTCCAGCAATATCTAGCATTTTCTCATCCTGAGCCATAACCTTCTTGCCTTCTTTAATCCTGATAAGTCGCCTGGTATATACGGTCTTAACAACTCTGGCAAGTTCTAGTGGCTCAAAACAAGCTATCTTTTCTTTGTATTTCTCTCCCCTTTGTCTATCATTATCAGCTTCAATTATATCGAGATCTAATACTTCATCATAGAGTTTTTCTAATTCTTCTTTAGGCTTGACATCCCTGATACGCACCTTTTCACTTTGTACTGGAGTAACTACCTGACTTTTTGCATGGTACACCGGAGCAAGTATATAATACAATTTCTCCGAGCCTCTTCCGGCTAGTGCCATTTCTTTGATTTCATCTACTGTACAAACCCCATTAGTCTCGTGAACAAGATAATCGCCCACCTTGTATTCCTTCATAATTTCACCTAGTTTCTAATTACAAAACACAGTATATATTATAACACCTTTGTAAGTTTTTTTCTAGAACTTATATCCCTCATTTTCTTTAATAAATTCCTCATCCAGCCTGTGTGAAATGTGTTTTTTTGTGGAAACATTATGACGAAGTCGCTTCTCACAATTGTTAAGATTGTTCACTTGTCTGTCCATATCCTGTAGATTACGTCCATTTAAGTAGTCTACAAGGTCTGTCATCATTATTATCATAAGATACACAACGCCTAGAAGATACTCTTTATAAAATGACACAGACTCGTACGAGCTAAAAAGCATCTGATACATATAATAACTAAGATATGCTTTATATTTCTTGTGGAGTCCGGGATATTTTTCAATCATTTCTCTGATTTTTTCGTCAAAAAAATAATCCGCCTCTTTTGCCGTCATTTGACCAAATATCCTGTTATACTCTTTTGAAAATTCATATAATACATCAAAAAACTTTATTCTACCATCCTTCAAATCATTCATAATGACTTTATCTATAATGGATAGGGAATAAAAGCAATAGGAACACTTTGAATCATTATCATTTTCTACAATTACAGGCAATGTCTTAATATCAACATCCTGAGAAAGAACATGATTATGAAGACTTCTAAAATACATATACAAATCATCCAACAACTTTGGAAGTAATACATCAGAATTAATATATTCTATTACTTTATCGCGAATGTACAAAATATCCCTGTAATACTTTTCATTAAACATATCCTGAATCCATACAGGATCTATATCATCTTCTTCATGTTCTTTAAGATATATATTATCCAAATTCTCAATAAAAAGTCGCGCACTCATAGGACATGAAAGTTCAAAAGTAACTTCCATATCATCTCCTATCCTAATGCTCCTTCTCGGGTAGACACGACACACCTGCGGCATTAGATCTTTTCTGCCTTGAAGTTCTAATCTGCAGAGTCCATCATTCGTCTCATTAGCACATCTTCCAAAGAACTTACGTACTTCCTTCTCTTTACCAAAGGTCATGGTGGTGCGAAGTCTCATGCCTTCTCTTCCTTCTTCTTTGTTATAACGTCTTACTGTTTCATCATCTATAGAGATTTTCCAGCCTCTGCAACAGGTGTTAGGACAGTTAGAAGCAAGACATTTGAAATTGTCATAAAAACTAATTACTCTTGTTCCCACGAATCTACATACTCCCTTATATGTGAAGAAAGAGCCTGCGCTGCAGCACTGAGAAGTGTCTTATCCGAATAACAAATACCCAGGATTCTATATTCTTTAGGCTCTAGAGGATAAGTATCAACATTTGCCGTATTAGTCTTGATAAACAAAGTCGGCATAATAGACAGACCGGCTCCACACTGCACCATTGCAATTGTTGACTGTTCATCTAAAATGTGGCAATTAGCACGCACTTCAAGCTGATGTTCGTACAGATAACTATTAACATCTTTGTTATAACTATCCTGCTGCACAACGAAAGGTTGGTTCTTAAGTTCTTCTGGTGTAATCTTCTTAATATTCTTATCAAAATATCCCTTCGGCGAAACGCAGAGAAGTTCATCTTTGTAAAGGGGTTCAAACTCAAGCCCTTCGCAAGCCTTCTCAGAAATAATACCAATATCTATAGACCCACGCTTTGCCCACTCGCACACATCTGTATATGAACCTTGAAAAATCTGCAATTGTATGCTGGGATGCATTTTATTAAATCCAGTTATAATATCCGGCATCCACGCCAGACATACTGTATTAGTACAACCAATTTTGACAAATCCTGTATCAAGACCTTTCATATCATCAAGAGTCTGATTAAGACCATTATTAGCTTGCAGGATTTTTCTTATATATGGATAAAGCTGTTCACCTGTTGCCGTAAGTTTAACCCCATTTTTGTCTCTTACGAACACAGAGGTACCTATCTCTTCTTCCATTGACGAAACGGCATGACTTATTGCCGATGGTGTAAGATGCATAATCTCAGCAGCTTTTGCAAAGCTTCCCTGTTCTATTATCTGACTAAAGATTTCATATGTTAAAAGTGTCATTTCATCCTCACTTTGTGCATTTTTGTAGCTATTGCAATATTATAGTTGAATTATTTTCATGATGCAAGTGAAAAAGTTGAACTTTACTAAACCGACGATATTAACTAATATATAATCAAACATTAAATGTTTTAGTAATCTTTTTTCTTTTTTAGGGGCAACAAATGTTGCCTCTTTTTTTATAATACTCGCAATATATCTACAGTGTGGGCGCTTGCGCCAAGAAGATCAGAACGTTCGCATACTGATAACTGATACTGTATAAAGGCGTCGAATTCTTCTTCAGATAAAGCATTAAGCATTGTTCTAAAGTGGTTGGCTGCACCATCAGGTGAGAAAATCACTTCTCTCTTAACAGGCATATTCTTATTAACTTCATCTATATCTTCTAGTCTTACAAAACTATATATCTTATCTTCATTATTAACATGGAATGATTTATCAACATTTCCATTATTAATATCATCTAGTATAGTATGTTCACTAAATCCATGCATAAGTATTCCATATTCATTCATAATATAGGCTACAAATATTACACCGCCAGGCTTTGTAATTCTTATGGCTTCCTTTAGTGCTTTCTGTCTATCAATGGTATTATCCAGGTGATACATAGGTCCTAGAAGTAGTGTCATATCACTACATTTATCATCTATTGCTCTCAGTTTTCTTGCATCACGCTTATAACAGGTTAGTCTCTCTTCAAATTCAGGCATTTGCTTATTTACATTTTGCCTGAGACGTCCCAAATTATACTTTACTAAATCAATTGCAATAACATTATCAACCCTATCAAGAAGAGATACTGTATATGCACCTGCACCTGCACCAATATCTGCAACAGTCTTAGGGGTTATTTCATCAAGATATTTCTCAATGTAATTCATGGTTATTCTGTATTCAACCTTACCATGTCTTGTCTTAAGCCTCTTGTCTTCATTAAATTTGTTATAAAATTCTTCAATCTTATTCATGCAAATATTATACCACAAATTATCGTTTTGGAATTGTAGCATAGATATAGTATAATAAGTCGTAAGGTGCCCTGCAAAGCAGGGCGGATGCCTTACGACCGGTAATATGTCCTAAGGTGCCCTGCAAAGCAGGGCGGATGCCTTACGACCGATAATATGTAAAGGAGAATAATTATGTGGGCTGAAGAAGCAGTATTTTATCAAATATATCCATTGGGTTTTTGCGGTGCCAGCTTTGATAACGACGGAGTATGTAACAAGAACATCACTTCAGTAATAGATTGGATACCTCATCTTAAGAAGCTTGGAATAAATGCAATATATTTCTCACCAATATTCGAATCCGACACACATGGATACAACACAAGAGACTATACATTAATTGATAAGAGATTAGGAACAAATGAAGATTTTGCCAAAGTGTGTAAAGAGCTTCACACTAACGGCATCAAAGTTGTACTTGACGGTGTATTTAACCATGTAGGAAGAGGCTTCTGGGCGTTCCAGGATGTACTTAAGAACAGAGAAGGCTCTCCTTATGTATCATGGTTCGATAGAATAGCATTTGACGGCAATTCTAATTATAACGACGGACTATGGTATGAAGGATGGGAAGGAAACTTCGACTTAGTTAAGCTCAACTTAAGAAATGAAGACGTTATCAATCATATATTTGACGCCATAAGAGGATGGGTTAATGAATTTGATATTGACGGACTAAGACTTGATGTTGCTTATTGTTTAGATCATGATTTTATCAGAAGACTAAGAGATCTTGCCAACAATATCAAGCCGGACTTCTATCTGATAGGAGAGACACTTCATGGCGACTATAATATGATTATGAATGATTCTATGCTTCACAGCGTAACCAACTATGAATGCTACAAAGGTCTTCATTCCAGCTTTAATTCAATGAATATGTTCGAGATTGTTCACTCACTTAAGAGACAATTCGACAGAGATCCCTGGTGCCTGTATACAGGTAAGCACCTCTTAAGCTTCGTTGATAACCATGATGTAACAAGAGTTGCAAGTATACTTAACAATGAAAACCACCTGCCACTAATATATGCGCTGTGCTTCGGTATGCCGGGCATTCCTTGCGTATATTACGGAAGTGAATGGGGATTCAAGGCGAGAAAAGAAGAAGGCGACCCCGCTCTTCGTCCATGCTTTGATAAGCCTGAGTGGAATGATTTTAGTGATTGGATTAGCAAATTATCACATGCTGTTACAAGTACAAAAGCATTATCTTACGGAATGTTCGATTCAATCGTACTAACCAATCAGC
This sequence comes from Pseudobutyrivibrio sp. UBA3626, assembly GCA_002373675.1. Taxonomy (GTDB): domain Bacteria; phylum Bacillota; class Clostridia; order Lachnospirales; family Lachnospiraceae; genus RUG191. Next base: position 258,160 of record DFLF01000017.1, read on the forward strand.
AATGCGCATTCCTTCGCTCTTGCGACGACGAAAGAATCTTAGTATGCATCAATGCTGACGAGAATCCTTTCTATATGAATTTTGATATGGGAGTATCATCTGGTACTGATCTGATATCAGGTGAAACAATTGAATTCAACAATGGTTTTGAAGCAAAGGGATATAGTGCGTATTATTTGAAGCTGTAGGTTATAACTATATTAATATAAAAAAGGTGGCGCTATGTCCCTGTTATCTGCATTTCTTGGCTAAGTATATGTAAGTAATGATAACATGGGCATAACGCCACTTGCTTTGTTAAGAATAATATTCTAAATATCAATTACCCAAATTATCTATTGCATATTGTGCCTCTTCTGGTGTAAACTTTCCACCATATTGTGAAGTTAGTTGATCGTATATTCTTGAAGTAGACATACTCATCATACTTTGATACCTTTTTGCTTGTTCTAAAGCATTATTATTCCAGTCCGATTTGACATTATCTATTGCATATTGAGCCGCATCTGCTGTAAATTTTCCACCATATTCCGATGTCAATTGATCGTAAACTCCTTGTTTAGACATATGCATTCTATTTGCGTACGAGTCTGCTTGCTTTAATGCATTTTTATATTCAACAGGTACACTTGCTTCTTGTTCTTTCTGCTTTTTCTCTAACTCGGCTTGAGCTTCCTTAAGCATTTGTTCATCTGACTTTTGAGTAGTATTACTTTGCTGTTCTAAAACAGTATTGTTTGTTGTATTATTACTGCTTTGACCATCACTTGAAGGAACAAGCCCAAATGCAGCAAGCGATATTATTACAAATATCAAACCTACTCCACCTAGAATTAATCCAACTAGTCCTTTTTTGTTTTCCTTCACTTTTATTGCACCAAAAATAATCGCTAATATACCTGTAATAAATCCAAAAATTTTAAGAGCAGGTATAAAGGCTATAACAACTGTTATAATTCCTAAAACCATTGCTGCTGTTGCCATAATTTCATCCTCCTTCACCAACTATTATAAATATCCCAAATTGGGATATTTATATTATGCCAAATTGGGATAATGATGTCAACAAAGTGTCAATATATAGTTTTTTTACTTATTGGGTAAAGCGAATGGAATTCAGACTAAAAGAACTACGAAAGAAAAAAGGATTATCCCAGGTCAGACTTGCAATAGATTTATGTATCCCTCAAAACTCTATAAGCAGGTTTGAAAACGGCGTGAGAATGCCAGATTATTTTACATTAATTCAGATAGCTGATTATTTCAATGTTTCTATTGATTATTTGGTTGGACGAAGTAATAATCCTTCGATAAAATAAATACATCAATCATTGAAATATTTTACTAATGTTTAACTGAGTGTCAGAGTTGGATTCATAAGAAGATTATTAACACAATTATTATAGACATCCATTTCCTTAATTTCTATTATGGCAGTAACTTTATTTCCAGAATCTTTGCTACTTGACCCACAAAGATAAATCTTCATTGATTTGATGCCATAATCCAGAATAATGAATCTGTCATGCACTTTGTTCTGTGCTTTTATAAACTTAATCTCCATTCCCGGATATTCCGTTTGAAAATCTTTATACTCAGTAAGTCTCAGGGGCGAATAGCATTTATTATCACTGATAATCGTAATATTAATCCCTGCTTTTGCATGAGTAAGGTGTCGAAGAGTCTTTACCCCAAGATAATCGTCGATTATGATGATACTCTCTTTCGCTTTCTTATAAATATTTTGAAAAGCTTCATCCGCTTTGAGTGGTTCGCCATTCAAAATAAGTATTTCCTCAGATTTGATGTCTGAGTCAAAGAGTTTCATAAGATTAGATAAATCTGCACGAACGAGCATGTTGTCCTCTATACTCTGAACTCTTTCAGAAAGTTGATAATGTTTAAGTTCAAGTTCCCTAAGTTCATCATATGGCAATAGTTGCCTATTCTGACGAATATAATGCGACATTTCGACAAATGCTTCCATAATCTGTATACTTGCCTCAATAGCCTCATCTGTATGTAGTGATGCTGTTAGCATTGCCACACCCTGTTCAGTATAAACAAAGGGTAAATACTTTATGTTTGAACCTCGACTACCGTTCAAGATGCCAAATTGGAATCTTGAACATTCGTCGCTTGTAAGTTGAAAGCAAAAACCCTCGGGAAATCGCTTAATATTCCGTTTCATAGCCCTATTTAGATTACCCGTTGTAGTACCAAAATATAACGCTATATCTTTATCAAGCATTACTCGACATCCACGTACTTCATATATTTGTGCTTTTATCTTTTCCTTATCTATAAATCTATTTACAGCAATCTCGTTTTTTTCCATTATGGTCCTTTTATACTATTCACTTTTTTCTCCACTTTCTCTATTCTCTTCCTTAGGTATATTAAGCTTAATATGAACCTTCGTTACACGATTTTTTTCAACACCTGTTACTGTTATCTGGTGGAAGTCTTCCGTTATTACAGTTTCATCAAGATTAGGAAAATGGTCGAATTCACCTACTACATATCCTCCAATTGTATCGTAATCATCCGAAGATACCCCAAGAGGAATCTCATTACACAAGTCCTCTAGATTAGCAGAACCTAGTACATCGTATTCGTTCTCTGAAGTCTCAATCACATCATCCTCTTCATATGTATCAAACTCATCTCTTATCTCACCAACCAGTTCTTCAAGCAAATCTTCTAGGGTAATCATTCCGGCAACAGCACCATATTCATCTAAAACAATTGTTATACCAAATGAGTTTGAGCGCATTTCATCAAACAATTCTGCTGTGTTCTTCTTCTCATATGTAAAATGCACATCTCTTATAAAATCCCTCATCTTGAATTTCTCTCTGTTTTCATCAATCAGAAAGTCCTTCATATTGACAAATCCGATAATATTATCAACTTCATTCTCATATACAGGAATACGGGTATATTTATGCTCACTATATCCTTCCAATAATCGTTCGTAAGACCAATTTACATTTGCCATAGTCATGTCAATACGGGGAATCATTATCTCTTTGGCTGTAGCATCCGAAAAGTCAAATAGATTATGAATGATTTTTCGCTCATCACCTTCAATAACACCGCTTTCATGACTCACATCCACAATAGTACGAAGTTCTTCTTCTGTTATCGTGTCATAATCCTTCTTAGGATCAACTCCGAATATTCGAAGAACTGCATAGGATAATGCATTAATTACAACAATAATAGGCGTAAGTACTACCATAAGCGCCCAGATTATCCCTGCGTACCTCATAGCCATTCTATTCGCCTTGATACTCGCCATAGACTTGGGCATAATCTCGCCGAATATAAGAATGAGAAATGTCAATATACCGGTGGCTATTCCCGCACCGTAACTGCCCCAAAGATTAATCGCCACGGTTGTTGCAAGGGATGATGCTGACAGATTAACAATATTGTTGCCAATCAGGATTGCTGAAAGCATCTTGGTCTTGTTGTCTGTGACCTTAATAACTGTAGCTGCGCTTTTGTTGCCGGCTTCTGCGAGGTGTCGCATCTTCATCAGGTTGACTGTTGTAAGTGCAGTCTCGGCAGATGAAAAGAATGCCGACAAGAATAAAAGTACTACCAATATAATAATCTTAATTACTAAATCTACGTTCACTTATATCTCCTATATATTAAGATAAGCCTTCTGCTCATCGGTAAGCGTATCAATAGTGATTCCAAGGAAATTAAGCTTTCTATTTGCAACTTCCAAATCAACCTCACGAGGCACTACAATAAGCTTCTCTTTAATGTTATCTTTATGTTCTAATAAGTATTTTGCAGAAAGAGCCTGAATCGCAAAACTCATATCCATAATCTCGGCAGGATGTCCATCACCACAAGCCAGATTAACAAGGCGTCCTTCGCCAAGTACATATACGAACTTATTAGGGGTAACTTCATATCCCACGATATTATCTCTCTGGTCAATAGTCGAGAGAGCATTTTCCTTAAGATATGCCATATCAATTTCAACATCGAAATGACCGGCATTACACAGAATTGCTCCGTCCTTCATAAGCTTCATATGTTCCGAAGTAATAACATCTGCACATCCTGTTACAGTTACAAAGAAATCTCCAATCTTAGCAGCTTCTGCCATAGTCATAACTTCAAAGCCATCCATAACAGCCTCGATTGCTTTAACTGGATCTACCTCCGTTACTATAACCTTAGCTCCTAAACCCTTTGCGCGCATAGCTGTACCTTTGCCACACCAGCCATATCCTGCAACAACGACTTTCTTTCCTGCCACAATAAGATTTGTCGTTCTATTGATACCGTCCCACACCGACTGACCTGTACCATATCTGTTATCGAAAAGGTGCTTGCAATCAGCATCATTAACCATAACCATTGGAAATTCAAGCTTGTCCTCTCGCGCCATAGCTCTTAGTCTGATTATTCCAGTTGTAGTCTCTTCACAACCACCAATAACATACTTAATCTTATCCTTCATAGAGGAATGAAGCATATTAACAAGATCACCGCCATCATCAATAATGATATTACAGTTATTCTCAAGTACCATCCTGATATAACTATCATATTCTTCATTGGTACAGCCATAATGAGCAAATACATTAAGACCATCTTTAACAAGTGCAGCAGCAACATCATCCTGTGTTGTAAGTGGATTACTTCCTGTTACATACATCTCTGCGCCACCTGCTTTTAATACTTTGCAAAGATATGCTGTTTTAGCTTCAAGATGAACAGAAAGTGCTATTCTTACACCTTTAAAGGGCTGTTCTTTCCTGAAATCATCCTCCAGAGAACGAAGAAGCGGACAATTTTTTCTAACCCAATCAATTTTGTGTTCACCACTTGGTGACAAACTAACATCTTTTATATCATGCATTTAATCTACCCCTCTCATAAAAAACTAAAACTATTATATCATACGTAACTCTTGGCTTCAATTTTAACAGTCTAATCAGACACTGGCTTCATACACCTTGTCCTTGGTAACTATATCGTTTTCCTTTAGTATAACCCCTTCTTCATCCTTCCAATAAGCGCAATCAAAAGGTGGAATTATGACTTTATCACCTTCATTAAGAATATAACTCCTAAAGAGCCGATTACCTACCATGAAAGATAGAATATAATGATTTCTACTTGTTTCTTCATCAATTAGCACTGTGGACTTACTTGTTATAGAACCCACACCACCTCCTATATGTGTATAATATTCTTTCACTTCTACAGAAAGCATTCCTTCCAAGCTATCTACAGCCAGATAATTTACTTCAACTTCAAGATTATCATCCCTATCATTCTCATTACCATTTACAATTCTTTCATTAAGCTTTTTTTCAAAAAGCCCTTTGAGTATATCGTTTCCCTGCTCTTTACTTTCAAATGCGCCGTATTCAAGAAATACCGTTTCAAGAGCCTCTTTGCTTGCTGAATTTATGGCATTATCCAGTTCCACTTCTCTTTGAGACTTATTATATATCAACATAATAGATGCAATAATAAGAACAGTAACTACAGCAGAAACTATTGTTATCCACACATATTTCATCTATTCCTCCTTATCCATCAACACCAACAGAAAGCCACGCCCTGGTAGACTCACCGGTATTAAGCCTTGCATTAACATAGAGATTAACTACTCCCGAAGATAAAAAAGTTATATTTTCTTCTGTTACACTAACCATTTCAGGATTCTCAACCTTTACAATATCTATATAATCCGCACCTGTAATAATATCTCTAAGATGGTAATTAGTATTGGTTTGTATATTATTTACTACCCTTAGTTCTAAATCCTTATTAATAATCTCTTTTAATTCTATATCAGAAGAATAGTTTATATTATCTTCTTTTGCATATACATCGCTGGCAATTTCCTTCTTCCCCCATACAAAAAGCCATGCAACAATCATAATTATCAATCCACCAATTGTAAAAAAAAGAATCGCTTTTCCATATTCTGTAATTATTCCCTTCATCTATACTCCTCCCAATGTATTAATTTACGATTTAATTTTATCCATATAGCACTGTAGAAACGTGACTTATAAACCCCAGTACCGACTGATATACTATAGTTCCAATTATAACTAATGACACAACTCCAATAAGTACACCAAGCACAATGCCCCCATATTCTTCTATAATTTCCTTCAAATTATGCCTCCTTGTATTTCTTATCCATACTATATAGCCGAAAATGCACTAATCATCCATAGAAATATTCCGGAAATTATAAGACCTGCCACGATAAATACTATACATTCTCCATAATCCGAAATTATACTATTCATATATTTCTCACCACCTTCTTAGTAGAATCAATTCCAAATACCGGCAACCTGTAGCTATACTCTAGTGTCATAGTTCCGCTGTTTTTGTTGTCTTTATCCGAAATAATATCCACATTTAATTTCTTGTATTCTCCGCCTGAAGAAGCTATTTCTTCCTGGCATGCGTCAATAACTTTTGCTGACATATTAGATGCTCTTATTTTAGCCGCGTAGTTATTGGCTAGATTATTGGCATTTCTTGATACAAGAGATGCATATATAAAATTTATTCCTATTGCCACAGTAGCTATCAAAAAAAACATTCCTATATATGTCTTAATAATCTGTTCCATATTTCTCCTTTCATATTAAATCACGATTATATTTTGATATATTCAAATCATTTTACCCATATAGCAAACCAGGAGCAAAACCATATCCACAAGCAGTTTACATCCACCTGTAAGTTGCGGAGCCAGAAATAAAGCATACATCCCCGATGCCGTATCTTCCATTCTTAGTTTCTCTGCTTTATTCATCATCTGCTGGTTTCGTCTGATAATATCTTCAATCTGATCAGACGCATTAGCTCCTGTACCTTCTGACAGAGAAAACAGCATCTTCATAGCGCTTCTTACCTCTGGCATATTATAGTCATCAAGAAAACTATTATATGGTTTCATGCTGGTTGGGTCTCTTTTTAATTCCAGAATTAATTTTGCCAGTTCATCCTGCATTAAAAGAGGTGCATCCTTAAGCGACTTAAATATTGCCACCTGTACATTTTCACTTTGCAGTAACAAAGACACTTGAAGAAGCCACCTTGGAAACTCCTTTTCAAACGCTCTTGTAAGCTGCTTTCTCGTAATCTTAAGTGATATATAATGCGACGAAGGTTTCTCTTTATACTTTTGGAATCGTTTGTATTTTGCGACCATTATCTTATCATCCCTAGTATCCTCCTCTAGAAAATCCACAGAAAGCTTCCTGTCTGCAAGATAATATATCCACATATCAAGAAATATCACTGCAAATGTTATAATCTGTGATATCATCTCACTACCAACAGACACATCCATCCTCTCAGCCATATAATACAAGATAGAGCAAAGCAAAAGAGATGTTACTATTGACATTAATATCAAAACCTTCTGGTGCTTCCTAATTTTCATCTGCTCATATACTCTATCTGCCCACATTCTCCTCGCTTCTAATATAAGCTGCATACAGGAAATATACGCACCGCCATTAGCTTCTACTGATAATGCAAAACCATGCATAGTCTTAAGTCCTTCATACTGGTATTCTTCACATATCATCTTGAGTGCCTTAGACTCCACATCATTTTCCTCATATGTATCCCTGATATATTTAATTGCTTTATTAATAACGTCACACATTTTCCCCTTTAAAAAAAGCTCCTTAACATCATTAAGTGTAGATAGAATCTTGCCATTTTTCATAAAGGAATACATGAATTGTTCCATATATATATTTACATCAGAAAACCTCTGTTGCTGATATCTATTGTAGTTATAATTCTTGATATACAAAGGAAGCATCAATATTACACATATGCAAAGTACTATAATAAATACAGAATTAAGCTGAAATAACAATCCTATAAGCACCGTTGAAATAACCATCACTATGTATGTAATAACCATTTTAGGAAGCGAAAACACATAACCATATTTTATTAGTTCATCAGATAACTTCTTTCTTTTCATAATATGTTCCTTCTCCTTTCCATACACTTGCTTTCTCTCTATAATCCTTGCTATCATTTGTATCAGCAAATTCTTTCAGATTGATATTGTTTTCACGATTTTCTCTTGAAAATGTGCATATTTGCTCTATATGCCTTTTTGCATAATGTCTTCCATTCTCCTTAACATCACACCTCTTTACAAGTACCCCAACATCAATAAAAGAATAGATATCATTCTCCATATTGCTACTTTTGAGACGACCCGCCATATTAAGCATCCTGTCAGGGATTTTACGAACGTCATCAGTATGAATAGTCGTAATACCTCTAACACCGGTAGAAAAGCACTCTAAGAGATATATCACTTCACTTGACCTTACTTCTGATAGCATAATCCACTTGGGATTAAGTCTAAGACACGTCTTTATCGCCTTTGAGTAATCCACAATATCATTTACCTTAAGTTCTATACAATCCTTTCCTTCGTTAATCATGCTATAATGCCATTCTGCGTTGTCTTCTATGGTTATAACCCTCTCTTCCTTATCAATATATTTAGAAAAGAATTTCGCACATTCAGTCTTACCTGCCCCAGGCTCACCGCAGAAGACTATATTCTTCTTTTCTTTAATACTACTTTTTAAAAATTCAAGCATCTCTCTGGTGCAAAACCCTGATGAAATCATAGATTGTTCTGTAAGTCTTACACTTGGAAGGGACTTTCTTATACAGAAAGTCCTTCCCGACATAGCCACTGACTCATGAACAATAGTAATTCTAAGAAAATCGGTCTCAGCTTCTAGTACAGGATATTGCTTGTTAAAAGGTTTACTTACAGCGTTAGATACTCTTGCAGAAAATTGTTCTACGAAATCATCACTTATAATATCCTTCGCACATTTTCTATAGTTATCGCTATAGGTAAGCCACAAGGTCTGACCATTATAATCAATGTCCGTAATGTCATCATCACATACATATGAATATAACACCCCAAAGAAATCGCCTGTTTCTTCTATTAAACTCTTCCTTTTCAATTATTTCCTCCTCTCTCATACGCAAAGTAAGTGCTACATTCCCGGATTTGCCTTAGTAAAAAATGTTGTAACAAGATTAGAAAACTCTTTTCCTACTATGCCATTATCCTGCGATCCAATCACAAATGTCACAACAGCGACAAGCGCTATAATTGCAATAACTGTAATAAGCGCCGGTCCATATTCCTTAAGAATATCTTGCATAAAAACACCTCCTTTCAGGTAATTTCTACGCCTTAAATTACATTATGAGAAAAAATAGCTACGAAAATAGCTATAACGAGCCGATGGCTCTCTTGACACACCTATAAGATAACACTTCTTATTCGAACTATCAATCGAACAAATTATTAAATTTTTATTAACTTTTGTATAAAATATGGTATTATAGATAGGTATTTTTTATTTAGAGAAAGAAGGTAAAAAAATGGCTCAAAATCCAATCGTAACAATCAAAATGGACTCAGGTAAAGTTATTAGAGCTGAACTTTATCCTGACGTTGCACCTAACTCAGTTAACAACTTTATCAGTTTAATTAAATCTGGATTTTATAACGGCGTAGGGTTTCACAGAGTAATCCCGGGCTTTATGATTCAAGGTGGTGATCCTGATGGAATCGGAACAGGTGGTCCTGGTTATTCTATAAAAGGAGAGTTTAGTAGTAACGGATTCAAAAACGACTTAAAACATACTGAAGGTGTACTTTCCATGGCTCGTTCTATGATGCCTGATAGTGCAGGAAGCCAATTTTTCATTATGCATAAGACAAGCCCTCATCTTGATGGCGACTACGCTGCTTTTGGAAAGGTTATAGAAGGTCTAGAAGTAGTTGATGAAATTGCAAATGTTGATAGAGACTATAACGACATGCCTCTAGAACCGCAAATTATGACTGAAGTAACTGTAGATACATTTGGAACAGATTATCCTGAGCCAGAGAAGTGCTAGATAACACACTATTCACAGACACAAATATTTATAAAAAGGAAAAAAGATTATGAAAAAAGGTTTTGATAATGATAAATATTTAAAAACTCAGTCTGAGCATATTATCGAAAGAATCAACAAATTCGACAACAAACTTTATCTAGAATTCGGTGGTAAACTTCTTGATGATTACCATGCCACAAGAGTTCTTCCTGGCTTCAAAGCAGATTCTAAATTACAAATGCTTATGAAGCTTAAAGACAAAGCTGAAATTGTTATGGTTGTGTCATCTGAAGATATCGAGAAGAACAAAGTTCGTGAGGATCTGGGAATTACATACGATAACGATGTAATTCGACTTGTTAAAGAATTTCAGAATCGCGGATTATATGTAGGTAGCGTTGTACTTACAAAATATACTAACCAAAGAGCTGCTAACCTGTTTGCATCAAGACTTGAGGAAATGAATATCAAGATATATCACCACTATCTTATTGCCGGATATCCTAATGATGTATCAACAATAGTAAGTGATGACGGATTTGGCAAAAATGACTTTATTGAGACAGAACGTCCTCTTGTAGTCGTAACTGCACCAGGACCTGGAAGCGGCAAAATGAGTACTTGCCTATCGCAATTATATCATCACAACAAGCAGGGATTAAGAGCCGGATATGCCAAGTTCGAGACTTTCCCTATATGGAATCTCCCACTTGAACATCCTGTTAACCTTGCATATGAAGCTGCAACAGCAGATCTTAATGACATTAACATGATTGACCCATTCCATTTGTCTAAATATGGCGTTTCAACTGTAAACTACAACAGAGACATTGAGATATATCCTGTATTAAATGCTATATTTACAGAAATATACGGTGAAAGCCCTTATGCATCTCCTACAGATATGGGTGTTAACATGGCTGGAAACTGTATTATCGATGATGAAGCCTGCTGTAAAGCGTCTAAGCAAGAGATAATAAGAAGATATTATGAAGCAATAACCGGCGTGGCAGAAGGAAAGCGGGAGAAATCAGAAGTTAATAAAATAGAACTGCTAATGAGTCAATTAAATCTACATGTTAGAGACAGAGCTGTTGTTACACCTGCACTTGAAAGAGAAGAAAAGACGGGTAAACCAGCTACTGCAATAGAACTTCCAGACGGTAAGATTGTCACAGGAAAAACAGGCGACTTATTAGGCCCTTGCTCTGCTGCGCTTGTAAATGTGTTAAAGGAACTAGCAGGTATTGACCATGATATTAAAATTCTGTCACCTGAGTCAATCGCTCCTATACAGAAGCTAAAAACCAATTATTTGGGTAGCAAAAATCCCCGCCTGCACACAGACGAGGTATTAATTGCACTGTCAGCTACGGCAGCAACAAATGAAGATGCTGCAAAAGCTTTATCTAAGCTTCACGACTTAAAAGGTTCTCAAGTTCATTCTACTGTTCTTCTTTCATCAGTAGATAAGCAGGTGTTCAAGAAGCTGGAATGTAACGTTACATACGAGCCTAAGAACTGGACTATCTAGAACCTGTCAAAGAAGCCCTGACTATCACTTATATCATAGTTAACTCCGTTAAATGTAAATACAGTAGGCGATTGGAATGTTATAAGTGCATCACTTCCTGTATTTCTATTAATAGTAAAAGTATATTGTGCTGGTGTTACTTCTGCAGAAGAAACATCAGCTATTTTTATATTCTTTAATCCATTCCAGATAGCATTTATCTCGTTTGGATCTGTATAGATTATTGTATTGCCATCTTTAATTACAGAAATACGTGTAATTGGATTAGATGGGAGATTCGCATCTAATGCATACAAATCTTGATTATTACAGAATTGCAAAAAGTCGTTATTAGGCACAACACCAATTACCTTTTCCTTTTTTTCTTCTTCTTTTGGTTCACCCGGCTCACCATATTTTATCGTCATTACAAGGCCAAAAATAAGCCCTCCTATAAGAAGTACAAATGCAATAATAAGGATTATCCAAAAAGCTTTTTTCTCTACTACATTTCCCATAAAAATCTCCCTTCAATGTACATTTTTATTTTATACTTTTTTTTATTTTTTGCAAGACATCTAGTTATAGTTCCCATATTGTCTGATTCTCTTCTATATGTTATAATTTTGCTGTTTCGTGAAAAAAAATTATTAATCGTACAGATGAGTTCGGAGAAATTACTCATAATATGAACGCTCTTGTATCTAAGCTTAAATCTGTAGTCGGCAACATACAAAAAGCATCAAGCATAGTAGATGACCATGCTTCCAAGCTTGCAGATACAGCGAAACAAATTTCCGGAACTGCAGAAGTCTCAGCCATTGGCGATGAGGTTATCACAGTTCTTAGCGAGACAGTAGATATTATTCAAGGTCTCATAGATAACGTCTCAGGAACAGTTGATGGTGTAAATACTATATCTGATCTTACAGACGAATGTAACTCGAACAAGGAGCAAATAGTTGATGCAATGCATTCGCTTTCGGAAATATCTGAAAGAAATGCAGCCTCAACTCAAGAGACATCTTCTTCTATGCAAGAGTTAAATATAAATCTAAATTAAAAAGCCGATGATTCCCTGGTTTAGGAATCATCGGCTTCTCTTTACTTCTTCTACTTTATCTCACTATGAAATTCCTGAAGCGACTTAACTGATTCTTCTGTATTCGTCTTAATATAGTGAATACCCTGTGCAGTAGCTCTTGCTGCCGCCATTGTTGTCATATAAGGTACCTGTGCCTTGATTGCAGCCTTTCTTAAATAGCTGTCATCATTAACACATTCTTTGCCTACAGGAGTATTAACAATCAAGTCAATATCGCCGTTAGTTATCATATCCTTGATATTAGGACGACCTTCGTATAATTTCTTAACCTTGGTTGCAGGAATTCCTGCTTCTACGATTAAGTCGTATGTACGTCCTGTTCCAAGAATCTTGAAGCCATCTTCATGGAACTGCTTAGCAATCTCAACAAGCTCTGGTTTATCCTTATCATTTACAGAAATAAGAACTGTTCCCTCAAGTGGAAGCTTAGACTGAATTGCCTCCTGAGCCTTGTAGAAAGCTTCACCATAAGATGGGCTGATTCCAAGAACTTCACCAGTTGAACGCATCTCAGGTCCAAGTACCGGGTCAACCTCGGGGAACATATTGAATGGAAATGCTGCTTCCTTAACTCCGTAGTTAGGAATCTTCCTCTCCTTCATATCAACTATAGGAGAAGGATTACCTGTAAGCTCTGATGTAATGATATCAGTTGCAAGCGGCACCATTCTAATATTACATACCTTAGATACAAGTGGCACTGTACGAGAAGCTCTTGGGTTAGCCTCTAATACATATACCTTGTCATTCTCGATAGCATATTGCATATTCATGAGACCTCTAACATTCATCTCAACTGCAATTCTTCTTGTGTATTCCTTAATTGTCTTAACATTTTCATCAGATATATGAGCCGATGGAATAATACATGCTGAGTCTCCTGAGTGAACACCTGCAAGCTCGATATGCTCCATAACAGCAGGAACATAAGCGTTAGTTCCATCAGAGATAGCATCAGCCTCACACTCCATAGCGTGATTCAAGAATCTATCAATAAGAATTGGGCGATCAGGTGTAACACCAACGGCCGCATTCATGTATTCTACAAGGGTCTCTTCGTCATATACGACTTCCATGCCACGTCCACCAAGAACGTATGAAGGTCTAACCATTACAGGATAGCCAATTCTGTTGGCAATCTCTATTGCTTCATCCACATCAACAGCCATTCCCGATTCTGGCATTGGAATATCAAGCTTATCCATCATAGCTCTAAACTGGTCTCTGTCTTCTGCAAGATCAATAACTGCAGGAGATGTACCAAGAATCTTAACACCGTTTTCTTCAAGCTGAGCAGCTAAGTTAAGTGGTGTCTGACCGCCAAACTGTGCAATAACACCAAGTGGTTTCTCTTTATTGTAAATGCTAAGAACATCCTCTAATGTAAGTGGCTCAAAGTATAATTTGTCAGAAGTATCATAATCTGTTGATACCGTCTCAGGATTACAGTTGACAATAATTGTCTCAAAGCCAAGCTTCTTAAGAGCTTTTGCCGCATGTACACAACAATAATCGAACTCAATACCCTGTCCGATTCTGTTAGGACCGCCACCTAGAATCATTATCTTCTTGTTATCTGATACTACATCCTTGTCCTTGGCATTATATGTAGAATAATAATAAGCTGCATCCTTTGTTCCGCTAACATGAACACCTTCCCAGGCTTCTTCTACACCAAGTTCAATTCTCTTATTTCTCACCTTGGCTTCATCAACATCTAGAATCTGGCTTAAGTATTTGTCAGAGAAACCGTCTTTCTTAGCCTTGATAAGTAACTCGTCACTTGGAAGAGAACCTTTAGACTTAGCTAATTCTTCCTCTTCTTCTACCAGCTCTTTCATCTGCTCTATGAAATATGTCTTAACCTTGGTAATATCATATATCTCTTCAACAGATGCACCCTTTCTAAGTGCTTCATACATAATGAAATGTCTCTCTGATGATGGAGTAATTAACATCTGAAGAAGCTCTTCCTTAGACTTGGTATCAAAGTCCTTAGCATGGCCAAGTCCGTATCTTCCAATCTCAAGAGAACGAATAGCCTTCTGGAAAGCTTCCTTGTATGTCTTACCAATAGACATAACTTCACCAACAGCTTTCATCTGTGTTCCAAGCTTGTCTTCTACACCTTTGAACTTCTCGAATGCCCAACGTGCAAACTTGATAACAACATAGTCTCCATCAGGAACGTATTTATCAAGTGTACCGTACTTGCCACATTCAATATCCTTAAGAGTAAGCCCACATGCAAGCATAGCAGATACAAGAGCAATTGGAAATCCTGTTGCTTTTGACGCAAGGGCAGATGAACGGCTCGTTCTTGGATTAATCTCTATAACAACTATTCTGTCTGATACAGAATCGTGGGCGAACTGTACATTTGTTCCACCAATAACCTGAACCTTATCTACAATCTTATATGCCTGTTCTTGCAGTCTCTTCTGTACTTCCTCAGATATGGTAAGCATAGGAGCACTACAGAAGGAATCTCCTGTATGAACTCCCAGAGGATCGATATTCTCAATAAAGCATACAGTAATCATATTGCCCTCTGAGTCACGAACAACTTCAAGTTCCAATTCTTCCCATCCAAGGATAGACTCTTCTACAAGAACCTGACCTACAAGTGATGCCTGAAGTCCCCTTTTACATACAACCTGTAATTCCTCCTTGTTGTATACAAGACCGCCACCGGCTCCACCCATTGTATAAGCAGGTCTAAGAACAACAGGATAGCCTAACTTGTCTGCGATTGCTAATGCTTCGTCAACAGAATATGCAACCTCAGATCTCGCCATCTCTATACCAAGAGAATTCATTGTCTCCTTGAATTCAATTCTATCTTCGCCTCTCTCAATTGCATCAACCTGAACACCTATAACCTTTACGTTATACTTGTCAAGCACACCTGCTTTATTTAACTCTGAACATAAATTAAGTCCTGATTGTCCTCCCAAATTAGGAAGCAGGGCATCCGGACGTTCTTTAGCAATAATCTGCTCTAATCTATGTACATTTAAAGGCTCAATATATGTAACATCAGCAGTCTCTGGGTCTGTCATAATTGTTGCAGGGTTAGAATTAACTAGTACAATCTCATATCCAAGCTTCTTAAGAGCTTTACAAGCTTGAGTACCAGAATAATCAAATTCGCAAGCCTGACCAATTATAATAGGACCAGAACCAATTATAAGAACTTTATTAATATCTTCGCGTTTTGGCATAATATATCTCCTTCTTCTTTTTTTACTCTATCATATCTATTATAGAGATGTTGCACTTTAGATACAAGTATTTTTTGAAGTGCTTTTATATGGAATGAAAATCTCTATCCCAAAAGATAACGAACAGTAGGTGACTAACTCCGTCCTCCATAAATATATGTGGCAAAATAGATAATTGCGGCAACAATTACAATTACAGGTCCTGTTGCAATATTAATAAAGTAGGATACAAATAGTCCCAGCAGTCCTGAGAACAACGAAAAGACAACAGAATAACCCACATATTCTCTCATGTTCTCTGAAATGTTACGACTGCTTGCTGCTGGCAATATAAGAAGCGCATTGACAAGAAGAAGTCCCACCCATCTAATAGATAGCATTACGGTAATGGCAATGATTACCGCGAATATATCTTCTATAAGCTGCACTTTGATATTGTGGCTTCTTGCTACCGTTGCATTGATGCTTATGGCATTCAGCCAATTAATTGCAAAACATATAAATACAATCGTGGCGATGAATATTATCAGAAGATATAATATCTCCTTCTTAGAAATGCTGAGAATATCACCCACAAGAAGAGACGAATATTCACTGAAATTACCGCCAAATGAGAGTACACACAGTCCAAGTGCTGTTGCAACGCTTGCAAATACAGATATAATTGTATCTACATTATCGGGATTACGCTTTTTGATATGATTAAGAATTAATGCAAATATAACAGCAAATCCTATCATAGATATCTCAGTACTTGTGATACCTAATATGACACCAACTGCAACTCCAGTAAACGCACTGTGACCGAGAGCGTCAGAAAAGAACGCCATTTTCTTCATAACAATCATTGTTCCAAGGAGTGCAAAAAGCGGTCCGATTAAAAGAACAGCCAAAAGTGCATTAATCATAAAATCATAGGAGAATAAAGATAAAAATTCGTTCATTTTAAGCTTTACCTCCTTTATATGACGCATCAAATGGTTCTTCTTTTGTATCTGATGTCCTCTTATGCAAATCCATGTCTGTCATATGACTGTCAGCACCTTTAGAAGAGTCATCTAAGGTAAATACACCAAATATATCATCAAATGCTTTTGTCGCATATACATCCCTCGGACTTCCATAAGCAACTACGGTATTATCAAGAAGCATAACGTTGTCCGCATATTTGTACACGTATTCCAGGTCATGACTTACTATAAGAATTGCCATATCGTAATTCTCTTTCAAGTATTTCATCTTGTCATAGAAAACCTTCATACCACTGCTGTCAATTCCCGATACCGGTTCATCTAATATTAGAAGCTTTGGCTTATCCATTACTGCCATAGATATAAGAACTCTCTGAAGCTGACCGCCGGACAAAGTCCCTATGGGTCTATCAATTAAATCTTCCGCTTCAAATTCTTCCAAAGCATCCTTGACCTTAGCATATATTTTCTTACTTTTAATTAGAACAGGCACTTTAAAGCAAAAGCTTGCAAACAAATCATACACAGACATAGGTGTAGACTTGTCGATATTAAGATTCTGAGGAACATAACCAATCCTTAGATTCTTCTTATCGCCACCTTCAATATTCCTATATTCGATATCGCCTGTGTGCTTAACTTCTCCAAGAAGTGCTTTGACAAATGTTGATTTACCTGCTCCGTTCTTACCTATAATCTCCGTTATAGTTCCACAGTGAATATGAAGATTAATATCCTGCAGTACGGTTTCTGAACCAAAATGTACTCCAAGATTCTTAACCTTAATACAGCAAAGACCACAAGCAATTGTTCTGTTAATTCTCTTAACTACTTCCATGATGCAGCCTCCCTAAGCAGTTCTATATTAGACCTCATAGCATTAATATAAGAGTCCTTGTCATAATTACCTCTTATTATAGTATCAAGATATACAACCTTAACACCTGTATCATTCTTAACAATCTCTGCCATCTTCTCGCCATACTGTTTCTCTGATATGATGAGAGGAATATTACGCTGTTTTATCACATCAACAGTCTCAGCTACTTCCTTTGCACTGATGTTTTTCTCTTCATCCAGATCTAAGACAGTCTCAACCTCCATACTTAAATCTCTTGCGAGATACTCATACGCTTCAGAGAACAATACAACTTTGCTCCCCCGATAGGTATCAGGTATCATACCCTTAAGTTCTTCAAGCTTACTGTTATATACAGCAGCATTATCCCGATATATGTCAGCATTAGCATTATCTATAGCACTAAGTCCATTCGCTATATTATTAACCTGCTTCATATAATCGGCAATGCTCATCCACATATGTGCATTATCCTCTACCTTATCAATGCCTTGCGATGCATCCACAATCTTAAGATTAGGATAATCCGATATAACACCATCTAAGAATTCTTCCATGCCACCGCCGTTGATAATAAATACATCAGCTTCTGACAGAAGTTTCATATCTTCAGTTGTAAGCTGGTAATCATGTAGACATCCGGTCTGTGGCTCAGACAAATTACTTAGATTAATATCTGCACGTTCCGTTATATTAAGCGCAGCAATATACATAGGATAGAACGAAGTGACAACAGTGAGTGTGCCGTGATCTGCCGCATCATTCTTTTTAGACATAGATACTCCTATGGAAATAATAATAATTCCTATTACAGATAGGAGTATAAGCAATGTTATCAAAAAAATATTCTTCTTAGTCTTATTCATAATTAAACTCCATTGGTTGACAGGGGGACGGTCCTTTTGTCAACTTTCTTCCGAAAAGGTTGACAAAAGGACCGTCCCCCTGTCAACCCCCCTGTCACCTCTCAGCCTTCATTTTCCAGAATCTGGTCGCAGAAGTCTAACACTGTATCGACACCCTGCTTAGATGTAGATGAGAAAGGAACTATAATTGTATCCTTACCAGCACTTAGCCCCTCTCTTATCTGCTTAATATGCTTATCAACCTGGCTTCTCTTAAGCTTATCTGCTTTAGTTGCTATAATTACAGGCTCAAATCCCATATATTCAATCCATTCGAACATCTGCTTATCATTTGCAGAGGGATTATGCCTAATATCAATCAACAAGAAAACCACGCGTAGCATCTTAGAAGAATTAAGGTAGTTTTCAATCATTTCTCCCCAACGTTTCTTTTCTGCCTCAGATACTTTCGCAAATCCATATCCCGGCAAATCCACAAAATATATCTCTTTATTAACGTTATAAAAATTAATTGTTTGTGTCTTTCCAGGCTGAGAAGATGTTCTCGCCAGGGATTTACGATTCACAAGACAATTAATAAGCGAGCTTTTCCCCACATTAGATTTCCCTGCAAAAGCGAGCTCTGGCAGGGAATTCTCAGGAAGCTTGCTAGTTGGTCCACAGACTAACTCAAGCTCTACATTTTTTATTTTCATTATGCCGTCTCTTTCTCTTTAGTAAGCATCTTAACCTCAGCTTCTTTTTTATCAATAAGAAGAAGGTTCTCATCTACCATTTCCTTAGTAATTAAAACCTTTTCAATAGAGTCATCAGATGGCATCTCATACATAGTATCCATCATAACATTTTCCATAATGGCGCGAAGTCCTCTCGCACCAGTCTTTCGCTCAATTGATTTCTTGGCAATTTCGGTAAGCGCATCATCTTCAAAATCAAGTTCAACTTCATCTAACTTGAATAACGCTTTATATTGCTTAACAAGACTGTTCTTAGGCTCTTTTAGAATCCTAACCATAGCCTCTTCATCTAATTGATCTAAAGCAACGTTTACAGGCACACGTCCGATAAATTCTGGAATAAGACCGAACTTAACAAAGTCATCTGGTAGAACTCTCTTAAATGTATCCCCTACATTAGTTGCACTCTTTTCCTTAACTACACCATTAAATCCAATTGACTTAGTATCAAGACGTGCTTCAATTATCTTGTCGAGTCCTTCAAATGCACCACCACAGATAAACAGAATATTGGTTGTGTCAATCTGAAGAAGTTCCTGATGAGGATGCTTTCTACCACCCTGTGGAGGCACTGACGCAACAGTACCTTCAAGAATCTTAAGAAGTGCCTGCTGTACACCTTCACCAGATACATCCCTTGTAATAGAGACATTCTCAGACTTCTTAGTAATCTTGTCAATTTCATCAATATAAATTATTCCAAGCTGAGCCTTTTCAATATCATAATCAGCCGCTTGTATAATTTTAAGAAGTATATTCTCAACATCTTCTCCAACATAACCTGCTTCAGTAAGGGATGTGGCATCTGCTATTGCAAATGGAACTCCAAGTATCTTAGCAAGGGTCTGGGCAAGATATGTCTTACCAGAACCAGTAGGTCCAAGTAGAAGAACATTACTTTTCTGAAGTTCAACACCAAGCTCATCCTCTTTTGCCAGAACCCTCTTATAATGATTATATACAGAAACAGAGAGAACCTTCTTTGCTTCTTCCTGGCCGATTACATATTCATCAAGAAAAGCTTTAAGTTCCTTCGGCTTTAACAGATTAATGTCTTCTGCACCAAGCTTAGATTCATTCTTGAATCCCTCATAATTCATATACTGCTCATCAATTATTTCTGCACAACCCATTACGCAGTTGTCGCATATATACAAACCATTTTCACTTTCCATAAGAATTTTAACCTGGCTTGCTGTTCTTCCACAAAAAGCACATCTTTGAACATCGTTTCCATTCTTACCAGTAGTTCTTGACATATCATATTCCCTTCTAATTAATGTAAATGCATATATATGATTACGCATTTATAATTTACATATAAATTCACAATAAGGGCGGCAAACGCCACCCCTTTCAATTATTCTCTGTTAGTTATAATACTATCTACAAGACCATAATCAAGCGCTTCTTTGGCATCCATCCAATGATCTCTCTCTGTATCTTCAGCAACTTGTTCAACTGGTTTGCCAGTATTATCAGCAAGTATTTTGTTTAACTTCTCTTTAGTCTTAAGGATATTCTCCGCAACAATCTTAATGTCCGTTGCCTGTCCCTTTGCTCCACCTGATGGCTGATGAATCATGATTTCTGCATTAGGAAGGGCATATCTCTTACCCTTTGCTCCACCTGCAAGAAGAAATGCTCCCATTGAAGCTGCCATACCGATACATATGGTAGATACGTCACATTTAATATATTGCATTGTATCATAGATAGCCATACCAGCCGTTACCATTCCACCTGGTGAGTTAATATACAAATGTATATCTTTACCAGGATCTTCTGACTCAAGGAAAAGCATTTGTGCAACTACAAGACTCGCTGTAGTCTCATTAACTTCTTCTCCCAGGAATATAATTCTATCCTTTAATAAGCGAGAATAAATATCATAAGATCTCTCGCCCCTACTATTTTGTTCAATGACATAAGGTATTGTAGCCATATCCAAGTCCTCCTATACCTTCAAATATACTATTTATCTTCCTCAGCTTTCTTTGTAGTCTTCTTAGCTGTAGTTGATTTCTTAGTAGTTGTCTTCTTTGTTGAAGTTGACTTCTTAGATGTAGTCTTCTTCTCTTCTTTATCAGAATCTTTCTTAGTTGTAGTTTTCTTAGTTGTAGTTTTCTTAGTTGTCGACTTCTTAGCAGTAGTCTTTTTCTCTTCTTTATCATCTGCCTTATCGGCTTTCTTTGCAGTAGACTTCTTAGAAGCTGCCTTTTCTTTAGCATTTTCCATAATAAGGTCAACTGCCTTACCGATAGCGACATCCTTCTTGATGTTATCCTTCTCTGTATCTGGAATAACATCCTTGATTTCTTCAAGTTTCATTCCATACATAGTAGCCATCTCTTCAAGCTTTTTGTCAATGTCTTCCTCTGTAATCTCGAACTTCTCAACATCAGCAATTTTCTCTAATACAAGACTTGTCTGAATCCTCTTAACTGCTTCCGGCTTCATCTGTTCTTCGAACTTCTCCTTCGTCATACCGGTAAACTGCATATATTGTTCAAGTGTAAGTCCCTGTTGAGCCATGCTTTGAGCGAATTCCTGCATCATTTGTTGAACCTGTTGCTCAACCATAGCGTCTGGAATATCCATCTTAGAATCGTCAACAACCTTTGCTACTGCTTCATCTTCTTTAGCTCTTGTAGCTTCTGTCTCTTTTCTTTTTAGAATATTCTCTTTTACTTTCTTCTTATATTCTTCAACAGTGTCACATTCTTCGTCAACATCCTGTACGAACTCGTCATCAAGTTCTGGAAGTTCTGTAGTCTTTACTTCCTTGATATTTACTTTAAATGTTGCTTCTTTACCGGCTAAATCTGTTGCCTGGTATTCTTTAGGGAATGTAACCTTAACCTCTACTTCATCACCGGCTTTAGAACCGATTAATTGCTCTTCAAATGTATCTACAAAAGAGTGGGAACCAATCTCAAGATCAAAGTCTTCACCAGTTCCACCTTCGAACTTCTCACCGTTCATAGAGCCTTCAAAGTCAATCTTTGCTACATCACCATTCTCAATAGCACGATCAACTGTTACAGTTCTACCATTCTTCTCAAGTTCTTTGTTAATCTCTTCGTTAACTTCATCATCTGTAACATCAACATCAATCTTAGTTACAGTAACACCTTTGTATTTACCAAGTTCAACATCAGGCTTAACAGCTACAGTTGCTGTAAAGATAAATTCTTTACCTTTTTCAATTTGAACTACATCGATCTCTGGTTGAGATACAATCTCAAGTCCACTCTCATCATATGCTGTGGGATACTCCTGTTGAAGCAGAATATTAGCAGCATCCTCATAGAACACTTCTACACCATAAGTCTTTTCAACAAGATATCTAGGTACTTTACCTTTTCTAAAACCAGGCATCTGAATAGAGCCCTTCTGCTTATTATATGCTTTATTAATAGCCTTCTCTACTTTGTCCGCTTCAACTGTTACGGTCATCTTAGCCATATTCTTCTCAAGATTTTCAACTGTTACGCTCATGTCGTTATATTCCTCCTTATTAACAAGTAAACGCATATTAATTGTATTTTACGCGCCACATAGCATACTTGTTTGCACAATCTTGTAAATTATAGCATAGAGTGAGATAAAGTTCAAACTTTATTGATTATATATAATCTTTTTAGCCATTTCACAAGCAGCATCCTCACCCTTCAAATACTTAAGAATAGCAAGTGCAAAATCAATAGCTGTTCCCATACCGCGACTTGTTATTACATTTCCATCTGTCACAACAGGATCTGTTACATATGTGGCTTTCGAAAATGCTTCTTCAAAGCCAGGATAACTTGTAACTTTCTTACCATTTGCCATGCCGTTTTTTCCTAAGATGCTTGGAGCAGCACAGATTGCGGCAATAAGCTTTCCAGCACTAAACTGCTTCCTAAGCGCACTCTGAACAAGAGTATTATTCTCAAGACTCGTAGTTCCCGGCATACCGCCCGGAAGAATAACTCCATCATAGTCATCACTATTCTTATCAGTCATGAGATAGTCCGCTCTGAATTGTATTCCGTGAGAACCGGTAACATTCAGATTATCTCCAATGGAGAGCATATCAATCTTGATTCCTGCCCTCCTAAGTATATCTACAACTGTAAGTCCTTCAATCTCTTCACATCCGTCTGCCATAAAAACTGCTACTTTACTCATAATCTTTCCTCCTAACTCATCCTATGATGTTACTATTTGTGTGGTGATAGTTTTATACTAGCACTTAGTAAGGAAATACACATTTATAGCCTGCAGCTTCTACTGCTGACTTAAGTGCATCAGTTGCTGTAGATTCGTCGTATTTAGAATCATCAATCTCTAAGACAGCCTCAGCCTTTTCATGACTTGGAGTCGCGCTTACAACAAAATCCAGCTTCTCTAACTCTTCCTTGCAATGAGCCTCACAATGAGGACACATCATACCTTCAATCTTAATAATCATATTATCTCCCTCCATATTATCTATATTATCAATAATTTGTGTATTTTTTTCAACAGACAATTCTTCATTTTGGGAAATATTTGATGCATTCCTGTCGCTGTTCATATTATTATCAAAACTTATCAAATTAATTCCATTAAGCCTTAGTGCATTAAGTACAACACATATACTTGAAAAGCTCATAAATAGCGCACACAGTTCCGGTGTTAACTCAATTCCAATTCCACTTAATGCTCCTGCCGCAATTGGGATTCCTATTACATTATATATAAATGCCCAGAAAAGATTCTGTCTTATGACCCGAAGCGTCTTCTTACCTATCAAAATAGCATTTACCACATCAACAATACTATCGCCTTGAAGAACAACGTCCCCTGAATCTATAGCAATATCAGTACCGCTTCCAATCGCAACACCTATATCCGCCACGCTAAGTGCCGGTGCATCATTGATTCCATCGCCAACCATCATAACAGGACGCGCATCCTCAGCCTTCATAATCTCTTCGACGTGGCTGGACTTACCATCCGGCAACACATCGGATATTATATTCTTAATACCGGCTTTTGCGCCGATATCTTTAGCAACTTCACTTCTGTCTCCCGAGAGAAGATATGTATCAATTCCCATTTCCTGCAACTTACCTACCGTAAATGCACTGTCAGGCTTAATCTCAT
This sequence comes from Pseudobutyrivibrio sp. UBA3626, assembly GCA_002373675.1. Classification (GTDB taxonomy): domain Bacteria; phylum Bacillota; class Clostridia; order Lachnospirales; family Lachnospiraceae; genus RUG191. Next base: position 282,531 of record DFLF01000017.1, read on the forward strand.
CTTGCATTGTATCGTATTCTTTGACAGTAAGTCCTTTGGGGATACCTCTTGTAATTGTTCCGGTCTTATCGAATACAACGCTCTTAGTACTCCCGATTATCTCCATAATTGCAGCAGACTTAAAGAGAATCTTAGACTTCGCCGCTTTGCCGTTACCCACCATAATAGCAACAGGCGTTGCAAGTCCAAGGGCACAAGGACAGCTTACTACAAGTACAGATACGCCATGTATAATTGCCGTTACCATATCAGCGCCAATTATCAACCATATAATAAATGTTATAAGAGCTATAATTATAACAGCAGGAACAAAATAACTTGCAATTTTGTCTGCAAGCCTGCTAATGGGTGCTTTTGATGCAGAAGCATTCTCCACTATCGTTATAATCTTACCAAAAGATGTATCTTCTCCAACAGCTTCTACCTTCATCAGGAAGTTGTCTTTATAGTTATTAGTTGCAGAGAATACGTTGTCACCCACGCTCTTATTAGCAAGCTTACTCTCACCAGTTAGTGCTGACTCGTCAATAGCTGTATTACCTTCTAGTATAACACCGTCTGCAGGAATCATCTCCCCCATGTATACGCGACATACATCCCCTACTTTAAGTTTGCTTGCAGGGATTACTTTCTCCTCACCGTTTATAACAACATTTGCCATCTTAGGACTCATCTGTATTAAAGCTTCAAGTGCGTTTCCAGTTCTACTCTTAGATATTGCTTCAAGAAGCTTTCCAATTGTTATAAAAACAAGAATCATTGCCGCCGAATCATAATAGAGGCTCATATGCTCACCTGTTATTGTAAGATAAACACTTAGTCCAAAGCTCACAAGAGAGCCTAGCATAACAAGGCTGTCCATATTAGGGGACAGGTGCAGGAAGCCTTTCGCACCGTTTATGAAGAACTTATGATTGATACACATAACAGCAAAACAGAGAATAGCTTGAATCACAGCTCCAATCAACGGATTGTCTATAAGAATCTGCGGAAGTGGCAGCCCAAACATATGGTGTCCCATTGCTACATACATCAATAACAAGAGCAGTACCCCGGAACTCACTAGTCTTGCAACATGATTGTTAATATCTCTCTTATAGGAATCGTTAATGTTCTTAACCTTTTCTTCGCTATCAATATCAGTCGCCACCTCTATTGCCTTGTAGCCCGCCTTAGATACTGACATGGATATAGCATGAGATATTGCCTCTCTGCTTGGGGTAACAGCTGATTGAGCGTTGCTCGACTTCTCAACTGTAGTATCAGATATAGTCGTCTTCGCATCACCAATAGTTACTTCCATCGAATTAGTTAGCAGATTAACACTACAATCTACCACACCCTCTGTCTCTCGCGCAGCTTTATCAACCCGAGCTACACAAGCCGCACAGGACATACCCTGTATATTAAATTTAAGTTTATTATTATCAGCCATCGTTCTTTCCTCTTAATGTATATATGGGGTTTGAATTATGATTAGTGATGTATATAGTTCAAATTTAGGTGACGCTTCGCTTGCGTCAATGCATTTGAACTATACACATTACTAATCACCTCAAAGCCCGCAACCTACACTTAATAGTAACACCCGGAGTTAGTCTTGTCAAACTTGGGTTGACACGGGGTGACACCAAAAAAGAGGTCTGGCAAACGCCAGACCTCTCATCAATTCAACTGATATTAAAAGTATTTCACGCAGATTATTTAACAAGCTCTCCAAGCTTTGTGAAAATTTCGCCTAGCGCAAATGCACCAGCATCAGGATAACCAATTGATCTCTCGCCAACTGTACCTGCACGTCCCATATGAGCAACGTGCTCTGCTGTAGCTGCAGCACCATCAACAGCTTTCTTAGCTGCTCTATCAAATGAAGTCTTCATATCGCATCCTTCAGAAGCGCAAGCTGTCCACTCATCTGCGCAAGGAACAAGAGCATCTATTAATGTCTTATCTCCTACAACAGCTCCACGACCAAATGATCTCTCACCTGTAGCCTGAACACCCTTAACTGCAGCCTGAAGAAGATCAGCAACATCTTTAACTGTAAGTTCTTTCTTGCCCTCTGTAGACTTACCAGCGCTACGGAATGCAGAACCCCAGATAGGACCTGATGCACCACCGCAGTTCTCCATGATAATCATAGAAAGTGCACCGATAAATTCTCCTATATCGCCTGAGTGATTAGCATTAACTTCATCCCACTCTCTCTTAACTTGTCTAAATCCTTTAGCAACTGATTGACCAAAGTCACCATCACCAGCATGAGAATCAAGCTCGCACCATGGCTGCTCACTCTCAATAATTATCTCTGCCATCTTATCAATTAAGAATACAACAGCATCCTGACTAATTGTAGCTCCATTAGGAACAGATGACATCTTAGATGTATCAGCTGTAAATGAAACATTAGTATTATCTTCAGCACCAAACTTAATCTCTGAATATGTTGGAGCATCACAAGGACCTGTTACTCTAAATCCAGGAGCTTCTGATATAGCATTTAACATCTCCTTAAGTTCATCGTCCATCTTAAGAAGGGAAACTGAAGCACCAAGCATATCAATTGATGTCATGAAGTTACCAACAAATACTCTAAATGTCTTAACACCCTTATCTGCAAGTACTTTAGCAATAGAGTTGTTGAATAGATATAATTCCTGAAGTGGTGTAGAACCAAATCCATTAACAAGAACAGATACTTCTTCACCATTAAGCTTTAATTCATCAAGAAGAGCAGGAACAATTCTCTCAGCTAATTCATCAGCTGTAGCAATCTTCTCTCTCTTAATACCCGGCTCACCATGAATACCAACACCAAATTCCATCTCTCCTTCAGATATATCAAATGTAGGTTTTCCTGCTGCAGGAACTGTACATGATGAAAATGCGAATCCAAGTGAACGAACATTATCAGCAGCCTTCTGAGCGATTCTCTTAACCTCAGCAAGGTCTTTGCCCATCTCTGCAGCTGCTCCAGCACATTTGTGTACAAATACTGTGCCAGCAACACCACGACGACCTACTGTATAAAGACTATCTTGTACAGCAATATCATCTTCAACCTTAACATAATCAACTTCAAGTCCATCTTCTCCTGCAAGAAAAGCGGCATTCTTAAAGTTCATCATATCACCAGAATAATTCTTGATGATCATAAGTGTTCCCTTATCGGAAGCGATAGCCTTAAGTGCTTGATATACCTGAACCTGTGAAGGTGAAGCGAATACATCACCACATACAGCAGCATCAAGCATACCCTTTCCAACGTAACCAGCGTGTGCAGGCTCATGACCTGAACCACCACCAGATACTAGAGACACCTTATTCTTGTTAATATCTTTCTTCTTAATAATCTTATATTTTTGAATAAACTCTAAGTCAGGATGTGCATTTGCAATACCATTACACATTTCCATAACAACAGTTTCTGGTCTATTAATAATCTTTTGCATTTCATTTTCTCCTTCTTCTAAAAAATTCACGAAAACCGAACGAATGTTACCACTCGTCCGGTTATCAAATCAGTCAAATTATTCTACCAAGTCTTGATTTCTTTCTTGCGAGCAGCACCAATCTGTGAAGCAACCTTGATTGCTGATGCTGTAGCCTGTGCTGTAACAGGGAATGGCATATTGTGAATTGACTCATCAGGAATACATGCTTTCTCAGCAACCTTAAGAAGTAATTCATCGCTTACATCCCCAGACTTCATATCTGCTAGAGATACAGGAAGTCCTACTGCGATACAGAAATCAATAACTTCAAGTAGCTCTTCCTTAGGAGCATTCTCTAATACTAATTGACATATTGTACAGAATGCAACCATCTCACCATGGAAGAAGTCATGATGTGCTGGAAGAAGTGTCATACCATCAACGATAGCATGTGCAGCAGCAAGTCCGCTTGACTCAAATCCAAGACCTGAAAGTAAGATGTTAGTCTCAACAATCTTCTCGAATGCAGGTGTAATCTGCTCATTGTCACAAGCAACCTTAGCAAGAACACCGTATTTCTTAAGGTTCTCATAGCAAAGAGTAGCAAGTGCATATGAAGCATCTGTACCATATCCAAGCATTGTTCCTTCTGCTCTGTTAGCACCACAAGGAAGTCCTGCATTGACATTAGAGCAAGAACGTACATTAGCACGTGCTTCGAAGAATGTTGCAAGAGCATCACCCATACCACTTACTAAGAAACGTGTAGGTGCTGTAACGATAACGTTAGTATCAATCATAACTACGCTAGGGCTCTGCTTGAAGTAAGCATAGTCCTCAAACTCATGATCATCTGTATATACAACAGCTGAGTGAGATGTTGGAGCATCTGTAGCAGCAATTGTAGGACAAATAATAAGATTTGTACCAGCAGCAACACACTTAGATGTATCAATAGCCTTTCCGCCACCAAGACCAATTGTACATGTACATCCGGCATCCTTAGCCTGTGCCTGAAGCTTAGTAATTACGCTTCTGCAACACTCACCTTCAAATCCATCAGCATAAACCAACTCAATGCCCCACTTCTTCTGAGTCTCTTCTAACTTATCCTTTACAAGGTTAAGCGCAAATGGGTCACCGATAAGTAATGCCTTATCGCCAAATGTCTTAACGAAATATCCCAAGTTCAATAATTCGTCTTCGCCTTGTACATACTTTGTTGGTGTAATAAACGCTTTTCTCATACCTAAAAATCTCCTTTACATTATAATATTGAATTTTTCTCCCTAATAAGGGCCGCGCGTTTTCGCATACACTTATTATAGCAAATCGAAAATAATTATCAATAGTCACAATTATTTAAATTAAACAATACACAAACTTATGTATTTTGACGACAAAAAAGCCTCCACGCAATAAGAGAATTGCGCCAGAGGCTTTATATAATTCAAGCCCTTTATAATTAGTAAATTCTTCTTACATCAGCAATGCTTCTATAGTTAGCATTACTAATCTTGATTCCATCCCTCTCGTTAGATGCATGTACAATGTTGCCATCACCAACATAAATACCAACATGGCTACCATAACATACGATATCACCAGGCTGCATATCACCTGTTCCTACGCTATATCCACAATTCTGCTGGCTGTATGAAGAGTGAGGTAAGCTAACACCAAATTGAGCATATACACTCATTACAAATCCAGAGCAATCTGTACCTCCTGTAAGAGATGAGCCACCATATACATATGGATTACCTACAAATTGACTCGCATATGATGCAACAGAACTTCCGCTTCCACTTCCCGGTGCAGCGTAAGATCTTGATGAACCGGATGATGAAGATGATTTGCTACTGCTCTTGCTACTTGTTGTCTTCTTTTGATTTTGAGTCTGAGCAGCTTTAGCCATCCTAGCCATTGCTTCTGCAGCTGCCTGTCTCTGTGCTTCTTCTTGAGCAAGACGAGCATTAGCTTCTGCTACAGTCTCAGCTAGTGCGTACTTTGTAGAAAGGGTAACTTCAGAGGTTTTTACAAATCCGTCACCGTTCTCACAAGTTATTTTAATCCATCCAGGTGTTGAGTTCTCATCAAGAACAGCAAATACAGTTCCTTGTGGGAAATCACCAACAGAAATTCCGTTATCACTAGCTTGATCTTTAACTTGAAGAGCAGCTACACTAACTGTAGCTTGTCTTTGAGAAACAGAACGAGCAAGATCTGCATTTCCTATTACAAGATATTCTCTCTTAACATATCCAGTTACATTACCAGATACAATCTTATACCAATCGCCTTCTGACTCAACAACAGATGCTCCACAGTTATTATAAAGCATACCAACTATTTCTGAATTCTCATCAGGAAGTGCACGAACGTTAGTATATGACTCTGTCTGACAAATTGCTATGTCTTCATAGCTAGCATTTCCAGTCTGGACAAGTGCTGCACTATTAGCTGCAACAGTTGCACCTGCATCATCTGCAAGAGCATTTCCAAGAAGAAGAGATACTCCGGCAGTTGAAGAACCTTCGTCAACTGCTTTATCCTCATTTGTAGATACAGTTGTTGTCATTGCAGTTACACCAGAAAGTGCTGTTGACTTTGTTGCCGCATTAGCATTAAGAGTAAAACCACCTACGCCAACTGCAAGGCCTGTACATGCAATAGCTGTCATATATCTAACGTGCTTTGAATTAAATTTAAACTCCATGTTTATATCCTTTCAAATATCACATATGTTACAAATTTGTTACACAACGATTACATTATAGCAACGAGATATTGTTTTGTCAAATAAATGGGAGCTTTTCTTACAACATTTCATTATTATTTCACATTTTCAAGGTAACGAGAGGCACTAGTTATGCAATTTGCACCATCAGCACAGGCGGTAATGACCTGTCTTAACTGTTTTGTCCTAACATCCCCTGCTGCAAATACGCCAGGAATTGACGTTTCACCACTCTCTGTTGCTTTAATATATCCAGCTTCATCAGTATCAGGTAGACCTTCAATCCCTTCAGTATTAGGAAGAATTCCAACAGCCATAAATACACCATTTACATTAAGAGAAGACTTATCTCCTGTCTTCTTATTGGAAATGTTTACAGCACTTACCATTTCATCTCCCACAATTTCATCTACAACACTATCAAGGACAAGCTCTATATTGTCAGTAGCTCTAACCTGGTCTTCAAGAACTTTCGCGCCTCTAAAGGCATCTCTTCTATGTATAAGATATACCTTAGCACTTGTTCTTGCCAGAAACAGTGCATCTTCTAATGCAACATCACCACCGCCAACTACAGCCACATCTTTATCTCTAAAAAATGCACCATCACAAGTTGCACAATATGAAACACCCATTCCGCGAAGAGCACCTTCTCCTGGAACGCCAAGTGTCCTATGTCTTGCACCTGTTGCAATTATTACCGTCTTGGCTTCAATATCATCCTTTGCAGTATGTAGTATCTTAATTTCACCCTTATCTTCAATTGAAGTTACGTTCGCCACTAAAAACTCTACTTCCTGCTCTGTAGCATGTGCCTTGAATTTATCAGCAAGTTCCATGCCCGTAACCTTAGGAAGTCCCGGATAATTATCAACTTCATATGTGCTGGTAACCTGACCGCCACAAAGAGGGCTTCTATCTACAATAAGTGTACTTAAACCAGCACGTTTGCCATATATACCTGCACTAAGCCCTGCCGGTCCGTTTCCAATAATTACAACATCATAAATCATATTCTGTCTCCTTTCTTATGTACATTTCCAAAAGAACTGCAAATAGCGAATCCTTAGCAATAAAAACACGAAATTTTCACTTTTTTTATTGCGATAACCATAATATAATATATATACAAAGGTAAATACTACATGAAGGGAGGAGTTACTATGGATATGCCAAGTGCATCAATGATTAATTCTAACAATGGTGTTCTACAGCAATTCGGTATCGCTATGCTTGACAAACAACTTAATGTTCAAGAAGCTCAAGCTGCTACAGAAGTTGCAATGCTTAATTCCATGCCTTCTCCTTCTTTGGAGAGTTTGGTTAATCCTGCAATCGGTGGCAATATCGACATTGGCGTATAACCCTATATAGTACTTACTATTGTATGCAGCATTTTGTCTTTGACAATATGTTGCATTTTTTCGAAGTCTCGCACATTTTATTTTTCTACAATTGCTTCAATCTCTAGCATTACATCTTTTGGAAGCCTTGCAACCTCAACGCAACTTCTTGCAGGATAAGGCTCAACAAAATACTTTGCATATACTTCATTGATAGCAGCAAAATCATTCATTTCCTTAATAAATACAGTTGTTTTAATAACTTTATCCATTGACGAACCAGATGCCTCAATGAGATTCTTAAGATTAGAAAATGCCTGTTCAGCCTGAGCTACGGAGCCGTCTGGAATATTGCCAGTTGATGGATCAACAGGAATAACTCCTGATGTATATACTACTGAACCCATGTCAATAGCTTGTGAATATGGTCCTATTGCTGCTGGTGCCTTGTCTGTACTTACTACTTTCTTCATTATTTGTTCCTCCTTTGATTCTATATTTAGACTATACTTTATTTAAAACGAATCGCTTCATGGTATCCTTCGCATACTTAAGCAATTCGTTTATACCCAAAAAACTAGCTCTTACGAATCTTTCCGTCACTTAGGGTGATTTGGCGTTCTTTGTACAAATGACCTATTGCCCTCTTAAATGCGTTCTTACTAAGTCCTGTCTCACGTTTGATAACTTCAGGAGATGCTTTCTCTGTAAAAGGGAGTACTCCTGCATAACTATCAATTAATTCGAGGATCATCTCTGCATCTTCATCCATTTGAATATACGACTTACTTCTAATGGAAATGTCTAGCTTGCCGTCAGGTTTCACCCTGGTTACTCGAGCATTTATGACATCACCGATTCTAAGATGTGATACATCTTCAAATCTTGGAATCATAGCAGAATACTTATCATCTACTGCCACATAGGTTCCAAACTCATGTCCGAATTCATATATTCTTCCTTCAACTTCATCATCTACTTTATATGGAGAATCCGTTTTTAAGAGATGATATATTCCTTTCATGCTACCACAAAGTCTACTACTTTTATCAACATATAATCTAATTAATAATTCATCGCCTTCTTCTACTCTGCCTATCATTTCTTTGTATGGCAGTAATAAATCCTTCTCTAATCCCCAGTCAAGAAATGCTCCTATCTTAGTAATTTCTTTAACCTTAAGAAGAGCATATTCTCCGACTGTAAGATCTGGCATGTTAACAGTTGATATAAGTCTGTCTTTAGAATCTTTATATACAAAGACTTCTATTTCATCACCTGTTTTAATATCTTCTGGCACTTGCTTTTTCGGAAGTAAAACCCTCTCTTCATTTCTATTTCTACTACTTGCCAGATATACGCCAAAATCTACTTTCTTAACAACTATTAACTTCTGTATCTTTCCCAGTTCTATCATGTCTATCCGTCCTCTTTTTTCACCACTGTATTTATTACTTTATTAATTCATTCTAGAACTTTAAAAAATAAATAGTGATTAAACTATCTAATCAATCCCATCAATCTTACCTAAATCTTCATACATCTCAATAACAGCAAATTCATTTTCCTCATTATAGAGAACGACTTGCAAACCATTATCTATGGACTCGCTACTCACTTTAACAACATCATCCTTGTATGCCACTTGCTTGTAGCTAGCACGAATATACGAAACTTTAGAATCATCATCAAGACATTCTGTTGCAGCTTCAATATACCGTGAATTATTCATATGATGGTTAGTGTCAATATGCATTTGCCTTACTCTAAAAGAATAATCGCATTCTCCATTATCAACTTTATTCTGAAGCAAATCGCATACTGGTATCTTTCTCGATAGCCATTTCCTATGAACCTCTGATTCGCAGGTGAAATCATCAGCCATCTTCTGAGGTACATTAGTCGGCTTTAGCTTCTTAAGGTTCATTAGAATCCACATTGAATCAGCTTCTACTAGCCTGTCTCCGTCAGTAGTCTCAATTGTAAAATTACGAAATCCCATCATGGCTCTAAATTTATATGGCCAGGTCTTAATCACAATCTCTTGTCCAAGTACAGGTCTTTTATTAATCCTAACCTGCCACTCAGTAATATACCAGCCCAAATCTTCCTCATTTAGTCTGTCTAAATCATAATCTATAGCAATAGAGTGAAACATAGAACAATCAGTCATATATCTCATAATTGCAGATATGGACATTACCCCATACTCATCTACTTCACTATATCTCACTCTTGATGTGAATGAATGCATTGCTTTACTCCTCAACTGTTTATTAACATATAAGATTTTAACACATTTATCTCAAAATATCATTATTACACAATTATTTCACAAAAAAAGCAACCTCGCTTATTGAGATTGCTTTACTGGCCCACAAGGATTCGAACCTTGAAATGACGGAGTCAGAGTCCGTTGCCTTACCATTTGGCGATGGGCCAATATATAATTATCTTCTGCGTTTTCACACAGAAGATATTATACACATTTCTACATAGGTATGTCAATATCATTTTTCACACACATATTCTATTATTTCTGCATAGTTGACTTTAATATCGTATCACATCTCTAATAACTTCTCTATAAGCTTATATCCATTCTCTTCAAGAAGACCAGTTTCCATTGCATTTTTTTCGCAATATGTTAAATGTGGCTCCTCACCGAGAGTCTTACTCGAATCATAAAGCATATATGGAATCGGTTCATCTGTATGAGTTCTTATCTTGATAGGGGTTGGATGATCTGGCATTATAAGCATTCTTATTTCCTCACCAGCACCTGTTACGCCTTCATAAATCGGCTTAATAATTCTAGAATCAAGATTCTCAATTGATTTAATCTTCCTCTCAACACTACCCTGGTGTCCCATTTCATCTGGCGCTTCAACATGAACATAGACAAAATCATTGCCATCATTTATTAGTGTATCAACTGCCGCCTTAGCTTTCCCCTCATAATTCGTATGAAGTCCACCATTAGCACCTTCTACCATAATAACTTTCATATCTGCGCCAACAGCTATTCCTTTAAGCAAATCAACTGCTGAAATCATGGCACCGTTTTTCTTGGTTTTCTCTGAAAAAGATGAAAGATTAGGCTTCGTGCCTGCACCCCAGAACCACAAGGAATTTGCTGGATTAAGACCTTTCTTCTTTCTCTCAACATTTATTGGATGATTGACTAATATATCATAACTTTTAATCATCATTTCTCGAAGCACTTGGTCTTTTGGCAATTTGTCACCTACAACCTGTCCTAGAACATCATGGGGCTGAACAAGAGGCATAACCGTACCTTTATCAATTATAAGAAGATGCCTATAGCTTGTTCCAACATAGAACTTATATCCATCTCTTTCAAGTTCTTTCTTAACAGCATCAAGAAGTACAGCTGCATCTTCTGTTGATATCTCTGATGAACTATGATCAATTATTGTTCTATCTTCATATCTATCTTCGTCCTCTGACAAAGTAACTATATTGCAACGAAGAGCAACATCAGTATTCTTCATCTCAACACCGATACTAAGGGCTTCAAGAGGGCTTCTTCCAGAATAGTATTTTCTTGGGTCATATCCAAGAACCGACAGATTAGCTGTATCAGAACCAGGGCTCATTCCCGAAGGAACTGTCCTAACCATACCCTGCTCTGCCTTCTTACTCAATTCATCCATAAAAGGTGTACTCGCATATTCAAGCGGTGTTCTACCATCTAATTCATCTATTGGCCAGTCAGCCATTCCGTCGCCAAGTATAACTACGTATTTCATTAGTCTCTCCTTATATGCTTTGCATACTTAACAATTTGCTATTTTTTATTCGGATGTCTTTTCAATTTGTCTATTATGTATTTGCTTAATATGCAAAATGCATATTTATCTCACACGAATCATCTTAACCACATCAAGAGTTGATGCCTTAGATTCATATTCCGCTTCTGTCATAACATCTGTTGTAAATCCAACTTCGCCGTCCACAACACCTTCAACAAATTCCACATTGCCAAATGCTTCTTTTACTGCGTCCTTTCCTGACTTAGTTCTTACAAAGAATGCACTTTTAACAACTGATGAATCTGCAAGTTCTTTCTTCTCGCTCTTCCACTCAAGAGGAATATTCTCATCAACATGTCTTGCCATCTCAACAATATCACCTACAACAGCTGATGCTGTTGGAAGAGAACCTGCGCCCGAACCATAGAACATTCCATCACCAAGCATATTACCGTGTACAAATATAGCATTAAATACATCATTTACCGCATATAAAGGATGTTCCGGAGAAAGAAGATATGGTGCAACTCTTGCAACATATGTATCACCTACTGCTGTTGATGTTGCAAGAAGCTTGATGTTTCTATTAATCTTCTTAGCGTATTTAATATCATTTGCAGAAATATGGCTTATTCCCTCTGTTGGAATGTCTGTATACTCTACTTGTTGACCACATACGAGTGAAGTAAGGATGGCGATCTTTCTCTGTGCATCATGACCTTCAATATCTGCTGTTGGATCTTTCTCTGCATATCCAAGATTTTGAGCTTCTTTTAATACATCTTCAAACTCGCTACCTTCTTCTGTCATCTTAGTAAGAATAAAGTTAGTTGTACCATTTACGATACCAGATATTTCTTCAATAACATCTCCTGTTAAGCACTCTAGGATTGGACGAATAATTGGAATTCCTCCACCAACTGATGCTTCAAATAAGAAGTTAACATTATTATCTCTGGCTGTCTTAATAAGATCCGCACCTTTATCAGCAACAAGTGCTTTATTACTTGTTGTTACATGCTTACCAGCTTCTAACATCGCTTTAACAAATGTATATGCCGGCTCAACTCCACCCATGGTTTCAACAACAATATCAACATCAGGGTCGTTAGCAATGATATTATAGTCACCAACAACAAGCTTCTCCCAAGGCTCACCCGGGAATTCTCTTCGATCCAATACATATTTAACTTCTAATTTCTCTCCAACTCTTTTAGCAATTACATCTTCATTAGTTGTAAGAACTTTATATACTCCTGAACCTATTGTTCCAAATCCCATTATTGCTACTTTCATTTTAATTTACTCCTTTTGCCTTTTTATTGAATTATATATGCTATTAAATGTCTATTAACGACAATAAATACCAAATAATATTATGTAAAATCACTTTGCAAGAATCTTCACGTAGTGTATTCCCCCTTCGGACTCTATAGCATTTACCATAGCAGTCACATCAGTTGCTTTGGGAAATACGTCTATGGACAGTGTAAGACTTGCAACTCCGTGAACCGGTATACTCTGATGAATCGTAAGTATATTTGCATGATGCTTTGCAACTATGCTTAGAACCATTGACAATAATCCCGGCTCATCATCAAGCTGAATAACCATGGTAATGGTCTTCCCTTTTGCACTTTCATGAAATCTTGAAATATCATCCTTATATTTGTAGAAAGAACTTCTGCTGATTCCAACCTTGTCAGTCACTTCCTGTACAGAAGAACATTTGCCGGAATCAAGTAAATGTTTAGCCTTAACAACCTTAAGCAAAACCTCCGGAACAGCTTTCTCTTTCAATACATAATACCTTGTCTTCTCCTCCATCATTATCTCCTTACATTTTCAATAATCATCCTGGAAATAACTCGCATCTTGTGTTCGCTACACAAATACATCTGTACGCAACACACAAATTCTATCATATAAGATTAAGTGTTGCAAGGATAATTTGCTCTTTGCATAAAATAAGCCTTATAACTATAGATTTATCTTAAACAAGTAAGACTTCTCATAGTATAAGGCATTTTATTTATATTACTTATTATATACTTTATCAAGAAACTCTGTTAGCATCTTCTCATATCCTTCTGGGTCGGAGTCGATTGACAAACCATGATTGCCTTTGGGGAATTCGTGATACTCACTATAACCTTTATAAGCTTCATGCATACGAATACTATTAATGGGAAGGATAAAGTCATCAATACCACCGTGAGCAAAACAGATTGGTATATTACCATTTCCCATATGTTCTATTGGCGCAATCTTCATATAATTATATCCGTATAACATATTTGAAACTGCACCGCCAACTGCCCCCAGGAATGTCGGCAAATGAAATTTCGTCTTAAGCCCATTCTCTACAACATTGGCAAGATCTGCATAACCGCAATCAGCTACTATAAAATCCAGTTCCGGCTCATACTGAAGCGCTGTAATAGATAGTCCCGTTCCCATAGACTCGCCATGAGCACCAAGCGCAATATCTTTACCAAATCTCTCTCTCGTATCTCTTATAACAGCAAGAAGATCCTTGGATTCTTTTAATCCAAATGTGGTAACCGTCTTCTCGTTCTCTCCATGACGACGATCATCGTATATTACGCAATTATATCCCAGCCTTCTGAAAATGCTTGCATACTTCATCGAACCATGTCTGTTATATGTATAACCATGACTAATTATAACAAACTTCTGACCATTGCAATTATCATTTCCATCTTCTTTACGATACTTTTCAGGTGCAAAGCTTCCTTCTGACAAATGCTTTGATGGATTAGCATAGTCATAGCCTTCAATACGGCCATAATCATCCATATAATCGTAAGCAGGAAGAAAAGAAGCGTGCAATACATATCCATCAAAAGACGTAATTGTATAAACAGATGATGGATTCATATCCAGCTTTTTCACAAAATCCTTACTCATTTCCAACTTCCACGCATCTTCCATAGACGTCTTCTTAGGATGAGTAGTCTGGGTTGCAACATAGATAATCAGACCTATGAACGCAATAAGTAAGACAGCAAGTATTATTATTAGGATTGTAAGAAATAGGGTCATATAAAGCCTCCAAATCATGTAAAATGCTTTTATATTATATCACAATAATATCATATACTTTACGCATTTATTTTCTTAGGAATTAATTCAATAAGTTCAATGAACTTCCTTGATACAACCTTTACAATAAGTGTAAAAGGAATAATCAATATTATATATAACATAAATAGTGCTGCATATTCTACCTTAGAAAGAACTACATCACTAAATCTCATCATAAGCTGTGAATAAATAAAATGATGCACTAAGAATATGTAATATGAATTTGCACTTATGTTACAAACAATCATATTAACTGCAGCATTATTCATAATAAACTTTAATTGTACAACTATTAAAAATAGTGCTATTCCCATTATCTTCATAGCATATGCACGAATGTTTTCATTATCAAAATAAAATAGCAAAAGAAACACAAAAACAACAACACTCGCTATAAATACTATAATATTTGCTGTCTTGTTATATCGTTTTTCTTTAATAAAATATTTCGCATAATATATTCCAAATACTACCTCTATAACAAAACTAAATGGGTTATGCCTTAATTCCATCTGGTAGAAATAAGTCTGTACATATACAATAAACAAAACTAGTACAACAGCCCACATAACCTTAGGAAATCTATCAATTAGATACTTTACAAGTGGATAATACATATATGTGATTATTATTGCTCCAATAAACCAATCACCTACAAGATAAAAATTAGGAGCTGCATATAAAAACAACCCATCCATTCCAGTTATAGATAGCCAAATTCGATGTATAGGTATAGACGGATCGATTTGTCTAGTCAAAAAGAATCTATACAAAAAAGCTATTATATAAGCAATCCAAAAAGCTGGATATATAGCTTTAAACCTCTTATATATATAGGTTCCAGCATGAAATCTATTATCTCCCTTAGACATGGACAAATACAAAGCCGCCCCAGATATAATAAAGAAAAGAGAGACCGCAAGTCCCCCTAAACTATTGTTAGATGTAGAAATACCAAAAGATATATCTTTTTGTTCGACAAAGAAATGATAAACTACGATCAATATACATGCAACACATCGCACTAAATCAAGACTCTTATCTCTTTTCATTAATACTCCTCTTATGCTTTCTTATATTTATCTGCTATCTCAACAAGCTTCATCTCAAAATCTTGTCTATTCTTCCATGTAATAGTATGTAGAATCATACCTGAGAAGAAGGATACAATACCAATAAGAATCGATATACAGCATACAATAAGGGTTGGCACCTTAGGAACCAATCCAGTCTGAGCAAACTCAACTATTACCGGAATCATAAATCCTACACCAAGCGCAACAAAAACAAGTGCTATCATTCCAAAGAAAAACATTGGCTTATATGTTCTAAGTAATTTAATTATTGTAAATATTACCTTAAACCCATCAGAATACGTATTAAGCTTAGACTCACTTCCTTCAGGTCTATCTCTATATTCTATTACAACATTTTCAAGGAACATATTCTTATCTACTGCATGAATTGACATCTCTGTCTCAATCTCAAAGCCTTGAGATAGTACAGGAAATGACTTAACAAACTGATATGAAAATGCTCTATATCCAGTCATAATATCTTTGATATCTGATTTAAACAATGTATTAATAGACCATCTAACTATAGAATTACCAAAGTTATGAAATGGTCTCTTATTCTCCTGAAAATAAGTACTAGAAAGTCTGTCTCCTACCACCATATCAACATTTCTTGTAAGTACCGCATCGCACATCTCTCTTGCATTGTCAGCCGGATATGTATCGTCACCATCCGTCATGATATAACATTTTGCATCAATATCACGAAACATACGACGAATTACGTTTCCTTTTCCTTGCTGATATTCATGTCTAACAACAGCTCCAGCATTAGCTGCAATTTCAGCTGTATTATCATTTGAATTATTATCATATACATAAATAACCGCTTCAGGAAGCACTGCTTTAAAATCCTTTACAACCTTTTCAATTGTCTGTGACTCGTTGTAGCATGGAATAAGCACTGCTATTTCGTCCATTTTTATTCTCCCTTTTCTTCTTCGTTTTTATTACTACTCTTTTCTAACATAACACCTTCGCCACTTGGTGTGCCGGCTGCTATTATATCATCAATCCTCTTATTAAGAATACCAACTTCCTGTGTTAGCCTCTTGACTCTTCGCGTAAGATTTGAAATCACTATAGTTTGCGTAAAGATTATCATTAATACAAAGATAAATCCCGCAAAGAAGAGCATATTAATTGGCAACTCAATCCCCAAGAAATTAGATAAGCTTTGTAACCAATGCTTATTAGCTGCAAATATAATTACAAGTACACCAACTAGAAACCAGATTAATGCATACTTTAACTCTAGTCTTCTTACTCTAACTAAATTGCCAATATATAGGATACCAAGTCCTGACAAAACTATAATTATTACTTGAATCTCTGTCGTCATATTATTCTACCTTAGTTAGTATTATCAATAAGCTACACAGACATAGCTGCCATAACACATGCCAAAGAAACCTTTATCATATAATATACTGATCTCTTGGGCGAAATAGAAGATGTACCGGCTTGTCTTTCTTTCATAACAACAGGTATTTCATCAACTGTCCATCCTCTTTTAACAATCGTAACCGCAGTCTCTGGTTCAGGATAATCCTTAGGATATTCCTCTGCAAAATATTCAATAATATCCCTTCCCACCATTCTCATACCAGATGTAGGATCTGTAATTCTCTTCCCGGTAAGAATCTTAATTAAAACTGTGAAATACTTTATGCCAAATCGTCTAAGTCCTGAAGATTGAAAGCCCTGCTTCTCGATATATCGAGAACCAATCAACATACCTGTTCCGTGCTCCTCCATATACCTTGCCATAGTTCCAAGAAATGCCGCATCATGTTGTCCATCACCATCCACTTGGATCGCATACTTATATCCGTACCTCTTTGCATAAAGATACCCCGTCTGCACAGCAGCACCTATACCACTGTTAATGGGAAGATTTACTACATTAAATCCGTGTTCAACACATAACTTATATGTATCATCTCTCGAACAATCATTAATTACTACGTAGTCGAACTCTGGTGCGTTCTCAATTATATCATTAACTGTATTAACAATACAACCGGCCTCGTTAAAGGCCGGTATTATAACCAATTTATCTTTCATAGTGTATCCCTACTATACTGCAATACGTCCTTCCCTAAATCCACAATTAATATAGTGAAGATAATATGCTGGCAAATCAAGGAAAAATGCTGCAAATAAGTCCGGATAATTATTTGCATATGTATGAATATTAAAGCCAGCACTAGCCTGCCTACCTTCTCTCATTCCACATAATAAGAAATGGCAAAACGTTGCAACATCATCATTGTTAAATGCAGCCCTTATGTCAGGATTCTTTTCTTGATAGTAGTTAAAATCATATACTAATGAGAAATCTATACCAAAGAATTCATGCTCACCATTAAAAACTCTATCTGTATAGCTTGCATCCCTTCCTTCAGCTCTACCACAAGAAACATAATGCCTATAATACTGACTCAAATTATTACCAAATGCTCTTCTAAGGTCTAAGTATCTATTCTTATAACCCCAGATGTTGAAATTAGAATTAGCTTGTCTACCTTCATTCATTCCGCAATCCACGAAATGTCTAAGCGTAGCGACATCATCATTTCCAAACGCAGCTTTAACATCCGGATTATGGGATGTATAGTAATCATAATCATACACACTAGAATAATTAACACCATTAAAACATGTGACTTTTCCATTATCACCAGTTGAGTATAGTCCACTTCGCCCTTCTCTAGCACCACAATTAACAAAATGAATATAATAACTTCTAAGATCAGTTCCAAAAGCATTTCTAAGATCTAAATAATTATTCTTATAAGTCTGAACATTGAACCATGGGCACGCTTGTCTTCCCTCATTCATTCCACAATTAACAAAATGAGCCACTAAGGCGTACCCATCATTAGCAAAAGCCGCTCTAAGATCCGCATAGCTATTCAAATAATAATTCGGATCATATACTGCATTATATTCTACACCCTGATACATTGTCGTAAATCCATTAAACGTGCCTAGTTTTGACATATAATTATATCTTATGTCATTACCATAAGTAGGACTTGATGCCCACTTACCGCTAAGATCTTCTATATAAGGAGCACATCCTCTAGACACAAGATTAAATCTAGGATCAACACACCAATTATTCAAATTATCAGTTGATGCATAGGCTTTAAGATGCTGTACATGTGCCCTTATTCCTTCTCTAACACTACCAAAAGCAGCCCAAGCACCAGGATCAGAATCAACAGCTCCAATTCCAGCAAAATTCTTAGCTTCTATAGGTACACGTCCTGTATACCTTAGATAGCTAGTCTCATTCATCGCTTGACAAAAAGCAACCTCAACTCGAACACCCTCAGCATTACATTCGTCAATATACATCTGACAGAAGGAATCTAACGTAGGAGCATCAGTTCCAGCCCACGCATAATAAAGTGGATACGTTGTGACACTATTGTAATAATTCATCAACTGCCCAACAGACACATTAGATGGTCCCATTATTGGATACTTATCCTCAGCGACAGAATCTTTACTAGGAATTACAAATGCCACAAGACTTCCTAGCATAATAACTGCAATTAATATTGCCAAAACTTGTTTTTTATTACAAAATCTTCTAAAAAAAGCTCTCATAATACCTCATTTCATATATATTATATTCCAAAAAGTACACGCCTACACAGCAACACGTCCTTCTGCTCTTCCACATTTAATATAGTGCAAATAATACTCTGGTAAATTGAAGTAAAATGCCGCGAACAAATCAGGATACCTACTTGCATATATTCCCATATTAAAATTAGCCGATCCTTGTCTTCCTTCATTCATGCCACAAGTCAGAAAATGAACAAATGTAGCAACATCGTCATTGCCAAATGCAGCTCTAATATCAGGATTATGCTCTTGATAATAATTAAAATCATATACAGGCGAAAAATCCACACCAAAGAAATAGTGTTCACCATTAACTACTTTAGCAGTATAACTTGCATCTCTTCCTTCTCTCTTGCCAGCATTAATATAATGCACTACATAAGATGGTAAATCATTGCCAAATGCTCTTCTAAGGTCAAGATACCTATTCTTATATCCAATTACATTAAAGTCCGATTTCGCCTGTCTTCCTTCTCGGATTCCGCACTCAACGTAATGATTTATCATAGCCACATCATCGCAGCCAAAAGCCGCTACTAGATCAGGATTATGTGAAGAATAATAGTCATAATCGTAAACGTCGGCAAAGTCAAAAATCCATATCCTGTTTACTCCTCCGCCTACAAGTTTATTATCATAACCACTTGTTTCTCTTCCTTCATAAAAGCCATTAGTAACATAGTGTAGATAGTAGCTTCGCAAATCGCCTCCAAATGCGTTTCTCAAATCTATATATCTATTCTTGTATGACTTTACGCTAAAGGAGCTCAACGACTTTCTTCCTTCTCTCATGCCGCATTGATTAAAATGTCTTGCATATGCTCTCCAATCCCAACCAAATGCCCTTGATAAATCTGGATTGGAATCTACATAATCAGACATCTTAAAGACTGGGCTTCCTGGTCGTCCTTCCCATACTCCATAATTAATCCAGTGATTAAAGCATTGCTGATCATTAAATGACCATAAGTCTTGATTAAATAACCTATAGGAATTAACATCAAACGCCCCTGCATATTGTGACAAATCTTCTGCAGGCCCAAGACCATAGTACTGTGCAATTCCTTTCGCATCAGCCTCGCCAAGCTGTCTTAAAAAATTCTCGTCGCACAGTCTAGCGTAATCGCCATCCATAAATGCATGTTCCACGACTATTGCAGGAATTCCCCTAAGCTTAGGCCCCCGAATCAAACTATAATAATCCGAAAGTGAACCATCCGGATATGTGGATCCATTTTCTGAATTTCTTATCTTAACTCCTCTACTAGTCATCCCCAATGCCACAATATTATTAAGAATCTCAGATGCCATTCCACAACCCACTTCACTGGCTGCCGCATTATAATTGGCGTTAGGATAATACACCTCAACTCCCGTTCCTCCTCCAGCGTTCATATGAATGCTAACATAAGCGTTGGCTCCCACACTTTGAGCGAAGTTATATCTATCTTCCAGAGCAACAGTTTCATCACCATATCTGGTCATATAAACTGATGCACCACTGTACTGCTCTTCTAACGTAGCCTTGCAATATTGCGCCACTTTAAGCGTTACATCTTTTTCTAATAATCCATTACAAGTTGCTCCAGGATCAGAACCACCATGTCCTGGATCTAATACAACAACAACATTACCTGCACCAGTATTTTTTACAGAATTGTTAGCAGTTGTAAGTCCTGTATCTGACACAACCTTAATATCATCATTTGCGCTTTCAAGAGTAGACTGTGTTTTTATTACACCATTACTTCCAACACTCAAATCATCCGATGCTTTTTCTAATGCCTTAGAAATAGATGATGCCGTAGCAGTTTTACCTTCATCTGTTGTTACTTCAAATGTAACATCTGCCACCTCTTCTAAATCCGTTCCATCTTCATTATCAACAGGAATAACCTCGTCAGGGCTAGCTGTATAATCAACGCCTACACCCCAAGACGC
Source organism: Pseudobutyrivibrio sp. UBA3626 (assembly GCA_002373675.1). Classification (GTDB taxonomy): domain Bacteria; phylum Bacillota; class Clostridia; order Lachnospirales; family Lachnospiraceae; genus RUG191. Next base: position 303,591 of record DFLF01000017.1, read on the forward strand.
ATCGAGTCCTGCCTCTTGTAACGAAACACCAGCCTTCTCGCCTCCAATTGTGTATTCAAGACCAACTAGTTGGTATACTCCTTCTGATTTGTTATCGTAAACAATGGAAAATGACATTGCATCTTCAACTTTCTCATCGCAAGAAGCCTGATACAGTTCTCCTGAACTGGTATTTTTATAGGTCAACACTCCATTTGTTAGATTGCTACTTCCATTGCCAATGCCAATAATAACATATTGTTCATCATCCAATTGCTGATTAGAAGCCGTAATCGCTACATAATTAATCAAATCGTCTGAAAGCTTATTTTTAGCCTCTAATGCATCAATACCACCACTATTTGATACATTCTCCACAGCATAAGCAGATAGTGTAATCCCCAGCAACATTACAGTCGCAAGTAATAATGACACTCCTTTTGAAATCACTTTCTTTCTCATAAATCCTCCAGCTTTTTGTATTAATATCTCTAACAGCACACCTCTATATATTGTATCACACAATAAAACAACATACAATATACATCTCCTCTATATTTTTTTAATATAAACATCTTTCAAAATACATTTAGCGAAAACTCAAGACAACTTTTATTTTAACTTGTTAAATCAAAAAATAATTTCCACATAGTGATGAATTTACTCTTACATACATTCATATTATACTATACCCTTATATGTGTCTCTTATTCACGGTGAATGGAGATATTCATATCTAAAGAAATATAGTTTTGCATACCTCAATTCCAACTGTTCACGAGTGCATACGCTTTTTTATAAATAGAATTTTTAGTGTAACTAAATCCAACAATAACGTGGCTGACATAATATCAATCCCTTGTGAGTAAAGCATTTAGTCATCAACACATATAATTAACTTTACATGCATAATTCACAATACTATTCATCCGTTTGTTTTTTACTCTCCAACAATATCTCCGTCATATATGATTCATTGCTTTTCATATCGGTCAATACAACAAAGCATTTGTCTTCCTTGCCAATCTTTCTTGGAATCTCGGATTTGAAACCAGATAGATAGGCACTCTCCTCAGGCGACGCATCTGCCACATCCAGTCTAATCTCCCTTATTGTATCATATAATACAATGTCGCCGTTATCATCAGCTATACCTATCTCAATCCTATTATCAGCACTTATTCCACCCGGAATATAAGCCCAACCTCTTATGGAGCACATATCATCATATGCACCGCATCTTGTAGAGACCATTGTATCTCTTCTTACACTATCAATAGCATAGCATATATTACCACTTCTGTTGATATCACAAGCTTTAAGTCTTCTCGAATAGAACAGATAGGTCGGCTCTTCTATCTTGTCACAAGGCACCTTCTCATCAGACCATATATACTTCTCATCACCATTTGTATTAATTTGCAAAAGTCCTAGATTGTAGTCAAAAAAATCTGTTACAAGAAGCTTCCTGTCGATATTACAGATAAATCCTTCAGCAATATTATCAAGCCCCAGATTCTTCTTAAGATCTTCGCGTAAGGTGCGCTCTGTTGGCACTACAAATATCTGGTTCGCCTTATTTTTCAAAAGTAAATACCTTGTAGCATTGAAATCCTCGTCAGTATCATCGGAAAATGCCCATCCTTTGATTCTGACATTGTCATCAAGTCCCACTCCGTCAATCCCAAGTCTAAGGTCTGTCGGAATAGGGCTGTACGCCTCTTTCGATAGTTTGACATCATAATTATGTGTATCCACGCCATACATATCAATACTGTAATCACCAAGGTATTTCGCAAAATTCACATTGTAGAACGGATCTATACCGAACAAATCCTTATGCTTATAGTAGAGTCTCTCTCTTTCGATACGAAGGCGATTCATCTTGCTTTCTGATGTGGAATCATATCCTCTTGAAAACGATTCGTGATGATATAATACAGCATCCATACGAGACACATTGTAATATCCTGCTTCAAATAGCTTAAAGCACAAATCCACATCATTATATGCTACAGTAAGCTTCTCATCAAGTCCACCTACTTCGTCGTACTTATCTTTAGACACCATAAGACAAGCTCCCGTCACCGCAAGCCAGTTAAATGTTAATCTGTTTCTTCCATAATTAGCCGTAATACTGTCAGGAAATCCAACGAACATATGGCTTGGACCTATTGGAAGATTACACACTCCTATATGTTGGATAGTATCATTCTGCGGAAACAAAAGCTTTGCTCCTACAGCTCCCACATGATCCTGCATCGCATTCCCCAACATCCTGTCTACCCACTCGCCTCTTATAACTTCGATATCATCATTCAATAGAAGGATATATTCGCCTTTACTGTGTGACACACCTATATTACACATCTTCGAGAAATTGAATTCCATCTTCTTATAGATATATTTAATACCTCTTTTGTTAAGATACTCTGATATTATCTCTCTATTGTATTCTTCACTCCCATTATCTACTACAATTATCTCATAGTTACTATATAACGTGTGCTCATATATTGAATTGATACACTGAGTAAGAAGACTGTAATTATCTTTAGACGGAATAATAATACTTACTAAAGGATTACCTACAGTTATATAATCAATTCTGTATTGATGGAATTCTGTTATAAGCGACAGATTGCCTTCAATGCCTCTTCTTGTCAAAGCCTCCAGAAGAGCCCTTTTTGCAGCCTCTATCGCATATGGCTTGGCATCTAAATTGCTCGCTGCAGATTCTCTGCGCTCTCTCCAATGGTACAATACCTTTGGAATATGACCGACTCTCTTATTATCACTAAGTTCCATAAACCGAAGTGTCATATCATAGTCTTGTGAACCATTAAACTCAGAGCGAAGTCCACCCAGAGAGCATACGATTTCTCTTCGATACAATGCCAAATGATTAGTATACATCATAGACAAGAACGTATCCGGCGACCAATCCGGCTTAAAAAAGGGTGTATGATAATAGATCCCATCTTCTGTAACCTTGTCCTCATCACTATACAAAAAATCAGTATCGGGATTGTCATTAAGATAATAGACCATCTCTGCCAAAGCGTTGAGTTCTATTGTATCATCGCAATCCATGAAAGCCAAAAATTCTCCTGATGCAACAAAAATACCATCATTAGTTGCTTTGGATATATGACCATTCTCAGATCTGTATATGATTCTCACCTTGGAATTATCTTCATATTTGGAGAGATCATTACGAACAGATTCCCATGAAGAATTGTCGTCTACAAGTATCAATTCAAAGTTCTGATATGTCTGATTCAATACAGATTCGATACATTCTATTAATTGCACACTCTTTACATTGTATACAGGAACGACAATACTAATCAATGGTTCATAGGGACACTCGATATAATCTTCTATTTCATTGCAGTGAACCATTCTCCATCTTGTATATGCTTCTTCTTCGTACTTTAGTTTTTCTATGTCTGACTTGTTCACACTTACTCCTCCTTGTATGACAAGTGTTGAATTCTCTTGTAATTACTCTACTATAGCTTATTAATCCTCTTGCCTATCTTGTAAAGCTTGCGTCCTCTTAATTCGCGAAGTTTAGATTCTTGTCTAAGATATTCTTCCCTCAACTTGCCGTATTTATCGAGGATTTCTTCTGCTCGTCTCTTGTAATTCTTATACTCCTCAAGCTTAGTCTTACATTCCTTGTATTCCTTCTCCAGTTCCCTATATCTTGACTTATACCACACGCCTTCCCTATAGCCGTCTGTCAATTCTTCAAAAGCAATATTCTGCTTTCGTCCATTATTAACCTCGCTCTCGATAGTTCGAACACCCTTCATAACATACTGCTGAAAATGATGCTCCATCTTACGAAAGCATGTTGCTTCACCATGATTAATGCCCATGCGAGCCAAAGCATCCGGCCAATCAAGTACAATACCTATCGACGTGTCATTATATAGATAGAACAAAGTCCTGAAAAGAACGTATTTGATTGGTATTGGAAAGTCAAAGGTCCATTCGTAATCTATCAATTGCCACTTGCCGTTGTCCGAGATAATAATATTATCAAATATCATATCTATGTCCGTAACAAATGACGTTTGCAACTCCATTTTCTCAAGCTCTTCGTGCCTTCCGAATACATCTTCGAAATCTTTCGTAACAACAAAAAGTTCATGTCCTTTATTAGAATATTCGATAATAGCTTTGTAATTATCCAGAGCCTCTAACACATTATTGGCCCCGCCTGTTTTGAGGAGTTCTTCAAAGATATCAAAAAAAGAAACGCCTACAACAAATTCATTGTCAAGCACTTTGCCTTCAAGGCTACTCTTAGAAATCACAAGCTTGTCTCCATATCTATCCTTCAGAAGGATTGACATATCCGACATATGCTTTAAATGGCTGACTCCTTCATCAAACAAAGCGACTTTCTTAATCGACTCGTTGCCTTTGTCATCAACAAGCCTATCCGTTCTAATAGCGAAAGCCTTGTCCCTGTCTGTGGAATACTTTGTATATATTAATCTCTCCAAACCATAACCTCTCTATCTAAACTATGCTTATTAAGTAAGAATTGGAAAACTCGGCGAACAATCCCGCTTTGATTACACTGTCATAAGCTTTTGTCTCATCAATTACTATATATCTTTCCCTGTCAATATTCCTGTTGTTCCTAAAAAGCTCACCTTCTGATGGCAGGCACTCATCTGTATATATAATTGTCGGATATTTATAATCAGGATAAGGATAGTAGAACTTATAACTTATATCATCAAAGCCCTGTAGAACCTCCTCAAGCTCCTTTTTCGACAATGGCTTTATCTTATCTGTCCACTCCTTATAGTCTTCTATGCCGATGTAATATCCGCCCTTTTGTTCCTCTTGACATCCTGCCCAGTACTTCATTCCAAGTTTATTCTCAAGAGCAAGAAGAAGTCTTCCTCCCTCTCTTTTCAAAGACAGAAGTGTTGACAACAACGTCTCTAAGCTGGAATTACCTGTATGAAGTGCGAATCCATACAGATCATACATCAATATAATATCGAACTGTTCTTTTCGGTTACATATACTCAAGACATCCTCATAGCTATCAGCAGACGTCACACTGCACCTTTTACTCATAAGTTCATCCATAAAGCCTTCCGGTTCGTTAATAATCAACATACAGTCTGTACCATTAACGGGACACCACTCTATTAGGCTTTGTCTTATTACCTTGAATTCATTATCCATTATCAAACCTTTATCTATATTATGATTATTCTCTTACTGCTCAACCTTCACTATACTGACTTCGGAATTCATATCATAGAAACCTACTGTATTCTTGTCAGATACAACTGTAATATTCAACAAATCATACAATCTGTGATACGCAACAAGCCCACCATCATCGCCATATCCTGTACAGCTAATCGACAGAAGATATTCTCCACCTTGAAGATTCATCTTTTGGGTAAAGCTTGCCACATACACCTCCCCCGAATAAGCATGCTCCACATACTTCTTCTCGTACATAGTATTAGTACCGGTTATGTCTACTCCTTTGACGCTCTTAAATGTATAAGTAAATATAGGATTATCTATATCCTCATTAAACTTAACCTTGGACTTAATGGTAAACTTATCGCCCTTGATAATGGAATTGGTAAGAAGACCACTATTATCAACGATCGCAAAGTCTATTATCTCAGCTTTCTTAGAGCCATATTCGTTCAGGTTAGGATTGATGGTAAAATGTGTGCGCCAAGATGAGTCGTCTGATTGAACTATGATGGAATGTGCCTTGTAGCTCTTTTCATCGTTCTTACCACTCTCATCTATGTCGTTTACTTTGCTTACAGCAAGAGCATCCTCAACGGCTGTTCCGGTCATAAGCTTTTTGTAGATATCAATCATGTCCTTTGGCGAGCCCTCAGAAAGCTTCTTGCCATGATCAAGTAACACCACTCTGTCACAATACTTAGATATGCTACCTAAGTCATGACTAACAAACAGAATCGTCTTGCCTAACTTCTTGAAATCGTCAAACTTCTTATAACATTTGTTCTGAAAGAACACATCACCTACGGACAATGCCTCATCAACTATCAGTATTTCAGGATCAATATTAATTGCAACAGCAAATGCCAGTCGCACAAACATACCTGACGAATATGTCTTAACAGGTTGATACACAAAATCTCCTATATCAGCGAATTTCAATATATCATCCATCTTTTGGTCTATTTCTTCCCTTGTATATCCCATCATTGTACCGTTAAGATACACATTTTCAATACCGGTATATTCCTGATTAAACCCGGCACCAAGTTCCAGTAATGCCGAAATCCTTCCATCAATTTCCACATCGCCACTTGTAGGATTAAGGACACCTGTAATTATCTTAAGAATAGTGGACTTGCCGGCACCATTAGTACCGATTATTCCTACTGTCTCACCACGCTCGACATCAAATGATAATTCATTTAACGCATAATGCTCTCTGTATCTCGGCTCCTTAGATAGCCCAAATGCATCCATTACTCTGTCTCGGTTACGATTATATAATTTGTACATCTTACTTACGTCTTTTACACGAATTGCATAATCTGACATCTCATTTCTCCCATATCTATAGAACATCTGCAAAATGTTGTTGTAGTTTTCTGAATATTGCCATGCCTCCAATTGTCACAATAATAGTAAATATCCAGAAATACGCTGTCATTCCGGGTCTTTCCCAGAACCACATATTGTTATATAAAGCATCTCTATATCCATTAACAACATAATACATCGGATTAAGCTTAAGAATCGTCATTGCCCATCCTGGAATTCTGTTAGCCATAGCATCCATATTCCACATAATTGGTGTCATCCACATACCAATTTGAAGAAGCACATTTACAATCTGCGATAAATCCCTAAAGAAAACCATTATAGCAGAAAACGCATATATTAATCCTAGACTCAGCACAAACATACAGAAGGAGTAATACAATAACTGCAATGTATATAAAGAAGGGAAATAACTATAACAACTATACAGTATTATAGTAAACACTATAAAAAACATATGTACAAATAAACTTGAAATTGACTTTACAACAGGAAGTGTACTTATCTTGAACACAACCTTCTTCACTAGATAGTTATATTCAATAAGACAATTTGTTCCACTTGATAATACCTCTGAGAAGAAGAACCAAGGGACAAGACCTGCTATTAACCAAAGTACAAAAGGAATACCTATACCAGCCTTAGTTGATTGAGTTCCTACGTTCAATGCTTTTTCAAACACAAACCAATACACTAGAACAGTTATAATTGGTTGAACAAAAGCCCAGACAGTTCCAAGATACGAGCCTGCAAACTTTTGCTTGAAGTCATTCTTGGCAAGACTTCCAATTAATTTTCTATTAGAAATAACATCCCTAGGTATAATAACAATGCTATCAAGTTTAATCCATATAATAATAAGCAATATATCTATGACAAGACACACAAGTATCTTTATAATCAGATTGCGCAGATATCTTGCGTCTGTAACGACTTCTGCGCTTTTAGCTGAATCAACTTTCCATGAATTGTACTTTTCAACATCATTGTAATTATCTGGCGACAACTGAAACTCTTCAATTACATTATCCTTATAAGCAAGATAAATTTTTTCATATTCTATCTTGTCCATCAAAACCCGCTCAGGATTAACTCTAATAGATGATGTGTCAGCGGGAAGTGCTAATTCGTAATCAACAAAGCCCTCATCAGCCTTCGCAGGAACACTCACAACGTGACTCGGTGAGAATTCTTCTTTGTCCTCATAATTAACTTGTTTAAAAAAAGCTTGAACATTGGTATCATTCTCAACCTCTGCAACAACATGAAGTGTTATACCTATATCTTGAATGTTTTCTTTATGAAACACTGTCAAAATATTAGTACCAGCCATTATCATCAAGAACAATATTCCAACAACAATTTTCTTCTTACTCATGTTTTGTTATATCTCCTATACCTACGAGTATCAATCCATCTTGCACATTATACAACATAACTTTTTAATAAAAAGTATTAGAATTAAATACATACAGCACATATTATATAGTCATATAGCACAATCTAACTCTGCCTTATAGCAAAATCAGCTCTATCTAAGGCCAAATTGACATTATAATATGGATCCCCATCTCTCAATATATCTGCCCAACGTTCCTGGAACATCCTTATTTCATCTGCAAAACGCTGTTTCTTCTCTGGGGTATCTTCTGCACCACGACTCTTTGACTCATAGTGAGTAAGGGCGGCAAAAGAATTATACACAACCTTCTTATCGAGTTGCCTTACTCTTAGACAGTAGTCAATATCATTAAATGCAACTTTGAACTCCTCATCAAAGCCTCCAACCTCATCAAATATTTCCTTCTTGGTTAGAAGGCAAGCCGCCGTAACAGCACTATAATCCTGTGTAAGCATGGCCCTTCCAAATGCTTTACACTCATCTGGATGAAGTCCTACAAAAGCGTGGCCTGCAATTTCTCCAAATCCAATCACAACACCAGCATGCTGTATTATTCCGTCAGGGTAAAGAAGCTGCGCACCAACAATTCCCACATCATCTCGTTGACAGAACCCTAACATTCTATCAAGCCAATCATTATTAATAGCTTCGATATCGTTATTAAGGAATAATAGGTACTCACCTTTAGCTTCTTTAACGCCAAAATTATTGATGCTAGAGAAATTGAACTCTCCTGGCCATCTTAGCACTTTAGCTTTAGGACATACATTTGTAATATTCTTATAATATTCTTCAGTCTCTGGTTCAGTACTATTATTCTCTACCACAATAACTTCGTAGTTATCATAAGTATTCTTCATAATTGATTTAAGACACATATCAAGGTCTCTCGTATGGTCTTTGTTAGGAATTATAATTGACACAAGCGGACTGCCTTTAACAATATGTCTCGCATGATACTGACCATATTGAATTCCGTCTTCCATCTCTACTTCAATTCCTTTAGTATCAAAATACTTCTTAACTGCTTTCTTACCGTTCTTAAAGGCATATAATTTGCTTTCTGGATTCTCTGCAGTAGAATTCTTATGACTTCTCCAATGATATAAAATCTTAGGAATATGATATACATTATCAACTTCACTTACACATTTAAGTATAAAGTCATGATCTTGCGCTCCATCATATTCAGAGTCAAATCCACCTACTTTATCAGCAATTTCTTTCTTTACGCAGAATAGATGACATACATAATTATTAGAACAAAGCAAATCAATATTAAATCCCGACTTAAAGTAAGGTTCAAATCTATCCTTGCCATTAATATCTATTTTATCTTCGTCTGAATAAATAACTTCTGCACCATATTTATCAATCTGAACCATTAGTTCATATAAAGCATTAGGCGCCAAAACATCGTCATGATCTGCTAATACTATATATTCTCCAACTGCAAGTTTTAGGGCTTCGTTAGTATTTTCAGAAATACCTTTATTCTCTTCAAGATGTCTATAAGTTATTCTACCTTGATAACTTCCATCATCAATATGCTTCTTAATATGCTCCGCAACCTTATTATTGCTACTTCCATCAGCAAAGCAAAGTTGCCAGTTAGGATAAGTCTGTGCTTCTACAGACTTAACAAGCTGGTCTAAGAAATTAAGAGGGGTATTGTATAATGGCACAATAATACTGAATTTCACACCATTCTCAAACATTTGATTTCTTTGGAATTCAAGTTCATCTTCTTTGACATCGTATAATTCCATCCACTTCTCGTAGCGATTATCATTACCGCCCATGGTCATTTCAAATAGTTTCTTAAGGCCATGATTGATAAATGACTTAAGACCATTATTATTGTAATATCTCATAGCCCTATGCCATCTGTTGGTTGGATCAAATGCTAGTGCTTTGTCGAGGTCAACGACTTCTATACTTTCCTTACCATCTCGTATGATATGAACTTTAACCTTCTTACTATTTCTGCTAAATGTTGATAGAAAACCTTGCTTTTTGCTACGTTCATCTTCAGGAATATTTCTAAGTTCTGGAAATTGAGTCTCAATATCCTTTCTTACTACATATTCAGTCTTTGCTTCTATTCTATTTCCTGCCTCATCAGCAATTAATACTTCTAAGGACTCTGTATTAACTCCCCATCCTCTTATTGAAACATCGCTTGAGTCTTTAGAAACATCAACAGAATCCACCTTAACCATCCCTTGGCTAAGTGAATTCTTAATCTTAGTCACGCTAATATCAAAGCATTTATTAATTACATTCCCTTCTTCATCACAAATAGCCACGGATACTTTTCCTCTACCATCTATTAGCATTTTAGGAATATTAATAAACACCTCTGCCACAGGATTATGCCCTGGCACATCGTACTTATCCCATATAAAGCGATCATCTCTAACAAGAATATCAACACCTTCATGTGTAAACTTCTCGCTATCAATAAACACGACAACGCACTCCATAGGAGTGCGTACATCTACCTCTATAGCTTCAATAGTAATAAACTTATCACTACAAGCATTTTCTCTTACTTTGTGAAATACAATGTTTGCTTTAGACAATTAATTAACCTCTTCTCGCTCAATCTCTTCAACAATCAAAAATCTTTCTTCTTCCCTTTTGGGCGAACAATCTCCATACAAAAGCGTCAAGTTAGGACTATAATATGGATCGCCATCGCTAAGTATATCCGACCACTTCTCTCTAAACCTTTTAATTTCACTCTTAAATCTAGCTTGCTTGTCAGCTGTCTCTTCGTATCCTCTTGATTTTGACTCATAATGATACATTGTAATATTAGGATCTAAGATAATCTTCTTTCCGGCTTTTCTAATCTTTAGACATAAATCCACATCATTAAGCGAAACGGTAAATTCTTCATCAAAGCCCCCAACCTCTTCAAATACTTTTGCATCTACCATCATACAGGCTGCCGTAACTGCTGAGACTTCTTGTTGCACTTGAAGTCGACCAAAATACCCCACTTCATCTACATCCTGTTCTGTAAGTATATGACCGGCAAATCCTCCAACACCTATAACAACTCCACAATGCTGAACTGTATCATCTTCAAATAGAAGCTTCGCACCTACCGCTCCGACATCCTCATCCAAACAATATCCAAGCATTCTATTAATCCAGTCAGTTGAAATAACTTCTATATCATTATTTAACAATATATAATATTCTCCATCGGCAAACTTGGCTCCAAAATTATTAATCTTAGAATAATTAAATCCTTCTTCCCATTTAATAACTTTAATAAAGTCGTATTTGCTCGTTATATTTTCATAGTAATCAAAAGTTTCTTTAGACCTGGAATTATTCTCAATAATAACTATCTCATAATTCTTATATTCCGTCTTATCCACTATACTGCAAATGCATTTATCCAGATCCTCAATATGTTCCATTGTCGGAATAAGTATTGAAACCAGAGGCTCTTTTTTAAGATGCCTTGTAGACTTAAGCATTATAAATACATCTGTCGCCTCAACATCAGCCTCTATCCCAACTCTCTTATAGTGTTCTTCTAATGCTCTGACACTGGCATCTATTGCATATTGTTTGGAATCAACATTCCCTGCTGTTGAATCCTCATGCGCTCTCCAGTGATACAGTACTTTAGGAATATGATGTATCTTATCAGTTTTCTCTACACACCTAAGAATCATATCAAAATCCTGTGCGCCGTCATATTCTTCTCTAAATCCACCTACTTCACGCATAATCGAACGACGTACAACAAATATATGGCATACATAATTAAGATGTCTTAACATCTCCAGATTAAAATCCGGTTTAAATCTATAATTACTGTAAAATGTTCCACTTGCGTCAACTAAATCTTCATCAGTATATATAATATCTATTGTTTTATCTTCATTGAGTACCCTTACTATCTCATACAAAGCTCCTATTTCTAGTATATCATCATGATCTGTAAGCATTACATAATCACCGTTTGCCATCTCAAGAGCCTTGTTAGTATTTCCTGCTATTCCAAGATTCTCATCCAGATGTATATAATTAATTCTGTCATCATCCCAATAATGCTTTCTTATATACTCTCCAAGGTTATCATTATCGCTTCCATCCGCCAGACACAATTCAAAATTAGAATATGTCTGATTGATAACAGATTTCATAAGTGCCTCAAAGAAATCCAATGGCGTATTATACAGAGGAATAGAAATACTTATAACAGGTTTATATTGAAAATCCTTACCCCTCTGTCTTTCATAGTCAGCTTCACTTGGCATATTATTCTCTCGCCATATTGTATAATCGTCTTTTGTATTCCTAAGTTTTGCAAGTGTCCTGTTAAATACCTCCCTTGGATGATTTTTTACAAAACGTGCTGTTCGTCTTATTGGCTGATTAGTTATGAATTCAGTCACCTTACCCCAAGCAGTAAATGATTCATCAAGGCCTTGCATATTTATTTTTAAATACAGCCTTTCCTCTTCATCAGTAAAAAAATGAATAAAAATATTCTCGTCGATTATACTATCTCTTTCAAATCTAATAAGAAATTCACTCTTATAATCGTCACTTAACTCAAATTTCTTTTTTACATCTTTACGGGTTTTTCGCCATATCCGTCCTTGTTTTAAGCAATTATTATTTTGCCCTACAAGTTCAACATTAACAGGTTTATTCTCAACAGAATATACCCACCCCCTTATTAAAACATCGTCAGCTTCCCGTTCAATAAGTTCAATGTAATATTTAAATAATGAATTATTATCGTTCAAATTATCTTTTATAATAAACTTTTCCTTAAACATCTCACATCCCCCTCAGGGCTTTACAAATACGATTATCCATTAAATTTACTATTTAATTCCATAAGTAAATTTTAGCCAAAAAAAAGGCTTTGTCAATATATCTTCATAGTCAAAAAAATCAAAAAAATGATATTTCTAGATCATTTCAAGCATCTATTTATATATCTTGACAAATACAGACATATAATAGGTATTGCAATAATAATATTATGTACAATCTTTGAGCTAAGCGGTTCTTCAATAGGAAGCTTTTACACTTATCTGGGGAATCAATACCATACATCTGAAGAATTATTCAAACAGGGTACACTTTTAGGCATCCCTAGAGATATACGAACAGACAAATGGTCAACTCTAACACCATTCAACTCTGCTCAACAGTATAACGACTATAATTCAACCTCTGATATACTAAGAGGAACACCAACAGATGTCACTACATTTTATGCCAACCCTAGTTTTTCAGTATCCAGTATTTTTCGCCCATTATTATGGGGATACATTTTGTTTGGAAATGCCAAAGGACTAGCCTTCTTCTGGAGTACAAAAACAGTTTGCTTATTTCTCGTATCATATGAATTCGGTAAGATTCTTACAAAAGAATGTATCATAGCTAAAAGAATTGGAAACATAGGGTGTTTCGGAATAGTCGAATTACTATATTCGCCCATCCATTGACCGTGTAAAATAGAATAAGCATTGTTCACTTGCATCTCATCATCAACTTTTGAATTAAGACCCAAATCCCATCCAAGATAATATTCCATATAGAACCTAAGAACTGTCAATGCAATAAATACAATATAGAATATAACCTGTAAGTTCATTTTAATTTTCTTTGTAATCAATTCTCATTTCTTCCTTCATACTCGCCATACTTTAATCAAATTCTCTATATAATGATACTCTTTACTCTTCACTATTTAGCACAACAGTTAAACCCTCCTAAAGTAAATGCTCATGGAGATTCTTTTCTTATCCAAATCATGCGCTCATACCCTTCATTACCTAAGGGGATATATGATTGAATCAAAGTCTTATCAAATAACTCAGAATAGTACTTGCACCCCCACGCCTCACGTTCAATATCATAAACAACCACTTTAGGTGAATTATCTTTCAGTGAATCTACATCCCATTCTTCATACCACTCCATATACCATGGTAGCATGTAAGGTATTTTATTAACAGAAGATCCAAAACGGTCGTGTAGATATATTGAACCATAATTCGATTCAGAATTGTATCCATCTATAAATATCTTACTATTCCTTTCTTCCTTCATTAGTTGTACTACTCTAGATTCAAGCTCACTAATAGGCTCGTCCTCATGAGCAAATAAGGCTCCATGTGCTACTTCAAAATATGGGATACTTAGAAATACCATCATTAAAACAGAAAGAACACACAACATCTTACGTTCTTTGTTCATAAGTATATCTAGATATAATACATCGATTGCAATTATAATAAACCAAGTAGGGATTTCATGAAACCCTTCAAATCTAGTTGCCGACATAAGAATTGAAAGTCCTGCCAACATACACTCTATGAATCGCTTATTAAATGCCAATACAATTACTAAGATTACAGCTAGTGTCATTACTAAGAATCGCAATACAACTACCAGATCTGACGAGGCACTAAGTATACTTGTAATACTCCCAGCAAAAAACCTCATTATATTAATATAGGCCTGAAATACTGGATAAAATACGTTTTCACCCATTCCTGAATACTTCGAATACACCTCGGTATTAAATGTATAAAAACCTCTTACTGCAATTCCCAAAGAATTATTGAATGCGAAATACACAATAGCCAATATCAGAGGCACTAAAGCCGAAATAATCAGCCTACAATATCTCATACAAGTTTCTTTTAGCGAAACTTCTCTCTTTTTGTAATAATTCATCTCAACCACGACAAAAATCAAGGCCATGATAACTACTACATATACGCTCACAAATGCACTCCCTATAGCGCCCCATACACATAGAGATACTATTATGCACCTATCCCATTTTAGTGTTTTGTCTCTGTAATATCTTATGAACTCTAGCAACAATATAGTATACATAAGCCCTTGAAAATTTTCAGACAAAATTCTTGGAGCATCACTAGGGCATACACAATATACAATGATTATCTCAGCAAAGGGAAGAACCACCATCTTCTTGCAACCAAAAGAATCTCTATGTCTAATGTATGCTAAAGCCCATATAACGCACACAACAATATAGAAACATAGTCTAAACTGCTCACGAGAGCTTGCTCCAAAAAGCGAAAACACAGAACATATATAATATAATAGAGGCGTATGAGAAGTCACATAATCTTTATACAAAACACCCCTATTAGCAATTGTCATTCCACCAATTATATTGTCATTCTCATCTGTAAAATAAATGCCTTCATATACCAATAGACTAAGAACAACAAATAAAACTATAGCAAGAATTAATCCCTGAACAATTCTATCATCTCTAAAAAAAATCTTTTTCTCGTTATTATAAAATAGTTTCCCAAGAATCAGCAATAAATAGAGAAATCCAATTATTAATAAACCATACCACCAATAATCAACATTTCCCCCCATTAATTCTATCTTCATACCATCATTAAGCGATAAAATGTCATTATTATTTTCATCAGTAATAACGATTCTATATCTTGCTCCCGATGTGGTTTTTATTTTTTTTTCTAATTCAATATTATATATATTAGAATTGGAATTTGTTCTCTCTTCAAATACAACATTACCATCGTTATCTAATAACTGAATATATAGTGTGGATTTGTTGTCAACCTTAGACAAATCCACTTCTATTGAAAGCTTTTTCAGTATGTCCAGAGGCATAGTAAAATAATTACTAACAACATTTTTCCTAGTACTATCATCTTCAGACTGCTGTACATAATCAGTTATATCATATTTCTCAAGATACGTTAATTTGAGTCGGGCAGATAATAACCCTACAATAAATACTACAATCAATAACAGAAAGAGCACCAAATAACATATTCTACTTTTCATAACAATTACACCCTCCAACAAGTATCATCAAATTGTTCTACTCCATCGCTCTTCTAAAAGCCCAAAAATCTCCTAATGAATTCAACCCGATTTTTATAATTTTCGGGATATTGATTGAATTCTTTCCACTTCTTCTAGAGCTAAATGATATTGGTATAAATTTATACTTCTGGTTATAATATGCATAATAGGTAGTAATCATTATATTAGGGAGATTATAATCAGACTTCATTCTATTAATATACTTCTTGAGAACATCCACCTTCATCAATCTAAATGGCGCATTAGCATCAGGTATCTTTACTCCGAAGAACAATCTTAAAAGCATACATACAACTCTCTCTACAAATGCTCTATCCTTACCATCACCTCTCTCGTTCCTTAGCCCAAATATTCCGTCATATTCACTTCTCATTGTCCAGAACTCTTCGAACTCATCAGGGTTAGTCTGTCCATCCGAATCTGTCTGAAATACATAATCCGCATTCATTTTAATAGCCACTTTATATAGTGCTAATACTTTAGGTCCATGTTGTTTGGCTGATTTTTTAAGAATCTTAAGCTTAGGATATTCCTTCTTCATCTCTTTTAAAATAGCATGAGTACCGTCTGTACTTCCACTGTCTGCAACGACCAAACGAGAAGCTTCGTTTTTGTCCTCTAATACCGCATACCATGATTTAACAACATCTCTTATATTATCTTCTTCATTATAAGCTGGCATAACAACATATAACACATCTTTTTTTGACATCTATTTACTCCTCCCAGTTATCACTTATAAACATTATCTTTGCGATTTAATAAGTATTTATAAACAAGCTTTATAAATCCTACAATTTCATAAATTCCTAATATTATTGCCAAATATTTAAAAATAGAAATTAAGGGATACATTGCAACACTATAAAACTCCACATAATCATCATAGAAAGTAGAATTCAAATAATTAAAATATCCACTAAAGGCCTCAAATTCAAATGCCACAACAAATGCACTTAGAATAATTCCACACATAACAATAAAAATATTTAACTTGCTAAAATCTTTTTTAGACATATAATATATAAGTGTCATGATGAAAACAGCAAAAAGTATTATTGCAAAGATATCCACAACAATTCCAAATTTTTGATATATAGATATTATACTATTTATTTTTTCTAATAAATGACTGCCATAATTAAAAACATCAGTCTGAAAATCTGTAGGCTGTCTCATATATGTATTCAAACCTAAGAGGTACTGTTGTGTAGTAATCTTCTTTAAGTCTCCTGTGGATGCAAGCCCAACTAACTCAAGGTCACCATATACTGACACATGATACATGTTTTTAACTGCTTTCGGGACACATTTTATGATTTCATCAATGGTTAACCCTTTCATTATCTTAGATATATGAATATAATTATCTTCAGCTAGCCTTCCATCTTTAAACGCGTCTTGTAATTCATTATTAACCTTTTTATATATTTCATTTGTTTCTACAGCATTAGAATAATACCCCATTTCATTCATCGCATGACGAATTCGCCACATAAACAAATCCCCTAACACCTCTCCGTTTTCTTCCTTGTAATGCGGGAGAACTTTCATTTCTTCCCATATAGGGGCAAACGTCGGACTAACTGTAGCGGCTTTTTCAAACATTTCATTTGTTACCCATACACCACCATCATCATAATCATGTTCAATATGCAAAAAAGCCGAATATACATTAGCCGCTTCAGTATGAGCACGATCATCTGTTGCAAATAATCCGTAATGATTATAATTAGCAAAAGAAATCCCCAACGACATTATAATAGTCGCTATAAACGGTCCCAAAAACACTATCGCTTTTTTTATAATGTTTTCTCTTTGATGTATGAAAACCCATACCAATGCCAAAACTGTTATAACTACACAAAATGGTAGAATCCAAATAGAATCTTCTTTAATAAACCAAAATAAAGGAAGCGATACACATTCAAGGACAACCCAAGGAATTAAGGGTTTAATACTTTTTTCTTCTTTTCTTAAAAACAAACCAATAAAACCAGCAAAAACTAACAGTGTAAAATACTGTATAATACTATTCCTATATATCCTAAGTGCTGGCAATTCTGCAAAAGTTATAGGTGAAAAAATAAGCAAAACATACATTAATGCCCTAGGAACAAAAGAAATATTATTCTTAAAAGATCTACACACTGCATAAGCTGACCCTATATTCAAGAATCCCAGAAGAAGAGGATATGGAAATAGAAACTTATAACAAAAAGCAAGCAAATAAGAATATACCCAATTTTTGCACAAAGTAAACTCATCATATACGCCTAAATATTCGCCATGGAACAAATGAAGCGCAATTTTTTGCATCAATCCGTCGTCTACAGGCTCTCCTGGATTAATACAATATGGAATTCTAAATTGTATTAGAATTCGGATAATAGATATGGTCAAGAGCACTATAACTATTATCATCTTATACGTTTCTATATTAATTGTTCTACTTATCCTCTTCATGATATTCCTTTTCTGTATTAACATTCCATACATTTGACTTATCTGTTATACCACCCATTATGTCCTTAACAGCTTCAAAAGAAGTACACATAGAATGATCAAGATTGTTATATCTATGTTGTCCATTTCGTCCCACACAGAATAGATTAGGAATACTATCTAAATACTCTCTTAATACATCCATGTCCCTATATGTATCAAAATAAGCCGGATATGCTTTCTTAACTCTTTCAACATGATAATCTATAACCTCATCCGTATCATCAATAAGCCCCATTTTAACCATTTCTTTTATTGCACTTCTAGCAAATTTGTCGTCCTTCATAGACCACATTCTGTCGCCTTCGTTACAGAAGTATTCAAGGCCAAGCCATACAGTATGTTCTACATCTTTAACTAGATAAGGAGACCAGTTATTATAGATTTGAAAGCGCCCCATCTTGACAGAACGATCATGTACGTATACCCAATCATCCGGCACAATATTTCCTAGTGTTTTTATCTTGGTTTCATTCTTAAGCTTTAATCTTGGAACTAACACTCCTACCGTCATATAGTCACGATATGGTAGACCGGCTGCGATATCTGCTTCTTTTTTAGGGACATCATTTAAGCCGTAAACCAAGTCTTTAACCGGCATAGAAGAGATAACATAGTCTCCGTCTATCTTCACACATTTTCCGTCTTTTTCATATGTAACACCAGTTAGGTTGTTTTCTTTATCTTTATGAATCTTCACAACCTTGGCATTCATTATAATCTTTCCTCCCATTTTCTCAATTTCCTCAGCAGTCAAATCCCATAGCTGTCCAGGTCCCAACTTAGGATATGCAAATTCCTCTATAAGAGAAGTCTCAACTTTACGATTCTTCTTATTGAATACTTTGCCGAACATATCTTTTAAAATTGCCATAATAGAGAGCCCTTTAACACGTTGAGCACCCCACTCAGGTGAGATTTCACTAGGGTGTCGTCCCCATAGATTAGTTGTATAGTTCTCAAAAAACATAGAATAAAGCTTTTTTCCGAAGCGATTGATATAGAAATCTTCCAAGGAATTCTCGGGTCTCTTATATATACAACTTTTCAAATAACTAAAGCCAACAACAATAGTTGTTCCAAGTCCCATGTTTTTTAGGGTTTCCCATTTAAGTGAAACAGGATAATCAAAGAATTTCTTCTTAAAGAAGATTCTTGAAAGTCTATTACGACGGAGCATAACTCTATCAACTTTTTCAGGATCCGGTCCGCCCGGTTTTACAGAGGACTCACGCTTTAGTTTAATATCATCATAAGACTTACTTCCCTGGGTGGGAAGCATCTTTTCCCACCATTCATTAACTTCTGGAACCTTGGAGAAAAAGCGGTGGCCTCCCATATCCATACGGTTACCCTTGTATTCTACAGTTCTAGAGATTCCACCGAACTTATCGCTTTCCTCAAAAACAACAACTTCATAATCTTTTGACTTATCTAGCAATTCATATGCAGCCGTTAGTCCTGCAGGACCTGCACCTATAATTAATACTTTTTTACTCATTTTTTCTCCTTTCATGGTCAAATATATCGATAATACTGGATGTAAAATAAACTAATTCTCAAAGCATATACTATTACACATCTTTCACATCACAAAACAACTATATAAACCTTATAAAAAATCATAGTTTTTGTCAATGCAATGAAAAAATTCTGAGCATAAAGAAAAACTTGCAATAACGCTCATATGTATAGTTACAATATCAGGTCTAGCCATTAATCCCCTACAAAAAGGCATTAATGTTATATACAATAATGAAACAGTTAGGCAAATATCTGATATAAAACATAAAGATACTAACGCACTTTGGATTGTAATTAGTGATAAAGTTCCTCTTCACAACCTGCCAATTATGGTAGGCGCTAAAACCATTAACTCCACAAACACATATCCCAATTTAGAAATGTGGAAAAAATCGATCCTGAAGAAAAATATAGTAATATATATAATAGATATGCACATATTAATGCAGATATTTCAGAAAACGAAACTGCTTTTCAGTTATTACAAGCGGATCTCTTTAAAGTGAATCTAAACCAAAACGATATTGGAAAACTTAATGTCTCTTATATATTAAGTGACAAATATCTTAACCAATATGGATTTGAATTGATTTGTCACTCAAATAATCACTATATATATAAAGTTTTATAGCAAGCTCTAAATCCATATAATCAAGTAGGGGAGATTTTCTCTCCCCTCTCACACCACCATACGTGCCGTTCGGCATACGGCGGTTCAACATGACTTCAAAGCGTGACGCTCATTATAGTAATCAAGACAACTTATAAGTCCTGCTTTGGCTAACACTTCTTTGGAATCGCTCTTACGACACACGTTTTCGTAGCTACCCAGTAATAATGGTCGCCACAGTATGCGGTCACTCTTGCAAGGTCTTTACCAATTCCTAGCTTCTTAAATCCCCATTGCCTCTTCTTTGGTACTTTCCATTGTTTCCAGATTATAATTCTGAGTCTCGTTCTTAAATGCGCGTCAATCTCTGACATCACCTTTTTCATCCTATATTCTCAGAAACATGATAATGAAATATTTGTCACTCTTCCTAGAATGCAGAATACAAAGTTTAGGTCTATAAAGAGCTATAGGCCCAACAACAAGGAGAGTATAGCAAATATTCCGATTCGATTAGTACAACACTATCTCTTAAGAAGAGTAAACAACTATGGTTGTAATTAATATCTTTTCGCCAGATTCTCTGCTTTATTAATTACTCTTTGGTCTGGTTTTTGAGATTTTTTAATACATGCATTTAGAAATACTAGCTTTTCTTTCCAAACACAATACCATCGGAACTCTCTCCCTTCACTAATTGACACGCGATACTCGAACAAACCATTTCCTAATTCGTCAAACCAATGTGATTTCTTCCCATTAATTTTATCTGAAACCATCCAATTGACTCGATGCACTATCTTCAAAAGATCCTCTTCACTAAAATTATTCTTTTTAAATGTTTCTTTTGCAGAATCATCTACATCAATTTCAAAAATGGAAGATTTTTTTATTTCATATGGGTAACACTTAATCACATCACCAATAAACTTTTGAAATTTTATCATAGATATTAGATACATTGAGCTAACATCTGTTACATTATATAACCCACCTATCTCCCCATTCTTTTTATATAAGTATTGAATCAACAACTTATCGCCTTTTTCATCATTATTACCAACTGATAAAAGCGGCAATCCTCGTTCAATAGCTTCCGTAATGCAATTCGGTTCACTTGACTTATCATCATATTCATAATGAGCATTTACATCAGTCCGAGGATCTTCATCCCACCAAGGATCATTATAAGTCAACATAACGACTTGCTGAGCAAATAAGCTAATAAATGGATTTCCTCCCTTATTCAAATACTCCCCAAGCGTCATATCTTCAGTTACTCTATCAGTATATGTATAATATGACTTAAGAAGCGATATTTCATTGTCATACATGATATCCATTATTCCTATTAATGGTCTCAAAAACAATTCACAAAAATCATCTTCAGTATCATATTGTGCACATAAACAAAAATCATTAAAGACAATTGCCTTATCCATAAACTAAACACCTATCATCTTTCGCATATCAATGTCAAACTGGTCAAATAAATCCTTTCTTTGATTCTCAACCCTTCCATATTTCCCAATTTTTACTTTTATATATCTAGTAAATACATTTTCTAAATACATAAACGAAATATTTATTAAATTATTATCCATATTATTTTGGGCTATTCCCACCCTAAATCCATTAAATATATGGTCACTATGTGACTCAACAAAAATCTGGCGTCCATTATAGCCTATAAAATATAAAAACTCGCAAACTTTAGCCTGGGCTGCAGGATGAAGATGTATTTCTGGGTTTTCAATTACTAGTATTGCATTTTTATCAGATGCCAAACACATTATCAAAATACTAATCAAATAACTAATTCCTGCTCCAACATTATTGGGGCGTAAATTTTTAATATCTCCATTATTATAAGCAGCCTTGACATAATCTGTTCCGACCATATCTTCTGTAACTATTTCAGTTCCTGTTATTCTCTTCAACCACCAATTAACCTGACCCATAAGTGTTTGATTGCTTTTATCCTTACAAATCTTCTCTTCCAATCGATTGTTTCCATGTATATTGAGATATGATATTGCATATTCTCCATTTATACCTATTTCATCATTAATAGTCATATCCTTTTCATAAGCTGACATAGGTCCAATTCTTTGACAAGAGAGATATTGCACCATTTTTCTAGAATTAAATATATCGTCAAGAATATATCCATTTACATTTTTTTTTAACTCTATACAATCTCCAGTTTTTATATAATCGTGTGAGAGTATACTTTTTGATGCATCTTCTATAGAGATGTTAATATCTTCTGTATTCTTCACACCTCTACATCTAACATCATCAAACTCTCCAAGTTTAAGATAATTTCCATTAAAGCCCACAAAACCTGCATTATTCTGCAAAACGAGAAGTAAACTTTGTAAAACAGTCGATTTTCCTGATGAATTAGTTCCAATAAAAATATTAATTGAAGAACAATTCAGTTCCATTCTATCAATACTTTTAAAATTATTAATAATCAATTTCTTAATCATATATACCACCTTTACCAATTTCCAATGCTTTTTTTATTCTCCACTCCATTTTCATCTCTCCATCTCGATGGCTTCCAATGTTATCCAAAAAGTCCTCCTCTGATTTAATCTTAACAAAAGCCTCTTTAATTTTCGTTTTAGGTGTTATTTCGCTCTTATTCATTAGTGCAATCATAATTGTTTCAAATACGTTCATATTAATCGGTGTTTTTTTTTCACCCGAAACCAACCTAAACCCATCCGGACCAAATAAATCGTACGCATCATCTAATGCATATTCAATCTTCTTCTTTAATTTATTTATGAAATCATCCGAACAGGAATTAATGAAATCCAATGCCAACCCTTGAAGTCCATCAATATCGCCTTTATATTTGTACTTATTTCCCTCAGAATCATACAATTCGTCTTGAATATATAGCTGAATCGCTATAACCCTTGTAATTAAATACTTGTCCTTCATTCTCTTTTCATTTCTAAAGGCTCCCCCCGTGGATTTAACAAACCCCTCGTATCTGGTAATTTCATTCAAAAGCTTAGTCGCCTTCCCCTGATGCAGTGCATTTCTTATTTCTTGCTTATTAAGATTAACCCCACCTCTATTAACTCTATCAAAAATATCAAATTTTACTCTTTCATCTGTGGGTGGAATTATCACATGGGCCTGAATTTGAAAATCTTCAATTTTATTCTGTTGTATTATTTGCAATTCTGAAAACTTTTTCCCATTAAGACTTTTTAAAACCTTCAATCTTGTTAAACGAAACTCATCATTCATATAACGAAACATCGAAGTTAATCGTTGCCTTCCATCTACAACAACCAATCTTCCATACTTATCCTGATTAAAATAAAATATAGGAAGTGGCAGTCCCATCAACATACTTTCTATTAACTCCGATCTTTTCATATTATTCCATACATCATCACGCTGAAAATCACTATCTAGTATTACTCGTTTAGGTTCACAATCATATTTTCGCTTAAGCTCAAATGCAGTATAAAAACCCTTATCAACTTTTATGTTGCCATCCACATATTCATCTTCATCTATGTTATTAGAAGATGAATCAACTGATAACTCTTCCTCATTATCAACATTATAATCCTCTACCTTTTCTATGGTGATATTGCTATAATTGGGGTGTTGAGTCTCAAAATCTTTCATCATATCACTGTCAAAAACATCGCTAATCTGCGAAACTTCTATTACTGGGCCTCGAACAATGCCATCCAGAGCACGCAAATCTTCATCTCTCGTAAAAGGTATTCCATTCGAATCGTTTATTTTCTGTCTTCCAACTATTTGCACTTTCATTTTATAATTCTCCCATCAAAAAATGTATTTTCTCTATCACCTCTTTCATATACTATA
This sequence comes from Pseudobutyrivibrio sp. UBA3626, assembly GCA_002373675.1. Lineage (GTDB taxonomy): Bacteria > Bacillota > Clostridia > Lachnospirales > Lachnospiraceae > RUG191. Next base: position 327,962 of record DFLF01000017.1, read on the forward strand.
CTGCAACTCTTCCTTCATTCTTCCCACAATTAATATAATGTAAATAGTAACTAGCCAAGTCTAATCCAAATGCATTTACCAAATCAGGATTATTCTCCGCATATTTCCATACATTAAATGTCTCGCATGCTTGTCTTCCTTCTCTGCATCCAGACGTTAAGAAATGTGCAAATGTAGCCATGTCGTCTCCTCCAAAAGCATTTCTAATATCAGGATTATGGTTAATATAATAATCATAATCATATACTGCTGAAAAGTCTGCTCCAAAAAATGAATGCATTGGATTTTGCAATTTATCACATCCTGTTGCTTTCCTTCCTTCATTCTTTCCAGCATTGACATAATGGAGGTAGTAATTAACTAAGTTGTTCCATCCAAACGCCTGCCTCAAATCTGCATATTGATTTCGATATGAATATACATCAAACCCCTCAGTGGCTTTTCTTCCTTCGTTTACTCCACAAGTAAGGAAATGTCCAAATGTTGCTCCATCATCCCCATTAAACGCTCGATATACATCAGGATTATTCTCTATATAATAATAATAATTATATATCGGCGAAAAATCCACACCAAAGAAAGAATGGATAGGATTCTGAACTGCGTTACATCCTGTTGCAGATCTTCCTTCGTTTAAACCAGCTTTAAGGTAATGCAAATAATACTCTTGCAGGTTATTCCATCCAAAGGCTTGTCTAAGATCAGACCACTGGTTTCTATATGAATACACATCGAATCCTTCACATGCACGTCTACCTTCCTTTATTCCGGCAGTCAAGAAATGAGCAAACACTTGTGTCTCATCTCCATTAAATGCATTATACACATCAGGATTATGAGTAATGTAATAATTATAATCATATATTGGCGAACAATCTATACCAAAGAATATATGTACACCATTCTGAAGAGTAGGACAATTTATAGCACTTCGTCCTTCTCTCTTTCCACACAATCTGTAATGTTCATAATAAGACTTAAGATTATTCCATCCAAATGCTTGTCTTAAATCCTGGTATCGATTTCTATATGAAACGACATCAAATTCTGCATTTGCTTGTCGTCCTTCACCCATTCCACAATTAACAAAGTGTTCCAAAGCCGAATATGGATTATTTCTAAATACATTATATAAATCAGGATTATGTTCTATATAATAATTAAAATCGTATACTGCACTATAATCAACGCCGTTATATACTGTTCCACCAGTACGCTTTAAAACAAGATTACTAAACTCTTTTGTTAATGAATCATCTAAATTTCCATCTCCATCTTTATCAATCTCCGCGTACACTTCATATGTATTATTCTGGTTAATCTCATCAAGATAGAAGCAATTATCCTTTGTCCAATCTGTATTATAAATTGGTTGTTCAGGATTATTCTTATCTATCAGTTTAAATTTAAACCTTATAGCATCATAATCAGGATTGTAAGCATTTACCTTAATTATATAATGATCATAATCAAGGTCCGCTTTTATACTATCTATACCATATTCTTTTTCTCTTGCATTGGATAGTGCAGTTACAATCTTATCCGCAATCTTTTGCATTCCAGATCCTATCGGATGAACACCCTCTACTGTATCCTTTGCTTCAATCGCTCCTCTTAAATCAACATAGTAATCCTCATTTTTATTAGCCACATAACTAATGTAATTAGCATATGAATCAATCAAGGCATTTTTGGATGACGAAACATCCCATGAACTAGGTAAATAATTAGGTGCCATAAGAATAAGTTTAACACCTAAAAACATACTATGTAATTTATCTACCAACTGATTATATCTGCTATTAAAAAGCGATACATTCTTAAGATCGTTAGCATCATTAGTTCCACCGTATACTGCAATATAATCAGGAAAACCCTTGTTATCTAAATGATCTAATCTACTTGGGTAGAAAAAAGAAAGGAAGTTACTATCCTGTAAGGAAACCTGTGCACTTCCAACTGAAGCAGACCATCCCATTTCTACATTACTACTAGAACTATATAAAGACCACCACATATTGTTCTTATCCAAATCAAAAAACTCCCCTGTCCGATAGTAAGTAGAATCTTCATAAAAATCGTGGGAAGATATAGAATCACCCACTACAGAAAAAATCGGTTTTTGAGAATAGGAACTTAACGTTCTTGCATTACTTGGAATAGCAATCAATCCTAGTGCCGCTACCATTACAGAAGCTGTGATAATCAATTTAATATTTTTCTTCAAAATATACTCCCTTCACGCAATCACAACATTTACAACCACAACAAAATAATTATATTCAAGCTATTCATATTAATGTCTGAATCATTATATCAAGCATCACATTCAATGTCTATCCACATAATCAACCAAAAAAAATAAAAAAGCCCTTTTTATACAGCTATTCTTCCTTCTTTTTTGCCATAATTAATATAATGCAAATAATAACCTGATAGATTCCATCCAAATACATTCCTTAAGTCAGCATAATTGCTCGCATATGTCCATACATTGAAACCTGCTGACGCCTGTCTGCCTTCATTCATTCCATTCGTCAGAAAATGAGCAAAATAATCCATATCATTATCACCAAATGCCATTCTCAAATCTGCATTATGGCTCTTATAGTATTCATAATCATACACTGGCGAGAAATCTACTCCAAAGAACGTGTGTATTGGATTCTGTAATGTATTACAACCTGTTCCTGCCCGGCCTTCTCTTCTTCCTGAATTTAGATAATGTGAGTAGTATGCATTCAAGTTGTTCCATCCAAATGCCTGCCTCAAATCAGAATACTGATTTCTATATGAATATACATCAAACCCCACATTTCCTCTTCTTCCTTCATTCATTCCACAAGACAAGAAATGCGTCATCATTGCCATATCATCGCCACCGAAAGCATTTCTCAAATCTGTGTATTGGTTGTAATAGTTATAGTCATATATTGGAGAAAGATCAGTTCCCCAAAATACATGTATTGGATTTTGCAAAGAAGTACATCCCGTGCCATTTCTTCCTTCATAGATTCCAGCGGTTCTATAATGATTATAATATGCAGGAAGGTTATTCCAACCAAATGCTAATCTTAAATCTTGATACTGGTTACGATATGATTGTACGTTAAATGTAGATTTCGCCTGTCTCCCTTCGTTCATTCCACAATTAACAAAATGAGCTATTGCAGCATTAGAGTCACTTCCAAATGCATTCTTTAAATCTCCATATGTATTAATATAATAATCAAAATCATACACCGCACTATAATTTATACCATTATACCATGTTGTGCCGCCACTAACGGGTTCACTCCCATAATCATAAGGACAACTCTCTCTTCCCACAGAACTCCAAAATCCCTCAATAGTATGTGCCACTCTGCCAAGGGTAAGCATCGTATTATCGCTCTTGTTAAAATACCTATATCTAGAACCATTTACATCGTCGTGTGTCACATCGACAGCATACCAATAATTACCAAGTTGCACTTGACTCCATTCATGATCAGAACTTGTTATGGATATAACAGGTATTCCTCTTGCATAGCAAAGGAGAGCAAATGCTTCAGAGTATCCTGCACATACAGTTTCACCACCTGGGTTTAAAAATGCCGACGCGCAACTTTGACTGTAGCTCGTATTGCTACTTCCATAATAACAATTATCAATAAGTAAATCATGTATCTTCTTTTCTTTATCATAAGCACTTAGACTGGTACTTACCTGGTTTAGATACCAATTAACCTTAGACTTTATTAAAGAAGCATAGTTTGATCGTGAAGAACCACTTTGCATACCGTCATATACTCCCATACGAACACCGTGTCGACCAGTGCTACCATCATATACTATAGAAATGTATTGACTTACAAAATAGAATTCAGGAGCATTATATGCTATTAGATAAGCGACCTCCATAGCATCATCTTTTGATAAACCACTACCAAATACAGTATTTGTAAGATAGTGTCTTTTCCCTTTATCATCTGAAACATTATCAGTAAGATTTACGCCACCCTCAATCATAGAATATAATTCCTGATACAGATTATAGTATAATGATTTCTGACTATCAGATAATCTGCTAAAAGAATAGTCATAATAAGGTTTGCTAAACTGTGACCAGAAACTATCTGTTCCTTTATAAGCGCTTTCTCCATATACATATTCATTATATACATTTTCCGATGCACTTTTAGATTCTGCTATAGCTTTATTAAACTCTTCTTCTGTAACTTCTTTGTACTCTACTATCGGCTTTTCAAGTCCCGTTGGTAGTTCTTCCTCTGCATGTGCATTAAACTCAGGCACAGCAAACAGCCCTAACACTAATGCCAGAGCCATCGTTACAGCTGCTACTCTTTTAATATTTCTTTTTTTCATAGGCATTCTCCTATCTACCCTAATCTAGTTTCATGCCCTTCCCTGCACAATAATCTTTAAAACTTTGATTAACTTTATCCTTGTCAGACAATATAACATCCTCTGGTGTGAGACTATCATTAAATGGCCACTCAACATTAATGTCAGGATCATTCCACATAAGACCGCCCTCATCATTTGGATGATAGAAGTCAGTTACCTTATAACAGAATTCTGCATAATCTGACATTACGAGGAAACCATGAGCAAATCCCTTAGGTACAAAGAATTGCTTCTTATTCTCAGCAGATAATACTAATCCATAACATTTACCAAAAGTAGGTGAACCATTTCTAAGATCAACTGCAACATCGTATACTTCACCATTAATAACTCTTACAAGCTTGTCCTGAGGATGATTAAGCTGGAAATGAAGTCCACGAAGAACACCTTTCTTTGAGGCCGACTGATTATCCTGTACGAATTTGTGATCAATACCCTCTGCCGCAAAATCATTATAATTATATGTCTCCATAAAGTAACCACGCTCATCACCAAATGCAGTTGGCGTAATTACATGAAGTCCTTCAATTCCATTAACATTATGTTCTACTGTTATTTTACCCATTATTATTTCCCTCGTATTATATAGTAGTAGTT